>CAVUND010000018.1:0-78323 GCA_963742745.1 uncultured Actinomycetes bacterium
CGAACGCCGGCCACAGGAGATCCTGGTCCTGACCTGGGATATCGCTATGTGGTGTCGCCCAGCTGGCCGGCGATTCCCGCCGCGGCAGTTGGTCACCGGATGTCTTCGTACCGTTGCCGACGGCGCGTTACCTGAGCGGATTCAGAACGTGAGCGTTGCTTTGTTGACGAGAAATCCCTCGGCATAACGGCTCCGGCACTCGATGCCGCGAAGGCGCATGAGACCGAGAAATGTCTCGTCGTCCCACCAGTCGCGTGCGACCTGCGAGGGATAGCTCTTGGTGAGCAGCTCCACTTTCCGTAGCGCGATTTCCGGTGTCGCCGGTACGTAATGCGTGGCCGGGCCGAGGTCGCCGTCCCATTTCGGGATCTCGTATCCGAGGACGAGCGCATCCCGCCACACGGTGCCCACCAGCTCGGCCAGAAGCCGGTGATCCTGGTGGGAATCACCGGCCTGTGGCGCGAAGATGAGATCCGGACGGACTGTAGTGGCGACCGATTCCAGCGTGTCCTTGACGGTGCTCCAATGCGCCGGAAGGTGCCCGTCCGGAAGGTCGAACAGTTGCACGGTCGAGCCAGGTGCGAACGCCGCCGCGGCATCGCGTGCCTCACCCTGCCGTTCCCGCGAGCCGGTGAGAACGACGTGATGAATATCGGTGCCGGGCCGTGCGCTGAGTCCCAGAAGCGTTGCACCACAGCCGATCTCGATGTCGTCCGGGTGTGCACCCAGGCAGAGGACCTGCAGCTGTTCGGAAGCCGCGGGCCGGAGGCCGATCACGGCATTCCGATCGCCTGAACGACCAGATCGACATCCGAGTGCGCCGGTCGTGCCGGCTCGTCCCGCCATACGGCCCACGGGCTCGTCCCCGAGCGGTGCAGGCCCTCCAGGAAGTTGCGTTCCTTGAGCGTGTCCATCGGCGCCCAGAATCCGCGGTAGGGCACGGCGCGCATCCGCCCGTCGCGGGCAGCCCGCTCGCATCCCTGGGTGACCAGGTCGTCGCCCTCGTCGAGATAGTCGAAAATGGACTGGCGCAGGACGAAGAATCCACCGTTGATCCACAGTGGAAGATCGGCGGCCGATTCGAAACCCTCCACTTGGAGATCTCGGAGTCTCATCCAGATGCACGATGTGGAAGGAGGCCTGCGGTTTGACGGCGAGCATGCATCCGGCGCCGTCGGACGCCAGGAAGCTCTGCGACGATCCGATTCATCGGGGCGTCGGTGAGCACATCGCCATAGTGGCGAGGAACACGTCGTCGTCCTCGAGGAAGTGGCGGACCCGCCGCAGCCGCTCGCCGATCTCGGTGTCCATCCCGGTGTCGACGAAGGTGATTCGCCAGTCACTGATGTCCGAGCCGAACAGCTCGACGTCGTGTCCGCCCTTGCTGAGGACGAAGTCGTTCGACGGGTCTCGCGGTAGTTGCAGGAAATAGTCCTTGACGGCCTGTGCGCCGTAGCCCGAGACACAGGATGAATTCGGTGTGGCCGAAGTGCGCGTAATAACGCATGATGTGCCAGAGCACGGGCCGGTCGCCGATCGGCACCATCGGCTTCGGCGCCGATTCCCCGTCCGAGCGCATGCGCATGCCCAGGCCCCCGCAGAAAAGGACGACCTTCATGAGTTCCCCCCGTTGTTCAGCCGATCAGAAAATTCCAGCGACGGCAGCGGAACCACAGCCGGCCGCCCCATTCGCGTACGTAGCCAGTTGTGCGGCGATCTCGTCCCGCAGGTTCCACGGCAGGATCAGGAGTAGTCGGGCTCGGCCTCGCCAGCCGCTCGCGGGCGTGGATCGGGATGTGCGTGCCGGGCAGGAACTTCCCTGCTTGAACGGGTTGCGGTCGACGGTGAAGGCGATGAGGTCGGGCCGGACGCCGCAGTAGTTGAGCAGGGTGTTGCCCTTGCCGGGCGCGCCGTAGCCGGCGACCGTCTTGCCTCCGCGCGCGCGCCGATCAGGAACTCGAGCGAGATCGTTCTCGCACTCCGGCGACCGTGCCGGCGAAGCCGGCGTAGGCCCTCCACAGTGTCCAGCCCGGCTGCTGCCTCGGCGTGCCAAGCACCGCCGCGACGCGCGGCCGGTTCCGCCGGCTCGGCGCTGGCTGGTGCGCGACAGATCCGCAGCGATCCGCCGTGCGTCGGCAGCTCCTCGACGTCGATGACCGTCAGGCCCGCGCGCGGCCAGCACCCGCTCGGTCGTGAGCAGCGACAGGTAGGAAAAGTGCTCGTGGTAGATGGTGTCGTACTGGCGGTCGTCGATCAGGCGCAGCAGATGCGGGAATTTCGATGGTGACCATGCCGTCGTCGGCGACCAGCGCGGCCAACCCGTGCGATGAAGTCGATGGATGTCCGGCACATGGGCGAAGCACGTTGTTGCGCCACGATCAGGTCGGCCTTGCCGTGTCGGCGGCGAGCCGCTCGCCGGTCTCGCGCGCCGAAGAAGGCGACCTCGGTCGGAATGCCCTTCTCGATCGCGGCCTGCGGCCACGTTGGCCGCCGGCTCGATGCCGAGCGACCGGAATCCGCGCTCGACGAAGTGCTGCAGCAGGTAGCCGTCGTTGCTGGCGACCTCGACGACGAAGGAGTCCGGCGCCAGCCCGAGCCGATCGGCGGCCTGTCCACGAAGCGGCGGGCGTGCTCGACCCAGGAGTCGCAGAAGGACGAGAAATAGGCGTAGTCGGCTGAAGATGTCCTCGCCGGACAGAGTACGCCGGCAGCTGTACGAGCAGGCATTCGTCGCAGATCCGCACGTGCAGCGGGTAGAACGTCTCGCCCTGGTCGAGCTCATCGGCGGCCAGGTAGCTCTCGCACGGCGGCGACATGCCGAGATCGACGAACGTGTGGATCAGGTCCGCCCCACAGAGGCGGCACGACGGCGTGGTCACGATGTCATCTCCGGGGTCTGGGCCAGGCGCAGGTCGTTCCGCAACCGGCCGGACGCGACCAATTCGTGGATCCTGGCCAGCCGGACGAACCGCGGTCCGTCCAGATCGGCTGCGGCCATTCCGTGCCGGACCATGTCGTGTGCGAGCTCGCGGATCCCGGCGAGCACCGTCCATGCCGGGCGATACGCCGGCAGTACTTCACCGATCTTCGTGAAATCGACCCGGTAGTCGCGCTTGTCCGGGCCCGCATTCGCCGCGAACGTGACCGGCGCATCCAGTACATCGGAAACCTGCAATGCGATGTCCCTGATCTGCAGGACATCCTCGTCCCGGCCGACGTTGAACGCCTGATTGTGAATGGCTTCTCGCGGCGCCTCCAGAGCGGCGAGAAATGCGCGGGAGATGTCCTCGATGTGGACGAGTGGCCGCCACGGCGATCCGTCACTTTGCAGCCGCACCTCGCCGTGGGCGAAAGCTGTACCCGTGAGGTTGTTCACGACGATGTCCGCGCGCAGGCGGGGCGAGGATCCGTAGGCTGTTGCGTTGCGCATGAAGCACGGGCTGAATTCGTCATCGGCCAGCTCGGCCAGACCCTGCTCGGCCATGACCTTGCTGTGGCCGTACGGCGTGACCGGATGGAAAGCACTGTCCTCGGCGACCGGTGCGCTTCCCGCTGCGCCATAGAGCGAGCAGGAGGAGGAGGAAAGGGGAGGGAAACGCCTCCCGCCTTCGCCGTCCGCCCCAGATGTACCGCGCCCTCGGCATTGATGGAATAGGTCGCTTGCGGATTCAGCGAGCCGATCGGGTCGTTCGATATCGCCGCCAGATGCACCACGGCGTCGAAACCGGCCAGATCCGATGCCCGCACATCCCGGATATCGGCTGCGATACCGGGGTCGGAGATCGGTGGCGACCCGAAGTCGCAGCCTTCGTACCAGCCGGCATCGAGGCCGACGACGTCGTGACCGGCGAGCTGGAAGAACGGAACGAGCACGGCGCCGATATAGCCGCGGTGTCCGGTGACGAGAACACGCATCAGACTTCCCCTTCGGTGGTGACGTCCACCGGAGCGGTGGCGGGCTGCGGAATGCGGCGAAGCCAGATCTCTCGCCGTCCCTGGCGGCTTGCGCGATCCGCGGATCGGTGCGCTGAGTCGCGGCCTCCGGCGGCGGGGTCGGGGCCTGGGATTCCCAGGTCCGCAAGGACCTGAATTGTGGATCCGCAGAAACTAATTGACCTAACGCAGTGGTCCCGGTCCGCGGTAGACCCAGGACGACAACCGGACCGTCGACGACCTCGTCGGCGATCTCGGGATGCTGTTTGTAGTATCCACAATCTTCAGCCGCTGGATCAGAGCGTTGCTGATGGTCGCGTGCTGCATGACCCGGCCGAGATCGTTGAGTTCGGCCTCGGTGTTCAAAGCGGCGACGGTCCGCATCAGACCTTCGCGGTAATAGGACGATCCGAAATCGTCCAGGCCTGTCGCGGCGCGCGCGCCGTCTTCGAGTTCGTCAGCAGAGAAGCTCACCGGTAGAACCTTTCGTGTACAGCGCGTCGACGGGCTTCGATCACCGCGGCCCGCCTGTCGGGGTTGGTCATGGTGGTGCCGTCCGGCAACGACGGCAGAATTTCGTCGACCTTCACCACACGCGTGTCGGGTACCGGAGCCGTTTCGGTTCCACGCAGCGCAATAACATCGCGCCGTTACTGTGTCCCGCGGTGTCCAGCCAGTTCGCCACGCCGGGGTCCGTCTCACAGAACGGCGCGGAAGACCCGTCGTCATCGACGACCGCCTGGTGGCCGTTGAGACTGGACCAGTCCGCTCGAGGGTCACTCGGGCGCGCTGTGGTTCGGGACGAACACCTCGGTCATGGCTGACCTCGACCTGGGCGTGGTCACCAACGGCGCATCGGTCGACGTCGTCACGGAGCGGGTCGAGGCAGACGTCATCTACGCCGACGTGATCCTGGAGCTGTCCCGGCTCAACACCCTGAACCTCTTCAACGTCGACACCGCGGATAGAGCGCCGGTGGTGCCCAGATCACCAACATCCTGGTCGGCACCGTCGATCCGCTTCGCCCCGACGGCTCGGCGATCGCCGCCGGATCGACGTCGGCGGTACGTCAGGCCTGGACAGCACCACGGTGTCGACGGAGTACCGCCGCCCTGAGCGGCGACCGGTTCTAGCTCGTAGATCGTGATCTCCACCTGAGAGGACTCTGACGGGGTCCGATCAGGAGGCAGTTCATGTCGATCTTGGACGTGGCTCTGGACCCCTCGACGGTGGTCGTCGCTGTGGATCCAGGGAAGGTGATGAACAGGGTCTGGGTCAGCAATGGCCTGGGTCTGCTGGAAGATCCGGTCTCGTTGCCGGTCGCCAGGGCCGGGATCGAGCGGCTCGAGGCGATGCTGGCAGCGCATCCGAGCCCGGCTCGGGTGATCGCGATCGAGGCGACCGGGTGGCTGCACCGGGCGTGGGCTGCGGAGCTGGAGCTGCGTCACCCGGGTGCGTTGCGGCTGTTCGCTCCCTCGGAGACCAAGGCCGCCCGCACCCAGCTGGGGTCGGGACGGTTCAAGACCGATGACCGGGACTGTGCGGCGTTGACCTACTTGGCCCGCCAGGGCGCCGGGCGCTGCCAGGGGAAGAAGCGACCGTCGAGTGGCTGCGGGCCGCGGTGCGGCACCGCCGCGGGCCTGGTGGGCGACCGTAAGGTCGCCCAGCAGCGGCTGCACGACCAGCTCAACGCGCTGTGCCCTGGTCTGTCGGCACCGGGCGGTCACGGCAGCTGGGCCGGGCGTGCCGATCGAGACCCCGACCGGGCAGGCGGTGCTCGCGTGCGCAGTCTGCGTTCGCCGGGCGCCCCCACTGTCCGGTCGCTGATCGCCCGGGCCCCGGGCAAGTTCACCAAGGCCACCGCGGAGTACTGGGTCACCCGGTGGCGGGGCTGCCTTCGGCCGCCGTCGGACGCCGAGCAACGCGCCGCCCGGCTGGGCCGGACCTGGCCCGCTACCGCACTCTGCAGATCGACATCGCCGCCGTGGAGCACGAGATCGAGGAACTGCTGGCCGGCAGCGACGGACAGGTGCTGACCAGTCTGCCCGGGGTTGCCGTGATCAGGGCGGCCGCGTTCGCCGCCCACAGCCTGCCCATCAGCAGGTTCCCCGACGCCGAGCACCTCTACTCCGCTACCGGACTGGCGCCGGCGATGTATGAGTCCGCGACGATCCGTAAGCGCGGCCGGATATCGCGGCAGGGCCTGGCCGAGCACCGCGACGCCTTGATGGGCATCGCCTGGGGACTGGCCACCTACTCGCCCGTCCTTCGCCGAGCGCGACACCGAGTACCGGTCCCGAGGAATGGCCCCGATCCAGGCCCGCGTCGCGATCGCCCGGCACGCCTGCCGGCTCACCTACCGGCTCCTGAGACCCAACAACCCTTCGACGAAGAGCGTATCGTCGAGGAAGGCTCAGCCGCGGACGGTGACGGCCACGTTAGCTATGTCGTCGCAAGTACCTCGGCGGTGGCGGCAACGGTCGTGATGTTCTCAATCGAGTTGGCCTTGTCGGTCTTGACCGCGCCGAAGGCATCGGTGGAGGCCATGCCAAGCAGCCCCATCGTCCCCAGCGCGCCGGCCGTCGTCTTGACGAGCGTACGTCGCGTGCTGGCCGACTCGCCGACATGCTGGCGGTCGATCGTGTCAAAAAGATGATTGGTGACCTCGGACATGCGCGGTTCCTTTCGGCGGACGGCCACACGACGGCGCGTGTAGAACAACGAGCCCCAAACGAGCCCCTTGGGGGTGAGAACGCGGAGCATCCGCCACCGGATCACTGACCTTCGGCTTCGCCCAACGAGATCAGCCCGCACATCAAGCACTTTGCGGGGCAGTGCGCGACGTACTTCGGGGGCCAACTACCTTTCCGCGCGTGACCGGCGGGGCTCTTCTCGCGGGTGGCGGACTTCTCCTGGCGGTCGTCGGGCTCGTCTTGTTCGCGATGGCCGGAGGAGTCGAGACCGAAGGCGAGACGCTCGCCGGGCTCGGCGTGACTCTCATTGCGGGCGGCTTGCTCGTATTCGACTTCGGTTGGGCGCGTCTGGATCTTGGCGGCGACCGCGTCGCGGACCTGCTCGGCCTTGTAGCCGTCGGGCAGGTGCAGCAGCATCGTGTAGCCCGTCGTGCGCTCGACCAAGGTGCCGATCGCCGTCAGGTTCTTCTTGCCGATGATCAGGTCGCCGTCCCGGTGACCGGGCACCGCGCGATCAGCCGCCTCGGCCGGGACGCTCGCTGATGTTGATCATGTTCGGGATGCGGTTAGATCGTCTCGGTCGACACCCGCATCTCCGCGTCGTCGGCAAGCTCACGGCGCAACCGCCCGGCGATCCTCTCGGGCGAGTAGCGCTTTTGCGGATCCTGCTCGACGATTGCGCGCAGGCGATCGCGCGGATCGTCTCGCCGCCGGCGCGGCACAGCGCAATCTCCTCACGCTCCGAGAACGACAGACAGCGACCCTTCAGATCGCGGCATCGGTGAAAAACTCACCGGCCTGTAGCGCGGCCCAGAACGGCTGGATCGCCTCGGCGACCAGCGCATTAGAGAAACGAACGGTCATCAACATCCGGTCTCCGGCCGACTTGGGGGTGACGCGCGCGGCGTGGTAGCCGCGTGAGCAGGGCTTTCGCTGTTGAGGATTCCTGCGGAGGTTGGGCAGAACGCGAAGGACACGCCGCTGTCCTCGATGCAGGCTGCTGGATGCTGAAGCTCTACGGCCCGAAGGAGGATCAGCGCGACGCCGGCGGAGAGTCCAGGCGCGCCGGCCGATGTTCCCCGTGCCGGCGCGCCCGAACCTCGCACCTCGTTAATCGGCTGGAAGCATGATCGGGATCACGCCCGGCGGTCTCGGAGCGAGACAAGCCGCAGCGTCCAGCGCTGCTTTCGGGGGATCGCCGAAGTGCCGGGCGGATCCCAAATCCCGCCTCCAGCGGGCGCTCGCTGACGAACCTCGCGAGCGGACGACGCAAGGGAACCTCAGCCGGGACACGGGCTTGACTGTCTGTTGGGTGTCAAGCCGGTTGATTACGCGACGAACGCGGACACCCTGAAGCAAACCTCGAGTCGACGACGATGCCGCGGGCGCCGCGACCGAGGCGTGGTCGCAGGAGGGTGAGTCGCGAGCGCTTCTGGTTTTGCACGGCGGCAGCGGTGGTCTCTCGCGCGGCCGTCGGTGAACTCTTCGCGAGAACGTGGCTGGGCGGACAGCGAGCGGATCGTCGCGGTGCCGGGCTTGGCGGGCGGGGTCGCGTTGCGCTGTTACGCGGTCAGGCCGGCGTCGCCGGCGACCTCGGCGGCCGCGCGACGTAGAACGCCGCCGCGCACGAGATCGACGCATGAGGCGTCGGCCACTGTGTCAAGCGCCAGCCAGCACAGCGCTTCCAAACCGGACGGTGCCAACTCCGGAGCCGTCCGCGCGGCGAACGTCATCGTCACCGTCGTGCCATGCCCGCCCGGGCTGAGCGTGACGGCAAGCGCCTCGGCGAGCGCGCCCACGATCGCCAGTCCTTGGCCGAGCCCCGGCGAGTCGTCGCGCCATACGATCCCGACGCCGTCGTCGGTGACCTCGACGACGAGCCGCTCCTCGGCGACGTGGCAGCGCACCCGCACCTGGCCGGGCTCGGGTGCGGCGGCGTAGGCGTGAACGACCGCGTTGGTAACCGTCTCAGAAACGGCAAGTGCGACGTCGTCCAACAACTCGAAGGGCATCCCCGCCGCTTGGGCGAACGCGGTCACGCGGGTACGCAGCTGACGCACCGTGCCCGGCACGGCGGGCAGCGTCCAGCAGGCTTGCTCATCGACCGCTCCGACCATCGCGTACGGGCAGCTTGCCACGGCCGGCGCGTGACGCGCGCTTCCTCGGGTCAGCCGACGCAGCGGCTGATCGCGCGGCCTGCTGAGCGGCGTCTATCCACGGCGCCCGCGGGCGCCCGTGCGCCAGCCGGCGGTGCTACTCGCCGCGGGCGTCCTTTGGCAGTGCGGCGCAGACTCCGTGATCCCGGGTCATAGCGGACGGGGTGGCGGCGCCCGCCGCTGAGGCGATGGAGCAGAGTCGTGTCGCGCTGTGCGCAGCCGCGACCGTGCGCAACGGTCTTACACGCGGCTGGGAGAGCGGGTACCGGCGATCAGCCAGGTTGTCGGCTGATCGCGATGACGGCGACGTCGTCGCGTAGCGGCAGTTCGAGGCGCCCGAGGGTGTCGGTGACACGGGCGACGATCTGGTGTGCGGCGGTGTCCGATGCGCTGCAGATGACGTCGGCAAGCCACTGCTCGTCAACTCGGGCGCCGCCGAGTTGGATGTCGAGCAGGCCGTCGCTGTAGAGAACGATGGCGTCGTCTCGGTTGCAGTTCAATCCGGCAGGTCTGAAAGGCGGCGTCGTTGAAGGCGCCGAGCATCGTGCCGCGGGTCTGGACGGGTTCGGCGGTGCCGCCCGCGCGCAGCACAAGCGGTGGGGGGTGCCCGCCGACCGCAAGGGTGATCGTCATCTCGCTGCCACTGGTGTCGATCTGGCCGAAGACGGCGGTGCACATATCGTCGGCGTCCTGTATGAGCAGTGCCGCGTTGAGGTCGCGCAGCACGTCAGCGGGGTCTTGATGGTGCATCGCGGCGGCGCGGAGGGTGTAGCGGGCGAGTGAGGTGAGGCTGGCGGCTTCGGGGCCCTTGCCGCAGACGTCGCCAAGAAAGAATCCCCAACGATCGGTTTGCAGCGCGAAGAGGTCATAGAAGTCGCCGCCGACCTCGGCCTGTGAGAACGGCTGGTAGTGCACCGCGATCTGCAGACCGGGCACATCGGGCAGAGTCGGCGGAGACAGGCTGCGCTGAAGCGTTCGTGCCAACTGCTCGGCGTGGCGCTGCTGCTCAAGCGCCTCGTGGCGCGCGTCACGTTCAAGGCGCAGTTCGCGCATCGCGGCGAGACGCAGTTCGAGCTCGTCCATGACGATCGCCGCCAGATCGCGCAGCGTCTGCATCTCCGCCTCAGTCACCACACGCGCCTTGCCGTCGATGACGTTCACGGTGCCGAGCCGATGGCCGTCGGACGTCGTGATCGGCGCCGCCGCGTAGAAGCGCACCCCCATCTCGCCGTGGACGAGCTCGTTGCTCGCGACGCGTGGATCGGTCAGGGCATTGCTGATCACATAGGTGTCGTCTTGCATGATCGCCGACGCGCATAGGCCGGGCACGCGCGGGATCTGCACGACATCAAGGCCCGCGCAGGCCTTAAACCAGATGCGGTCCTCGTCGACGATCGTCACGGTCGCGATCGGCACGTCAAAGATCCGGGCCGCCAGCGCGCAGATGCGATCAAACGCACCGTCGGGAGGCGAGTCAAGGATGTCGTAGCGGCGCACCGCCGCGAGACGGGCGACTTCGGGCAAGGCGAGCGCAGCTTGCATCAGATCAGATCACGCTACCGCAAGAGGTTGCGCAAACCGCCCCTCAGTTAATGAACGTCCCCCCGCGCGACTTCCGGCCGCCGGCACAGCGGACGGTTTCCGGTGAACGATCCGGACCGCGAACAGCGTCTTCTCGTGCGCAGTGGCCGCCAGCGGGTAGCGAGCTCGGCCGAACGCGTCGATACGCACTCTCCTGGGTCCCAGCGCGTAGCGTCCGCGATCAGCCACGCGCGCGTGAAGACCGACAAGATCGACGCCAGGGTCCTTGCTGATCTGCTGGCCGCCGACCTGATCCCCAACGTGTGGATCGGCGACGACCGCACGCGCATGCTGCGTCGACTCGTGTCACGCCGGCGCGGGCTGGTCAAGCGGCGCACGCAGGTCAAGAACGAGATCTCGGCGGTGATGCATCGCAACCTCAAAGACGCCACGGCTTTATCTCTGTCGCCGAAGCCGCGCGCGGGCCTTCTGCGTGCCTCTCGCTTGAAGTGACCGCCCAAAGCGCGTGACGGCGCAGCGATAGACGCCGCGTGGCGGCTTCCGCTTTCCTGGAAGCCAGCTGCTCGGCGCACTCGAGCGGGCTCCAGCAGCCGGTCGACGACCGGTGACCGAACGTCGTCCACGCTCGCAAGTCCCACGCGGGAGCGTGTCGTCCCGATAGGCCCGTCCGAAAGGGAATCCCGCAAGGGCACGTCATCCGGCGCAATCCGGCATTGCGCGCCGCGTCAAGTTGCGCGCTGATGGCGTCGAGCGGGAGAGGGCCGGCCTACAGCTCGCGCACGTCGGCGCCCTGCGGCTCGAACGGCGCGCGCAGCACGTCGGCCCAGCCCTCGGCCTCGCCGCGCAGGCGCCCGACGACGGCGCCGGTCGCGTCGGCCTGCGTCCAGAACAGCACGGTCGGACCGGCGCCGGAGATCGTCGCCCCGATCGCCCCGAACTCGCGCGCGCGCTTGAGCAGTGCCATCGACTTGGGAAAGAGGTGCGCGCGGTAGGGCTGATGCAGCCGGTCATCCAGCCCGCGGCCGATGAGGCTGAAGTCGGCGGTCGCGAGGCCGAGCGTGAGCACCGAGGCGCGGGCGACGTTGGCGACGGCGTCGGCCATCGGCACCTGCTCGGGTAGCGCCTTGCGCGCCACCGCCGTGCGCACCGCCGCGCGCGGCACGACGATCACCGCCTCCAACCCGTCGGGCGGCTCGAAGCGCGCGACCTCGTGGCCGGTGACGATCACGAAGCCGCCCAGCAGTGCCGCCGCGGCGTTGTCGGGGTGACCCTCCAGCTCGGCGACGTGGCCGAGCAGGTCCTCCTGCAGCTCGAACATGTGCGAGGCGGCCAACACGCCGGCCGTGTACGCCGCGGCGCTCGAGCCCAGGCCGCCCGACAGGGGCACGTCGGAGCGGATGCGGAAGGTGAAGCGGTCGGGCGGGTGTAGCCGCGCGAAGCCGCGCACGCAGAGGTTGCGCCGGTCGCGCGCGATGTCGAGCTTCGTGTCCACGCCGAAACGGCCGGTCTCGACGACCTCGAGCTCGACGTGCAGCGCCAGCGCGGCCGCAAACGCGTCGAAGCCGGGACCGAGGTTCGCCGACGACGCCGGCACCCGGACGAGCCGGCGGCGCTTGACGGTCACCCGAGCACGGCCTCCTCGACGGCGGCGAGCGTCGGCTCGCACGGGATCACGCCGCCGGCCTGGTTGAGCGCCGTCTCGGGGTCCTTCAGCCCGTGGCCGGTGAGCACGCAGGCCACGCGCGCGCAGCCGTCGGCGCCGTAGCGCAGCAGCCCGGCGACCGACGCCGCGCTGGCCGGCTCGCAGAAGACGCCCTCGCGCTTGGCGAGCAGGTTGTAGGCGCCGAGGATCTCCGCGTCGGAGACCGCCCGCACCATGCCGCGCGAGGCGGTCATCGCCTCCATCGCCTCCTCCCAGCGCGCCGGGTTGCCGATCCGGATGGCGCTGGCGATCGTTTCCGGGCTGTCGACGCGTTTGCCGAGCACGAGCGGCGCGGCGCCCTCGGCCTGGAAGCCGAACAGCCGCGGCGTGACACCGTCCTCGACGAACCCCTTGTGGTAGGCGGTGATGTTGCCGGCGTTGCCGACCGGGATGCACAGCGCGTCGAGTCCACCAAGCTGCTCGACGATCTCGAAGGACGCCGTCTTCTGACCCTCCAGCCGGTACTGGTTGACGGAGTTGACGAGCGCGATCGGCTGGCGCTCGGTGAGGGCGCGCACGAGCGTCAGCGCCTGGTCGAAGTTGCCGCGCAGGGCGATCACGCGCGCGCCGTGCATGAGCGCCTGGGCGAGCTTGCCCTGGGCGATCTTGCCCTCGGGCACGATCACCGCGCAGGTCAGGCCGGCGCGGGCGGCGTAGGCGGCGGCGCTCGCGGCGGTGTTGCCGGTCGAGGCGCAGATCACGGCCTTGGCGCCCTCGCGCACCGCGGCGCTGACGGCGCAGGTCATCCCGCGGTCCTTGAAGGAGCCCGTCGGGTTCAGGCCCTCGAGCTTCAGCCAGACCTCGGCCTCGACGAGCTCGGAGATGTGCGGCGCGTGGACGAGCGGCGTCGTGCCCTCGCCGAGCGAGACGACGGGATCCTCGGCGGCGAAGGGCAGGCGCTCGCGGTAGCGCTCCATCAGTCCTGACACGACGGAGACCCTACTCGTGGGCGCGGGCTCGTTGCCCGCGCCGACGAGGGGCCCGTCGCGCTTCGCGTCAGGTGGTGACGAAGAACCCGAGGTTCTGCGCGAATCCGCAGCCCAGCGCCTTGGCCTTGGCGACGATGAGGTTGTTGGCGGTCATCGCATCCTTGATCTCCTGCGCGCTGCCGGCGGCGTCGAGCACGTCGCCGTTGTCGTTGAGCTGGCGGTTGAGCGCGCTGCAGCGCTTCTCCTTGATGAACGAGCGGCTCTCGGGCGGCGCGCTCGGGCTCTCCTTGACGCCCACGAGCCCCTGTTCCTCGGCGGTCAGCGGCGGGCTCGAGACGCCGGTCGTCGTCGCCTTGGACTTGCCGCCCGCCTCGTCGGAAGTCTGGATGCCCTTCAGCTCGAGCGTGTCGCTGACGACCCAGCCACGCGTGACGCCCTTGACCCGCTCGCGGAAGTAGCCACCGACCTTCGTGGGTTCGAGCGCGAAATCGTCGCTGACGTCGCCGCTCTTGACGCTGGCGCTGGTCGGCGCGTCGCCCGACAGCGTCAGGTCGACCGTGCCGTCGCCCTTGACGGCCTTCAGCGTGGCGCTGTCGGCGCCGTCCTCGATCGTGCCCGAGAACGCCCGGCCCAGCGTCCTTCCGTCGCAGAGGTACGCCACGACGTCGCCATCGCCGGCGACCGTCACCGCGAGTCCGTAGTCCTTGCCTGCCTCGGTGTCGACGAAGCGCGCGAGATGCGCCGGGTACTCCTCGCCGAGCGTCGGGATCTGCGCGAGCAGGGCGCTGCCGGAGGCAGCCGCGGCGACCGGGGTGGGATTGTCCTCGCCGCCGCAGGCGGCCAGGCCGGTGCCCAGCGCAAGCGCGGCGATGACGACCGCGCGCGCGGGCCGGTGGATGACTGGGATGAGCATGGGTTCTCCTATGGGGTTGGGACAGGGACGACGGGGGTGACGCCTGAGCGCCCGGCCGCGGCGGCGCCGGCCAGAAGCTGCGCTGCGCGCTCGGCGACGAGGTGGACGGCGCACTGGGGGTGCGCGCGTGGCAGCGTCGGCAGCACCGACGCGTCGACGACGCGCAGCCCGGCGAGGCCGTGGACGCGCAGCGCGGGGTCGACGACGGCAAGCGCGTCGGCGCCCATCCGGCAGGTGCCGACCGGGTGGTAGAGCGTCTGCGCGACCTGTCGCAACGCGGCGCCGATCTCCGCGTCGGTCTGCGCGCCGGCCGTCGGGCCCAGCTCGGCGACGTCGCCGAACGCCAGCAGCGCCGGATGGGCGGCGATCCTGCGGGCCAGCCCCAGCCCGTGGGCGAGAACGCGCACGTCGGCCGGGTCGGTGAGGTAGCCGGGACGGATCGCCGGCTCGACGTCGGCCTGCGGGGCGACGAGCGCGACCTGGCCGCGGCTACCCGGCGCCAGCGCGATGAGCCCGATGCTGAAGCCGTGCCGCGCCGGCGGCTCGCGCCCCTCGGCGGTCCAGGCGACCGGCGCGAACAACAGCTCGAGGTCCGGGCCGTCGAGCGCGCGGTGTGTGCGCTCGAACGCGACGGCCTCGGCGACGTTGGAGGTGAGCATCCCGCGGCGGGCGAGCACGAAGCGCGCCACCTCGCGCGGTGACTGCGCCGCCATGAGCGACACGGGCGCGCGGCAGCCGAAGACGATCGGGCAGAGCGGATGGTCGACGAGGCCCTGACCGACGCCGGGCAGCGCATGGCGGACGCGCACGCCGTGGGCGCGGAGGTGCTCGGCGGGGCCGATCCCGCTGCGCTGCAGCAGGTGCGGCGTACCGATCGCCCCCGCGCTCACCACAACCTCGCGGCGCGCGCGCACCTCGACGCGACGGCCGCCGTGGCGGTAGACGAGGCCGCCGACGCGCCGCTCGCCGGACCAGTGCAGGTCGAGGACGAGCGCGTCGCTGCGCACGACGAGGTTCGCGCGGCGCCGGGCGGGACGCAGGTAGGCATCGGCGGCGCTGAAGCGGCGCCCGCCGCGCTGGGTGACGTGCGCGAGGCCGGCCTCGGGCATCGCGCGCAGGAACGCCCGCGTCATCGGGTTGGGGTCACGCAACGGCGCGATCGCCAGCGTCGACTCGACGCGCGCGAGCAGCGGCGCCAGCGCGTCGGCGCCCCACTCCGGGCCCGCCTCGTCGGCCCACGCGGCGAAGTCCGACGGGTGCGGCCGCGTGTGGACCATCGCGTTCATCGAGGTGCAGCCGCCGAGCATCCGCCCGCGGGGAAAGAAGACGCGCCGGCCGCCGAGCCCTGCCTGCGGCGCCGTCTCGTAGGCCCAGTCGCGCGACGTGCCAAACAGCTTCGGGAACGCCGCGGGCAGGCGAATTTCGGGCCGGCGGTCGTGCGGGCCGGCCTCGAGCAGCAGCACCCGCACGGCCGGGTCCTCGCTCAGCCGGGCGGCCAGCGTGCAGCCGGCGGCGCCCGCGCCGACGATGATGAAGTCGAACTCGTCCATGGCGGCGATGCTCGCCTGCCGCGGACGGCGCGTCGCTAGGCGCCCCCTCCCAGGGTTTCGTCCTGGGATCCCGTCAGGCCGAGCGCGGCGGCGAGCTCCGTGCGCGCGGTCACGTCGAGCTTGCGGTAGATGTTGCGCAGGTGCCACTGCACCGCCTTGGGCGTCACGAACAGGCGCTGGGCGATCTCGCGGTTCGTCAGTCCCTCGGCCGCCAGCACCGCAACGCGGTCCTCGCCGGCGGTCAGCGCCTCGCGCCCGCTCAGCAGCCGGCGCTCGCGGCGTGGGCGCGCCCCCGCCGTGACGAGCTCGGCGTGGGCGCGGTCGGCCAGAGCGCTCGCCCCGGCCCGCGCCGTGAGATCCAGCGCGGCGCGCAGGACGTCGCGCGCCTCGCCGCGCCGGCCGTCGCGGCGCAGCGCCATGCCGAGCTCGAGCGTCGAGCGCGCGTGCTCCAGGCGCCCTTCGGCTCCCTCGAGCACGGCGATCGACTCGCGCAGCAACGCGGTCGCGTCGTCGTCGTCGTCGTCGCCGCCGCCGGAGACGGAGCCGAGCGTGCGCAGCGCGGCACCGATCGCGTCGGGCACGCCGAAGCGGTGCGCCCATTCGAGCTCCTGCTTCGCCAGATCGCGCGCCTCGTCGCGCCGGCCCAGCGCCGCCAGCGCGAGCGCGGCATCCGCGCGCCAGGCGCAGGCCATCGGGTTGTGGACGATCGCGCCGACGATTCGCCCGGCGTCGCGGGCGTCGGCGAGCGCCGTGACCGCGTCGCCCTGCGCCAGGCGCAGGCGGCTGCGTGCGCAGAGCAGGAGCGCCAGCGCGAACGAGGGCGGCGCGGCGTCATCGACGAGCCCGCGGCGCAGCAGCTCGTCGGCCTCGTCGAGCGCGCCGCGCAGGACCAGCGGGCCGACGAGGTGGGCCAGCGTCCAGGCGTACGCCGCCGGCCCGCTGCCCGACTCGACGAGCTCGAGGCCCAGCCGCGCCTCGGCCTCAGCCCGGCGCACGTCGCCCAGCCGCAGGGAGACGTCGGCGCGCATCACCAGCTGCCAGGAGAGGGTGAGGCGGCTTCCGCGTCGCGTGGCGGCGGCGAGCGCGTCGTCGTAGAAGCGCCCGGCGCGCACGAGCGCGCCGGCGAACAGCAGCGCGTTGCCGATGCAGCCGCCGACGATGCTGTTGGGCTCGTCGCCCTGCCACCCGGCGAGCGAGGCCCGCGCGAGGCCCAGCGCGTCCGCCGCCGGCGGCACGGCCGTGACCCGCGCCAGCGCGAGGCAGGCCAGCGTCGGCGGCTGCAGGCGCGCGCCGGCGGCGAGCTCGGCGAAGCGCCGCTCCCAGCGCGCCCGCGCCGGGGCCGCGACCGTGAAGTCGTTGAGCGCGATCGTCAGCAGCTCGGCCTCGAGCGCCACGGCGAGCGGCGACTCGAGATCGGCCTGCTCGCGCAGCGCGCCGTCGAGCACGTCGACCGCCGCAGCGAAGTCGCCGAACGCCGCGAGCGCCCGCCCGAGGTCCAGCGCTGCGGCGGCGCGCACGTCGGTCGTGCGGGTCGCGGCGATCGCGGCGCGCAGGTGCGCCTCGAAGCGGTCCCGGCGCCGGTCGGTCGCCTCGGCCAGCCCGAGCTCGTGTAGCACCCCGGCCAGATGCGCGGCGGCGGGCGGCTCCTGCAGCGCGCGGTCCAGGTAGCCGACGGCCGCCTCCGGCGCACCGCGCGCGGCGGCCCGGCGCGCGGCCGCGCGCAGGCGGGCGACGCGGGCGCCGTCGCCGGACGGGGTGACCCGCAGCAGGTGCGCGGCGACGCGCTCGTCGTCGGCGCCGCCGTCCGCCAACAGCGCGGCGGCCGCGGCGTGCAGCGCGACCCGTTCATGCGCCGCGATCGAGTCGTAGATCGACGCAGCGACGAGCGGATGCTCGAAGTCGAGCGTCTCCCCGGACGCCAACACGGCGACGGCGGCCAGCGCATCGGCCGCTGCGCCCGCCACGTCCTCGCCCAGGCCGGCGAGCTGCGCGGCGTCGGTGAGGCGTGCCGCGGGACCGAGCACCGCAACCGCCCGTGCGAGGGCCGCCGCCTCCGGGCCGAGCGCGCGCAGCCGCCGGCGGACGGAGCGAGCGACGCGCTCGCTGCCGAAGGCGACCACCCGCTCGGCGTCGGCGTCGGTGCCGGCGGCGCCGTCGGACGACAGCTCGCCGACGAGCTCCCCGAGCAGGAATGGGTTGCCGCCGGTGGCGCGATGACAGGCGGCGGTGAACGCGTCGGTGGCCGCGCCGAGCCGCGAGCGCACGAGCTGCGCCGTCGCCTCGGCAGTGAGGGCGGGGAGCCGCAGGACGGTCGGCGCCGCCACCGCGAGCGCGTCGAGCAGCGCCTGATCGGCGCCGGGCTCGCGCGGGCGCATCGCCCCCACGAGCGCGAGCGGAAGCTCCTCGAGACGCTCCGCGAGCAGGACGAGAAAGCGCAAGGACGCGGCGTCGGCCCACTGCAGGTCGTCGGCGACGATCGCGAGGGGCCCGCGCGCCGCCAGATCCCCGACGAGCCACTCGAGCGCGCGCAAGGTCCCGAACCCCGCCGCGTCACCCGCCGCCGTCGTGGCCGCCTCGTCGAGCAGCACCGGCCGCGCGGCCTCGGCGCCGGCGCTCCACAGCCGCGGGTCCTCGGCGACCGCACGCGCCAGCAGCTGACGGACGACCCCGAAGCCGAACGGCCGCTCGAGCTCCGAGCCGCGTCCGCGCAGGATCGTGAAGCCCGCCTCGCCGGCGCGTTGGGCGGCGAGCCGCAGCAGCCGTGTCTTGCCAACCCCTGCCTGCGCCTCGACCAACACCGTCGCGCCGCGACCGGTCTTCACGTCGCGCAGCAGCGCGTCTACGACCGCGAGCTCGCGCTCGCGCTCGAACAGCAGCCCGCTCGCAGGTTCGACGCCGGCCGGCACCCGGCAACCCTCCCACAGCGGAGTCTCCGCACGATCCGCACGAACGCGCTTGAGCCGTGATGCGAATCCTGCGGCGGGCGCGGCATCGCTGCCGCGCCCCCCGCCGTCGTGCTCGAGATCAATCGATGACGAAGCTGTCTCTCCCGTCGTCGTTCGTCCAGCTGCACCCCAGCGATCGCCCCTTCGCCAGCGCGAGGTTGACCGCGTTGGCATCGGCGGTCGTCCCAGAGGGGGAGATCCAGCTGTCGAAGGAGCTGTCGTACTGGTTTCGGAGCGCGTTGCAGCGACGGTTCTTGAAGAACGCCTGAGTCTGCGGTGGAGCGTTCGGGTCCTCCTGCACGCCGACGAGCGCCTGGTCGGAGGGGCTCAGCGGCGGGCTGGACACACCGGTCGTCGTCGCCTTGGACTTGCCGCCCGCCTCGTCGGACGTCTGTACGCCCTTGAGCTCCAGCGCGTCGCTGACGACCCAGCCACGCGTGACGCCCTCGACCTGCTCACGGAAGTAGCCACCCACCTTCGTCGGTGCGAGCGCGAAGTCGTCGGTCACGGCGCCGGCCTTGACCGCGGCGCGGCGGGGCGTGTCGCCGGACAGCTCCAGGTCGACAGTGCCGGCGCCCTTGACGGCGTTTAGGGTGGCGCTGTCCGCGCCGTCCTCGATCGAGCCCGCGAAGGCGCGGCCGAGCGTCTTGCCGTCGCAGAGGTAGGCGACGGCCTTACCGTCATCGGCGATCGTCACCGCGAGGCCGTAGTCCTTGCCCTCGTCGGTGTCGACGAAGCGGGCGAGCTGTGCCGGGTACTCCTCGCCGAGCGTGGGTATCTGCTCCAGCAGCGCGCTGCTGGCGGGGGCCGAGATCGGCGTTGCGTCGTCGTCGCCGCCACACGCGGACAGCACGGCGGCCGACAGCAGGACGACCATGGAGGCCGTGGCCAGCCCGAACATCGACTGCACGAACTTCAGCATGACGACACCAGGTTGAAGCCGGCGCCGTCGGCGGGCTTGCCGTCGGGGTCGCGGACCACGACGCGGATGACCTTGTCGGCCGGCATGTACGTGGTGATGAAGCCGTAGAACTCGTTGTCGGCGGTGCCGCGCACGGTGGCCACACCCGCGCAGGGCTGCACGCTGCGGTTGAACGTCACGTGGAAGTCGCCGGGGCCGACGTGCTTGACGTTGGTCGCGTGGCGTCCGGCCAGCAGCGAGCCCGCGGCGTCGACCTTGGCGAACCAGGGCTTGAGCTGCTGGCGGTAGGTGACGTGCACGTCGGCTTCGCGAATCGTGCCGTCCTTGATCTGCGTGCTCGTGACGAGGCTTGCGGCGGTCGCGCTGCCGGCGCCGGCCACGAAGGCGACGACGCCGGCGATGACGACGGTCCGCAGCCGAGGGGTGAAGCGGTTGGGTCGCATGGGGCTCCTGTCGGGGGGCGGTGGGCTGATGCGTTCGACCCTCCCTGGGGGCGCATGCGTTCGCGTCGGGGAACCTCCCTGAACCTCACCGGCGGCCTCCCCCCGGTTCGTGCGCATCACCCTTGCTCCGTGATGCCCGTCGCGGGTAGCGTGCGGCGTGGACTCATTCGCCGGTAGGGCCGGGAGCGATCTCCTGGAGCGCGAATCCGAGACGGCCGCGCTGACGGCCCTGCTCGATCTGGCCTGCGCCGGCACGGGCCGCGTCGCCCTCATCGAGGGCCCGCCCGGCATCGGAAAGAGCGCGTTGCTGGAGTGCACCAAGCGGCTCGCGCCTGAGCGCGGCATGCGTGTCCTCGCCGCCCGCGGCGGCGCGCTGGAGCGCGACTTCTCGTTCGGCGTGGTGCGCCAGCTCTTCGAGCCGTTCGTCACCGCCGACGCGCTCGTCGCGCGGGGCCGGCTGTTCGAGGGCGCCGCGGGGATCGCCGCGGAGTTGCTGGGCGCGCAGCCGCCGGCCGGCGCGCAGCCGCCGAGCGGCGAGCTGTTCGCCCTGTTGCACGGCCTGCACTGGCTGACCGCGGGGATCGCCGCCGACGGCCCGCTGCTCATCGCGCTCGACGACGCGCACTGGATCGACGTGCCGTCGCTGCGCTACGCGCAGTACCTCGCCCGCCGACTCGACGAGCTGCCCGTGCTGCTCGTCCTGACCGCGCGATCGACCGAGCCCGACGCCCCGCTGGAGCTCATCGACGCGATCGCCGGCGAGCCGGTGACGAGCACGATCCGTCCCGGGCCGCTCAGCCCCACCGCGGCCGGCGACGTCCTGCGCGAGCTGTTCGCCACGGAGCCCGACGCGGAGTTCGTACGCACCTCGCACGAGGCCAGCCGCGGCAACCCGTTCCTGCTCACCGAGCTCGCCCGCGCGCTCGCTGCCGACGGCGCGGCGCCCGACAGCGCGGCGTCGGCGAGCATCCGCAACGTCCGACCGGAGGCGATCACGCGCAAGGCGCTCGTCCGTCTCGGCCACCTGGCGGTCGCCGACCAGCGCGTGGCGCGCGCGGTCGCGACGCTCGGCGACGACACCGCCCTGCGCCACGTCGCCGCCCTCGCCGAGCTCTCCGAGGACGAATCCGCCGATGCGGTCGACCGCCTCGCCGCGGCGGGCTTCCTCAACCCCGGGCGGCCGCTGCGCTTCACCCATCCGCTCATGCGCGCGGTGATCTACGACGACCTCGGACCTGCCCAGCGCGCCCGTCTGCACGGCCGCGCGGCGACGATGCTCGCCGCCGAGCCGGCCCGCCCGGAGCGGGTCGCCGCGCACCTGCTCTGGACCGAGCCGGTCGCCGACCCCGAGGCCGTCGGCTGGCTGCGGCGGGCCGCCGCCGAGGCCCTGCGCCAGGGTGCCGCGGAGACGGCGGTCGGTTATCTGCGGCGCGCGCTGGCCGAGCCGCCGGCGGCCGCCGACCATGCGGCGATTCTGCTCGAGCTCGGCCGCGCGGAGTCGGCGGCCGCGCTGCCCGAAGCGGCTGACCATCTGCTGCAGGCGTTCGCGCTCGCCACCGACCCTGCGATGCGCGGCGACGTCGCCGAGGCCGCCGGGCCGTTTCTGCTCTCCGCCGGCCGCACCACCGAGACGCTCGAGCTGCTCGACACGGTCATCGGCGAGCTGGCGGGACAGGATCCCGAGCGCGCACTGCAGCTCGAGTCCCAGTATGTCGCCGCGGCCATGCTCGATCCGGCCGCGGTGCAGCACGCGGTCGTGCGCTTCGAGCGTGTCGGCGAGCAGCTCGCCGGCGACACGCGCGGCGAGCGGATGATGCTCTGCCAGCTCGCCTATCACCGGATGTGGCGCTCAGAGGACGCCGCCCAGGCCGCGGCCCTCGCTCTGCGCGCCCTCGCCGGCGGCCGGCTGATCGCCGATCGCGGCGTCGTGCCGTACGAGCTGACCGGGCCCGCGATGGCGCTCATCTGCGCCGACGAACACCACGACGCGGGCGCGATGCTCGACGAAGCGGCGACCGCCGCCCGCCGGCACGGCTCCGAGCACGCGTTCTCATGGGTCTGCTCCGCGCGCGGGAAGCTCGCCCACCGCCGCGGCGCGATCGGCGAGGCGGTCAGCGAGATGCGAGTGGCGCTCGAGGTGACGCTGCGCTCGGGCTTGCTGCTCGGCAGCGCGTTCAACGGCGGCGTCCTCATCGCCGCGCTCCTGGAGACGGGTCAGCTCGACGAGGCGCAGACGTGCCTGGAACAGATCGGACTCGACCGTGCGCCGATCCCACCGCCGGCGCCGTTCACGATCCTGCTCGCCGCGCGCGGCCGGCTGCGCCTCGCGCAGGGCGACGTCGCCTCGGGGATCGCCGATCTCGAGGAGTGCGGCCGGCGCACGGCCGTCTTCGGCGCGAGGAACCCCGTCCTGTTCCCGTGGCGCGGCGCGCTGATGTTGGCGCTGCGCGAGCGCGGCGAGCTCGCGGCGGCGCAGGCACTTGCCGCGGAGGAACTCGCCGCCGCGCGCTCGTGGGGGACCCCCGGGGCGCTCGGCGGGGCCGAGCGGCTCGTCGCGCTGCTCAGCGACGACAGCGACGCGATGATCGCCGGGCTCGGCCGGTCCGCCGAGCTGCTGGCGGCGTCGCCCGCGCGCCTGGAACACGCAGGGGCGCTCGCCGACCTCGGCGCGGCGCAGCGGCGCGCCAACCGCCGCAGCGAGGCGCGCGAAACGCTGCGCGAGGCACTCGACCTGGCGCAGCGCTGCGGCGCGACCGTGCTCGCCGAGCAGGCACGCAACGACCTGCTGGCGACCGGCGCGCGCCCCCGCCGGCTACAGCTGCGCGGCGTCGACTCGCTCACCGCGAGCGAGCGGCGGATCGCCGACCTCGCCGCCGCGGGGTTGTCGAACCCCGAGATCGCGCAGTCGCTGTTCGTCACGCGAAAGACGGTCGAGACGCACCTCGGGCGGGCGTACTCCAAGCTCGACATCCGCTCGCGCAAGGAGCTCCCGGCGGCGCTCGCGGCGCAGGACTGAGCCCAAAGTTCGGGGTGCCTCCCCGACGCGAGGCCGGGCCGGGGCGGACATGCTCCGTTCATGCCCACCCGGCTGCAGATCACGATCGACCTCGAGCTGACCCGGCCTGTGAGCGGACGGCTGGCCGTCGCCGGCGAGCCGGCCGCGCACTTCAGCGGCTGGCTGGAGCTGCACTCCGCGCTCGAGCTGATCTGTGCGTGCGCCGAGGTGCCCCGCAACCCCCACGAAGAGGAGCCAGTTCGATGTCCGTAGCCACCGCCGTCCGCGCGGAGCCCGCCCCTGCTGCAGCCGTCAAGGAGATCCCGGCCGCGCAGCGCGTCTTCTTCGTGGTCATCGCCGTGGCCGCGCTGTTCGTGGCCTACCTCGGCCTCGTCACCCCGGCGAACATGGATCGCTCGTTCACGTGGGCGGTCCTGCCGCCGCTGCATGCCGGCTTCGTGGGGATGCTCTACCTCTTCGGCGGCGTCTTCATGGTCGGCTGCGTGCTGGCCCGGCGCCGGTCGCAGGTGTCCGGTGCGCTGCCGGCGATCGCGCTCTTCACGAGCCTGCTGCTGCTGGCCACCGTCCTGAACTCCGAGGCGTTTGACTTCGATCTGGCCCCCGTCTGGGTCTGGACGCTCTCGTACACGATCTACCCCGCCATCGCCGTGCTGCTGATCTGGCGGGCACGGGCCCACCGCCCCGCGGACGCCGGCGCCGGCGCCGGCGCGCTGCCGTCCTGGGCGCGCACGTTCCTGCAGGCGCAGGCCGTCGTCTTCGCGCTCGTCGGCCTGGCGTTGCTCATCGCGCCGTCCGCGATGGTCGACGCCTGGCCGTGGCCGATCTCGGCCGGCCTGGCCCAGTTCTATGGCGGCCCGTTCCTCGCCTACGCGGTATGCAGCCGGCACTACGCCGGCAAGCCGGCGTGGGCCGATCTGGCGGCGATCGTGCCGGCGATGCTCGTCTTCACAAGCGGAACGATCGTCGTGTCGCTGCAGCACAGCGAGCTGTTCTCGAGTTCCGACCTCGCCGCCTGGGTCTGGTTCGGCGGCTTCGGAGCAGCGGCGGCCATGCTGCTCGTCACGACCGTCCGGGCGCTCAGACGAACTCCTCGTCGATGACACGGATCGCCCGCGGCGGCGAGCGCAGGAAGTCCAGCCCGGCGATCTCGTCGACGGCGGCGAAGAACTGCGACTCGAGTACGGGATGCACGACCATCACGAGGCGTGCCTTCTCGCCCAGGCCCTTCTGCACGACCGACTTGATCGAGGCGCCGTGCTCGCCGAGCACGAGCGCGACCTGCGCGAGCACGCCCGGCCGGTCGGCGACCTCCATGTGCAGGTAGAAGGAGCACTCGACGTCATCGATGATCTCCAGCGCCTGTGTCGTCTCGGGCGTCGAGGCGGGCGGGATCATCGCGCTGACGACATCGCCGAGCACGGCGCTCGCCGTCTGCGGTCCGCCGGCGCCGGGTCCCGACATCGTGATCTCCGTGATCGCCGCGGACTCGACCGTGACCGCGTTGAACGGCCCGTGCACGCTGGCCAGCGGATGGCCGGAGTACAGAAACGCGGGATGAACGCGCACGGCGAGCTTGCCGTCGATCCGCTCGGCCGTCCCGATGAGCTTCAGGCCGAGGCGCAGCTCGTGGGCGTACTCCATGTCGTCGGCGGTGATCTGCTCGATGCCCTCATAGGTGACCTGGTCGATGTGGACCGGGGTGTCGAAGGCCAGCCGCGCGATGATCGCCATCTTCGCGGCCGCGTCCTTGCCGTTGACGTCCTCGGTCGGGTCGGCCTCGGCGTAGCCCAGCCGCTGCGCGTCGGCGAGCGCGTCGCCGTAGGAGCAGCCGGTGCGGGCCATCTCGGAGAGGATGTAGTTCGTCGTGCCATTGACGATGCCGTGCACGCGGTCGACGTGGGCGCCCGCCAGCGACTCCTGCAGCACCCGGATGACCGGCACGACGCCGGCGACCGCGGCCTCGAAGCGCAGTTGCACGCCGTGCTCGCGCGCGGCGCCCCACAGCTCCTCGCCGTGCTGGCTGAGCAGCTGCTTGTTGGCCGTCACGACGTGGCGGCCCGCGCGCATCGCCCGCAGCACGTACTCGCGCGCCGGCTCGAGGCCGCCGATGAGTTCGACGACGAGGTCGCAGCCCGCGAGGATCTCGTCGAAGTCACCGCGCGAGCGCGTGAGGATGCCGCTGATCTGCGGCCGCAGGCCGGTGATCGCGGCGACGTGCTCGGCGCGCTGCTCCAGCAGGGTCTCGAATGCCGCGCCGACGGTGCCGTGGCCGAGCAGACCGATCGTGAAACTCGCGCCCGGGCGCGGCGGCTGCGGTTCAGTCGACATCGCGCGTGAACAGGTCGTCGTAGGTCTCGCGCCGCACGACCACCCGCGCGTCGCCCTGGGAGACCATGATCACCGGCGGGCGCGGGACGCCGTTGTAGTTGTTGGCCATCGCGTGGCCGTAGGCGCCGGTGGCCGGCGTGACGACGACGTCGCCCACGCGCGGGTCGTTGAGATGCGCCTCGCGCACGATCACGTCACCGGACTCGCAGTGCTTGCCGGTCAGCCGCGCGAGCGTGCCACCGCCGAAGCGGTCGGCGATCTGCGCCTCGTAGACCGACCCGTAGAGCATCGGTCGCAGGTTGTCGGACATGCCCCCGTCGACGGCGACCCACGTCGAGACGTTGCGCTTGACGCTCTGCACGGTGTACAGGGTGACCGTCGAGTTGGCGACGAGGGCGCGGCCGGGCTCGTCGAGGATCCGCTTGCCGGGGCCCAGCGCGCGGTTGACCGCGTCGACCTTCGCCGCGACGTAGTCGGCGATCCGCGGCGGCTCGTGCTCGGCCGTGTAGGCGACGCCGAGCCCGCCGCCGAGGTTGTACGTGCCGAAGTCGCCGAGGTCGGCGATCGCCTCGATCGCCAGCCGAAACGGCTCGAGCTCGAGGATCTGCGAGCCGATGTGCATGTGCAGGCCGACGAGGTCCAAGGTGGCGCTGTCCCGCACGCGTGCGATCGCCGCCGGAGCGTCGGCCATCGAGAAGCCGAACTTCGAGTCGGCCTGGCCGGTGGAGATCTTGTCGTTCGTGCGGCCGCGCACGTCGGGCGTGACGCGCAGCAGCACCGGCTGCGGCGGCCCCTCACCGACGACCGCCTCCAGCCGCTCGATCTCGTCGGCGTTGTCGATGACGATGTGGCCGACGCCCGACTCGCGCGCGAAGCGCAGCTCGTCGAGCGACTTGGCGTTGCCGTGCATGTAGATCCGCGCCGGATCGAAGCCGCCACGCAGCGCCAGCGCCAGCTCGCCGCCGGAGGCGACGTCGCAGGCGATCCCCTCCTCGGCGAGCACGCGGTAGATCGCCGTGCAGGGAAACGCCTTGGAGGCGAAGAGGACGTCGAAGTCCTTCGTGCGGGCCTGAAACGCCTCGACGAAGGTCTGCGCACGTGCGCGCAGGTCGTCCTCGACGACGACGTAGGCCGGTGTGCCGAACTCGCGAGCGAGCTCGACGGCGTCGCAGCCGCCCAGCTGCAGGCGCCCGTCCTCGTCGACGCGGCTGCCGATCGGATAGGCCTGGGAGAGCTGGGTGCGGGTCGCGGGCATGCGGCTCGCAGAGTATGCAAGTCAGGTTTTCGAGGCCCGCCGCGGTCGCGGGTGCGGGTGCGGCTCAGGCGTCGGGCAGCGTCTTGCCGTCGCCCATCGCAGCCTCGCGCCGGCCGTCGCCGTCGTTGGGGTTCATGAGGAAGATCTCCACTGCGACGTCCGGTTCGTGCAGGTTGTCGCTGAGAAACGCCTCCACGGTGCGGCCGGTCAGGCGTTCGATCGCGGCGACGAGGTCGTCGCGCATCGTGTCCTGAAACGCGCGTCGCATCGCCAGGACCTCGATCGACTGGCCGCGATCGGCCAGCGTGCGCTCCGCCTTGGTGAGGCTGTCGCGCAGGGTCACGACGATCGTGTCGGCGCCGATCGTCGTCCGCGCCCGCGTGGGACCGCGGCCGGTGTAGTCGTGCAGCAACCCGACGACGGCGTTGGAGATCGCGGCCGAGAGCGTGCCTGTGGACGACCGGACTTCGGGTGCTGCTGGTGCTGCGAGGCTGTCGGGCATGGCGCCCGCTCCGATCTCACCCCCGAGGGAAATGGCGCCGCACGCGAGAAACGGGATGAGAGACTAATCGCGCGCCGGAAGCGCAGCTTCTCGTCCAGCGTAGCGCGATTCCGGCCACCTTCGAGTTAAGCCCGCAGGCCCCGTAAGTGAGAACTGTTTTCGATAAGCTCGCCTCGTGCGTTGGCTGACCGACCCGCTCGCGACTCCCTTCATGCAGCGCGCGCTGCTCGCCACGCTCCTGCTGGCGGTGGCGGCCGGCCTGCTCGGCACCTGGATCGTCCTGCGGCGGCTGGCGTTCTTCGCCCACGCGGCCGGCACCGCCACCTTCCCCGGCCTCGTCGTGGCGGGCCCGTGGGGCATCGCCGCGCCCGTTGCCGCGCTCGGCGCCGGACTCGGGTTCGCCGGCCTGCTGGCGCGCATGACGCGCCGTGGCGCGACGAGCGCCGACGCCGCGACCGGGCTGCTGCTGACGGCGGCGCTCGCCCTGGGCACGATCCTCGCCAGCGACGTCTACGAGTCCGGCGCCGCCGTCGACCGCCTGCTCTTCGGCACCCTGCTGGGCCTCGGCGACGGCGACATCGCGCTCGCCGCCGCCGCCGCGCTCGCGGCGCTGCTCGCCACGGCCGCGCTCGGCCGCACGTGGATCGCCACGGGCTTCGACCCCGCGGGCGCGCCCGCGCTGGGCGTGCGTGCGGCCCGCGGCGACCGCCTGCTGCTCGCGCTGCTGGCGCTGACCGTGGTCGCGATCCTGCCGGCGGTCGGCGCGCTGCTCGTCTCCACGTTGCTCGTCGTCCCCGCGGCGACCGCCCGGCTGCTGACCGGCTCGCTCGCCGGGCTGCTCGCCGTCGCCGTCGCGCTGGCCGCCGCCGAGGGCGCGGGCGGCCTGCTGCTGGCCTACCACCTCGACCTGCCGCCCGGCCCGGCGATCGCGGTCATCGGCGGCGGGGTGTTCGCGCTCGCCGCGCTCGCGGGCGCCATGCGGGGGGCGCCGCGATGAGCGCGGTCGCGACCGCCGCCGCGACGGCAACCGTCGAGGTCAACGGCCTGTCCGCCTCCTACGACGGCGCCGCCGTCGCGCTGCGCGACGTGACCTTCGCGGCGACCGCCGGCCAGGCCGTCGCCGTCCTGGGACCCAACGGCGGCGGCAAGACGACGCTCTTTCGCGCCCTGCTGGGCGAGCTGCCCGCGCTGACGGGCACGGCGACGGTGCACGGCACGATCGCCTACGTCCCGCAGACCGAGCGCTCGCGGCTTGACTTTCCCGTGAGCGCGCTCGACGTCGCGCTGATGGGCGCCTACGCGCGCACCCCCTGGTATCGCCGGATCGGCGCCCGCGACCGCGCCGCCGCGCGCGACGCGCTGGAGCGCGTCGGGCTAGCCGATCGCGCGGCGACCCGCTTCGGCGCGCTGTCGGGCGGCCAGCGCCAGCGCGTCCTCATCGCCCGCGCGCTCGTGCAGGACGCGCGGGTGCTGCTGCTCGACGAGCCGTTCGCCGGCGTCGACCGCACGAGCGAGGAGGCGATCATGGGCATCCTCGACGAGCTGCGCGCGGAGGGCCGGGTGCTGCTGATCGCCACCCACGACGTCGAGCAGGCCCGCGGCTGGGATCGCGTCCTGTGCCTCGCCGGCGCCCAGATCGCCTACGGCCCGCCGGCCGAGACGCTGACGAACGCCGTCCTCGAGGGAACGTACGGCGAGGAGATCGTGATGCTCGACTGCGGCCACCGCGCGGTCGCCATCCAGCACCACTCGCACACGCACTAGCGCCATGGAGATCCTTCGCTCAGGCCTGCTGCAGCGCGCGCTCCTGGAGGTGGTGATCCTCGGCGCGACGTGCGGGGCGCTCGGCGTCTGGCTGCTGCACCTGCGCCACACCTACGCGGCCGAGTCGCTGGCGCACGCGATGCTGCCGGGGCTCGTCGTCGCCGCGCTCGTCGGCGCGCCGTTGCTGCTCGGCGCCGCCGGCGGCGTGCTCGTCGCCGCGGCGCTCATCGCGCTCGCTGCGCGCGACACGCGCGTGGGCGCCGAGGTCGCCGTCGGCGTGACGGTGACGACGGCGTTCGGCCTCGGCGCCGTCCTGGCGCTCGCCCCCGACGTCCCGGCGCGGCTGGGCGAGCTGCTGTTCGGCGACCTGCTCGGCACGAGCACGACGGACCTCGTCGCCGCCTGCACGCTGGGCGCGGGCGTCGGCCTCGCGCTCTGCGCCGGGCACCGCTCGCTGGCGGCGGCCGTGTTCGACCCGCTCGCGGCGCCCTCGCTCGGCGTGCGCCCCGGCCGCGTCGAGCTGGCCCTGCTGGCCCTGCTCGGGCTCGCCGTCGTCGCCGCCGTGCAGGGGCTCGGCAACCTGCTCGTGCTGGCGCTCATCGTCGCGCCGGCGGCGGCCGCGATCCGCGTCGGGCGGACGCTCGGCGCGCAGATCGCCCTCGCCGCCGGACTCGGCGCGCTGGCGGGCCTGCTCGGCCTCGTCGCCAGCGCCGAGCTCGACGTCGCCGCCGGCGCGTCGGTCGCGCTCGCCGCGATCGGGCTGTGGCTGCTCGCCGCGCTGCTCGCGCCGGGGGCGCCGCGCGCGGCCGGGCCGCGGCGCTCGCTCGTCGAGACCCTAGGCGGTTGAGGGCGCGGCGGCCGGCGCCGGCTCGCCCGGCTCGTCGGGCGCGCGGCGGATCCCGCCGGACTGTGCTGCGCGCCGCAGCCACACCCCGCCGGCGACGATCATCACCAGGCTCAGCAGCTGCGCCTCGGTGAGCCCGGCGACGACCGCGTCGTTGCGGCGCACGAACTCGACGAGGAAGCGCTCGGTGCCGGCCCCGACGAGATAGCACGCGAACAGCAGGCCGGGGCGCAGCGCGTGGCGCGCGCGCCACAGCCCCCACGCGAGCAGGCACATCGCGAGCGTCTCGTAGATCGGCGTCGGGTGCACGGCCTCGAGCGTCGGCACGACACCGTCGGGATAGGCCATGCCCCAGGGCAGGTCGGTCGGGCCGCCGTAGTCGCCGTCGCCGGAGAGCTGGCAGCCGATGCGGCCGACCGCGTAGCCGATCGCGAGCGCGGGCGCGCAGGCGTCCAGCAGCGTGACGTTGAACATGCCGCGCCGGCGCGCCCACAGCAGGACGCCCGCCGCGCCGCCCAGCAGGCCGCCGAACCAGACGAGGCCCGAGCCGCCGAAGATGCCGCCGATGACGTCGTCGCCGACCTCGTCGAGGTTGCCGAGGATCCAGTACAGCCGCGCGCCGATGAGCCCGCCGACGAGCGCCGCGAAGACCATCTCATAGGCCCAGTCCGGCGGCTTGCCGAGCTCGACGAGGCGCCGGCCGACGACCGCGCCCGAGACGACGAACGCCAGGCCGAAGCACATGCCGAACGTCTTCAGGGACAGGCCGAGGATCTCGATCTCGGGCTGCATGCGGCGGGAGGTTAGCCGCCGCCGGCGCGCCGGGGTGTCGCTGGAGCTACAGGTAGCCCATCGGGTTCACCGGCGAGCCGCCGACGCGCACCTCGAAATGCAGGTGCGCCCCGAACGAGTGGCCGGTGTTGCCGACGTAGCCGATGACCTGGCCCTGGCTGACGCTCGCCCCCACGCTCGTGCCGAAGCGCGACTGGTGTGCGTAGCACGTCGACATGCTGGCGCGTGTGCTGGACGCAGGTGTAGTTGCCGTACCCGCCGGAGGCCCCGGTGCCCTGCATGAGCACGACGCGGCCGGAGTCGGCGGCGTGGATCGGCGTCCCCTCACCGGCACTGATGTCGATCCCGGCGTGCAGGCGGCCCCAGCGCTGGCCGAACGGCGAGCTCATCGTGCCGTTGACCGGCCAGATCATGCTGCCGTTGCCGCGCCGGATCGGCAGGTCGCCGGCATACCGGCCCTGGGCGGCCGCCAGCTGGTTGGCGATCTTCTGCGACGCGGCCTCGAGCCCGTCGACGTGCTCCTCGAGGTGCTGGCGATCCGCGCGCACATTGCTCAGCGCGGCGGCCTTGCCGTCCTTCGTGCGCGTGTAGCCGACCCGCGTGCCGACCAGCTGCATCCTGACCTCGGAGATCTCGTCGCGGCGCTTCTGGACGATCGCGGTGACGACCCGCTGGCGGCGCTCGAGCTTGGCCAGGCGCTTTTCGGTCGAGATCGCGTCGGTCTTGGCGTCGCGCACCGTCGTCACGATCCGCTTGTCCTGATCGGAGATGCGCTTGATGAACTCGCCGCGCTCCAGCAGGTCGGTGAAGCCATCGGAGTTCAGGACGACCGTGACCATGTCCGGCGGCTCGGCCTTGTAGATCTCGACGAGGCGCTCGCGCAGCTGGGTGCGCGTCACGTCCAGCCGCTTGCGCAGACGCACGAGCCGGGCGCGCTCGCTGCGCAGGTCGGTGCGCAGGCCTTCGAGCTCGGTGCGCTTGGCGTCGAGGTCGGTCTGCACGCGCTGCTGGCGCGTCTGCAGCGTCGCGATCTTTCCCTGCAGCCGGCGGATGCGGCGGTCGTAGCCCTCGATCTGCTGGCGCAGCGCACGCTCGGTGCCCTTCTTGCGGCCGATCTTCTCGCGGGCGCTGTTGATCTTCGACTGCAGCTCGCTGAGCTCCTGCTGCTTGGACTTGCCCGAGGACGGCATCGGCAGCACGGCCCACAGCAGAAGCGGCAGCGCGATGGCTGTCAGGAGAAGGCGGACGCGCATGCGAACGCCGAGTCTAGGTTTGCGCTGCACAGCCAACCAAGCCGGCACCTCGGGTTATGGAGCCTTGCGAGCGACCTTGCGAATGATGGGACCGGCGCTCGCGTTCCCCGCGCCCTTGCAGGGAGATCGGTGACCGACCCTAGCAATGCGCCAAACCGGGCAAGCCGGTCGGCGCGCTCTGCCAGAATGGATGCATGGCTGCCACGAAGACGACGTTCACACGCGACGCGGGACTGCAGTCGCGAATGCTGCTCACGATGTTCCTGCTCGGCGCGCTGTACGTCGCGTTCGTCGGCGTGCTGTTCGCGGCCGGCGTCCAGGGCTTCATGATCCTGCTCATCGCCGGCGGCTTCGCGGCGGTGCAGTTCTTCGCCTCCGACAAGCTCGCGCTGCACTCGATGGGCGCGCGCGAGGTTTCGCCGCAGGAGGCGCCGGAGCTGCACGCGATGATCGAGCGCCTGTGCATCCAGGCCGACCTGCCCAAGCCGAAGATCGCCGTCGCCTACACCGAGATGCCCAACGCCTTCGCGATCGGCAAGTCGCAGAAGAGCGCGACGGTCTGCGCGACGACGGGGATCATGAAGCTGCTCTCCCCCGCCGAGCTCGAGGGCGTCATGGCGCACGAGCTCGCGCACGTCAAGAACCGCGACGTGATGATCATGACGATCGCCTCGTTCTTCGCCTCGATCGCCGCGATGATCGTGCAGTTCGGCTTTCTCTTCGGCGGGGGCGGCCACTCCGACGACGACGACGGCCCCGGCTTCCTCGTGATCCTGCTCGCCTCGGTCGTCGTCTACGTCCTCTCCTTCCTGCTGATGATGGCCCTGTCGCGCTACCGCGAGTTCAGCGCCGACCGCGGCGCCGCCCTCACCACCGGGCGCCCGAGCGCGCTGGCCTCGGCGCTGCGCAAGATCTCCTCCGGGATGGACCGCCTGCCCCAGCAGGACCTGCGCGTCGCCAACGAGATGAGCGCGTTCTTCATCGCCTCGCCGAAGAAGATCCTCGGCGGCCTGTTCTCCACGCACCCGCCGATGGAGGATCGCATCGAGCAGCTCATGCGGCTCGAGGGCGAGCTGCAGACCGGCACGCTGGCCGCGGCGTAAGCCCCGCTCGATGGGCTTTCTCGACGCGATCCTCGGCGGCAAGAAGAAGCTCAAGGCGCCGCCCGCGGCCGACAAGCTGTTCGCCATGTCGACGGCGTACGTGACGCTGTCGACGGGTCACGGCATCGACACGAAGGGCGTCGCCGCGATCGTCTTCCAGCCGCTGGCGACCGCCGACTTCGAGACGATCGTCGCCGAGATGGAGGAGCTGCTCGCCGGGACCGGCGCCGACACCGGGACGACGATCTCGTCGAGCGAGGACTCGCACGGCTACCGCTGGATCGAGCTGCGCGACGACGACATCGAGGACCTCGTCGTCGGCGTCAACGCCGTCAGCGACGCGCTCATGGTCGGCGGCTACGGCGACCGCGTGCTGGCCGCCGTCTTCGCCTTCAAGGACGCCAAGGGCAAGCGCGTGTACTTCATCTACAACTACAAGCGCGGCCACTGGTATCCGTTCGTGCCGGCCCCCGGGCAGCAGGCGCGCGACGGCGAGCGCGAGCTGCAGATCAAGGCGATGATCGGCAGCGAGCTGCCGATCGAGCCCGAGCTCGAGCGCTGGTTTCCGCTCTGGGGGATCCCGATCTAATGTCGTCGTGGCCGTGGTCGTGGCCGTCGCCGGCCCCGCCCGTCCGCGTCCGCTCGCGAAAGCCGCGCACCTTCGCGCGGTTGCCGCAGACGCGCATGTCGCACCACACCGCCGAGCGGTTGCGCGACGCGTCGTAGAACGCCCACTGGCACGTGTCGTCCGGGCAGACCTTCAGGCGCGGCCAGGTGCCGTCCTCGATCGCCCGCGCGACGATCGCGAGCAGGCGCCCGAGCGCGCCGTCGACGCCACCCACCTCCGGCTCGAGGGTCGTCTCGTCCGCGCCGGTGAAGCGCACGGTCAGGCGAGCGCGGCGGGACGCCGCGTCGAGCGTCTGCGCCGCGCCGTCGGGCGGCGGCTGGTCGTGATGGGCCAGCAGGTGCGCGCGCAGCGCCTCGCGCAGCTCGATCGCCCGGCGCAGGTCGGCGGCGGTGGCGCGCAGCTTCTGCGCCCCTTCGCCGGCGAGGTCCTGCTCGGTGAGCCAGGCCGCCAGCTCGGCCGGTCCGGCCAGCGAGTCGATGCCGTCGTCGATGTCGAGCGTGTTGACGAACGAGCGGACGGTCTCGAGGGGGCCGGGAGCGGGATTGGACACGACACCAGTGTAGCGGTTTGACAGGTTAGCTAACCGGCTATACTATGTAGATAGTTACGAAGCAGGTTCCGCCACCGACCCCAGGGGGCTCTCATGTTCCATCCATCCACGTTCGCCGACCGCGGCGGGCATCCCTACGCCCGCCGCGTCACACGGCGTCACTTCACCGGCGATCCGGACGCCGCACTGCTCATCCGGCCCGCCTCGCCCGACGACGAGCCGGCGATCGCGCGCCTCAGCGCGCTCGACGAGCACGTCCTGCCTCGCGGCGAGCGCCTGATCGGCGAGCTCGGCGGGCGCATCGTCGCCGCGCTGGACGTGCGCAGCGGCGACGCCGTCGCCGACCCGTTCGTCCCGACGACGGGGATCGTCGAGCTGCTCGGGCTGCGCGCCGCGCAGGTGCGGCGATGATCGTCGCGCTCGACGAGATCCCGCGCGCGTCGGATCCCTGCGACCCGTCGCTGGACTGGCGCCCGGTCCGCGACCACCTCGGCATCCGTGGCTTCGGCGTCAACGCGTTCCTCGGCGCGCAGCCGGGCGACCGCGTCGTCGAACGCCACACCGAGGAGGGCGGCCACGAGGAGCTCTACGCCGTCGTGCGCGGAGCGGCGCGCTTCGTGATCGACGGTGCCGAGCACGAGGTGCCGCTGGGCAGCGTCGTCCACGTCGCGGCCGGCACGCTGCGCGAGGCCTTCGCCACCGAGCCGGACACGGCGGTGCTCGCCATCGGCGCCCCGCCGGACAAGCAGTTCGAGGTCTCGGAGTGGGAGCTGCGCCAGCTGAAGGCCAGCGGGCGCGGCTGATCAGACTCGATGGGGTGTGGCGAATGGTTCGCGCGGGCCGCGAGCCATTCGCCACACCCCACCGTGTCTCAACGCTAGTCGGGGATCAACCCGTCGCCGGTGAACTCGGCGGCCGCCTCGGCGAACGAGGTGTCGGCCGGCGGGACGATGACGTCGGAGGTCTCGATCTCGTCGTCGCCGAGGTGCTCGCCCTCGCTGCGGATCACGTCGAGCATCTCCTCGAACGACTCGTGGAAGGCGTCCTCGTCTTCGGCATCGACCGCCGCCACCACGGTGTTGTCGAGCTCGTTGACGCGCTCGAGCACGTCCTGGGACAGGCGGTACTGGCCCTCCCCCATGATCCGGATGATCATGCCTTGCCCTCGCCGGACTCGAGCTCGGCCGGCGGCGGCGCGGTGCTGCCCTGGCCCAGCTCGGCCTTCATCTTCGCCAGCTCGTCGTCGACCATTCCGCCCGTGCCGAGCGCCGCGAGCTCGCGGTCGATGTCGTCCGAGCCGGAGCCCAGCTGGGTGAGATCCTCGAAGGTCCCCGCCGCCTCGAGCTCCTCGACCGCCGACGCGCGCGCCTTCATGTCCTCGGTCTTGTCGACCGCGCGCTGCATCGCCAGCCCGACGTCGGCCATCTCCTCGCCCACGCCGGTCGCCGCCTCGGAGATGCGCACCTGCGCCTCGGCGGCCGAGTACTGGGCCTTGATGACCTCCTTCTTGGTCCGGAACGCCTCGATCTTCGTGCGCAGGCGCTTCTCGGACTCCGTCAGCTTGTCCTGCTGGGACTGCAGCTCGGCAACCTGCTGGTCGAGCGACTGCAGCTCGGTCTGGGCCAGCGTCTTGCGCTCCAGGGCCGTCCGGGCCAGCGGCTCGTTGCCCTGCGCCAGCGCCTGGCGGGCCTGTGTGTCGAGCTTGACGACGGACTGCTCGAGCTTCTGGGCCTGCATGCCCAGTCGCTTCTTCGCCGTGACGACGTCGGCGATGCCCTTCTTGACCTGCTGCAGCGACTCGAGTTGCTTCGTGTAGCTGTAGTCGAGCGTCTCGCCCGGATCCTCCGCTCGGTCCAGCAGCTTGGAGATCTTCGCCTTGATGACGGTGGACATCCGTCCGGACATGCCGGCCATCGTGCCTCCTGGGGGGTGGTGGGTCTGGTTCTTTCTATCAGGCGCGGGATGCCCGCCTGCGCAGGATCGCACCGATCGACAGCGCAGCGAGCACCCCGGCGCCCGCGAACGCCCACCACGAATAGCCCGGCGGACCCGCCGCGCAGGGTCGCGCGCCCGCGTGAAACGCCGCCGGCATGCGCCAACGGCCGTCCTGCTGAAAGCGCGGCCCGAGCGGGTTGGACTGCTCGGCCAGCACGAGGATCGCCTTCAGGACGGCGAGGCGTCGGCGTGTCACGGTCGTCCGTACCCCGCTCACCGGCGCCGGTGACCCACGCGCCCGCGGGTCGCGGGGTGCCGCGGTGGGGTTTTCTCGCGCCACCGCCCGCTAATGTGCCGCCGATGCTCCGCCCCGCCGGCCTCCCGGGTCGCGTCGCTCTCGTCCTGCTCGCTGCGCTCGTCGTGGCCGGCTGCGGCCGTGAGGTGCGCTCCGACGATCCCTCCCAGCCGGCCCTCCTGGCGCCGCCCAGCCAGGCGAAGGAGAACCTCGGCTTCCCCGAGACGTCGACGAAGAACACGACCCGCGTCCCGGGCACCGACCCGACGCAGACGGCGGCGGCGATCGCGCGCGCGGTCTTTCCCGACCCCGCCCGCAAGCCCGGCGCCGTGACGCTCGTCGACTCCACCGACTGGCGCGTGGCGGTGGCCGCCTCGGCGCTCATGGCGGCGCCGTTCCGCGCGCCGATCCTCTTCACCGACGGCACGAGCCTGCCGCGCGCGTCGAAGACCGCGCTGGACGTGCTCACCCCGACGGGCTCCAAGGCCGCCGGCAACGCGCAGATCATCCGCGTCGGCAACGTCGCCAAGCCCGCCGGCTACACGTCCACCGACGTCCAGGGCGCGACCCCGCTGGCCCTGACGCGCTCGATCGCCGCGCTCATCCGCACCGCGCGCCCGGGGGTCGCGTCGAAGATCGTGATCGCCAGCTCCGACGACCCGTCGTTCGCGATGCCCGCGGCCGGCTATGCCGCCAAGACCGGCGATCCGATCCTCTTCGTGACGAAGGACGACATCCCGGCCGAGACGCGCGCCGCGCTCGCCGCGCTGCGCGGGCTGGCCAAGCCGCGGATCTTCGTCCTCGGACCGTCCAAGCTCATCTCGCCCGCCGTCACCAAGCAGCTCAAGCGCTTCGGCACCGTCAAGCGGATGGGCGGCCAGGACCCGGTCACGAACGCGATCGAGTTCGCGCGCTATCGCGACGGCACCTTCGGCTGGGGCGTCGTCAACCCCGGCCACGGGATGGTCTTCCTGCGCACCGGGCGCCCGCTCTACGCGGCGGCCGCCGCGCCGCTGTCGGGCGCCGGCAGCTACGGGCCGCTGTTCCTGCTCGACGACGGCGCACGCCTGCCGGCCGCGCTGCAGAGCCAGCTGCTCGACACGCAGCCCGCCTACCGCACCGATCCGGTCGCCGGCGTCTACAACCACGGCTGGATCATCGGCACGACCGACACGATCTCCGTGACCGCGCAGGCGCGCATCGACGCGCTGCTGGAGATCGTCCAGGAGCAGCTTCCGGGTAATCTCGACGCCGCCGGGCCCAACTGATCGCATGAGCCAAGCCGAGCACCCCGATCGCCAGCGCCCCGACCACGAGGTCACGCTGGGCGACGTGCGCCAGCTCATGGGCGCCTCGACACCGCACTTCGCGCTGCAGCTGCGCAACCGGATCGCCAAGCTCATCCGCGGCCTGCCGGCCGATCACCCGGCGCGGATCGAGGGCGAGCGCGAGATCGCGCGCCTGACGCGCCTGGGCTTCGACGGCGAGGTCCGCGGCCTCGTGGCCGAGCCCGGCATGGCGACGCTCGCGTCGGTCACCGGCGGCGCCGGCGACGACGCCCCCGCCGCGCACTAGCTCTCCCACAGCACGCGCAGCTCAGGCGGCTTGCGGAACACGAGCCCGCGCGGCGCGGTCGGACGAGCCGGGTCGAGGCGCAGGCCGGGCAGGCGCGCGCGCAGCCGCTCGACGGCGGTGCTCGTCTCCAGCCGCGCGAGGTGCATCGCGATGCACGCGTGCGGCCCGTGCGCGAAGGCGAGATGGCGGCGCGCGTTGTCACGCAGCACGTCGAAGCGGCCGGGGTCGGCGAACACCGCGGGATCGCGGTTGGCGCCGGCGATCGAGACGCGCACGAGCTCGCCGCGCGCGATCGTGGCGCCGGCGATCTCGACGTCGGTCGTCGCGTAGCGGTCGACGATCGCCGCGGCGGGCTCGAGGCGCAGCGACTCCTCGATCGCGTTTGCCAGCAAACCGGGGCTCGCGTCGATGCGGGCGAGCTGCTGCGGATGGGAGAGCAGGTGCCAGACGGCGTTGGCGATCATGCCCTCGGTCGTCTCGATGCCGCCGAAGAGCAGGACCGCTGCGTTGGAGACGACGCGCTCGCGCTCCAGGCCGCCGGCCTCGTGGGCGGCGGCGGCGAGCAGCGACGCGTCGGGCTCGCGGTCCAGCGCGGGGCCGATCGCGGCCGACAGCGCCGCGTAGGCGGCGCTCCCGCCGTCCGACGGCCGGCCGGCCGTGATGTCGGTGACCGCTCCCACGATCTGCTCGTACCAGCCGAGCACCGCGGCGGCGTCCGCGTCCTGGATCCCGAGCGCGCGCGTGACCACGGCGACCGCCAGCGGCCCCGCCAGGCCGCGCCGCAGCTCGGCGTGGCCGGCGGGCCGCAGCTCGTCGATCAGCCGCTCGGTCTCCTGCTCTACGAGCTGCGCGAAGCGAGCGTGCACCGCCCCGTGGCGAAACGGCGCGGCGAACGGCGCACGGTGGCGGCGGTGCTCCTCGCCGTCGCGCGTGAGCATGCTCGCGCCGACGACCTGCCCGGTCGAGAAGCGCGGGTCGTCGACCGTGAACGTCTCCGGGTCGCGCATGACCGCCATGGCGAGGTCATGGCGGGTGACGAGCCAGCCGCCGAGCGCCGGCAGCCAGGAGACGGGCTCGTGCGCGCGCAGGCGGGCGAGCAGCGCGTGGGGGTCGGCCTCGAGCTCCTGGAGCGTGGCGCCGGCGCCGAGTGCGAATCGCTGCGCCCCCGGGCTCCCCGCATCCATCGCACGACCTTAGGCGGCGGCCGACGCGAAACCTAGACTGAAGCGCACGATGGCCGAGCCGCAGACGCGCCCCGCGGGAATCGACGGCAGCACCCTGCCCGGGCCCTACGGGGTGGGCGCGTACGCCGCGAAGCTGCGCGACTTCCTGCGCGAGCGCCCGCGCGTGCAGCTCTTCGGCGAGGTCTGGAACCTGCGCGTGAGCCGGGCGAAGGTCTACCTCGAGCTGCGCGACAGCCATGGGGCGATGGCCTGCTCGATGTGGCGCGACGACTTCGACGCGCTGCGCCTCGGCGAGCACGCCCTCGCCGACGGCGCGCAGGTCGTCGTCGCCGGTGGCCTGGACTACTACGCGGGCAGCCGTACGTCGTCGCCGTCCTTCACGTTCGCCATCACCGCGCTGCGCGTCGCCGGCGCGGGCGACCTGCTCGCCCAGCTCGACCGGCTGCGCAAGACGCTCGACGCCGAGGGCCTCTTGGCGCCGCAGAAGCGCCTCCTGCGCCCGGCGCTGCCGCGCACGATCGGCGTCGTCACCGGCGAGGGCGGCAAGGCCCGCGACGACGTCCTCGCCGGGCTGCAGCGCCGTGGCTGGAAGGGGCGCCTCGTGTGGGCGTTCGCGCCGGTGCAGGACCGCCATGCCGCGCCGCGCATCACCGCCGCACTGCAGGATCTCGCGGCGACGGGCGCGGTCGACGTCATCGTCGTCGCCCGCGGCGGCGGCTCGCTCGCCGACCTCTTCTGCTTCTGCGACGAGACCCTGTGTCGCACGATCGCGTTGCTCGGCGTGCCGGTGATCGCCTCGGTCGGCCATCACACCGACCGCACGCTGATCGACGACGTCGCCGCGCTGTCGTGCTCGACGCCGACCCACGCCGCCGAGTCGGCCGTGCCGGTGCACTGCCGTGAGGCGCGTGCCGAGGTGCTCGCCGTCGCGCGGCGCCTGGACGTCCACGCGCGACGTGCGCTGCTGCATCGCGCGCAGACGCTCGCCCGCCTCTCCCGCGCCCCGGGCGAGCACCTCGCCGGTGAGCGCCGCCGCCTGCACCAGCGCATGCGCGAGATCCGCGCCGCCGGCCGGCGGCGCGTGATGTCCGAGCGCGCGCGCACCGCACGCAAGGCGCTCGTGCTCGACCGCAAGGCCCACGCCGGCACGCTCGACGCCCGCGGCGCGACGCAGATCAGCGCGTTCGCCGCCGCGCTGGCCGCCCACGATCCCGAGCGCACGCTCGAGCGCGGCTATGCGCTGGTGACCGATCGCGACGGCGAGGTCGTCACCAGCGCGGCGTCCGCGCGGCGCGCCGGCGACGTACGGCTGCGCTTCGGCGACGCCGCGGTGGATGCGACGATCACCAGCGTCGATGACCGAGCCTGACCCGATCCCCCTGACCGCCGAGCCGCTGACCTACGAGGCGGCGACGGCGCGCCTGGAGGAGATCATCAAGCGCCTGGACTCCGGCGAGGCCGGCCTGCGCGAGACGCTCGAGCTCTGCCGCGAGGGTCGCACGCTCGTCGAGCGGTGCGCTGCCGAGCTCGAGGCCGTCGGCCAGGGCCTCGAGGAGCTGCAGCTCGGCGAGCTCGTCGCGCGGCTGGAGGCGGGGGCCGGCGCGGCGGGCGCCTGAGCCGAGCCGACGCGTCGTCGCGGCTCGCTACTGCTCCAGGCCGGCGCGCAGCGCCTCGTAGCCCGGCCGCGGCGTGCCGTCGGGGCCGATGAGGCCGGAGTCGAAGCGGTCGGTCGGCCGGGCGCCGGTCCAGTTGTAGAGGTAGACCCGCTCGACGCGCTCGTTGTCGCGGGCGAGCTCGAGCGCGTAGGTGACCGAGCGCGCCGCGCGCCGTTCGTCGCGCGGGAAGTTGCGCCCGAACTTCACGATGCCGCCGGTCTCGGTCAGCCAGATCTCGCCCTTGACGGTGCGCAGCAGGTCGCGCAGGCCGCTCGTGCGAAAGCGGTTCGTGTCGGCGTAGTTGTGCAGGCCCCAGATCGCCGGCTCGCCGTCGAGGTGGCGCTGGTACTGGCGGACGTAGCGCGTCATCCCGGCCTGGTCGAGCACGTCGCCGGCCAGCACCGTGCAGTCCGCGCACTCCTGCTTGACGACGTTGTAGTACTCCGCCGCCCGGCGCGGCGAGCGCGCGGTCGGCTGGCTGACGTGGTTGATCTCGTTCCAGGGCGCGTAGAGCTTCACCTCGGGGTGGCGCTCGTGGAAGGCGCGAAACGCGGCGCGAAACGCCTCCGCGCTCGGCAGCCTCTCCGGGACCGCGCGCGAGTGGCCGAACGTGATGAACGGCTCGACCCCGGCGCGCGCGGCCTCGTTGAGCCACGCGTCCGAGAGATCGCGCTCGACCGGCCGCGCGACGGCGTCGTAGGGCACCACGAGCCGCGCATGCTTGATGCCGAGGTCGCGGAAGCGCTTGTCGGCGAACATGGCGGCGCCCTGCTCGCCGATGCCGATCTCGAAGCCGCGCTCGGGCGCTGCGCCGCTGTCGTCGCCGCCGTCGCTGTCGTCGCCGCCCCCGCAACCGGCGAGCACGAGCACGAGGCCACAGAGCAGGCCGGCAAGCCCGCGCAGGGTGGATGTCATCGGGAGGAGGGGGATCCTTCCGCCAGCAGGCGGCGGCTCAGCGAGGTGGCGGTCACGCCATGCAGGATGACGGATGCGACGATGCAACCGGCGACGGTCCAGAACAGCGTGCGTGCCTCTTCGGGCGAGAGGATGCCCATTCCGAGCGCCACGGCGACGTAGTACAGCGATCCGATGCCGCGCACGCCGAACCAGGCGATGAACAAGCGCTCGCGCGGCGGCGTGCTCGAGCGCACGAACGCGAGCAGCGTGGCGACCGGGCGGATCACGAGCAGCAGGACGGCGATCAGCAGCCAGCCGCCGGCGCCGACCTCGCCGACGCCGCCCAGCGTCACGAGCGAGCCGAGCAGGAGGATCAGCCCGAGCTCGCAGAACTTCTCGACCACCTCGGCGCCGTCGTGCACGCGGCGGTTCATCTCGTGGCCGTGCTCGAAGCGCCGGAACGCGACGCCGGCGGCGAAGACGGCGAGAAAGCCGTAGGCGCCGGCGATTTCCGCGACCCCGTACACGAGCAGCACCGCCCCGACGGCGACCCAGCCGTCGAGCGCGGGGATGAACAACCGCCGGTCGCGCAGATGCAGGATCGCCGCCGCGACGCCGTAGCCGCCGGCGGCGCCGAGCGCGACGCCGGCCAGCACCGCGTAGAGGACGTCGGCGAGCAGCCACTCGCCGATCCAGCCCGTCCAGTCCGACCCCTCCCCCGCCACGACGAAGGCGCCCAGGAAGACGAACGGAAAGGCCAGGCCGTCGTTGAGGCCGGCCTCCGCGGTCAGCGCGAAGTTCGGCTCATGCTCGTCCTCCTCGCCGGGCGGCCCGACGCCGACGTCGCCGGCGAGGACCGGGTCGGTCGGCGCGAGCGCGGCGCCGAGGATGATCGCCGCGCCCAGCGACAGCCCCATGACCGTCGTCCCGAAGAGGGTCACGGCGCCGATCGTCAGCGGCATCACGACGGCGAGCAGGCGGGTGACCGATCCCCACGTGCGCGGGTCGAGCGCCCGTTCGAGCTTCAGCCCGGTGCCGAAGAGCGCGACGATGACCGCGAACTCGGCGAGGCGCTCGACGACCGCCGCATCCTCGAAGGGGTCGATCCAGCGCACGTCGAGCAGGTCGATCATCGTCGCCGCGGCGAGGCCGAAGACGAGGTAGACGAGGCTCGCCGAGAACGCCCGCTCGCGCTGGTGGGAGAGCGCGCCGATCGCCGCGAAGACGGCGACGCCCGCGAAGGCGAGCGCGATCGCGTACGGATCGGCGAACGCGAAGCCGCGCTCGGCCGCGACGGGGATGACGGGCACCCGCCAAGGCTAGTGTCGTGACGCTAGATGCCTGCTCGGCCGCCGCGGGCGCGCGCCGGCGCTCGATACTGTCGAGCGCATGAGCACCTACGACCTCGTCGCCGATCTGCCGTTTCACATCGACGGGTACGAGCTCGAGGGGCTCGTGCAGAACGTCTCCAGCGACTTCGAGCGCAAGACGACGATCATCCACCTGCACGGTGGCGGCGAGGAGGGGCTCGGCGAGGACGTCGTCTACGACCCCGTCGACCACGAGATCGCCCAGAAGGCCGGCCCCACGCTGGCGCTCGCGGGCGACTGGACGATCCGCTCGTTCTCCGACCATCTCGCCACGCTCGAGCTGTTTGCCGAGAAGCCCCAGCGCGAGGTCTCGCCGCTGTATCGCACGTGGGCCTACGAGTCGGCCGCGCTGGACCTCGCCCTGCGCCAGGCCGGCCGCTCCCTGCACGAGGTCCTCGGCCGCGACCCCCGGCCGCTGACGTTCGTCGTCTCCCTGCGCCTCGGGGAGCCACCGTCGCTGGAGCCCGTCACGAGCCGGCTGGAGCACTATCCCACGCTGCGCTTCAAGCTCGACCCGACGCCCTCCTGGGACGCCGAGCTGATCGCCGGCCTCATCGCGACGGGCACGGTGGACTCCGTCGACTTCAAGGGCCTCTACGAGGGCACCCCCGTCGACAACCCCGCCGACCCCGACTTCTACCTGCGGATCGTCGAGGCGTTCCCCGACGCGTGGATCGAGGATCCGAAGCTCACCGATGAGATCGATGCGGCGCTGAAGCCCCATCGCGACCGCATCACCTGGGACGCGAACATCCATTCGATCAGCGACATCGAGGGGCTCCCGTTCGCGCCGCGGATGGTCAACCTCAAGCCCTCGCGCCTGGGCGGCATCAAGGCGCTCTTCGACGCCTACGACTACACCGCCGAGCGCGGGATCGGCGCCTACGGCGGCGGCCAGTTCGAGCTCGGCGTCGGTCGTGAGCACATCCAGTACCTGGCGTCGATCTTCCATCCCGACACGCCGAACGACACCTCGCCGGCGGGCTTTCACGTCATGGAGCCGCCGCCCGGCCTACCGTCCAGCCCGATCGATCCGATGCCCTCGGCGACCGGCTTTCGCTGGGGCTGACCGGCGGGCGCGGCGGTCCGCAACGCACGAAGCCCGGCGCGGTGGCCGGGCTTCGGGTGCTTGGAGGGCCGGCTCGCAGCGAGCCCCGCGGGGAGGTGCGGCTAGAGGCCGCGACGGCGGAAGCCGCCACCGCCGCCGCCGAAGCGACCCCCGTAGCCGTAGCCGCCGGTGCCGACGCCGCTGAGCAGGACGAGCACGGCGGCGATGACGGCGACGATGAAGGGCAGGCCGATCGCGAGGCACACCCAGTAGGCGAGTGCGGCAAGCAGGATGGCAATCAGGATTCCGATCATGTGGCGACTCTCCTCGGACGGCGTGGGCACGGTCAGGTGTCCTTGAGATACCCGCCCGGATTGGCGCGCAAGCTCCACGCCGGCCGCTCTCACAGCAACCTCATACATGCGTCCACGTTCCGGGGCGGCGGCGCCGGGCGGGCCGGTCAGGGCGCGGGCGCCACCGGCAGGCCGGCGTCGCGCCAGGCCTGAAAGCCGCCGACGAGATCGGTCGCGGCGGCGAAGCCGAGCTGCTGCAGCGTGGCCGCGGCGAGGCTCGACTGGTAGCCCCCGTCGCACATCAGGATGATGCGGCGCTCGAGGCCGCCGACGCGCTCGTCGTACGCCTCGCAGCTGGGGTCGCAGCGCCACTCGAGCACGTTGCGGGCAAACCAGATCGTGCCCACCACGATCCCGTCGGCGGCCCGTTGGGACTCCGACCGGATGTCGATCATGAGCGCGCCGTCGCCGATCGCGTCGCGCGCCTCCTGCGGCCCGACGCGGACGAGCCTCTCGCGCGCCTGCGCGAGCAGCTCGTCGATCGTCGTGCGATTCACCGTCATCCTCCCAACCTCCAAACGTCGCCGGCCGGCCGGCGGAGGCTGAACCCGGCGGGCTACGGCTTCTGTTCGCGCATGCCCTTCACCGCCGCCGAGATGACCTCGGCGTCGAGCACGTCGGCCATGACGCCGATCTGTTCCTCCCAGACGTCGTCGTCGATCTGGCTGCGGAACTCTTCCTCGAGTACGTGATACACGGAGAGACCCAACTGGGTCTCGGCCAATGCACCTGCATAGGTCGGATCGCCGAGCACAAGGGTCTCGGCGGCGATCTCCGCGCTCTCGTCGTCCGGAGCTCCGAGGATGACGAGCAATTGCTCGGCCCCGTGCTCGTCGGCAAGGCGCTTGATCACTTCCTGGCTATTGAGGTCCATGGCCCCTGAGGCCGTTCAGACGAAGCACTCCGTCGACGTGTACTCGACCTTGCCGCCGGCGCTCTTCACGCAGGCCGCGATCGCGGGGCCCGCGACGCCGTCTCGCTCGCCGAGCACGATCACCATCTTGTTGTCGAACATCGGGTGCTAACTCACCTCCTCTGTGTTCTCGTCGAGGCTCTTGTCAAGCCAGTCATTGAGCTGCGCGGGGCTGATCGTCGACTCCGACAACCGCGCCACCTCTTCGCCGTCGCGCAGCAGCAGGAACGTGGGAAGCCCGTGGACCTTGAGGCGGATGCACACCCGCCGCGCCTTCGGCGCCTCGAGCATGACGACGTTGATGTCGTCGCGTGCCTCGGCCAGCTTCTCGACGTGCGGCTTGAGCGCCAGGCACGGCCGGCAATCCGGTCCCCATACGTCGACGAGCGTGGTGCCGCTCTCGACGAGCTCGTCGAAGTTCTCGCGTGTCGCCTCGGCTACAGCACCCATTTCGCTCACCCTTCCGCTTCGTTGGACTCGAGCAGCACGCTCATGCCGTCGGACTGCTCGGACATGCGTCCCAGGAACAGACTGCCCTTTGCGATCAGCTGTACCCGATGTGCGCTCCCATCCATCAACCGGGCACGTGCATGCGGGACGTAGCATAGGGCCGAGGCGATGTGACCCTGGGTCGGGGCGTAGCCGGGCATGCCCCGCTGCGCGACGAAGTCGCCCATGTCCTCGCGGCCGATCTCGCCGCGGCGCAGCGCCAGAGCGGCGAGCGTCTTGTAGTTGCGCGCCGGGACGTCGCCCGAGCCCTGCGGCTCGGTGATCTCGGGGTTGTGCAGCTCGGTGGCGTAGTCGTCGACGTCGAGCGATCCCAGGCCGAGGCGCTCGAGGGGCGAGAACGCCAGGGCCTCCATGATCTTCGGGTTCGAGGACCCGGCGGCGACGGTGTGGCGGCCGACGGAGTCCAGCCGCACGCGCGGCGAGCGTCCGTCGTCGGCCTCGACGAGCACGGCGCTCGCGCCGAGGACGTCCTCCAGCACCGGCAGATCGTGCTTGAGGTGCCCTTGGAACTTCATGCCCACCTTCGGAAGCGAGCCGCCCGCGACGACGACGACGCGCCCGAACACCCCGGAAGCGACGAGGCTGCTGGCGATGACCAGCGCGGGGATCGGGGCGGCACAGAAGTTCTTGACGTCGCAGCCCGAGGCGTTGCTGCAGCCCGCCGCCGCCGCCACGGACTTTGCGAGGTTGCCGCCGCCGCGCTGGTAGCGGTCGCCGATCGCCTCCTCGCCGGCGCCGATGACGTAGTCGATCGAGTCGGGGTCGATGTCGTTGTCGGCGAGCAGGCGCAGGAGGCCCAGCGTGGCGCTCGCCTTTCCGCAGAGGTTCTCGAAGAACACGTCGGCGGTCAGGGCGGCATCGCTCTCGTGGGCGCGCCGCACGGCCGCGGCGAGCTGATCGGCGCCGAGGTGCAGCTTCAGCGCGCCCGGCTCGGCCGCCACCGCTTCTGCGTCGCCGGCCGCGGCCGCCACCTTCTCGAGGTCGAGACGCTCGGCCAGCGGATGGCTCTGCAGCTTCTCCGCGATCGCGCCGGCGTGTGCCGCGTCGAGCCGCACGAGGCCGAAGTCGTCGACCGCCGCCAGCAGGCCGAGGAACTCGTCCTCGGGCATGAGCTCGCCGACGCCCGCGAAGCGGCCCTCGCCGTTGGCGGCCGCGCCGACCCACGGTCGCTCCGGCAGGTCCCGCGGATGGATCGCCCCGAGGTAGGCCTGATGCGGCGCGTAGGCGACCGCCTGCTCGAACGTGCGCAGCGAGCTCAGGAACTGCGCCTCGACGTCCGGGTTCTTGTGCAGCTCGCGCGACGGCTTGGAGCCGTGGCGGCACAGGCCGGGCACATGGACGAGCGCCGCGCTCGTGGCGCTGATGACAGGGACGGGCATGCGCCCTCTATTGAACCGGATCGCCGTCGAAGACCGTCGGCTCGCTGACCTGCGTGCCGACGGCGACGAGCGCCCGTTCAAGCAGTTGCCGGCGCCAGGCGTGCTCCGCCGCGGGCCCGAGCTCGGGATCTCCCGCCGGGAACGGGATGCCGCGCGTGGGCACGATGCGCGGCGCGCCGACGCGCTTGGCGATCGAGACGAGGTTGCACAGCAGCGCGGTGGGGATCCCGGCGCGCTCCAGTTCCTTCGTGAGCGTTGACCCGCAACGCGTGCCGGTTCCTCAGGTGGCGGTGAGAATGACCGCCTGGATGTTCGCCTGGCGCAGCTCGGCCGCCCATTCCATCCCGAAGCGGCGCGCGTCGGCGACCGTCGTGCCGTTGCCGGTCGTCCCCAGGTACTCGCCGTGCAGGCGTCCGATCGCGCCCTCGCGCTCCATCTCGCGGGCGACGTCAAGCGGCAGGATGCGGTTGGGATCGGCGTTGGCCCAGACGGTGGAGAACCCGCCGTGCACGGACTCGAACTCGCCCTCTTCGACGGAGTCCAGGCCGTCGAGCGAGTGGCGCACCCACTTCGTGGCGCGCGCGGACTCCAGGCGGTCGGGGTTGCCGGCGGGCACGAAGCCGCCCTCGGTGACGAGCGCGAACAGCGCGTCGGTGACGTCGGCGACGGGCGCGGCCGGCGTGACGCTGTCGAAGTCGGGGAGCGGGATCTCGGTGGCGTCCTTGTCGCCGGCCAGGCGGGTCAGCACGAGCGCGACGGCGCGCTCGGCCGCGCTGTGTTCGGCCATGCGGTTGGTGCGGGCGACCGGGCCGATGCGCCCGTCCTGCGCGGTGAGCTCGTCGCCTGCGGCGATGATTCGTGCTGCCGCGGCGAAGCGCTCGAGCGACTCCTTCATCTTTCGCGCCGTCTGGCCGCTCTCGACGACGGCCGTGCCGGCGGCCTCGCCCAGGCCGGGATTCTCGGGGTGCATCGACGCCAGCGCGGGCAACCCCGCCTCGCTGGCCGCCGCCGCGATCCGCGCGCACGCCATCCCGTAGCGCCCGCTCGTGAACGAGGGGCCGGCGATGATCATCTCGGCGCCGCGCTCCCTGGCCTGCGTGACGAGCTCGGCGGCGAAGTCGGCGTGCGAGGCCGCGTAGTCGTCGCCGCAGATGGCGGTGGCGACGATCTCGTGCTCGTCGCCGAGCAGCGAAGCCAGCTTGCGGCCGGGCCCGACGGCCCCGTCGCGCAGCTCGGGACCGGTGCCCGCGGAGTCCTCGCCGCCCATGCCGGCGAAGAACTGGTTGACGTAGTGGACGATCTTCATGACGCGATCTCGGCCTCGGCACAGGTGAGTCTGCCCCAGCCCAGCGTGCTCTGCGCGCAGTAGACGGCGGCCACCGGCAGCTCGACCTCGTTGGTGGACGCCTGGTCGAGCAGGGCGATCTTGTCACGGCCGAGCGCGCGGTCCACGGCGGGCAGCGTCATCCGCTCGTCGTAGTTGCCCGTGCTGACGAGCGCGGTCGCCTTCGTCGGCGGGACCACGAGCGGCGGCCCGGTCCCGTCGCGCCCCGCCATCTCGGCGAGGATGCCGATCGCCGCGATCCCCTCCTCCTCGAGGCGGTCCATCTTCAGCGAGACGTCGGCGTCGGCGTTGCCGCCGCCCTCCTTCGTCGCGATCGCGGCATCGAGGTGCAGTTGCTTGCACAGCCGCGCGGCGTGGGCGGAGACGAGCTCCTTGTCGGCCTGGTTGACGGGCTCGGGGCAGAGGATGAGCGCCGCCAGCTCGAGCTCGTCCGAGCGGGCGCGCAGGGCCGCGACCACCGGATGGGTCTGGTGCAGATAGGTGGGGTTCTTCAGCGCGGGATGGCCGAACTGGCCGCTGACCACCGCGCCGTCGTCGAGCTCGCTGGGCGAGATGACGGTCGGCAGGCCACCCGACAGGCTGCGCCCGTAGACGAAGACGTCCTTGAACTTGCCCTGCGTCTGCAGGTTGAGGATGACGCCGACCCGCGGCTTGCCGTTGGCGGGTGCTTCTCCGGGCTCGGAGAGCTCTTCGACCGCGTCGGGCTCGGCGTCGAGCGCGGCCTCGGCGAGGTGGGCGGCGACCGTGACGAGCCCGCGCCGCAGCGCCGCGTCGACGTCGCCCCAGTCCGCGTCCTCGGCGGGCGTCCACTCGACGACGAGGTTATGCGTCGCGGCGAGCGGCGACAGCGGCGCCGCCGGCCCCGACATGTCGATGACCGCCTCCTGCGCGCGGGGCAGGTAGCCGGCGGCCAGCACGGCGGCGCCGCGCAGGACGTGCGTCTCACCGCGCCCCACGGGCATCGCCGGGCCGAGCAGCCCGGGGAACACGCCGCCCCCGCCGGGGCCTTTCGAGCAGGGCTGGACGGCGTCCAGCACGCCGACGATCCGCACGGAGTCGCCGGGCGAGGCGACGCCCAGCCGGACCTCGGCGAACGCGGGGTCGCGCAGGAGGTCGAGCACGGTCTCCTCGCCGACGGTGAGGCGCCCGTCGGAATAGCCCGTGCTCTCGCCGAGATCGAGCTCGCGCACCTCGTGGATCACCCGGGTCAGCCCGGTCTGCGCGTTCACGTTCTGAATGCTGCCAGATGTCGGCCAGGCGGGGTGATCCCCGGCCACGCCGGATGCGCGATCGGCGGCGACGGCCCGCCGCAGGGCGCGTTTGGCGCGCGCGCGCCAGGGTATGGCCCGACGATCCTGAGGGTGACGTGAGGGGAGTCAGATGGCGGCAGACGAGGAACAGGACAAGCGGGAGACCGTCAGCCTCGGCGAGGAGCGCGTCGAGCGCGGCCACGGCGGCGAGACGCACCAGGTCGCCGGCGAGGGCCGGCCGAGCCTGACCACGCAGCAGGGCGCGGTCGTCGCCGACGATCAGAACACCCTGCGGATCGGCGAGCGAGGGCCGGCCGCGCTGGAGGACTTCCACTTCCGCGAGAAGATCTTCCACTTCGACCACGAGCGCATTCCCGAGCGCGTCGTCCATGCGCGCGGGTACGGCGCGCACGGGTTCTTCGAGAACTACGAGCCGCTCACCGACCTCACCGCGGCAGACCTGTTCCAGCGCGCCGGCGAGCGCACACCGGCGTTCGTCCGGTTCTCGACGGTGGCCGGCAACAAGGGCTCGGGCGACCTGGCGCGCGACGTGCGCGGCTTCGCGGTCAAGCTCTACACGAAGGCCGGCAACTGGGATCTCGTCGGCAACAACATCCCCGTGTTCTTCATCCAGGACCCGATCAAGTTCCCCGACCTGATCCATGCCGCCAAGCAGGAGCCCGACCGCGGGTTCCCCCAGGCGCAGACCGCCCACGACAACTTCTGGGACTTCGCCTCGCTGATGCCCGAGTCGACGCACATGCTCATGTGGGCGATGTCCGACCGGGCGATCCCGCGGTCCTTTCGCTTCATGGAGGGCTTCGGCGTCCACACGTTCCGGCTCGTCAACGCCGACGGCAAGTCCACGTTCGTCAAGTTTCACTGGAAGCCCAAGCAGGGCCTGCAGTCGGTGGTCTGGAACGAGGCGCTGAAGCTCAACGGCGCCGATCCGGACTTCCACCGGCGCGATCTGTGGGACGCGATCGGGCAGGGGTCGTTTCCGGAGTGGGAGCTCGGGCTGCAGCTCTTCGACGACGAGTTCGCCGACCAGTTCCCCTTCGACGTCCTCGACCCGACGAAGATCATCCCCGAGGAGGACGTGCCGGTCCGCCTCGTCGGGCGCCTCGTGCTCGACCGGGTGGTCGAGAACTTCTTCGCCGAGACCGAGCAGGTGGCGTTCTGCACCCAGAACATCGTGCCCGGGATCGACTTCACCAACGACCCGCTGCTGCAGGGCCGCAACTTCTCCTATCTCGACACGCAGCTCAAGCGGCTCGGCGGCCCGAACTTCACCCACCTGCCGGTGAACGCGCCGAAATGTCCCTTCGCGCACTTCCAGCAGGACGGCCACATGGCGATGCACAACCCGTCAACGCGGGCCAACTACGAGCCGAACTCGTGGGGCGCCGAGGAGGGCGGTCCGCGCGAGGACCCGGTGAACGGCTTCACGACGTTCCCGGAGGAGGTCGCGGGCGTCAAGCGCCGCATCCGCCCCGAGCTGTTCGCCGACCACTTCAGCCAGGCCCGCCAGTTCTACGTCAGCCAGACGGAGGTCGAGCAGGCCCACATCGGCGACGCGTTCGTCTTCGAGCTCAGCAAGTGCGAGCGAGCGGACATCCGCACGCGCATGGTCGCCGGCCTGCGCAACGTCGACGAGGATCTCGCCCAGCACGTCGCCGACGGCCTCGGTCTGCAGGAGATGCCCGAGGCCACGGCCCCCGCCCGGCCGCCGATCGATGATCTCGCGCCCTCCCCGGCGCTGAGCATCCTGAAGAACGGACCCGACAGCCTGGCCGGGCGCAAGATCGGCATCCTCGTCTCCGACGGAGCCGATGCCGAGATCCTCGAGGCGCTGCTCACGGCGGCAGAGGAGGAGGACGTCACCGTCGAGCTCATCGCGGCGACCGTCGGCGGCGTCGAGACGAGCGACGGCTCGCAGCGCGAGGCCGACGAGCAGATCGACGGCGGCCCCTCGGTCCTCTACGACGCGGTGGTGCTCCTGCTTTCGTCCGACGGCGCCTCGCAGCTCGCCGCCAAGCCGCCGGCTCAGGACTTCGTCTCCGACGCCTACGCGCACTCGAAGTTCATCGGGTTCACCGGCGACGCCGGCGCGCTGTTCGAAGCGGCCGGCCTGGGCGACGCGTCGGACGGCGGCCTCGTCGAGATCGCCGATGCCGCGGGGGTCGAACCGTTCATGTCGCAGTGCCGCGCGCTGCGGTTCTGGGAGCGCTGGGCGTAGCCGCGCCGACGCGACGGCGGGCGGTGAGCGCGCCGGCGCCGGCGCCGGCGCTCGCGGGCCGGCGTGAGCCAGCCCTTACGCTTACGCCGTGAGCGATTCGCAGGCAGCGGCACCCGTCCCGCTGACGTCCCTCGCCCACGGCGCGGGCTGCGGCTGCAAGCTGCCGGCGGCGTCCCTGCTGCCGATCGTCCGTGGCCTGCCGGCCGTCGCCGACCCGCGGCTGCTCGTGGGCTCCAACACCGCCGACGACGCCGCGGTGTTCAAGTTGACCGACGAGATCGCGCTCGTGATGACGATCGACTTCTTCACGCCGATCGTCGACGACCCCTACGACTTCGGGCGGATCGCGGCGGCGAACGCGCTGTCGGACGTCTACGCGATGGGCGGGGTGCCGTTGGCGGCGATGAACGTCGTGGCGTTTCCGCTCGAGCGGCTCGGCGGCGACGTGCTGCGCGAGATCCTGCGCGGTGGCGCGGACATCGCCACCGAGGCCGGCATCGCCGTCGTCGGCGGGCACTCGATCGACGATGCCGAGCCGAAGTACGGGATGTCGGTCACCGGCACGGTGCATCCCGACGAGCTCATCTCCAACGCCGGCGCGTGCGTGGGTGACGTGCTGGTCCTCACCAAGCCGCTCGGCGTCGGCGCGATCACGACGTCTCGCAAGCGCGGCAACCGCGACGACGAGCTCTTGGCGCGCGGCGTGGCGACGATGACCGCGCTCAACGACACGGCCTCCGCCGCGGCGCGCGCGGCCGGCGCCCACGCGATGACCGACGTCACCGGCTTCGGGCTGCTCGGCCACCTGCACTCGCTCGGGCGCGCGAGCGCCGTCGCCGCGGAGATCGACGCGGCGTCCGTGCCGGCGATCGACGGCGTGCTCGCGCTGCTCGAGGGCGACGACGCCGTCTCGGGCGGCAGCCGCCGCAACCGCGAGTACGCCGAGACGTTCACGGTCTTCGCGACGCCGATGTCGCGGAGGCGCGGCGGCGGCTGGTCTGCGACGCCACGACGTCCGGCGGGCTGCTCGTCGCGGTCGCGCCCGAAGCCGCCGCGTCGCTGCCGGGCCCGATCATCGGCGCGATCGTCGCCGGCGAGCCCGGCGCCATCGCGGTGCGATGATCGCCGTGCACGGGCACCACCTGCCTGGAGCGGCCCGGGCCCGGTGGCCCATCCGGTCTTCAAAACCGGCGGGGCGCGGCACACCGCGCTGGAAGGTTCGACTCCTTCGCCGTTCCGTATGAGCGACCACGACCGGCTGCGCGCGCTTCCCTCCGTCGACAAGCTGGCGACGATGGTCGCCCGCGCCGAGCTGCAGGCGCGGCGGGCGGATCTGCTCGACGGCGGCGCCGCGGCGGCCGACGACGAACAGGTCGACCTCGTCGCCCGGGCACGGGCCCGCCTCAGACCGCACCTGCGGCGCGTGCTCAACGCGACGGGCGTCGTCGTCCACACGAACCTCGGCCGCGCCCCGCTCGCCGTCGAGGCGCAGGCCGCGGTGGCGGCGGTCGCCGGCGGCTACAGCAACCTCGAGCTCGACCTCGCCAGCGGCGAGCGCGGCTCGCGTCATGCCCACGTCGAGGAGCTCCTGAAAGAGCTCACCGGCGCGGAGGCGGCGATGGCGGTCAACAACTGCGCCGCGGCGGTGCTGCTGGCCTGCGCCGCGCTCGCCGCAGGCCGCGACACCGTCGTCTCGCGCGGGCAGCTGATCGAGATCGGCGGCGGCTTCCGCATCCCCGAGGTGCTCGCCGCCGCCGGCACGCGGCTCGTCGAGGTGGGCACGACGAACCGCACCCGCCGCGCCGACTACGAGAGGGCGCTCGCTGCCGGAGGCGAGAGCGTCGGCGCGATCCTGCGGGCACATCCCTCCAACTTCCGCACGCTGGGCTTCGTCGAGGAGGTCGAGATCGAGGCGCTCTGCGAGCTCGGCGTGCCCATCATCGACGACGTCGGCTCGGGCGTGCTGACCGAGGACCTCGAGTTGCTCGCCGGCGAGCCGCCGGTGCGCCGGTCGGTCCGCGCCGGCGCGGCGCTCACGGCGTTCTCGGGCGACAAGCTGCTCGGCGGCCCGCAGGCGGGGCTGCTCGTCGGCACGCGCGCCGCGATCGAGGCCTGCCGCCGCCATCCGCTCGCGCGGGCCGTGCGGATCGACAAGCTCTCGCTCGCCGCGCTCGAGGCGACGCTCGCCCTGCATCGCGACCCGGCGGCGGCGCGGCGCGCGTTGCCGGTGCTCGCGATGCTCGAGGCCGACGCCGGGACGCTGACCCGGCGCGCGGAGGAGCTGGCCACCGCGACCGGCGGCACGCTCGTCGCTTCGACCGCGCGCGTCGGCGGCGGCGCGCTGCCGCTGCTCGAGCTGCCGGGGCCGGCGGTCGCGATCGACCCCGGCCCCGCCGGCGCCGACGCGCTCGCCGCAGCCCTGCGGGCCGGCGATCCCGCCGTCGTGGGCCGCATTCACGACGGCCGCCTCCTGCTCGACCCGCGCACGCTGACCGACAACGAGGCGCGTGAGGTGGCGCGCGCGGTGCGCGCCGTCCTCGCGCCGTGAGCGAGGAGCACGCGGCGGCCCTGACGCTCGGGACCGCCGGCCACATCGACCACGGCAAGACCGCGCTCGTGCGCGCGCTCACCGGCGTGGACACCGATCGCCTGCCCCAGGAGCAGGCGCGCGGTATGTCGATCGAGCTCGGGTTCGCGCCGTTGCTGCTGCCCGGGGGCCGGCGCGTCTCGGTCGTCGACGTGCCGGGCCACGAGCGCTTCGTACGCACGATGGTGGCCGGGGCGACCGGGATCGACTTCCACCTCATGGTCGTCGCCGCCGACGACGGCGTGATGCCGCAGACCCTCGAGCACGCGGAGGTGCTCGCGGCGCTGGGGATCGATCAGGGCGTCGTCGCGATCACGAAGTGCGACCGCGCGTCCCCCGAGCGCGCCGCCGCGGAGGCCGCCGAGCTGTTTGCCGATGCCGAGATCGTGGCGTGCTCGGCGCGCACCGGCCACGGCGTGGCGGACGTCGCGGCGGCGCTGGAGCGCGCCGCGGCGCGGGTCACGTCGCAGGCCGAGCGCCACCGCGACGGCCCGGCCGTGCTGCACATCGACCGCGCGTTCACGATCCACGGGGCCGGCACGGTCGTCACCGGGACGCTGTGGTCCGGCAGCCTGGCGGTGGGCGACACGCCGACCCTGCTGCCCGCGCAGCGGCCCGTCCGCGTCCGGTCGCTGCAGGTGCACGACGAGCCGGCCGAGCGGGCGCACGCGGGCCAGCGCGTGGCCGTCAACCTCGCCGGGATCGCGCGGCGCGACGTCGCTCGCGGCGACGCGCTCGCCGACCCGATGGCGGGGGTCGTGCCGACGCAGGTCGTCGACGCGGTGCTCGACCTGCGCGGCGAGCTGCGCGCCCGGCGGGTCATGGCCCACCACGGCACGCGAGCGGTGCCGGCGCGGCTGGTGGCGCTCGGCGACGCCCTGTGGCAGCTGCGCCTGGAGGCGCCGCTGCTCGCCGCCGCGGGCGATCGGCTCGTCGTGCGCTCGGTCGCGCCGCCCGACACGCTCGGCGGCGGCACTGTGATCGATCCGGGCGCCCGCCGCCACGGTCGCCGCCCGGACGTGGTGGCGCGCCTGCAGCGGCTGCGGCGCGGTGAACCGGAGCCGGAGCCCGCTGCCGACGCTGCCCGCGCGGCGCCGGCGGCGGCCCCGCCGGGCCCCCCGCTGGAACCCGAGGCGATCGAGCTCGCCGGGCGGCTGCTCGCGGCCGGCCACGAGCCGCCCTCGCGCGCGGACCTGGGCGCCGCGGCAGCGCACCTGCCCAAGCTCGTCCAGGCGGGCCTCGCCGTGCGCATCGGCCGCGACCTCTACGCGCACCGCGACGCCATCGCGGCCGTCAAGGATCGCGTCGGCGCGATCATCGCCGACGAGGACGCGATCACGCTCGCGCGGCTGCGCGACGAGCTCGGCACATCGCGCAAGTACGCCGAGGCGCTGCTCGAGCACCTCGACCAGGCACGCTTCACCAAGCGCCTGCCCGACGACCGGCGAGTGCTGCGCCGCCGCGCGGGCTGAGCTCGCAATCCCGGGCGGGACCTCGCACGTAGTACGTGTGACGGCATCGTTGCGCTCGAGGGCGTCGACCATGAAGCTTCGCGTGGCTGTTGGTGCGTGTCTCGCCTTCGCGGTATTCGCCGGCGCATTGCCGGCGGCTGCGGCGTCGCGTCCCAGGCAACCCGACAAGACGGCGCCGACGGTGCCGACGAACCTGCGGATCACTGCGGCGACCGAGGACTCGATGAGCGTCGCGTGGACTGCGTCGACGGACAACTCGGGCGCCATCCACCACTACGTGACCTGCTACTCGGGCTGGTTGATCCCGTCCCCCGGCTACTGCATCTGGGGCTCGCCCGTACCGCCCGCGAAGACCGTCACCGGTCTGGTGCCGGGCAAGGAGTTCGCCTTCCGCGTCAAGGCCGTCGACGCGGCCGGCAACGAGTCGGCGCTGAGCAGCCCGGTGACCGGGAGCACCGCGGCGGACGTGACGGCGCCGACGGCGCCTCCGGGTTTCGAGAGCCGCGTGCTCGACGCGCTGGTGCCGGCTCCTCCCCTGCCCCCCGCCGCCGCCGGCGGCTGGTCGCGGCGCTCGCCGCCACCGCTGTGCTGGAACGAGCCGGCGGCCGGTACCTCTCCCCCGCGGAGCTGCGCGCGCAGCTGCGGCGCTGAGCACGCGTCCCTACGCGCGGGCACGCTGGACGTGCGTTGGCCGGCGTGGCACGCTGGCGCGAATGGCCCACCCGATCGTCAGCACGCCCCGGCTCGAAGCCGCGATGGAGCACATCCGCCCGGTCGCCCTCGCGCTTCCGGGCGTGGTCGAGCGCCTGTCGCACGGCTCCCCGACGTTCTTCACCGCGGCGGGTCCCAAGGGCCGCACGTTCGCCTCCGTGCACGACGAGCGTGAGTGGCGCGAGGGACGGCTGTGCCTGTGGGCGGCCGGCCCGCGAGAGCTGCAGGAGGCGCTGGTCAGCGGGGCGCCTGAGCGCTTCTTCGTGCCGCCGTACGTCGGGCACCGCGGCTGGGTCGGCCTGCGCCTGGACCTCCCCCCGGTGGACTGGGACGAGGTCGCGGGCGTCATCGAGGACGCCCACGCCTACGTCGTGGACCGCTGAGCGGCGGGGTCGCCCCGGCGCCGCGACGCGAATCCTAGATGCGCTGGATGAGCGTCCCGGTCCCCAGCCCGCCGCCGCAGCACATCGTCACGAGGCCGGTCTCCTTGTCGGAGCGCTCGAGCTCGTGCAGCAGCGTCGTCAGCAGCCGCGCGCCGGTCGAGCCGAGCGGGTGGCCGAGCGCCATCGCGCCGCCGTTGACGTTGACGCGCTCCGAGTCGGGTGCAAGCTCGCGCTGCCAGGCAGCGACGACCGACGCGAACGCCTCGTTGATCTCGATGAGGTCGATGTCGCCGATCGTCATCCCGTTGCGCTCGAGCAGCTTGCGCGTCGCCGGGATCGGGCCGGTCAGCATCGTCACCGGATCGACGCCGACCGTCGTCTGGTCGACGATCCGCGCGCGCGGCGTGAGGCCGAGCGCGTCGGCCTTCTCGCGTGACATCAGCAGCACGGCCGCGGCGCCGTCGGAGATCTGCGACGAAGTCGCCGCCGTGATTCGGCCGTCGGGCTTGAAGGCCGGCTTGAGCTGGGCGATCGTCTCGAGGTTCGTGTCGGGCCGGATGCCCTGGTCGGTGTAGCGCGTGTCGCCGTTGGTCTGGAAGGGGACGATCTCGCGCTCGAAGCGGCCCTCCTCGGTCGCCTGGTGGGCGAGCCGGTGCGAGCGCACGGCGAGCTCGTCGAGCTCGGAGCGCGGGATCTCCCACTGCTCGGCGATCATCTCGGCGCCCAGCCCCTGCGGGACGAGGTTGTGCTTCTCCATCAGCGCGGGCGGCCACGGCGTGCCGACCTGCTCCATGAACTGAAAGCCGACGCCCATCGGGATGCGGCCGAGGTGCTCGACGCCCGACCCGATCACGACGTCGTGCACGCCGGCGGCGATCAGCGCGGCACCGAAGTTCACGGCCTGCTGCGCGGAGCCGCACTGGCGGTCGACCGTCGTGGCGGCGGCCTCGATCGGCAGCCCGGCCTGCAGCCAGGCGTTGCGCGCGACGTTCCAGGACTGCTCGCCGATCTGCTGCACGCACCCGGCGATGACGTCCTCGACCTCGGCGGGGTCGATGCCGGCGCGCTGGATGACCTCGGTGAAGCAGGTCCCCAACAGCTCGTTGGGGTGCGTGTCCCTGTAGTAGCCCTTCTCAGGATGTCCGCGGCCGATCGGCGTCCGGACGGCTTCGACGATGACGACCTCGCGGCCTTGCTGTGCGCTCATCCCAACAAGGCTAAGGTACGCGACCGACTGGCGAGTCAATCGTGCTCAGACGAGCACTAGGGGAGGATGACGTGGGAGAGAAGCTGGGAATCGCCGGCAGCGGCGCGATCGCGAGCGGCGTGGCCGCCTGCGCGGCTATGAGTCCGGGCCATCTGCTGTGGGCGCGATCCGACGCGTCGGCGGCGCGCGCGACGAAGGCGATCGCCAAGGCCTGCGAGCGCCTGGGCGAGGACTACGACGCGGGCAACGTCACCGTGACGACCGACTTCGACGCGCTGGGGAACGCGACGTTCCTCGTCGAGGCGATCTCCGAGGACATGGCGGCCAAGAGCGAGCTGCTGGGGCGCCTCGGCGCGCTCGCAGGCGACGACGCGGTGCTGAGCACGACGACCTCCTCGCTATCGGTCTCCGAGCTGGCGGCCGCGTCGGGGATCGCCGAGCGGTTCGTCGGCCTGCACGTGTTCAACCCGGTCCCGCGGATGAAGCTCGTCGAGCTGGCCTATCCCGACGCGGCGACGCAGGCCACGCGCGAGCGCGCCGTGGCGCTCTGCGAGGCGCTCGGCAAGGAGCCGGTCGACGTGCCCGACCTCGCGGGCTTCGTCGTCAACCGGCTGCTGTTTCCCTACCTCTTCAGCGCGGTCGACTTCATGGAGGCGACGGGCCTGCCGCCGGCGTCGGTCGACACGTGCATGCAGCTCGGCGCCGCGCACCCGATGGGGCCGATCGCACTGCTGGACTACATCGGGCTCGACGTCTCGGTGGCGATCGGCGACGCGATCGGCGCCGACGTGCCACAGTCGCTGCGCGATCTCTGCGCGGAGGGCGCGCTCGGCCGCAAGGCCGGCCGCGGTCTGTATCCGCCGGAGTTCTACGCTCGCTGACGCACCGCCGTGCGCACATCCGCCCGAAAGCACACGACGGGCCCGCGGTGAGCGGGCCCGTCGTGTTTTGTGGCTTCGGCGGACCCACCCCGGCCCACCTTGCCGGGCCACCGCCTTCCCACGGGCGGGGCGTACAGCACATAACGCAGCGGCGCCGCGGAACTTGCGCCAACACGGCGCGCGGCACGACGTTGTTCGCCTGCACGACCGCAGATCAGTTTCCGGTCGCCTGAGCGGCGGCGTCGTGCGTGCTGTCGTAGTGCGTGCTCAGCACCGAGTCCAGCAGCACCCCGCGCTCGATCGTCGCGCGCAGGCGTGAGACGAACTCCGGCTTGACGAAGCCCGCCAGCGGCTGGGCGACGCGGTCGTGCTCGAAGAGCGCCGCGAGCGCGATCGCGTCCCATCGTTCGGCGTAGCGCAGGACGTCGCCGGGCAAGGCCTGGGTGCGATCGGTGTCCTCCTCGGGCACGCAATCAAACGGCGCATCGAGGTTCAGCGACCCGTAGTCGTCGGTGAGTTGTTCGCCCGGCGCGATGTCGCGGCCGGCGATCTCCAGATCCCACGCCGTCGAGATGCACGACGGGTGGAAGCTGTGGTTGACGAAGCGCCCCAGGTCCCAGCAGAGCACGTAGTCGCCGCGCTGATCGCGAAACGCGTACTCGAGCACCTGCGCCCGGCGGAGGTCGTCGAGCGCGGCGACCCGCTGCCTCGACAGGACGATGTCGAGGTCGTCCTGGACCCAGACGATCGTGCCGCGCGGGATCGGTCGTGTGGCAAAGACCCCGAGGCCGATCTCGGGGCTGACGGGGCGCAGTTCGGTATCAGGGTGGATCACGGCTCGCTCCAGGCGGTCGGCACGGGATTAGGATCGGATCGTGGGGGCACCAGCGGCGCGCGATCTGCGGTTCTACCTTGCGTCGGCGGCCCTCACCTCGCTGGCGCTGTGGGGATTTGAGATTGTGATCGTCGTCGCGGCGTTCGAGCACGGCGGCGTCACCGCGGTCGGGGTGATGCTGCTCGCGCGCCAGGGCGCCGCCGCGGTGGCTGCGCCGGTGACCGCGTGGCTGGCCGACCGGGTGGCGCGCCGCGACGCGCTCGCGGTGCTGATGGCGATCTGCGGCGTCGTGCTGGGGGCGCTCGCGCTGGCCGCCGCGGCGGACGCACCCGCCGGCGCCGGGCTGGCGCTCGCCATGGTCTTGTCGGGCGTGTTCACGGGGGTGCGCCCGGCGCAGGCCGCGCTGCTGCCCGCGCTCTGCGCGTCCCCGCGCGAACTCGCCTCGGCGAATGCCGCGTGGAATGCGATCGACAACGCCGGGTACGTGATCGGCGCCGTCGCCGGCGGCGCGATCGCGGCCGCCTCGGTGTCAGCCGGCTTCGCGTTCGCGGCGCTCGCCGGCCTCGCCGCTGCCGGCGCCGCGACGCTGCTGCAGCGCGACGGTCGTCCCGTGGCGCCGGCAGGCACGGGGGTGGTTCGCGAGATCACCCAGGGCGCGCGCGAGATGATCGGCTCCGCGGGCTTGCGCGACACGACCGGCGCGCTCGGCGTCATGGCGGTCGTCGACGGCGCGATGGACGTCCTGCTCGTGGCGGTCGTGTTCGACGTGCTCGGTGGCGGTGGCGCGGTCCTGGGGATGTTCAACGGCGCATGGGGCGTCGGCGGCCTCGTAGGGGCGACGGTCGCGTTCTGGCTGCTCGCGAGCGGGCGGTTCGGCGCGGCGCTGGCCCTCGGCGCCCTGGTTGCAGGCATCGCCAGCGTGCTGCTCGCCGCGGCGACGACGGTGGTCGTCGCGGGAGTGCTCTTCCTCCTGGTCGGCCTCGCCGCTGCACTCATCGAGACGGGCGGAACGACGCTCGTCCAGCGTCTTGCCTCCGGGGAGGTGCTCGGCCGTGTGTTCGGAGTCGTCGAGGTCATGACGATGGTCGGCCGCGGGGTCGGCGCGATGGCGACTGCCGCGCTCATCGGCGTGACCAGCCTCGATGCCGCGTTCATCGCCGTCGGTGCGCTGCTCCCGGCGGGGTGGGTGCTGCGGCGCCGCGCGCTTGCCCGACTCGACGCCGACGCGGCGGTCCCGGAGCGCGAGCTCGCGTTGTTGCGCGCGCTGGACCTGTTCGCTCCGCTGCCGCTCGCGACCGTCGAGACGCTGGCGGCGCGGGTGAGCTGGATCGACGTCGGCGCGGGCGAGTGGATCATCCGTGAGGGCGAGACCGGTGATCGCTTCTATGCGATTGCCGATGGCGAGGTCGAGGTGACCGCCCACCAGGCCGTGCTCCGGCGCGAAGGCGCCGGCGAGTACTTCGGCGAGATCGCCCTGCTGCGGGACGTTCCCCGCACCGCCTCTGTCCGGGCGGTGAGCCGCGTCGCGCTCGTCGCGCTCTCGCGTGAGGACTTCCTGTCGGCCGTGACCGGTCACGCGCGCGCCACGGCCGTCGCGACGGCGGTCGTCGACGAGCGCCTCCGATGACGAGGGATGTCACGCTCGAGGCCGTTCCCGGTGGATCGGCCACGCTGACACCATGACGTCGAGGTGGGCTACTCGTCCTCCTCCGCCGCGATCGCCGCCGCGTGCGCGCGGCGCTCGCGGATGCGCACCGCCTCGATGCGGTTCTCGCGGACGGACTCGACGCGGATCGAGTAGCCGTTGGCGGTGACCGTGTCGCCGCGCTTGGGCAGGCGCCCGAGCCGGGCGAACACGAAGCCGCCGATCGAGTTGTAGGCGTCGCTGTCGACGGGCAGGCCGAGGCCGTAGTCGGCGAGGTCGGTGATCGCGACGTGGCCGCGCACGTACCAGTCGCCGTTGGCGAGCTGGCGCACGTCGCCGCCGGCGGGGTCGGTCTCGTCGTCGATCTCGCCGACGATCTCCTCGATGATGTCCTCGACGGTGACGATCCCGGCGACGCGGCCGTACTCGTCGATGACGACGGCCATCGTCGAGCGGTTGCGCTGCAGGTCGGCGAGCAGGTCGTCCAGCGGCTTGGTCTCCGGCACGATCGTGGCCGGCTTGATCGCGGGCTCGATCGAGGCGTCGGTGCCCTCGGCCATGAGGATCCGCGCGAGCGAGTTGGAGTGCACGACGCCCTTGACGCGGTCGGGGTTGTGGTCCTCGGTGACGGGCAGTCGCGTGTGCCCGGTCGAGATGCAGCGCCGCAGCGCCGTGCCGACGTCCTCGGAGATGTCGACGGTGACGACGGCGGGGATCGGCGTCATGACCTGGCGCGCCTGCTGCTCGTGGAGGTGGAAGACGCCGCTGAGCATTCCGGCCTCGCCCGGGTCGAGGTGGCCGCCCGCCCGCGCCTGCGCGATGATCGCGCGGACCTCCTCGGGGCTGGCGCCCTCCTCGAAGTCCGCGTCGCCCTTGATGCCAAGCGGGCGCAGCAGCGCGCTCGAGGCCTTGTTGAGCAGGTGGATGAACGGCCGCATGACCTTGTTGAAGAGGTCCAGCGGCCGGGCGCACCAGCGCGCCACGCGTTCGGCGTTGACGATCGCGTAGATCTTCGGCACCTGCTCGCCGGCGGTGATGTGGCCGGCGGTCACGAGGACATAGGCGATCGCGATCGCGACCGGCGCCGCGACGGCGTGCGAGAGCCCGCCGAGCGCCGGCTCGACGAGGTCGGCGATCGCCGGCTCACCGAGGAAGCCGATACCCAGCGAGGCGAGCGTGATGCCGAACTGGCAGGCCGACAGGTACTCGCTGATGTCGTCGAGCTGCTTGACGACGATCCTGGCCGCGCGGTCGCCCTCGCCGGCCAGCTCCTCGATCTTGGCGCGTTTGGCGCGCACGAGCGCGAACTCCGCCGCGACGAAGAACCCGTTGAGGAAGATCAGCACGATGACCGCGCTGAGCAGGAGCGCGATCAAGAGGGGTGGTTGCGGCCGGGCCTAGGGTGCGGGCCGCGACTTCGAGGTCGTTCGTCGTTCATTGACGCTGCGTGGGCGAGAGTAGCAGCCGTCCGGGCGAACTCCGCGCGGCTGTGCGCGCTCGGCGCTCAGATGAGCCCGTCGATGGTCTGCGCGAGCGCGAAGTCGTTGTCGGTGATCCCGCCCTCGGAGTGCGTCGACAGGGTCAGGCGCACGTGCTTGTAGTCGTGGACGAGGATGTCGGGATGGTGGTTGGCCTCGTTCGCGGCGTCGGCGACGGAGTTGGCGAGCGCCATGGCGCCCTTGAAGCCGTCGCACTCGATGTCACGCACGATGCTGTCGCCGTCACGCAGCCACTGGCCGCCGGCCAGGCGCTCGTCGATGGCTTCGTCGCTGAGTCGTGCCATACGCTCTCCCTGTCTTGAGGATCGTGAGCCTTGTGCCCCACGCTACCGAGCTGCTCTTCGCGCTCGGCCTCGGCGACGACGTCGTCGGCGTCACGCACGAATGTGACTACCCCGAAGCGGCCCTGGACCTGCCGCAGGTCACCCGCGACGTGCTCGAGCCGGGCCTGTCGCCGGCCGACATCGACGCCGCGGTGCGCGAGCGCACGGCGGCGGGGGACTCGATCTACGAGCTCGACGAGGAGCTCGTGCGCGAGCTCGAGCCCGACCTGATCGTCACGCAGGCGCTCTGCCACGTCTGCGCGGTATCGGTCGACGAGGTGCGCGCGCTCGCTCAGGCGCTGCCGGGCCCGCCCCGCGTCATCGCCCTGGATCCCACGACCTACGGCGAGACCGTCGGCGACGTGCGCACGATCGCCCAGGCGACCGAAGCCAAGGACGCGGCGCTGGACCTCATCGCGCGCACCGCGCGGCGCGCCGACGTCGTGCGGCTGGCGGTGCGCGGGGCGCCGCGACCGCGCGTCGCGGCGCTGGAGTGGATGGACCCGGTCTTCGTGGCGGGCCACTGGACGCCGCAGCTCATCGAGATGGCGGGCGGCGAGGACGTCCTCGGCTTCGCCGGCGAGCCGTCGCGCCAGGCGACGTGGGAGGAGGTCGCCGCGGCGCAGCCGGAGATCGTGATCGTCATGCCCTGCGGCTACGACGCGGCGCGTGCGCTCGTCGAGGCCGAGGAGTTCGCCGAGCGACTGCGCGCGCTGGACGCCGACCAGGTCGTGGCGGTGAACGCGTCGGCGTACTTCTCGCGTCCCGGGCCGCGGCTCATCGACGGCCTGGAGCTGCTCGCCCACATCCTGCATCCCGACCGGGTCCCGCAGGCGCCGGGCGAGGCGCTCGTGGTGGAGCTGGAGCCGACCTGAGCGACGGGCCCCGCACCGTCGTGTACCTGCACTCGTCGGCGGGGCGCTATGGCGCCGACCGCCAGCTCGCGCTGCTGGCCGGCGGGCTGGACCCGGCGCGCTACTGCCCCCTCGTCGTCCTCGCGATGGACGGCGAACTGCGCGAGGACCTCGTCGCCGCGGGGGTCGAGGTCGTCGTGCGGCCGCTGGCGGTCATGCGGCGCGCCGCGATGTCGCCCGCGGGCCTGGCGCGGATCGGCGGCGCCGTCGCACGCGACGCGGGCGGGCTGGCGCGCCTGTGCCGCGCGCGCGGGGCGGCGCTCGTCCACACGAACACGTCGGTGACGCTCGGGGGCAGCGTCGCCGGCCGCGTGGCACGGATCCCCCACGTGTGGCACCTGCGCGAGATCTACACGGGCTTCGAGCGCTACTGGCCGGCGTACCGGCGGATGCTGCTGAGCGCCGACGCGCTGCCGTGCGTCTCACAGGCGACGCGCGACCAGCTCGGTGCGACGGCGAAGGCGAGCGTCCTGCACGACGGGCTGCCGCTCGTCCCGTCGCGCAGCGAGCGCGGCGCCGCGCGCGCGGCGCTGGACCTGCCGCCCGACGCGTTCGTCGTCGCCATCCTCGGGCGCATCTCGTCGTGGAAGGGCCAGGACGTCCTGATCCGCGCGCTCGCGGCGATGGACGACGGGGCCGGTGAGGCGATCGCGCTCGTCGCGGGCGACCCGTGGCAGGGCGAGGAGCAGCGTCTGCGCGACCTCCGCGACCTGGCCGCGCAGCTCGGCGTCGCCGACCGCGTGCGCTTCGCCGGCTTTCGCTCCGACGTGGAGAACGTCTACGGCGCCGCCGACGTCGTGGCCGTCCCCTCGACGCAGCCCGACCCGTTTCCCAACGCCGCGCTCGAGGCCGCCGCGGCCGGCTGCTGCGTCGTCGCCGCGAACCACGGTGGGTTGCCCGAGATGATCCGAGACGGGATCACGGGACGGCTCGTGACCCCCGCCGACCCGGCGGCGCTGGCCGCTGCGCTCGCGCAGCTGCGCGCCGGCCCCGCCGCGCGCGAGCGCCTCGGCTCCGCGGCGGCCGCCGACACCCGCGCGCGCTTCGCCCCCGCGCGCCTACTCGAGCGAACGCAGGCGCTCTACGACGGGCTGCTGGCGGCGCGCGCGGCTAGTCCGCGTCGCGGCGGTACGTCGCCGCGAGGTTCTCGACGGCGGTGACGTAGGCGTCCGAGCGGTTGTACGTGCGCAGCGCGGCGCGCCAGTCCTGCGGAGCGCCGGAGGCGCGCAGGTAGCTCGCCATCGCGGCGATCGCGTCGGACGGATCATGCGGGTCGCGCGTGCCGTCGCCGTCGCCGTCGACGCCGAAGCGCTCCCACGTGCCGGCGAGGAACTGGGCCGGCCCGCTCGCGCCGCGGCGGTTGGCGCCCGACGACACGCCGGCCTCGGCCGACTGGCCGTGGCGCGACTCGATCGCCCCGATCGCCGCCAGGCGGGTCCAGTCCAGCCCGTAGCGCGCGCCGGCCTGGCGGTAGAGGACGAGATAGGAGCTGGGGATCTGCAGGCGCTCGGCGAGCGCATCGAAGACCACGGGCGTCCGCAGGCCGGCAGCGGCCGGCTGGCTCGCCGCGACGTCGCTCACGCCGCGGTTGGCGGCGTCGCCCCCGGGCCAGACGAGCGTGCCGCAGACGAGCGCCGCCGAGCCGACGGTGCACGCCGCCAGCACGGCGCGACGCGGGCGCCGGAGCGGCGGGCGTGCGGCGGACGAGCCGGGCGGCACGGCCGCCGCCAGGGCCTCGGCGCGGGCCGTCGCGTCGTGCGCCGCGGCCTCGGCGCGGGCCGTCACGTCGTGCGCCGCGGCCTCGGCGCGGGCGGCGGCCCGGCGCGCGCTGTCGCGCTCGGCCTCCAGCCGCGCGGCGGTGGCGCGCAGCTCCTCCAGGCGCGCGCGCATCGGGTGCGCCTCGGGGTCCAGCGGCGCCCGCGGCGCGGCGGGGGCGGGCGCGCCGCCGGCGGGCGCTGCGAGCGCAGCCGCCGCGGACGATCGCACGACCGGCACGGGCAGCTCGAGCCGCTGTCCGCCGAGCTCGAGCCCCAGGATCTGTGCGCGGCCGGTGACGGCGAAGCCGAGCGTCATCGTCGCGCCGGTGTCCGCGCGCGCGTCGGCGCTGGCGGGCAGGGCTCGCTGGCGGCGCTCGCGCGTCCCGTCGATGAGGACGACGAGCTCGGCGTCAGCCGCCGGCTGCGGACCGGCGTCGCCGAGCTCGACGGTGACGCGCACCAGCGCAGACCGCGCGCTGACCTCGACGCGCTCGCAGCCGATCACGCGGCCGGCGGGGCTGGTGCGAGACCGTTCGGCCTCTCGTGGCAGCGCGCACATGAAAGAGCGCGTTTGTACTGCAAATCGCGAATTTCTCCTGCATCTGCAAGGCGCCGTGCAGATGCAGGTGCCCGAGCCCGCCGCCGACGACGTCAGGGCGAGGGGCCCGATTCGCGGTGCGCGCCGAGCCGGGGCCGGCAGTCCGTGGACGGGGTGTGTCGAATACCTCGCGCCCCGCGCGACCTATTCGACACACCCCGGCGAGACCCACCCTCAGCGATGCCGTTCGCCGGCGGCCAGGCCAACGCACCGCGACAGCGCACCGACCCCGCTCCCCACCGCCGGACGTGGCGGGCGGGCGCGCGTCAGACGGCAGTCGCGCTCGACGCGATCGTGACGCAGGCGATCGCCAGCGCGACGCCGAGCGCGACGCAGACGCCCAGCACGGGCGTCATCGCCATGCGCCGGCGTTCGGCGACCTCGAACATGAAGTAGCCGACGATCCCGCCCGCGACGAGGCCGCCGATGTGGCCGCCGATCGAGATGTTCGGGATCAGGAACGTGATGCCGAGGTTCAGCAGCAGCGTGATGCCGAGGCCCGACTGCATCGGGTCGATGCCGCGCGCGCGCAACGCGAGGATCGCAGCGCCCATGGCCCCGAAGACCGCGCCCGACGCGCCGACGGTCACGGCGTCCGGTGAGATCAGCAGCGCGCCGAACGACCCGCCGAGCAGCGAGACGAAGTAGATCGCCGCGAAGCGCAGCTTGCCGATCTCGGGCTCGAGCAGGGTCCCGAGGAAGTACAGGAAGTACATGTTGAAGGCGAGGTGCAGGATCCCCGCGTGCAGGAAGCCGGCGCTGATGATCCGCCACCACTCGCCGTCGGCGACGAGCGGCCCGAACAGCGCGCCGTTGTTGTAGACCGAGCCGCCGCGGCCGTCGAAGCCGCCCCCGCCCGCCTGCATCGCGATGAACGCGATGACGTTGATCGCGATCAGCGTGTAGGTCAGCTGCGGGTCGCGGCGGATCGTCGCGGCGGTGCGGACCTTCGTCTTCTGGCGCGAGCACTCCGGGCAGCGCATGCCGACCGGCGTCGGCGTCATGCAGTCCGGGCAGATCGGGCGGCCGCATGACGAGCACGAGACGCCGGTCTCGCGATCGGTGTGGCGATAACAGGTCGTTGCGGTCGACGCTTCCACGGGCAGATGACGCTATCAGCCGCGCAGGCGCGGCCAGCCGCGTCTAGGACGTGCTCGCGGCGATGACCGGGGCGCGCGTCGGGACCTCGCTGCCGCCGAGCGGCTCGTGGGTCACGAGGACCTGCTTGACGCCGCCGAGGTCGCCGGGCACGTCGACGGACGCGCGTCCCTTGCGCACCGAGAACAGCGCCTCGGTCGGCTCGGGGGCGGGGCCGCTGCGGTCCAGCCAGACCTGGTAGATGCGGCCCGGCGGCGGCGCCGCCAGGCCGGCGACGACGAGCTTGGCGCTGTCGCCGTCGACGCGCATCTGGCAGGAGGCGCCGTCGGGCGCCGAGGCGCACGCGATCGACCGCGTCGGCGTGTCGTCGCCGCTGCCCGCGCCGGTCAGCAGCGCACCGCCGCCGATCCCGACCGCCAGCAGCGACGCCGCCAGCACGGTCGCCGGCCACGGCCGCAGCCACTGCAGGCTGAAGCGCCGCGACGGCTGGCGCACGATCGGCCGGTCGGCCATCGCACCGGAGGCGTTGAGCAGCTCGGACTCGGCGTGCACGACCGCCATGACGCGCGAGCGGATCTCCGGCGGCGCGCTGAGCTGGGGGACCCCGTTGAGCAGCGCGTCGGAGACGAAGCCGAGCTCCTCGACCTTCGCGGCGCAGACGTGGCAGCTCGAGACGTGGGCGGCGTAGCCCTCCCACTCGCCGTCGGGGATCGCGCGCAGCACGTAGCTGGCGGCATCGTCGATACGAGGGCAGGTGTCGACGGTCATCCCATCACCTCGCGCAGTCCGCCGAGCTGGGCGCGCATCTTCTCCAGGCCAAGCCTCATCCGACCCTTCACCGTTCCTATGGGCGTGTCGATCATCGTCGCAATCTCGCTTTGTGTAAAGCCGCCGAAGTACGCCAGCTCGATGACGCGCGACTGCTCGGCCGGCAGCGTCGTGAGGGCCTGGCGGATCTCCTCCGCTTCGTCGAGCCGCGCCACCTCGACGTCCGTGCGCTCGCGGGCCTCGAAGCGCTCTTCGATGCCCTCGTCGCTCGCGCGGCGGCGGTCGTGGACGACCGAGCGGCGCAGCGAGTCGATCGCCCGGTTGTGGACGATCCCGAGCACCCACGTGCGCACCGAGCCGCGGGCGCGGTCATAGCGCGCCCCGCTGCGCCAGAGCGACAGAAAGGACTCCTGCACGACGTCCTCGGCCGCGGCGCGCGTGCCGCACATCCGGTAGGCGAGGGAGAAGGCGGCGCTGGAGTGGCGCTCGTAGACGACCTCGAACGCCTGCGCGTCGCCGCGCCGGACGAGCTGCATGAGGTCCTCGTCGGCGAGATCGCGCAGCTCGGTCGGGCTGTGCTCGGCGTTCTTTCGCATCCGTGACATGTGCCCGGGGATACGACGCGTCGCGGCGGGCGGATCAGTCGCGGCGCGCGAGCTTGCGCGCCTCGCCGGCGGCCGCCCGCAGCGTGCGCTGGGCGAGGTCCAGCGGGTTGCGCGACTGGGCGGCGCGCTTGCGCCGCTCCTGGCGCACGCGCAGCACGACGAGCGCCGTGCCGGCCGAAGCGCCGACGGCGGTGGCGATCACCGGGCGCACCCAGTTGCGCGGGTCGCGCATCGCCGACAGCTCCCAGCCCTCGAGCTCGTCGACGGCCGCGTCGGTGAGCTCCTGCAGGGTCGTCTCGACGCGCGTCTGCAGCGATTCGGGCGGGTCGACGGGGGTCAGCGCCATGCGCAGCATCCGCTCGAAGTCCAGCGGGGTGGCCTCGGGGCTCATGCCGGCGTCACGATTCCCTCGAGTTGCTTGATCGCGCGGTGCAGAAGGACTTTCGTCGCGCCGTCGGTCTTGCCCATCGCGCGTGCGATCTCGCGGTTGTCCATCCCCAGTGCGAAGCGCATGATGAGCGCGTCGCGCCGTTCGTCCGGCAGCTTCTGGATGCCCGCGATGATCCGCGCGAGCTCATCGCGCCCCTCGACGAGGTCCTCGGTGGTGTGCATCGCGCTGAGCATCGTCGTGTCGTCCAATGGTGTCTGAGGACGGCGCGAGCGGTCGCGGTAGAGGTTCGCGGCGAGGTTGTGGGCGATGCGGATGAGCCAGGGCCGCAGCGGCCGCCCGTCGGACTCGGCCTGCGCGCGCTCGAAGTGGCGGTAGGCCTGCAGGAAGGTCTGCTCGGTGAGGTCCTCGGCGTCGTGGTGGTTGCCGACCCGGTAGTACGCGTAGCTGTAGACGTCGCGCAGGTGCGCCCGGTACAGCTCCGTGAAGTCGGCGTCCAGGCGCGCCTTGTCTGATCGGTCCACAGCGCATGAGCCTAGTCCCCCGCCTGGTGGGTCTCGCGTCGTCGTTGCACGCGAAACGTCGGGCGCCGATCACCGCCAGGCGGCGTCCTCGGACGCTCGATGTGCCAGGGGCACACCTTCGGTCCTGCGTCCTTGCCTGGCGGCGCCGGCATCCCGGCGTTTCACGCACAACGACCACGCGAAACCCACTAACCGGGTCCTGCCCTGCGATCGGAGGCGCCGGAGGTGGCCGTCGCGAGCGGCGGAGCGGCGCTGTCCGTGCGGCGCAAGCGCCCGGCGGGAGCCGTCACGGCGGCGGTGAAGGCGTCGGCGTCGATGCGCCCGTCGACGAGCGCGGCGAGGCGGTCGATCGTCGGCGACGGCACGCCCTCGCGGCGCATCGTCTGCGCCAGCAGGCCGACACCGTCCAGCGCCTCGCTGGACTGGCCGAGCTCGTCGCCGATCGTGGCGGCGGGCACGCCCTGGCCGAGCAGCTCGCCGGCGCGCCGGTTGCGGCTGCCCTCGGCGACGACGGTCGCGACGAGGTCGCCCGCGCCGGCCAGGCCGGCGAACGTCTCCTCGTGGCCGCCGCGGCTGCGCGAGAACGCGTCGACCTCGGCGAAGACCTTGCCCGCCGCGGCGCCCGCGGCGTTGGGCCCGCTGACCCCGGCGACGGCGGCGGCCAGCGCGGCGGCGTTCTTCGCCGTGCCGGCGAGCTCGACCCCGGCCACGTCGGCCGTCGTGGCGGCATCGAAGCCGGCCTCCTTGAAGACGCGCGCGACCTGCGCGGCGAAGATCGGGTCCTCGCAGCCGACGACGAGCGAGGCGCCGCAGTGCAGGGCGTCAGCCGCGTGTCCGGGGCCGCCGACGCAGGCGACGGCGCGCGCGTTGGCGCGCTCGGCGACGTAGGCGCTGGGCAGCATGCCGTTGGGGGCGATGAGGCCCTTGCAGAGCACGACGACGCCCGTGCCCTCGTGGATGGCGTTGGCGTGCGCGCCGACCGCGGCGGGCAGCGCCGCCGCCGGGACGGCGAAGCAGACGACGTCGGCGCGGTCGAGCGCGAGGTGAGCGGCCTTCGTCACGCGCACGGAGTCCGGCAGGCGGACGCTCGGCAGGTAGTGGTGGTTGACGCGCGCGCGCCGCAGCGCCACCGCCTGCGCCTCGGTGCGGCAGCCCAGCTCGACCTCGAGGCCGGCGCGGGCGAACGCCACGGCCAGGCCGGTGCCCCAGGAGCCGGCGCCGACGATCGCGGCGCGGCGCAGCGCGGGCGTGCCGCCCAGCCACTCCCACTGCAGCTCGACGCACGGCCAGATGCGCTCGGTCACCGCGCGGGCGAGCGCGGGCGAGGGGTTGTCGACCTGCGGGTAGCGCAGCGGGCGGCCGGCACGGATGCGGACCTTGTGCGGGCGGATGCGCCAGCCGCGGCGGATCGCCTCGGTGCCGATCAGCGCGACGGGCACGACGGGGGCGCCGGTCTCGAGCGACAGGCGCCCGACGCCGCGCTTGGGCGGGCCGAGCGCGCCGGGCCGGGTGCGGGTGCCCTCGGGGAAGATGACGACGACGTCGCCGCGCTCGAGGATCCGCCGCGCCGCGTCCATCGCGTCGCGGTCGCCGTTGCCGCGATCGACCGGAAAGGCGCCGAGGGAGCTGAGAAACCACGCCGCGAGGCGGTGGCGGAAGAGCTCGGTCTTCGCCACGTAGTAGACCGGGCGGCGCAGCATCATCCCGATCACCCACGGGTCCATGAACGAGCGGTGGTTGGAGGCGATGATCACCGGCCCGTCCTGCGGCACGTGCTCCATCCCGATGCGCTTCATGCGGAAGTACACGAGGAAGAACGGCTGCAGGACAGCGCGCGCGAGCCAGTAGACGACAAGGTTGACTCCGCGGCCCTGGGCACGCGCCAGCAGTCGGCTTCGATCCATGCCACGGCATACCCGCCTTCGTGACGGGCGTTACAGTCCGGAGCAGTCCATGGTGATCGATCGCGCCAAGACCGTCCGCGGGGCCTTCGCAGGTACCGTCGCCGCCGCTGTCTGGCTCGCCCAGCAGCCCCTCGACAAGCCGATCTTCGGCGTCGACTACGACGACAGCGAGCTGCTCGGCAAGGTCGTCACGCGCGGTCCCGCGTGGCCGCTCGTCGGCGCGGCGATGCACCTCGGCAACGGCGCGGTCATGGGCGCGGTCTACTCGAACGTCGCACCGCGCCTGCCGCTGCCGTCGTGGAGCCGGGGCCCGCTCGTCGCGCTGACCGAGCACCTCGCGACGTGGCCGCTGACGCTCGCCGTCGACCGCGTGCACCCCGCGCGCGACGAGCTGCCGCGCCTGGCCGGCAGCGTGCGCGCCTTCGCCCAGGCGACCTGGCGCCACTTCGTCTTCGGCGTCGTCCTCGGCGAGCTCGAGCGACGCCTGAACGCTCCGCCCGACCCCGACGTCCCGACGTTCGAGCACACGCTGTCGAGCAACGGCCACGGCAAGCTCGAGCGCGCCGGCATCCCGGGCTGAGCTGACGACGGTGTGGCGGCGCTTGCGGGCTGTCGCGCGGCGCGGTTGTCGTGCCGGCGTTCAACTGCATCGTTGAGAGCGTCAGGGAACCCAGCGAGATCGTTCCGCTCAGGGCCGGCGGTCTTTGGCACCTAGTCCCCGCATGCAGGGGGAAAGGTGCCATTCGCGACCGAAACCCGCTTCGCCCAGCGAGCTCCGTCGACACCCCATCAACCGAGCCACCGTCAAGGATGAGTTTCGCCGACGCCCACGCCGCGGCGGACGGCAGTCAACGCTCACCCGGTGCGACTCCGGCTCCGGGCGCAGCCGTCGCCGGTACTCCCTAGGGTTGCGGGGGTGCTTGCGCGGGGAGCGGCCATCGCAACTCTCGCGTGCGCCTGCGCGCTGGCGGCGCTGGCGTGCGTCGCGCCGCCCGCCGAGGCGCGCGACGCCGTCGTGACGTCGTTCGACGGCACGGCGATCGCCGTGCACTTCTTCACTCCGACGGTGGCCCCCGCGAGCGGCACCGCGCCGACGGTGCTCGTCGGCGCGCCGTACCCGAGCCCCGGCGAGACCCGCGCCGGCGAGGACGTCGGCGACCGCATCGGCCTCGCGACGCTGCGCGGCGCCGGCTACAACGTCCTGACCTGGGACCCGCGCGGGATCGGCGCGTCGGCGGGCGCGATCATGTTCGACTCCCCCGCGGTCGAGGGCCGCGATGTGCGGGCGATCATCGACTACGTCGCCGAGCAGCCCGAGGCGCAGCTCGACGCGCCGGGCGATCCGCGCCTCGGGATGAGCGGGACGAGTTACGGCGCCACGATCCAGTACATCACCGCGGCCCTGGACACGCGCGTCGACGCGATCGTGCCAGACATCGGCTGGGAGTCGCTGACGACCGCGCTGCGGCGTGGCGGCGCGGTCAAGACCGGCTGGCTGGCCGCGCTGTGCGGCCTGGACAACGTTCCCGGCGCCGTCGACGGCAAGGCGGCGACCACGGACGTCAAGCCGGCCACCGCCGGCGACCAGCTCAAGGCGGCGTGCCTGGAGGGCGTCCGCGGATCGCTGTCGAAGGACAGCCGCACGTGGCTCGCCGACCACGGCCCCGGCGCGCTGATCGGCCGCATCCGCGCGCCCGCGCTGATCATGCAGGGCACGACCGACACGCTCTTTCCGCTTGACCAGGCCAGCGCGGCGTTCGCGGCGCTGCGCAAGAACGGCGTCCCGGTGACGATGCTCTGGTACTGCGGCGGCCACGTCGCCTGCGAGTCCGAGCCCGGCGACCCGCGCGCGCTCGCCAACGCCGGCCTCGCCTGGCTGAACCGCTGGCTGCGCCCGGACCCGTCGATCGACACCGGCCAGCCGTTTCGATGGCTCGCCGGCGACGGCGTCTGGCGCTCGGGGCCGGACTTCCCGCTCGCCTCTGCGGGCACGCTGGACGCAGTCGGCTCGGGCTCGCTGAAGATCGCCGAGCGCGACAGCCCGCTGCGCGGCCTCGGCCGCGCAGCCGCCCCCGCGCGCAACTCCGTCGACGTGCGCTTCCCGGCGCCCGCCGGCGAGGCCGACCTCGTCGGCAACCCGCGCGTGCGGCTCGTCTACCGCGGCCGCGCCAAGCCCGAGCGCACGTTCCTCTACGCGCAGATCGTCGACGGCGAGGCCGACCGCGTGCTCGGTGGCCTGGCGACGCCGCTGCCGGTCATCCTCGACGGCCGCGAGCGATCGGTCGAGCGCCCGCTGGAGGCGATCGCCGAGCACGGCGGGCCCGCGTCGCTGTATCGCCTGCAGATCACGCCGGGGGCGGCGACGTACGAGCTGCAGCGCGCGAAGGGCCGGGTCAGCATCTACGGTGCGTTCGGCTCGCTGCCGCTGGTCGACGCGACGCGCTCGGGCTACGGCTTCGCGCGGCGCACGCCCACGCGCCCGCGGGTGACCGTGACCTCGCGCCGCTCGCGGCGCGACGGCCGTGACGTCCGCGTCAGCCTGCGCGTGCGCCTACCGGTGCGGCCCTGCGCCGGCAGCATCACCTTCGTCGTGCACACCTCGCGCCGTCCCCACCTCTACAACGCGCAGCTCGTGCCGCGCCCGTGCCGGGCCGCCCGCAAGGTGACGCTGCGGGCGCGGCGCGGGAGCCGGTTGCGCGTGAGCGCCACGTTCAACGGAAATCCGGAACTCAAGCCGCGCGGTTCACGTACGCTCGCGCGCAGCGCCCGATGAGAACGACCGCCGACCGTTCATCTGTCTGGCCGCGCCGCCGCGCGCGCCGAGGGCTACAACACGCTCACGTGGGACCCGCGCCGCATCGGCGCCTCCGGCGGCGTCGTGAACTTCGACGTGCGCCCGACTTCGAGGCGCGCGACGTCCAGGCGCTGATCGACTTCGTGGGAACCACGCCCGAGGCGCTGCTCGACGGGTCCAACGATCCGCGCGTCGGCATGGCCGGCTCGAGCTACGGCGGCGCGATCCAGCTCGCGACCGCCGCGATCGACAGCCGCATCGACGCGATCATCCCCGACGTGACGTGGTACTCGCTCGGCACGGGCTTCTTTCCCGACGGGCGCGATGAAGACGTCCTTCCCCGTGCTCATCTGCGGCAACGGGACGGCCCACGGCGTGCCGGGCAACCTGCTCGGCCCGGCGGCCGCCGTGCTCGACCGCGCGACCTCGCAGCTGAAGGCGGCGTGCCTTGAGAGCCTCGGCGGCGCCGTCGACCCGCCGAGCCGGCTAGGCCGGGGCGGCCGGGCGCTACTTCTGGAGCTTGCGGATGGCCGCCGCGACGACCTTCGCGGCGATCGCGGTGCCCGACACGTTGAGGTGGATGCCGTCGGCGGTGCGCACGCGGGTGTAACGCCCGCGATAGCGGATCACCTCGGCGAAGCCGTTCGGCGTGAAGATCGAGTCCATCCGCAGGACGCTGACGCCCTGCATCCCCTCGCCGGCACGCACGATGGCGGCGTTGACGGCGGTGATCGACTCGGTCCTCGGGCCGCCGTCGCGCGGCAGCGGCAGCGTGAGCCACAGCACGCGGCCGTCGCCCTTGCGCCGGTAGGTCGCCATCATCGCGCGCACGCGGCGCACGTACTCGGCGATCCACGGCTCCCCGCAGCACTCGACGCTCGTCCCGCCGGGCGTCGTCATCGGAAAGCCCTCGTTGACGCCGAGAGAGATCACGGAGAAGCGCGGCCTGTGGCGCTTGACCTGGCCCTCGGCGATCGCCTGCCAGTCCGACTTGCCGATCCCGGTGCCGACGCGGATGTCGCTGCGCACGGTGCCGTCGTCGCCGAGCTCGTCAGCGAGGAAGTTGTCGACGCCCTGCATCGTCGAGTCGCCGGTCGCGAGCACGACGGGCGGCGGCTTGACCGGCTCGCCGCCGACGGCGATCGTGCGCCGCACGCGAGCCTTGTCGACGCGCAGCTCGACACGCCAGCGGCCCTTCATCTCCGCCCGGAAGCGGCGCGTGCGGATCGTGACGGCCTTCTTGAAGCCGATCACCGAGCACACCTTGTCACCGCGCGGCGGGGCGATGCACAGTCGCGGCTTGTAGTCGCCGATCCCCCAGCGGTCGACGACGCGGACCCGCGCGACCTTGCCGGGGGCGACGCGGCTGGGCACGCGTACGTCGAAGCGGCTCGCGCACGAGCCCGTGCGCACGCTGTAGGCGCCGGCGACGAGGGTGCCGTCGGGCACCACGGCGCGGGCGACGAAGCTGCGCGACGGCCGGTCGCAGTCCCACTGCGTCGCCTCGAGCAGCTGCGTGCCCTCCGCGGCCGGGCCGGCGAGCGTGCCGAGCGGGAGCAGCTTGTCGTCAACGCATTCGAAGAACTCGACGCTCGTGCCCTGCGCGCCGAAGAAGACGAGGTGGATGACGCCGGGCTGCGTGGCGTCGGCGGCGAGGAAGTTCGTGACCGGCCCGACGTCGCAGCCGGTCGCGGGCAGCGGCGGGAAGGCGGACGCCGGCGGCGCCGGGTCCTGGGCGGAGGCGGGCGCGCAGAGCATGGCGAGCAGCAGCGCCGCGAGCGCAAAGGACCGCCACGGCGAAAGCCCCGTCACCCGGGCGATGCTACCGCCGTCGGGGGCCGGCGGCGCCGGGGCTGGACGGATGTCCGGCCCGCCGCGGCGCCCGTCCGGCGCGCCGGGCGCTTGCTCAGTGGACGGCGGCGCTCGCCGCGCCCGCGGCGCTCAGCTCGAAGACGCAGAAGTCGCGGCCGATGACCGGCGCCGAGACGTTGTAGACCGGCACCTCGCCGATCGCGCCCTCGAAGGCGCCCGCGTGGGCATGACCGTGCAGGACGATGTGCGGGCGGTGCTCGGCGACCGGAGCCGCCAGGCGCTCGCTGCCGAGCATCATCCAGATCTCGGGCGGCTCGCCCTCGAGCGTGGCCGCGACCGGCGCGTAGTGCAGCAGCACGATGCGCACCGCGCAGAGCGCGATCTCGCGCAGCGCCCGGTCGAGCGCGTCGACGTCGCGCGACGTCTCGTCGTAGAGCGCGCGTAGCAGCGGCTCTCCGAAGTCGGGGATGCGGTGGCCGTCGAAGCCGCCGACGAAGCCCTTCAGGCCGGCGACGCCGACCTCGACGCCGAGGACCTCGACGATCGCGTGGTCGCGCTCGAGCACGACGATCCCGGCCTCGCGCAGTACGGCGGCGACCTCGTCGCCGCGGTTGGCGTGCCAGTCGTGGTTGCCCAGGACCGTGAGTACGGGCGTGTCGAGCGGGCGGCAGGCGTCGGCGAGGATCAGCGCCTGCTCGGGCTCGCCGTGCGTCGTCAGGTCGCCGGCGAGCAGGATGAGGTCGACGTCGCCCGCGACGGCGGCGAAGGCCGCGGCGATCTCGGCGCGCTGAGACTCGCGGCAGTGCACGTCGCCGACCGCGGCGATTCGCAGCGGCCGCGTCGGTGGCTCGGCGAGCGTCATCTCCAACCGTGCTTTCCCCGTCCCCCGCGGCGGGTAACAGCGTTGCCGATGACCGACGACGAAGCACGCTTCGGCCCGATCCTCGCCACGCTGCGCCGCTCGGTGGCGATCCTGCGCGAGGCCGGGATCCCGTTCATCGTCGGCGGCAGCCTCGCGGCGTGGGCCCGCGGCGGCCCCGAGGTGACCAACGACCTCGACCTCATGGTCCGTCCGTCCGATGCCGAGCGCGTGCTCGAACTGCTCGTCGACGCCGGCATGACCGCCGAGCGCCCGCCCGAGGAATGGCTGCTGAAGGCCTGGGACGGCGACGTGCTCGTCGACATCATCTTCGTGACCGTCGAGGGCGAGGTGACCGACGAGGTCATCGCTCGCGGCGAGGAGCTCACGGTGACCTCGGTGGCGATGAACGTCATGCGCCTGGAGGACATGTTCGCCCTGCGCCTGCAGACGCTCAACGAGCATCACCTCGAGTACGCGGGCCTGCTGAAGATGGCGCGCGCCCTGCGCGAGCAGGTCGACTGGGACGCCGTGCGCGCGCGCGTGAGCCACACGCCCTACGGGATGGCGTTCTTCACGATCCTCGAGGGGCTGGAGGTCGTCGCCGCGCCGACGCCCGACGCCGGGAGCGGCAACGGCGACGGGGTCGAGGTGCGGCCGGCGCCCGACCAGCCGGCGTCACACGCGGCCTTCGGGCCGGCCGGCGGCGCGCCGCGCTGACGCGCGCCCGGGGCCACGCGCCCGCGCGCGGCGCGATGGGGCTACTCTCACCGGCATGGACGACGACGAGATTCGCGAGCTGGTCATCCGTCTCTCCCGTTCCGACGGGCGCGGCGGCCACACGATCGAGCGCGCCACGCTGCGCGCCGAAGGCGTCCACCTGGACGCGATCGTCACCTGGATCGAGGCCCATGGTGGGACTCCCGAGGCCCCCGCGGTCGTGGCTGCGCGGGGATCGGGTGGCCTGCACGGCGGGCTGCGCGGCACCAGCGGCACCGCGGTTCCCGCGACCGTGCGCTACGTGCTGCCGGCGGGCGCGCTGAGCCAG
>CAVUND010000019.1:0-29789 GCA_963742745.1 uncultured Actinomycetes bacterium
GGCGGCGCGCCTCGGGTGTGGTCGTGCCCGGCTCGTCGCGCAGAAGCGCTCCTCCGCAGCGTGGACCTCGTCGTGGGAGACCGCACGGACGGCGGCGACGTCGACCATGCGGTCCGCCGGCCGCTCGTGGGTCATGTAGACGACCGCATCGCGGGTCCAGCCGGCCGCGGCGAAATCGTCCTCGAGGGTGCGCCACAGCGATTCGTGCTCGACGACGACCTGGCGGTGGGCGAAGCCGCCCAGGATCCGGTCGGCGTCGGCGATCAGCTCGCCGGCGCCAACGCCGTCGCGCGCGGAGACCCAGAGCATGTTCGCCCAGTAGACCTGCGGCAGGCGCTCTTGGAGGAACGCCTGGCCGTAGCGCAGCGTCTCGAGCGCCCCGCGGCCCGCGTGTGCGCGTCAAGCTCGAAGGCCAGGGCGCGCGCGAAGCGTTCGTCAGTCGTCGCCGTCTCCGCCGGCACGGCGGATCCACGATGTGGTCTTCCTCGACGATGACCTCGACGGGGCGGTGGCCCGCCCAGTGCTCGGCGTAGATCGGGTTGTCGCTGACCGCCGGGTCGAGCCACAGGCCGTAGCCCTCCTCGCCGTGGTCGACGTGCCCTCCAGGGCGCCTGCGACGGCGCGTGCGCGCCCGCGACCGCCGCGGCGGCCGCGCCGGCGGGGGGCCGGCTTGGCGTCGGCGTCGGTGTCCGCATCGGCGCCGTCGGCGTCCTCGCCGGCGGCCGCCTTGCGGGCGGCCTCCTCGGCCTCCTCGAGCGCCCGGGCGGCCTCCTCCTCCAGTCGGCGCGCCTCGGCGGCCTCCAGCTCGGCGGCGACGAGCGCGTCGTCCTCGGCGCGCAGGTCGATCTCGTCGCCGAAGTCCGCGCCGGCGGCGTCACCGGAGTCCGGTTCGGCGGGCGCAAGGTCGTTGTCCTTCTTGAAGGTCTCGATCTGCTGAACCGTTGCTTCGAGCTGGTGGGCGATCCAGGCGTCGGTGCGACCCTGGCGGACCCAGCCGCGAATCTGGTTGAGATGAGGGCGCAAAGAGCGTCGTGCCATGGGCGCTGACCTTACAAGAAGCGGGCCCGACCCCGATCCGGCGCGTCGCGAACGCCGGCGTTTATGCCTGCGTCCGGTTTACTTTGTCAAGGGGACGTGATTGAGTTGTTCGCGGCGACAAGGAGGCGTGGCCGTTCAATGCTGGTCCTGACACGTAAGTCCAACCAGAGCATCATGATCGGGGACGAGATCGAGATCTCCGTCCTGTCGATCATGGGCGAGAAGGTCCGGATCGGGATCCAGGCGCCCCGGGAGATCCCGGTGTTCCGCAAGGAGGTCTATCTCGAGATCCAGGCCGAGCGCGGCCAGGTCACCGCAGGCGGCGACGTCGAGGCCGCGCTGCGCAAGCTCAGCACGTAGCGCACCGCGGACCGGCGGACGCACGGACCGCGCTGCGGGCCTCAGCCCATGACGTACGCGAGCGTCTGGAACATCGCGATCGTCACGATGATCGCCGTCGCGATGAGCACGAGCACGAGCATGATGAAGCGTGCCGTGCCGCGCTTGTGGATCTTCTCGATGTGGCGCTGGCGCGAGCGCAGGACGGCCTTGCGCCGCAGCGACTCGCGACGCGCGCGGTCTACGTGGGTCTCCTCGACGAATGCCCGCTCGAACTCGTCGATCGACTGGCGCATCTTGGTTGCCATCCGTTACGGCAGGTTAGCCGAGATCGCGGTCGTTCAACAGGCCGACCACAGCCCGCGGCCTGCCGCGCGGGCCTCCCGCGCGAGCGCCGCGAAGCGGTCGGCGTAGCGCACGTCGGGCGGAATCGACAGCGGTCTGGCGAAGCCCTGGCGGGCCAGCTCGGCGTTGACGAACAGCCCGTCGCGAGCGCGGTAGACGTAGGCAAGCAGGCGACCGTAGCGGTCGCGCTGCTCGACGTCGCGCACGAGCCGGACGCGCTCGCCGCCGACGAGGCCCGCGTTGTACGCCGAGGCCTTGCGGCCGAAGCATTGCACCGGCCTGCGCGGGTCCTTCGTCTCGGGTGTGTCGACGCCGATGTAGCGCACCTTCTCGCGCACGGCGCCGAGCTGCACGTGGATCGTGTCGCCGTCGACGACCTTCACAACGCGGCCGACGTCGCCGGCGCCGCCGGCCCCGTCGCCGGCCCCGTCGCCGGCGTGGCCGCCGTCGAGCATGCCGCCGGCGCCCGCGCCGCCGGCCGCCACGGCCAGGGCGAGGAGGGCGAGCAGGAGGCGGCGCGCGGACACTGGCGCACACCGTAGGCGCGCGGGCGGCGCCGTGAGCGCCCCGTTGCAGATCCGCCACGCGTTCGCGCGCGATCGGACGCATTCGTCACCACGCCGGGTGCGACGGGTACGCTCCCGCCCGTGCGGGAGAACTTCACCGGGCCGAGCTACACGGTCGGCGTCGAGGAGGAGCTGATGATCGTCGACGCGTCGAGCTACGCGCTCGTCAACGCGATCGAGTCGCTGCTCGAGGACGCCGGCGCCGCCAACGTCGAGCGCAAGGACGGCGAGATCAAGCCCGAGCTCATGGAGTCCGTGCTGGAGATCGCGACGAAGCCCTGCCGGGACGTCAGCGAGGCCGGCGACCAGCTGCGCTCGCTGCGCCACAACGTGCGCCAGACGGCCGCCGCCCGCGACCTGACGATCGGCTCGGCCGGCACGCACCCGTTCGCGATGTGGGAGGACCAGCGGATCGTCGCGCGGCCGCGCTACCGCGACCTCATCTCGGCGCTGCGCTTCGTCGCGCGCCAGGAGCTCATCTTCGGCATGCACGTCCACGTCGGCCTCAACGACGCCGACAAGGCGATCCACGTCGCCAACGGGATGCGCGTCCACATCCCGGTGCTGCTCGCGCTGAGCGCCAACTCGCCGTTCTGGCGTGGCGACCGCACCGGCCTGCTGTCGACGCGCACGCCGATCTTCCGCCAGTTCCCGCGGGTCGGCATGCCGCCCGCCTACGGCGACTGGGAGGACTGGGAGCGCCAGGTCGCGTTCATGGTCTCCAGCGGCGTGATGGAGGACTACACCTACCTGTGGTACGACGTGCGCCCGCACCCGAACCTCGGCACCGTCGAGATCCGCATCTGCGACTCGCAGACGCGCCTGGAGCACTCGGTCGCGCTCACCGCGCTCATCCAGGCCATGGTGCACGAGCTCGCCGAGCACTTCGACGCCGGCACGCCGCTGGCCGAGTACCCCTGGCAGATGCTCGACGAGAACAAGTGGTTGGCCGCCCGGCACGGGCTCGACGGTGAGATCGTCGACCTGCCGACCAACGAGCGGGTCACGACGAAGGCGCTCACGAAGCGCCTGCTCGAGCGCCTGACGCCCCATGCCCAGCAGCTCGGCGGAGACGGCGCGCTGGACGGGATCCGCGACCTGCTGGAGCGCGGCAACGGCGCCTCGCGCCAGATCGTCGTCTACGAAGCCAACGGGGACCTCAACGAGGTCATGGCCGAGATCGTCGCCGCGACGGCGCTGTGACGCGAGAACGTCCGCAGTTGCCTGTGGCCGGTCCCTAGAATCGACTGGCATGTCGTCACCTGACCTCTTCGTGGTCTGCAAGAACTGCCAGGCGGAGGTCAGCCCGTACATCACCGAGTGCCCGTACTGCGGCACGCGGCTGCGCAAGCGCGCACCGAAGATCGAGCGTCCCGACGCCCCGGCCAAGCCGCCGCAGCGCGAGGGCAGGCTCGGCGTGCGCGGCCCGCGCCGCGACGCCGGCGGGCGGTCGGCGAAGGCGCCCAAGGCGAAGCCGAAGGCCAGGCGCGACAGCTCCGCGGCCCAGCGCCTGGGCAAGCTGCGCAGCGGCGAGATCCCCGGCATCCGCGGCGACGAGCTCGCGCGGCCGTACGCGACGATGGTGCTCGTCGCGCTGTCCTTCGGGCTCTGGCTGTCGCTGGCCTTCTACGTGCGCTCGGACTTCGCCGTCGTCGCCTTCGGCGGCGACCCCTGGCGCTTCTTCACCGCCTCGCTGCTCAACGAGGGCACCGCCGCGCAGTTCGCCGCCGTCGTCGGCGTCGGCCTGTTCGGCTGGCTCATCGAGCGCCGTCACGGGCCGATCGCGGTCGTGTTGCTCTTCCTGCTCTGCGGGCCCGGCGGCCTCGCCGCCGCCGCCGCGGTGGAGCCGACCTCGGTCGTCTTCGGCACGCACGGCGCGGGCCTCGGGCTGCTGTGCGCGTGGCTCGTCCCGGTGCTGCTCGCGCGCAGCCGCGGCGAGGAGGACGACGCCGACCTGCTCGGCGTGGCCGTCATCGCGGCGGTGCTGCTGCTCGTGCCGCTGCTGTCGCAGGGCAGCGCGCTGGCCGGTCTGTTCGGCGGCGCGTTCGGTGCGCTGGCCGGGCTCGGCTACGCCGCCGTCCGGCGCTCGACCGCATGACGCAGGAGCGCTACACCGCGGAGGAGGTGGATGCCGCCGTCGCGGCGCTGTCGGACCCCGAGCGCCTGGGCCATGCCCAGGAGATCGTCACGCACGCCGCCCCGGGCCTGCAGGCGGTGCTCGGCAACGCGCTCGCCCAGGGCGGCTGGTTCGACCAGGCGCACGAGGCGCAGCTCGCGAGCGCCGCCGGCACCGAGGACCCGGCCGCCCGCGTCGTCGCGATCCAGACGCTCGTCGAGGAGGAGACTCGGCTGGGCATGCTCGTCGGCGTCTCCGTCGGCTTCGAGCTCGCGCGGGAGCTCGCCGCGCGGCGCAACGACAACGAACGAGGTGGCGAGGGATGACGCACGCAATCGTGCTCGTCGAGGCCGAGCGTGACGTGATGTCGACGCTTGGCGGATCACTGGCGGAGGTCGAAGGGGTGCGGGAGGCCTATTCGGTCACCGGCGAATGGGACTTCGTCTGCATCGTCCACGTCAAGCAGCACGAGGATCTCGCGAGCGTCGTGACGAGCCAGATCTCGTCGATGAACGGCGTCGCGCGCACCCACACGATGGTCGCCTTCGAGGCGTTCTCCCGCCACGACCTGGAGACGATGTTCTCGATCGGAGGCTAGGCCTCCGACGTCAGCCCAAGGTCCGCATGAGGCCGGGTGAGGAGCAGGGCCGAGTGGTGTGTCGAATGAGTATCGCTCCGCGTGCACGATTCGACGCACCATCGCCCTCGGCCCCGACCTGACGCGTGCGGGTGGCGCAGAGGCGGCGTCAGTCGTCCTGCCAGCCGCGCGCGAACCACACGGAGCGGTCTTTCCAGTCGTGCGCCATGAGCGCGATGCCGACGGCGCCCCAGAAGGTCAGGATCATGCCCGTCGCCCCGTGGTGGCAGCGCTGGCCGCAGATCCACAGGCGCCGGCGGACGCGGTCGTAGTAGATCGGCTTGCGCTCGTATGGGGTGGTCGTGATCGCCATGTCGCCTCGCTGCTGGGGTTATCGGCGCGTGGCTTGTGTGGACTGGCACATTCGGGCGGCGAACTCGATCAGGCGTCCACCGCGTCAGAATGGCCCGGTGCCCGTGATGAAGGCCGAGTACGGCCCGACGCTGCTGCAGCTGCTCGCCCCGCGTCCGCCCGTGGTGCGGCTGGCAGCGGCCGGGGTCGCGCTGGCGATCGTGCTCGCCGCGGTCGCGATCGCGATCGCGTCGCGGCCGCAGGAGACGACGGTGCTCGTTCGCGAGCCGGTCACCTTCAACTTCGTCTACGGACCGCAGTTTCGCGCCGTCGAGAAGACCGGCACGCTCGTCGCCCTGCGCCACGTGTCGCCGCGCGGCCTCTTCCTCGATGCCTACGCCGTACGGTCGCTGACGCTGCCGCCCTACGGCGGGGTGGTGACGGGCATGCTGCCGGTCTACGCCAACCGCTACATGCGCACGCTGCCGGGGCGCTACCCGGACTATGAGCTCATCGGCGAGGGCCGCGCGCGCATCAACAACGCGATCGGCTACGCGGTGACCTTCCGCGCGCGCAGCGGCGGGCGGCGCCTGTACGGCCGCCACTACCTGCTCGTCGAGGAGGAGCCCGACGGGCGCCGCCGCGGTGTCGTCCTGGAGATCGAGTCCACGCCGGCGGCGGGCACGCCGAACGCCGACGAGATCGGCAACCACGGCGCGCTGAAGACGCCGCTGCGCTCGTTTCGCTTCGGCGCGGACCGCAAGGGCGGCACGTCGTGATCGCGTGGGAGGACTTCGAGAGGGTCGACATGCGCGTGGGGCGGATCGTCGCGGTCGACGATTTCCCGCAGGCGCGCAAGCCGGCCTGGAAGCTGCGCATCGACTTCGGGGCGCAGATCGGCGAGAAGCGCTCCTCCGCGCAGATCAAGAACTACACGCGTGAGGAGCTCGAGGGGCGGCTCGTCGTCGCGGTCGTGAACTTCCCGCCCCGCCAGATCGGGCCGGTGCGCTCGGAGGTGCTCGTGCTCGGCGCGGTCTCCGACGACCACCCCGTCCTGCTGCTCGAGCCCGACGCGGGCTCGCAGCCGGGCGACCGCATCGCCTGAGCGCGCGGCGAACGACCGGCCGCGCGATCTTACGGCTACGGCGCCTTGATGCCGCCCGAGCCCGGCGCGGCGAGCGTCGCGTCCGGGTTGGGCTCGAGGTCCGCCGGGGGCGGCGAGGCCGAGACCGGTGGGGCGGCCGGCGTCGCCGGCGGGTTCGTCACGACCGGCGCCACGGCCGGCTCGGACGGCGCGGCCGCGCCGCCCGTCTGGGCGGGCGGGCCGGCGGCGTGGCTCAGCGTCGTCGTCTCGGTGACGCCCTGCACGGGGGCGGTGGGCGTCGTCGGCGTGGTCGGGGCGACGCCCGCGACCGGAGCTCCGGAGGCCGCGGCGAGATCGGCGCCCGGCTTGGGATCGGCGGCCGTGGTGGCGGCCGCGGCGGTCGCCTTCGGTGCCGGCTTGGCGCGCGCCGCCGCGGCGATCGCGGTGCGCGGGCGCGCCGGCTGCGTCGGCTGCTGAACGGCCGCGACGACCTCGGGCGCGACGCGCGCGGCCTGCACCGGCTGCGGCGTCGCGGCGACGGCGGGCGCGGGCACCTTCGTCTGCACGTGCTTGACCTCGGCGACGCCCGCGGTGACGATCGCGGCGGCCGCCAGCGTGGCGGCGGTCTTCGTCGCGATCGTGCTGATGCCGGCCGAGATCGCCGACGTGCCGCCGGTGGCCGCGACCGTGGCGGCCGCCGCGCCGGCGGCGCCGCCGGCGCCGGCCGAGGCGGTCATGCCGAACTGGGTGAGCATGGCCTTCTTGAGCAGCAGCAGCGGCGCGACCGGGAAGACGACGGCGAGCGCCTTGTTCGTGCTGCGCAGCTGCGCCTTGAAGCCCTGGCAGCGATCGCAGCCGCGCACGTGGCGGCGCACCGGCGCGGTCGACCGGCGCAGGCCCTCGGCGACCTCGCCGAGCTCCTCGCGAACCTGCTCGCAGGTCAGCGTGCGCGCCTCGGCGCACTCGGCGAGCGAGACGCGGGCACGCACGAGCAGCGACTTGACCGACGGGATCGTCGTCTCCATCGCCTCGGCGATCTGCTCGTAGGACAGCGCGTCGATCTCGCGCAGCAGCAGGGCTGTCTTCTGGGTCTCGGGCAGCTCCTGGACGTCGGCGACGAGCAGCCGGAAGTCCTCGCGCTTGTGCACCTTGTCGGCGGTCGTCTGACCGGCGTCGGAGATGTGGATGTCCATCGAGTCCACGCCGATCGGCTGGACGCGGCGCAGGTGGTTCAGCGAACGGTTGCGCGCGATGCGGTACAGCCAGGGACGCACGTGGATCGGCCGGTCGTCGGCGACGATCGCGTTGAAGGAGGCCGCGAAGACCTCCTGCAGGACATCCTCGGCGTCCTCGCGCGAGCCCAGCATGTGCCGGCAGAAGGCCAGCAGGCGCGACTGGTAGCGCGCCACGAGGGTCTCGAACGCCGCGTTGTTGCCGCGGCGCACGAGCACGATGAGTCGCTCGTCCGACTGCAGGCGCAGCAGCGGACTGGGGCCCCGCATGCCGACCGGGACGGAGTGCTTGAGTGCTGTGGCTTCCACGGGAGGTGACGCTGGGCGTTCGTGCCGCTGCTCGGATACAACTCCGCAGCGGTTGCGAAGTTCCGAGGTTGATCATCAGCGTAGCGGTGAAGGGCCCCGCGGTTCGTGAGGAGACCGTGAGATGCCCGGGGCGGGATTCGAACCCGCACGCTCTCGCGAGCAGCGGTTTTTAAGACCGCCCGCCTATGCCATTCGGCTACCCGGGCGCGCGCCGCAGATCCTACGCGCGCGCCCGGCCCAGCCGTGTCGACGATCTACCTCTGCGTGTTCTTCAGCTGGCTCTTGAACGTCTTGTAGGCGGCTCGCGGCGTGCCGTTCTCGTCCACGATCCCACCGTCGAACGCGGGCGTGCAGCCGTTGCCGAAGTAGTTGTAGCTGTACAGGCGCTCGATGTTGCGGTCGTACTTCTTGATGAGGTCGAACATGTACTTCGTGCGATTTGACTGACGCTTCGTGTCGCACTTGAAGTTGCTGCCGAAGCTGGCCAGCCCGCCGGTCTCGGTCAGCCAGAGCTTGGCCACCTTGTTGCGCTTGCGGATCGCCTTGAGGATCCGCGCGACGCCGGGGTAGCGGTTGGACGCGTTCTTCTCGGTGATCCGGCGGTTGACCTGGGAGTAGTTGTGGACCCCGACGATCCTCGCCTTCTTGCCGAGCGAGCCGGCAGCCTTGATCCAGCTGCCGATGTACTTCTCGACGCCGGCCTGATCGAGCACGTCGAGCGCGACGATCTTGCAGTCCTTGCACTTGAACTTGCGGAAGGTCTTGTAGAAGTCCGCGGCGCGCTTGGGGTTCTTCGCCGTGGGCTGCGACTTGTGGTTGGCCTCGTTCCAGACGCCCCAGTCCTTGACGCCCAGCGCCCGGTACTTGGCGACGAGCGCGCCGACCTTGGACTTGTAGGCGGAGTTGCTCGGCAGGGGCCTGCGCGGCGTCGAGTTGATGTCGTCGGTCGAGATGTGCATCAGCACCGAGACCTTGGCGGAACGTGCGGCGGCGACGAAGTCGTCGGCCTTCTGAATCTCACCGGGCTGGTCGATCGCGTTCCACTCGATGAAGTAGCGCGTCTTCTTGAGGTTCAACGCCTTCCAGTTGGCGTCGGCGAACATCCTCGGACTCTGGTCGCCGATTCCGACGGCGACGTTGGTCTTCGCCGACGCGCCGGCCGGGACGGTGAGCAGGAGTCCGGCAACGAGCAGCGAGGGCAGCAGGCGGCGATTCACGACGGATTGCATCCTTTCGGCAGGGTCTTGAAACACCACATCGGCACGGACGGGCGCATCCATGAGCCTAACCCGCCTACGGGGCGGTGGTCGCGCTTACGTGTGAGGAAACCGTGTGACTACGCCGCGCGGGTGGCGCGCTCGGCGCCCGCGCTGATGGCGTCGAGCACGACGGCGGCCAGCCGATCGTCGCCGCTGATGTCCAGGCCGCTGCGATCGGCCGGTGGTCCGAACGCCTCGATCCAGTCGCCCTCCGCGCCGGCCACGCGAGCATCGGCATCGGCGGCCGGGCGCTCGGCGAGCGTCACCGCGCCGCGGGCGACGGTGATTGCGTAGTGAGAGCTCGTGGTGTCGCCGGCCACGGTGAGCTGGACCGTCCCGGTGAGCCCGGCCGGCGCGGCGACGAGAGCGGGGGCGACGCGCAGGATCGCGCCGATGTCGATCGCCTCGCTCTCGCGCGGGGCGCTCCAGGCCCATTCCATGCCCCAGCGCGCCAGCGCGCCCAGCACCGGCAGCAGCTCGCGCGACCGCGGGGTCAGCTCGTAGTCGACCCGCGGCGGCACCTCGCGGTAGCGCTGGCGGGTCAGCAGGCCGTCGGCGACCATGCGGTTCAGGCGCGAGCGCAGCTGCTCGGTCGAGATCCCCGGCAGCACCCGCTGCAGCTCGACGAAGCGGCGCGGACCGGCCACGAGGTCGCGCACGATGAGCAGCGTCCACTTGTCGCCGACGAGGTCCAGCGCGCGCGCGTCGGGCGCCCATTGGGCGTACGGATGGCGCTTCGGGGGTGGGGTGGAAGGCGTCACGACTGTGGGGTGGCGGGCGGCCTTGGGAATGCCGTCTCTGACCTGCACCTTAGTGGCCGATCGAAACACCGGAAAGGGTGGTTTCCGGTTGCGTGTGCTTTGTACCCCCAAACCTGTGCGAAGTTGCCGCGAACTCGCGCGGTATTGCCGCAAGGTTGTGCCCGGCCGCGCGTTATGGACGTTCGTGGGCACGGTCACGTCACTTCATGCGCACCGCTTGGCGCGCCGCGACCGCGGGCGGGCGCGGCAGGCGCCGCCGCGCGCCACCCTCTTCTTCGACCTCTCGTCGCCGTACACGTACCTCGCCGTCGAGCGTGCCGAGCGGCTCTTCGCCGGCCTCGAGTGGCAGCCCGCGTACGCCGCCCTCCTGCCCGCCAGCGAGCTCTCCGGCGAGTCGATGCGCGCGGCGAGTCAGCGGGCGGCGCTGCTCGGTCTGCCGCTGATGTGGCCCGAGGATCACCCGCGCCCGGTCCGCGGGGCGATGCGCGTGGCGTCGCTGGCGACCGAGCTGGGGTGCGCCGCGGCCTTCGTGCTGGCGGCCTCGCGGCTGGCGTTCTGCGGCGGCTTCGACATCGACGAGCCCGACATCCTCGCGGAGGCCGCCGCCGCTGCGGGCATCGGGCTCGGCGCGGCGCTGTCGGCGGCCGGCGACCTCGGCCGCGACGGCGCGATCGAGGCCGCGGGCCTGTCGCTGCTGGCGGGCGGCGCGCTGGCGCTGCCGGTGATGCGCGTCGGCCGGCTGATCTTCAGCGGCGAGGATCGCCTGCACGAGGCGGCGGCGGCGCGCGCCGTCGTATAGCCTGCGCGCCCCCGGCGCGGCGCCCGACAGCTGAACGGCGCTGTTCATTGTTGCTAGGGTCGCCGCGCGATGGCGACCGATCCGTCGACTTCCAACGAGGCGCAGGTCGTCGGCGGCCATCTCGTCGCGCGGCGGCTGCGAGCACACGGCATCACGAAGCTCTTCACGCTCTCCGGCGGGCATCTGTTCTCGATCTACGACGGCTGCCGGGCCGAGGGCATCGACATCGTCGACGTGCGCCACGAGCAGACGGCGGCGTTCGCCGCCGAGGGCTGGGCGAAGGTCACGCGCCGGCCGGGCGCGGCCGCGCTGACGGCCGGCCCCGGCGTCACGAACGCCATCAGCGCGATCGCCTCCGCCCAGGCCAACCACTCCCCGATGCTCGTGCTCGGTGGCCGCGCCCCGGCGACGCGCTGGGGCCAGGGCTCGCTGCAGGAGATCGACCACATCCCGCTCGTCGCGTCGCTGACGAAGCTGGCGGCGACCGCCGGCCGCACCGCCGACATGCCGGCCCTTGTCGATGCCGCGCTGGCCGCGGCGATGACGCCGCACGGCGGGCCCGCCTTCCTCGACTTCCCGCTGGACCACGTGTTCTCCGCGGCGCCGGACGAGGGCGGCTTCGTGCCGATGCCCAGTGTGCGCGGCGTGGCCGGGCTCGGCCTCGAGAGTGGCGTCGAGCCCGACGGCGCCGCGATGGACGCGGCGCTGGCCCTGCTGCGCGGAGCCCAGCGGCCGGTGATCATGGCGGGCACCGACCTGTACTGGGGCCACGCCGAGGAGGCGCTGCGAGCGCTCGTCGACGAGTTGCGGATCCCCGTCTTCCTCAACGGACTGGCGCGCGGGTGCGTGCCGGCCGACCATGAGCTGTTCTTCTCGCGGGCGCGCTCGGCGGGACTGCGCGGCGCCGACATCGCCCTCCTGATCGGCGTGCCGATGGACTTCCGGCTCGGCTTCGGCGGCGCGTTCGGCGACGAGACGGCGATCGTGGCGATCGACCGCGTGGCGCCGCCGCAGCCCTATCCGCGCGCGGTTGCCGCGGAGCTGTTCGGCGACATGAGCGACGTGATGGACGTGCTGCGTGTCGCACTCGGCGGTGAGCCGTCGCTCGAACGGTCGCGCGCGGCGTGGATCGCGTCGCTGCGCGAGGCCGAGGACGGTCTGCGCGGCGAGGAGCGCGCGCTGCTCGCCGACGAGCGCGCGCCGCTGCATCCGATGCGCATCTACGGCGAGCTCGGCACGCTGCTGGATCGCGACGCGATCGTCATCGGCGACGGCGGCGACTTCGTGTCCTACGCCGGTCGCATGATCGATTCCTACGCGCCCGGCTGCTGGGTGGACCCGGGCCCGTTCGGCTGCCTGGGGTCCGGTCCCGGCTACGCGCTGGCGGCCAAGCTCGCCCATCCCCGGCGGCAGGTCGTGCTGCTGCTCGGCGACGGCGCCTTCGGCTTTGCGGGAATGGAGTTCGACACGCTCGCGCGCCACGGCGTCGATGTCGTCGGCGTGATGGGCAACAACGGCGTCTGGGGGCTGGAGAAGCACCCGATGGAGTTCATCTACGGCTACTCCGTCGCGGCCGAACTGCGCCCCGGGACACGCTACGACGTGGTCGTCGAGGCGCTCGGCGGCCATGGCGAGCTCGTGCGCACGCCCGCGGAGCTGCGGCCGGCGCTGGAGCGCGCGTTCGCCGCCGGCGCGCCGGCGCTCGTCAACGTGCTGACCGATCCGTCGGTCGCCTATCCGCGGCGCTCGAGCCTGGCGTAGCCGGGATGCAGGATTAACGGAGGAAGCCGCCCCCAGGGGAAAGGGCGGCTTCCTTCATGCTGGCCCCGCAGGACGGGCAGGGGTACGTACCGTGCTGGGCCGTATGAGGTGGTCCGGGCGGTGGGAGGTGCCGATGAACGGCTTGCCCGGACCTATGTCCGGCTCGGTTTCCCATCGATGCTTAGGCTGGGTCCCTCTGCCGGTAGACCGGGTATCGGCAGGGCGCGGCGAAGACTTGACTCGGACGTTCGTCCGTCTTTGCCGCCGTTTGTTGTATTAGCCGACGCCGGTGCCGGTGGGCGCCCCGGCCAGCCGCAGCGCCGCGCCGCGCAGGATGTCGTGCTCGGAGACCTCGATCGCGTCCAGGCCGAACGCCGCGAGGACCTCGAGCAGCATCGCGACGCCGGCGACGATCGTCGGGGCGCGGTCGGGCTGCAGGCCGGTCACCGCGCGCCGCTCGTCGTCGGTCAGCCGCGCGAGCCGGTCGAGGATGTCCGCGATGACGGGCCGGCGCAGGACGTGGCCGTGCACGAGGGCGCGGTCGTAGGGATCCAGGCCGAGCTCGATCGCCGCACACGACGTGGCGGTGCCGGCGACGGCGATGGCGTGCTGCACGCCGCGCCGGCGTGCCTTGGGGACGTTGGTGCGGATGATCTGCGCGACCTCGTCGCGCAGGCTGTCGACCTCCTCGGCGTGGGGCGGGTCGTGGCCGACGTGGCGCTCGGTCTGGCGCACGACGCCGGCCTGGGTGGAGACGTGGAAGCCGACTTCGCCCGCGCGGCCGATGACGAACTCAGTCGAGCCGCCGCCGATGTCCACCACGAGCAGCTCGCGGCCGTTCTCGGCGCGCTCGCTCGTCGCGCCGGCGAAGGTCAGCGCGGCCTCCTCTTCGCCGCTGATCGTGCGCGCGTCGAGCCCGTAGCGCTCGCGCACGATCGCGCTGAACGGCGCCCCGTTGGCGGCGTCGCGCACCGCGCTCGTGAGCACCGCGGTGGTGGCGGTGGCGCCGTGCGCGTCGATGAGCTCGCGGTAGCCGGCGAGGGTGTCGAAGACGCGCTGCATGGCGTCGTCCTGCAGGCGGCCGGTGGCGTCGACGCGCGCGCCCAGCCGCGTGACGATCGACTCGCGATGGAGCTCAGCCAGCGCGCCGTCGGCGGCCACGTCGGCGATCAGCAGGCGCGTCGAGTTGGTCCCGATGTCGACGACGGCCACGCGCACGTCGCACGCAGGCTAGATGGTCCGTTGGCGCACCGCGCAACCGGCGCGCGGCGGCCTCGGCGGGGGTTGAACGGGGCGTTTTGGCGTTGCTACACTGGCTCGTCCACGCCGCGGGGTGGAGCAGTCTGGTAGCTCGTCGGGCTCATAACCCGAAGGTCGCAGGTTCGAATCCTGCCCCCGCTACTACGGAGACCCGCCTCTCGCCAGGCGGGTTTTCGTGCTTAAGTACGCTGGCGAGGCCGACTCGCTACAAGGCAACGAGGCGCGGGCGACAGGATCTGTCGCCCGTTGTCGGACACCAGGATCGCGCGTGAAACCCATCAGTGTGAGCCCCGACTCGTCGCTGCGGCGGCTACCCGCGAATCTCGACCCCACGCAGAAGTTCCTCCTCGACGGGATTCGTTTATCAGCTGAGTTCGCTGACTTCCATTGGGGTCGTCTTCAAACGACCGCACTAGACGCAAGTGTTGCGGACCCTGGGGGGTGCGCGCCGTTCGTCGTTGCGCTCTACGCCGATGCTTGGGCCGTGGTAGACAACGTTCGCCGTCTCCGCAGGCTGCTCCATGCTCTCGCGGGGCCTGAGTTGCCTCCGATCGCGGCAAGTTTCAGGGCTGACACCAAAGCAGTTGAAGACCTCCGGAACACGATCCAGCACCCGGAGAGGATCGCGAAACGCGAGCCCGTGGCCGCCCCGCCCCTAGGCGCGCTCACCTGGGTCTTCACAGCGGATGGGACCCGCCCCGAACGCTCGGTATTCATTGCGATGGCAGGCACGGCGCGCGTAGGCGAGGGCACAGTCGGCCTCGAAGTGGGGTCGCTCGCGGTGAAGGCGGAGGTGCCGATCGGCAGCGTCATCTTGTGGGCGCAAGAACCGCGCCACGGGGATGCCGCCAAGACCACCGGCAGCGCGATGCACACGACGTCAGGGAGCGATGAAATTGCCGTGTCGCTCTCAGAGACCATGGAGCGCGTGCGTGAGATCACCGCGGCGCTCGACCGCTGTCTGAAACCGCAGATAGCAGCTCACGGAGTGGCAGGCACTGACTTGGTCGTTCGTCTCGAACTGCAACTTCGGAGACCCGACTCTGGCTAGACGGGTTTCGCGCCTAAGCGGCGTCCGGCTCCAGCGGTAGCAGGCGCCCGTTGGGCGTGAGGTGCGCGAGCGCCGCCGGGTCTGGCGCGGCCGTCGGGCCCGCCTCGAGGTACTCGGGGTACATCGGCTTGCGGCCGCGCCGGCGACCGAGCGCCGCCATCGGCGGGATGGTGAGCTTCTGGACGAACGCCGGGGGCTTCGTGAAGCGGATGACGTCGCCGTACTCGTGGCCCATCACCGCGAGCTGCAGCGGGTCGGGCAGCCCCTTCGCGTTGACCTTGCCGTCGCGCGCAAGGCCGAACATCGAGCCGACCATCTCGCTGAAGCGCACGCCGGGGATGACCTCGACGAGGACCTGCGCCTCGCTGTCGCCGACCTGCCACCAGTCGTGGACGACGCCCGCCGGCACCGACGCTCCCTCGCCGGGCCCCAGCGTGCGTTTGCGATCGCCGATCAAAAAGCCCACCTGACCGCTGAGCACGAGGAAGCGCTCATCGACCGTCGGATGCACGTGCGCGGCCGCCACGCGCCCGCCGGGACGGATGAACAGATGCGAGACGAGGACCTGCTCGGGATGCTCACGCGGGTCCGTGAGGAGGATCACGCGCTCCCCGGTGACCGGGTTCTCGAAGATGGGCCGCGGCGCCAGCTCCATGCAGGAGTGATCCAACCACTGAGCCTGCCGCGACGCAAGCGCCCGCGTCGCGGTGCAGAGGCTGCGGCGCGGGCGCGGCAGCGCGGTACGATCGCCGCGATGCCCGAGCAACTGCATTTCACCCCCTCCGAGGAGGCCAACGCGCTCATCGCGACCGACCCGATGGCGCTGCTCGTCGGGTTCGTCCTCGACCAGCAGGTCACCGTCCAGAAGGCGTTCTCCGGGCCGCTCGCGCTGCAGGAGCGGCTGGGCTCGCTCGACGCGGCCACGCTCGCCGGTGCCGACCTGGAGACCGTCTTTCGCGAGCGCCCGGCGATCCACCGCTTCCCGGGCTCCATGGCCCAGCGCGTGCACGATCTCGCCGTCCACATCCGCGACGCCTACGACGGCGACGCGGCGCGCGTATGGACCGACGCGGCCACCACCGACGCGCTGCGCGCGAACCTCAAGGCGCTGCCCGGCTTCGGCGAGATGAAGATCAAGGCGCTCGGCGGCGTGCTGGCCAAGCGCTTCGGCGTGCAGGCGGCCGAGGGTCTCGTGCCGTGGCACCCGACGCTCGGCGACGTCGACTCCCCGCAGGCGCTCGCCGACTACCAGGCGGCCAAGCGCCTCCACAAGAAGGAGTGGGCGAAAGCCTAGTTTCTGGACCGGTCGGCGTCTCGGGCGTAGTGTCGGCATCAACCGACATTGAGGAGGCGACGGCATGTATGCGCGCGTAGTGCAGTGGCAGGGCGGCGACGCTGCGGCGATTCGCGATACGGCAGCGGACATCGCGAGCCGCACAGCGAGCGGTCCGCCGGAGGGCGTTCCGGCGGTCGGCTTCACGCTGCTCGTGGACCCCGAGGGCGGCCGCGCCGTCGCGATCTCGCTGTTCGCCACAGAGGAGGACAGGCGCGAGGGCGACGCGACGCTGCAGGCCATGAACCCTCCCGGGGCGGGCATGGGCACGCGGGGGCCGGTCGAGTTCTTCGAGGTCGCGGCCGACACGAGGACGTAGGGCGCGGGGTCGGCGGTCGGGGCGCGCCGGGTGCGGATATCGCACCTTGCGCGCCCCCACCGCCGGCCGATGACCGCGAATGGCCGGCGATGCCGCGCATGCGCAGACAGCCCGCGCGCGGGAACGAGGCCGACCACCAACTCTCCCGCGGCAAGCCACCACCCACGTGGAGGGGACAGATTGTGCGCGCCGAAACTTCCGGCCAGAGCTCGTGTCTCGGTACCCGAAATCAAGGCTGAACCGCTTCCGCATCAGCGCGGCGGCGGCTGGGGGAACCACATGCGCCGGCACGGCGCACGGGGCGAATCGCCGGGCTGTCCGGCGTAGCGCGATTGCCGCGCGAGCCCGTCAGCTCACCCCGGAAGCCTGGGCAAGGATGGAGGAACGGCGGTGGGATACCGAGTCCGGCTGCGCGCGAGCGCGGTGAGCATCGCCGTGGTCGCGGTCGCGGCCACGGCCCCGGCGGCGGCCGACGCGGCCTTCGGCGATCACATCCTGCGCACGGGCGACCGCGGCCGCGAGGTCAAGGTCCTGCAGCGCTGGCTGACGCTGACCGGCTTTCCGACGAACGTCGACGGCCACTTCGGTCGCCGCACGCGCGTCGCGGTGCGCCGCTACGAGCGCGCCAACGGCCAGCGCGTCGACGGCTGGGTCTCGCGCGAGCAGGCGCAAGGCCTGCGCACCCGCGCCTACGCCGCGCGCGGCGCGCACGCCACCGCGCCCGCCGCCGCCGCCGCGCTGCCGGCACCCGAGCCGCTGATCACCCCGACGGCGAACGCCGTGATCGCGCCCGACGGGCTCACCGCGATGGTCCCGGCCGCCGCGCCCCCGCAGGTGCGCGACGCGATCGCCGCCGCCAACCGGATCGTCGGCAAGCCCTACCGCTGGGGCGGCGGGCACGCGCGCGTCGAGGACGACGCCTACGACTGCTCGGGCGCCGTCTCCTACCCGCTGATGGCCGCCGGGCTGCTGCGCGGGCCGCTGGACTCGACCGGCCTGAAGCGCTTCGGCGAGGCCGGCCCCGGCGTGTGGATGACCGTCTATGCCAACGCCGAGCACACATACGCGGTGATCGCCGGCCTGCGCCTCGACACGTCGGGCACCGGCGGCAAAGGCCCGCGCTGGCACACCGGCGCGCGCTCGGGCAAGGGCTTCGTCGTGCGCCACCCGACCGGCCTCTAGCCCACCAGTCCGCTGAACCGCCGAAACGGCGGACCCGCGATGCGACATATGTCGCGTTGATCGCGGCGCCGCCGGGGAGGATCCTGCGTGTAGATGCGCCGCCTGCTTGCACCCTCTCGCCCGGACCCGGTCGCCCTGGCGCTGCTCGCGCTGGCCGCGCTCTGCGTGCTCGTCGCCGGCTTTCAGCACGCGCGCCTCTTTCACCGCGGCTACGCCGAGGTGGAGATCATCGGGCTGCTGTTCTTCATGAACGCGATCGGCTCGACGGTCGTCGTGCTCACGCTGATCTTCGAGCGCGTCTGGATGTTCGTGCTCGGCGCGCTGTCGATCTGCGTGCCGTCGCTCGTCTCGATCGCGATCTCGCACTCCTCGGGCTTCCTCGGCTTCCGCGAGGGCGGCTACGACGGCGACGCGCTCGTCATCGTCGTGGCGGAGGTCGCCGCGGTGCTGCTCGCGCTGGCCGGCGCGGGCAAGGCGGCCACGACGCTGCGAGGCGACCCCGCATGAAGCTCGTCCTCGCCGCGCTCACCGTGCTCGTCATGGGCATCGCGATCGCCGGCATCGGCATGGGCGAGGCCCCGGCCGAGCGCCGTGCCGCGCCCGCCGCGGCAGCCGTCACGGCCGCCAAGGAGCGGATCGCCGCCGGCGGCGCCGGCGTGGCGCGCGGCCGCGCGCTGTTCGCGGACGAGGGCTGTGACCGCTGTCATTCGATCGCCGCGACGGGCGCGGAGGGCAAGCTCGGCCCGCGCCTGGACGTCATCGACGACGACGCCGGCGACATCGCCGAGGCGATCGTCGAGCCGCGCGAGGACACCGTCGACGGCTTTCCCGAGAAGCTCATGCCCGACGACTACGGCGACCGGCTGAGCGAAACGCAGGTGGCCGATCTCGCCGCGTTCGTGGCGGCCGCCGCGGGCAGCGAGGACGAGGGCGAAGAGGGCGAGGGCGGCGAGCAGGGCGAGGAGGCAGACGACGACTCGGGCTCGGGGCGCGGTCGCGGCCGCAGTGAGAGCTCGGGCCGCGGGCGCGGCGGCGACGGCGACTGACGCAGCGGGTCAGCCTGAGCTTCGCTGCCGTTCCGGCGCGGGAGGAGCGATGGGGGTGGGGTGGGTCAGGTGGCGAACGGGTCGCGGCGGCGGGCGCAGCCGGCCGCGCCGTGCGCTCATGCGAGTCCTGGGTTCCGGGCGGCCGCGTTTCATGCGTCCATGTTCCTCGCCTCCGGGGGTCAGGTCTTTCGACGCCCGTAGCAAATTCCTGTAGGCGGACTGGACGAAAAGGCGGAGCGGTCCGTAAACGCTCATGGCGCGGTGCCGCACGACCGACTTGACAGGCATGGCCAAGCCGCTCGCGCATATCGTCCGTCTCGCGTTCCTCGCGCTGCTCGCGCTGGCCGGTCTGTTCGGCGGCCACGCCGCGCAGGCCGCCGCGGCGCCGATCAACCTTCCGCTGCTCAAGCCCAAGCCCGCGCCGGCGGTCGCGCCGGTCGCGCCGGTCGCCGTGCCGATCACCGCCGATCCGACCGGCGTCGCGGCGCGCGGGACGATGCTCATGGTTCACGCCGGCGGCTGGGCCGGCCACGACGCCCACGCCCAGCGGCTGCTGATGGACCGCCCGGGCGCGCTGCTGCTCGAGCGGGGCTGGCGCGTCGTCTCGGTCGACTACGAGGAGGGCGCCGCGGGGCTGCAGGACGTGCTCGACGCCGCCGGCAGCGAGCTGGCGCGCATCGGCGACGGCGGGCCCGTCTGCATCTACGGCGAGTCGGCGGGCGCTCACCTCGCCCTCGTCGCCGCCGAGCGGCTGCGCGCGATCGACTGCGTCATCGGACTCGGCACGCCGACCGACCTGCCGCTCTACACGCAGGAGGCGGCCACGAGCCTGGACGCCCGGCTGAAGCTCGTCGCCAGCCAGATCACGCGCTTGCTGGGCGCCACGGTCGACGCGCTGGCACCCTGGAACCCCGTCACGCTGGCGCCGAAGATCCGCGCCGACGTGCTGCTCGTCCGCGAGGGCGACGACGACATGATCTCGCCCGAGCACGACGCGCGCTTCCGCGCCGCCCGCCCGACGACGCAGTTCGTCGGCCTCGAGCCCGGCAGCCGCAGCGATCCGTCGACGAGCTTCGTGCACGGCACGGTCTCCGAGACCGGCCGCGCGCAGTACGCCGCGGCGGTCGGCTCCTTCGCCGACCGCGCCGTCGCCGCCCACGCGGCCGAGCGCGTCGGCGCACGGACCGGCTGCTCGGGCGTCGGGCGCTCGCTCACCGAGATCGGCCTGACGGCGCTGCGCGCCGCGCTGCGCTGTCTGGCGCGCAAGGACGCCGGCGCGCGCGGCGCCGCCTCGCGCAGCTGGCAGCGCACGAGCGTGACGCTGCGCGGCGAGGTCAACGCCGCGCGCATCTGGCGGTCGCTGCGCGCGACGAAGAGCGGCCGCCGCGCGCTGTCCGCCGCGGCCCACCGCCGCGCGAAGGTCACAATCCGGCCGGGCGACCGTTCGCGGATCGTCCTGCGCACGACGCGCTAGCGGCGCTTGATGCGGAACTGCACGGGCTGCGCGCCGCCGTCGGCGAGCGTCGCGGTGAGGCGGTACAGGCCGGCGCGGCGGCCGAGCTGCTTCGTCGTGAGCTTGAGCGTGCTCTCGCCCGCGGCGGCGGCGACCGTCACGACCGCGCGCGCCGCCGAGTAGCGCCCGCCGCCCAAGCGCGCGCCGCAGCGTGAACGTCACGCTCGCCGCACGGCTCAGCGTGTAGGTGAAGCGCGCCGCGCGCCCCACGCGGACCGAGCGCTGGAGGCGCTTGAGCGTGCCCAGCGAGGCCGCCGGCCGCGACTGGCCGAGCACGCGCAGGACCGAGCGGGCCATGCTGGCCTCGCCCGAGACGTTCGGATGGATGGGGAAGGCCGGCATCGTCGGCACGAGGCCCTCGAACCAGCGCGTCGGCGGCAGCTTGCACACGTCGTGGCCGACGCTCTCGGCGTACGTGTCGACGAACTCGGCGTCGTTGGCGGCGGCCTGCTCGGCGATCATCGTGTTCGTGCGGCGCAGCAGCTCGTCGAAGTACGCCAGGTCGTCGGCGGAGAGCGGGACGAGCGGGTAGCAGCTGCGGCCGTCGGTCGGCGCGACCGCGGGGTAGCCGACGATCAGCACGCGCGCCTGCGGTGAGCGGGCGTGGATGCCCTGCAGCGTCGCGGCGATCTTCGGCGCCGAGGCGGCGATCTGGTCGACGAGGCGGTCGCCGCCGTCGGGCGTGGCGAAGTTCGAGCGACAGGCGGTGCCGGTCGGGGCGAGCAGGCCGAGCTGGATGCAGTCGACGGCTGCGCCGACGAGCCCTACGTCGTTGCCGCCGATGCCGACGGTCACGAGCCCGGCGTCGGCCGACAGCGCGTCGAACTGCGGCGTGTTCGTGCCGCCGGGCACGCTCTGGGGTTCGCTCATGTGGCGCGTCGTCGCCGACGAGCAGCTCGTGTCGCGGAAGACCGAGGCGCCGAGCGCGGCGCGCACGACCGAGGGGTAGTTGTGGTCCGAGCGCGCGCAGCCCAGCGGTGTGCCGTACGTGAGGGGCACGAGCGGCGCGGCGGTGTAGGAGTCGCCGAGCGCGACGTAGGGCCCGGGGTCCGCGGCCTGCGCGGCGCCGGCGGTCAGCGCGGCCGTGAGGGTCGCGGCGACGGCGGCGGCGAGCAGACGAACGCAGCAGTTCATATGAGCCAGTATGGCGGCCGCCCGGGCCCGCCGCGCCGCTGTTGTCAGATGATCCCGACGAGCGCCGCGCAGACCCAGTTGCGCGCGCCGTCGCCGCCCGCCCACAGCCGCGCCGCCAGCCGGTCCTGCTCGGCCTTCGGCGCGAGGTAGGCGTGCGGCGTCGAGCCGCCCAGGCCGCGCCAGGTGTCGGGCATGAACTGATAGAAGCCCGACGCTCCCGCGAAGTTCGGCGGCAGGTTCTGGCCGCCGGACTCGCACTGCACGATCGGCCACGGGATCGACCACGGCCCGCCGGGTCCGACGGCGCGCAGCGCCTGCGCGCGCTGTGCCAGCAGCCGGTTCAGCGAGCGCTGGGCGCGGCGCCGGCTTGCCCGCGTGCCGCGCAGCAGGGCGGCCCGCGCCGCGCGCGCCTCGGCGAGGCGGCCGCGGCGCTCGCGCAGGCCGGCGGCCATCGTCGCCAGCGCGTCGTGGCGCTTGCGAACGGCGTCCGCCGCAATCCGGCGCTGCGCGGAGAGGCGCGTCAGCAGCCGCCGCTGGCCGAGCGCGTCGCGGCGCGCGGACTTGACGGTGCCGAGGATGCGCTCGTCCTGGGCCTGCACGCGCTTGAGGAAGTCGACGGTCTCCAGCAGCTGGGCGAAGCCGTCGGCCCGCAGCACCACCGTGACGATGTCCGGCTCGCCGCCCGCGTAGCGCCGGCGCAGCAGCTCGGCGAGCTTGGCGCGCGACTGCGTCAGCCGCGCGCGCAGGCGCAGGGCGCGCTCGCGCTGGCGGTTGCGCCGCAGCACCGTCGAGGCGAGCACCTTCTCGGCGGCGGCGAGCTCGGCCTGCACGGCGCCGACGCGGCGCTCGAGGATCGCCACCTCGCGCGCCGTCGCGCGCTCCAGGCGCGCGAGCCGCGCGACGCTGCCGGCCAGCGATTGCTCGCGATCGCGCTGGGAGTCGATCCTGTCGCGCAGGCCGCGCTCGCTCTGCTGCCCGCCCGCGGGCACGGCGACGAGCGCCAGTGCGGCGACGGCGAGAAGGAAGGCGAGAGGGCGGATGCGGCGGCGGTCCATGCGGCGGCTTCGCTCAACCTAGCCAGCGCCCGGTCGGGCCCACAGCCCTGCACGGGCTCGTGCGCGCAGCCGGCGGGCAAGTTGGCTCGGTCTCGCGCGGGCGCGCCGCCGTCAGGCGACCGGCGCGCCGCTGCTCAGCCGCGCGAGCGTCGCCCCGGCGCGGCGCTCCCAGGCGCCGGCCCGCATGCGCCGCGCCAGCGACACGGCGATGCCGGCGCTGCGGTGCGCGCCGGCCAGGTCGCCGAGCTTCAGCAGCAGCTCGGCGCGCAGACGGTGAAGCTCGGGCTCATACCAGCGCTCGCCGCCCGCGTCGGGGCGCAGCGCCTCGTCGAGGGTGCCGAGGGCGAGCTCCGGCTCGCCGGCGTGGGCCAGCCCGTCGGCGAGCAGGCCGTGCAGGAACGGGCGCCCGGCGCGCGCGCCGCTCGCCGCCGCCAGCGCCATGGCGCGCCGCAGCTCGGCGAGCCCGTCGTCGTGCGCGCCCGCACGCACGCGTGCCCAACCGTGCAGCGCGAGCGCTTCGGCAACCCGGTCGCGCAGATCCTCTGCGGTGGCGAGGGCGAGCGCCCCTGCCGCCTGCTCGAGCACGTCCGCGTGGTCGCCGCGGATGTGGGCGGCGGTCGCCGCCGCGCACCGTGTCGCGGCCAGGCCGTCGGGGTGCGGGTGATCGTGCAGCCGCTCGGTCGCGCTCGCGATCGCGTAGCGCGCGCCGTCGTGGTCGTCGCGGCAGGCCAGCGCCAGCGCGCGGCGGGTCAGCGCGGTCGTGACGGGATCGCGGCGCAAGCGCGCTGTCTGCGTGTCGCGCGGCGCGCCCTCGCAGAGCTCGATCGCGCGGGCCAGGTGCCCGAGCGCCTCGCGCGGCCGGCCGCAGGCGACGAGCGAGCTGCCGACCTCGCACTCGGCGTGCGACAGCAGCGCGGGATCGGCGCCGGCCGCCTCCCCGACCTCGACGAGCGCCCTCGCCAGCGACAGCGCGTCGTCGGGCCGTCCGCCGAGGACGCGGTAGGACGCGAGCATCAGCCATCCGTCGAAGCGCTCCGCCGAGACGTCGACGCCGGCGCTCAGCGCCTCGGCGCGCGCGAGGTGGGCGGCGGCCGCCGGGGCGCCCCAGCCGGCGCGCGCGGCGATCGCGTGCCCGGCCAGCAGGCGCAGCTCGAGCTCGGCGCCGCGGCGGACCGGGCCGTCCGGCGTGCGGGCGTTGAGCTCGATCGCGCGCTCGAAGTGCAGCGTGGCCTCGCGCAGCGCGTGACGGCCGAGCGCCTGGCGGCCCGCCTGGCGCCAATGTCCGACGGCCTCACGCACCTCGCCGGCGTACTCGAAGTGGCGCGCGACGCGCTCGGGCTCGGCGGCGGCGACGTGCGGGAAGTGCGCCAGCAGCGCCCGCGCGATCGCCGCGTTGTGGGTGCGCAGCGCGCGCTTGCGCTGCGAGCTGCGCGCGGCGTCCTGCAGCAGCGAGTGGCCGAACGCGAAGCGTCCGGGTCCGGCGGGCGCGATGACGTCCTCCTGCACGAGCCGCTCCAGGCCCCAGTCCAGCGCCGCGGGCTCGAGCGTGCCGACGGCCTCCAGCAGCGTGCGGTCGAACTCGCGCCCGATCGTGGCGGCCAGGCGCGCGACGTCGCGGGCGGTGCTGTCGCGGTCCAGGCGCGCCATGAGGCAGCCGTACAGCGTGCCGGCGGGCGGCGCGCCGTCCTGGCTCGTGAGCGCCGTGCGGGTGAGCTCGGCGGCGAGCAGCGGCGAGCCGCCGGCCTGCTCGGCGAGCATGCGCGCCAGCGCCGCGGGCAGCGTGCCTGCCGCCGCGACGTGCTCGACGACGCGCAGGCACTCCTCGGCGTCCAGGCGGCCGAGCTCGACGCGCTGCAGCGCGCGCTGCGGCGGCGCCAAGAAGTCGCTGCGCGCGGTCAGCGCGAGCATGAGCGCCACGTCGCGCGGGCCGTCGAGCAGCGTCGTGACGAACTCGAGCGTGGAGGCGTCGGCCCAGTGCAGGTCCTCGATCACGACGAGCAGCGGCGCCTGACGGGCCTGCGCCGTGAGCGCGTCGATCAGGGCGGCGAAGGTCTCGCGCCGGCGGCGGGCCGGGCCGAGCGACGAGTCGCTGCCGTCCACCGGCCAGTCGCGGCCCAGCCCGTCGAGCAGCGGGTGCAGGGCGCTGCCGCGGTGATACGGGCTGCACGCACAGTGCACGACCTCCATGCCGAGCGTGTCGCGGACGCTCTCGCCGAGGTTCTCGACGAGGCGCGTCTTGCCGATGCCGGCCTCGCCGCGCACGAGCACCGCCGAGCGGGTGCCCGCCGCGGCGCGCTCGGCGAGCGCCTGCAGCAGCGCGCGCTCGCCCGTGCGGCCGACGAGCGGCGGCGGCGCGTGGGCCGCGAGCACACCGGTGCCGGCCGGGCGCGCGACCGCGAAGAGGTCGCCTCCGGCGGCGACGGTGTCGTACGCGAACGCGTCGGCGGCCCGCTCGCGCGTCGCGCCGTCGACCGTCACCCGGCCGGGGACGCCACGCTCCTGGACGCCGGACGCGACGCGCGGCACGTCGCCGAACGCCTGGGTGTCGTCGTCGCCGTCGCCGGCCGGTCCGGTGGCGATCGCCAGGCGCGCGGCGGGGCGCACGCCGAACTCGCGCTCGATGACGTCGCACGCCGCCGCGAGCGTGCGCAGGATCTCCCAGCCGCAGCGCACGGCGCGCAGCGCGTCGTCGTCCTGCGCCTGCGGGTGGCCGAAGAAGATCGCGACGCCGTCGGAGACCCAGGGCAGCACGTGGCCGTTGAGCCGCCGCGCGACCTCGTCGCAGATCGCGTGGAAGCGGGCGCCGACGACGGCGCGGGCCTCGGCGTCGAGCGCCTCCAGCGGCGCGGACTCGGCGAGGTCGCAGAGCAGCATGCTGATGTCGCGGGCGGCAGGGGCGGCCGCAGCGGACGGCGGGCCGGGGCTGGGGCCGGGAGCCGCGGGTGGCGCGTCGGAAGCTGCGGGAGCCGCGGGCGCGCCCGCTCGCGCGACCAGTACGCCGTCCTCGTCGCCGGCGGCGCCGAGCACGGCGACGAGCTCCTGGCGCAGCGCCGCGAACGTCGCGTCGTCGAGCCCGAACTCCAGGCGCAGGGCGGTGTGGGAGACCCGCCCGCGACGTTGCAGGAGCGCCAGCGAGCGCTCCACGATGTCACCGAATGTCGGCATCACAGGACGGTACCGGGGCTCGCCGGAGCCCTCGACGTCTGATCGAGTCACCGATCGACGTGGGCGACGCCGATGCGCCCCCAGAGCAGCACGAGCAACGCGAAGATGATGGAGATCGTCAGCATGGCGTGGTTCCTGCACCATGTATCGGCTGATCCCGCGCGCGGCTGGAGCTCTGGGGGACGCGCGCTCGGCGGACGCCGGGGGGTGGCTCCTCGGCGAAGCGCGCGTCATGATGTGGGCAATGGCCTACACCGTCCCTGACCTGCCCTATCCGTATGACGCGCTCGAGCCGCACATCAGTGCGCAGACGATGCGCTTCCACCATGACAAGCACCACCAGGCGTACGTCGACAAGGCCAACGCGGCGCTCGACGGCACGGGCCTGGAGGATGCTGCGCCGCGCGACGTCCTCAAGCGGCTGACCGAGTTTCCGCGTGACAAGCGCGACGCCGTGCGCAACAACGTCGGCGGGCATCTCAACCACTCGATGTTCTGGGAGTCGATGACGCCGACCCCGGGCAAGGGCCCGCCCGGTGACAGCAAGCTCATGGCCGCTATCCGCGAGACGTTCCGCGGCATGCCGATCCTCAGAGAGACGATCAAGGAGGCGGCGCTGAGCCAGTTCGGCTCAGGCTGGGCCTGGCTCGTCCACGACGGCTACCGGATCCTCATCGTCACGACCGCCGACCAGGACAGCCCGATCACCGACGGCCTCGAGCCGCTGCTGGGCATCGACGTCTGGGAGCACGCGTACTACCTCGATTACTGCAACCGCCGCGCCGAGTACGTCGACGCCTGGCTGAACGTCGTCGACTGGGCGGTCGTCGAGCAGCGCTTCACCGCGGCGCCGGTGCCCGACGTCAGCGGCGTCATCACTCGGCTCGTCAGCGTGTGCGGGACCGAGCACCAGTTCGGCAAGGTCACGCTGGACGAGGCGCGCGCACACTCGGCCGAGCTCAAGGCGCTCGCCGGCTGGGGGCCGATGGCGAAGGTCGGCTCGATCGCACGCGGCTGGAGCGACCTCGCCCTGCAGATGCAGAAGGCCAACGTCAACACCGTCGAGGAGCTCGAGCCGGGCGCGATCGAGCAGGCCGCGATCACGCTCTGGGTCATCCCGCCCGAGCGCTCGATGATCTGACGGGCACTCCCGGAGCGCTCCGGGAAGACCCGTAGACCGGACGGACGTTGGCGCTACCCGCGGCCGAGCTGCCCGCGCCGCGAGCCGGCGCCGAGCTGCGCGCGATCGGCGATCGACAGCAGGATGACGGCGGCGACGACGGCGCAGACGAAGCCGATGACGTTGAGCTCCATGATGTCGCCGCTGCCGATGGCGTTGGCGATCGTGCCGCCGATGACCGAGCCGATGACGCCGAGGACGAGCGTCCACAGCAGGCCGATGTGCTGCTTGCCGGGCAGGATCAGGCGGGCCAGCAGCCCGATGATGAGTCCGGCGACGATGAATCCGATCATGTGATGCTCCTCGGCAGTGACGGTGCAGGAAGGTGCGTCCCGTCCTGCCCGCCCGGGGGCGCCGCCATGCGGAGGGCTGCGGGGACAGCGGGCTTGGGTGCGCGGCGGTCGCGCGGGGTACTAGCGAGCCTCATGACGACCAAGCATCCCGTCGAATCGGGCGGCGAGAAGCGCGGCCTCTTCGAGAACGTCGCCGAGCGCGGCTCCAACGTGGTGTCGTCCCCGACGTTCTTCGTGGTCTGCCTCGTGCTCGTCGTGGTGTGGACGCTGTCCTATCCGCTCGGATGGTCAGACCCGGTGCGCTTCTTCCTCGGCGACCTGCTCGGCGCCATCACGCTCGCGATCGTCGCGCTGCTCAAGAACGCCGAACGGCGCGCCGAGGCCGCGGTGCAGTTCAAGCTCGACGCGATCGCCGCGGCGCTGCTCGAGCTTCACGCCAACACCGACGAGGGCGCCGCCGAGGATCTCGAGCGCGCCATCGGCCGCCACGACGAGGTCTGAGCGCGGCGGCTACGCAACCGGGCGCAGGTGGCGCAGCGGGCGCCCTTCGCGCAGCTCGCGCACGACGGCCTCGACGAGCCCGTCGCCGTCGAGCCGGCGCCCGTCGGTCACCGCGGCGATCACGCCGCGCTTGCGCTGGATGAGCTCGGCCATCGTCTCGTCGATCGTGTCGGCGGCGAGCAGGTACCAGGCCGTGACCGCGTCGTGCTGACCGATGCGATGGCAGCGGTCCTCGGCCTGGTCATGCATCGCCGGGGTCCACTCGAGCTCGAGGAACGCGACGTTCGACGCGCGCGTCAGCGTGATCCCCTGACCCGCCACCCGCGTCGCGCCGACCAGCAGCTGCGGCCCGCCGGGGTCCTGGAAGGCCTGCACCGCCGCCTCGCGCGCGGCGGCGCTGTCGCGCCCGATGATGTGCGCCGCGGCGGGGAAGCGGGCCAGCAGCGCCTCCTGCACCTCGACGTGGCGGGCGAAGACGACGAGCGGCTCGCCGGAGGCCAGGAAGTCGGCGATCCACGTCAGCGCGGCGCCGAGCTTGCCGCGCGCCGCCAATCGCTGCAGCGTGCCGAGCTGGGCCAGGCGCTGGGCGCGCAGCGTCGCCGCGATCTTCGCGTTGAGCTCGCGCAGGTCCAGTGGCTGGGAGCGCAGCCAGGCGATGACGTCCTCCTCGGCGAGGCGGTACTCGGTCGTGTTCGACAGCGCGACCGGCACGACGACCTGGCGCTTGGCCGGCAGCTGGGGCAGCACCTCGCTCTTGCAGCGGCGCACGAAGCAGCGCCGGCGCAGGTGCCAGTGCAGGCGCTCCTCCGACAGCTCGCCGCGGAACTTGCGCGTGAACTGCGCGCCCGAGCCGAAGTCCTCGAGGCGACCGATGACGCGCAGCTGGGAGACGAGCTCCTCGGCGTGGTTGAGCACCGGCGTGCCGCTCAGCGCGAGCTTCAGCCCGCCCTCGACGACGCTCGCCGCCATCCGCCGCACCGCCTGGGTGCGCTTGGCCTGCGGGTTCTTGGCGTAGTGCGACTCGTCGATGACGAGCGCGCGCGGCCGGCAGCGGCCGAGGGCCTCGCGGTGCGCGGCGACGATCTCGTAGTTGAGGATCGTGATGTCGGCGGTCGCCGCGACGATCGCGCGCCCCTCGACGACGGCCACGCTGCGGTGCGCGAGCCAGTGCTCGGCCTCGCGCTGCCAGTTGAGCTTCAGCGATGCCGGGCAGACGACGATCGCCGGAAACGCGCCGTCGGCCTCGAGCGTGGCCAGCGCCTCGACGGTCTTGCCCAGGCCCTGCTCGTCGGCGAGAAAGCAGCGCCGCGCCTCGAGCGCGTAGCGCACGGCCGCCCACTGAAACGGGGCAAGCTCGCCGCCGAGCAGCGCCGCGACGTCGTCGATCGGCTCGGCGCTGACGGCGCGCGAGCTGCGGATGGCGGTGAGCGCCGCCCCATGCTCCTCGCGCAGCGCGTCGAGGACGAGCGCGCCGGCGCCGTCGACCTCGACCGCGAACGTCGCGATGAACGCGTCCAGCGGTTCGACGATCCAGGGGTCGATCGGCAGGGTGCGGCTGCGGGCGTCGGCGCCGGGCAGCTTGCAGAACGCCGCGCCGGCGTCGGAGTCCCACAGGACGTCGAGGCGGATGCGCTCGCCGTCGAACGTCCGCGCCGCCGTCAGCCGCGCCGGCGGGGGCGGGTCGGCGCCGCTGAGCAGCGCCTCGGCGCAGCGCCGCGCGCCGGCGTCCATCCGGACCGCCTCCTGGTCGACGAGCGACTGCGCGCCGGCGAGCGTCAGCGGCGCCAGCACGGCGCCGTCGTCGCGCGTGATCGATCCCGCCAGCAGCGCCTCGGGCGGGTGGCCGGCCCGCGTCGCCAGCGTCCACCAGCCGCGCCCGTCGTAGCGCGTGGCGCCGACGACGCCGACCCAGCGCTTGTCGATCGCCGTCAGCCAGGCGACGACCGCGGGGGACGGCAGCAGATCGGGGAAGCGCTCGAGGACGCCCGCGACATGTACGCCGACCCAGTCGTCGGCCGGCGCCCACCATTCGCGCGCGTCCCAGTCGAAGCGCCGCCCCGGGATGCCCCGCACGTGGTTGACGATCGTCGCGTCATAGGGGAACGCGAGCACGACGATCTGCTCGTCGCCGCTGCCGCGCAGGTCGACGTTCGGGGTGGTCGGGACGAGCTCCATCGGTCCGCGAAAGGTATCCATGTCGGGGGCGCGAACCCGGCGCCG
>CAVUND010000020.1:0-102316 GCA_963742745.1 uncultured Actinomycetes bacterium
TAGCGCGACCGCTCCGGCGATCACGAGCGCGAATGGAGGCGCCCCAGAACAGCAGGCTGTCGACTCCGGACTCCATCGCGCCCGGGACGAGAAGCATGATCGCGTTGTCGACGATCTCCATGACCGCGATGCTGAGCGTGTCCGCCGCCAGGGCGATCGGGATGACGGCGCTGAGCGCGAAGCCGGCTCGAAGCAGTGGCAGGCTCGTCAGGCCGTAGCCGAACAGGAAGGCCAGCGCTACGGCGAGCGCGATCGTGCCCAGATCCGAGAACCCGAGCGCGGTGCCGATCACCATGCCCAGCACCTCACCGATCGCGCAGCCGGTCAGGCAGTGCAGCGTGGCGCTGAGAGCGACACGCGTCAGCGGGCCACCGGAGGTCGGCATCTCGTGCTGATGCGGTTGCGCGTCATCGATGGCACCCATGGTCGTCGCTCCTGCGCTGGTGGTCGACAGTGTCTCGGGTGCCGGATCCCCATCGGCGACCGTGCTGACGCTCAAGCGTCGTCGTGCCCGCTCGCGTCCCTGGCAGTGCTCGCTGTGTGGGTGCGCATCGGCTTCTCCCTGAGGTGGTTGGATACTCTAGGGGGGTATAAGAACATACCCCCCTGGGGTATGTCAAGACGGACCATTGATATCCCAGCGAGGGCGACGTTCTCGCTGCAACGCGGGCCGCGTCGTGAGTGCTAGCGTGCGCCTTGTGAGCTCGCTCGCGATCCGCCGGCAGCTGCGACGCCACCAGCGCCGCCTAGCGCTCATGGCGGCCGTATTCGTGCTTGGCGGCCTCACCGCCGCACATCACGGCGGCCCCCTCATCGACATGCAGCACGACGACGTCATGAGCGCCGCGGTGGAGATGTGTCTCGCGGTGTTCACGGCCATCGCGACCGTTGGCGCGCTCGGGTGCGCGGTGCTCAGGCTCCAGCAGTGGCGACCTTCGCTCGCGCTGTTCGTCCGGGCCGCGGTGACGGTGCCGCGAGTGCCGGTCGCGAGAGCTCGGCATGGGCCCGCCGCGGTGTCGGTCCTGTGCGTCAGTCGGCGCTGATCTTCAGGTAGTTCGACAGCGGGCGCACGGCCCCCGCTCCTACCTGGCCGATCACCTACCGACTCTCAAGGAGACACCCCTCATGACGTTCTCTCGCAAGATCATTCCGGCGCTCGCCATCGCCGGTGCACTGTTCAGCGCAGGCTGCGGCGACAGCGACAACTCAGATGACAGCGCCTCCCAGGCGGCCGGCGGCAATCCCGTCGACCGCGCGTTCGTCGCGGACATGATTCCTCATCACGAGTCCGCCGTTCAGATGGCGCAGATCGCGCAGCGGCGTGGCTCAGCGAGTTCGTCAAGAAGCTCGCCGACGACATCGTGAAGACACAGAACGCCGAGATCTCGACGCTGCGCGCAGCCGACCAACGGCTGAAGAACGCGGGCGTGAAGCAAGGCTCGCTCGGCGTACCCGAACACATGATGGGCATGGACGACGACCCCGCGAGCCTGAAGACGGCAAAGCCGTTCGACGCTGCCTTCATCCGGATGATGATCCCCCACCACGAGGGCGCAATCGCCATGGCCAAGGCGGAGATCGAAAAGGGCAAGGACGCCGAGCTCAAGAAGCTCGCCGACGAGATCATCAAGGCTCAGCAGCGCGAGATCGGCGAGATGCGCGAGCACCTCGGTGAGGAAGGCGCCGACAGCGAGCACGGGGCCGCGCACGGCAGCGTGCGTCCCCCTGCAGCCAGCCGCGACACGACCGCCCGGCGCGCCATGCAAGCTGGCCGCCACAGGGCCGGCCGGGCTGAGGCACTACGAGAACTTCCGCCGAAGGCTCAACAGCCTCGAGAGGCGTACTAAAGCCGGGTGCGCGTCGGCCGGTGCTCCGATACGAGCGGAGACGCCAGCCGATCGGCGGACGAGTCCGCGCTGCATGTAGCTCCTCAAGCTCGCTCTGATCTGCAGCGCGGATATCTCAGTTCCCTCTAGAGATACCCCCCCGGGGTATCTGCTACGTTGTTGTCAGTCGATACCCCCCGCCCGTATCGAAGGAGACCGAGATGCCGCCCACTCCCCAGCCAACCACGCGTCCGCGTCGCGGCCGATTGCCGCTCGCCAGCGCACCAGTCAAGCTCGCGGGCTTCGCCGCGCTGCTCGTTGTCCTGTTCGGCACTGCTGCACTCGCGGGTGGAGCGATCGATCCCGACCGTGGCGACACCGAGCACCGCGACGACGCAGCCACGGCGACCGACGGCGGGCACCCCGGCAGCGGCGAGCACACCGGCGTGCCGGCCGCCAGGCGGGAGGACTCCGCCCCCGCCCACAGCGCCGACAAGAAGACGCGTCCGGTCCGCGGCCTTGCGGTCGCCGAGAACGGCCTGCGCCTCGCCGTCGCGAATCGTGAGCTGCGCCGAGCGCGTACGGAGAGGGTCCGCTTTCGCATCGTCGACGAGCGCGGCCAGACGGTGCGCGACTTCGACGTCGAGCACACCAAGCGCATGCACGTGATCGTCGTCCGGCGTGACCTCGCCGCCTTCCAGCACCTGCACCCCACCCAGAATCGGGACGGCAGCTGGTCTATCCCGGTGCGCCTGTCCCGCGCCGGGTCGTACCGCCTGTTCGCGGACTTTTCCCACGAGGGGCAGCCGGCAACACTGGCCAGCGACCTGCACGTAGACGGCCAAGCCGACCTGCGGCCGCTGCCGCCACCGGCCGCGACGGCCATCAGCGATGGCGGCTACGAGGTGCGCCTGCAGAGCGGTCGCGCGCGCCCGGGCAGCGAGGCGTCTTTGCAGTTCAAGATCGCCAAGGGCGGCCAGGAACTGCAGCCCGAGCCGTACCTCGGCGCGGGCGGGCACCTCGTCGCGTTGCGAGAGGGTGACCTCGCGTTCCTCCACGTCCATCCGACCGAACACGGCCACGGCGGTGGCGGCAGGCCCGCCGCCCTCGACGACCCGATCGCCTTTGCGGCGACGTTCCCGACCACCGGTCGTTACCGGCTGTTTCTTCAGTTCAAGCACAACGGCACCGTGCAGACGGTGGCATTCACGCAGGAGGTGATGTAGCGATGTCGCTCCAGGACGCGAAGTCGACCGAGCACGTCGAGCTGTCGATCGAGGGCATGACGTGCGCGTCGTGCGTGACCAGCATCGAGGGCCAGCTCAACAACCTCGATGGCGTCAGCGCCTCCGTGAACTACGCCACCGAGAAGGCGCGCGTGGAGTACGACGCTCAGACCGTGGCGCCCGAACAGCTGATCGGCGCCGTCGAGGCCGCCGGCTACACCGCAAGGCTGCCCACGCAGGAGCCGGCGGGCTCGGGCGTCGCGGGGCTGCAGCACGACCACACGGCGGCGCTTCGCCAGCGGCTTGCCTTCTCGGCGCCGCTGGCCCTCATCGCGGTGCTGATCTCGATGATCCCGGCGTTGCAGTTTGACTACTGGCAGTGGCTCGTGCTGAACCTCACCGCGCCGGTGATCCTGTGGGGCGCGTGGCCGTTTCACCGCGCCGCGTGGGCGAATCTCAAGCACGCCACGGCGACGATGGACACGCTGATCAGCCTCGGCACCTTGACGGCCCTGGTGTGGTCGCTGTACGCCCTGTTCATCGGCGACGCCGGAATGCCCGGCATGACGATGGACTTCGAGCTCATCCCGCAGGGCGGCGCAGGCGAGGAGCACATCTTCCTGGAGGTCGGCGCGGTCGTCACCGCGTTCCTGCTGGCCGGTCGCTACTTCGAGGCGCGCGCCAAGCGCCGCGCCGGCGCGGCGCTGACCGCGCTGCTCGAACTCGGCGCCAAGGATGTCGCGGTCCTCGATCGCGACGGTCGCGAGCGCCGCATTCCCGTCGAGCAGCTGAAGATCGGCGACCGATTCGTCGTACGGCCCGGCGAGAAGATCGCCACCGACGGTGTCGTCGAGGAGGGCGCCACGGCCGTCGACCAGTCACTGCTGACCGGCGAGTCGGTCCCGGTCGAGAAGCAGCCTGGTGACGACGTCGTCGGCGCGTCGGTCAACGCCGGCGGGCGCGTGGTCGTTCGCGCCACCAAGATCGGCGCCGACACGGCGCTCGCCCAGATCTCCCAGCTGGTCGCCGATGCCCAGACGGGCAAGGCCGCGGTTCAGCGCCTGGCCGACCGGATCTCTGCCGTGTTCGTCCCGGTCGTGATCGGCTTGGCCACGGTGACGCTGGGGTTCTGGATCGGCGCCGGGGAAGGGGTGACGTTCGCCTTCACGGCGGCCGTCGCCGTGCTCGTGATCGCCTGCCCCTGCGCGCTGGGGCTCGCCACGCCGACCGCCCTGCTCGTGGGGACGGGTCGTGGCGCCCAGCTCGGCCTGCTGATCAAGGGTCCGGAGATCCTCGAGGCCACCCGCAAGGTCGACACGATCGTGCTCGACAAGACCGGCACGATCACGACCGGCCGGATGACCCTGGCCGATGTCACGACCACCGAGGACGCCTCCCGCGGCGAGGTCCTGCGCATCGCAGGAGCGCTCGAGGACGCCTCCGAGCACCCGATCGCCCAAGCGATCGCTCGCTCGGCGCGTGAGGAGCTCGGATATCTGCCGGGCGTCGAGGGCTTCGTCAACCGCGAGGGCCTCGGCGTGGAAGGCACCGTCGACGATCACGACGTCAAGGTCGGCCGTCCGTCGCTGATGGACGCGTGGAGCCTGCGTGTTCCCGCCGAGCTTCGGACTGCCCAGCGGGTTGCCGAGCAGCACGGCCGCACCGCCGTAATGGTCGCATGGGACGGCGAGGTCCGCGCGGTGCTTGTCGTCGCCGACACCGTCAAGCCGACGTCAGCGGAGGCGATCGCGTCGTTGAAGTCGCTCGGGTTGGAGACGCTGCTGCTGACCGGAGACAACCAGACGACCGCCCAAGCGGTCGCCGACGAGGTCGGCATCGACGCCGTCATCGCGGAGGTCCTGCCGGCGGGCAAGGCCGACGTCATCAAGCGCCTGCAGGCCGAAGGACGCACCGTGGCCATGGTCGGCGACGGCGTCAACGACGCTCCGGCGCTGGCGCAGGCCGACCTCGGCCTGGCCATCGGCACGGGCACCGACGTCGCCATCGAGGCCAGCGACCTGACGCTGGTCTCCGGTGACCTACGGGCTGCCGCCGATGCCATCCGCTTGAGCCGCGCGACGCTGCGCACGATCAAGCAGAACCTCGGTTGGGCCTTCGGCTACAACGTGGCCGCGCTACCGATCGCCGCCGCCGGCCTGCTCAACCCCGCGCTCGCCGGTCTCGCGATGGCGCTCTCCAGTGTCTCGGTCGTCGCCAACGCGCTGCGGCTGCGCCGCTTTCAGTCCGTGCACGGCACGGCACCGTCCGACCGCGCCCCGATCCGGAAGGCGGAGGCGGATCGCGAAGCAGTGCGGATGAGCTGAGCGTCTGGGGATTCGAAAGCTCCGACGATCCGTAGGAACCCGCACCGCCTCTGCGCGCAAATTCGGACGCCGGCGAGGCCTCGGGCTCGTAGTGTCGCTGGACAATCCTGCATCGAAGAGAGGTCGCGTCATGAAGTCGATTCAAACGATGAAGCCGAGTCACATGGTGCTGTGCGCAGCGGCCGTGGTTGTTGGCGTCGTGCTGCTGAGCACCGGGGGGTCAGGCGGGTTCCTGTTGCTGCCGCTCCTGTTCTGCGGGCTGATGATGGGCGGCATGATGTGGATGATGATGCGCCCGAGCGGCAACGCCGGTGTCGAGCGCGGGTCCGGCCAGGAGGACGGCGTCGAAAAGAGCCGGGATGACCGTGGCGACCGCTGAGGTCGCCCCAACCCGAGCCGGGTCTGGCCCGGTCACCACGGTCCTGCACGTCGGTGGGCTGCACTACGCGAGTCAGCAGGTGGTGGTCGAGGGTGTCCTCGGCCGCCGACCGGGTGTGCTCGACGTCAAGGCCAACGCTGTGGCGCAGACGGCGACGGTGACATTTGATCCGGAGCTGACGTCCGTTGCGGGACTGCGCCATTGGGTGCTGGAGTGTGGCTATCACTGCGCCGGGCAGTCGGTGCCGGGGCATGTCTGCGATCCGCTTGCGGAGGGTGGTCGTGAGGCGCCGCATGACTTCGCGGCGCCCGAGCGAGCCGATGACGCCGACGGGCATGGGCAGGGCGGGCACGCCGGGATGTCGATGCAGTCGATGGCCCGCGACATGCGCAACCGCTTCTTCGTTGCGCTCTTCTTCGCGATCCCCACGGTGTTGTGGTCGATGGTCGGTACCCAGATTCTGGGGACCGAGCTGCCGACGCCGTTTGACCTTGCTCGTGACGTGTGGCTGCTGCTGTTGAGCCTGCCGATCGTGCTGTACGCGTCATCGATCTTCTTCACCGGCGCGGTCGCCGCGCTGCGGGCGCGAACGCTGGACATGATGGTGCTCGTCGCCGTCGCGATCGGCACAGCCTGGCTGTACTCGGTCGCGGCGACGTTCTTCATCGACGGGCGAGGTCTTCTACGAGGCGCCGGCGATGCTGGCGACGTTCGTGCTGCTGGGTCACTGGTTCGAGATGCGTGCGCGCGGCGGCGCGAACGACGCGATCCGCGACGCTGCTGGACCTGGCGCCGCCGAAGGCGGTGGTGCTGCGCGACGGCGAGCCGGTCGAGATCCCCACCGCCGAGGTCGTCGTCGGCGACCTGCTGCTGATCCGCCCTGGTCGAAGGTGCCCGTCGACGCGACCGTCGAGGAAGGCGAGAGCCAGGTCGACGAGTCGACCGTCACCGGCGAGAGCCTGCCGGTGCACAAGGCGGCCGGGCGACCAGCTGATCGGCGCGACGATCAACAAGAACGGCACGCTGCGTGCTCGCGCGAGCGCCGGTCGGCGTCGGACACCGCGCTGGCGCAGATCGTCAAGCTCGTCCAGGAGGCGCAGAATTCCAAGGCTCCGGGCCAGCGGCTGGCCGACCGTGCCGCGTTCTGGCTGGTGCTCGTCGCGCTGGTCGGCGGGCGCTGACCTTCGTCGTCTGGTACTTCATCGTCGGCCGCGACGTTCGAGACGGCGCTGCTGTTCGCGATCACCGTCGTCGTCATCACCTGCCCCGACGCGCTCGGGCTGGCGACGCCGACGGCGATCATGGTCGGCACCGGGCTGGGCGCCAAGCGCGGCATCCTCTTCAAGCACGCGATCGGCGCTGGAGCAGGCGCGCCTCGCTGGACACCGTCGTGTTCGACAAGACGGGCACGCTGACGCGCGGCGAGCCCGAGGTCGTCGCGATCGCGACGGCGGACGGCTTCGCCGAGAACGAGGTCCTGCGCCTGGTCGCGGCCGCCGAGCGCGACAGCGAGCACCCGCTCGCCGAGGCGATCGTCAACGCAGCGCGCGCGCGCGGCCTGACGCTTCCCGCGGCCGAATCCTTCGAGGCCGTGCCGGGCCACGGCGCGCTGGCCGCCGTCGAGGGCCGGCGACTGGCCGTCGGCAACACCGCGCTGCTGGACCGCGAGGGCATCGAGCCTCGACGGCCTGGCCGCACGCGCCGCGACGAGCTCGCCGGTCAGGGTCGCACGAGCGTGCAGGTCGCCATCGACGGCAGGGCGGCCGCGGTGATCGCCGTCGCCGACGCGCCGCGCGAGACGCGCCGGCGCAGGCCGTCCGCGCACTGAAGGAGCTTGGCGTGCGACCGGTCATGCTCTCGGGCGACAGCCGCGCCACCGCGCAGCGCATCGCCGCCGAGCTCGGTATCGACGAGGTCATCGCCGAGGTGCTGCCGGCCGACAAGGCCGCCAAGGTCGCCGAGCTGCAGGCCGCAGGGGCGCAAGGTCGCGATGGTCGGCGACGGCGTCAACGACGCCCCGGCGCTCGCGCAGGCCGACGTCGGCATCGCGATCGGCGCCGGCACCGACGTCGCGGTCGAGACCGCCGACGTCGTGCTCATGCGCTCCGACCCGCTCGACGTCGCCATCGCGATCACGATCAGCCGCGGCACGGTGCGCAAGATGCACCAGAACCTTGGTGGGCGGTCGGCTACAACAGCCTCGCGCTGCCGATCGCCGCCGGCGTCTTCGAGCCGCTCGGGATTCGTCCTGCGCCCCGAGATCGCCGCGATCTCGATGGCCGGCTCGAGCATCATCGTCGCGCTCAACGCCGTCTCGCTGAAGCGACTGAAGATCCCGCAGCCAGAGACGACGCCGCCGGAAACCGATGCGGCCCGGGCCGCCCGATCCTCCTCGGGGAAACCACGAGCCACCGATGTCCCGCGGCCGGCATGACCGCCGTCGCGACGCAGACACTGCCCGACCGACCCGTGGACGGCTCCCGGTGCTGCGCGTCAGCGACATTCACAGCTACCGCGTGGAGGAGCTCTCCGGCGGGGCCACGTCGGGCGCGCGCTCGCGCCGCTGCCCGAGCCGCAGTTGCTGCTCGACGAGCCCTGATGTCTCCGCGAAACTCGAGGCGTCCGGGGCGCAATTAGAATGCTCGGCGATGGGGTTTAGGCCATCGAATAGGCCATCGAGCCACTTCGGGGTCTGTGGCCGCCGACGGCGAGCGACCGCAAACCCTGTCATTTCCAGCTATTTCCTCGTCATGGGCGCGGCGGGTTTCGAACCTGCGACCTCTCGCGTGTGAAGCGAGCGCTCTCCCACTGAGCTACGCGCCCTAGCCCGCGGCGCTGCATCTTGCGCCGCCGAGCGGCCGATGATAGCTGCGCCGGTCAGCGGATCTGACCCCCCTCGCCGCCTGCGCGTCTACGCTCCCGGAATGAGCGGGTCGCTGCTGGAGCCGGGCGCGGAGATCGACGGCTTCGTCATCGAGGCCGTGGCGGGTCGTGGGGGCATGGGCGTCGTCTACCGCGCGCGCCAGAGGCGCCCGGACCGGGTCGTCGCGCTGAAGGTCATCGCGCCCGACCTTGCGGATGACGCGGCGTTTCGCGCGCGCTTCGAGCGCGAGTCGAGCATCGCGGCGCAGATCGAGCATCCGAACGTCATCCCGGTCTACGCGATCGGCGAGGCCGACGGCGTGCTGTACATCGCGATGCGCTTCGTCGAGGGGACGGACCTGCGCAGCCTGCTCGACCAGGAGAGCCCGCTCGAGCCGTCGCGGGCGGCGATGATCGTCGATCACGTCGGGCGTGCGCTCGACGCCGCGCACGCCCAGGGTCTCGTGCACCGCGACATCAAGCCGGCGAACATCCTGCTCGCCGCCGCCACGGGGCGCCACCACGTCTACCTCACCGACTTCGGGCTCTCGCGTCACGTGCACGCCACCTCGGGCCCGACCCGGACGGGCGCGTTCATGGGCACGATCGACTACGTGGCGCCCGAGCAGGCGCGCGGCGAGCGGGTCGACGCCCGCGCGGACGTCTACTCGCTCGGCTGCGTCCTGTTCACGGCGCTCACCGGCGGCGTCCCGTTCGACCTCGACAACGACCTCGCCAAGCTCTACGCGCACGACCGCAGCCCGGCTCCGTCGGTCCGCGCGCGCAACCCCGACCTGCCCGAGGCGTTCGAGACCGTCCTCGCCCGCGCGCTGGCGAAAGCGCCGGACGATCGCTACCAGTCGGCGGGCGACCTCGGCCGGGCCGCGCTGGCCGCGGCCGCGGGGTCGCCGCTGCCCGTCGCCGAACGCGTCGTCGCCGCCGGCGAGGCGGCGCCCGAGGCAGACGATGAGTCCGAGGCAACGACCGCCGAGCGCGACCCGCCGCCGCCGACCCGTCCGGTGACCCCGGCCGCGGAGTCGACCGTGCTCGAGCCCGCGGCGGGGCGGACGAGCGCGGAATCGGATGAGGAGACCGCCTTGGAGTCCCCGACGATCGAGCGCGACGAGGGCCCGGCACGCCCATCCGCGGCACCGAAGCGAGGCCGTCCCCGCGGTCTGCTGGTCGGAGGCGGGGTCGTCGCCGTGGGCGCGGTCATCGCCGCGCTCGCGCTCGTGCTCGGCGGTGGTGGTGGCGACGACGGGGGCGGGGGGTCAGCCGCCACGCAGACCGCCACGATCCCGGAGGCGAACGTCACCGCGAACCCGTCCTTCGAGAGCGACCTCGCCAACTGGGACAGCTTCAACATCGACCTCGAGCGCGTGACGGCCGACGATGCGCCCGATGGCAGCCACGTCGCGCGGGTGTCGCTGTCCGGTTCGGGGACCGAATACGCGATCGACGACTCGCCCGACAGCGTCGAGTCCTCGACGAAGGGCAACACCTACAGCGCGGTGGCGTGGGTGAAGGCGACCGAGTCGACCGACGGCAAGCCGGTGTGCATCTCGATCCGCGAACGGTCCGCGGGGGGCGAACTCGCCGGCCGCGCCAGCGGCGGGGTCACGGTGAACGCCGGCGAGTACCAGCCGGTGCGCGTCAGGCACGTCGCGGCGGCGGACGGCAACCGGATCGACGTCCACGTCCTGCGCCAGGGCGACGGCGTGGAAGCGGGCGAGGTCTTCCTCGTCGACGCAATCTCGCTCATCGACGGCGCCGGTGAGGACGCATCGCCGGAGTGCTCGCTCTGATCGGGAGCCCGTGCGAACCGGCGCACGGCGTGGCACCCTACGGTGACCGCGATGTCACCGACAGTGCCAAAGGAACGCCGCGTCGACGGGCCGACGAACCACGGTGAGGAGATCTGCCACATCGTCACCGAGGAGGATCCCGACACCGCGCTGTGCGGCAAGGACGTGACCGGCTGGCCCTGGAACCCGCCGTGGCCGTACTGCGTCGTCTGCCTGGACCTCATGCACGCCGGCGCGGGCGGGCCGTAGCCCCAGCCCCAGCTCGCGCGCCGTTCAGCGCCCGGTCTTCGCCCGCCGCGCCTCGCGCTGGATGCGGTTGTAGCTGCGCCCGAGCCGCTCGCGCGCGGCGGTGGCCGCGCGCCGGTCGTCGATCCACGCCTGCTCGCGCTCGAGCTTCTGCCACGCCGCCACCCGCGCCGGGTCGCCCTCGGAGGCCACCGCGCAGCCGGGCTCGCCGTTGTGCTGGCAGTCCGAGAAGCGACACTGCGCCGCCAGCTCCTCCATGTCGGCGAAGGACTCGTCGACGCCGCCGCCGTCCCAGAGGCCGGCCTCGCGGATCCCCGGCGTGTCGATCAGCAGGGCGCCGCCGGGCAGCGTGAGCAGGTCGCGCGTCACCGTCGTATGGCGCCCGCGGCCGCCGTTGTGCTCGCTGACGGCGCCGATCGCCTGGCGCTCGAAGCCGAGCAGCGCGTTGACGAGCGTCGACTTGCCGGCGCCCGACGGCCCGAGCAGGACGCTCGTCGTCTGCGGCTCCAGCAACGCCGCCAGCGGGACGATCGAGTCCGCGTCGTGGACGCTCACCGCGATGCCGTCGGCCACGCCGAGGCTGCGCGCCATCGTCCGCGCGCAGGCGCCGCCGTCGGGATCGAGGTCGGCCTTCGTCAGCACGAGCGCGGCCGGCACTCCGCCGGCGGCGGCAAGCGCGACGATCCGCTCGCAGCGGCGCTCGTTGGGCTCGGGGAACGGCTCGACGACGAGCACGAGCTCGACGTTCGCCGCGAGCACCTGGCTCGTGACGGGCGAGCCCGCCGCGCGGCGCACGACCGTGCCGCGGCGCTCGAGCACGGCGGCGATGACGCCGTCGCCGTCGAGGGCGACCCAGTCGCCGGTCGTCGGCGTGCGCTCGCCGGCGGCGCGCATGCGCCCGCGGGCGGCGACGAGCCGCGGCGGCGCGATGCCGTCGGAGACGAGCCAGCGGCCGCGGTGCTGGGCGAGCACGCGGGCGGCGGTGTACGCCAGATCGCCGAGCTGCGCGAGCTCGGCGGCGAGATCTGCGCGCCGCCCGATGGCGGCGGATGGGGCATGCAAGGTGAGGTCCTCCACGGTTTCGTCGGTGGCGCTGGTGCGGCGTCGGTGCCCGGGCGCTGCCCCGGGCGCGTGATCAGACGTCCGCGGCGTGACTGACGAAGGTGTGAAGGCGAGTGAACATCCAGCGCCAATCCTAGAGCGTTGCGGGCAAAGCGCAATGCGCGCGCAGTGGCGCCCGCACGAGGCCGATGCGTTACCTTCGCCCGCCTCGTGCTGCTCAGTGCCCTTCTCGTCGTGCTCCTCGGCGCGACGCTCCTCGCGGCCGCGGCGCTGAAGCTCGCCGATCCGACGGCCAGCACGGTCGCCGCGGCGACCTTCGGCCTGCGCGGCGCCGCCGCCCGCCACGCCGGGCCGGGCCTCGCCGCGCTCGAGACCGGGCTCGCCGCCGCGCTGCTCGCCGCCGCTGCGTGGGCGCCCGCCGCGATCGCCGCTGTGCTCGGCATATTCGCGCTGGCCCAGGCGGCCGCCATCGGCGCGGGCCGCGCCGGCGCGCCGTGCGGCTGCTTCGGCGCGCGCGGCCGGGTCTCGTGGGGCTCCGTCGCTCGCACCGCGCTGCTCGCGGGGGCGGCGACGCTGCTCGCCGTCGGCTGGGGCGCGCGCCAGCCGCCGCCGCTGCTGCCGGCGCTCGCCGCCATCGCGCTCGCGGCGGCGATCGTCGTGCGCGCCCGCCGGGCCCGCCCCACCGGCGCGCTCGACGTCGACGGCGAGGGCCCGCCGCTGGGCAGCGTCCCGGGGCTCGGCGACGGCGTCCGCCTCGCGCTCTTCACCGCCCCGGGCTGCCGGCTGTGCCGCACGCTCGTCCCGCACGCCCGGCGCGCGGGCGCCGCCGTGCTCGACGAGGTCGCCGACGCTGCAGTCTGGGCGAGCGCGAACGTCCCCGGCGCGCCGTATGCCGTGGCGCTGGCGGCGGACGGCAGCGTGCTCGCGAAGGGCACGGTCAACACGCGCGCCCAGCTGGCGTCGGTGTTCGGCGTCGCGCAGGCGGCACCGCCCGGGCAGGCCGGCGAGCCCGTCCGCGAGTCGCATCCACAGCGCAGCTCGCGGCGCGGCTTTCTCGCGACGGCCGGCGCGGCGGTCGCGGTGCTCACCGCCGGACGCCTGACCGGCGCGCTCGTCGCGCCCGGGGACGCCGAGGCCTTTCACTTCTGCGGCCACATCTTCACGACCGACGGCTGCCCGCACCCGACCGGCCTGCCGCGGATCGACCGCCACGGCTACCCGCTGCGCGCCAAGGACGGCAAGCCCGTCGACGACCTCGGCCGCCTCGTCGACGCCGCCGGCGCGCCGCTCGACGAGGCCGGCGCGCCGCTGCTCGATCCCGACGGGCGCCCGCAGCCGCCCGCCCGCCGGCGCCGCGTGTGCACCGCCGCGGGCAAGCGCTACAGGATCGAGGTGCGCACCGACGGCGCCTGGTATCGCTGCTGTGACGGGCACGTGCGCAAGCTCATCGACTGCTGCACGACCAGCCAGCGCCGGATCAACGGCGACCGCGGGCTGCGCGGCTACTGCTACGCGAAGCGGCGGGTGTTCTGCGTCATGTACTTCCAGACGAACGTCCCATGCTGATCGCGCTGGGCGCCGCCGCGCTGATCGCCGGCCTGGCCGGGGCGTGGTCGCCGTGCGGCTTCTCGATGGTCGACACGCTCGCGCCGCACGGCTACGCGCAGCGGATGCGCACGACGGCCGTCTCGTGCGCGACGTTCGCCGCCGGCGCGCTGGTGGGCGGCGTCGCGACGTTCGGCGGCCTCGCGCTGCTCGGCGCCAGGCTCGGCGCCGGTGGCGGCGCGGCCGTCGCGATCGCGGCCGCGCTGTTGCTCGCGGCCGCCGCGGGCGACGCCGCCGGCCGGCGGATCGTCCCGCAGGTGCGCCGCCAGGTGCCCGAGGCGTGGCGGCGCATCCTGCCGGTGCCGCTCGCCGCCGGCCTCTACGGCGTGCTGCTCGGCCTCGGCTTCACCACGTTCGTGCTGTCCTTCGCCGTCTACGCGCTCGCCGCAGCCTGCCTCGTGCTCGGCGACACCACGGCCGGCCTCGTCGTCGGCCTCGCGTTCGCCGCCGGGCGGATCGGGCCGGTCGTCGTGCTCGCGCCGCTGCAGCAGACCGCCCGCGGGATCGACGTCGCGGCGGCGATGGCCGAGCGTCCGAGCGTCCTGCGCGCGATCCGCGCCGCCGGCGCGCTGGCGCTGAGCGCCGCCGCGCTGACGATCCTGCTCGGCGGCGTCCCCGCGACGGCGGCGGGCGAGAGCCTGCTGACCGACACCGGGACCGACCCCAGCGCGGCCGGCGCGGCCGTGGCATGGCACGTGCCCGGGACGCCGACCGGCATCGTGCTGCGGGCCGACGGATCGACGCAGGCGCTGCCCGGGGCGGATGCCGCGCTCGGCCCCGACAACGTCGTCTGGCGCGAGGGCGAGACGCTCGTGGTCGCCGACCAGGCGACGCTCGCGGTGCAGCTGCGCGTCGAGGCGCCCGGCGCCGAGGAGCCCGCCGTCTCCGGGCGCTGGCTCGTCTGGCGCGCCGGGGAGGTCGGCGGCGACGTGCTGCGCGTGCTCGACCTGGCGGCGCCCGACGCGCCGCCCGCCGACATCCGCCGCGCGCGGGCGCCCGATCGCCTCGGGCGGCCGTCGCTCGACGGCGACCGCGTCGTCTACCACCTCGCGCTGCGCGCCGACAACAGCACGATCGAGGAGATCTACCTGCCGACGCGGCGGCGTACGCGCCTGCGCACCGGCCGCGACGGCGCGCAGCTGCTCAACCCGTCCGAGCAGGGCGGCTCGCTGCTGTACATCCGCTCGACCTCCGAGCGCCAGGAGGTGCTCATCGGTCCGCGCCGCGCGCGCCGCGGGGCCGGCGATCGCCGCCTGTTCGCCATGCACGCGGTGATCCGCCGCGACGCCGGTCACGAGCGCGGCCGCGAGCGCCACGGCGCGGGCTATCCCGGCGGCAAGGCGCCGAAGGTGCCCGAGCGCGCGCCGGAGGGCGTGGCGGTCACGCTGTGGAGCACGGCGCTCGCGCCGCAGGCCGCGTACGTCAGCCGGCTGCGCCGCGCCGCGGACGGGACCGGGAACACGATCCTGCGCCTCGCGCGCTGAGCGGCGGCGCGCGCTGCCCGCCTCGCCACAGATCGACGACGTCCGCCGGGCGGCGGCGCGCCTGGACGGGGTCGCGCACCGCACGCCCGTCGTGCGCTCGCGCACGCTCGACGACCGCCTCGACGCGCGGATCGCGCTCAAGGCCGAGGGCCTGCAGCGCGTCGGCGCGTTCAAGTTCCGCGGCGCCTACAACGCCGTTGCCACGCTCACCGAGGCCGAGCCGTCGCTGCGCGGCGTCTGCGCCGCCTCGTCGGGCAACCACGCCCAGGCGCTGGCGCTCGCCGCCCGGCTGTGCGGCACGCACGCCACGATCCTCATGCCCCACGACGCGCCCGTCGCCAAGCGCGTCGCGACCGAGGGCTACGGCGCCGAGGTCATCGGCTTCGACCGCTACGCCGACGACCGCTACGCGCTGCAGGCCCAGCTCGCCGCCGATCGGGGGCTGGAGATCGTCCCGGCCTACGACGACGCACGCGTCGTCGCCGGTGCCGGCACCGTCGCGCTCGAACTGCTCGAGGACGCGGGCGAGGAGCTCGACCTGCTCGTCGTGCCGGTCGGCGGCGGCGGGCTGATCAGCGGCTGCGCGATCGTCGCCGCGGCGCTGTCGCCCACCACGCGCGTCGTCGGCGTCGAACCGCTGGCCAGCGACGACGTCGCGCGGTCGAAGGCCTCCGGGCGCCGCGAGCGGGTGACCGTCGGGCCGACGATCGCCGACGGCCAGCAGCTCCCCACGCCGGGCGAGCTGAACTGGCCGATCATCGACGCGCTCGTCGACGCCGTCGTGACGGTCACCGACGAGGAGATCGTCGCCGCGATGCGGTTTCTGTTCGAGCGCTGCAAGGTCGTCGCGGAGCCGAGCGGCGCGAGCGGCCTGGCGGCGCTGCTGGCCGGCACGATCCCCGCCGCCGGCCTGCGCGTCGGGGTCGTCCTGTCGGGCGCGAACATCGACGCCGGGCGCTTCGCGCAGCTCGTCAGCTGACGGCCTCGGCCGCCGTGGCCGGAGCGCTGACGGCGACCGCCGGAGCGGATGCCACCAGGCGCCGCCGCGGCGCGCGGCCGTCCGGGCACGAACAGCGCGATCACCGCGCCGACGGCCAGCACCGCGGCGCCGATCGGCAGCGCGGCCACGACGCCGTCGCTGAAGGCCTGGGGCGAGGCGTAGGAGCCGTGGGCGCTGAAGATCGTCGCCAGCACCGCGACGCCCATGACGCCGCCGAGCTCGCGGATCGCGTTCGTCGCGCCGGAGGCCTGGCCGGCCTCCTCGGGCCGCACCGCGCCGAGGATCGCGTTCGCCGAGGGCGCGAACACGAGCGCCATGCCGGTCCCGGCGATGATGAACGGCGCGATCAGGCTCCCGTACGGCGTGTCGGGCGCCGAGATCGCGGCCAGCCAGAACAGCGCGACCGACTGCAGCGCCAGCCCGGCGACCATCAGCGGGCGCGAGCCGATCCGGTCGCTGAGGATTCCGGCGATCGGCGCGACGAACATCGGCATGATCGTCCACGGCAGCGTCCGCAGGCCGGCCTCGAACGGCGAGTAGCCCTGGGCGGTCTGGAAGAACTGCGAGAGCAGGAAGATCGACCCGAAGACGCCGAAGAACATCGCGAACGAGACGCCGTTGGAGGCGCTGAAGGCGCGCGAGCGAAAGAAGCGCAGCGGCAGCATCGGGGCCGGCGCCCGCGTCTGCCACCACAGGAACGCGGCGAGCAGGGCGACGCCGCCGCCGATCGAGATGACGACGGTGGCCGACGTCCAGCCCAGCGCGGTGGCGCGCACGATGCCGAACGTCAGGCCGAAGAGGCCGGCGCCGGCGAGCCCGAGGCCGGGCAGGTCGAGCGTCTTGGCCGGTCCGTGCGACTCGGTCAGGCGGCGCGCGGCGAGCGGCAGCAGCACGAGCCCGATCGGGACGTTGAGCCAGAAGATCCACTGCCAGGCGATGCCCTCGACGACGGCGCCGCCGACGAACGGCCCGAGCGCGACGCCGAGGCCGCTGACGCCGGCCCAGATGCCCAGCGCCATGCCGCGCTTCTCGCCGGGCACGGCCTCGGAGAGCAGCGTCAGCGTGAGCGGCAGGACGATCGCGGCGCCGAGGCCCTGCAGCGCGCGGGCGGCGATGAGCGCCTCGATCGTCGGCGCCATCGCCGCGAGGGCGCTGGCCACCGTGAAGATCCCGAGGCCGATGACGAACATCCGCTTGCGCCCGAAGCGGTCGCCGAGCGCCGCACCGGTGATCAGCAGCACCGCGAACGTGAGCGTGTAGGCGTTGACCGTCCACTCGAGCATCTCGATCGATCCACCGAGGTCGACGCGGATCGACGGCAGCGCGACGCCGACGACGAGGTTGTCCAGCGCGGTCATGAACAGCGCGATCGACACGATCGCGAGGGTCCAGCCGGGGTGCTTCGTCGTCGTGCGGTCGGCGGTCATCGGTTCGTCCTTTCCTGAGACGGGTGTGATCAATCACTCACTACGCGGGCAAAAAAGAGAGGCGGTGGTGTCAGCAGCAGTCGGTCTCGGGCGGCGGCTTGAGCAGGACCTGCGCCCAGTGCTCGTCGACGTCCTCGGCCTGCATCGCGGCGAGCACGTTGAGCAGCATCCCGTGGGCGAAGAAGTCGCGGACCTCCTCCGCGCCGGCGCCGGTCTCGCGCTCGACGAGCTCGACGAGCCGCGCGAAGCCGCGGCGCATCTGGTCGCGCAGCGCCGGGTCGTCGCAGGCAGCGTGGGCGTTGAGCTGGTTGAGCAGCAGGTCGCGGTCGGCCAGCAGGCCGACGTAGGCCTGGCCCATCGCGGGCATGACCGGCTGGCCGGCCGCTCGCGCGGCGTCGGCGGCGTCGGCGAAGGTCCGGAAGATGCGCGCGTTGCAGCGCTCGACGAGCGCCGCGAAGAGCTCGGCCTTCGTGGGAAACAGGCGAAAGAGGTACGCCTGCGAGATGCCGGCGGCCTTCGCGATCTCCATCGTCGGCGTGCCGTGCAGGCCGCGCGCGGCGAAGACGTGCTCGGCGGCGGCGAGGATCTCCTCGCGGCGCTCCTCGGCGGTGGAAAGGGTGCGGGGCGGGCTCATGGACAGGTGTGAGTATGCACTCACTCACATGGCCTGTCAAGCCGTCGCCGACGCTACTTCGACTTGCTGCGCTTGCGCACGATCAGCACCACCGCGACGATCATGACCACCAGCGCGGCCGCCTGTACGCCGAGCTGCACGGCGTCCGAGCTGGTCTCGGTCGCCGACTTCAATGCTTGGAAGGTGATCGACGCGCCGAAGAAGACGGTCAGGCACCAGAGGGCGGTCTTGCGGTCCACGGACCGAGCACCCTACGACAGTAGACTCCGAAGCGGACCGTGCTAGGCGGGGAATTAGCGGTGCCCTGTCGCTCGTAATCCGCTATAGCGAGGCTGAATCCCCTCTCGAGGGAATGCGGCCTTCGGGGTCAGCCCGCCTGTGGTGGTGCTGATGGCCCGGGTCCCGCGCGGTGTCGGCCCGTGAATCAGGTCAGGTCCGGAAGGAAGCAGCCTTAAGCGGTAATCGCCATGCGCAGCGGGAGTGCCCGGCCGGAGCCATCACAGACGAAGGCGCCCGGAGATCGCTTCTCGAAGGCGGGTGCACGGTCCACTCTTCGAACCAGCCCCCGTGCGTCGCGCAGCTCAGCGGCGCACGGACACGGGGCTTTTGCGCGGCAGCGTCGTGCTGCCCGCCGTCAGCGTCGTGTGCACCGACATCGTGACGCGTTCGCGGTTGCGCAGCGCGCGCTTCGCGCGCTTGGTCAGCTTGATCGTCAGCGTGCCGCTGCCGGCCTTCGTCAGCCGCTTCGTGGCGCTGCCGATCGTGACCGAGGCGCGGCCGTTGCCCAGCCCGAAGCGCCGCGCCGACGTCGGTCCGAGCGTCATCCGGCCGCGAATCGTGCACGCGCGCTCGCACTGCAAGCGCACGCGCACGCCGGACACGCGCAGCGTCGCGAGCTTCATCCGCGACGCCACGCCGATGCCGTTGGTGATCGTGCCGGGCGCGGTCTGCGTGCCCGGCGGGTCGCCGGCGCCCGCGGGCGGCGGTGGCGGCGATAGCGGTGGTGGTGGCGGTGGCGGCGGCGGTGGTGGTGGTGGTGGCGGCGGCGGCGGTGGGTCGACCACGGTGAGCACGTCGCGCGCGATTGCCGAGCGGTCGCCGTCGGAGTACTCCGCCCTGACGCCGACGACGGACGACGTCGGGCTCGGGAACGACAGCGTCACGCTCGGGCCCGTGACGTCGAACGTGCCGTCGCCGTCGGTGTCCCAGTGAAACGTCGGCGCGCTGCCGGCGGACGTGACGCCGGTGAGCGTCACCGGCCCGTCGGTCTGCGGCGTGCTCGGCGTCGTCGTGAACGAGACGCTCGGAACCCGGGTCTTGACCCATGCGTTGAGCGCCGGATCGCCGAGGCGCGCGTAGACGCCGACCGTGGCCCCGCACATCGCAGCGCCCCACGAGGTGACGCCGGCCAGCGTGAAGGACTGGCGGCGTGGCACGAGCAGCGGGCCGCCCGAATCGCCGTCGCACGTGTCGACCTCCGAGCGTCCGGCGCAGACCATCGACGCGGCGCTGAACCCGCCGCCCCAGGCCGTCGCGCAGGCCTGATCGCTCACGATCGGCACCTTCGCCTCCAGCAGCCCGGGTTGCAGCGCCGAGCTGGTGGCGGTGTAGCCCCACCCGAGGACCGTCGCCTCGGTGCCCGGGCTCCAGAGCGCGTTCTCGGCGGCACCCGTGCCGATCAGCCGCATCGGCTCCTCCGGCACCGCCGCCGCGAGGTGCAGCAGGAGCAGGTCGAAGCGCGGTTGGGTTCCGTCGACGAAGCTCTCGTGGCGAACGACCTGGTCGACGGTCGCGGCATGGCCGTCGGGCGGGTTCGTGCGCACCGCGCTGCCAACGTGCACCGCGTAGTTGCCCGGCGTCAGGCTGTTCGCGCAGTGCGCGGCGGTGAGCACCCAGCGCGCGCTGACGAGCGTCCCGCCGCAGAAGAAGCCGCTGTTGCGCACGGCGGCCTGGGCCGGCCACGCCTGCGTGGGCGGGCCGCCGCCGACGATCCGCGGCCGTGGCGCTGCGGCGGCGGCCTGCGCACAGACGAGCAGCAGCGCAACGGCGACGACCGCGGTGTGGCCTGGCCGCAGAGCGGCGGGCTGGCTGCGGCGCATGTCAGCGACGCACCGAGACCGTGCTCTTGCCCGGCAGCTTCACGCCGCCGGCGGTGAGGCTCGTGATGACCGACATCGTGACGCGTTCGCGGTTGCGCAGCGCGCGCTTCGCGCGCGCGGTGAGCTTGATCGTCAGCGTGCCGCTGCCGGCCCCGGTCAGGCGCCGCGTCGCGCTGCCGATCGTCACGGACCTGCGCCCGTTGCCCAGCCCGAAGCGCCGGGCCCCGACGGGGCCGAGGCTCAGCCGGCCGCGGATCGTGCAGGCGCGCTCACACCGCAAGCGCACGCGCACGCCGGTCGTGCGCAGCGTCGCGAGCTTCATCTTCGATGTCACGCCGACGCCGTTGGTGATCGCCGGGGGCGGTGATGGCGGTGGCGGCGGCGGCGGTGGGGGAGGCGGCGGCGGCGGGGGCGGGTCGAGCACCGGGACGGCGTCGCGCGTGATCGCCGAGCGGTCGCCGGCTTCCGGGTAGTCCGCCCGGACTGCGATGTTGTAGTTGCCGGCCGCCGGGAAGACCATCGTCACGCTCGTCGCGGCGGTGTCGAAGACGGTGTCGCCATCGGTGTCCCAGGTGGCGACAGGCGCGCCGCCGGCGGCGCCGGGCGCGACCGTGAACGTGACGGGAGCGCCGGCGAAGGCCGGTGTCGGCGACGTGGTGAAGGTGGCGGTCGGGACGTAGCTTCTGACCCAGGCGCCGATGACCGGATCGCCGAGGCGCGCGTACACGCCGGAGACGCCGGCCTTCGCGCAGGGAAACGATCCCCACGAGGTGATCCCGGCGAGCACGTACATGCCCAGGCGGGGGACCAGCAGCGGGCCGCCGGAGTCACCCGAGCAGGTGTCGATCTGCAGCCGGCCCGCGCACACCATCGTGGCCGGATTGAAGCGCGCGCCCCAGTCGTCGGGGTGCGCGCAGTCGGCGTCGCCGACGATCGGGACGTTGGCCTGCTTGAGCTGGCTGTTGGACTGATTGCCGTTGGGCTGCGTGTAGCCCCAGCCCAGCACGGTCGCCGATGTCCCGGGCGCCCAGAAGACCGTCTCCGCCGGGTCCGTGCGGACCAGCGGGGCCGGCTCGGCGAACACGGGCCCGGCGAGATGCAGCAGCGCGAGATCGAAGGTCGGCACGTCACCGGGCTCGGCGAAGCTCGGGTGGCGGATGACCGAGTCGATCGTGGCCAGGACGCCGCCGTCGGAGCGGCTGATCGAGTCGATGCGAGCCGGCTCGAACGCGCTCACCGGAAGCTGCGCGCCGTTGTCGGTGACGCAGTGGGCGGCGGTCAGCACCCAGCGCGCGCTCACGAGCGTGCCGCCGCAGTTGCGCGTGCCGCCGCTCACGGCGACCCGCACCGACACCTGCGCCGGCCACGCGCCGGGGGCCGCGTCGGTGCCGCCGACGATCCGGGGCTTCGGTGTCGCCGCCTCAGCGGACGGCGCGCATGTCACCAGCGCGGCGAGCAGGAGGAGGGGCAGGCGAGATGGGCGCATGCGACGACGCGCTCAGCGGGACCCGAGGACCTGCAGCGACCGCATCTCCCCGCGGATGCGGGTCGCGAAGTAGCCGGTGAACAGGGTGTAGGAGTGCACCACGCCCTGTCGCTGCGCGATGCCGGCCCGCACGTCGGCGGGAAGCGCCGTGTTGAAGCGATAGCGCCCATTGGCGATCCGGGCCGTGTACTCGAGCGTGCGGGTCGGCTCGCCCGCCGGCTCGAACAGCAGCTGCAGGCGAACGACGCCGCGTGCCCTGCGGCTGATCGTTCCACTGGCGACGAGGCGGCCGCCGGCGATCCGCGGCCGCGACGCCCGCAGCGCGGCGGGCCGGGAGGCGGCGCGCAGGCGTACCTCCTGGGGCTGCGTGTCGCTGTCGCCGCCATAGGTCAGCGTCAGGATGCCGGTGCCGAGGTTGGCCTGGGCGGCGGGGATCGGGCGGTTGATGCGCACGCGGCGCCGGGCGGCGTCGACCGTCGCGCCGAACCGCGTGGTGCGCCCGGCGGCCTGGAACGCCGCCGCGACCTCACCCGACGCCCGCCCCGTGATCGGCGCCAGCACGCTCAGCCGGCGACCGGCGCGAGACACGGTCGCGCGCAGGATCTCGAGCTTCGCCGCGAACGGTGGTGGCGGCGGCGGTGGTGGCGGTGGCGGTGGTGGGGGCGGGGGCGGCGGCGCAGCCACGGGGACGGGGTCGCGGGCGATCGCCGAGCGGTCGCCCGCCTCGGGATAGTCGGCGCGGACGGCGATGTTGTAGTTGCCGGCGGCGGGGAACACCATGCTCAGGCTCGGGCCGGTGGCGTTGTCGAAGCTGCCGTCGCCGTCGGTGTCCCACGAGACCGCGGGGGTCCCGCCGGCGGCGGTCGGCGCCGCCGTGAACGTGACCGGAGCACCGGCGAGCGCGGGGGCCGGCGACGTGGTGAACGCGACCGTCGGGACGTAGCCCTTCACCCAGGCGTCGAGGGTGGGATCACCGAGGCTCGCGTAGACGCCCGGGACGCCTGCGACACCGCACGGGTCGTTGCCCCAGGACGTGATGCCGAGCAGCGCGAAGCCGCCGATCCGGGGGACCATCAGCGGCCCGCCGGAGTCGCCCGAACACGTGTCGGTCGTCGTGCCGCCGGCGCAGACCATCGTGGCGGGTTCGAAGTCCGCACCCCAGTTGGGCTCGGGCCCGGCGCACGTCGCGTCGGCGACGATCGGCAGCTGACCCTCCAGCAGCGTGGCGGATTGCGTCGGCGGATCGAGCTGGTCGGTGCCGCCCCAGCCGATGACGGTGGCCTGCGTCCCGGGGCTCCACAGCGCGGTCTCGGCGGCGCTGCTGCCGATCAGGCGCATCGGTTCCTGCGGCGCCGTCTCCACCATGTGCAGCAACGCGACGTCGTAGTTCGGCGAGGCCGGCTCGCTGTTGCCGGTGTACCCGGGGTGGCGGATGACGTTGTCGACGGAGGCGGTGAAGCCGCCGGTGGTGCGGCTCGTGCTGCCGATCCGCAGCGAGAACGCGCCCGGCGCCACGAGGTTGCCGTTGCGCGTCACGCAGTGCCCGGCCGTGATGACCCAGCGGGCGCTGATCAGCGTCCCGCCGCAACTCGTCGTCGTGCCGGACACGAGGTGGCGCACCGACACGTTCGCCGGCCACTCCTGGCTCGGCGCATGACCGTTGATGATTCGCGGCTGCGGCGCGGCCGCGCTCGCGGCTTGCGCGGGCAGGAGCAGTCCTGCCAGAGCGACGAGGATGAGGCGCAGCAGCGGCACGAGCCGCCGATTATGGGTTCCCGCGGCCGTTTGCGCCAATGTCAGCCGTCCTCACGGCGCGTCGGCGCGCCCGATGACGGCACCGGGCCGCTCGTACAGTCGCCACGCGGCGTTGGCGTCGCGCAGGGCGAAGGTCGCCGGCGGCGGCGGGATGCGACGGTCGCGGTCGCGGCGGTCGAGGATGTAGTCGCGGGCGACCTGCGGCGTCGCCGGGACGAGGTAGCTGCCGCCGGGCGGCACGCCGTCCTGGGCGTCGACGATCGCGCCCGGGTCGAGCTTCAGCCACAGGGCCAGCAGCGGGATCGGCCGCCGGTTGGGGACGGCGACCGGCTCGCGCAGCGGCTCGTCGACGAGGAGGTCGCCGAGCTTGCCCTGGATCGCCTCCTGCCGCGCCAGCGCGTCGCCGAGGCGGTCGATCCGCTCCGCCTGGCTGGGGACGTACAGCGCGAGCACGATCAGCGCGACGAGCCCGAAGCGCGCCCACCACGTGCGCTCGCGACCGGGCAGCAGGTCCAGCCAGCCGAACGCGCCCGCGCCGGCGAAGATCGCCAGCAGCGTGCCGATCAGCAGCAGGTAGCGGGTGATGATCGGCAGCCCGGCGGCGGCCAGGACACAGAACGCCGCGAGCGCGACGAGGCCGGCGGCCACGCCAAGCCGGACGCGGCGGTCGCGGCGCCAGGCGAGCGCGAGCAGCCCGCCGCCGGCCGCGGCCAGCAGCACGGGCTCGCGCAGGATCTCGCCGAGCCGGCGCGGCACGGTGGCCGGAACGTGCTCGATGCCGGTCACGCGGCCCAGCAGGGCGGCGTTGTCGCGCGTGCCGGTCAGCGAGTGCAGCGCGTCGCCGGTCAGCAGCAGGTCGTGCAGCGCCCACAGCAGCGGTCCGCTCGCGGCCAGGGCGACCAGCGGCGCCGCGTCGCGCACCGCCGCGGTGCGTGAGGGACCGGCGCGGCGGGCCGCCGCGCGCAGGCCCGGCCACAGCAGCCAGAGCAGGTACACCGCGCTGAACAGCCACGCCTCGGGTCGCAGCAGCCCGGCGAGCGCGAGCAGCCCGAGCACCGGGACGCCGGCCCGCGGGCGGCGCGTCTCGACGAGCAGGGCGCCGAGGACGAGGACGAGGAACGGGATGTCGACGTAGGCGCGCGCGCCGAAGTCGAGCACCGGCACGCGCGTGAGGACGATCGCGGCGGCGAGGACGCCTGCCGCGGTGTTGAACCACTCGCGCCCGAGCGCGAAGACGACCCAGCCGAGCATGGCGAGCGAGACGTAGGCGATCCCGATGACGGCCAGCGCGGCGACCTCGCCGTGCAGGCCCGCGTTCGCCCACGAGCTCAGCGGCGAGAGGAGCATCGCGCCGAGGTTGGCCAACGGGTGCGGGGTCGGCGCGATCGCCACCTCGAGGTCGGGCAGCTCGCCGTGGGCGAGCTGGCGGCCCCACACGAGCGTGTACAGCGTGTCGTAGTTGACGAGGCCGGGACCGGCCAGCAGCCGCAGTGCGACGGCGCCGACGAGCACCCCGGCCACGAAGCGCAGACGAGCCACGGGCGAGACCGTATCCGGCGGCTCGGCGCGGGCGGCGGGGCCGGTTTGAGAGCTATCCTCGCAGGAGTGCCCGAGGCCCCCTCGCTCTACCGCCGTCATCGGCCGCGCACGTTCGCCGATGTCGTCGGCCAGGACCACGTCGTGCGCACGTTGCGCAACGCCGTCACGCAGGACAAGGTCCATCACGCCTACCTCTTCGTGGGCTCGCGCGGGACGGGCAAGACCTCGATGGCGAAGATCCTCGCGGCCTGCCTGAACTGCGAGCATGGCCCGACGATCGAGCCCTGCGGGCGCTGTGACTCCTGCGTCTCGATCGCCTCGGCGAACTCGCTGGACGTCATCGAGATGGACGCGGCGTCCAACAACTCGGTCGACGACATCCGCGACCTGCGCGAGAGCGTCGTCTACGCGCCGGTCTCCGGCCGCCACAAGGTCTACATCCTCGACGAGGCGCACATGCTCTCCACCCAGGCGTGGAACGCGTTTCTCAAGACGCTCGAGGAGCCGCCGCCCAACACGGTCTTCGTGCTCGCCACAACCGAGGCCGCCAAGGTGCTGCCGACCGTCGTCGACCGCTGCCACCGCTTCGACTTCGCGCGGCCGACCGTCGAGCAGCTCGCGGCGGTCGTGCGGCGCGTCGCCGATGCCGAGCGGATCGCGATCGCGCCCGACGCCGTCGTCCTGCTCGCGCGCCACGCGACCGGCTCGTTCCGCGACGCGCTGGGCACCCTCGAGCAGCTCGTCACGTACGCCGGCAGCGACCCCGCCGACGCCACCGCTGGATCGCTGAAGATCGCCACCGAGGACGTGCTCGCCGTGCTCGGCGTGGCCGACGCCGACCTGCTCTTCGCCGCCTTCGACGCGATCGCGGCGGGCGACTCGCGCGCGGCCCTGCTCGCCGCCGCTCGCCTGACGCAGTCCGGCCGCGACGCGCTCGGCTTCGTGCGCGACCTCGAGGCCCACGCCCGCGACCTCATGATCGTCCAGACGCTCGGCGAGGTGCCGGCGGAGCTGCAGATCACGCCCGACCGCGACGCGCGGCTGGCCGAGCAGGCCTCGCGCGTCGGGGCGGGGGCGGTCGCGCGGCTGCTGGACCTGCTCGCGGCGGCGATGGACGCGACGAAGAACGGCTCGGACGCGCGCACGCAGCTCGAGCTCGCGCTCGTGAAGGCGGCCGCGCCGGCGATCGACGCCTCCACGCAGGCGCTGCTGCAACGCATCGAGCGTTTGGAGGCGGCGCTGCGCGGCGCGGTCGCCGCGCCCGACGCCGGCCACGCCGCGGCGGCGGCGGCCGCTGCCGCCGGCGTCCCGGCGGCGCCCTCGCCGCCCGCGCCCTCGTCGCCCGCGGCCGAGTCGCCGGCGCCGCCCAGCCAGCCCGCTCCGGGGCCCGAGTCGCCGGCGCCGGACCCGACGCCCGCCCCCGAGGCGCCCCAGCCGCCCAGCCAGCCGCCCGCGGGCGCCGTCGCCGTCGCCGCTCCTGTTGCGCTCGAGCTCGAGGGCCTGCGGGCCGTGTGGCCCGCGGTCATCGACGAGCTCCTGACCGCGGGCAAGACGCTGTGCGCGCACCGCCTCGCCGAGGCGGTGCCGGTCGCCGTCGACGGCACCCAGGTGACGATCGCCTTTGCCGCGGACGCCGAGCACGCGGAGCACCACATGCGCAAGGCAGACAGCGACGAGGACCGCGCCTGTGTCGCTGAGGCGATCCGCATGCTCGTCGGCGGCACCAAGCCACAGATCGCCTACGTGCTCGGCCATGAGGCCGCCGCCGTCGCCGAACCGGCGCCCGCACCGACCGACAGCGAGTGGGTCGAGCGGTTCGTGGCAGAGTTCGACGCCGAGGAGATCCACCCAGAGAGCGAGGCAAGCTGATGCCGCAGCCGAACATGAACAAGATGCTCCAGCAGGTCCAGAAGATGCAGGCGGACATGATGAAGGCCCAGGAGGCCCTCGCCAACGAGACGATCGAGGCATCGGCGGGCGGCGGCATGGTGACCGTCACGATCACCGGCGACCTGCAGGTCAAGGACATCTCGATCGCCCCCGACGCGATCGATCCCGAGGATCCCGAGCTGCTGCAGGACATGGTGCTCGCCGCCGTCAACGAGGCGATCCGCCAGGCCCAGGAGCTCGCCGCCACCCGCATGGGCGGCCTGACCGGCGGGATGGACCTCGGCGCGCTGGGCGGCCTGGGGCTCTGAGCGACCCCGCTTGTACGCCCCACCGATCCACCGGCTGATCACCGAGCTCGGCAAGCTGCCGGGGGTCGGCGCCCGCACGGCGCAGCGCCTGGCGCTGCACATCCTGCGCGCCTCGCCGCAGGACGCCGCCGCGCTGGCGGAGTCGATCCGCGAGGTCAAGGAGCGCATCACGCTCTGCGAGGTCTGCTTCAACTTCGCCGACGGCCCGCGCTGTCGGATCTGCTCCGACGAGCGCCGCGACGGCGGGGTGATCTGCGTCGTCGAGGAGGCCGGCGACGTCATCCCGGTCGAGCGCACGCACGAGTTTCAGGGCCGCTACCACGTGCTCGGCGGCGCGCTGTCGCCGATCGACGGCGTCGACCCCGACGACCTGAAGATCGCCGAGCTCTACCGGCGCGTGTCCGATCCGGCGCAGCCGATCCGCGAGGTCGTCCTCGCCACGAACTCGACGACGACCGGCGAGGCGACCGCGCTGCACATCGCCGACACCTTGCGTGAGCGGTCACCCGACGTGATCGTCACGCGGCTGGCCAGCGGGCTGCCGGTCGGCGGCGACCTCGAGTACGCCGACGAGGTCACGCTCGGCAAGGCGTTCGCCGGCCGCCGGCGACTGTAGTCGCCGCAGGGGCGGGGCCGTGACGGCCCGGTGTCAAGGGTTGGCAGTTCGTGCGCCTGAAGACCGCGTCGCCGGTCTCAGCGCGCGGCGCGGACCGGCTCGCGCGTGTCGCGGGTGAACGCGCGCAGCGCGGCGATCCGCGTGAGCGCGTCGCGCACGCGGGCCGTCGAGAGGTCGCCGGAGCGCACGGCGGCGACGACGGCGCGGAACGCCTGGTCCTGCTGCGGGCGCCCGCCGGGGATGACGAGCATGTCCACTCCGGCCTGCAACGCCATGACCGCCGCCTCGCCGACCGTGCCGCCCGCCGTCGCGGTCGTCGCGACGAGGTCGGCGGAGAGGATCGCGCCGTCGAAGTCCAGGCGGTCGCGCAGCTCCTTGACGGCCTCGGGCAGCAGCGTGGCGGGCGTCACGCCGTCGAAGGCGACGTAGGTCGCGTTGGACATCTGCATCGCGGGCGCGCGGGCGTTGCCCTTCGCCACCGCCTCGAACGGCTTGAGGTGGCCGTCACGCAGCGCCTCGAGCGAGAGACCGACCGGCGCCGGCCCGGCGTTGGGATCCTGCGACGCGGCGCCGGTTCCCGGAAACGGGCCGACCGCCGCCGCGACGCCGACCTCGTTGTACTGGCCGACGGTCGCCCGCACCGCGGACGCGACCTTCGCCGGAGAGTCGGCGAACGCGCGACCCTGGCCCGGTCCGCCGGCGACCGCCACGTCGGCGTTGGGCGCGAGGTTCACGCCGACGCCCAGCGCCTTGAGCTGCTCGGCGGTCGTCTTGGCGCTGCCGGCGATGTCCGCGCGGCTGCCCTCGCCGACGTCGACCTGCCCGTCGGGGGCGAGGTTGCCGAACGCGTTGAAGTTGCCGCCCTCCTGCTGGGCGACGATGAGCGGCGCCGGGTGGCGGGCCTCGCGCGCCACCTCCTGGAGCTTGGAGGTCAGCCCGGACAGCTGCTGGGGCTGCTCGTAGTTGTTCTCGGTCAGCAGCAGGCCGCCGTACGGGACCGCGGCCAGCCGCTTGAGGAACGGCGTGTCGCGCAGCGTGCCGCGAAAGCCGATGAGAAACAGGCCGGCGGCGGCGGCGCCGGGCGAGCGCTTGATCTCGTCCTCGCTGGGCGGCGACGGGTCCGAGCCGGTGCGCGACGAGGCGCCACGGATCTCCGACGGGTCGAGCGGGGCTCCGCTGGCGCCGCCTTCCTTGTCGCTGAAGCGCGAGCCGGCCTCGACGGTGGGCTCGTCGTCGCCGCCCCGCAGGAAGATCACGTAGATCGCGCCGCCCAGGACGAGCAGGACCGCGACGGCGATCAAGGCGAGCCTGGCCCGTGGCGGCAGCCGGCTCATCGTGACCCACTACCCTGCGATTCGCTCATGCCCGGCACGGTCGTCATGAAATTCGGTGGTACCTCGGTGGCCGACGCCGAGCGCATCAAGCGCGCCGCCGAGCGGATCGTCGCCAAGCGCGAGGCCGGCAACCGCGTCGTCGCCGTGCTCAGCGCGCGCGGCAAGACGACCGACGCGCTCATCGCCGATGCGCAGGAGATCTCCGCGCACCCGGACCCGCGGGAGATGGACATGCTGCTGTCGACCGGCGAGCGCCAGTCATGCGCGCTGTGCGCGATGGCGATCAACGATCTTGGGCACCGAGCGATCTCCCTGACCGGCTCACAGGCGGGGATCGTGACAGACACGTCGCACACGAAGGCGAGGATCCTAGACGTGCGCGCCGATCGGATCCGTCAGGGTCTCGACGAGGACGCGATCGTCCTCGTCGCCGGCTTTCAGGGCGTGTCCACCGCGAAGGACGTCACGACGCTCGGCCGCGGCGGCTCGGACACCACCGCGGTGGCGCTCGCGGCGGCGATCGGCGCCGAGATCTGCGAGATCTACACCGATGTCGCGGGCGTCTTCAGCGCCGATCCGCGCATCGTCCCGGACGCGCGCAAGCTGCCCGTCGTGTCGTTTGAGGAGATGCTCGAGATGTCGGCGTCCGGCGCCGGCGTCCTGCAGCTGCGCTCCGTCGAGTACGCCCGCAACCACGGGGTTCGAATCCACTGCCGATCGAGCTTCACCGATGAGCCGGGTACCGTTGTGGTCGGAGAAGAGGAGACCGTGGAACAGCCGCTCATCACCGCCGTCACGCATTCCAACGAGGAGGCCCGGGTCACGCTCAAGGGCGTCCCCGACGCGCCCGGCATCGCCGGCCGGATCGCGACCGCGCTCGCCGTCGCGCACGTGAACATCGACATGATCATCCAGAACGAGCCCGTCACCGAGGGCGCCTTCGCCGACATGTCGTTCACGGTGCCGCGCGCGGATCTCGCCGAGGCGCGCATCGCGCTCGAGCCGCTCGCCGAGGAGTTCGGCCTGGACATCCAGACCGACGAGTCGATGGGCAAGGTCTCGGTCATCGGCGCCGGCATGAAGTCCCATCCCGGCGTGGCGGCGAAGGTCTTCACGACGCTCGGCGCCGAGGGCGTGAACATCGAGATGATCTCGACGTCGCCGATCAAGATCTCCTGCGTCATCGCCGGCGACGCCGTGCCCGGCGCCGTGCGCGCGCTGCACGCCGCGTTCGAGCTGTCGGGCGAGGGCACGATCCGCGCCGAGCGGCCGTTCGGGGAGTTCGTATGAGCGCGGCGGCGTCGAGACCTGGTCTGCGCGTCGCGGTCGTCGGCGCCACCGGCGCGGTCGGCACGGTGATGCTGCGCCTGCTGCGCGATCGCTCGTTTCCGGCTTCGGAGATCGTTCCCTTCGCCTCGGAGCGCTCGGTCGGGCGCGAGCTGGACGGCGGCTTGATCGTCCAGCCGCTCGACGACGAGACGGTGCAGGGCTTCGACGTGGCCCTGTTCTCGGCGGGCGCGACGCGCTCGCGTGAGTGGGCGCAGCGCTTCGTGGACGGGGGCGCGGTCGTGGTCGACAACTCGAGCGCCTTCCGGATGGTCGACGAGGTGCCGCTCGTGGTCTCCGAGGTCAACCCGGACGCGCTGGACGGCCACAACGGGATCGTCGCCAACCCGAACTGCACGACGATGGTCGCGATGCTGCCGCTGAAGGCGCTGCACGACGAGTTCGAGCTGCGCGAGATGGTGGCGACGAGCTACCAGGCCGCCGGCGGTGCGGGACAGAAGGGCATCGACGAGCTGGCCTCTCAGATCGCTCCGCTGGCGTCGGATGTCGGTCAACTGTGCGACGACGGCGCTGCGGCGGCCGGCAAGGTGTCGCACTCCGTGCACGCCGCGACGCTGGCCTTCAACGTGGTGCCGCTGCTGGGGACCCTCGGCGAGGACGATCACACCGACGAGGAGCGCAAGCTGCGCGACGAGTCGCGCAAGATCCTCGGCCTGCCGGAGCTGGCGGTCTCGCCGAGCTGCGTGCGCGTTCCCGTGATGGTCGGCCATGGCGTCGCGGTGCGGGCGGTCTTCGCCCGCGAGGTCGACCTCGAGCGCGCTCTGGAGGTCCTGCGCGCCTTCCCGAACCTCGTCGTCGACGACGTCCCGACGCCGCTGGAATACGCCGGCCGCGACGAGGTCGCCGTCGGCCGCGTGCGCCGCGACCTCGCCAACCCGCGCGCCCTGAACTTCTTCGTCGTCGGCGACAACCTGCTCAAGGGCGCCGCCCTGAACACGGTCCAGCTCGCCGAAGCGCTGCTCGAGCGCGGCCTCGTCGGCGCGCGCGCCTCTGCCGCGTAACGCGCGCGGTTCGTCAGCAGAGCTGCGTCCGGGAGTGTGACAACTCACGCGCGGCCGATCGGATTGACGCGGCGAGCGCGCATGCTGCTTGGCGTGCCACCGCATGAACAACTGCCGGATCGTTCTCGTCCGACCAGATCGTCGGCACAAGTGCAGCTATGCCATGCAGTTCTGACGGACATCTCCCGGGAGGCTCTCGATCCGGCACTTGTGCACCTGGATCTCCTCATCGGGCGGGTAGCGGCGCGGCAGCACGGCGTCGTCACGTCCAAACAGCTCGCTGCGCTCGGCGTCGGCCGCGGCGCCGTTGCTCATCGCATCCGGCGCGGGGTACTTCATACGATCCACCGCGGCGTCTACCTCTGGGGATCTCCGGTGACGTCGCTCCTGGCGAGGGCACAGGCGGCCGTGCTCGCGTGCGGCGAGGATGCTTGGCTCAGCCACGACACCTCCGCGGCGCTGCAACGATTTCGCCCAGCTCCATCGGGCCCCATCGACGTCACCATCACGGGCCGCCACGTGCGGGTTCGCGGCATTCGCACGCACGAGAGCCCTGTGCCGGTGGCCGAACGCCGCACGGTTGCGGGCCTGCCGGTCACGTCGCCTGCGCGTGCCCTGCTCGAGATCGCGCCACAGCTCGCCCCGCACGACTTCGCGGAGGCTGTCGAGCAGGCGCAGATCAAGCGACTCATGACGCAGCGCGACATCGAGGCCACGATCGCGCGGGCGGGTGGCCGGGCGGGCGTCCGTGCGCTGCGCGCGGTCATAGAGGAGCCTGCGTTCACGCGCTCGTGGGCGGAGCGGCGGGTCGTCGCGCTCATGCGGGCGGCGCAGCTCCCGCGACCGCAGTTCAACGCCAAGGCGGAGGGATGGGAGGTCGACGCCCTCTGGCGTCGCGAGCGGGTCGTGCTGGAGTTCGACTCCTACGGCTTTCACGCGACGAAAGGCGCCTTTAAGCGCGATCGTCGCAAAACCGCCGCGCTTCAACGGGGGCGCTACGTCGTGCTGCGGACGACGTGGCATGAGCTGACAAAGGAGTCGCACGCGCTCGTCGCGCGGATCGCGGAGACGCTCGCCCTGTCGCCGACGGGTCGAACCTAGCGGGCGTAGGACATCGTCACGAGCTCGCGGCGGCCCTTCACGCCGAGCTTGCGAAAGACGCTGCGTGCGTGCGTGCGCACGGTCTCGATGCTGACCGACAGCGCGATCGCGATCTCGGCGTTGGAGCGTCCGAGCTGCAGCTGGTCGAGGACGTCGGCCTCGCGCGGCGTCAGGACGTCGGGCAGCAGCGGGCCGCCGGTGGTCGCCGGGGTCGAGTGGGGCAGCACGTGCAGGCCGCGCGACGCGAGGTGGATGGTGTTCAGGACGTCGCGCCCCTCGACGCGCTTGCCGAGGCATGCCGTCGCGCCGAGCGCGAGCAGCTGCGCGCACTCGCCGGGCGTGGGGTGGTTGGCGAGCACGACGAGCCGCGTCTGCGGGTTGGCGGCGTTCAGGCGCCGGATCTCGGTCGGGGCGCGCAGCGTGCCGAAGTTCACGAGCGCGACGCGGGGCGCGTGCTCGGCGATAGCGGCGGGAAGCTGTGGGAGCGGCACGTCGTGCGCGACCACCCGCAGGCTCGGATCCTCGGCGATGAGGCTGCGCAGCCCGGCGCCGACGAGATCCTCGAAGCGCGCGAGCAGCACCGTGACAGGGCCGGGCTCGTCCATACGGGCTTCCTATCGGCAGATCGCGCGGCGAGGGTGAGGCGCCTTCCCCCGAAGATCACCCGCGGCGGGGGAAGAGGGTGCGGCGGCGATCGGCCACTATCGATCCACGCAGGCGCGCCACAGGGGACACAGACTTCCAAGGGACGGAAGAGGGGTACGACGAAAGAGGGACTCTGGGGAGGGTCCCTCTTTCGCGTCCGGGGTCAGTCGGGGCCGGCGTCGGGGTCGGGCGGGGGTTCGATCTTCGCCCGCAGCCGCTCGCGCGCCGCGTCGATCCGCGCGCCGGGCTCGGCGGGCGGCTCGGGCTCAGCCGGCTCGCGCGCGGGCGCAGGCTCGGGCTCGGGCGCGGTTGGGTCGGCGCGGTTCGGGCTCTGGCGCGGGTTCGGGCTCAGCCCGCTCGGCGACCGTCTCCGCCTCCGGCCGCGCCGCCGCGGCGACCGCCGTCTCCTCCCCGGACCCCAGCCCCGGCACCGTCGCCGGCGGCGCGTCGCGCCCCGCTCCCCGCAACCGCCGGCGCAGCGCGTCGACGAGCCGTCCCAGTCCGCTGCGGCGGCCGCTACCCGCCGGTGGCGGAGACATCGCCAACCTGGCCGACCACCGACGTCGTCCAGTCGATGACCGACGTCGGCTTGACGACGTGGCGCGCCAACCCGAGCTCACGCGGCGCCAGCCCCAGCGCGAGGCCGACGAGCTGGGGCAGATGCAGGACCGGCATCCCGAGGTCGCGGCCGACGACCTTCTCGGCCAGCGGCTGCTGCAGATCCAGGTTCAGATGACACAGCGGGCACGGCGTGACGAGGCAGTCCGCCCCCGCGTCGACCGCGTCGCCGAGATGGCGCCCGGCCTGCTTCAAGGAGGCCTGCTTGTTCATCGTGATGATCGGAAAGCCGCAGCACTTGTGCGAGCCGGCGTAGTCGGTGACCGTGCCGCCGAGCGCCTCGATGACCTGCCCGAGGTAGGACTCGCGCGGATGGTTGTCGTCGATCCCCAGCCGGCCGGCCGGGCGCACGATGTAGCAGCCGTAGAACGGGCCGACGCGCAGGTCGGTCAGCGGCCGCACGACGCGCGCGCGGAGATCCTCCAGCCCGATCTCCTCCACCAGCAGCCAGAGGAAGTTCTTGTTCGTCAGTCCCTTCTCGTACACCAGCCCCTCGGCCGCGAGCGTCTCGTTGATCTGCGCGCGGTACTCGGCGCTGGCGTCCAGCCGCTCCTGGCACTCCGACTGCGCGCCCTGGCACGTCGAGCAGATGTTCATCATCAGCGCCGTGCCCTCGGCCTGCTGAGCCAGCGCGAACGTGCGCGCGTTGAGGGTGTCGGCGAGCTCGGGGTTGTGCTCGGCGATGACGCCGGCGCCGCAGCACGAGGCGCGGTCCAGCGCGACGAGCTCGAGATCGAGCAGCGGGGCGACCTTCGCCATCGAGCCGTGCAGCTCGGGCGTGAACCCGCGCGAGACGCAGCCCGGCCAGTAGGCGACCTTCATGTCAGATCCTCGTCGCGTCCGGAGATGTAGATGTTGAACTCCCGGCGCTCGTCGCGGCCCTCGACCTCGTCGTAGATGCGCTTGACCGCCTTGCGGTCCGCCGCCGGCAGCTTGTGCGGCGCGAACACCGCGGCCGGGGTCACCTTGCGGCGCAGCAGCGCCTTGGCGATCACCGGCAGCGAGCTGGCCAGCTCGGCCGCCGCCGCCGGCTTGAACTTCGCCAGCGGAGAGTCGCCGCCGTAGGAGCGCGGCAGCAGCTCGGCCTCGTTGAGCAGCCCGTACTGCTTGACCAGCGACACGAAGGACGCCTCGTGGCGCTCGCCGTTGTTGCGGTCCTCGATGTCGAAGTCGTTGCCGGCGATCCGGCGCAGGCGCATGATCTGGCTCATCGGCGCGACGCCCTTGGGGCAGGCATCGATGCACTGGAAGCAGTGCGTGCAGTCGTAGATGCCGTGCGGATCCTCGGCGAGGTCCTCCAACCGCTCGCGGTGCTGGTCGTCGCGGGGGTCGCCGACGAACCGGTAGGCCTTGGCCAGCGCGGCCGGGCCGATGAACTCCGGGTCGACCTCCATCGACAGGCAGTCCGAGACGCAGGCCCCACACTGGATGCAGGCCATCGACTGCGTGACGTCGACCATGTTCTCGCGCGGCACGATGTACTCGCGCTCGGGCACCGGCTGCTTGGGGATCAGCCACGGCGTGACGCGGCGGATCTTCTTCCAGTGCACGGCCTCCATGTCGACGATGAGGTCCTTGATGACGGGCATGTTGCCCATCGGCTCGACCTCGATGATTCCGTCCGCGGACTGCTTCTCGGCCCGCCCGAGGTGCTTGTGGCAGGCGAGGTCCGGCTGGCCGTTGATGCGCACGCCGCAGGAGCCGCAGATCGCGGCGCGGCAGGAGCAGCGGATGCCGATCGAGCCGTCGTAGCGGGCCTTGGCCTGGAGGATCGCCTCGAGCACCGAGCGGTGGGGCTCGAGCTCGACGGTGTGCTCCTCCCAGTAGGCGGCATCACCGGAATCGGGGTCGTAGCGGCGCAGCCTCAGGGTGTACTCAGCCATGGGCAATCACTTAGTACTTCCTCACTTCGGGTTCCCACTTCGTGATCGTGACCTCCGAGTAGGAGATCTCCGGCTCGCCGTCGTCGTCGCGCGTGACGTTGATGTGCTTGAGCCACTCCTCGTCGTCGCGCTCGGGGTAGTCGAGGCGGAACTGCGCGCCGCGCGACTCCTTGCGCTCGATCGCCGACACGATCGTCATCTCGGCGCAGTCGAGCATGTAGCCGACCTCCAGCGCCGCCAGCACGTCCTGGTTGAAGACACGGCCGTGATCGTCGACGTAGGCCGTGTCCGCCTCCTCCTTGAGCCGCAGGACGACCTCCAGGGCCTTGTTCAGCCCCTCCTCGTCGCGGTAGACGGCGACGTACTCGTTCATCGTCGTGCCGAGCTCGTCCTTGATCTCCGAGATGCGCCGGCCCTCGCGCGGGCGGGCCATGATCTCCTCGATCGCGCCGGTGTCCTCGCGCAGCCGCGACGCGGGCGCCTTGGGCATGGCCATGTCCCGGCTGCGCGCCGCGGCGTGCTCGCCGGAGCGGCGGCCGAAGATGAGCGTGTCCAGCAGCGAGTTGGCGCCGAGGCGATTGCCGCCGTGGACCGACACGCAGGCGACCTCGCCCGCCGCGTACAGCCCCTCGATCGGCGTGCGCCCGTCGCTGTCGGTCCGCACCCCGCCCATGATGTAGTGCTGGCCGGGCCGGATCATGATCGGCTCGCGGGTGATGTCGGTGCCGGCGAAGTCGCGGCCGATGTTGACGATCTCGCGCAGCGCCTCGAGCACGCGCTTGCGCGGCACGACCGTGATGTCGAGGTAGATGCCCTGCCCGTCGGGTCCGACGCCGCGGCCCTCGTTGATCTCGGTCTGCTCGGCGCGCGAGACGACGTCGCGCGAGGCGAGCTCCATCTTGTTGGGCGCGTAGTCCTCCATGAAGCGCCGGCCCTCGGAGTTGAGCAGGTGCGCGCCCTCGCCGCGGGCGCCCTCGGTGATCAAGAACCCGTTCTCGGCCAGCGTCGTGGGGTGGTACTGGACCATCTCCATGTCCATGATCGGCGCGCCGACGCGGTAGGCCTGCGCGATCCCGTCACCCGTGCAGATGAGCGCGTTGGTCGTCGGCTTGTAGCACTGGCCGTTGCCGCCGTTGCAGAGGATCACGGCCTTCGCGTTGAAGATCTCGATCGCGCCCGAGCGGATGTCGCGCGCGACGGCGCCGGTGCAGACGCCGTCGTCGTCGAGGATGAGCGAGGTCGAGAACCACTCCTCGTAGCGGTCCACCGTCGACTCGTGGCGCATGAGCTGCTCGTAGAGGACGTGCAGGATCGCCTGCCCGGTGATGTCCGCGACGTAGGCCGTGCGCTTCTTCGAGGCGCCGCCGAAGGCGCGCAGGTCCAGCTCGCCCTTCTCGTTGCGGTGAAACGTGACGCCGATGTGCTCGAGGTGCATCGCCTCGCCCGGGGCCTCGGAGCACATGATCTCGATGGCGTCCTGGTCGCCGAGGAAGTCCGACCCCTTGACGGTGTCGTAGGCGTGCTCGGTCCAGTCGTCGTCGATCGCGATCGCGGCGTTGATGCCGCCGGCCGCGGCGACCGAGTGCGAGCGCACCGGGTGGACCTTGCTCATGATCGCGACGCTGGCGCCACTCTGCGCGGCGGCCAGGGCTGCGCGCTGACCGGCAAGGCCGGCGCCGATGATGAGGACATCGTGTGCGGGCAAGGAGGCGACTATATCCAGTGGGTCTTGCGACCAATCGCCCGGTGCGGGGCATGGCGCACCCCCGTCAGGCGAGGCGCTGCGGCAGCGCGGCGCTGAGCGCGCGGCGCACCTGGTCGAGCGTCACGACGCCGGCCAGCACGCCGTCGGCATCGACGGCCATGAGCGCGCCGTGCGAGCGCAGCTGCTCGTCGCCGAGCAGCGCCTCCAGCGGCCGGTCGGCCGGCACGCGCCACGAGGCCGCCTCGGCGGTCTCGACGATCTCGCCGACCGCGAGCGCCGGTCGCCCGGCGGCGATCTCCTCGTCGACGCGCGCCTCGCGCACCACGCCGAGGAAGCGACCGAGGTCGTCGACGACGGGAAAGAAGTCCCAGCGGTAACGCAGGAAGTACTCGTCCTGGGCCTGCGTGAGCGGCGTGCGCGCGGGCATCGTCACCGGCTGGGCGTCCATGATGTCGGCGACCGTGATGCCGTCGATGCGCTCGGTGAACGCGGTGGACACGACGGCGGCGCGCGCCGACTGTGCGATGAACCAGCCGATCACCGCCAGCCAGAGGCCGTTGAAGAGGTGGCCGCTGGCGGCGAGGAAGATGCCGACGCCGATGAGCAGGTAGGCGAAGCCCTCGCCGATGCGCCCGGCGACGCGGGTCGCGCGGTTGCGGTCGCCGGTGATCCGCCAGACGAGCGCGCGCGCGATCCGGCCGCCGTCGAGCGGAAAGGCCGGGATGAGGTTGAAGACGAGCAGCATGAGGTTGATCGTCGCCAGCGTGCCGAGCAGCGCGAGCGTCGGCGAGGCTTCGGCATCGCCGGCCAGCCGTGCGACGTCGAGCGCAGAGCCGCTCTGCACGAGCGCGCTGACGCCGACGAAGATCACGACGAGCACGAGCGTCACGAGCGGGCCGGCCACGGCGATCCTGAACTCGGCGCGGGGCGAGTCGGTGTCGCGCGCCATCTTCGCCACGCCGCCGAACAGCCACAGGTCGATCCCGCTGATCTCGATGCCCTCGCGGCGGGCGACGAGCGCGTGGCCGAGCTCGTGCATGACGAGCGAGACGAAGAACAGGAACACCGCCGTCACGGCGACGACGTAGGCCTGCGTGACCGAGCCGCCGAGCACGTCGCGAAAGTAGTCCGACGCGAGGTAGATGAAGATGAACAGGACGACGAACCAGCTCGGGCTCGCCCCGATCCGGATGCCGAAGACCCGCATGAGCTGGATCGATTGGCCGCCGACGAGCATGGCGGGATCTTGTCATGCGGCCGGGCTCGGCGGTCCGCCCGACGCCCACGCCCGAGGCACGCGCCCGACGCGCGCGCGGTCAGGCGGGCGGCGTGTGGCGCGCGATGATCGCCTGGGTGTCGGCGCTCGCCGGCAGCGTGCCGTACTGCAGCCCGCTGTCGCCCGCCAGGCGCGAGGCGCAGAACGCGTCGGCGACCGCGGCGGGGCATGGCGCACGAGCAGCGAGCCCTGCAGCGCGAGCGCCATGTGCTCCACCACGCGGCGGGCGCGCACCTCGATCGCCTCGGCGTCGGCGAACTCCGCGCGCAGCCGCGCGGTGAACGCGTCCAGGCGCGCGTCGGCGCCGGCCGCCTCGTCGACCTCGTCGAGGAACGCCTGCAGGAACCATCCCCGCCCGCCCCACGGCCGAGCGCCCGCAGCACGTCGAGCGCCATGACGCTGCCCGAGCCCTCCCAGATCGAGTTCAGCGGCATCTCGCGGTACAGCCGCGGCATGCCGGACTCCTCGACGTAGCCGTTGCCGCCGAGGCACTCGAGCGCCTCGAACGCGTGGCCCGGCCCGCGCTTGCAGACCCAGTACTTGCCGACGGCGGTGGCGAGGCGCCGGAGGTGGCGGGCGGTCGCTCGTCGCCGGCCGCCGCCTCGTCGTAGGCGCGCGCGAGCCGCATCGCCAGCGCCGTGGCGGCCTCGGACTCGATGCACAGGTCGGCGAGCACGTTGCGCATGAGCGGCTGGTCGGCGAGGCGCCGGCCGAACGCGCTGCGGTGGGCCGCGTGCCAGGTCGCGTTGGCGACGCCCCAGCGCATCCCGGCCGCCGTGCCGATGACGCAGTCCAGCCGCGTGTGGCCGACCATCTCGATGATCGTCGGCACGCCCGCGGCCGGGCTCGCCGACGAGCTGCGCCCAGGCGCCGTGCAGCTCGATCTCGCTCGACGCGTTGGAGCGGTTGCCGAGCTTGTCCTTCAGGCGCTGCAGGTGCATGGCGTTGCGGGTGCCGTCGGGCAGGACGCGCGGCAGCGCGAAGCACGACAGGCCCTCGGGCGTCTGCGCCAGGACGAGGAAGAGGTCGCACATCGGCGCCGAGCAGAACCACTTGTGGCCGGTCAGGACGTACTCGCCGCCCGGCCCGCCGCCGTCGACCGGCTCGGCCACGGTCGTGTTGGCGCGCACGTCCGAGCCGCCCTGCTTCTCGGTCATCGCCATGCCACACAGCGCGCTCGCCTTGCCGCCCCGCAGCTCGGGGTCGTAGCTCGTCGCCGTCAGCCGCGGCTCCCACTCGGCGGCGATCTCGGGCTGCGCGCGCAGCGCGGGCACAGCGGCGAACGTCATCGTGATCGGGCAGGCGAAGCCGCCCTCGGCCTGCGCGGCGGTGAGGTACAGCGCCGTGCGCGCAGCGTGGGCGGCGGGCTGCTCCGGTGTCGCCGTCCACGGCAGCGAGTGCAGCTCGTGGCGCACCCCGAGCCCCATGAGGTCATGCCACGCGCGGTGAAACTGCACCTCGTCGATGCGGTGCCCATAGCGGTCGAAGGTCTGCAGGCGCGGCGGGTTCTCGTTGGCCTCGAAGCCCCAGCGGATCGGGTCGCCGCCCCACGCCGCGCCGACCTCGTGCGCGCGGCCGAGCGCCCAACCGGCGCCCTCGCGCTCGAGCGCCTCGACGAGCGGAAGGTTGTCGGCGAACAGGTTGCGGCCCTCCAGCGGTGGGGCCTGGTTGGCGACCTCGTGGGTGTGAAACGGGGCGGCGGGCTCGCGCAGCTCGTAGGCCATGCCCGCAAGTCAAGCATCCGCTCACCGAAAACACACGCGACGGCGGAGCTCTCCGGGACGGGCGAAGCTCCCGGTGCGGGCACGGGAGCCGGACCCTGTGTCGGATTCCCGACAGCGGGCGCCCGAACCGTGGTAGGAATAACCAACCCGCGCACCGGGGCGCCCGGCAAGGCGACGGCGCCGGCGGAAGCGGATCAACGCAGTGCATCAGAGGGGCCGACGTGATGGGCGATCGTGTCGAGGCCGTGACTCGCCGCCGGCGGCGTGGTTGTCTGGCGTTGGGCACCGTGCTGGCGCTCATGTCGGTCCTGTGCGTCCCGAGCGCGCACGCGGGGGCGATCGGCAACTACGACGGCACCTTCGGCAACGACCCGCTCGGCATCGGCCCCGGGACGGCCTCGCCGGAAACCGCCCGCCTCCCCGAGAACGTCGTCTTCGCAGGCCGTGACGACGACGGCGCCAAGCTGGCGGCGCTCGACCTGGGCGGTTCGCCGGGCACCGTCTTCCCCGGACCGGACGCCGTCACGCTCGCGCCGGCATCGACGCAGCCCAGCGTGCCCGTCGTCGGTGCGACGAACGTCGCGTCAACGCACTACGCGCGCGGCAGCCGCGACCTCGTCGCGGCGGCGTGGGCCGACCAGACGGCCGGCGTGCTGCACGTGCGCGTGCTCGACGGCGGTCCGACGACCGAGCCCGAAGCGCCGATCGCCCCGCAGTCGATCGACGTCGCGGTCGGCGGCAACGCCGCGCCCGTCGCGACCGCGATCCGCTTCACCTCCGACGGCTCCGCCCTCCTCGTCGCCGCGCAGGCCGTGACGGTCGACGGCGGCGTGACGACGCGTGCATGGGCGGTCGCTCGCGTGCGCCTCGGTGTCATCGATCCCGCCGTGCCCGGTAGCGCGACGCTCGACCCCGCCTACGGCAGCGCCGGTCTCGCCCGCGGACCCTTCACCTCTGCCGGCGGGGGCGTCCAGGCGATGGAGCTGCGCGGCGCGGGCGGCGCGGTGTTGACCGGAACAGGCGCCTTCACCGGCGCCGACGCCGCTCCGACGGCCCTGCACGTGCTCGCGCTCGACGCCGGCGGTCAGCCTGAACCGACCTTCGGGACCGCGGGACTGGCCACGATCGACGCGACCGCCGACCCCGACGTCCCGCCGTTCGGACCCCCCGCCTTGGCCCAGACCGCAACCGATGTCGTCGTCGGCGCCACCGGTGACATCACGGTCGGCGGCGGGGAGGGCCCCACCGGCGCGGCCTTCGTCGTACGGCTGACGCCGGCCGGCAACCCGCGCCAGAGCTTCGGTGCCGGGGGGCGGGTCGTGACCGACGGCCTGCCGGCCTACGAGGAGATCGCGGTCCTGCCGGACGGCACGTTCTATGCGCTGGCACCGAATACGGAGCTGTCGTCGCTGGAGCGGTTCACCGCATCGGGTGAGTTCGTGTCGGGGGCTGGGTTCGGCGGGGCCGACCTGCCCGGGTGCGCCATCGAGGCCCGGGCGATGGAGCTGCTGCTGATCGACGACGGCAACGACCTGATCGTGATCGCCGGGCAGTGCGGTCCGCAAGGACAGAGCGCCTTCGCGTTCTCGGACTTCCTCGGACTGCGCCGGGTGCGCGCCACGGTCCTGCCCGAGGCGATCGAAGGCGGCGGCCGTTCCGTGGCGCTCGACGAGGCCGCGCGGACGGATCCGCAGAGCGCCGCGCAGGACGATCGGTGAGACGATCGCCGCGACCCCGCTGCGGGGGTCGCCGCTGCGCGGGTCGCCGTTGCGGGGGTCGCCGTTGCGGGGGTCGCCGTTGCGCGGTTCGCCGTTGCGCGGTTCGCCGCTGCGGGGCTCGCCGCTGACCGAGGTGCCGCTGCGCGGCTCGGGCGGCTGGACGGCGGCGCTCGAGGACACGCCGCTGCGCGGCTCGCCGCTGCAGTCGATCACGCTCGGCGACGTGCTCGATCTCGATCCGATCCCTGACGTCGCGCTGGGCGACCTGGATCCGACGCGTGGCGCGCTGCGGCGCACGAGCGTTGCATCACTGCTGCTGCTCGGGCGCCCGCTCGACGTGCTGCCGCTGCCCTCGTCGGCGGGCTGGTGCGCGTACCTGCAGGGACTCGGCCCGACGCCGCGCTGCGACGCGCCGATCGATCTGACGTTGCACGGCCTGCTCGACGTCGAGCTGTTCGGGGGGAGCCTGCGCGAGTACTTCCGCGGGCGGCCGATCCCGCTCACCGTCGACGTGCTCGGCACCGGCGACGATCGCGCCCCGGTCGGGGACATCGCGCTGGGCGACGTCGACCTCGCCGCCACGCCACTGGGCCGGATCAAGAGCAGCGACGTCAGCGACATCTCGGACTGCACGACCTGCACGACGACGCTCGCCGAGCAGCAGGAAACCGACCCGAGCGCGTTCGACGGCGACACGCTGGGCGGCCTGCTCGCGGTGCTGCGCCAGTTCGACGGCTCCGTCTTCACGCTCCAGGAGCTGCTGCCGGGCATCGTCGCCCCCGCCGAGCTGTCGCCCGAGGAGGCGCTGGCGCTCGACGACCTCATCCATCGCTCGACGACGAACGGCAACCGCCTCGCGGTCGGCCTCACGTTCGTCGTCGACTGTGACCTGATCGGCTCGACCCCCGCCGGGCAGGAGGCGCTCACCGTCGCGATCGACGCTCCGCGAATCGGGTACGTCGCCGGCTCCGGCCAGCTCGTCGCCCTGGGGACGACCTACGAGCTCGACGACCCGGTCGTCAGCGGCGACACGTTGACGTTCACGCGAATGCACACGCAATCGGCGCCCCAGCCGGTGGCGCTGAAGGACATCTGCGCAGGGGTCACGGAGGAGGGACTGCGCAGCACGGTCGCGGTCTCCTTCGACGCCCAGCCACCCGTGCGACTGGGAAGCGGCGAGGTGACGCCCACCGTCACCGCGAACCACCTGCAGGAGACGGGCGAGACCGGCACCTACGAGGTCACCGACTCCGACGACCCGCCGGGCAACGCCGGCACCACGGCCGTCCTGTCACCCGACACGCTGTACATGGGCTACATCGCCGACCCCGGCGACGTCGATGCCTATCGCATCCATGCCCCGGCCGCCGGCTCGGTCGTGACGGTCTCGCTGTCGAACCTGCCGTCAGACGACGACCTCTACGTCCAGGGCCCGAAGGTCGGGATCCCCGTCCCGCCCAGCCGCCAGCGCGCACAGAGCGCCGCCGTGCTGGCCGACCCGGCGCTGCCCGACCAGTCGACCGACCTCAACGGCGCCGACGAGACGCCGTCGCCCGACGGCCTGCCGGCACTGCCGATGAGCGCCGCGTCGCTCGCCGCGACGCCGCTGCGCGGCGTCTCCAACCGCGCCGGGACGGCGGATGAGAGCGTGTCGTTCCTCGTCCAGGCGGGCGACGCCGGCAGCGACTACATCGCCACGGTGGCCGCCGCCCATCGCGGCGCATCCAACGATCCCTACGGCATCCGCGTCACCGTCACGCCGCCCGCGCCCGAGCCCGACTGCATCGCGCCGCGCGCCGGCCTGAACACCGGCGCGACGGGAACGTTCCCGGCGAGCCTCCCGGCGACGACGCAGACGCTGATCCTGTGGGATCGCCAGCGCACCGAAGCCGCCTACCCGGGCTCCGGCGCGACGCTCGCGAGCAAGCTCTCGTCGCTCGCCGCCCAGACGAGCGTCAACGGCGTCGTCGTGCCGGTCGAATCCGACCCCGTGCACGGCGCCTCCGTCCGCTCGGCGCTGGCCGCCTGGGACGGCGATCCGTGCTCGCCGGGGGCGGCGAACGACGTCGTCAGCGCGATCGGCCAGGTCGTCGACCGCCTGCGGCCGCAACTGCCGCAGCTGCGGCACGTCGTCCTCGTCGGCGGTGACGACCTGCTACCGCAGGCCCGCGTGCCCGACCTCGCCGGGATCGGCAACGAGCGTGAGGAGGCCGACGCGCTGACCGCCGGCGGCAACGACACGCCGATCTCGCGGGCGCTGCGGCGCAGCGAGGTCCTGACCGACGATCCCTACGGCGACTTCGACCCCCAGGCCTGGCTCAGCGGCAGCCTCGCCGTGCCCGACGTCGGCCTCGGGCGCCTCGTCGAGACGCCCGCCCAGATCGCGACGCAGATCGATCAGTACGTCGCTCGCGACGGCGTGCTGCCGGTCGGCAGCGCGCGCGTGACGGGCTATGACTTCCTCTCCGACGGCGCCACGGCGATCCGCGACAGCCTCGCGACGCTGGCGGGCGCGAGCAACACCCAAGCGCGCATCGACGAGACCTGGACGGCGGACGACGCGCTGGCCTACATCAATCGTGCCGGCGGCGGGATCACGTCGATCAACGGCCACTTCGACCACTACCGCGCGCTGCCGGCGGCGGCGACGAGCGGCCTGCTGCTCGCGCAGGACGCCGCGCCGGCGCCCGGCAGCCTGCTCTTCTCGATCGGCTGCCACGCGGGCCTGGAGTCCGTCGACAGCTACGGCGCGCCGAGCCAGCCGGGCCTCGGCGACTGGGCCGAGCAGCTCACCAAGGGCGGCAGCGCGTTCGTCGGCAACACCGGCTTCGGCTACGGCGACACGGCGAGCATCGCGTACTCCGAGCGCCTGCTGGCCGAGTTCGCGAGCCAGCTCGCCAGCCGCACGTCGACCGCGGGTCAGGCGCTCATGTTCGCCAAGCAGCGGTACTTCGCGACGCTCGCCGTTCCCGGCGTCTACGACGGCAAGGCGCTGACGGAGGCGACGTTCTACGGGCTGCCGATGTACCGCGTCTCCGCGACCGGAGCGCTGGGCGCCGCCGCGCTGCCGCCGCCCGACCCCAGCGGCGCGGCGACGGTGACGCGCGCGCCGTTCGACGTGCACCCCGTCGCCAGCGAGGTCACGACGGACCGCGGCCGTTACTGGACGGCCGACGGCCGCGACCCGATCGTCAGCCACTTCCGCCCGATCCAGCCGCGCACCGACATCGACGTGCCGGTGGCCGCGGGTGACGCGGCCCATGGCGCGCTCATCGAGACGCTGGCGTCCAGCGACGTGCTGCACGTCGACCCGGTCCTGTCGCGGCCGACGATCGACCTCGCCGCGCACGAGCCGGAGATCGGCCAGGAGGGCCTCGCGTTTCCAGCGACGCTGCAACGGGTGCAGGACTCCACCGCGGCGGACGGCCGCCACACGACGCTCAATCTGGCGGCGGGCCAGTTCATCTCCGACCCCGCCGATCCGGCCGGGCGCGGCACGCAGCGGCTGTTCACGCGGATCGCCGGCGCGGTGCTGCGATCGCGTTCGACGGACTTCACGCCGCCGCGCATCGCCAAGGTCGAGACAGCGATCGCAACGGCGAGTGACGTTCGAGTCAGATCGCCGGACACCGACGTCACCGGCGGCGTGGCGCTCTACCAGGACGCCGCCGGGCAGTGGCACAGCCTGACGCTGACGGCCGCCGGCGGGCAGATCACCGGCACGGGCTCGCTGCCGGGCAGCGCCCAGGGCGCCGGCGTCGCGTTCGTGCAGCTCGTCGACGCGGCCGGCAACGTGGGCGTGGCGACGGACAAGGGCGGCGGCTTCCCGCTCGCACCGGAGACGCAGACGGGCGGCCCGCCGCTCGCCGCCGATCCGGCGCCGGGTCCCGACGGCCGACGCCGGCCCCGGTCACGGGCGCGTCACCGGTGCCGCCCGCGCGACGGCGACGAAGAGCGTCGACGGTGCCCGCTACACGTCTTACACCGGTCCGGTCGCGATCCCGACCGGCGGGGTGCACGTCGTGACGGCGCGGGCACCGAGCGGGGCGACCTCACGCCTCGTGCTGATCGTGACGTCGCCCGTCGCCGCGCCGGTGCTGACGGCGAGCACTCCGGCCTCGCCCTCCAGCGACGATCACCCGCGCATCAGGGGCTCGGCCCCCGGGGCGGCGACGGTGACGCTCTACGCGGGCGCCAACTGCCTCGGCACGGCGGTCGGCCAGGGCAGCGCCGCCGACTTCGCCGCGGCGGGAATTCCCGCCACCGTGCCGCACAACGCCATCACGACGCTGCGGGCCGTCGCGGTCGACGGCGCCGGCAACCGCTCGGAGTGCTCGGCGAGCACGCTCGCCTACCTGCAGGACGCCGTCGCGCCGCAGACGACCGAGCATCCGCCGCTGCTCGGCCTGCTGTTCGGCAGGACCTACACGGGCACGGCGACCGACAACCTGTCCGGCGTCGCGGCCGTCGAGGTCGTCATCGACTCCCTGCTCGGCACGCCGCAGCCGACGGTGACGCTCACGTGCTCGGCGGACCGGCGCTCATGTCAGTGGTCGGTACGGATCCCGCTGTTGTCGGTCATCGCACACGTGCGCGCGACGGCGATCGACGCCGCGGGGCTGCGCGAACCGACGCCGGTGCATCGCACGGCGATTCGCTAGCGCGGCGCGGCGCGGTCCAGGACCGCCAGCGCCGCCGCGAACGTCGCGCTCGGGCGCATCACCGCATCCACCCGCGCGGGGTCGGGCCGGTAGTAGCCGCCGATGTCGACCGGCTCGCCCTGCACGAGCAGCATCTCCTCGGCGATCTGGTCCTGGTGGCCGGCGAGCCGGTCGGCCACCTCCGCGAAGAGCTCTGCGAGCGCGCGGTCCTCGGTCTGCCCGGCCAGCTCCTGCGCCCAGTACAGCGCGAGGTAGAAGTGGCTGCCGCGGTTGTCGAGCTCGCCGACCTTGCGCGACGGCGAGCGGCCGTTCTCGAGCACGCTGCCGGTCGCCCGGTCCAGCGCCTCGCCGAGCAGCCTGGCGCGCGCGTTGCCCGACTTCTCGGCGAGCATCTCCAGGGAGACCGCGAGCGCGAGGAACTCCCCGAGCGAGTCCCAGCGCAGGTGGTTCTCGCGCAGCAGCTGCTGGACGTGCTTGGGCGCCGATCCGCCGGCGCCCGTCTCGAAGAGGCCGCCGCCGTTCATGAGCGGCACGATCGAGAGCATCTTCGCGCTCGTGCCGAGCTCGAGGATCGGGAAGAGGTCGGTGAGGTAGTCGCGCAGGACGTTGCCGGTGACGGAGATCGTGTCCTCGCCCGCGCGGGCGCGCTCGAGCGTGAAGCGCGTCGCCTCGGCGACGGGCATGACCTCGATCTGCAGGCCGTTCGTGTCGAGCGCGTCGAGCGCGGGCCGGACCTTCCTCAGCAGCTCGGCGTCGTGCGCCCGCGCCTCGTCGAGCCAGAACACCGCGGGCGCGCTCGTCGCGCGCGCCCGGCCGACGGCCAGCTCGACCCAGTTCCGGATCGCCGCGTCCTTCGTCTGGCACATGCGCCAGATGTCGCCGGCGTCGACGTCGTGCTCGAGCAGCGTCGTGCCGTCGCCGTCGACCACGCGGACCGTGCCGGCCGACGCGATCTCGAAGGTCTTGTCGTGCGAGCCGTACTCCTCGGCCTTCTGCGCCATGAGCCCGACGTTCGGCGTCGTTCCCATCGTCGTCGGGTCGAAGGCCCCGTGCTCGCGGCAGTGATCGACGGTCTCGGCGTACAGCGCCGCGTAGGAGGAGTCGGGGATGACGAACTTCGTGTCCTGCTGCTCACCGGCGGCGTTCCACATCTGCCCCGACGAGCGGATCGCCGCGGGCATCGAGGCGTCGACGATGACGTCGGAGGGCGCGTGCAGGTTCGTGATGCCCCTGTCGGAGTCGACCATCGCGATCGCCGGACCCGCGTCGAGGGCGGCTTGCACCGCCTCGCCCGCCTCCGGGTGCGCCGTCAGGAGGCTGCCGAGGCCGTCGTTCGGGCTCGCGTCGAGGCCGTCGTAGACGTCGCCGACGACGGCGCGCACCGCGTGGCCGAAGATGATCGGGTCGGAGACCTTCATCATCGTCGCCTTCAGGTGGACGGAGAAGAGCACGCCCTGCGCCTTGGCCTCGGCGACCTGCTCGGCGAGGAACGCGTCGAGCGCCGCGCGGCGCATCACGGCGGCATCGATCACCTCACCGGCGAGCACCGCGATGCCCTCCTTGAGCACCGTGACGGTGCCGTCGCCGGACGTCACGTGCTCGATGCGCACGACGCCGTCCGCGGCGACGGTCGCCGACTGCTCCGTGGAGCGAAAGTCGCCGTCGGACATCGTCGCGACGTGCGACTTGGAGTCCGCTGACCACGCGCCCATCGAGTGCGGGTGCGAGCGCGCGAAGGCCTTGGCGGACGCCGGCGCGCGGCGGTCGGAGTTGCCCTCGCGCAGGACCGGGTTGACCGCGCTGCCCTTGACCGCGTCGTACGTGACGCGCACCGGATCGGAGGGGTCGTCGGGCAGGTCGGGGATCGCGTACCCCTTGGCCTGAAGCTCGGCGATCGCCGCCTTCATCTGCGGCAGCGACGCGCTGATGTTCGGCAGCTTGATGATGTTCGCCGCGGGCGTCGTGGCCAGCTCGCCGAGCTCGGCCAGCGCGTCGGGGACCCGCTGCTCGGGGGTCAGCCGCTCCGGGAACCGGGCGAGGATCCGGCCGGCGAGCGAGATGTCGCGCAGCTCGACGTCCACGTTCGCGGCGGCGGCGAACGCCTGCACGATCGGCAGCAGCGAGGCGGTGGCGAGCGCCGGCGCCTCGTCGGTGAGGGTGTAGATGATCTTCTGCATCGGCGAGGCGACACGCTAGCGTCGCAACCGTGGCGCACGACGTGACGTTCATCCCCGGCGACGGCACCGGCCCCGAGCTGACCGAGGCCACCCGGCGCGTGCTCGAGGCCACCGGCGTCGACTTCAACTGGGACCGCCACGAGGCCGGCATCGACGAGTACCGCCAGCACGGCAACCCGTTTCCGGACGCCACGCTGCAGTCGCTGAAGAGCACCGGCGTGGGCATCAAGGGGCCGACGACGACGCCCGTCGGCTCGGGGTTTCGCTCGATCAACGTGCTGCTGCGCAAGGAGCTGGACCTCTACGCGTGCATCCGGCCGTGCAAGGCGCTCGCGGGCGTGCGCACCCGCTTTCCGGAGACCGACGTCGTCATCGTGCGCGAGAACACCGAGGACCTCTACGCCGGCATCGAGTTCGAGCGCGGCACCGCCGCGAACGCGGCCCTGCGGCGGACGCTCGCCGATCTCGGCTCGGTCGTGCGTGAGGACGCCGGCATCTCGATCAAGCCGATCAGCGTGTTCGGCTCCGAGCGGATCGTCCGTCACGCCTTCGACTACGCCGTCACCCACGGTCACCGCAAGGTCGTGGCGGCGCACAAGGCGAACATCATGAAGTTCTCCGACGGCCTGTTTCTCGAGGTCGCGCGCGAGGTCGCCGCGGACTACCCGGCGATCGACTTCGACGACGTCATCATCGACAACCTCTGCAACCAGCTCATCACCTATCCGGAGGACTTCGAGGTCATCGTCCTGCCCAACCTCTACGGGGACATCGTCTCCGATCTGTGCGCCGCGATGATCGGCGGGCTGGGCATGGCCGGCGGGGCGAACGTCGGTAAGGACGCCGCCGTGTTCGAGGCGACGCACGGCTCGTCGCCGACGTACGCGGGCTCCAACCGCATGAACCCGACGGCGCTCATGCTGTCGGGCGTCTACATGCTCGACCACCTCTCGGAGCACGCCGCGGCGCGCGCTCTGGAGGACGCGATCGCTACGGTCATACGCAAGGGCGACAAGGTCACATACGATCTGAAGCCGAGCCGTACGGATCCCACCGCCGTCGGCACCAGCGAGTTCGCCGACGCAGTGATCGAGGAGATGAACGTATGACGAACGCCCCCGTGAAGGTCGCGGTCACCGGCGCCGCCGGACAGATCGGCTACGCGCTGCTATTTCGCATCGCGTCCGGGCAGCTACTGGGGCCGGACACCCCCGTTGCGCTGAAGCTGCTCGAGATCCCGCAGGCGGTCAAGGCCGCCGAGGGCACGACGCTCGAGCTGACCGACTGCGCATTCCCGCTGCTGGCCTCCGTCGACATCTACGACGATCCGGCCCAGGCCTTCGATGGGGTGAACGTCGCGATGCTCGTCGGTGCCCGGCCGCGCTCGAAGGGCATGGAGCGCGCGGACCTGCTCGAGGCCAACGGCCAGATCTTCAAGCCCCAGGGCGAGGCGCTCAACGGCGCCGCGGCGGACGACGTGAAGGTGCTCGTCGTCGGCAACCCGGCGAACACGAACGCGCTCATCCTCGCCGCCAACGCGCCCGACATCCCGGCCGAGCGCATCACGGCGATGACGCGCCTGGACGAGAACCGCGCCGTCGCGCTGCTCGCGCAGAAGCTCGGCGTGAGCGTCGACGACGTCAACGACCTCGTCGTCTGGGGCAACCACTCGCCCTCGATGTTCCCCGACCTGTTCAACGCCACGGTCAACGGCGAGCGCGCCGTCGACCAGGTCGACATGGACTGGTATGAGAACGAGTACATCCCGCGCGTCGGCAAGCGCGGCGCCGAGGTCATCGAGGCGCGCGGCGCATCATCGGCCGCGTCGGCGGCGAACGCCGCGATCGACCACGTGCGCGACTGGGTCGCCGGCGCCGACGGGCTGCGCTCGATGGCGGTCGCGTCCGACGGGTCCTACGGCGTCGCCGAGGGGCTCATCTCGAGCTTCCCGGTGCGCTGCGCCGACGGCGGCTACGCGATCGAGCAGGGCCTGGAGGTCGGTGAGTTCGCGCGGGGCAGGATCGATGCCACCGTCAAGGAGCTGTCCGACGAGCGCGACGCCGTGAGCAAGCTCGGGCTGGTCTGAGCTCAGACCCCCGTCTCCCCGAGGTCGGTCGCGGTTCTCACCGTGACTGACGCCGGGGAGCGAGTGTCGGCTTGCAACGAGTAACACATGGCGGCCCGCCGCACCTACCAAGCACGCGGCCGCTCATGGGCTCCCGCGTGAGGCTTACGCGGCCTCCTTGGGATGCCAGCCGCGCCCGTCTTTCTTGACGAGCCCGTCGTCGGCGAGTCCGGGAAGCACGCGGTAGAGGTAGTTCTGCTTGATGCCCATCTGCTCGGCGATCTCGGGGATCGTGATCCCGGGCTTGGCGCGGACGAGCGCGAGCGCCTCGGCTCCGCGGGTGCCGGTGCCCTTCGGCCGTCCGCGACGGCCGCTGCCGTTGCTCTTGGCGCGCTTCGGGGCGGCCTGCGCGCGGGCGCGCCGTGCGACGGGCGAGGCCATCGCGGAGGCGCCGCGGTCGGTCGCCGGGACGCCGTCGAGGGCCGCGGCGGCGGCCTCCAGGCGTTGATACTCGTCGACGAGCGGCTTGAGTTCTTTCAGCCGCGCGCGAATCTCGCTTCGCTTCTCGTCAAGAAAATCTGCCATGTACGTTTCCCCGTTCAGGCATAGTGACAATTACCGTCACAGAGCCTAGACCATCTAGCGGTCGGGCGAAGACGTAGCCGTTTTTCTAGCGGCGCCCCTCCAGCAGGTCGCGCAGGCGCCGCAGGGACGCGTTGGCCTCCTTCTCCGGAATCCCGCCGACGATCACGCGCGAGGCGGCGGCGCCGAGCGGGCCGAACGGGGTGCGAAACTCGTTGCGGTAGTTGAAATGCGTGCGCCCGTTGCGCTCGCTCAGCCGGTTCTCGGTGACGGCCTTGGCGCGCGCCGGCCCGCTGCCCTCCCAGCGGGCGTAACGTGGGGCGTCGAGCTCCTCGAGCGTCCACTGGACCTTGAACGGCATGCCGCGCAGATGCAGCGTCTGACTCATGCGAAAGCCGGGCCGGACCGGGCCCGGATCGACGTCGTCGATGCGGTCGATGATCGTCACCCATTCGCCCATGCGACCCGGGTTCATGACCGTGTCCCAGACCTCCTGCAGGGGGGCCTCGATATCGATGCTGGCGACTACGACGGACACGGGACAGAGAACCTATTCGGTCTTCTGCGCACACGGGATGGAGGTCATCGCGCCGCCAGCGGCTCGGCCGCCTCCCACTCGCGCAGCGCCCGCTCGACCGCGCGGTCGAAGCTGTGCAGGCGCACGCCGAGCAGCGCCGCGGCGCGGTCGTCGCGCGGCAGCAGGTCGCCCGCCAGGCTCTCCATGAGCGGAGCGATGAAGCCCGTGTCCTCGCCGGCGATCGCGGCGGCGATCGGGGCGACCACGGGCGTCGCGTTGCGTCCGAGGCGAAGCGCCCGCCGGCGCACGAGCATGAGGTCGGCGATGCGCTCGATCATCTGTTCGTAGCTCAGGACGTCGGGCCCGGCGATATCCAGTGACAACCCGCCCGTCGCGTGCGGCGTCGTCGCGGCGGCGAGCAGGAAGGAGCCGACGTCGCGCGCGTCGATCGGCTGCGTGCGGTGCTCGCGCCAGGCCGGCAGCGTGATGATCTGCATCCGCTCGACGAGGTGCACCATGAACCGAAACGAGCGCGAGCGGGCGCCGATGACGATCGAGGCGCGCAACGCGACCGCCTCGGGGAGGCCGGCGAGCAGGATCCGCTCGACCTCGAGGCGGCTGCGCAGGTGACGCGAGGGCCGTCTGTCCGGCGGGACCAGGCCGCCGAGGTAGACGACGCGACGCACCCCGGCGCGCTGCGCCGCCGTCACGAAGTTCTCGGCCGCGGCGCGCTCGTCGTCCTCGAAGCCGTTGCGGCCGTCGCCCTCCATCGAGTGGATGAGGAAGTACGCGACGTCGATGCCGTCCAGCGCCTCGTCGAGGCCGGCGCCGCTGATCGCGTCGCCCTGCACGAAGTCCAGTGAGGCGGGCACCTTGGAAGGATCGCGACCGAACCCCCGCAGGTCGTGGCCGGCGTGCGTCAGGGCGGGCGCGAGTGCGGCTCCGATCGAGCCGCTCGCACCTGTGAGCAGGATCCGCATGGGGCTCCCATGGTCGCCTATCGGCGGACTGGCCAAACGGATGGCGCGCCGGCGTTGGTGGACTGTGGCGCGCCGGCGTCTGGCCCAGACGTGGTCAGGACAGCTCGTCGGCCCGGTCGGCGATCAGCTCCGCCAAGGCCAGCGCCGAGGTGGCGGCCGGCGACGGGGCGTTGCGGACGTGGATCGCGCGGGGGGTGGTCGAGAGGAGGAAGTCGTCGACCAGGCGCCCGTCGCGCGCGACGGCCTGAGCCCGCACGCCGGCGGGACCGGCGATGAGGTCCTCGGGCGCGACCGCGGGGACGTAGCGGGCGGCGGCGGCCGTGAAGGCGCGGTGGCTGGCGGCGAGCCGGGCCTCGGTGAGGCCGGTCCGCCACCAGCGCCGGGCCATGCGCCACGTGCCGGGCCAGGCGAGCGTGTCGCGGATGTCCTCGGCGCGCAGCGTGGCGGGGCGGTAGCCGTCACGAGCGGTGGCGAGCAGCGCCGAGGGGCCGATGAGGACGGCGCCGTCGATCGTCGGCGTGAGGTGAATGCCGAGGAACGGCAGGCGCGGGTCGGGCACGGGATAGATGAGGCCGCGCACGAGCTCGTGGCGCTCGGGGCGCAGTTGCAGGTAGGCGCCGCGGAAGGGCACGATGCGAGGGTCGGGGTCGGCTCCGGCGAGAACGGCGAGGCGGTCGGACCACAGCCCGGCGCAGAAGACGGCGCGCGCGGCGTGGGCTTCGTCGCCGGTGGCGCTGCGCAGGCGCAGGCCGGTCGCGGTCGGGGTGACGGCGCTGACCTGCCAGTCGCAGCGCAGCTCGCCGCCGGCGGCCGTCACGTCGCTCGCGAGCCGGCGGCAGACCGCGCCGAAGTCGACGATGCCGGTGGCGGGCGAGTGCAGGGCGGCGATGCCGGATGCGTGGGGCTCGACGGCGCGCAGGGCGTCGGCGTCGAGGCGCTTGACGCCGGTCACGCCGTTGGCGTGCGCGCGGCGCTCGAGCTCCTCGAGGGCGGGCAGCTCGTCGGGCGTCAGCGCGACGATGAGCTTGCCGATGCGGCGCACGTCGATCGCGTTGGCCTCGCAGTAGGCGTACAGGCGCGCCGCCCCCGTGACGCACAGCCGCGCCTTCAGCGAGCCCGGCGCATAGTAGATCCCGCCGTGGACGACGCCGGAGTTGTGGCTGCTCTGGTGCGCGGCGGGCGCCGCCTCGCGCTCGACGACGAGGACCCGCTCACCCGGGCGCCGAGCGAGCAGCTCGCGGGCGACGGCGAGGCCGAGGATGCCCGCCCCGACAATGATCGTGTCGTGGCTTTCGGCGGCCATCGCGGGTGAAAGTCTCCCAAAGAGCGCGAAGGGCTCCTGCGCGGAGGGGCGAGATCTGCTTGCTCGCGCCCTCTCCCGGGGTAGGCGATGGTTTCCTGCGGCATTTGCGGGCTGCCCGATTTCAAAAACCCCATACGAGCGGGAACGGCCGTTTCGGACCCTTGAAGCGCGCCCTCGGCACATGCTGTGATGGCACCGATTCGGTGTGCGACGAGGGGTGACGGGCGAATGGTCAAAACGCGGGCGACGGTCGGGACGAAGAAGGCGGCATGCGAGGACTGCTTCTTTGCACGCAACCTGCTTTGCGCACTCCAAGTCGACGAGCCGTGCTCGACCTTCCGGCCCTACAGCCCCGAGGGGCTGCGCCCGCCGCAGCAGCTGCGCTTCGCGTTCCGTCAGGAGCGCCGCACGCAGGCCGCATGGGCGTTTCCCAGCGCGCAGGAGCAGGCCGCGCTGCACGCACGGTGAGCACGCGCCCGGAGCCTCCCGCATAGAGTCTCCGCCGTGAGGGTCACGGTGCTGGGAAAGTCCCCCGCCTGGCAGGACGCAGACGGAGCCTGCAGCGGCTATCTCGTCGAGCACGACGACACGACACTGCTCGTCGACTGCGGCAGCGGCGTGTTCTCCAAGCTGCGCCGCGTGTGTGACTACACCGACGTCGACGGCGTCGTGATCACGCACATGCATCCCGATCACTTCTTCGATCTCGTCCCCTACGCGTGCGCGCTGACCTACGGGCCGCGCGGGCACGGCGGCCGGTGCTCGGGCGACGACGGTCAGTCCGGCCCGCAGCTGCTCGTCCCGAGCGGCGCGACCACGTTTCTCAACACGCTGACCGAGGTGGGCGGCCAACCGCGCCTGCTCGACGGCGCGTTTGCGATCACCGAGTACGACGCCGCCGTGGCGGCGCACGTCGGCTCTCTTCAGGTGCAGTTTCAGCCCGTCCCGCACTACGTGCCCGCCAACGCCGTCGACGTGTGCTGCGCGTCGGGCGCGCGCTTCACCTTCGGCGCCGACCACGGGCCCACGCACGCGCTCGACGACTTCGCCGCCGAGACCGACCTGCTGTTCCTCGAGGCGACGCTCGCCACACCCGAGCACGACGGCCCGCGCGGGCACCTCACCGCCGGCGAGGCGGGAGAGCACGCCGCCCGCTGCCGGGCGCGGCGGCTCGTGCTCACCCACATCTCCGACGAGCTCGACGCCGGCTGGGCGCTCGACGAGGCTCGCCGGGCGTTCGCGGGACCGATCGAGGTCGCGCGCGAGGGCGCCGTCTACGAGCTCTGATTCGGCGAGCGCCCCCGCGTGCAGTGGGTACGCTGCGCCGTCATGGCCCGTGAGCGTGACCTCTTTGCGAACTTCGAGCGGATGCGCCGCGAGATGGACGAGCTGTTCGGCGACGTCTTCGGCAGCGTCAGCCTGACGTCGCGGCGCACGGGCTTCAGCCCCGCCGTCGACGTGTTCTACGCCGACGACCCGCCGCGCGCGGTCGTCCACGCGGAGCTCGCCGGGATCGACGCGGGCGACCTCGGCCTGGAGATCCAGGGCCGCGCGCTGACGCTCACCGGACACCGCCGCGAAGCCGACGCCGAGGCCCGCGTCTACCAGCAGCTCGAGATCGAGCACGGGCCGTTCCGGCGCACGATCGAGCTCGGCGCCGAGGTCGTCGCCGAGCAGGCGCGGGCGACCTACCAGGACGGCATCCTGCGCGTGGAGCTGCCGCTCGCCGACCCCGCGGCGCACACCCGCAGCGTGCCGATCGAGCGCGGCGGCACGCCGGACGTCGTCGAGGAGCCATGATCGACGTCGTCAGCGACGGCAACGCCGCGCGCGAGATCGAGGTCGGCATGAGCCAGCCGCTCCCCGAGACGCTGCCGGTCCTGCCGCTGCGCGAGACGGTCCCGTTTCCCGAGACGCTGACGCCGCTGGCGATCGGCCAGGAGCGATCGATCCAGCTCGTCAACGACGTGCTCGCCGGCAACCGGATGCTCGTCATGGTCGCCAGCCGCCAGCCCGAGCTCGAGGAGCCCGGGCCCGACGAGCTCTACGACGTCGGCGTCGTCGGCGTCATCGCGCGCATGCTCAAGGTCCCCGACGGCACGCTGCGCGTGCTCGTCCAGGGCGGACAGCGCGTGAAGATCGATCGCTGGCAGAAAGGGCACCCCTACCTCGTCGCCGAGATCTCCGAGCGCCCCGACGTCGTCGAGGAGTCGCCCGAGCTGACGGCGCTCATGCGCAACGTCCAGCAGACGTTCTCGCAGATCGTCGAAGCCGTCCCCTACCTGCCCGAGGAGCTGCAGATCGCGGTCGCCAACGTCGAGGAGCCCGGCGCGCTGAGCCACATCATCTCCGGCTCGCTGCGGCTGCCGACCGACGACAAGCAGGGGCTGCTGGAGGAGCCCAACGTCGCCAAGCGCCTGCGCCGCCTGACCGAGGCGCTCGCCCGCGAGCTCGAGGTCATCTCGATCGGCTCGGAGATCCAGAACCAGGTCCAGTCCGACATGGACCGCACGCAACGCGAGTTCATCCTGCGCCAGCAGCTCAAGGCGATCCAGGAGGAGCTCGGCGAGTTCGACGAGTCCGCCGCCGAGGCCAACGAGCTGCGCGAGCAGCTCGCGGCGATCGACCTGCCCGAGGACGTGCGCAAGCAGGCCGACCGCGAGCTCGGCCGGCTGGAGAACCTGCCGCCGGCCGCCGCCGAGCACGGCGTCATCCGCACCTACCTGGAGTGGATCGCGTCGCTGCCGTGGAACACGTCGACCGAGGACAACCTCGACCTCGCCCACGCGCGCAAGATCCTCGACGAGGACCACTACGGCCTCGAGCAGGTCAAGGACCGCATCCTCGAGTTCCTCGCCGTGCGCAAGCTCGTCGGCGACAAGGCCGTCTCGCGCGGCACGATCCTCAGCTTCGTCGGCCCGCCCGGCGTCGGCAAGACGTCGCTGGGCAAGTCGATCGCCCGCGCGCTGGGACGCGACTTCGAGCGCATCAGCGCCGGCGGCGTGCGCGACGAGGCCGAGATCCGCGGCCACCGGCGCACGTACATCGGCGCGATGCCCGGCACGATCATCCGCGCGCTGCGCGACGCGGGCTCCAACAACCCGCTGTTCATGATCGACGAGATCGACAAGATGGGCTCGGACTTCCGCGGCGACCCGGCCAGCGCGATGCTCGAGGTGCTCGATCCCGAGCAGAACGAGAACTTCCGCGACCACTACCTCGACCTCCCGTTCGACCTCTCGCGCGTGATGTTCATCACGACGGCGAACACGCTGGACACGATCCCCGGTCCGCTGCGCGATCGCATGGAGATGATCGAGATCGCCGGCTACACCGCCGACGAGAAGCTGCAGATCGCCAAGCGCTACCTCGTGCCGCGCCAGGCCGATCGCAACGGCCTGAAGCGCAGCCAGCTGCGGATCACCGATGCCGCGCTGCGCGCGGTGATCGCCGATTACACGCGCGAGGCCGGCGTGCGCGAGCTCGAGCGCCAGATCGGCGCGATCGCGCGCAAGGTCGCGCGCGGCGTCGCGGAGGGCAAGACGCCGAAGGGGTCGATCGGCGAGGCGCGGGCGCGCGAGCTGCTGGGCCGCAAGCGCTACCACGCCGAGACGCGCCGCCGCACCCGCGTCGCCGGCGTCGCCACCGGCCTGGCCTGGACGCCGGTCGGCGGCGACGTGCTGTTCATCGAGGCGCAGGCCTTCGACGGGGAGGGCGAGCTGCAGATCACCGGCCAGCTCGGCGACGTCATGAAGGAGTCCGCGGCGGCGGCGCTGTCCTACGTGCGCGGGCACCTGCACGACCTCGCGCCGACCCTGCCCTCGGACTGGTTTCGGACCCACGACATCCACATCCACGTGCCGGCGGGCGCGATCCCCAAGGACGGCCCGAGCGCGGGGATCACGATGGCGACGGCGCTCGTCTCGCTGCTCACCGGCCGCCACGTCCGCGACTCGCTCGCCATGACCGGCGAGATGACGCTGACCGGCCAGGTGCTGCCGATCGGCGGGCTGAAGGACAAGGCGCTCGCCGCGCAGCGCAACGGCATCACGACCGTCATCGCCCCCGAGCTCAACGAGCCCGACACCGACGAGATCCCCGAGCACCTGCGCGCGAAGCTCGAATTTCGCTTCGTCAGCGAGATCGGCGAGGTCCTCGAGGCCGCGCTGGAGCCGGCAGAGCCTGCGGGTGGGCGCAACGGAAGCCGGGTATATGCTCAATCAACGCCCCAAGCAAGCAACCCGAGGTGACACGAATGGCAGCGAAGGACAAGGCCGCGAAGGCCGCCGCAGCCGCTCAAGCCGCGAAGGAGAACCCGTATCTGCAGCGGGTCATCCAGGACGACGAGCTGCGCGACAACATGGTCGTGGCCTTCGAGGCCGCGCGTAACGCCTACGGCCGTCTGAATCACGGCAAGTCCCCGACGAAGAACCTCATCGAGGACAAGAAGCTGCACGCGAACCTGAAGAAGTCCGCCGATGCGCTGCGCGACGCCTCGTCGGCGCTGCGCGAGGCGCCCAAGCACCAGACGCCCAAGAAGAAGCGCAAGGGTGGCTTCGGCAAGCTGCTGCTCGTCGCGCTCTTCGGCGGCGCGGTCGCGATCGCCGTCAGCGAGGGCCTGCGCAACAAGGTGCTCGACGCGCTGTTCGGCGCCGAGGAGGAGTTCGACTACACCTCCAACACCACACCGGCCGCTCCGCCCGCGGCGGCGCCGACGACCTGATCGCCGTCACGCCCGCCGGACCGCAGTGCCGGGAGGCGCCCCACGGGGCGCCTTCGTCGTTTCCACAGCGCCGCTGGCGCCGCCCTTCCTGGCCAGCCAGCCAGTACGCTCCCGGCCGTGATGGTGCAAGCGGGGACGGCAGGCGAGCGCGTGCTCGCCTCCGACAAGGCGGCGCGGATCGTCGCGGCGATGCGCGCGTCGGTCGCCGAGCGCGGCACGGCCGGCTCGACGTTCGACCAGGTCGCGCGCGCCGCCGGCGTCTCGCGCGGGCTGCTGCACTACTACTTCGGCACGAAGGAGCGGCTGCTGATCGAGGTCGTGCGCCACGACTGCGACGTGCGCCAGGCGGCGCTCGCCGCGGGGCTCGCCGAGGCGCGCAGCGCCGACGACGTCATCGCCGTCCTCGTCGCCGGCCTCGAGGACGTCGTCCGCAACGACCCCGGCTTCGTGACGCTCATCTTCGAGCTGTTCGTCCTCTCGCGCCGCCACGAGGACGTCGCGATCGAGTTCGGCGAGCTGCTCAGCCGGCTGCGCGAACAGGTCGCCGGCGTACTGCGCGCCAAGCAGGCGCAGGGCGTGCTGGCGCTCGCGGCCGAGCCCGAGGCCGTCGTCGACGTGATCTTCTCGCTCGGCGACGGGCTGATGCTGCGCATGCTCGCCGACGGCGAGCGCGACTTCGGCCCGGCGCTCGCGGCCGGCGAGCGGTGCGTGCGCGCGCTCGTACAGGACGTGGCCTGAACCGCGCGGGCGAGGCTTCACCCTCGCCGTCGCGCCCCCGGCCTGCTCTCACCGACGCGGCGGTTTTTTCTATGCGTTCATAGCTTCGCAATGCGCGACGATTGATCACGCCGGGAGCGGGGGTACGCCAGGTTCGAGGGGGAGCTCAGCCACACGAAGGGAGCCGCTCATGGCAACCCAACTGCAAGAGAAGTTCAGCGTTTCAGACCCCGAGCACGCGTGGGAGGTCGTCTCCGACGTCAGCAAGGTCGTCCCGTGCGTTCCGGGCGCGAAGGTCGTCTCCGCCGAAGGCCCCGAGAAGGCCAAGGCCGAGATCAAGGTCGACATGGGCTCGATGGCCATGACGTTCAGCGGCCCGGTCGAGATCGTCTCCAAGGACGACGGCTCGAAGACCGCGAAGTTCAAGGCGCAGGCCAAGGAGGCCGGCGGTCAGAGCAACGCCGACGGCGACGTCACGATCACGATCGGCGGCGACGGCGGGACGGTCGACGTGTCCGCCAACGTCAGCGGCAAGGCCGCGTCGATGGGCGAGGGCACCGTGCAGGCCGTGCTGGAGGCGCTCGTCAAGCAGTTCACGAGCAACCTCGCGAAGGCATAGCTCGCAGCATTCGGCTGAGCCTGAGGCGCGCCGCGGTACGCGGCGCGTCCTTCAGTCGTATGAGGAGGTCTGGAGGGTCAGCGAGCGCGGGTGATCGAGACGGACCGTTCGCGCGGTGATCCGCCCCAATGGATGGGTGCGCTGTCGCGCTGGGCTGGCGTGGCCGCCACCGAACAGGCTCACACCCTCAGCGATGCCGTTGACCCCGCCAGCGCCGCGCGAAGGCGGCGCATAGCCAGCGTTTTTTTGGGCTGGTCGCGCGCGCCGGCGGTGAGCCGATGGCTAGGACCAGCGCTCGGGGCTCGGGTCGCCGATCTTCTTGAACGGCTCGGCCGCGATCTTGCGCGGGTTGCGGCGCTCGGGCTCGGCGTCCTCGTCGTACTCGTCGCCGAAGAGCTCCTCGCTGTACAGGACGAGGTTCTTGGCGACGCGGTCGAAGCGATAGGGGTCGACGTGCAGCTGGCATGAGGCCGTCCACTGCGGCACGACGCCGCCGCGCAGCGTGGCGGTCATCCGCGTCGTGTTGACCTGGTCGTGGTTGGCGCTCAGGGTGATGTCGCCGCCCGCCGACTGCCACGTCTTCTCGCCGTCCCAGCCCTTGTGCTCGGCGGCCAGCTCCTCGCAGTACTCGATGAGCGTCTGCGACGACTCGGGATCCTCGACGTAGCGGCCCGACACGTCGAGCTCGGGGCCGGTCAGCTGGATGTCCCAGGCGGGCTGGGTGGTCTCGGTGTCCCATGGATGGCGCACGGGGGTGATGCGCAGGGTCGTGTCGCCGAAGCGAGAGACGATGTCGACGAATTTCACGGGCGGAAGGGTAGTGCGAACCTCGCCGGCGCCGCGGCCGCGGCCTAGCGCTCGGCGCCGCGTCGCGTCAGCGACGCGTCGGCGCTCTTGAAACGCGTGGCGATCGTCACGAGCAGGTGCGCCACGCCCATGACGAGAAAGAACGCCGTGGGCGCGCTCTCGTCGCTGAACCCGAAGAGGAACGGCGAGGCGATGAGCGCGGCGGCCAGCGCGAAGTCCAGCAGCAGATGCGCCGGCGATCGGAATCGAGTTGATCAGCGAGCTCGGGCCCTCGGTGCTCGAGGCGATGACGATGACGAGGACGCCGGCGATGATCGACACCGCCGTCGCGGCGCCCGAGTCGAAGCCGAACAGAAACGGCGCGGCGATGAGCAGCACCCCCGCGAGGTACTCGATGACGCCGTGCACGAAGCGCGAGATGGGCCCTTGACGCAGCATGCTGCGCTGACAGTACCTGGCCGCTCAGTGAAACAGGCGCTGCAGCTTCAGCAGCACGCGCGGGTCGCCCCACGGGCGCATCCGGCCGCGCATCATGAGGTGGTAGGGCTGCGCGCGCTCGGAGACGAGCTCGCCGAAGTCGTCCCAGCGCATCCGCAGGCGCACGGTCGGCTTGGGCACGCGGCCCTGGATCGCGCGCTTGCGCGCCGGCCCCTCGATGAGCAGGTACCAGGGCTCGTGGTCGGGGAAGTCCCACTGGATCGTCGAGCCGGGCGCGATCTCCTCGCCGCGCACGTTGCGCGCCAGCAGATCGAAGAAGATCTGCACGGTTTCGGGGTCGCGGCCGACGGGGCCGCCGTCGCCGGCGCCGAGCAGGCCGGCCTTCAGCAGCGCCAGCGCCTGCTGTCCGCGCTCGCGCGGCGTGATGTCCATCGGAAACGGGAAGTGGGCGATGTCGTCGAGCGGCAGGCCGATCGCCCGCAGGCGCGCCTCGTTGGCCCGCGCGCCCTCCTCGTAGAGGTCCTCCATCGTGTACCCGAGGCTCTCGGTGTAGGAGGTGTCCCAGCCCGGCGGGATCGGCACGCTGAGCGTGTACTGCAGGACCTCGCGGATGAGGTCGACGATCGCGTCCTGCGTCTCCTGCGGGTTCTCCCGGAACAGGTCGGCGAGCAACTTGACGCCGAAGGCGATGTGGCGCTGCTCGTCGATCGCGACGTTGCGCATCCCCTCGCGAAAGCCCGGCATGAGGTCCATCTGCTCCAGCGACGTCTCGATCATGTGCTGACCGGGCTGGGCGAGCGTGCCCTCGACGACGACGTGGTAGAGCGTGACGGCGCGGGCGAGCGTCAGCGGCGACTGGTCGCGGCGCAGCTCGTCGGCCATCCGGTCCAGGCGGCCGAAGAGCTTGCCGTGCCCCCAGGTCAGCTCTCCCTGCGTGCTGCGCAGCCCGTCGCCGAGCGACCCGTCGCCGACGCCCACGACCTCGTGCATCCAGCGATGAAAGAAGACCGCGTGGCGCGCCTCGTCGACCTGCTGCGTCGCGAGGAAGTACTTCTGCTCCTCCAGCGGCGCGGCGTCGATGTACGGCGAGAGGTTGTCGGCGACGGAGTCCTCGCCGTGGAAGAACAGCGTGTACAGCCACAGCGCGCCGCGGCGCTGCTCGTCGGTGAACTTCTCGCGCCAGTCGATGCGGTCCTGCGTGAAGTCGATGTCCGTCGCCGACCAGTTGCCACGCTCCCAGCGCGCGTAGAGGTCGGCGTAGTCGATCTGGTCCGTGGCAGGCGGAACGGTCACGGTCACGGCCATGGGCGGGGCTCCTGGATCTGGGCGGCGTCGGCGAGAACTGGCTGGCTGGCCAGGACGGTAGCGGAGCGACGGCCTGGGCGGCAGCGGCACGCCGTGCCCCGCAGAGGCGGTACATCACGCGGTGGCGCGCGGCGATATATCGTGGATCCGGGCCTGCCTGCAGGGCACGATCCTTTCGCCGCTCGGCTTCGGGCACAGCATCTGTTCGCCGTCGAGCCGGAGTCGGCGGGGTTGCTGGCCGCCGCCCGCTCGGGCTACCCCGTCTCGGCGGTCGGAGCTGAGGTCGCGGCGGGAACGGGGATCATCGGCACCGTGCTGGCGCGGCGGCGGGTGATCAGCCAGGCCAGTCTGGCGCGCTCGCGCACGATGGCCGCGGCCGTCGCGGGCTCGGCGAAACCCGATCCGCGGGCCACGTGGCGGTCGAAGGCAGAGCGGACGGCGCGCTGCCGCCGCTCACCGCTCGCGAGCTCGAGGTCCTGCGCCTGCTGACGCGCGAGCTGACGGACGCCCAGATCGCGCAGGAGCTCGTGGTGAGCCGGCGCACGGTACATGCGCACCTGCGCTCGGTGTACCGAAAGCTCGGCGTGGGCTCGCGCGCGGCAACAGTGGGCTGGACGCACGAGCACAGCATGTAGCCGGCACGACGGATGCGCACCGCACGCCCGCCGCGGCCGGGCGGCACAAGTTAGGCAATCGATTTAGGCATCGATGCCGATGCAGGGTCCCCGGTCGCCGTTCTAGCTTGCCGACTATCCAAAGGGGGGCGACGATGAACCGAGCCAGGACCCAGGTACTGCTACAAGAGACAGACTCGCCACAGGCAACCGCCATTGCGGCCCTGCGCGACCGCTGCACCGGCGCCGTGTTCGCCCCCGGAGATCCCGGATGGGACGACGCACGGCTGGCCTTCAACGTCGCCGTCGACCAGCAGCCCGCGGCGGTCGTGGTGGCCACCGAGGAGCAGGACGTCCTCGCCGTCGTGGCAATCGCCCACGAGCGCGGCCTGCGGGTCGCACCCCAGGCGACCGGCCACAACGCCGGGCCGCTCGGCTCGCTCGCCGGCACGATCCTGCTGAAGACCTCGGCGCTGGACGCGGTCGGGATCGATCCGATTGCGCGCCGGGCGCGCGTGGGCTGCGGCGCCGTATGGCTGCAGGTCACGGCGCCGGCCTCGGAGCACGGGCTGGCCCCGCTCGCCGGATCGTCGCCCGACGTCGGCGTCGTCGGCTACACCCTGGGCGGCGGCATGAGCTGGCTCGGGCGCCGGCACGGCCTGGCGGCCAACCACGTGACGGCGATCGAGGTCGCCGTCCCCGACGGCCGGCTGCTGCGCTGTGATCGCGACCACCACGCCGACCTCTTCTGGGCGCTGCGCGGCGGCGGCGGCTCGTTCGGCGTCGTCACTGCGATGGAGTTCGACCTGCTTCCCGCGCCGGCCGTCTTCGCGGGGGCGATGTTCTGGCCGCTCCAGGACGCCGCCGAGGTGCTGCGGGCGTGGCGCGACTGGACGCAGACCGCGCCGGACATGGTGACGACGTCTGCGCGGATGCTGCGCATCCCGCCCCTGCCGGAGATCCCCGAGCCGCTGCGCGGCAACGCCTTCGTCGTGATCGACGGTGCGGTGCTGGCGACGGCCGAGGAGGCCGGTGACGTGCTGGCCGCGCTGCGCGCGCTGGATCCGGTCATCGACACGTTCGCGATGGTGCCACCCGTCGCGCTCAGCCGCCTGCACATGGATCCCGAGGAGCCGCTGCCCGTCGCCAGCGATCACGCGCTGCTCGGCGACGCGCCCGACGGCGTGATCGACGCGCTCGTCGCCGCGGCCGGCGCCGACAGCGACTGCCCGTTGACCGTCGTCGAGCTGCGCCAGCTCGGCGGCGCCCTGGGCCGCCCGGCGCCGGATGGCGGGGCCGTGTCCTGCCTGACCGGTCGCTTCGCGCTGTTCGCCCTGGGCGTCCCCGCCGACGCCGCGTCCGGCGCGGCGATCGAGGCGGCGCTCGCGCTCGTCCGCCACGCCGTGCACGGCCACGAGACGGGGGCCTACGCGAACTTCGCCGAGCGCCCGAACAGCGATGTCTTCGCGGCGGACCTGCTCGCGCGGCTGCGGCAGGTCAAGGCCACGTACGACCCGGGCGACGTCATCCACGCCAACCACGCCGTTTCCCCTGCCACCACCGACTCCGGGAGTCTCTGACACGTTCTACTGGGAGAACTTCATCAATTTCGGCCTCGGCCCCAGCGCGGCGAGGACGGCGTCCTGGCGCTGACCTTCCCGATGGGTGACAAGCGCCGGCCGGCGATCGCCGCGGAGGACATCGGCAGGACCGCCCATGCCATCTTCGCCCGTGGCGACGAGCACATCGGCGCGACCGTCTCGATCAGCGGCGAGAACCTGACCTGCCGGCAGATGGCGCAGAAGCTCACCCGGGCGATCGGGGAGGAGGTGCGCTACGTCGACATCGACGCGGACGGTGCCGATGATCCCCGGCCCCGGCCCGCGCGAGGTCGAGTACGTCCGAACGCTCAACCCGCAGCTGCAGACCTTCGACGACTGGCTGGTGAGCAACGGGGACCGCATCCCGATCACATGACCATGGGGCGGCCGGCGCGATCGGAGGATCGATCCGGCCGCCGCTACGGCTTCGGCGAGCGCCACTCCCGGGCCAGCCGCTCCACGAGCACCTCGACGAGCCCATCGATCGACAGGCGCTCCTGCTCGAGCGTGTCGCGGTCGCGCAGCGTGACGGTGCGGTCCTCCAGCGTCTGGTGGTCGACCGTGATGCAGAACGGCGTGCCGATCTCGTCCTGGCGGCGGTAGCGCTTGCCGATCGAGCCGCCCTCGTCGTACTCGGTCTGCATCCGCGCGCGCAGCGCTGTGACGATCTCGCGGGCGACCTCGGGCTGGCCGTCCTTGCGGACCAGCGGCAGAACGGCGACCTTCACCGGCGCCAGGCGCGGGTGCAGCTTGAGCACCGTGCGCGACTCGCCGCCGAGCTCGTCCTCGTCGTAGGCGTCGACGAGAAACGCCAGCGTCGCGCGGTCGGCGCCCGCCGCCGGCTCGATGACGTGCGGGACGTAGCGCTCCTTGGTCTGCGGATCGAAGTACTCGAGCTTCTCGCCGGAGTACTCCGCGTGCTGGGTGAGGTCGAAGTTGCCGCGGTTGGCGACGCCCTCGAGCTCTGACCACCCGATCGGGAAGTAGTACTCGACGTCCGCGGTGCCCGAGGAGTAGTGCGACAGCTCGTCGGGATCGTGCTCGCGCATGCGCAGGTGGTCCTCGCGCAGGCCGAGGCCGACATACCAGGCGAAGCGCTGGCGCTTCCAGTGGTCGTACCACTGCAGAGCGTCGTCGGGCGCGACGAAGAACTCCATCTCCATCTGCTCGAACTCGCGGGTGCGAAAGACGAAGTTGCCGGGCGTGATCTCGTTGCGGAAGGACTTGCCGACCTGGGCGATGCCGAACGGCGGCTTCTTGCGGCTGAACTGCAGGACGTTCTTGAAGTTGATGAAGATGCCCTGCGCGGTCTCGGGGCGCAGGTAGGCGACCGACGCGCTCTCCTCCATCGGGCCGACGAACGTCTTGAACATGAGGTTGAAGTCGCGCGCCTCGGTCAGCTCGTGGCGGCGATCCTCGGTCTTGGGCAGCGACGCCTTCGCCGGGCACATCTCCTCGACGTCGAGGTGGTCGGCGCGAAAGCGCTTCTTGCAGGCGCGGCAGTCGACCATCGGATCGGTGAAGCCGGCGAGGTGGCCGGAGGCCTCCCACACGCGCGGGTGCTGGAGGATCGCCGAGTCCAGGGCGACGATGTCGTCGCGCTCCTGGAGCATCGCGCGCCACCACTCGTTCTTGACGTTGGTCTTCAGCAGCACGCCGTAGTGGCCGTAGTCATACGTCGACCCGAGGCCGCCGTAGATCTCTGAGGAGGCGAAGATGAAGCCGCGCCGTTTGCACAGCGCGACGATCTTCTCCATGGTGGCCGCGTCGGCGGCTGGCTGGGTCATCGCCGGGCCATGCTAGATAATGGCTGGCCGGTGCCCTTCTACGAGTACAAACGCCAGGACGGCACGACGTTCGAGATCATGCAGAAGATGGTGGATCCGCCGCTGGAGTGCGATCCCGAGACCGGCCTGCCGGTGACGCGCGTCTTTCACCCGATCGCCGTGCATTTCAAGGGCAAGGGCTTCTACAACACCGACTACGGAACGAAGAAGCGCGCGCGGGAGAAGGACGCCCACGACAGCTCCAAGCAGAAGAGCGAGAAGAGCGACTCGTCGTCGGGCGACGTCTCCAAGAGCGAGAAGAAGTCCGACGCCCCGGCGAAGGCCGAGTCGTCGTCGTCCTCCTCCTCCTCGTCCTCGTCGTCGGACTCCTCCTCCTCGAAGTCATCCTCGAGCTCGTCGAGCTCGAAGCCCGCCAAGAGCTGACGCTCACCCCGCGAGGAAGCGGCGGACCTTCGCCTGCTTGACCGCCTCCGGGACCTGCCCCGAGATCGTGCCGAGGATGTCGGTCTCGGGCGTGCCGGCGACCGACAGCGCGGCGAAGAGCCCCATCAGCGTCGGCCCGCTCATGTCCGAGCGCAGCGCCTTGGGGACGTTCCAGGAGATCAGCGGTAGCCGCGCGAACGCCATCGGCGACAGCAGCCGGCGCTTCATCGCGCCGACGATCTTCTGCTGGCGCCGCGCGCGCGTCAGGTCGTCCTCGTTGCGGTTGCAGGCGTTCTTGCGGGTGCGCGCCAGCGCCAGCGCCTGCTTGCCGTCGATGTGTGACTTGCCGGCCGGCAGGCGCAGCGTGTAGCCGCCGTTCTTGAAGCCGCCGTTGATCTTCGACACGACGCAGCCGCCGCGATACGTGATGCCGCCCATCGCGTCGATGAGCGCCGGGAAGTCCTCGAAGCTGACGATCATCACGTGGTTGATGTCGATGCCGGTGAACTGCTCGATCGTCTGCACGGCCAGCGCCGTGCCGCCGATCGCGTAGGCGGCATTGATCTTCTGGCGCCCGGTGCCGGGGATGTCGACGACCGTGTCGCGCGCGATCGACAGACGGCGGTTCGCGCCGCCGCCGATGCGCATGAGCAGGATCGAGTCCGAGCGCCCGTTGCCGGTCGTCTGCGCGCCCGGCTCGGCGGTGTCGCTCGTGCGCACGTCGGAGCCGAGCACGAGGATGTTGTTCGCCGACGTGGCGGGGTAGCCGGCGCCGCCGAGCAGCCCGTTGGCGTCGGAGACCTTGCCCTGCTGGATCTGCGCGCTGACGAGGAAGAAAAGGACCGACAGCGTGATCCATGCGACGACCGCCAGCAGGATCCAGCGGATGACGCGGCCGCGCGTGAAGCGCTGGCGACGCGGCGCGGACGGCGCCTTCGGGATCAGCCCGCGGCCGCGCTTGCGCTCGGGCTCGGCGCCCGGCGGGCCGCCCTGGCCGGGGTCCTGGGCGCGCTGGGTGCCCGCGCGCAGGCGGGCGAGCTCGTCGCGATCGTCGCCGCCGCGCTTGGGAAACAGCGGCTTGCGCGAGCGGTAGACGCGGTAGTCGGGCCCGCCGTCGGGCTCCGCGCCTGGATCACCCGATCCTCGCGGCGAATCCCCGCCGCCGATCACGGCCCAGCACCGATCGGCGGCTTTCGAAGGGGTCGCCCTGCGGTGCGCCGCCGATCGATCCTGGGCCGCGCCGGCGGCAGGGATTCATCCACGATCATCGGTTGATCCAGGCTTCAGGTGGCGGCATGAAGCCCTGTATGGTGGCCGATCGTGGCGACCGGCTGTGTGATCGGGGTCGACCTCGGTGGCACGAAGCTCCTGGCCGGCGCGGTCGATCAGGCGTTGAACGTGCACCACCGTGCCACGCGTCCGGCCCGTGCCGCCGACCACCACGGTGTGCTCGAGACCGTCGTCTCGGCCGTCGCGGAGGTGCGCGACGCGATCGAGGGAGCGTCCGGTGGCGTCGACGCCGTCGGCATCGGGATCCCGGCCCTGATCGACACCGCGCGCGGCGTCGCGGTGATGTCGACCCACCTGCCGCTGGCCGGCGTCCCGTTCCGCGATCTCGTCGCCGAGCGCATCGGCCTGCCGGTGTTCGTCGACAACGACGCGAACGCCGCGATGCTCGCCGAATGGCGCTACGGGGCCGCGCGCGGCGTCCGCGACGCGGCGTTGCTGACGATCGGCACCGGGATCGGCGGCGGCCTCGTCGTCGGCGGCGCGCTGCAGCGCGGCAGCCAGGGCGCGGGCGCCGAGCTCGGGCACATGGTCGTCGATGCCGACGGTCCTGCCTGCAACGGCAACTGCCCCAACCGGGGCTGCCTGGAGTCCGTCTGCTCGGGGACGGCGCTGGGCCGCGAGGCGCGGCGCCTGGCGCAGGAGCGCCCGCAGTCGGCGCTCGGCCACGCGCTCGCCGCCGGCCGCGAGATCTCCGGCCCGCTCGTCACCGACCTCGCGCACGAGGGCGACGAGGCGGCGATCGAGGCGCTCTCGGTGATGGGACGCTGGCTGGGCATCGGCGTGGCGAACCTCGTGAACATGCTCAACCCGGACGTCGTCGTCATCGGCGGCGGCGTGATCGCGGCGGGCGAGCTGCTGCTCGCGCCGGCCCGCGCGGTCGTGTCCGAGCGCGCCCTGTCGCCCTCCAAGGAGCACGTGCGGATCGTGCCCGCGCGCTTCGGCGCGGAGTCGGGCATGCTCGGCGCCGCGGCGCTGGCGTTCGAGGGACTCGGGACGCCGGTGTAGCCGTGCGCACCGCCCGACGTGCTGTGATCTGCCCATGACCACGACCGCGACGGGCCGCCTGATCGTCTGTCCGACCCCGATCGGCAACCTCGAGGACGTCACGCTGCGCGTGCTCAGCGCGCTGCGCGAGGCCGACGTCGTCGCCTGTGAGGACACGCGCCGCACGCGCGTCCTGCTCGAGCGCTACGGCGTCTCGGCCAAGCTCGTCAGCTACCACGAGCACAACGAGCTGCCGCGCGCGACGCAGCTCGTCGAGCGGATGCAGCAGGGCGAGGTGGTCGCTCTGGTGTCCGACGCGGGCACGCCGCTGGTCAGCGATCCGGGGTTCGTGCTCGTGCGCGCCTGCGTCGCGGCGGGGCTGGCGATCGAGGTGCTGCCGGGGCCGAGCGCGGCGCTGTCCGCGCTCGTGGCCAGCGCGCTGCCGTCGGACACGTGGCGCTTCGTCGGCTACCTGCCGCGCAAGCGCGGCGAGCTGGCCACGCTGCTGCGCGCGCCGGAGACGATCGTCGCCTTCGAGTCGCCCAACCGCGTCGGGGCGTCGCTGGCGGTGCTGGCGGCGGCCGACCCGGAGCGGCCGGTCGTCGTCTGCCGCGAGCTGACCAAGCTGCACGAGGAGATCGTGCGCGGCAACGCCGGAGAGCTCGCGACGCGCTACGCGCTCGACCCGCCGCGCGGCGAGGTCGTCCTCGTGATCGGCGGCGCGCCGGTGAGCGAGCCCGAGCTCGCGCCGGCGCTGGCGGCGCTGCGCCAGCTCGTGGCGGCGGGCGCCAAGCCGCGCCCGGCGAGCACCGTCGTGGCATCGCTGACCGGCGTGAAGGCCAACGCGCTGTACCGCGCGCTGACGCAGGACGAGCCGGCGTGATCCGCCTGTACCGGGCGCCGTTCTCGACGAACGTCGAGCGGGTGGCGCTCGCGCTGGCGCACAAGGGACTGGAGGTCGAGTCCGTCTGGATCTCCTACGAGGACCGCTCGCCGGTCGAGCGCGTCAGCGGCCAGGCGCTCGTGCCGGTCGTCGAATTCGCCGACGGCGCCGTCGTGTGCGACTCGATGCAGATCGTCAAGGTGCTCGAGGAGCGCTTTCCGGCGTCCCCGCTGTATCCCCCGGATTTCAAGGGGCGGGCGGCGACGATGCGCTTCGTCGACTGGTTCAACGGCGTGTGGAAGGTCGCGCCGAACGCGCTCGCCGACGAGATCGCCGGCCCGGCGCCGGACGTCGCGCGGGTCGAGGTCCTGGCCGATGCGATGGCCGGCGCGCTGGACGTCTTCGAGCGGATGCTCGACGGGCGCGCGTACCTGCTCGGCGACGAGTTCTCGGCGGCCGACTGCGCCGCCTACCCGTTTCTGAAGTACGCGCTGTGGCGCGATCCGGCCGACGACGAGCTCTTTCACCGCGTGCTCGACAGCTACCAGCAGCTCGGCGACGACCACCCGCGCCTCGCGGCCTGGATCGAGCGCGTCGACGAGCGCCCGCGCGTGTAGCGACCGGGCCTGGTGCGCCGGCGGGCCGCGGCGTAGTCTCAGCGCTCGTGGATGCCTACCTGGCCGTCGTGAGCAAGCGCGAGGTGCGCGAGTACGCGCCGCGCGACATCGAGCCCGAGGCCGAGCGGCGGATCCTCGAGGCCGGCCGCGTCGCGGGCTCGTCGAAGAACCGCCAGGGGCGGCGCTTCGTGATCGTGCGCGACGACGGCGTGCGCGAGGAGGTCGCCTCGTGCGTCTACAACGGCGACAACGTCCGCGGTGCGGCGCTCGTGGTGGCGATCGTCGTCGGGCGCAAGGGACCGACCGCGTTCGACGCCGGGCGGGCCGCGCAGAACATGATGCTCGCCGCCTCCAACGACGGGATCGGCTCCTGCCCGAACGGGATCGCCGACGCCGAGCGCCTGCGCGAGGCGCTCGAGCATGGCGAGGACGAGTCGGCGGCGACCGTGCTCTCCTTCGGCTATCCGGCCGTCGTGCGCCGTGACCCGCAGTCGCTGGCGGCCGAAGAGTGGGTGCGGCGGGCGGACCGGCGGCCGTACGAGGAGATCGTCAAGGAGATCTGAGGCGACCGGGGCCCGGGGCCGACTGTCACAAGAGGCGCACGACTCTGTGCCGATCGGCGCACGGCGGGCGGCGCGGGCGTGATCGCCTCGTAGCGTCGCGAGGGTGCGCCCACCGGTCGTCATCGTCGTCGCCCTCGCCGCGCTGGTTGGCGGCCTGGCCGCCTGCGCGACGTCGGCTGTGGCCCGCGGCTGGGTGCGACCCGTCGACGGAGACGTGCTGCGTGCGTTTGCGGTCGGCGCCGACCGCTACGCCGCCGGTCAGCATCGCGGGGTCGACCTCGCCGCGCCGCCCGGCGCCCCGGTGCGCGCCGCGTGCGGCGGTCGCGTGAGCTTCGCGGGGCGCGTGCCCGGCGGGGGGCGTACGGTCAGCGTGCGCTGCGGTGCGCTCGTGGCGACCTACCAGCACCTCGGCGCGATGGCCGTCGGGCGCGGGCAGGTGGTCATGCCCGGCGGGCCGATCGGGCGCGCGGGTCGCGCGCGTCCGTCACCGCACGTGCATCTCGGCGCACGCGTCGCGGCGACCGGCGAGTACCGCGACCCGCTGGCCCTGTTCGCCGGCGCGCCACCCGGGCCGCTCGCGCCGCTGCCCCTGGCGCGGCGCGCGCCCCCGGACGCCCGCGCGCCCGGGCCGCGGCCGTTGGGACCGGCGCCGGCACCCGCACCGGCGGCGCGCCCGGCGCGCATGCGCCTGCCGGCGACGGGCCGGTTCGCGCCCGCGCCGGCGCCCGCGGCCGGCCGCCTGCCGTGGGCGGTGTGGGGCGGTCTCGCGCTCGTGGCGCTCGGGCTGCCGCTCGGCGGCGGGCTCTTCGTCGCACGCCGGCGCGGAAGAGAAGCCGGCGCGCGAGCGGGAATCGAACCCGTGGCGGTGCCCCCGCGCTGAGCGCCGCGGGGCGGCGGCGCGCGCGCAGGTAGCCTCAGCGGCCGATGAGCTTCTACGTCACGACGCCGATCTACTACGTCAACGCGGCCCCGCATCTGGGCCACGCGTACTCCACGATCGCCGCGGACGTGATGGCGCGCCACATGCGCCAGCGCGGGGAGGACGTCTTCTTTCTCACCGGCACCGACGAGCACGGCGAGCCGGTCGCGCTGGCCGCCGAGCGCGAGGGCGTCACGCCGCAGGAGCTCGTCGACCGCAACGCGCCGCGCTTCGAGGCGCTCGGACCGCAGCTGAACGTCTCCAACGACTTCTTCATCCGCACGAGCGATGCCGAGCACATGGCCAAGGTGCAGGAGATCCTCGCCCGGGTCCGCGACAACGGCCACGTCTACGAGGGCATCTACGAGGGCTGGTACTGCCCGCGCTGCGCGGACTTCAAGACCGATGCCGAGGCCGGCGACGACAACCTCTGCCCGATCCACGGGACGCCGCTGACGCGCGAGAAGGAGGACAACTACTTCTTTCGCCTCTCGGCCTTCCAGGACGACCTGCTCAAGCTGCTCGACGAGCAGCCGGACTTCGTCATGCCGCGCCACCGCTACAACGAGGCGCGCTCGTTCATCGAATCGGGGCTGCAGGACGTGTCCCTGAGCCGCTCGACGTTCACGTGGGGCGTGCCGGTCCCGTGGGACGAGAAGCACGTGTTCTACGTCTGGTTCGACGCGCTGCTGAACTACTACACCGCGCTGTCCTACGCGAGGGAGGGCGAGGACCTCACCGAGCGCTTCTGGCCGGCGCAGTTTCACCTCATCGGCAAGGACATCCTGAAGTTCCACACGATCTTCTGGCCGGCGATGCTGATGGCCGCCGGCCTGCCGTTGCCCCAGCACGTCTTCGTCCACGGCTTCCTGCTCATGCGCGAGGGCGCGGCGACGCCGGGCGACGAGCCGCCCGAGCTGAAGAAGATGAGCAAGTCGCTGGGCAACGTGCTCGACCCGTTCGAGATCATCGAGGAGTTCGGCACCGACGCGCTGCGCTTCTACTGCATGCGCGACGTGACGTTCGGCCAGGACGGCGAGGTCTCGACCGCACGCTTCGCCGTGCTCTACGAGTCCGAGCTCGCCAACGACCTGGGCAACCTCGCCAGCCGCACGATCGCGATGGTCCACCGCTACCGCGACGGGGTCGTGCCCGACGCCGATCTCGATCCCGCGCTGAGCGCCGAGGTCGACGCCGCGAAGACAGAGGTCTGCGCGTTGCTGGACCGCGCCGATCTGACCGGGGCGCTCGACGCCATCTGGCTGCGCGTGCGGCGGCTGAACCGCTACGTGGAGGAGCGCACGCCGTGGGTCCTGGCGAAGGATCCCGAGCGCGCGGGCGAGCTCGACAGCGTGCTGGCGTCGCTCGTCGAGTCGCTGCGCGTGCTCGCGGTGCTGCTGCACCCCTGGATCCCGGCGAGCGTGGACAAGCTGCTGGCGGCGCTCGACGCCCCGCAACTCGAGCTCGACGGCGCGCAGGTCCAGGCCGGCCGGCTCGGCGCGATCTCCAAGCTCGACCCGCTGTTTCCCAAGCACGGGTAGCCCGGGGGCGACCGGGTGATCGACAGCCACACCCACCTGCACGCCTGCAAGCCCGACGACGCCGGCCTCGTCGCGGCGGCGGTGGAGGCGGGGGTCAAGCGCATGCTGACGGTCGGCACGAACGGCGCCACCTGCCGCGCGGCGCTGGCGGCGGCCGAGCGCTTCCCGCAGGTCTTCGCTGCGATCGGCCGCCACCCCAACGAAGCGACCGGCTTCGACGACGCCGACCTCGCCGAGCTGACCGCGCTGGCCGCCCACCCGCGCTGCGTCGCGATCGGCGAGACCGGTCTCGACGACTACCGCGACTACGCCCCCCGCGCCGACCAGGAGCGCGCGTTCGCCGCGCAGATCGACCTCGCGCGCCGCACCGCCAAGCCGCTCGTCATCCACACCCGCGCCGCCGACGACGACACGATCGCCACGCTGCGCGAGCAGGCGACCGGCCTGGACGTGATCCTGCACTGCTTCTCGATGCCCGACCGCCTCGACGAGTGCGCCGAGCAGGGCTGGTGGATCTCGTTCGCCGGCAACGTGACCTATCCCAAGGCCGCGGACCTCGCTGCCGCCGCCGAGCGCGTGCCCGCCGAGCGCCTGCTCGTCGAGACCGACGCGCCGTACCTCACGCCGCAGGCCGTGCGCAAGGAGCGCAACCAGCCCGCCTACGTCGTGCATACGGCCCGCTTCGTCGCGCAACGGCGCGGCATCGCGTACGAGGAGCTCGAGTCGCTCGTCGAGCGCAACGCCGCCGCGTTGTTCGCGTGGTGAGCGCCGCCGACCGGGACACCGATCCCGCCCGCCCCCGCACGGCGACGCAGCCGAGCCTGCGCCGGATGCGCGACTTCGCGATCCGGCCCAAGCGCGACCTCGGCCAGAACTTCCTCATCGACTCGAACATCCTCGGCGTCATCGCCCGCGAGGCGCAGCTGGAGGCGGGCGACGTCGTGCTCGAGATCGGCGGCGGGCTCGGCGTGCTGTCGGAGTACCTCGCGCCGCGCGTCGCCCACGTCCACGTCGTCGAGCTCGACCGCGCGCTCGAGCCCGCGCTGCGCGACGCCGTCGACCCCTTCGCCAACGTCACCCTGCACTTCGCCGACGCGATGAAGCTCGACCTGCGGGCGCTGGACCCGGCGCCGACGAAGGTCGTCGCCAACCTGCCCTACGGCATTGCCGCGGGCGCGATCCTGCGCACCATCGAGGAGCTCGACGAGGTCCGGCGCTGGGTCGGCATGGTCCAGAAGGAGGTCGGCGAGCGCTTCGCGGCCGGGCCGGGCACGAGCGCGTACGGGCTGCCGTCGGTCCTCGCCCAGCTCGCCTGTGACGTCCAGGTCCTGCGGCCGGTGTCGCGCTCGGTGTTCTCGCCGGCGCCCAACGTCGACTCGGTGCTCGTCGGCCTCGAGCGCACAGGGCCGGCGGCCGAGCCCGATCTGCGCGAGCTCGTCGCCGCCGCGTTCGCGCATCGCCGCAAGGCGCTGGCCGGCTCGCTGGCGCTCGCGCCCAACGCCGCGCAGGACGTGCGGGCGCGCGCCCGGTCCGCGCTCGGCGAGCTTGGCCATCCGCCCGATGTGCGCGCCGAGCGTCTGTCGCCGCAGGACTTCCGGGCGCTGCGCGATAGCTTGCGGGCATGACCGTTCTGCAGACGGAGGCGCGCGCGAAGATCAACCTGTGCCTCTTCGTGGGGCCCAGACGCGGCGACGGCCGCCACGAGATCGTCACGCTGATGGACTCCCTGCGCCTCTGCGACGACGTCCGCATGGAGACCGATCCGCCGGGCGTCGCCGAGGACGAGGTCGTCTGCCTGGGCGTCCCCGGACCGAACCTCGCGGCAGCGGCGCTGCGCGCCTTCCGCGCCGCCACGGGCTGGAACGGCGCGCCGGTGCGCGTGGAGATCGACAAGCGCATCCCGGTCGCGGGCGGCATGGCGGGCGGGTCGGCGGATGCCGCCGCCGCGCTGCGCCTGGCCGCCGAGGCCTCGGGGCTGGGCGACCGCCGGACGCTCGAGGACATCGCCGCGACGCTCGGCGCCGACGTTCCCAGCCAGATCCGCGGCGGCCTGACCCTCGCGACGGGAACGGGCAGCCGCCTGCGCCCGCTGAACCTCTCGCTCGCCTACAGCGTGGTCGTCGTCGCCCTCGAGGAGGAGCTGCTGACCGGCGACGTCTACGACGAGGCCGACCGGCTCGGCCTGACGCGCGAGACGCTCGACCTCGCCCGCGCGATGACGCGCACACAGGCCGCGCTGTCCTCCGAGACGATCCTCGAGCACCTGCACAACGACCTGCAGGACGCCGCGCGCTCGCTGTGCCCGGCGATCGACGGCGCGCTCGAGGCCGTGCTCGCCGCCGGCGCCGACCACGCCCTCGTCTCCGGCTCGGGACCGACGGTGCTCGGCGTCTTCGTCGGCGCCGGCCATCGCGAGCGCGCGAGCCGCGTCTGCGCGTCGCTCGCCGAGGAGGGGCGGCTGCCCGAGCCGCTGCTGACGGGCCCGGCCGGCCCGATCACGCGTGGCTGAGAGGTCACGCGGTACAACGTCGCGCATCTAGGGCACAATCTGGATCGTGACGAATGGCGCGTTGACCATCCTCATCGCCGGCACGTGCGGCGTGCTCGCGATCGTGGCGTTCGTCTGGTTCATCGCCTGGCCCGCCTGGAACGCGTACGGCACGCTCTGGGAGCGGCTCGCCGCCGGCTTCCTCAGCCTGTACGTGCTGGCGGCGCTTCTCCTGGTGGGCGCGGCCGGCGGAGCGGCCTTCGCGTACTACTGGGACCGCATCGCGGCGTAGCCTGTGTCCATGGCGACCTCCGCCGACCGCTCGGTCGGCCTCGATCTTGCTGCGCTCGACGCCATCACCGAGGCGGTCGAGTCCGGCGCCGGGCTGCCCGAGGTCGTGCGCGCCGCCGCCCGCGCCCTGGAGGCGAGCCTCGTGCTGCTCGACCGCAGCGGATCGGTGCTCGCCGTCGCGGCGCGCTCGCCGGCCGACGAGCGCTCGCTGCTCGACGGCGCGGCGGGCGTCGAGACGATCGAGCTGCGCGTCGCCGACGCCCCCGTGGGCCAGCTGCGCATGCGCGCGCGCTCGGAGCCGGGTCCCGCGCTCGTGCGCCTCGTCACGACGCTCGTCGCGTCGGAGGTCGAGCGCGTCCGCGCCCCGGCCCGTGCCTCGCAGGAGGCGGCGACCGGCTTCCTGCGCGCCGTGCTCGCGCGCGAGCTCACCGACGGCGGCGAGATCCTCACCCGGGCGGACGAGCTCGGCATCGACCTGGTCTCCGGCGGCACGATGCTCGTGGTCCGCGCCCACGCCCACGTGCCGGTCGAGGAGGGCTGGCGCCAGCGGGTGCTGGCGACGGCGGAGCGCGGCGCGCGCGCCGTCGTGCCGGCCGCGATCGCCGCGCCCGCCGAGCGCGAGACGCCGGCGGCCGAGGTGATCGTGCTCGTGCCCAGCGGCGACGACGCCGTCGCCAAGCGCGCGGCCGAGGGCGTCCTGCGCGAGCTGCAGGCCGGCCTGCACGGCCACACGTTCGCGGTCGGGCGCAGCCGCGTCGCGCTGGATCCGCTGGACCTGCACCGCGCCGGCAACGAGGCGCTGCTGGCCGTCAACGTCGCCGAGGGCGACGAGGACCGGCCGCTGCTGGCCTTCGAGCAGACCGGCGCCTACCGCCTGCTGCTGTCGGCGATGAGCGAGGACCCGGCCGAGCTGCAGCGCTTCTACGCCGAGACCGTGGAGCCGCTGGTGGCCTACGACGAGCAGTACGAGACCGACCTCGTCCGCACCGTCGAGGCCTTCCTCGACAACGACGGAAACGTCGCCGGCACCGCCCAGAAGCTGTTCACCCACCGCCACACGATCCGCTACCGCCTGGAGCGGGTGCGCGAGCTGTCGGGCCTGGACGTCGGCTCCACCGACGGGCGCGAGAAGCTCTCGCTCGGCCTGAAGGCGATGCGCGTGCTCGGGGTCGCGGCACCGGGCGGACCGGCGACCGAGCCCGGCGCCGGCGCCGGACGCGTGCCCAAGCGCTGAGCGCGCCGGCGAGCGCGCTGGGGTCCGCGCCTGCCGGCCGGCCGCCAAACGAACTACGATGCCGCGCTTGGCCGGCAGCGGACTGAAGATCGGGATCCTCACGGGATCGGGCACGTACGCCCTGGCGGGCATCGAAGCCGACGGCGGGCCCGAGCTCGTCGAGACGCGCTACGGCTCCGCGCCGGTGACGAGCGGGCGCTTCGGCGGGGTCGACGTGCTGCACGTCTCGCGCCACCGGCCCGGCCACGAGCTGCTGTCGAGCATGGTCACCCACCAGGCGAACATCGCCGCCCTGAAGGAGCGCGGCGCCGACGCGATCCTGGCGGTCACGGTCTGCGGCGCCCTGGATGCGAACCTCTCGCTCGGCAGCCTCGTCGTCTTCGACGACCTGCACTTCCTCGCCAACCGCCTGCCCGACGGCTCGATCTGCACGATGTTCACCGAGCCCGGCGAGCCGGGGCGCGGCCACTGGATCTACGAGCGCCCGTTCTCCCAGCACCTGCGCGAGGCGCTCCTGGCGGGCGCCGAGGATGCCGGCAACTACGTGGTCGACGGCGGCTGCTACGGCCACGTCGACGGCCCGCGCTTCAACACGAAGTCCGAGATCCGGATGCTGCAGAACTGCGGCGTGACGGTCGTCAGCCAGACCGCCGGCCCGGAGACCGTGCTCGCGGGCGAGGCCGAGATCCCGTACGCCCTGCTCGGCTACGCGACCGACTACGCCAACGGCGTGAAGGCGGAGTCGACCCCGGTCGAGGAGCTCATCCGCCTCATCGAGGCCAGCGGCGCGAACTTCGCGAGCACGCTCGCCGCCGCCGTGCCGAAGATCGACGCCGACAGGCTCGAGCCGGTCGGCTCGTTCTTTCGCTTCGACTGAGCCTGGATGAAGCGCGGCGCCGCTGGAGCCCGGCCCTGATGGCCGCGGTGCTCGCGCTGGCCCTCGCGTCGGCCTGGGCGTTGGGGGGCCTGCTCCTGGCCGGAGTGACGTCGGCGCTGCCCGTTGTGCTCGACGGGCGCCGGTGACGACACCGTCTACGGCGGCCCGGGCCCGCAGCGGATCTCACGGGTGGGCGGGGTCAGCGGCGCAGCGCACGCCGCTGGCGCTCGTGAGGCCGCTGCGCTGATCGCTGCCACGTCGAGACGGGCGCCGACGACCGCACTGAGCTGAGGAGCCAGGACTCGAACCCGGTCTGCTTGGACCAAAACCAAGAGTGCTACCGATTACACCACTCCTCATCGTCTGGTGATTCCTGCGGCACGATAGCCGCCGGAAGGTGCGCGAGGTCGGTCCGTTTGCCGTACTGGCCGCCGGCCGGCAGGGGGCGGTAGGCGTCCGTCTCCCGTGCGAACATATGTTCCATGACGGTAGGGCGGGAGGGATATCCCGACGGTGTTGAGACCGCTGAGCTGCATTGGCTCGCCGGGCTGCTGGAAGGCGAGGGCTCGTTTCTCGTCGGACCGCCCAGCGCGCCGCGCTACCCGGTGCTGGCGCTCCAGATGACCGACCAGGACGTCGTCGCCCGCGTGGCCGCGATGTTCGGCCGGAAGCTGGGCCGCTGGGAATCGCGAAACGCACGCGAACGGCCGGTGTTCCTCGTCCGCATCACCGGCGCGAAGGCCGTTGCGTGGATGACGGCCTTGCACCCGCTGATGGGTGAGCGCAGGCGAGCGCAGATCGACCGCGCTGTGGCCAGCTATGCGCCGACCCCCACGGCGCTGCTCGACGACACGACTGCGCGCCACGCCCTGAACCTGCTCGCGACGGGCAGCTCGGTCCGCGAGGTGGCCGAACAGGTCGGCACGAGCATTTGGTGCATCTACGACCTGCGCCTGGGTCGGACGCGCAAACATCTACCCCGACCCTGACAGACCGCCCGTGCGCTTAGGATCCGCCCATGCCCTCACTCACCGCCGTCATCCTCGCCGCTGGCGAGGGCACCAGGATGCGCTCCCAGCTCCCAAAGATGCTGCACTCACTGTGCGGACGTCCGCTCGTCGGCTGGCCGATCGCCGCCGCGCTGGATGCCGGCGCCGACCGAGTCGTCGTCGTCGACTCGAGCAGCAACTGCCTCGAAGGCCGGCTTCCGGCTCACGACGCCATCACCCGCGTCGTCCAGCCCGCCCCCAACGGCACCGGCGGCGCCCTGCAGGCCGCCGCCTCGCAGATCGATCGCGACGGCACCGTCGTCGTGATGCCGGGCGACGTGCCGCTCATCACCGGCGCGGCGATCTCGGCGCTCGTCGCGAAGCACAACGGCTCGCGCGCCGCCGCCACGATGGCGACGATGACGCTCGACGACCCGACCGGCTACGGCCGTGTCGTGCGCGACGACGACGGCCACATCGAGCGCGTCGTCGAGACGAAGACGCCGGGCGATGCGACGAGGGAGCAGCTCGCGATCCACGAGGTCAACAGCTCGATCTTCGCCTTCGACGGCGGCGCCCTGCTCGACGCGCTGGACTCCTTGAGCCCCGAGAACGCGCAGGGCGAGCTGTACCTGCCCGACGTCCTGCCGGCGATGCGCGCGGCGGGCCACGCCATCCGGGCCTACGAAGTGCGAGACCGCACCCATGCGATCGGCGTCAACGACCGCGTCCAGCTCGGCGAGGTCCGCGCGATCGCCCAGAAGCGCATCCACGACGCTCACCGGCGTGCCGGCGTCAACATCGTCGACGCCGGCACGACGCTCATCGACATCGAGGTGCAGATCGGCGAGGACACGACCATCGAGCCGAGCACCTTCGTCAGGGGCTCGACCACGATCGGGCGCGGCTGCACGATCGGGCCGCTGACGACGCTCATCGACGCGACGCTGCACGACGAGGTCACGGTCCCGCACTCCTACGTGGTCGGCGCCGAGATCGAGTCCCAGGCGACCGTCGGCCCGTTCGCCTACCTGCGCCCGGGCACCGTGCTCAGAGAGCGCTCGAAGGCCGGCACGTTCGTCGAGATCAAGAACTCCGACGTCGGCCGCGGCAGCAAGGTCCCGCACCTCTCCTACGTCGGAGACGCCGACATCGGCGAGGACACGAACCTCGGCGCCGCGACGATCACGGCCAACTACGACGGCGCCGACAAGCACCGCACGACGATCGGCGATCGCGTCCACACGAGCGTCGACACGACGCTGGTCGCCCCGGTCACGCTGGGCGACGACTCCTACACGGCGGCGAACTCTGCGATCACGAAGAACGTCCCGCCCGGAGCGCTCGGCGTCGCCCGCGAGCGCCAGTCGAACATCGAGGGCTACGCCGATCGTAAGCGCCGGAACAAGCCCTAGACTTCCTCCAGCGATGACCACGGTCGAGCCGCAGCCGGCGCCAGCTACCCGCCTCGAGCTCGGCTACGACAAGAACCTCATGGTGTTCTCGGGGCGCGCGAACCCCGATCTGGCGGCGCGGATCGCCGCCAAGCTCGGCATCGCGCCCGGCCCGGTCACGCTGAGGACGTTCACCAACGGCGAGGTCTACTGCCGCTACGGCGAGTCGATCCGCGGCGCCGACGTCTTCCTCGTCCAGCCGATCTGCGCCAACCCCGGCGAGGGGATGACGCCCAACGACGCGCTCATGGAGCTGCTGTTGATGATCGACGCGGCGGTCGGCGCCAGCGCGCACCGCGTCATCGCCGTCACGCCGTGGTTCGGCTACAGCCGCCAGGACAAGAAGTCCGCCCCGCGCGAACCGATCTCCGCCCGTCTCGTCGCCCGCATGCTCGAGCGCGCAGGCGCCGACCGCGTGCTGACGATGGACCTGCACGCCGGCCAGATCCAGGGCTTCTTTCGCAAGCCGGTCGACCACATGACCGCCCTGTTCATCCTCACGCAGTACTTCCGCGACCTCGGCCTGCGCGACCTCGTCGTCGTCGCGCCGGACGCCGGCCGCGTGAAGCTCAACAAGAAGTTCGCCTCCAAGCTCGGCGCCGACCTCGCGATCCTCGACAAGGAGCGCCCGGCCCAGCAGGTCGCCGAGATCGGCTACGTCATCGGCGACGTGAAGGGAAAGACGGCCCTGATCGTCGACGACATCATCGACACTGCCGCCACGCTGAAGGTCGCCAGCCAGACGGTCCTCGACGCCGGCGCCCGCACCGTCTACGCCGCCGCCACGCACCCGGTCCTCAGCGGCAACGCCTTCGCGAACATCGAGGCCGCCGGCTTCGAGCAGATCGTCGTCACCGACACGATCCCGCTGCGCGCCGGCGCGCCCGACAACATCAAGGTCCTCTCCTGCGCCGAGCTGCTCACCGACTCGATCCGCAGCATCTTCTCGGACCGCTCGGTGAGCGACGTCTTCGGCGGCGAGAACCAGCTCTTCTGAGCAACACCCCGTAGGTACGGGCAGTCAGGCAACCGCGCTGCACCGAGCGCTGCAGTGGCACCCAACCTGTTCCGCGACGCCGACGCGCAGGACGTCATCCGTCGAGCGCTGCTCGCTTGACCACGAACAGCCGGTCGACGCTCACCTCATCTATGTCCTCCGGCAGCTCGTCGGCTTGGGCCTTCAGTCGGACCGGCAATCGCCTCTCAGCCCCGGCCGCTAGCCCCTCAAGATGGATCGTCGCGTACATGACAACCGGCGAACGGAGGGCGATGCTGTCGAGTTGCCGCGTGAGGTACATGGCCGGGACTGGCTCGCCGTCGCCGATCGTTTCGTCCGCGGCGTCGGGCGGCATATGGCCCGCCGGCTCGCCGTTCGGGCCCGTCCAGCTGACGCGCCGAACCGACTGGGGCACCAGCAAGTTGACGGTGGTCGTGCCGGCCGCACGCTCACCGACGTTCCTGATGCCGATTCGTAGCCGGATGTTCAGATTCGGACTCTCGGTGACGACAACGCCATCAACGGCATGCACGAGGTCGACCGTAAGTTTAAAGCGCGCGCGCGCCGCGCGGTCGGCCTGCTGCTGCTCGAACTGCTCGCGCTCGAGGTCATGCTGCGCTCGCGTCAACGCATGCTCCTGCGTTGCGAGATCGAGAGTGTGCTTGGCTAGCTTTGACGCTCTTGCTGCGTAGTAGAGCGCGATCACTGCAACGATCAGACCAACGGCGCCGATCGACACCGCGGTCCAATCTGTGCCACCGCAGTTGTCGCAGACCACGCGAACGCTCGTGTTGACTCCCACGGGTTGAATCCTGTCGTGACCTGCGGATGGCTCACCGTGGCCGGAGTTGGTCGTGCGACTACTCCGATGCACGCCCTTGTGTCGCCGGGCCAAGTAGCCCCACTGCACGAGCCGCTGCAACCCATCGTGAAGCTGTCGGCCGGGCGACGTGCCAACGCTCGCAGACCGTCTGCGTTGGGCGCCCGCCCGCTGCGAGCGCCGTTCGATACACATCGGCAACCTGCGTCAAGTGCTCGTCGGTGATCGGTGAGCCCTGGCGTGGCGATCGAGCGCGCTGAAGAACGCGCGTCCGAGTCTCCTCGCGCTCGTCAGCTGACGGAGGGGCGAACTTCGACCCGCCGTCAGATGTCGGCCCCTCGTACGCAAGGAAAGTCGACGCCTGGACCGCAGCCTGCCGCAATAGCCGCGGCACGGATATCGCGCGCAAGGCCTGCGACGTGATCGGCTGACGGTTGAGCGGTCGGACCGAGAGCTCAAGGCACGACGGCCGGCCGACGTCGTCGAGTGCGACCTCCATCGACACAGACAGGCCACGCTCGACGTCCTCGGTCGTGTACGTGAACCGGGGGATGACGGCACTCCGGCCGTCCGCGAGGACGCGAGGCCACCTTGTGCCCGGCGTTGGTGTCAGCACGGCTGTATCTCCTGGCTAGAAAACGAGACAGTTCTTCACGCCTAGAACGATACAGTAGTCGCACGATGAAGCGACTTTCAGCTGCCGTTCCCGCGCCGTCGCCGCTCGCCATCCAGCGCTTCACGGCTCGATTGACGCAGGCGGAACTGGCCGATCGCGCCAAGATCACACGCGCGGCCGTGGCGAACCTCGAGGCCGGCAAACATCTGCCTCGGAGGCTGACAGCGGAGAGCATCGCGGCGGTCCTCGGCGTTCAGCCAGGGACCATCTTCCCCTCAACGCGCGAAGCCACTGGGCCGCAATCCGTACAGAGAAGACATGCATTCGCTAATCTATTAGCGAATGCTTCTGCCATTCGATCTGGGTGCTGTAGCACCGACCACCTATCTACTTGACGCGTGGGCGCGCCAGCTCGACGCCCGCGTCCTGCCGCGGCGCTGGTTCGGGCGGCTTCGCCGAGCCTTGGAAGCCGAGGCCGTTGCGGCGTCAACGAGCATGGAAGGTGTGCCAATCACAGTGGACGACGCGCTCAAGATCCTGGCTGGAGATAACCCGGAGCACGTGTCCGCTCCGAATCAGGCGTTGGCGCGCGGCTATCGCGACGCGATGACATACGTCCAACGCCGCGCTGATGACGGCCTCCTCCACTGGAGCCGCGAGCTCGTGGTGTCCGTGCAGGATCGTGTCTTGGCTGGCAACTACGCGTCTGGCGCAGGACGGCTCCGGCAAGCCGGAGGAACCTGGGTGACGAACTCGCTCACGGGGGCAGTCGTCTTTGAGCCGCCGGATTTTGAACGTGTGCCGGACCTTGTGGACGATGCGTGCGCGATCATGGAGGAAGCCGATTGGCATCCGGCCATTGGCGCGGCTTGGGTACACATCGCGCTTGCGGCGATCCATCCGTTTCGGGACGGCAACGGGCGGACGGCTCGCGTGCTGGCCTCGCTCGCGATGTATCGCGGAGGCTTCAAACACCCCGCGTTTACCAACCTGGAGGAGTGGTGGGGCAAGAACACGCCCGACTACTACGCCGCCTTCCAATGCCTGGGGCGGAACTTCGATCCTGGCGCGGACGTCACCCGTTTTGTCGAAGCTCATCTCGAGGCGCAGCTTTCGCAGGTGTACCTCCTGGCGCTTCGCCAGAAGACGGAGGGGCTGCTTTGGACGGCTCTCGAGAACCTCCTTGAAGACGCTGGGCTAGCGCCTCGCTTGGCAAACGCGCTTTACGACAGCTTCTTCGGGCGCAGCGTGACCACCGCCTATTACAGCGATCTGATCCAGGCGAGCAACGCGACGGCGCGCAACGACCTCCAGACGGCCGCCGCCGCGGGCCTTCTAACCGCCGTAGGACAAACTCGAGGGCGCCGCTATGAGCCCGGCAGCCGGCTCATGCAGGCCCTCGCGAAAGTCCTCGGGGGGGATGTGCCGCCGAACTCCGAGGCGATCTTTAAGGCCCTGATCGATCGAGCAAATGACGCTTCATCTTTGCTGCCAGACTTCGAGTCGCTCGTGACGCAAGAACCAATCCCCGGCATCTAGCCAGCGGTAGCGCGCGCTGCACTTTGCGCTGCACTGCGCCCCGATCCCGAGCGGTTCTCAGCCCCCCGCCAGCGGCACAAAATCCAGCGCCGACGGCTAATCTGCCCGTAGTGCGGCATCCATCCGAGAACCAGCTGTTCTGAGCGCCTCGCCCTACTTGAGGCCGGAGGCATAAGTCCGGCCGGCTGAGCCGCTGGTGCGCAGGGGCCGTGCGGGTGACGCCGGGGTTGCGGACGCCGACGACCGGCAGCTTGGCCTTGCCGGACTTCGGCAGCTCGGGCTCGACGACGTCGTCGACCTCCAGGCCGGCAGTGGCCGGCGGCTCGTCGGGCAGGGGCGATCGGCCGGACAGGCCGGCGAGGGTGCGACGTGGTGGAGCGGCTCGCTGCTCGGTGCGAGCCGCAGCTCATCGGCGCGCCGGCGGTTGCGGCGGCGGTGAGCGGCTGATCGAGTGGCGAGACACGGGATGCTGGCGTTCTTGTGACGAGAGCTGGCCGGAAGAAAGAAGTGCTGCGGTTGAGGCTCAGCGTCCGCGACTGGTTCCGCCTGATGTGGCAGGCGGCCCGGCCCACGTCGGCGGGCGGTGCGTAGCACCCGCCGTCAGGAGCAGCGGCCGTCGTCGCAGCAGTCGCCTGCCGGCGCAACGGCCAGGGGTAGCGCCGTCGCGGTCTGCGTGGCCGGCGTGCAGTAGGCGTCGTCGCAGCAGTCGCTGTCCGCCTTGATGGCTGCGGCGGCGGGGTCCTCGAAGCCGACCGGTGCGCAGCAATCATCGCCTTCGCCGCGCCACAGCGAGGTGCACTCCTTGATGGCGATGGCCGAGATGGCGAACGCAGCGATCGGGTCGAGGATCGCCAGACCAGCCCCGGCGCCGATGAGCGCCACGAGCGCGGCGGCAGCCTGCGCGGCGCAGAGGATGTTCTGCACGCCCTCGCCGGCGGTGGCGTCCGAGCCGAGCTGGCGCGACAGGCGCAGCTTCGCCCAGCCGAGCAGCGGCATGAGGATGATCGCCGAGATCGTGACCGCGGCGCCCAGGCCGCTGAACTCCGTGTCCGAGCCGTTCAGCAGCCGGTCGAACGACTCGTAGAGGAAGTACGGGACGAGCAGTAGGAACGACCCGGCGACCCACTTCTGCGCCGTCCGCTCGCTGGTCTCGGAGTGCACGCGCGAGCCCGTGAAGCGCCAGATGATCGTCATCGACGCGAGGCCCTCGACGAACGACGAGGCAGCCCAGATGAGCAGGCTGAGCGAGTTCGCCTCGAAGCCGGCGATCAGGCCGACGATGCCCTCGATGCTCATCCAGACCAGCGACGCCCACGAGAGCTGTCGGGCACGCTTGGCAGCGCGCAGCCAGCGCTCATCGCGTACCGGCGCGACGGCAGGAGCCGTGGCGACGGGCGCGGCCATCGGCAGCTCGGTGGCGCTCACGGGCAGCACCCCAGCGTGTCGTCGGTCAGCTGGCAGGCGGCCATCTGCGGCGCGAGCTGCTCGGCCGCGGCGTCGAGCACGTCGAGCACGCCCTGCACGGTGGGGGAGATCGCGTAGAACGTCTCGCGCCCGCGCTTGTCGGACTCGACCAGGCCGCAGCCGCGCAGGCAGCGCAGGTGCTTGGAGACGTTCGGCTGCGACAGCCCGGTCTCCTCGACCAGGTCGACGACGCGCCGCTCACCCGAGCGCAGCGCCTGGAGCAGGCTCTGCCGTGAGACGTCCGACAGGCCATGTGCGAGCTCGGCGCGCAGGACAGGAAGCGGAAGGGCGCCGATGGCCATGCGAAAAGATAACCGAAACCGCATGAATCTACACGTCTCTCGCTTGGGCGCTTCCGCCGGCGCTCGACCTGTCGCAACGCATCGACCCTGTGCAGAACCGCGACTGACGTCGATCGGCCGTGTCAGGTCGTGGTCGACCCGCCGATCGGGCCTCGCGCTCCGTCGCGCCGGCCGGTCCGGCGGGGCGTCCGTCGCTGCCGGCGCGCCGGCTGCGCTGCCGTCGGAGATGTGGATCGTGCACTGGGATCACCGCGCCGCGAGGAGTTCAACAACGACTACACGGACAGGACCGTCACAGTGCCGAAATCAGGACGATGCCTCAGCCGGAAAGACCTTCGCCCCTCACCGACTTGGCGTGGCCTGCACATATGGGTAACCGCGATGCCGCGGGCGAACTGCGACCGCATTGTCGATGCGACGCGGGGCAACGAGACACGGCGGCTGACGGGGGGCGACGACGCGTTCGACGGAGGCGGAGGAAGCGACACCCTGCTCGGGCTCGGCGACCGTCTCGGGACCGACTGCGGTCCGTCATCCGCACGGCCCGGCCTCCCGCGTAGGCGCCGTCGCACCCGGACCGGGGTGGGCGTCTTCCGCGGGCGCCACGAGCACGACGCGCCCCCGCCGGGTACGTGGCACGGAGATGAAGCTCCTGCACCGGATCGCCGAGGAGCTTCGGGCCGTCACCCTGCGCGAGGCCTACGACGAGGTGACGCGGGCCTTTCGCGAGCGCGACCTGCTGACGTTCTCGAGCGCAATCGCCTTTCAGGTCTTCTACGCGATCATCCCGCTCGCGCTCTTCGGGCTCGGCGTGCTCGGCGGGCTGGGCCTCGACGAGCAGTGGACCCAGGAGTGGGCGCCGAGCGCGCGCGAGGCGATGTCGCAATCGGCGTTCCAGGTCGTCGACGACACGATCCGCAACGTGCTCGGCGGGATGCAGGCGTTCTGGATCCTGGCCGGCGCGGCGCTGGCGATCTGGAAGACGTCGGCGACGATGCGGGCGATCATGGACGTCTTCGATCGCATCTACGAGAGCCGCCGCGAGCGCACGTTCGCCGAGCGGATGCGTGACTCGCTCGTGCTCGGCGCGGTGGTGGCGGCGCTGCTGCTTATCGCGGCGGGCTGCGCCGTGCTCGGCGACGACGTGCTGCGCGCGGGAGGGATCGAGACGGGCGCGGTCCTCTGGCTGCGCTGGCCGGTCGCGCTCGCGCTGCTGTTCGCGACCGTGACCCTGCTGGTCGCCTACGCGCCGGCTGACCATCAGCCGGCGCAGTGGGTCGGGTTCGGCTCGATCGTCGTGGTCACGGCGTGGGTCCTGACGTCGATCGTGTTCGGCGTGTACCTGACCTCGCTCGCCGAGTACGGCTCGATCTTCGGTGCCCTGGCCACGGTTGTCGTCGCGCTGACCTACCTGTACCTCGCGGCGTCGGCGGTCCTCGTGGGCGCGCAGCTCGACGCGCTGGTCCGCCGGCGCGTCCGCGACGGCCGCTCGGGCGCTACGGTCCCAGCATGACCGCTCCCGCCGCCGAGCTCATGAATCGCCTCGGGCTCTCCGACGACGAGCTGTGCGTGATGCTCGACGTCGATCCGCTGGCCGTCATCACCGGCGAGCTCGACCACCGGCCGGAGCTGGCGATCCTGCTCGCGCTCACCGCCGAGGCGACCGAGCGCGTCGGCCCGCAGACGCTGCGCTCCTGGCTGCGGCGCCGGGGACCGAACGGCACCCCGCTCGAACATCTGACGAGTCGCGAGTTCGCGGCCTTCGAGGACGATCTCGCCGTGCTGGAGCAGCGCGGCTACGTCCTGCGCAGCCCCTAGCCGCCCTACTCGATCTCGGGCCGCTTGGCGCCGGGCCAGATGCCCGTCAGCCAGTGAAAGCCCTCGGCCCCGCTGCGATTCACGGCCGCCTTCGTGACCGCGAAGGTCGCTCCCTGAACCGCCGCCGCGCCCAGTACCTTGCCCCACGAGGTCTCTTCATCCGTGGGCTTGGGAGGCTCGCGATCATCGATGTATCCCCAGACCTGGCTGAAGACCTGACGCGCGAGGAAACCGGCGATGAGGCCGATAACGATTCCGAAGGGTTTGTAAAGGAGCTTCATGGTTGCGCAGGGTACCCCCCGAGCGTCAACATGAGTCGGAAAGCGAGGGAGGGTCACATGACCGATGCAGACGATCTGCTCCAACGTGCGCTCACCGATCCTGAGTCCTGCGCGGCGGTCGCGCTGAAGGTCTCCGATCTCGCTCTGTCCGACGCCCTCACCGTGATCTTCCACGGCCGCCGCGACCTCGGCACCCTGCAGACCTACGTCGCCCACGGCGGGCGCGCCGCCGGCTCGGCCGTCGGCGCCTCGGAGCTGCTGCGCGTCCCCTGCGACCTGGACCTCGCCGACGCCGGCTCGCGCGACGAGGCCGAGGAGCTCTACGCCGCGCAGGCCCGTGCGCTGCGTGACGCGATCGTCGCCGCCGACACGGTGCTCGCCGTCTGGGCGAGCCCGCTCGCCGAGGCGACCGGCAGCGACGTCGCGATCGACCGCTCGATCGAGCTCGCCGTCAAGCTGCCGGCGCACCGCCTCATGCCGGTCGCCCTGTCGGCCCCCGAGCGGCGCATGCTCGTCGCCGCCGTCTGCGGCGCGCGCACGCTGTCGCAGGGCCCACCGCCGCTGGGCATCGTCTGCGCCCAGCAGGACCTCGTGCACGTCTATCCGCTCTCCGACGACCCAGAGCGCTGCCTGGAGGACTTCGAGGAGCGCGCCGCCGTCCACGCGCGCCGCACCGCCCAGCGGCTCGACCATCAGGAGGCCTCGGTCATGCGCTTCCTCGAGCTCAACGGCGACGACTTTCAGCAGACCGGCTGAGCGGCGCTCGAGCCACCGCCGCCGGCGGGGGGCGCCGCGCCGGCGCCGCGCGGTGGTGAGAATGGCCGCGTGAAGCGCGCCCTGATCGTCCTCGCCGTCCTCGTGGTGCTCGGCGGCAGCTTCGTGATCGCGCGCTGGATCAACAACGACACCGTCGAACGCGCGCGGGTCGTCGAGCTGCTGCGTGAGCAGCTGCGCGGCGACGCGGCGGCGATGCTGCGCCGCCTCGAGGACTGCCGGGAGGCGGCCTGCGTGGCGGCCGTGCGCGCGAACGCTCGCCGGCTGGCCCGGCGCGACGCGGAGCTGAAGGTCGCGCTGTACCAGTCCCAGACGGCGCACGCCCTGCGGTCGCGCACGAAGTTCACGCGCGTGGTCTGGTTTCCCTCCGGGCGCGAGGCGCAGACCACCGTGCAGTGCGTGCTCGTGCGCCGCGACGGCAACGTGTTCGCCGGGATGACCGTTAGCCTGCTGCGCGTCACAGCCCCGATCGGCCGCGAGTCGAGCTGCCCAACCGGTTGACGGGCGGGCGCCGCAGCACAACTCGCGACAACAGGTGGTGTTGTGCGCCGTCGAACCGATGCCCTCCCGCCGCCTGCCCGCACCCGTCCTCGTCCTCTTCGCCGTCCTGACGGCCGCGGTTCTCTGCGCGCCCACCCCGGCGCTCGCCGCCGCGGACGGCGTCACGCGCGGGACGATCTACCAGGACGGACCGGACAACCGCTATCTGCTCGGCGGCGAGTGGCTCTTTCGCCGCGACGACGCCGGCGTCGGCCTGCGCCAGTCCTTCCAGCGCCGGCCCGGCCGCGACGGCTGGGCGGCGGTGACCGTCCCCAACGCCTGGAACGTGGGCGACAACTCCGTCGCGTCGATGACCGGGACGGTCGCCTGGTATCGCAAGGACTTCCGCCTGCCCGACGCTCGCGCGCGGCTGGACTGGCTGCTGCGCTTCGAGTCGGTCAACTACCGCTCGCGGATGTGGCTCAACGGCATCCCGATCGGCCGCAACACCGGTGCCTACCTGCCCTTCGACCTGCGCCTGCCGCACCGCGCGCTCAAGCGCACGGGCACCAACCGCCTCGTCATCCGCGTCGACAACCGGCGCCTGCGCACCGACTTCCCGCCCTCGGGCCTGACCGGCTCGGGCGATCCGGCCGGCGGCTGGTGGAACTACGGCGGCCTGCTGCGCGAGGTCTACCTGCAGCGCGTGGATCGCATCGACATCACGAACGTCGTGGTGCGACCGGAGCTGCCCTGCGCGACCTGCGCGGCGAGCGTCCTCGCGCGCGTCGTCGTGCGCAACTACGGCAACCGCACCGCGAGCGTCCGCGTCACCGGCAGCTTCGGCGGGCGGCCGCTGCGGCTCGGCCGCAAGCGCGTCGGCGCGCGCAGGTTCGCGAGCTTTCAGACGCGCCTGCGCGTGGCGCGGCCACGGCTGTGGTCGCCGGCGAGCCCGTACCTGTACCCGGCGCGCTTCACGGTGCGCGATGGCGGACGGCGCGCGCTCGGCTACAAGCTCAACAGCGGGATCCGCTCGATCACGATCGCCGGCGGGCATCTCATGCTCAACGGCCGCCCGGTCAGCCTGCGCGGCGTCGGCCTGCACGAGGACGACCCGGCGAAGGGCTTTGCCATCGACAGCGCGCGGCGGGCGCAGATCATCGCCCAGGCCAAGGAGCTCGGCGCGACCGTGATCCGCTCGCATTATCCGCTGCATCCGGAGATGCATGAGCTGGCCGACCGTCTCGGGCTGCTCGTCTGGTCGGAGATCCCGGTGTACGCCGTCAAGACGCAGTTCCTCAAGCGCGAGACCGTCCGCAAGCTCGCCGCGCGCGAGCTCGAGGACAACATCATCGCCAACCAGAACCATCCCTCGATCATGCTGTGGTCGATCGGCAACGAGCTGTCGGCGCGGCCGGGCCCGGTGCAGCAGTTCTACATCGAGCGCGCGGTGCGCCAGGCCAAGGCGCTGGACCCCTCGCGACCGGTCGGGCTCGCCGTCGCCGGCTATCCGTCGGCCGGCTGCCGGGCGCAGTACGCGGCGCTCGACGTCATCGGCATCAACGACTACTTCGGCTGGTATCCCGGGCCCAACGGCCAGATCGCCGACCGCGACGCGCTGCCCGACTACCTCGACGCGGTGCGCGCCTGCTATCCGAGCAAGGCGATCTTCGTCTCGGAGTTCGGCGCGGAGGCCAACCGCGACGGTCCGGTGGAGGAGAAGGGCACCTACGCCTACCAGCAGGACTTCTTCAACTACCACCTCGGCGTGCACGGCGCGCGGTCGTGGCTGAGCGGGTCGATGTACTGGGCCCTGCAGGAGTTCCGCGTGCGGCCCAACTGGGACGGCGGCAACCCGCGGCCCAACCCGCCGATCCACGAGAAGGGCCTGCTGCGCTTCGACGGCTCCAAGAAGCCGGCCTGGTTCGACGCGCAGCGGCTGTTCGCCGCCACCGACCAGCTCGGAGCCCAGCAGCCCGCCCGGCGCACCAATCGCAAGTAGACGCCGACACCGGTTCGGGGTCCGCTACCCTTCCCGGTCGCCATGGCCTCCCAGACGACGAAGCTCTCCATCTCCCCTCGCGAGCCCGAAGGCTCGCGCTCCACACGTCGGCTGCGCCGCAGCGGCCGCGTCCCCGGCATCCTCTACGGCGGCGACGGCGAGCCGCTCACATTCAGCGCCGACGCCCGCGAGCTGCGCCACGCGCTCGCCGCATCCGGCGCCGTGCTCGAGGTCACCGACGGCGACCACGCCACCCCCGCGATCCTCAAGAGCGCCCAGTACCACCCGGTGCGCGGCGAGACGATGCACGTCGACCTGCTGCGCGTCGACCTCAACGTCGCGATCCACGCGGTCGTGCCGCTCGAGCTGACCGGCGGCGAGGAGGCGCCCGGCGTCAAGGAGGGCGGCGTGCTCGAGCAGATCACCCGCGAGCTCAACATCGAGGCGCTGCCGAACGCGATCCCCGAGGCGATCTTCCACGACGTGTCGGCGATGGACATCAACGACACGATCACGCTCGCCGATGTCGCTATCCCCGACGGGGTCACGCTGCTCGACGACGCCGAGGAGACGACGATCGCGACGCTCACCCCGCCGCGCATCGCCACCGACGAGGACGAGATCGAAGAAGAGACCGAGCTCGTCGGTGACGCGCCGGCAGGCGACGCCGGCACCGGCGACGCCCCGACCGACACGTAGGCAGTTGTCATGCGGCTCCCCGGCCGCGCAGGCTCGGGCGCACCGGTCGACTGGCTCGTCGTCGGCCTCGGCAACCCGGGCGCCAAGTACGCCGGCACGCCGCACAACATCGGCTTCGAGGTCGCCAACCGGCTCGCCGCGCAATGGGAGCTGCCGCGCGCGAAGACGAAGTTCGCCGGCCTGCTGACCGAGGGCCGGACCGGCCCCGGCGGGCCGCGCGTCGCGGTGCTGCTGCCGCAGACGTACATGAACGACGCCGGCCGCTCCGTCGGCCCGGCGCGCGGCGCCTACAAGCTCGCGCTCGAGCGGGTGCTCGTCATCCATGACGAGATCGACCTGCCCTTCGGCGACGTGCGCGCGCGCATCGGCGGCGGCCTGGCCGGCCACAACGGCCTGAAGTCGCTGAAGGCCGAGCTCGGCAGCGCGGACTTCGCGCGGGTGCGCATCGGCGTCGGCCGGCCGGACTCGACCGATCCCGAGATCGTCTCGGCGCACGTGCTGGGCGCGTTTCGCCAGTCCAAGGCCGAGGTCGCGGCGCTCGTCGAGGACGCGGCGCGGGTGGCCGAGCAGATCGTGCTCGGCGAGCGCGAGCTTCAAGCCTGAATCTCGGTGAGATTCAGGCCAAGCGCCGACCGCCGGGGGGTCCCCGAAGAAACGTCCCACATATGGACGGTTTCTTGAGGACCCCCCGCGTCGACGCGTGAGGAGCCCGCCCGTGGCGGGTAGGTCGGCGCCCATGGCCAGCCACGTCATCCTGCGTGCGCTCGACGGGTCGAGCGACGCCCAGCGCATCCTCGACGAGTTCGAGCGCCGCACCCACCTGCACGCCGAGCCGCACGGCGACGGCGTGCTCTACGAGCTGCACGGCGCCGAGCACCAGACGCACATCGTCCAGACGCTCAACGAGATCGATGCCGGTTGGACCGAGCACGTCGGGCTGCGGTTTCCCGAATAACTGACAGCAGCGCGCCGGCAGGCATAGGCTCCGGCGCCATGGACGATCGCTATGACGTGCTCGCCGACGCCGCCCGCCTGGGCCGCGCGTTCGCCGACGGCCTCGACGAGCGCCAGGTCGGCGCCACGGCGAGCATCGGCGAGCTGCGCGAGCGGCTCGCTCGCCCGCTGACCGCCGCCGGCGAGGACCCGCGCACGGTCATCGCCGACCTCGCCGCCGACGTCGACGACGGGCTCATGGCGTCGGCCGGCCCGCGCTACTTCGGCTTCGTCATCGGCGGAGCCCTGCCGGCCGCCGTCGCCGCCGACTGGCTCGTCTCGGCCTGGGACCAGAACGGCGGCGGCGCGATCGCGGCGCCCGCGCTCACGGTCGCCGAGTCGGTCGCGGCGGGCTGGTTGCGCGAGCTGCTCGGCCTGCCGGCAGGCTGCGGCGTCGGCTTCGTGACCGGCTGTCAGATGGCGCACGTGACCTGCCTGGCGGCGGCGCGTCACGCCGTGCTCGGCGGCGCGGGCTGGAACGTCGAGGCCGACGGGCTGCAGGGCGCGCCCGCGCTGCGCGTGGTCGCCGGCGCCAACGCGCACGTGACGATCGGCCGCGCGTGCCGGATCCTCGGCCTCGGCGCCGAGCGCATCCGCGTCGTGCCCGCCGACGGGGAGGGGCGGATGATCGCTGCGCAGCTGGGCCCGATGCTGGCCGAGCACGACGGGCCGCAGATCGTCTGCGCGCAGGCCGGCGAGGTCAACAGCGGCGCGTTCGACCCGCTGCGCGACATCGTCGCGACGTGCCGCGAGCACGGGGCCTGGTGCCATGTCGACGGCGCGTTCGGGCTCTGGGCGGCCGCGAGCCCGGCGCGCCGGGTCCTGCTGGATGGTTACGGGGACGCCGACTCGTGGGCGACCGACGGCCACAAATGGCTCAACGTCCCGTATGACTGCGGCATCGCGATCGTCGCCGACGCCGCCAAGCAGCGCGGGGCGATGGCGTCGACCGCGGACTACATCCCGGCCAACGAGACCGATGTCCCCTGGGGCGTCGAGTCGATCCCCGAGTTCTCGCGCCGCGCGCGTGGCATCCCGCTCTACGCGGCGCTGCGCACGCTCGGCCGCGACGGCGTCACTGACCTCGTCGATCGCTGCTGCGCGCACGCGCAGCGGATCGCCGCGCGGCTGGGCGCACACGCCGCCGTCGAGATCCTCAACGAGGTCGTGCTCAACCAGGTCCTCGTCCGCTTCGGCGCCAGCGACGAGGTCACCGACGCCGTGATCGAGCGCGTGCAGCGCGACGGCGTCTGCTGGGCGGGCGGCAGCCGCTGGCACGGCGTGATCGTCATGCGGATCTCCGTCATCGGCTGGCAGACGACGGCCACCGACGCCGATCGCTCGGCCGACGCGATCCTCGCCGCGCTGGACGCGGTCACCGCGTAGCGGCCGCTTCCCCGACCTACACTGAGAGGTGCCCCGCGGCCGCCGCCGAGCGGTCGCTTCGCCTGCCCATGTCACTGCGCCCGCTCCTCGCTCATCTCACCGACTCCGCCGACGGCGCGACGCTGGCCCGCGACGGCGGCACGGCGCTGGTGTCGACCTCGCTGCGCCCCTACGTGCTCGCCGCGCTGGCCGACGAGGACCGCGGGCGCCCCGCGCTCGTCGTCGCCGGCGACGACCGCCAGGCCCGCGACCTCGCCGCCGACCTGCGCGCCTGGCTGCACCCGCGGCCGGTGCGCTTCTATCCCAGCCGCGGCGTCGCCTACGAGTCGCACCTGGCGCCGCCACCGCACCTCGTGGGCCTGCGCGTCGCGGCGCTCGACGCGCTGCTCGACGCGGAACCTCACGCCACGGACCACGGCGCCCCCGTGGTCGTCGTCTCCGCGGTCGCGCTCAGCGAGAAGGTGCCCGACCCCGCGCTGCGCCCGCGCTCCTTCAAGCTGCGCGTCGGCGAGCTGCTCGATCTCGGCGAGTGCATGGCCGAGCTCGTCGCGGCCGGCTACGAGCGCGTCGACCAGGTCGAGGACCGCGGCCAGTTCGCCGCCCGCGGCGGCATCCTGGACATCTACCCGGCGACCGAGGACCGCGCGGTGCGCGTCGACCTCTTCGACATCGAGATCGAGTCGCTGCGCTGGTTCTCGACGTTCACCCAGCGCTCGCTGGGCGACACGCAGGAGGTCGAGATCGCGCCCGCCGCCGAGCTGGCCGCCGAGCACCGCGAGCTGGCCGAGATGGCGTCGCTTGAATCGGAGGACGACCGCCCCGACATCGCGGAGCTGCTGCCGGTCGAGCGCTTCGGCGCCTTTCTGGACCTGACGCCCGACGCCGCCGTCCTCATCGCCGCCGAGGAGGAGATCGGGCCGGCGCTGGCCGATCACTGGCAGGACGTCTGCGCGGCGTTTCACGACGCCGACGCACATCACCTCTACGTCGGGCCCGAGCAGATCACGGCGGCGCTCGACGCCCGCGCCCACGTGCGGCTGTCCTCCTACGACTCCGACCAGCCGCTGCAGTTCCGCGCGCAGGCGCCCGACCTCGCGGCACGCTCGCTGAAGGAGGCCGAGCCCGAGCTCGAGAAGCTCGTGCGCTCGGGCTACCGCACCGTCGTGACATGGCCGCAGCGCAGCGAGGGCGAGCGCGCGGCCTACAACCTCGCGCGCGTGCGCAGCTCGTGGCTGGGCGAGGGCGATCCGGCCGGGGTGGAAAACCCGCTGCGCTTCGCCCACGTCAACCTGCGCGACGGGTTCATCGCCGCCGGGCTGAAGCTCGCCGTGCTGCCCGAGCACCGGCTGTTTCGCCGCCGGCGCCAGGAGCGCGCGCCGGGGCGCGACTTCGGGGCCGGCCGGCGCGGCGCGCTGCGCTCGTTCGCCGACCTGCGCACCGGCGACATCGTCGTGCACGAGGACCACGGCATCGCCCGCTTCGCGGGCTTCGAGACGAAGACCGTCGCCGGCGTCACGCGCGACTACCTCTACCTCGAGTACCAGGGCGACGACCGCGTCTTCGTCCCGTCGGACCAGCTCGCGAAGATCTCGCGCTACGTCGGCGCGGGCGGCGCGCACCCGCCGCTCTCCAAGCTCGGCGGCAAGGCCTGGGACCGCCTCAAGGCGCGCGCCCGCCGCGCCGCGCAGGAGCTCGCCGGCGAGCTGCTGAACCTCTACGCCGAGCGCCGCCGGCGCACCGGCCTGTCCTATCCGCCCGACAGCGACTGGCTGCGCGAGTTCGAGGCCGCCTTCCCCTACAACGAGACCGCCGACCAGGCCGAGGCGATCGAGCTCGTCAAGGCCGACATGGAGTCCGAGCGCCCGATGGACCGGCTCATCTGCGGCGACGTCGGCTTCGGCAAGACCGAGGTCGCCCTGCGCGCCGCGTTCAAGGCCGCCGAGAACGGCAAGCAGGTGCTCATGCTCGTGCCGACGACGATCCTCGCCCAGCAGCACTACGGCACGTTCGCCGAGCGCCTGAAGGACTACCCCTTCACGATCGAGCACGTCAGCCGCTTTCGCAGCCCCGCGCAGCAGAAGCAGGCGATCGCCGGCTTTCAGAGCGGCGCCGTCGACATCCTCGTGGGCACGCACCGCGTCCTCTCGCGCGACGTCCGCGCCAAGGACCTCGGCCTGATCATCGTCGACGAGGAGCAGCGCTTCGGCGTCAAGCAGAAGGAGCTGCTGCGCCAGCTCAAGCTGCGCGTCGACGTCCTGTCGATGAGCGCGACGCCGATCCCGCGCACGCTGCAGATGTCGCTCGCCGGCCTGCGCGACATCTCCGTCATCAACACGCCGCCCGAGGGCCGGCGGCCGATCAAGACCTACGTCGGCGAGTACGACGAGGAGGTCGTCAGGCAGGCGCTGCTGCGCGAGCACGCGCGCAAGGGCCAGGCCTTCTTCCTGCACAACCGCGTCGAGACGATCGACGAGACCGCCGAGCGCCTGCGCGGGCTGTGCCCGGGGATGCGCTTCGAGGTCGCCCACGGGCAGATGGACGAGCACGAGCTCGAGGAGCGGATGATGACCTTCCTGCGCGGCGAGGCCGACGTGCTCGTCTGCACGAGCATCATCGAGTCGGGCATCGACATCCCGCAGGCGAACACGCTCGTCGTCGACCGCGCCGACGTCTTCGGCCTGTCGCAGCTCTACCAGATCCGCGGCCGCGTCGGGCGCTCGCGCGAGCGCGCCTACGCCTACCTGCTCTACGCCAGCGCGGCGGCGCTGACCGTCGAGGCGTCGCATCGGCTCGCCGCGCTGAGCGACTACACCGAGCTCGGGGCGGGCTTCAAGATCGCGATGCGCGACCTCGAGCTGCGCGGCGCGGGCAACCTGCTCGGCGACGAGCAGTCCGGCCACGTCGCGGCGCTGGGCTTCGAGCTGTACATGCAGATGCTCGACGAGGCGGTGGCGGCGGCCGAGCTGGCGGACTCCGAGCGCGAGGGGCGAGCGGTCGTCGAGATGGCCGAGCCGGTGCGCCTGGACGTCAACGTCGACGCCTACGTGCCCGCCGACTACATCCCCTACGAGCAGGCGAAGATCGACGTGCACCGGCGGATCGCGGGCGCCGTCGACGTCGCCGACCTCGAGCTGCTGCGCGAGGAGCTGGCCGACCGCTTCGGCGATCTGCCCCAGCCGATGTCGAACCTCATCGACCTGCAGCGCGCGCGGATCAAGCTCGGACAGGCCGGCGCGACCACGGTTTCCTTCCGCGGCGGCCGGCTCGCCGTCACCCCGATCGAGCTCGACTCGGTCCGCGCCAAGAAGCTGCGCGCGCAGATCCCCGGCGTGCTCTACGAGGCCGGCAAGAGCCAGATGTCGCTGCGCGTTCCCGACGATCCCGAGCAGCGATTCCCGGCGGTCGTCCGGGCCGCCGACGCGCTGCTCGCCGTGACGCGCGAAGCGGCCTGAGAAATTGCCTGCAGATGAAGCTCGCGTGAAGCCGCTCGCACCAGCGTGGTGGCGCGCCATCGTTCGCTAGCATCGGCCCGACTGTGACTCGTTATCTTCGTTCGCTGGCGGCGCTTGGCGCCTTTTTTGTGGTCATGATCGCCCTCTCCGGGTGCGGCGACTCCGTGCCGGACAACGCCGTCGCCAGCGTCGACGGCGAGACCGTCTCGCGCGACCAGTTCCGCAAGTGGCTCGGCATCGCCGCGTCGACGAGCCAGCCGCAGGGCGCAAGCAAGGTCGCCTACACGCCGCCCGACTACGCCAGCTGCGTCGCGACGAAGAAGAAGACCGCGCCCAAGCCGGCCAAGGGCCAGCCGTCGCAGACCGACGCGCAGTTCAAGACGCAGTGCAAGCAGGAATACGAGGGTCTGCGCGATCAGGTCATGCAGTTCCTCATCCTCGAGAAGTGGGTCACGGGCGAGGCCGACGACCAGGGCGTCAACGTGACGACGGCGCAGGCCGACAAGGAGTTCGAGACGACCAAGAAGGCCTCGTTCCCCAAGGAGGCCGACTTCCAGACCTTCCTCAAGGGCTCCGGGATGACGCTCGCCGACGCGAAGTTCCAGGTGCGCTTCAACACCGTCTACACGAAGCTGCGCGAGAAGGCCGTCAAGAACGCCGACAAGGTCACCGACAAGGCCATCACGAACTTCTACAACAAGAACAAGGCCCGTTTCGCCACGCCCGCCACGCGCGACCTGCGCGTGATCCTGACGAAGACCGAGGCGCGCGCCAACGCGGCCAAGCAGGCGCTGGAGCGCGGCGGGAGCTGGAGCTCCGTGGCCAAGCGCTTCTCGATCGACGCGGCCTCCAAGGACCAGGGCGGTTCGCTGCTGGGCATCGCCAAGGGCACCCAGGAGGCGTCCTTCGACACCGCGATCTTCTCCGCGCAGAAGGGCAAGCTGACCGGACCGATCAAGACGCAGTTCGGCTATTACGTCTTCCAGGTCCAGAAGATCACGGCCGCCAAGCAGCAGACGCTGAAGGACGCGAAGGCGGCCATCAAGGCGCAGCTCGAAGCGCAGAACAAGCAGAAGGCGGACGACGAGTTCAACACGGCGCTGCGCAAGAAGTGGAAGGAACGGACCAACTGCGCCGACGCCTACGTCATGACGCAGTGCAAGAACGCGCCGACGCCGAAGACGAACACCGCCGCTCCCGGCGCGGTCACGCAGCCCGCCACGGGCTGAGCCGCGCCGAGACGCCGTCCAGCACCCGGCCGACTCTAGGCTTCGCGCCCGTGTCCGCCTCCTCTGAGATCAGCGACGCTCTTGCGCGCCTGGACGAGCTGACGCGGCGGCTGCGGGCCCAGTGCCCGTGGGATCGCGAGCAGGACGAGCGCTCGATCGTGCCCCACACCGTCGAGGAGGCCTACGAGCTCGCCGACGCCGCCAACAACGGCGACGACGCCAAGCTGCTCGACGAGCTCGGCGACGTGCTCTTTCAGGTCCACTTCCTCGCGCTGCTGCTCGAGGAGCGCGGCGCGGGCGATCTCGCCGCCGTCGCCGAGCACTGCCGCCAGAAGCTCATCCGCCGCCACCCGCACGTGTTCGGGGACGTGCAGGCCGAGAGCGCCGGGGAAGTCCTCGAGAACTGGGACCAGATCAAGTCGACCGAGGCCGGCCGGCAGCCCGGCATCTTCGGCGAGGTCCCCGAGAACCTGCCGGCGCTGCTGTACGCCCGCAAGGTCCAGCGCCGCGCCGCCACGGCCGGCCTGCTGGAACGGGCGCCCGACCCGGACCCCGTCGCCGAGCGCGGACGGGCGTTCGAGGAGGTCGGCGAGCGGCTCTTCGCCGCCGTCGACGAGGCGCGCCGCCTGCGCGTCGATCCCGAGCTGGCCCTGCGCGCCGCCGCGCAGCGCTTCCGCGACCGACTTGACCCGGAAGATGTTCTAGGAGACACATGAGCACGATTCAGAGCGTCCACGCCCGCCAGATCCTCGACAGCCGCGGCAACCCGACCGTCGAGGTCGACATCGCGCTGAGCTCCGGCGCGACGGGCCGCGCGGCCGTTCCCTCGGGCGCCTCCACGGGTGAGTTCGAGGCCATCGAGCTGCGCGACGGCGGCGCCGCCTACGGCGGCAAGGGCGTCGCGACCGCCGTCGCCAACGTCAACGGCGAGATCGCCGAGGCCGTGAGCGGCCGCGACGGCGCCGACCAGGCCGGCCTCGACGATGCGCTCATCGCGCTCGACGGCACCCCGAACAAGTCGCGCCTGGGCGCCAACGCGATCCTCGGCGTGTCGCTGGCCTTCGCGCACGCCGCGGCCGCCGACGCCGGCGTCGCGCTGTGGCGCCATCTCGGCGGGCCGGAGGCCGGCGTCCTGCCCGTGCCGATGATGAACGTCCTCAACGGCGGCGCGCACGCCGACAACAAGGTCGACTTCCAGGAGTTCATGGTCGTGCCGGCCGGCGCGGGCTCGTTCTCGGAGTGCCTGCGGATGGGCGCCGAGGTCTTCCACGCGCTGAAGAAGACCCTGCACGATGCCGGCCTCGGCACCGCGGGCGGCGACGAAGGCGGCTTCGCGCCGGACCTCGGCTCCAACGAGCAGGCGCTGCAGATGCTCGTGCGCGGCATCGAATCCGCCGGCTACGCGCCGGGCGAGGATGTCTTCATCGCGCTGGACCCGGCCACGAGCGAGATCTACGAGGACGGCGCGTACCTGCTCGAGCACGAGGGCCGCTCGCTGGCCTCCGGCGAGATGGCCGCCTACTGGGCCGACCTCTGCGCGCGCTACCCGATCGTCTCGATCGAGGACGGCATGGACGAGAACGACTGGGACGGCTGGAAGACGCTCACCGACGCGACCGGCGATCGCGTCCAGCTCGTCGGCGACGACCTCTTCGTCACGAACACCGAGCGCCTGCAGCAGGGCATCGACACCGGCGTGGCCAACTCGATCCTCGTCAAGGTCAACCAGATCGGCACGCTGACCGAGACGCTGGACGCGATCGCAACGGCGACCGCGGCGGGCTACAGCGCCGTCATGTCGCATCGCTCGGGCGAGACCGAGGACACGACGATCGCCGACCTCGCCGTCGCCACCGGCTGCGGCCAGATCAAGACCGGCGCGCCGTCGCGCTCCGATCGCGTCGCGAAGTACAACCAGCTGCTGCGCATCGAGGAGGCGCTGGGCGACGCCGCGCGGTTCCCCGGGCGCAGCGTCCTGCGCGGACGCTGATAGCAGCCGCTGGGCCACCGCGCCCGGCGGCAGGAGTCGGCGCGCGTGGATCGAACGATCCAGTCATGAGCGAGTTCGCGCCGCGCGTGCGCTGGGATCG
>CAVUND010000021.1:0-300232 GCA_963742745.1 uncultured Actinomycetes bacterium
GTCGCCGGCGGCACGTATCCCGCGCAGATCTGGCACGACTTCATGGTCTCGCTCATCCAGGCCGAGCAGGACCGCCTCGAGCGCCAGTGCGATCGCGAGGCGGAGAAGCGCAAGCCCGACCAGCCGCCGTCGCGCAAGTGCATCGAGGCGGGCCTGGCGGCCGATCCGACGGCGCCGGACCCGGACGCCGCGACCGGCGCGCCGACGACGACCACGCCGGCCACGCCGGCACCCGAGGGCGATGCCGACGGCGGTGCCCCGGCCGACGACGGCGATGCCCCCACCGGCGGCGGTACCGAGATCCCGGCGCCGCAGCAGGGGACGCCCGCCACGCCGGTCACGCCCGTCCCGCCGCCGACGCCGGCGACGCCGCCGGCCGCGCCGGTCAACCCCGTCGAGCCCGCCGGCGGGGTCGCGCCGCAACCCTGACCGCAGGCGGCGGCCGGCGCGGCGCCGCGCCGGCCGTCACGCGCTCAGCCGAGCAGGCCCGGCGGCCACGGCCGCGACACGTGGCGGTTGCCGGCGGCACAGAAGCGCCACGGCAGCTCGCTCGCGCGGGTGATGCCGATCCTCGGTCCGGCGACGAGCGCGGGCGCCGCCTCGTCGCCGGGCGGCGGCGGGCCGAGCCCGACCGGCCCGCCGAGCAGCGGCGTGGCGTTGCGCTCGAGGCCGATCCCCAGCGCCTGCGTCAGCTTGCCCGGGCCCGAGCAGAGGTCGGTCTCACGGTCGCGGCCGCGTCGCTCGACCATGAGGTGGATGCCGGCGACCGGCTCGAGCGCGCGGATCAGCACCGCGGCGCCGACGCCGGGCGCCTCGACGACGACGTTCAGCAGGGCGTGGATGCCGTAGGAGCGGTAGACGTAGGCGAGCCCCGGCGCCTCGAAGAGCGGCCACGTGCGCGGCGTGAGTCCGGCGAAGGCGTGACAGGCCGGCTCGGACTCGTGGTAGGCCTCGGTCTCGACGATCACCCCGCTGCACTCGCCGTGGGTGATCGTGCAGCCGACGAGCGCCGCGGCCGCCTCGACGACCGGCAGCTCGAGCGCGCGCAGGTGGCGGTCGGCGGGCGCCGTCACCCCGCGCCGGCGCTGAGCGCCGCCCGCGCGGCGGCGAGCTGCTCGCGCACGCGCGCCAGCGAGGTCCCGCCCTCGCTGACCTTGGACTCCAGCCACGAGCTCTGGGCCAGCAGCGCGCGAAACGCGGCCGGGTCGAGCCGGTCGGAGGCCGCGGCGAGCTCGTCGTCGGTGAGCTGCGCCAGCGACCGGCCGGAGTCGACGGCGACGCGCACGAGGCCGGCCACGATGCCGTGGCACTGGCGAAACGGGACGCCCTGCTTGACGAGGTGGTCGGCGACGTCGGTCGCGGCGATGAGGTCGTCGGAGGCGGCGGCCGACATGCGGTCGCGGTTGAAGCGCGCATTCGAGACCATCCCGGTCGCGGAAGCGAGGCAGAGGTCGAGCGTGTCGACGGCGTCGAAGAGGTGCTCCTTGTCCTCCTGCATGTCCTTGTTGTAGGTCAGCGGCAGGGCGTGCATCACGCCGTGCAGGGCGCCGAGGTGCGCGACGGTGCGCGGCGCCTTGGCCCGCAGCAGCTCGGCGGCGTCGGGATTCTTCTTCTGGGGCATGATCGACGACCCCGACGTCCAGGCGTCCGCCAGCGTGACGAAGCCGAACTCCTCGCTGGACCACAGCACGAGCTCCGCGCCCAGCCGGCTGAGGTGCGTCGCGCAGGTCGCGGCGGCGCCGAGGTAGTCGAGCACGAAGTCACGGTTGGAGACGGCGTCGATCGAGTTGGGGGCGACGCGCTCGAAGCCGAGCTCGGCGGCGACGGCGCAGCGGTCGGTGTCGAAGTTCACGCCGGCCAGCGCGCCGGCGCCGAGCGGCAGCGCCGCCGTCTGCGAGGCGGCGAAGGCGAAGCGCTCGCGGTCGCGCAGCAGCATCCACACGTAGGCGAGCAGGTGGTGGGAGAGGTAGACCGGTTGCGCGCGCTGCAGGTGCGTGTAGCCGGGCAGCGGCCAGTCCAGATGGGCCTCGGCGGCGGCGACCAGCGCGCCGGCAAGGGCGTCGACCGCGCGGGTGGCGTGGCCGGCGGCGTCGCGTGTGAACAGCGCCACGTCGGTGGCGACCTGGTCGTTGCGCGAGCGCGCGGTGTGCAGCTTGCCGCCGGCGGGCCCGGTGATCTCCGTCACGCGGCGCTCGATCGCCATGTGGATGTCCTCGTCGTTCTCCTCGAACGCGAACGTCCCGTCGGCGAGCTCGGCCTCGACGGCGTCAAGGGCCTGCAGCAGCGCGTCGCGGTCGTCGTCGCCGATGATCTCCTGCGCGGCGAGCATGCGGGCGTGCGCGCGCGACTGCTGGACGTCGTAGGGCCACAGCCGCCGGTCGAAGGACAGCGACGTGTTCAGGCGCCGGAAGATCGGGTCCTGCGGTTCGGAGAAGCGCGACATCGCGGCGCTTACGCTACTTCGAGTTGCGCACCGGCGCCTCCCCCGCGGACTGAGGCCTGACTACCCTCTCCGCGATGGCTGCAGAGCGCTACGAGCAGAAGGACTACTCGCGCCCGCCGGGCTCGATCGAGGTCGTGCTGATCCGCCACGGCGCGTCTGAGGCGGCCGTCGAGGGCCAGCCCTTCGAGCTGCTCGAGGGTCAGGCCGATCCGTCGCTCTCAGACGCGGGCGAGCGCCAGGCGCAGGCCGTGGCGACCCACCTCGCGGACGAGCCGCTGAGCGCCCTCTACGTCACGCCGCTGCGCCGTACCGCGCAGACGGCGGCCCCGCTCGCGGCGCTGACCGGACTCGAACCCGTCGTCGTGCCCGAGCTGCGCGAGGTCCATCTCGGCGAGCTCGACGGCGGCGCGTTTCGGATCGCCGTGCGCCGCCGCGATCCGATCGTCCGCGAGGTCTTCACCCAGCAGCGCTGGGACGTGATCCCGGGCGCCGAGGCGATGGAGGACTTCGCGGCGCGCACCCGCGCCGGGCTGGCCCGGATGGTGCAGGGGCTCGAGCCGGGCGCCACGATCGCCGCCGTGATCCACGGCGGCGTCATCGGCGAGCTGTGCCGCCAGGCCAGCGACAGCCGCCCCTTCGCCTTCGTGCATGCCGACAACGGCTCGGTCACGCGCCTCGTGCTGCTGGCCGAGGGGCACTGGTGGGTGCGCAGCTTCAACGAAGGCGCGCACGTGCGCGGCGTGCAAACGTAGCGCCGGCGCGACCGTTCCCACGGTCCGGGCGCGCCGAGCGCGGATATCGCACCGGGCGCGCCCCGATGCCGCGCCCTGAGGGTGGGGTGTGTCGAATACCTCGCGCGGGCCGCGAGGTATTCGACACACCCCCGGCCACACGAACCGCCGGCCCCGGCCCGATGGCCGGCATCCATGCGGACTCACACCCTCAGTGATGCCGTTCGCCGACGCTCACACACAACGCCGGCACGCAGCGCACTACCGCCCGAGCACCTCGCGCAAGGCAGCAGCCACCCGCTCGACCTGCCCCTCGCTCAGCGCCGGGAAGAACGGCAGCGCGACCGAGCGCGCGGCGACGTCCTCGCAGACCGGGAACTCGCCCTCGCGATGACCGAACCTCTCGCGGTAGAACGCGAAGAGGTGGATCGCCGGCAGGTAGGGCTTGGACTGCACGCCGCGCTCGCGCAGGGCGCGGATCGTCGCGTCGCGGTCGACGCCGCGCGGCAACTGGACGACGAACACGAACCAGCCGCGCCGGTCGCCGCCGCTGTCGGCGCAGGGCAGCTCGAGGCCCTCGATCCCGGCCAGCGCCTCGCGGTACAGGCCGGCCACGCGGGCGCGGCCGGCGAGCATCGCGTCGAGGCGCTCGAGCTGGACGAGCCCGATCGCGCAGGCGATGTCGCTCAACCGGTAGTTGAAGCCCAGGCGGTCGAAGTCCAGCCACTGCATGTTCGCCGCCCGGCCCTGGTTTCGCTCGGAGTCGATCTGCGCCTTCACCGCGGCGGACGACGTCGTGACCATGCCGCCCTCGCCCGTCGTGAGCTGCTTGTTGGCGTAGAAGCCGAACACCGACGGATGCCCGCGGCCCCCGACAGGCGTGCCGTCGGCGTGGACGGCGCCGAGCGCCTCGCAGGCGTCCTCGACGATCGGCAGGCCCATGCGCTCGAAGGACGGCATGTCGGCGGGGTAGCCGAAGATGTGGACCGGCAGCAGCGCGGTCGTGCGCTCGGTGACGGCCGCCGCGGCGGCGGCCGGGTCGAGGTTCAGCGTGCGCGGGTCGATGTCGGCGAAGACCGGCCGCGCGCGCTCGAAGAGCGGGGCGTTCGCGCTGGCCGGAAACGAGAACGGCGACGTGACGACCTCGTCGCCGTCGCGCACGCCGGCGGCGCGCAGCGCGAGGTGCAGCCCCGAGGTGCCGCTGGACACCGCGCAGGCATGCGCGACGCCGAGGCGCGCGGCGAACGCCTGCTCGAAGCGCGGCACGCGCGGGCCCAGCGAGAGCTGCCCGGAGCGCAGGACCTCGATGACGGCGGCCTCTTCCTCGGGCCCCATCACCGGTCGCGCGAGGGGGATCTCCTCGGTCGCGGGCGGGACCGTCACGGGCGCGCGGCGCGTGGCGACGACACGTCTGCGGCGAGCGCCATCGCCGTTACGGCGCCGCGGCGCCGCGCACGCGGCTGGGCTGCTCGGCGAACTCCAGCGAGTCGACGAGCGCGATCCAGGACGCCGCGATGAGGTTCGTCGAGACGCCGATCGAGCCCCACGTCTCGTCGCCGTCGGTGGCGTCGATCAGCACTCTGATCGACGCGTCGGAGCCCTTGGTCTCGTCGAGGATGCGGACCTTGAAGTTCGTCAGCCACGTGTCGGCGAGATGCGGGTGGGCCTCGGTGAGGACGGCCCGCAGCGCCTTGTCGAGCGCGTGCACCGGGCCGTTGCCCTCGGCGTAGCTGACGAAGCGCTCGCCGTCGACCCAGATCTTGATCGCGGCCTCGGTCTTGACCTCGCCGTCGGCGTGCTGCTCGGCGGTGACCCGCCAGGACTCCAGGCGAAACAGCGGCTGGTAGTCGCCGGACTCCTTGCGCAGCAGCAGCTCGAACGAGCCGTCGGCGGCCTCGAACTGGTAGCCGTCGTGCTCCAGCGACTTCATCCGCTCGAGCACGCGCGCGGTCGTCGGAGCGTCGAGCTCCAGGCCTGCGCGCTCGGCCTTGTCGGTGACCGTGCCGCGGCCCGACAGCTCGGAGATGAGCAGGTCGCGGTGGTTGCCGACGAGCGCCGGGTCGATGTGCTCGAAGGTCGAGGCGTCGGCGCGGATGCCGGCGGCGTGCAGCCCCGCCTTGTGGGCGAACGCGTTCTTGCCGACGTAGGGCTGGTGGCTGTCGGGCTGGCGGTTGAGCAGCTCGTCGGTGAAGTGCGCGACGTCGGTGAGCAGGCGCAGCTGCTCGTCGCCGACGACGCGGCGGCCCATCTTCAGCTGCAGGTTGGCGAGGATCGTGATGAGGTTGGCGTTGCCGGTGCGCTCGCCGATGCCGTTCATCGTGCCCTGCACCTGCGTCGCGCCCGCCTCGACGGCCATGAGCGTGTTGGCCACCGCGCAGCCGCCGTCGTCGTGGCAGTGGATGCCGAGCGCGACGCCCGGCAGCGCGTCGCGCACGGCCGCCACCTCGCGCGCGACGTCGCTGGGCAGCGACGGGCCGTTGGTGTCGCACAGCACGAGGCGCTCGGCGCCGGCGCCGGCCGCCGCCCGCAGGCACTCCAGCGTGTAGTCGCGGTCCTCGCGCAGCCCGTCGAAGGCGTGCTCGGCGTCGAAGATCACGCGCTTGCCCTGGGCGACGAGAAACGCGACGGACTCGCCGATCATCGCCAGGTTCTCCGCGCGCGAGACGCGCACGACCTTCTCGACGTGGTTGATCGAGGTCTTGCCGACGATCGTGCACACCGGCGCGAAGCAGCCGGCGAGGACGCGCAGCCCGGCGTCGTCGGCGGCCGCCACGCCGCGCCGGCGCGTCATGCCGAAGGCGGCGATCGTCGCGTGCGCGAGCTCCTCGTGCTCCAGGCGCGCGAAGAGCTCGGCCTCCTTGGGGTTGGAGGCCGGGAAGCCGGCCTCGACGATGTCGATGCCGAGCTCGTCGAGGCGGCGCACGAGGCGCACCTTCTCCTCGGCGGTCAGCGACATCCCGCCGCCCCCCATGCCGTCGCGCAGGGTCGCGTCGTAGAGCTCGATGCGCGTCATGGCGGGGTCGGGAGCGATCTCAACCCACCTTGGCCCCGGCGCGTGCGGGAACCGGGTCCAGCCACTCGCGGTAGCGCTTGTCGCGACCGTGCAGCGCGTCCTCGAAGGCGGTCTGGACGGCGAGCGTGATCTCGCCCGGCGAGCCGTCGCCGACGGCGTGGTCGTCGATCTCGCGCACCGGCACGAGCTCGGCCGCGGTGCCGGTCATGAAGACCTCGTCGGCGAGGTACAGCTCGGCGCGGGCGATGTCGCGCTCGATGACCTCGATGCCGAGGTCGCGGGCGATCTGCAGCGCCGACTTGCGCGTGATCCCGTCGAGGATCGAGGCGGCCGGCGGCGGCGTGATGATGCGCCCCTCCCAGACGACGAAGATGTTCTCGCCCGAGCCCTCGCAGACGTGGTCGTGGTCGTCGAGCAGGATCGCCTCCTCGTAGCCGGCCTTGACCGACTCGATCTTCGCCAGCACGCTGTTGAGGTACTGGCCCGATGCCTTGGCGGCGGGGATCAGCGACGCCGGGCTGATGCGCCGCCAGCTGGAGACCTTCGCGCGGATGCCGTTGCGCTTGCCCTCCTCACCGAGGTAGGCGCCCCACTCCCACACGGCGATCGTCACGTCGACCGGCGCGTCGAGCGGGTTGAGCCCCATCTGCCCATAGCCGCGGTAGGCGAGCGGGCGGATGTAGCAGGAGCGCAGCCCGTTGCGGCCGATGAGCTCGTGCGTCGCGGCGCGCAGCGCGGCCAGGTCGTAGGGCAGCGGCATGTAGTACAGCTCGGCCGAGCGGGCCAGGCGGCGGTAGTGGTCCTCGTGGCGGAAGACGGCCGGGCCGATCTCGGTGTCGTAGCAGCGGATGCCCTCGAAGACGCCCGTGCCGTAGTGCAGGCCGTGGGTGAGCACGTGGACCTTGGCGTCCTCCCAGGCGACGAACTCCCCGTTCATCCAGATGAGGTCCGCTTGCTTCACCAGTGGCTCCTAGAGTTCGTCGAGTACGGCCCGCGTGGCCTCGGCCGTGGTTGCCTCACCACCGAGATCCCGGGTGCGCAGACCGGCGTCCAGCGCGCGGTCCACCGCCGATTCTACGGCGGCCGCCTCGCTTTCCCAACCCAGTCCGTTGCGCAGCATGAGCGCGACCGAGAGGAACATCGCCAGCGGGTTGGCGGCGCCCGTGCCCGCGATGTCGGGCGCCGAGCCGTGCACGGGCTCGAACAGGCCGGGCGTGCCGGACTCGCCGAGGCTGGCGCTCGGCAGCATCCCGATCGAGCCGGTGATCATCGCGGCCTCGTCGCTGAGGATGTCGCCGAACAGGTTCTCGGTCACGATCACGTCGAACTGCGAGGGCCGCGCGACGAGCTGCATCGCGCAGTTGTCGACGAGCACGTCGGTCAGCTCGATGTCGTTGTACTTGGCCCTGTGCACGACGTGGACGACCTCGCGCCACTGCCGCGAGGTCTCCAGCACGTTGGCCTTGTCGACGCTGGCGACCTTCTTGCGGCGCGCGCGGGCGGCATCGAAGGCGACGCGGGCGATGCGGTCCACCTCGTCGACGGAGTATTCACACAGGTCGCTGGCGCTGCGTGCGGTGCGCGTCTTGGAGCCGAAGTAGATGCCGCCGGTCAGCTCGCGCACGACGAGCAGGTCGGTGCCCTCGATGCGTTCGCGCTTGAGCGGGCTCGCGTCGTACAGGGCCGGGACGGGCCGCACCGGACGCAGGTTGGCGAACAGCCCCATCCCCTTGCGCAGGCCGAGCAGGCCCTGCTCGGGCCGCGGCGCGTCGGGGTCGGTCGTGTCCCACTGCGGGCCGCCGACGGCGGCCAGCAGCACGGCGTCGGCCGCCTGGCAGGCGGCGAGCGTCGCGTCGGTGAGCGCGATCCCGTGCAGGTCGATCGCGGCGCCGCCGAAGGCGTGCTCGTCGAAGGAGAAGTCCTCGCTGATCGTGCGCAGCAGCTCGAGCGCCGGCTTCATGATCTCCGGGCCGATCCCGTCGCCGGGCAGGGTGACGATGGTGGGCATGGCGCGGCAGGGTATCCGAGGCGCCTGGCGAGAACGGGGTCGCCGGCTGCGCGCGAAGGAGGGAGCACCGTCCCCCCGCTCGGGGCTGCCCGGGCCACGGCGGCGCGATGAGGATCGCTGTCAGCGGCGGCTCGCCGTCCGCGCCCACGCACTCACGAACCGGGGAGCTCCCATGCAGAACACACCATCACGCAGCCGTACCCGCACTCTCGCCGGCGTCGCCGCCGCGCTGATCCTCATCGTCTTCGGCGTCGCCGCCGCGGTCCAGGGCCTGAACGGCCACTCGACGGTCCGCGATGCGCTCGCGCTCGAGCACGTCAAGGGTGAAGCGGGCATGACGCCGGCCGGCATCGCCGCGAAGGCCAAGGCGGCCGGCCTGACCGGGGTCGAGCTGCCGTCGTGCTCGGTCGCCGGCCAGGCCATCGACAGCGGCACGGACGCGCGCTGCTTCGCCGAGTACATGCGCGTCGACGCGCTCGTCGCCACCGGCGGCAAGACCTACGCCGAGATGCCGCGCTTCGCCAGCAAGGACGGCAAGGGCACGAGCATCGAGGCCGAGGCGATCAAGCTGCCCAACGGCGTCGGCATGCCCAACCCCGCCCGCAACGTCTGGATCACCGAGACGGCCCTCTCGACCGCGCTGAACACGAGCTACATGGCCGAGCAGATCTCCCTGTTCGGGATCGCCGTCGGCGCCGCGTTCCTGCTCGTCGGCCTGGCCATCGGCGCGTTCGCGCTCGCCGGCGTCGCGCTGCCGAAGCTGTCGCCGGTGGTCGCCCGCGGCCCGCGTGCCGGGAAGGTCGCGCAGGCCGCGTAGCGGCCTACTCGCCGCGCCTGGCGACGATGTTCAGGCGTACGTAGTCGAGCGTCGGGCGCTCACCGAGACGTGCCATCACGGCGTCGAGGAAGCGCTCGCGCTCGTCGGGCTCCAGCCGTTCGAGGTGCGGCCCGAGGCAGACCGTCTGCAGGTACGCGCGGGGCTCGTCGGGTGCGACGGGCCACGGCTTCAGCCAGCAGCGGGCGCCGGCGAACCCGGCCGCCCTCAGCCGGCCCTCGGTCTCCTCCGGCGTCGCGAAGTTCCACGGCCCCGCCCAGTCGGCGAAGCGCCCTTGCAGGCCCGCGTCGGCGCCGGCCGCGAGCGCCTGCTCGTGCACCGCGGCGACGTTGCCGGCGCCGCCGCACTGCGCGCTCAGCGCGGCGCCGGGGCGCATTGCCGCGGCGAGCGCGGCGAACAGCGCGTCGTGATCGGCCACCCAGTGAAAGACGGCGTTGGAGAACGCGGCGTCGACCTGCTCACCGTCGCCGAGGCGCAGCGTCTCCAGCGCGCTCTCGCGCACGTCGACCGCGTCGCCGAGCTCCTCGCGCGCGCGGACGACCATCTGCGGTGAGGCGTCGACGGCGATGACGCGGCCGCGCGGCACGCGCTCGGCCAGCAGGCGCGTCACGCGCCCGGAGCCGCAGCCGGCGTCGAGTACGGTCTCGTCGCCGCGCAGGTCGAGCCGGTCGAGCACCTCCTGGGCCCACTCGACGTGGGGGCTCGAGACGCGGTGATAGGTGTCCGCATCCCAGGTGCGCGCCGGGCCGCTCATGACAGCGCGGTCGTGACCGGCCCGCCGCGCTCGTGCTCGGACTCGTAGGCCGCGATGGCCTCCTCCTGGGCGAGCGTGAGGGCGATGTCGTCGAGGCCGTTGAGCAGGCGGTGCTTGATCTCGGGGTCGATCTCGAAGCGCGCGACGGTGTCACCGAAGCGAACCTCCTGGGCCTCGAGGTCGATCTCGGCGGGGTGGGTGGGGGCGGCATCCATGAGCGCCTTGACCTCGGCCTCGGTCAGCTCGATCGGCAGCAGCCCGATCTTCGTGCAGTTGGACTTGAAGATGTCGGCGAAGGACGGCGCGACGACCGCCGTGAAGCCGTAGTCCTGCAGGCCCCAGGGGGCGTGCTCGCGGCTGGAGCCGCAGCCGAAGTTGCGGCCCGTGGCGAGGATCGGATTGCGCGGCAGGTCCCAACCCGGCTCCTTGGCCCAGTCGTAGAAGAGAAACTCGCCGAAGCCGGTGCGCTCGACGCGCTTGAGGAACTGCTTGGGCATGATCTGGTCGGTGTCGACGTCGTTGCGGTTCAGCACGCTGACCCGGCCCGAGATGGTCGTGATGGGATCCATCAGCTCCACTCCCTGATGTCGACGAAGCGACCCTCGATGGCGGCGGCGGCCGCCATCTGCGGCGAGACGAGGTGGGTGCGCCCGCCGCGGCCCTGACGGCCCTCGAAGTTGCGGTTGGAGGTCGAGGCGCAGCGCTCGCCGGGCTCCAGCGTGTCGGGGTTCATCCCCAGGCACATCGAGCAGCCCGCGCCGCGCCAGTCGAAGCCGGCCGCGCGGAAGATCTCGTCCAGGCCCTCGCGCTCGGCCTGCGCCTTGACCTGCGCCGATCCCGGTACCACCATCGCGCTCACCGTCGAGGCGACCGTCCGGCCCTTCACGACCTCGGCGGCGACGCGCAGGTCGCCGATCCGGCTGTTCGTGCACGAGCCGATGAACACGCGGTCCAGCGCGATCTCCTGGATCGGCGTGCCGGCCTCCAGGCCCATGTAGGCCAGCGCCCGCTCGTGGCCCTCGGTCGAGGGATCGGGCACGGACTCGGCGACGCCCGCGACCATGTCGGGCGCGGTGCCCCACGTGACCTGCGGGCTGATGGCGCTCGCGTCGACGGTGATCTCGCGGTCGAACGTCGCGCCCTCGTCGGTGCGCAGGTCGCGCCATTCGCCGGGGATGTCGATCCCCGCGTGCTCGGCGACCCAGGCGAACGTCGTCTCGTCGGGGGCGATCATCCCGGCCCGCCCACCACCCTCGATCGTCATGTTGCAGACGGTCATGCGGCCCTCCATCGACAGCGACCGGATCCCAGGTCCGGCGAACTCGACGACGTGGCCGGCCGCGCCGTCGGTGCCCATCTGGCCGATCGTCGCGAGGATGAGGTCCTTGGCGGTGACGCCGAAGCCCAGCTCGCCCGTGTAGTCGATGCGCATCGAGCGCGGCTTGGGCGCGACGAGGCACTGCGTCGCGAGCACATGCTCGACCTCGCTCGTGCCGATCCCGAAGGCGAGCGCGCCGAACGCGCCGTGCGTCGCGGTGTGGCTGTCGCCGCAGACGATCGTCATGCCCGGCTGCGTGACGCCGAGCTCGGGGCCGATGACGTGGACGATGCCCTGGCGCTCGGAGCCCAGCGAGTACACCGGGATGCCGAACTCCTCGCAGTTGGCCTCGAGCGTCTGCACCTGCACGCGGCTGAGCTGGTCCTTGATGAGCGCGACCGTCGGCGTGCCGTCGGTCGGCACGTTGTGGTCGGCCGTGGCGAGCGTGCGGTCCGGGCGGCGGACCGTGCGGCCGGCGAGCCGCAGCCCGTCGAAGGCCTGCGGGCTCGTGACCTCGTGGACGAGGTGCAGGTCGATCCAGAGCAGGCCCGGCGCGACCTCGTGGGCAGCCCAGATCTTGTCGAAACAGCGTCGTGGGTGAGGGTGCGGTCATGGGTGTCAGCTCCTGCGTAGGCCGGCCGAGACGACCGCGAGCAGGATGGCCGCGTCGTCGCCGGGGTTCTCGAAGTGGTGGGGCAGGTCGGCGTCGAAGGTCACGCAGTCGCCCTCGGCGAGCTCGTGGCGCTCGCCGTCGATGCGCAGCACGACGCTGCCGGACTGCACGAGCGCGGTCTCGCGGCTGCCGGGCTCGTGCATCGGCGGATCGCCGGGACCGCCGGTGTGCGCGCGCGCCGCCAGCACGTGGCGCGAGAGCTCGGCACGCTGGCCGGGCAGCGGCGGGGTGAGGATCTCGGCGCTGTGGCCCGATGCCGGGTCGCTGTTGCCGGGACGGCGCTCGCCGGCGCGGACGATCGCGACCTGGCCGCCCTCGTCGAGGCGCAGCAGCTGCGACAGGCGCAGGTCCAGCCCGTTGGCGATCCGCTCGGCGACGGCCAGCGTCGGGCTCGTCTCGCCGCGCTCGACCTGGCTGAGCATCGGCGCGCTGACACCGCTGCGCTGGGCGAGGTCGCGCAGGCTGAGCTCCATCGCGTCGCGCAGGGCGCGGATCCGCCGGCCGATGGGGTTGGGATGCTGGATGGCCGTCGCCATACGCTTGTACGTTATCACGTACAAGCGCCGACCGCCGCCCGACGTGTGAGAGGCTTGCGGGCGTGCGTGGGGAGCTCGTATCCGCGACGCGCGCGGTGGGCGTGCTGTGCGTCCTCGCCTGCGCGCTGGCGCTGGCCGGTTGCGGTGGCGACGACGACGAGGACGGCCCGCCGACGAGTCCGGTCAGCGGCGCGCCGCGCAGCGACGAGCAGCACACGGCGCTGGCGCCGCTCCTCGTCTCCGCGGTCGAGCCGGCCGTGCCGTTTCAGGCCTCCAGCGGCCGCTACCTCGTGTCCTACGAGCTGCGCCTCCACAACGCGACGCCGCTCACGCTCGCCCCCACCCGCGTCAGCGTGGCGACGCCGGACGGCACCGTGCTGCGCAAGCTCGACGCCGCGCAGACGCGCGCCGCACTGGCGCTGCCCAGCGCGCGCTCCGGCGGCCGGCGGCTGACCGAGGGCCAGCAGGCAACGCTCTATCTCACGCTGGACTTCGAGGAGCGCTCGGCGATCCCGGACCGGCTCGTGCACCGGATCGTGGCCGAGTCGGGGCGGCTGCCCAACGGCCGGGTGGTCAGCTCGCCCGCGAGCGTGAAGATCCTCAAGGACTTCGACGTCCCGGTGCTCAGCCCGCCGCTCGAGGCCGGCCGGGGGTACGTCGCGGCCGACAGCTGCTGCTCCTCGGAGCGACACCGGCGGGCGTTGCTGTCGATCGGCAACCGCCAGTGGCTCGCCCAGCGCTTCGCCGTCGACTGGGAGCAGCTCGACTCGAGCCGCCGGTTCGTCAAGCGCGGCGGCGATCCCGCCAAACCCGCCGACTACGCCATCTACGGCCAGCGGGCGCTGGCCGCCGCCGACGCGACGGTCACGCACGTCCTCGACGGCCAGAAGGAGCAGACGCCCGGTTCGCTACCGACGGGCATCACGCTGCCGAAGGCGGACGGCAACAGCATCGTGGCGAGGCTCGACGGCGGGCTGTACATGCTCTACGCCCACCTGCAGTCCGGATCGCTGAAGGTCAAGCAGGGCGACAAGATCAAGCGCGGCGAGGTGATCGGACTCGTCGGCAACAGCGGCAACACGAGCGCCCCGCACCTGCACTTCCACGTCATGGACGGGCCGTCGCCGCTCACCTCCGAGGGCGTTCCCTACGTCATCGACTCGTTCGCCACGCGCGGACGACTGCGCTCGACGGCGGTGTTCGACCGCTACGAGAACACGACCACGCCGTTCGACATCCTCCCCTTCGAAGGGGACTCGGCGAACGAGGACGAGCTGCCGCTCGACCTGACGGTCGTCGACTTCAGGTGAGGCCACGATGACCGGGGGTACGCTCAACGTCCGTGGCCGACGCCCCGTTCCTGCGCCCTGACGTTCTCGTGCTCGCCAGCGGCGGCACGCTCGGCGAGGCCTGGATGAGCGGGATCCTCGCCGGCATCGAGGATTCCACCGGCCACGACTTTCGCGAGACCGAGTCGGTTGTCGGAACCTCCGCAGGCTCGCTCGTCGCGGCCGCGCTCGTCGCCGGCGAGCGCCCGCGCCGGCCCCGCCCGCTCGACGGCCGGCGCGAGCTGCCCGCCGGGGAGACGAGCGGCGATGTCGCGTCGGAGGGCTCGACGCGGCTGGTGGCGCAGTGGCCGGCGCTGCCGCGCACGATCCTGCAGATCGTCGCGCGCGACGCCGTGCGCATCGCCGGCGCCGCCGCGACACCGCTGGCGCCGATGGCGCTCGCCGCGGGCGCCAACGGCAGCACCGCCCTGCGTGCGGCGCTGCTGGGGCGCGCGCCCGGCCGCGACACCTCGCTGCGGGCGATCCGCGAGCGCGTCGACAAGGCCGGGACGCGCTTCGACGGGCGACTGCGCGTCGTGGCCGTCGACCGCGCCAACGGCCGACGCGTCGTGTTCGGCGCGCCCGGCGCACCGGCGGCAAGCGTCGCCGAGGCGGTGCAGGCGTCGTGCTCGGTGCCGTGGATCTTCGCGCCGGTGCAGATCGGCGGGCGCGAGTACGTCGACGGCGGCGTGTGGAGCAACACGAACCTCGACATCGCCCCCGCCGGCCGCGCGACGCAGGTCCTCTGCCTCAACCCGATCGCCAGCCTCGACATCGCGCTGGCGTCGCCGTTCGGGATGCTGCGCGCGATCGCCGGCAGCACGGCGGCGCTCGAGACGCTCGCGCTGCGCAGCCGCGGGGCGAAGGTGCGGGTGATCGGGCCCGCTCACGACACCGCGCGCATGATGGCCCCGAACCTCATGGACGCGCGGCGGCGCGAGGACGTTCTCGCCAGCGCCTATGCGCAGGGACTGCAGGTCGGTGGCGAGGGATCTGCGGTCAGGAGCGCGACGGCATGACCGGTCCAGCGTGAGCGCGCCGCCCGACCCCAGGCCCAAGACGATGATCGCCGTGCGCTACGGCCTGCCCGCGCTGATCCTCCTGGCGGGCTTCGTCGCGCTCATCCTCAGCGACACGCTCACGGGCCTCGAGGGCCTGGCGATGGGCATCGGCGTCGCCGGCTCGGTGCTGCTGCTCAACATCCTGTACCGCGTCGGCGTCAAGGGCGACCTCGAGCGCGACGAGGAGGAGGCCGCGCGCGTCTACTACGACGAGCACGGCCGCTGGCCGGACGAGGAGCCTGGCGCAGCGCGCCGGCCTCCCACCGATCTGTCGCGCTGAGCGGTCCGCCTAGCGCCGTCCGCCGAATCGTCGCAGCGTCAGGCCGGCCAGCAGCAGCAGCGACGCGGCGCACAGCGCCCAGACGATGTTCTGGCCCGTGAACGGGAGCCCGGGCGTGCCGCTGTCGTCGTCGAGCGTCGTGACCGTGCTTCCGCCACCGGAGTCGGTGGACCTCGCGGTGGCGCTGTCCTCGCCTTCCGTGCTGTCGCCGCTGGCTTCGTCCGAGCTGTCGTCGCCGCCGGTGCTGGCGCCGGGCGTGTTCGTCGTACCGGCGCCGGGCGTGTTCGTCGTGCCGGCGCCGGGCGTGTCCGTCATGCCGCCGCCGGGCGTCGTCGTCGAGCCACCGCCGGGGGTGGTCGTGCTCGGCGTCGTCGTGGTGGTGCCCGGCGTCGTCGTCGAGCCCGGGGTCGTGGTCGTGGTCGTCTCGTCGGCAGGTGTCACCGTCGTGCATGCCGTTCGGGTGATCGTGTTCGTGTCCAGCGTGACGGCCTTGGAGCGCCGCGTCAGCACCCGGCCCTGCACGGTCGCGCCGGCGCCCAGGACGCTGGCGCCGAGCGCCATCGTCGTACCCTTGAACGCGCTGCCCGTGCCCAGCGTGACCCCGGTGGCGTCGCTGGAGAGCTGCCAGAAGATGTTGCAGGGACTCGGCGCGGACCCGCCGTTGACGATGGTCACCGAGCCCGCGGCCGCGGACGCTGTGGTGAGCGTCGTGCCCTGGAAGATGAACACCGCGTTCGGGTTGCCCTGGAAGTCGAGCGTCAGGCCTGTGTTGATCTCGAGCACCCCGTGTGCCGTGGAGTCGTAGACCCCGGGGAGCAGGGGCGTCGCGGGCGTTCCGGAGAGCGACAGATCCACCGGCAACGTTCGTGTGACCGGGCAGGCCGCCGCGTCGGCGTAGGCGATGTCGAGGTCGTCCTGGGCGACCGCCGCCGCCGTGCCCGGACCGGCGTACTGGGCGCCGCCCGGCTGGGTCACGGCGCCGAAGCCCGTGAGCGCGGTTCCGGTACAGCACAACCCGATGTCGCCGGTGATCGTCGTCGGGCCGGTGTTCGTGATCGTCGAGCCGGCCAGCAGCGCGAACGCGTCGGCCGACCCGAGCAGCACCGGCGACGCCGCATACGCGTTGCCGGCGAGCGCCGACGCCATCAGACCCGCAAGCGCGACCGCTACGAGGGTCCGGCGGGGGCGCGACCTGCGGTTGAGGATCTCAACCATGGTGCTCTCTCTCCCAGCTGCGGCGTTTGACCCGCCGCGATGTGTGCGTCCCCGATTCGGGCGGCACGCGCCAGGTCCATGCGTCCCGCGGGACGGGCATGGGCAGGAGGCAATCGGCCCTGCCCTCAGCCTATCGCGCGGGGGCGACCCTGTTGACCAGGTGTGAGCTACCCCGCCTGCTGGCGCGGCGTCCAGACGAAGAAGCTGCACGGCGAACAGCAGTCCGGCGACCCCCCAGGCGGCGAGCACCGCGAGGTCGCCGCCGGCGAGCCCGGCGCCGGTCGTGCGCGGGTCGAAGGCGACGAACAGCGCGTCGACGAACGGCTTGACCGGCAGGACGCCCGCCACGGTGGCCAGCCCGTCGGGTAGCTCGCTGACCGGCACGAAGACGCCGGAGATGAAGTACAGCGGCAGCACGACGGCGTTGGTCATCGCGGGCCCGGCGTCCTCGCTGGGGATGAGCGCCGTGTAGGCGATGCCCAGCGCGCAGAAGGCGGCCGCTCCGACGACGAGCGTCAGCAGCAGCCCCGGCAGCGTGTTCGTGGGCAGCGTCACGCCGAACAGGACCGCGCCGATCGCGCAGAGGATCGTCGTCACGATCGCGGTGCTCACGAACGCCGTGCCGATCCGCCCCGCGAACACGATCCACGGCGGCACGGGTGTCCCGCGCACGCGCTTGAGGACGCCGTCCTCGCGGATGCTCACCAGCCCCATCGCCAGCCCGACGAACGACGCCGAGACGACCGCGAGCGCGACGAAGGCCGGGACCTGCAGCGTCGACACGCGCACGTTGCCGTACTCCGGGCCCGCACTGCTGTTGCCGAAGATCGAGACGAACATCGTCAGGAAGATCACCGGCAGGATCGCCGTGAAGAAGAGCGCGGCCGGGTTGCGGACGAAGACCTTCAGGTCGGCGCGCAGCTGGACGAGGGCGCGGCCGGCGTCGGTCATGTCCGGCCGGCCTCGGTCGCATCGGCGGACCGGATGAGCTCGAGGTAGACGTCCTCGAGCGTCGGCCGGGTCACCGCGAGGCGCTCGAGCTCGATGCCCTGCGCCGCGGCCCAGCCGCAGAGCTCGGCAAGTACGCGGGTGGGCAGCTCGGTGCGCACGCAGGCGACGCCGCCGGTGACCGTGATCGCCGGCCCACCGGGCAGGTCGCGCAGGTCGGCCCCGGGCGGCGCGACGAACGTGATCTCGGTCGCCGCCGAGCCGGAGACGAGCTGATCGGGCGGACCCTCGGCGACGATCACGCCGCTCTTGATGATCGCCACGCGATCGGCGAGCTCCTGCGCCTCGTCGAGATAGTGCGTGGTGAGAAAGACCGTCTTGCCGAGGTCGCGCAGGCCGGCGATGACCAGCCAGGCCGCGCGCCGCGCCTCCGGATCGAAGCCCGTCGTCGGCTCGTCGAGGAAGATCAGCTCCGGATCGCCGACGAGGGCGAGGCCGACGTCCAGGCGCCGGCGCTGTCCGCCCGACAGGCGCCTCGCGCGCTCGTCGGTCTTCTCCTCGAGGCCGACGAGCGTGATGATCTCCGCCACGGGCTTGGGGTGCGGGTAGTAGGCCGACCACAGCTCGAGCGTCTCGCGCACCGTGAGGTTGGGCTGCGTGCGCCCCTCCTGCAGGACCATCCCGATCCGCGCCCGCCAGGCGCGGCCGCCGCGGGCGGGGTCGACGCCGAGCACGCGCACGTCTCCCCCGTCGCGCCGGCGAAAGCCCTCGAGGATCTCGACGGTCGTCGTCTTGCCCGCGCCGTTGGGCCCGAGGAAGGCGAAGATCTCGCCGCGGCGCACCTGCAGCGACAGTCCGCCGACGGCCCATGTGACGTCGTCCGCAGGTCCGGGCTTGCGAGGACCGAAGGACGAAACCCGCGGATAGGACTTGCGCAGCCCGTCGATCTCGATGGCGAGGTCGGCGCTCGCGGCGTCGGCGGCCACGCGCCGGCCCTACGGCGTCGCGACCGGCTCGTTGGCGCCGACGTCGACGAGCTGCGACGCCGCCTGCGCCTTGCGCACGACGTTGGACAGCGCGCGCACGTAGGCGGTGCCCGCAGCCTCGATGATGTCCGTCGCGACGCCCTGCCCGGAGGCCGACTGGCCCTCGAACTCGAGCACCACCGACGACTCGCCGAGCGCGTCCTGGCCGCCGGTGACGGCATCGACGCGGAAGACGCGTAGCTGCGCGTCGATTCCGGTGGCGGCGTTGATCGCCGCGAACACCGAGTCGATCGGGCCGTCGCCGGTGCCGGTCGCCGTGGCGATCTCGCCGTCGGGCAGCGTCACGGTGACATCGGCGTGCGGCTCGCGACCGGACGCCGCCGCGACCATGAAGCTGTCGAACGTGTAGCTGCCCAGTTCGTTGCGCAGGTCGTCGGTGACGAGCGCCTCCAGATCCATCGCCGTGACCTGCTTCTTCTTGTCGGCGATCTCCTTGAAGCGCTTGAAGGCCGTGTTCAGCGCCGCGCCCTCGACCGTGAAGCCCAGCTCGGCGAGCGTCTGCTTGAGCGCCGCGCGGCCGGAGTGCTTGCCCAGCACGAGCGAGTTGGCGTCCAGGCCGACGGTCGTCGCGTCCATGATCTCGTAGGTCGTGCGCTCCTTGATGACGCCGTCCTGGTGGATGCCCGACTCATGCGCGAACGCGTTGCGCCCGACGATCGCCTTGTTGGGCTGCACCACGTAGCCGGTCAGCCGCGAGACGAGCCGCGACGTGCGGGCGAGCTCGGTTGTGACGACGCCCGTTCGCAGGCCGGAGATGTCGCCGCGGGTGGCGAGCAGCATCACCACCTCCTCGAGCGACGCGTTGCCCGCGCGCTCGCCGATCCCGTTGATCGCGCACTCGACCTGGCGGGCGCCCGCGAGCGCACCCGCGTAGGAGTTGGCGACGGCGAGGCCGAGGTCGTCGTGGCAGTGCGTGGAGACGATGACGTCCTTCAGCTCCGGGATCAGCCGGTACAGGCCCTCGAGGTAGGCCGTGTACTCCTCGGGCGTCGTGTAGCCGACGGTGTCGGGGATGTTGATCGTCGTCGCGCCCTCGGCGATCGCCGCGGCGCACACCTCGGCGGTGTACTCCAGCTCGGCGCGGGTGGCGTCCATCGGCGAGAACTCGACGTCGTCGACGAACGACTTCGCGTGCGCGACGGCGGCGCGGGCCTGGGCGAGGATGTCCTCCCGGGTGGAGCGGAACTGGTGGACGATGTGGATGTCCGACGTGGAGATGAACGTGTGGATCCGAGGTCGCTCGGCGTCGCGTACCGCGCGGGCAGCAGCCTCGACGTCCGGGGCTTGAGCGCGGGCGAGGCCGGCGATGATCGGGCCCTGCACTTCTCGCGCGATCGCCTCGACGGCCTCGAAGTCGCCGGGCGAGGCGATCGGGAAACCGGCCTCGATGACGTCGACGTTCAGCCTCGCGAGCTGATGGGCGATCTCGAGCTTCTCGGCGGTGTTCAGCGAGATGCCCGGCGACTGCTCGCCGTCGCGCAGGGTCGTGTCGAAGATGCGGACGTGGCTGGGGTCGTGCTGCAGGCTGCTCATGACGTGTCGTGCTCCCTTGCTGAAGGTTCGAGGTGTGCTGCTTCTCAGTCGGTTTGCGGCAGTGCGGCCGCCACGCAGATAGCTCCCCCTATCGGGGGAGCAGGAGAAGCAGGGACAGCTCGAACAGGTGCGTCATGCGCGACGGAGTGTAAGCGATGAATCGCCGATTTCCCAGCAGGGGGTTGACCGAAGCGGGAAACTCTGCCCATGGCTCGCGGCACGGACGTTGGCGGCGGAACCCTGGCAGGGCTGTGGCGCCGACCGCTGGCCGGCGGCCGGACGATCGACAGCTGGCTGGAGGGGCGCACCGAACGGCTGCTGCAGGCCATCGCCCAGCGGCCCGTGCGCCTGGCGATCATCCTGCTCATCTGCAACCGGGCGATCGGCGGCGCGCTGTACTCGGTGACCGAGCCCGACAGCGACTGGTTCGACGGCGCCTGGTGGGTGCTCGTGACGCAGACGACCGTCGGCTACGGCGACTTCGCGCCGGAGTCGTTCCTCGGCCGCGCGACGGCCGAGCTGGTCATGTGGACGGGCATCCTCGCCGTCGCGATCCTCACCGCCGCGCTGGCCGGCGTCATCGCCGAGCGCCGCATCGAGCGCGCGCGCACCGCCGAGCACCTGCACACCGTCGGACTCGACGATGACTTCGATCACCTCATCGCTCGCCTGGAGTCGGACACGTCGTATCTCTGCGAGCACCTGCGACGCCTGAAGGACGTCACCAACGACCCGCGCGTGGTCGCCGCGCTGGCCGACACGAACCTCCCCAAGGAGAAGGGCCTATGAAGCGCAGCAAGAGCGTCAACCTCGTGGTCGTCCCGCTGCTGGCGGCGGCCTTCCTCTCGGGCTGCGGCGGCGAGAAGGAGACGGCGTACTGCGTCGACCAGAGCAACCGCGTCACCGACAACGAGAACTGCGACCGCGCCAACAACTCCGGCTTCTTCTGGTTCTTCGGTGGCGCGGGCCTGACCCGCGGCTCGTTCGCCGGCGCCGGGGAGCGGATCAACTCGACCGACAAGGCCGCGCTGGCCAAGCGCGGCGGCTTCGGGTCGAGTGCGCGCAGCGGCGGGATCGGCCGGGCGACCGGCAAGACCACCGGCGGCGGCTTCTTCTCCGGCGGATCGTGATGTTTCGCCGTCCGGTCATCGGAACCCACCCGGTCTCGATTGCGGCAGTGCCCGGGGCAGTTCCGCTGACCTCCCGGCGACGTCACTGATGGATCGTCACGACATCGAGCCGCGACAGGGGTGGCCGGCGATCATCGAGGAGCAGGGGCTCATCTACTGGAAGACCCCGCTGCCCGACGGCGAGGAGATCTCCTACTGGCACGAGGGCGCGCACTACTCGCTGACCAGCGACGAGGTCTACGACGTCGAGGCGGTCGCGCGGCTCATGCTCGAGATGCTCGTCGAGGCCGGCGACTACATCATCGAGGAGAACCTCTTCGCGCAGATGGGGATCCCCGGCTGGGCGGTCCCGCGCATCAAGGAGACCTGGGAGTCCGAGCCGGCCATGGTCTACGGGCGCTTCGACTTCGCCTACGGCCACGACGGCGTGCCCAAGCTGCTCGAGTACAACGCCGACACGCCGACGGGGCTGCTCGAGACGGCCGCCGTGCAGTGGTACTGGGCCAAGGACGTCTTCGGCGAGGGCGTCGACCAGTGGAACCTGCTGCACGAGATGCTCGTCGGCCGCTGGCGCGAGCTCGCCCAGAACGGGCGCCTGCCCGGCGAGCGGCTGCACATGCTGCACACCAACGCCGAGCAGTCCGGCGAGGACTTCATGACGATCGGCTACATGGCCGAGGTGGCGCGGGCGGCGAACCTCATGTCGGAGATCGTCCCGATCGAGGCCCTCGGCTACGTCGAGGGCGAAGGCTTCGTCGACACCGCCGGAAACCCGGTTCGCACGGCCTTCAAGCTCTATCCGTGGGAGTGGATGATGCGCGAGGAGTTCGCGCAGCAGGCCCTCGAGCACATGGGCGACGGGCCCGGGCAGACGACCTGGATCGAGCCGATCTGGAAGATGCTGTGGTCCAACAAGGGGATCCTGCCGGTGCTGCACCGGCTGTTTCCCGAAAACGAGCACGTGCTGCCGGCGTTCTTCGACGGCGAGCAGCCCGAGAGCATGACGTCGTTCGTGCGCAAGCCGCTGCTGGCACGCGAGGGCGCGAACGCCACCGCCGTGATCGACGGCAAGGTCGTCGAGCAGGGCCCCGATCAGGACTACGGCGAAGAGGGCTTCGTCGTGCAGGAGTACACCGACCTCGGCGACTACGGCGGCGGCGCGCGGCCGGTGCTCGGGGTCTGGACCGTCGACGTCGAGCCCGCGGGCCTGGGGATCCGCGAGAGCGACGGGCTGCTGACCACCAACACGTCGCGGTTCGTGCCGCACGTGATCGCCTGAGTGACGTCGCCGGGAGATCGACGGGTCTGAAATCGCGTTGTCCCGCAGGTAGGGTCGCTGATGCGGCGATCGTACGGCGAAAGGAGATATCCAACATGCTGGAACTCATCGGGCAGGTGCTGGCCTATTCGGGCGTCGGCCTCGTCGTGCTCGTGGCGGGCTTCTTCGTCATCGACCTGCTGACGCCGGGCAAGCTCGGCGAGCTCGTCATGGACGGCAACGTCAACGCGGCGGTGATCACGGCCACATGGCTCTTCTCGCTGGGGCTGATCCTGTGGTTCGCCATCTACTTCACGGGCGCGGGCTGGGAGGGCCTCGACGACGCGCTCGTCTACGGCGCGGTCGGCGTCGGAGCGCAGGCGGTCGGATTCGTCGTGTTGGACGCGCTCACCCCGGGCAAGCTCGGCGTCATATGCGAGGAGAGCAGGCTGCATCCGGCAGCGCTCGTGGCGGCGTCGATCCAGCTGGCGGTCGCGCTCGTGGTCTGCGCGTCGCTGACGTAGCCGTCGAGCGCGAGGACCGCTACTGGTATCCCGACGACGGCGCGATCGTCTGGGTCGCCGGCTACGTCCCCGTCGACCCGGCGTCGGGGCGCTACCTCGCGCGCGACGCGCCGGTGCTCACCGAGCGCGGGCTGATCGTCGCGGGCGTGGCCGGGGCGGCGCGCTTCCACGACGACGTCCTGCAGTCCGACGAGGTCTCCCCCGGCGCGGCGCTGTCGCTGCGCCGCGACCCCGCCAACGAGCACGACCCCAACGCGATCGCCGTCCTCACCGCCGGCGGCGCGCAGCTGGGGTGGGTGCCGCGCGAGTTCGCCGCCGAGATCGCGCCGGGCCTGGATGCCGGCGAGCGCTGGTCGGCGGTCGTGCTGCGCGAGCGGCGCGCCTCGCCGCGCGACCCGCGCGACGGGCTGACGATGCTGCTGGCGCCGGCCGAGTCGATCGCGCTGCGCGAGCGCCACGGCGGCGAGACCGCCCCGGGCGCCGGCGGCGAGCCGACATGATGTAGGGGCGATGGCACGCGACACCGGATTTCCCTCCCAGGACGCGCAGGACGACTTCCTGCGCGTGCGGCGCCGGCGCGTCTTCGCCCAGCTCAGCGCCCTCTTGCGCCTGGAGCCCGGCGACGTCGACGTCATGCTCTCCTTCGACGAGGTCATCGACGCGCTCGGCCGCGTCGGCGAGCGCGACCTCGGGGTCCGCTCGATCGCGCTCGACACGATCGTCGGCACCGTCGACCGGCGCAAGGAGTTCGACCGCGAGTTTCGCCCGACGTCCTCGCGGGCGCGAGCGCGCTTCGAGCGGATCGCCGAGGCGGCACGGCGCGGCGTCTCGATGCCGCCGATCGACGTCTTCCGCATCGGCGAGCTGCACTTCGTGCGCGACGGCCATCACCGCGTCGCGGTCGCCCGGGCCCAGGGCCTGGACACGATCGACGCCCACGTCATCGAGGTGATCACGCAGGTGCCGGCCGACAGCACGATCAAGCTCGCCGACCTGCCGCTGAAGAGCCACGAGCGCCTCTTCCACGAGCGGGTCCCCCTGCCGCCGGACGCCCGCGCGCGGATCGGGCTGACCGATCCGATCCAGTACGGCACGCTGGCCGAGGGCGTCGAGGCCTGGGGCTTTCGCGTCTCCCAGTACGACGAACGATTCATGGACCGCCCGCACACCGCCCTGCGCTGGTTTCACGAGGAGTACGTCCCGGTGGTCGCGATCCTCAGGGACGCCGACCTGATCGGCCGGCGCGAGACGGAGACCGACGCCTACATGCGCCTGTCGGGCGAGCGCTACCGCATCATGCGCACCCACGAGTGGAGCGACGAGGCGATCGAGCGGGTGCGGCGGGGGAAGTAGGTCGTGCTTCGCACCGCGTGAAGGGGGTCTGTGACGAAGCGTCCGGTATGTGGACGTTTCGTGACGGACCCCCCTCGCCGGCCCTACCTCACCATCCCGTCGCGCCGCATGACGCGCTCGAGGTACTCCGTCGCGATGTGGATGCCGGCGTTGGCGAGGTGGATCCCGTCGGGCTCGCGGATGACCTTCAGCTTGCCGCGGTACATCGCCTGCTCGCGGTAGACGCCGCCCGGCGAGATCACGCGGCCGATGTCGACGGTCCTGATGCCGTCGGGGAACGTCGCGGCGGCCTGGCGGATGGCGCCGTTGATCGCGTCGTACGAGGGGACGCGGTCGGCGTCGCGCGGCGCCGGGTGCAGTGCCCAGTACACGAGCGCGGAGCCGCCACGTAGGTAGGCGCGCATCATGAGCCGCAGCCGGCGGACGTACTCGGCGACCCACACCGGACCGCAGCAGTCGACGGTCGCAGCGCCGACGACGAGCGGGAATGTGTCGACGGCGGCGCCGAGGAAGACGACGGTCGCGTCGGGCTGCTCGCTGCGCGCGGACACGCGCGCGTGCTCGGGCCACTTCAGCACAAACGGCTTGGTGATCCCCGAGCCCGGGTGCGGGTCGCCGGTCAGGACGCCCCCGCTGCGGCGGACCGTGCGCTCGAGCACGTCGATCATCCCATAGACCATCGAGTCGCCGGTGATGAGCACCCGGTGGCGCGCATCCGATGCCACGCGGACGCTGCGGCGCAGCGGCGTCGGCTCCTGGGCACGGCGCAGCGTCACCGTCCAGCGCCCCGCGCGCGGCAGCCGCACGTGCGTGCGCAGCGTGACCCGGCCGGGCTGCAGGCGCACCTCGCGGCAGCCCGCCGAGCGGGTGCCCGCCCGCGCGCACAGCCGCGCGGACACGCCGCCCCGGCCGCGGGTGTCGACGACGTGGACGATCGCCGCTGCACCCGGGCGGATCCGCGCGGGCGCCACGATCAGCCCCAGGCGGTGCGTCGCCGCCGCCGCCGCGCTCGTCGCACGGGCGGGCGCGGGCGCCGGTGCCGCCACCTGCGCGAACGCGATCACGACGGCGAGCGCGAGCAGGCAGCCCAGGCAGGCGCGGGCGAGGCGGGGGTGTCGCAGCACGAGCGCCGGGACGTTACCCGGCCGGCGTGGCGGCGGAGCGCACCTCGACGTTGAGGATCGGCGTCCCGGCGGTGCCCCAGAGGCGCAGCCACAGCGCCAGGTACATCTCCATGCCGCGCGCCGCGGTGATGTCGCCGAGGTCGACGATCGACCCGGCCGGCCAGCCGAACTCGTGCAGCAGCCCGCTCGCCTGCGCCTTGGCCGAGGCGTCGTCGCCCGCGACGAAGATCGAGTGCGCGCCCTCGACGAGCGTCGGGTCGACCATCACGGCCGCCGTCACGGTGTTGAGCGTCTTGACCACGCGCACGTCGGGCAGCGCGCGCTGGATCTGCTCGCCGAGCGAGTCGTCGTTGCAGACGGTGAGCGCCGGCGGCATGCCGCGCGAGGTGTCCAGCGGGTTGGCGACGTCGAGCAGCACCTTGCCCGCCAGCTGCTCGGAGCCCGCCATCTCCAGCGCCTCGAGCGACGCTGCCCCGGCGGTGGCGTTGATGACGATCTCGCCGAAGCCCGCCGCGTCGGCGAACGAGCCCTCGCTGGCCGGCCCGCCGATCTGCTCGGCCCACGCCACAGCCGCCTCGTTGCCGGCGGTCCGCGAGCCGATGCGTACCTCGTGCCCGTTGCTCAGCAGCGCGCTCGCGAGCGTCCTGCCGACGATGCCGGTCCCGAGAACCGCGACTCTCATCGGCGGAACGCTACTCGGGAGCGGAGCGTTCGTCCGGTTCGGCGCCGGTCGGGCGCTGCGGGGGCTCGGCCGCGGGCGTGTCCTGCTCGGCGGTGGCCCGGCTGGAGGGCTCGGACTCCGCTTCGGCCTCGACGGCCTCGCGCATCGCGCTGGCCGCCGCCTCGTGGTCGGCGCGGCCGCCGCGCAGATTCGCGCCGTCGCCCGGGTCGAAGAGATGCAGCTTCGCGCCGTCGAACCAGAGCTTGGCGTTGGGGCCCTCGCTGATGTCGGACTCCGGGCTGAGCCGGGCGACGGCCAGCCCCTCGTTGCCGCTCGGCGTCTCGGCGACGCCGGAGTCGCGCGCCAGCTCGGCGAGATCGTCGGAGCTGACCTCGCCACCCTGGAAGCCGAAGTAGACGTAGATCTCCGAGCCCATCGACTCGACGACGTCGATCGGCGCGGTGAACTCGACGCCGGCGTCGTGGCCGGCCGGGGCGAAGCGGGCGTCCTCGAAGTCCTCGGGACGGATGCCGACGATGACGTCGCCGGTGTGCGAGACGCCCTCGGGCACGGGGATCTCGGCGAAGGGCAGCTTGAGCTTGCCGCCCTTGATCGTGCCGGAGAAGAAGTTCATCGCCGGCGAGCCGATGAAGCCCGCGACGAAGATGTTGACCGGGTTGTTGTAGAGCTCGCGCGGCGGCGCGACCTGCTGCAGCACGCCCGAGCGCATGACCGCGACGCGGTCGCCGAGCGTCATCGCCTCGGTCTGGTCGTGGGTGACGTAGACCATCGTCGTCGACAGGCGCTTCTGCAGCCGCGAGACCTCGGTGCGCGTCTGCACGCGCAGCTTGGCGTCGAGGTTGGACAGCGGCTCGTCCATGAGGAAGGCCTGCGGATCGCGCACGATCGCGCGGCCCATCGCGACGCGCTGGCGCTGGCCGCCGGAGAGGTTGGCCGGCTTGCGGTCGAGGTGATCGGTGAGGTCGAGGATCCGCGCGGCCTCCTCGACCTTCTGGTTGATCTCGGTCTCGGGCACCTTGGCGAGCTTGAGCGCGAAGCCCATGTTCGCGCGGACCGTCATGTGCGGGTACAGCGCGTAGTTCTGAAAGACCATCGCGATGTCGCGGTCGCGCGGCGCGAGGTTGTTGACGACCTTGTCGCCGATGAGCATCTCGCCCTCGGAGATGTCCTCGAGGCCGGCGATCATCCGCAGCGCCGTGGACTTGCCGCAGCCCGACGGGCCGACGAGGATCATGAACTCGCCGTCCTTGATGTCGAGGCTCATCTTCTTGACGGCCTCGGTGCCGTCGGCGTAGCGCTTGGTGACGTCCTTCAGCTTGATTTCGGCCATGCGGGTTTCTCCTATCCCTTGACGGCGCCCGCCGTGAGCCCGGCCACGATGCGGCGCTGGAAGATGAGCACGAAGATGATGATCGGGATCGTCACCAGAACGGCCGCGGCGGCGATGTTGCCGGTCGGAGCCGTGAACTGCGATTCACCGGTGAAGAACGCCAGGGCGGCCGGCACCGTTCGCGCCGAGTCTGACGACGTGAGCGTGATCGCGAACACGAAGTCGTTCCAGGCGAAGATGAAGACGAGGATCGCCGCGGTGAACACGCCGGGTGCGGCGAGCGGCAGGATGACCTTGCGAAACGCCTGCCAGGGCGTCGCGCCGTCGACCTGGGCGGCCTGTTCGAGCTCCCAGGGGATCTCTCGGAAGAACGCGACGAGCGTGTAGATCGCCAGCGGCAGCGCGAACGTCAGGTACGGGATGATCAGGCCCGGATACGTGTCGTACAGGCCCAGCGCGCGCCACATGTCAAACAGCGGCCCGACGACGGAGATCGGCGGGAACATCGCGATCGCCAGGGCGCCCGCGAGGATGATCGTCTTGCCGGGGAAGTCCAGGCGCGCGATCGCGTAGGCGGTGAACGACGCGAGCGTCACCGCGATGACCGTCGCGATCAGCGCGATGAGGACCGAGTTGATGAGCGGCCGCAGCAGCGGGGAGTCCAGTCCGCCCTCGAACAGCGTCGTGTAGTTCTCGGTCGTGAACTCCTCCGGGATGAACCGCTTGTCGCTGACGGTCGCGGGCGACTTCAGCGACAGCGACACGAGCCAGATCACCGGGATCAGGGCGTAGAACATCACGATGACGATCGCGGCGGTCCAGCCGAAGCGCGACCGCGGGCTGTCGTTGCTCATCGCTTCTCCCCCTGGCTGCCCGGCGTCGCGGTGCCGAAGCCGCGCACGAAGACGAACGCGATCGCCAGCACGAGGATGAAGATCAGGACGGAGACCGCGGAGCCGAGGCCGAGGTTCAGCCGCGAGATGAGCTGGTTGTAGCCGAGGATCGACACCGACTCGGTGTCCTGCGAGCCGCGCGTCATGACGAAGATCGAGTCGAAGACGCGGAAGGCGTCCAGGGTGCGGAACAGCAGCGCGACGAGCAGCGCCGGCTTGAGCAGCGGCAGCGTGATCTTGTAGAAGCGCTGCCAGGCGTTGGCGCCGTCGACCTTCGCGGCCTCGTAGAGGCCCTCGTCGATCGTCGCCAGGCCCGCCAGCAGCAGCAGCGCCATGAACGGCGTCGTCTTCCAGATCTCGGTGAGGATGATCACGCTGAACGCGCTGCCGCGCTCGCCGAACCAGGCCTTGTCGTCGGCGATGAACGGCAGGCTGTTGACGAAGCCGCTGCTCGGGTCGAAGGCGAAGAACCAGGCGAACGCGGCGACGACGGTGACGATCCCGTACGGGATCAGGACCGACGTGCGGATCAGGCCGCGGCCGAAGAGGGCGCGGTGCATGACGAGCGCGAGGATCATGCCGAGCACGAGCTCGATCGCGACGGAGATGACCGTCACGAGCGTCGTGTTCCAGACGTCCTGCCACCACAGCGGCGAGCTGAGCACCGCGGCGTAGTTGTCCAGGCCGACGAACCCGCTCTCGTCGGGGAAGCGCAGGTCGACCTTCTGCACCGACAGGACGATCGCGTAGAGGATCGGATAGATCGTCACGAGCAGCATGCACACGACGGCCGGCGCGCAGAGCATGAGCGCCAGCTTGCGCTCGGCCTTCGTGCGGTCGCTCGTGTTCGTGGGGCCGCCGCGCTTGCGCCGTCCGCCGACCGCCGGCTCGCCGACCTGAGGTGGCGCCGCCGTGCTCACAGCAGGCCCTCGCGCTTGACGGCCTTCTCGACGTTGTCGCGCAGCTTGTCGTAGGCGGCGTCGAGGTCGTCGGGGTCGATCTTCGTGGTCGGGTGCACGGCGCGCTGGATGGCCAGCGACAGGTCCTGGTAGGCCGGCGACTGCGACGGGCGCGGGCCGGCGTTCTTGATCGCGTCACGGATCTCGTCGGCGAAACCCGGATAGACCTTGTCGATCTCAGGCTGGTCGTAGAGGTCCTCGCGCACCGGCGGCAGGCCGCCGAGCGTCGCGATCTCGAGCTGGTTCTCGGCTCCGATCAGGCACTCGGTGGCCTCGAAGGCGAGGTCCTTGTGCTTCGAGAAGGCCGAGACGCCGATGTTGATGCCGCCGATCGGGGGCTTGCTCGGCTTGTCGGCGTCGACGGCCGGATACTGCGCGGCGGCCATCTGGGCGAAGATCTTCGGCTTGTTGGTCTTCGCCGAGGGATAGACGAACGGGTAGTTGATCTGGAAGGTCGAGTTGCCCTCCTCGAAGCCGAGCCGCGCGCCGTCCTCGTTGGAGGTGGTGAGGTTCGGCGCCGCGATCCTCGACTGCGAGAGGCGGCCGATGATGCCGAGCGCCCTCTTCGTCGGCTCCTCGTCGAGGCGAACCTCTGTCGGGCCCGACAGGACCGACGTGCCGGCCGACTCGATGAGCTGGTTGACCCAGACGACGAGGCCCTCGTAGCGGTTGCCCTGCACCTGGACGCGTCCGGTGGCGGGACCGATCTTCTCCGCCATGTCGATCATCTCGTCCCACGTCTTGGGCGGCGTCGGCACGCGGTCCTTGCGGTACCACAGCAGCTGCGTGTTCGACCAAACCGGGACGACCATGAGCTTGTCCTCGAAGCGCGCGGTCTCCAGGACCGACTCGAAGACGTTCTCCGTGACGACGCGTTCGGTGTCGGCCGGCACGGGCTCGACCCAACCGGCGTTGGCGAACTCCCCGGTCCAGACGACGTCGAGGCCGAGCAGGTCCAGCGACGGGTCCTCGGCGCCGAGCCGGCGCACGAGCTGCTCGCGCTGCTGGTCGGCCTGCGAGGGCAGGTACTCGAAGTTGATCTTGTACTTGCCGCCGGACTGCTGCGCGCAGCGCTCGGCCGCCTTCTGCGGTCCGCCGCTGGGCTCGTTGAAGATGAACCAGTTGAGGGTGACCGCGCTGCCGTCGGATCCGTCGTCGCCTCCGCACGCGACGAGCCCCGCACAGAGCAGGGCGGCCGCGATCGCGATGGTCATCCCCCTCCGCATGGCGCACGCCCTACCCTACCGGGGCTCGTTACGAAACACACGAGTTGCGGCGCTGCCCAGGAACCCTTCGCCCGGGCCCAGCTCGCGCGGCGCCGGCGTTCCCGCAGGGTGGCGTGCGGCGTGCGTGGCACGGACGACCTCGCCGGCCGGCGGAGACGGTCGGGGCGTGTCGGTCGTGTTGATCGCGACGACATGGCCGGCGCCGCGGCGGTAGGCGAGCACGCCCTCGGCGACGTCGTCGAGGAACTCGAGATCGGAGCCGAGGCTGCGCCGCGCGGCAATGAGGTCGCGGTACAGCGCGAGCATCGAATCGGGTGCGGAGCGCTGTTGCGCCACCCCGCCGCCGTCGACCGCGATGGCCGGCAGCCACGGCTCGGCGCCGACCGTCGTGAAGCCGCCGTGCGGCTCGTCGTCGTCCCAGCGCATCGGGTGGCGGTACGGGTCGCGGCCCGCGCGGTCGATCGGTCCGTCGCGGGCGCCCGGGCCGTCGGCCATCCCGATCTCGTCGCCCTGGTAGACGAAGACCGCGCCGGGCAGCGTGAGCGCCAGCAACGCAGCGGCCCGCGCGTTGCGCGCCCCGTAGCGGTCGGGCAGGCGCGGGAAGTCGTGGTTGGACAGCACCCACGCGACGCGCCCGGCGGCGCCGGCGGGATCGAGCGCGGCGCCGATCGCGCCGCGTAAGGCGTGCGCGTCCCACGGCGCGTGCAACAGCTCGAAGGCGAACGCACAGTCGAGGTGCTCGAGGTAGGGCGCGAGCTGCGCGGCCGGCAGATAGACCTCGCCGACGAGCAGCGTGTCGGCGCCGACGGCCTCGCGCAGCGCCCCCAGCGCGAGGCCGATGTCCGGCGCGTTGCGACTGTGGACGTGCTCGAGCGTGCCCGCGTCGCCGTGCTCGGGCAGCACGGGCGGGTGCACCGCCGGCGGGTCGTCGCGCAGCTGCGGGTCCTTCAGCAGCCGGTCGATCGCGTCGAGGCGAAAGCCGTCGACGCCGCGTGCGCGCCAGAAGCGCAGGGCGCCGCCGACCGCCTCGCGCACGTCCTCGCGGCGCCAGTCCAGATCGGGCTGCTCGGGATAGAAGGAGTGCAGGTACCAGCGCCCGCAGCGCGCGTCGCGCGACCACGCCGCGCCGCCGAACGACGCGATCCAGTTGTTCGGCGGCCCGTCGCCGTCAGACCAGACGTAGCGCTCGGGGTGGTCGGCGAACCACGGGTGCTCGATCGACGTGTGGCAGGGCACGACGTCCATCAGCAGCCGCAGGCCGCGGGCGTGCGCGGCGGCGATGAGCGCGTCGGCGTCCGCGAGCGTGCCGAAGCGCGGGTCGACGTCCTCGTAGCCGGCGACGTCGTAGCCGCCGTCGGCCATCGGCGACGGGTACACGGGCGACAGCCAGACCGCGTCGGCGCCGAGGTCGCGGACGTGGTCCAGGCGCCGCGCGATCCCGCGCAGGTCCCCTTCGCCGTCGCCGTCAGAGTCCTGAAAGGAGCGCGGATAGACCTGGTAGACGACGGCGTCGTACCACCAGCGGCGCTCGGGCGGTGCGGTCATGCGCACCATGCTGGCGCATCACGGCGGCGCGACACGACGGCGGCGCCGGCCATGCGCCGGCCGTCGTGCTTCACGCGTGCCGGATCGCCTAGTAGAACTTGTGCGTGTCGTCCGGGATGAACGCCATCCCGAAGATCAGGCCGAGCATGAGCAGCGCGGCGATGATCGCCAGGAAGAGCTTCGCGGGGGTCACCATGTGTCTTCTGCTCCCTTGGGTTGAACGGCGCGTGCGGCCAAGCCCACACGTCCGCGACGGCGCAATCTATGGGCCGCGGGCACGTGTGGATGCGCCAGCTTGCACGTGGCGCGGCGCCGCTCGATCTCAGCCGAGCGCGACCGTCCGGCCCTCGATGAAGTACTCCGTCGCGATGATCTCGTCCAGCAGCGCCTGCGCGACCGGCGCATCGGTGGTGACGATCATCACCGCGGGCGTCTCGCCCTCGGCGTTGGCGGGCGTGTGGCCGACCGCGGCCGAGCCGATGTTGACCCCGTGTTCGCCGAGCATCGTGCCGACGCGGCCGATGACGCCGGGCACGTCGCGATAGCGAAACAGCGTGAGGTACTCCTCGAGCTGCAGGTTGAAGCGCTGCCCCCAGGCCGCCAGCAGGTGCGGGCGGTGCAGGCGCCCGATCGTCGTGCCGACGACGCCGTTCTGGCGCTCGCCGCCGCACCACACCGCGACGCGTACGAGGTCGGTGTAGTCGCGCGCCGCGTTGCTGCGCGACTGGACGACCTCGATCCCGCGCTCGCCCGCGATCGACAGCGCGTTGACGGCGTTGATGGAGTCCTCCGTGCGCCCGGCGAGCGCCCCCAGCACGACGGCGATCGCCAGCGGCCCCGTGTCGCGCTCGCCGATGCGGCCATGGCACTCGATCTCGATCCGGTCGATCGACCCGCAGGACGCAAGCGCCGTGGCGAGCTTGCCGAGCTGGCGGCAGAGCGGCAGGAACGGGCTGAGCAGCGCCATGTCCTCCGCGGAGATGGCGGGCGCGTTGACCGCCGTGGTGACGCTGCCGCCCTGCAGGGCGGCGACGACCTGCTCGGCGGCCTGGTAGCCGGCGCGGTCGGTGGCCTCGGCGGTCGAGGCGCCGAGGTGCGGCGTGACGACGACGTTGGGATAGGCAAACAGCGGGTGCTCGGTGATCGGCTCGGAGCGAAAGACGTCGAGCGCCGCGCCGCCGACCTTGCCGCTGTCCAGCGCGGCCCTGAGGTCGTCGTCGACGATCAGCGAGCCGCGGGCGACGTTGAGGATCCGCACGCCGTCGCGCATCTTCGCGAACGCGCCGGCGCTGATCATGCCGTCGGTCTCGTCGGTCGTCGGCATGTGCAGGCTGAGGAAGTCCGCCGCCGCGTAGACGTCGTCCGGGCTGTCGGCGCGCCGCACCTTCAGCGTGTTGTAGAGCTCGGTCGCCACGAACGGGTCGTAGGCGATGACCTCCATGTCGAAGGCCTTCGCGCGGTGCGCGACGAGCTGGCCGATGCGTCCGAAGCCGAGGATGCCGAGCGTCTTGCCGCTCAGCTCGGTGCCGCTGAAGTTCTTGCGCTCCCAGCGGCCGGCGCTCAGCGAGGCGTGCGCCTGCGGGACGTTGCGCGCCACGGCGAGCAGCAGCGCCATCGTGTGCTCGGCCGCCGTGACGACGTTCGAGCGCGGCGCGTTGACGACGATGATGCCGCGCTTCGTGGCGGCCGCGACGTCGACGTTGTCGACGCCCACGCCGGCGCGCGCGACGGCGCGCAGGTTCGTCGCGCGGGCGATGAGGCCGGCGTCGACCTGCGTCGCCGAGCGGATCACGATCGCGTCGTAGGCGGCGATCCGCTCCTCGAGCTGCTCGCGCGTCCAGTCATAGCCGCGGTCGACGTCGAAGCCGGCGACCTCGAGGACCTCGAGGCCGGAGCTGCCGATGTTCTCGGCGACGAGCACGCGCAGCTTGGCGGTCGCGTCGGCGGCGGCGTCGATCAGGCCGGCGGGGGCGATGGACGCCATCACGCCACCCGCTCCACGACGTGGTCGATGCACGCCGTCAGCGCGCGCACGTCGTCGGGCTCCACCGCCGGGAACATCGCGACGCGCACCTGGTTGCGGCCGAGCTTGCGGTAGGGCTCGACGTCGACGATCCCGTTGGCGCGCAGCGTGGCGGCGACGGCGGCGGCGTCGACGGCGTCGTCGAAGTCGATCGTGCCGACGACGAGCGAGCGCTTCGCGGGGTCCTTGACGAACGGGGTGGCGTAGGTGCTCGCACCCGCCCAGCCGTAGAGCGCGTCGGAGGACTGCGTCGTGCGCGCGACACACCACTCCAGGCCGCCGCTCTCGTTCATCCAGTCCAGCTGATCGGCGAGCAGGATGAGCGTGGCGAGCGCGGGCGTGTTGAGCGTCTGGTCCAGGCGCGAGTTGTCCAGCGCGGTCTGCAGGCGCAGGAACTCGGGGATCCAGCGGTCGCTGGCGTCGATCTCGGCGATGCGCTCGACGGCCTCCGGGCTGAGCAGCGCGAGCCACAGCCCGCCGTCGGAGCCGAGGTTCTTCTGCGGCGCGAAGTAGTAGGCGTCGGCCTGCGCGGCGTCGAGCGGCAGTCCGCCGGCGCCGGAGGTCGCGTCGACGAGGACGAGCGCGTCGTCGTTGCCGGCCGGCCGCACGACCGGCACCATGACGCCGGTCGAGGTCTCGTTGTGCGCCCAGGCGACGGCGTCGGCGGCCGGGTCGCAGATCGGCTGCGGGGCGTCGCCGGGGTCGGCCTGCAGGACGATCGGATCGCCGAGGAACGGCGCGTTGCGCGTGACGTCGGCGAACTTGCGGCTGAACTCTCCGTAGGTCAGGTGCAGGGCACGGTCGCGCACGAGCGACAGCGCGGCGGCGTCCCAGAAAGCGGTCGTGCCGCCGTTGCCGAGCGCGACCTCGTAGCCCTCGGGCGCCCCGAACAGGTCGGCGATGCCGGCGCGGACGCGGTGGACGACGGCCTTGACGGGCTTCTGGCGGTGCGAGGTGCCCATGAGCCCGGCGTGCTCGCCGGCCAGGCGCGCGAGCGCGTCGGGGCGGACCTTCGAGGGGCCGCATCCGAAGCGGCCGTCGGCCGGCTTGAGGTCTGCGGGGATCTCCAACTGCGTGCTCGTCGTCATTGGGGCAGACGTCCCATTGGTTCGGGGGGTGCAGGTCAGGCCCAGGCGCGCGGCGGCCGAACTGCTCCGCCGCTCCCCGGTGGTGTGCTCCACCCGAACGCCAGTCGCGACGGCCCGACGCGAGTAGCGCGTCGGACCGTCGCGGTTGGTGTGACGACGTATGCGGCTACGGGCGGGTCATGCCGCGCGTTGTACGCGCCGCTCCCGCGGTAGGAGATGACGCGCACGCGGTACGTGCCGGCCGTTCCGCTGTACGTGATGCTCTCCGTCGACGTGCGTGCCGATCGAGCGCGCGACCTGGCTCCACGAGCCCGACGACGTGCGCTTGAACAGGTACAGGTCGAAGTCCGCCGCCGCCGGCCCGGTCAGGCAGCGAGCGGTGCGTGCCGCTCACGGTCGACGTGTAGCCGGTCGAGCTCGGCAGGTAGACGTTCGGCGCCGGTGCCCGAGAGCGTCCCGCTGTAGCCGGTCGGCCAGGCCGCACGGAACCGTCGGCGGCGGCGGCGGCGGCGGCGGCGGAGGCGGCGGCGGCGGCGGCGGCGGCGGCGGGGGCGGCGGCGAACTCGGAAGCGTGAACAGCAGGCGGTTCGGCGAGCCGGTGCCCGGGTTGGTCACCTTGTTGGGCGTCGCGCTGTTGATGATCGCCGCGTTGACCGCGGCCGGCAGCGCCGTCGGCGTGCCCTGCAGGACAGGGCGGCCGCTCCGGCGACGTGCGGCGTCGCCATCGACGTGCCGCTGATCGTGTTCGTCGACGTGTCGGACGTGTGCCAGGCCGACGTGATGCTCGAGCCCGGGCGCGAACAGGTCGACGCAGGTGCCGTAGTTCGAGAACGACGAGCGCGCGTCGCTCGAGGTCGTCGAACCGACCGTCAGCGCCTCGGCCGTGCGGGCCGGCGACGAGTTGCAGGCGTTCGTGTTCTCGTTGCCGGCGGCGAGCGCGTAGGTGACGCCGTCGGCGATCGAGTTGCGCACGGCCTGTCGAGCGACGACGACGCACCGCCGCCGAGGCTCATGTTCGCCACGGCCGGCGCGCCGGCGGCGTGGTTGCCCGTCACCCAGTTGATGCCGGCGATGACGCCGGAGGTCGAGCCGCTGCCGCTGCAGTCCAGCACGCGCACGGCGACGAGGCTGACGCTCTTGGCGACACCGTACGTCGAGCCGCCGACCGTGCCGGCGACGTGCGTGCCGTGGCCGTTGCAGTCATGCGGCGGGCAGCGCGCCGTCGATCGCGTCGAAGCCGGCGGTCGCGCGGCCGGCGAACTGCGAGTGCGTGGTGCGGATGCCGGTGTCGATGATGTACGCCTTCACGCCGGCGCCGGTGGCGTTGTAGTTGTAGGTCTGTTCAGCGGCAGGTCGCGCTGGTCGATGCGGTCCAGCCCCCACGTGGCGCGGCGTCTGCGTCGCGCTGGCGGTCACGACCTGATCGGCCTCGACGTAGGCGACGTCGGCGTCGGCCCGCACGTCGGCGAGCGCGGCGTCGGTCAGCTCTGCGGCGAAGCCGTTGAGGACGCGCCGGTACTGGCGCTTGACGCGCGCGCCGCGGTCGCGCGCACGGCGCTCGACGCGGTCGGCGTTGGCGGCCCCGCGGCCGTTCTTCAGGACGACGATGTACTGCCCGGGGATCTGGTTGGGCTGCGCAGTGCCCACGAGCGGGGCGGCGCTGGACTGGGCGAGCGCGCTGGCGGGTGCGACGGCGAGAGCGAAAGCCGCAACCGTGATGGCGCGTGCGCCGCGCGCACTACAGGGAAACATCCGTACGTCCCTCCGAGTCTGGGGTGCTGGTCGACCTACCGAGAACACTGATTTCGGGCGAGCCTAACCGCTCTCAACCCGTACGGAAAGGGCTATCGGCCATCTGTCCACGCGGCTTGAGCGTTCCTGGGCCACCAGTCCGTTCGTTCCGACGTCTACTCGCTGAACTCGGTGTCGATCCAGTCCATCATCGAGCGCAGCTCCTTGCCGGTCGTCTCGACCTGGCCGGCGGCCTGCTCGGCGCGCATGCGCTTGAAGTTCTCCTGCCCGGCGCGGTTCTCGGCGATCCACTCGCGGGCGAAGTCGCCGGACTGGATCTCGGCGAGGATCTGCTTCATGTTCGCCCGCGTGTCGTCGGTGATGACGCGCTTGCCGCGCGTGTAGTCGCCGTACTCGGCCGTGTTGGAGATCGAGTAGCGCATCCCCGCCAGGCCCTTCTCGTACATGAGGTCGACGATGAGCTTGAGCTCGTGCAGGCACTCGAAGTACGCCATCTGCGGGTCGTAGCCGGCCTCGACGAGCGTGTCGAAGCCCGCCTGGACGAGCTCGGACGCGCCGCCGCAGAGGACGGCCTGCTCGCCGAAGAGGTCGGTCTCGGTCTCGTCCTTGAAGGAGGTCTCGATGACGCCGCCGCGCGTGCAGCCGATGCCCCTGGCGTAGGCGAGGGCGAGCGCCTGGGCGTTGCCGCTGGCGTCCTGCTCGACGGCGATGAGGCCGGGCACGCCGGAGCCCTCGAGGTACTGGCGGCGCACGAGGTGGCCGGGTCCCTTCGGTGCGATGAGCGCGACGTCGACGCCGGGCGGCGGCTGGACCTCGTCGTAGTGGATCGAGAAGCCGTGGCCGAAGAGCAGCATGTTGCCCTCGGCGATGCCGTCCTTGACCTGGCCCTCGTAGACCTCGCGGTGCAGCTCGTCGGGCACGAGCATCATCACGAGGTCGCCGCGGCTGGCGGCGTCGGCGACGCCGAGGACCTCGAGGCCGTGCTCTGCCGCCTTCGCGGCGGAGGCGGAGCCCTCGCGCAGGCCTACGACGACGTCGACGCCCGAGTCCTTGAGGTTCAGCGAATGGGCGTGGCCCTGCGAGCCGTAGCCGATGATGGCGACGGTCTTGCCGTCGAGGAGGGTGAGGTCTGCGTCGTCGTCGTAGTACATGGCGCGGGATCCTAGTAGCCAGGCGCGGTCGGCTCGTGACCGCGTTGTGCGTTGACAGCCGCTCGCCCGGCTTGCTCCAATGCGAGTCCCTGCGGCGCAGAGGAGGTGGCGATGGCCGGCACGGCATGGACGGACGAGTTGCTCGACGGGCTGCGCGAGATCGGCGACCCACCGGCCGATGCGGTCGTCGCGGAGATCTTCGAGGACGGGCGGGTCGACTCCGTCAACCACCTCATGAAGACGCTCGTGCGCAACGACGGGGTTCCGTCCAAGCGGCTGCCGGCGGCCGTGCGCCGCTACCTCGACGCCACCGACGACCTGCCCGGCTGGGCCGACTCGGACCGGATCGCGGCGGGCGAGCGCTTCTTTCGCCAGCACGGGCCCGGCTGCGTCATGGCGCTCGCCTGCGCGTCGCTGCCGGCCTGCTACGCCGCGCGCAAGGGCGTCCAGGTGCTGCACCTCACCGCGCGCCTGCAGACCGACCCGGTGCGGCGCATCGGCGAGACGGCACAGCTCACGCTCGACGCGATGGCACCCGGCGGCCTCGCGCCGGGCGGCGCCGGGGTGCGCGACGCGCAGAAGGTGCGGCTCATGCACGCCGCCGTGCGCCATCTCGTCGGCACGAGCGGGGCATGGGACCCTGACTGGGGCGTGCCGATCAACCAGGAGGATCTCGCCGGCACGCTGATGACGTTCTCGATCGTGGTGGTGGACTCGCTGCGCAGGCTCGGCGTCTCGGTCTCCGACGAGGAGGCCGACGCGTACCTCCACGCGTGGAACTGCGTCGGCCACATCCTGGGGGTCGATGCGCGGCTGCTGACCGACACCGAGGCCGAGGGCCGCGCGCTGTCGCAGCGGATCATCGAGCGCCAGTGGGCGCCGTGCCCGGAGGGCCAGGCGATGACGAAGGCCCTCATCGACACGATGGAGCACGCGACGCCGGGCACGATCTTCGACGGATTCGCGAGCTACATCGTGCGCTACCTCGGGGGGGACGAACTCGGCGACATCCTCGGCGTCAGGCGCCAGGACTGGACGCGGCTGCTCGGCGGGCCGCTGCGCATGTTCGCGCGCGACAGCGATGCCGTCATCGACCACGATCCGCTGGTCGCCGCGATCGCGGAGCGCTTCAGCCGGCAGCTGCTGGAGGGCATCGGCTGGGTCGCCCGGGGCGGCGAGCGGGCCCCATTCGACATCCCGCAGGAGCTCGCCGCCGACTGGGGCGTGCGGAGGGCGGGCTTCTAGCGCACGCGCAACGTGACTGCGCGGCTACGAGAAGACAGGTAGCCGTAGCCAGCCTCGCTCGGCACGATCGCGCGGACCTTGAGCACGACCCCCGGGCGACGGACGCGCAGGCGGTACGTGCCGGAGAAGCGACCCTTCTTGTCTGTCCGCAGGTTCTTGAACACCGTCCACGCTGATCCTGGCGAGCGGCCCTCCATCTGCACCCGCTTGCCTCGCTTGGGAATCGGCCCGCTCAGCACGTTGCCGCTGAACCGGACAACACGGCCGCGCAGCGACGCTCGCATGCGCGAGGCGCCAATAACGCGAAGCTTCAGTGCTGGCGAGACGACCTGGCCTGCCCCGGCGGGTCGATAGGCGAGACGGACCACCCGCGATGGGCGAGACGTCGCGAGCCCGATCGAGAACGAGCCATCGGCCTTGGTCAGCACCTTCCTGGTCGCCTTCTCGGGCGCGCCCCGCCGGTCGGCCCGCTCGAGAACCTCGACCGCGATGCCAGCTGCCGCCTTGGATCCCTGGGTGAGACGGCCGCGCAGCGAGACCCGGCGGCCGTAGGGCACGGTGAGAGTTCGTCGTGACGTCCCTTTGAAGTTCGCGGCGAGTGCGTACTGAAGAGCGTTCGTCGGCGCCGCCGGTCCCTCATTGGCCACCTCGATCGCGCGCTCGCCGTGCACGACCTGCTGGTTTCCAGCGGCGTCGGTGACACGAAGAGTCAGGTCGTGGGAGCCGTTCGGGACCTCACGCGTGTCGACCTCCAGCGTCTGGTCATCCGACGGTGGGCACACGGTGAAGTCGGAGCGCGAAACAGCGGGACGCCAAGTCGTGGGTCTTGACGACGGTGTCGCCCAGCAGCACCTCGGCCTTCGCGAGCCCCGACTGTGGATCACGGGCCGCGTACGAAACGGTGCGAGACCCCTGCTGTGGGCCGAAGGAGAGCAAGGTGCCTCCGGGCGACATGACCGCTGGCGGCACGTCTTCGCTCAGCGTTACCTCCATGCCCCGCACCTGAAGGGGCGTGTTGTGGTCTAGTATACGGGCAGCGGTAAGGCGCAGGGTCCAGAGGCCGCACACCACATCGAGTTGGTAACGGACGGTATTCGCGGGGGTGAGTTCGTGCTCGAAACCGAGGCTCCGCGAGTGCGGCGCGACGGGTGCCTGCCGACCCGGCGCGCTGCGTCCGCTCGCCGGTTGAGGGTCCAGAGGGTCAGGGCCTGCCCGGAGCCACCGAATCGCGCCGTGATCCAAAGCGACGACTTTCACGAGCTGTATCGGAGCCTGAGGGCCTGTGTTTGGCTTATCGATCAAAAGAGTCATCGTCGTGACCCGGCGGCAGTTCGTGCGCGCCCTCGAAGCTGAAGTTCCAACCACCGCCGGCTTGACAGGCGTCAGTCACCGTGATGTCGGACACGGTCAGCGCATGCCATGGGCCCAGCGCTGCATTCTCGTAGCCCGGAACGCCGCAGTTGCGCATCACATACGTCCCCGCGCGAGCGAACTCTGCCGTGTGCGCGCTCAGCAGGAGCATGCTGATCGCTGGCGACGAGCCCCGACGGCGCGATCGCCGCCGCAATTGCCTATCGTCGCCGCGCCTTCGCCGGCCCACTCTCCCGAGTGGCATCGCGCCCCTCCCTCGTCACGGACCCGTCGTTTCTGCCCTAACAAGTCCAGCGTGGGAAGACTCTCGCCCCACCAACCCTACGAAAGCTTGCGCAATTTGCGAGCATTTCGTATAGTCGCCTCCGGCGGGCGCCGCTGCCGGGCTGGCAGCCACGCCGCGCTACGCGCCGGCTGCGGCGACGTGCGTCAGCCCGGGCAGGGCGACCGAGCCGTCGTCTGCGACGTACTGCGCCAGGCGGGCGTCGATCGCGTCGCGCAGGTCGTCGCGCTGCGCCGGCGTGAGCGCTCTGACGGCGCGCCTGAGCGTCGACCGAGATGTCGAGCATCGTGTCCCACCAGTCGTCGAGGCTCGGGTAGCGGTAGACGATCGCCAGCGGCTCGACGACGATGTCCTCGAAACCTGTGTCCTCCAGCAGCCCGACGATGCGCTGCGGGTCGCGGAACGCGAACATGTCCGGCGCGTCGGGCGTCGGCGGCGTGACCGCGCCCATGGCGGCCATCTCGACCCGCGGCACGGAGGCCCACGGGTTGTCCGCCGGGTCGGCCCACGCGGCGAGCGCGAGGCGGCCGCCCGGCCGCAGGACGCGGCGGGTCTCGCGCAGCGCGGTGGCCGGATCGGCGAGCAGCATGTAGCCCCAGCGCACGAGCACGCCGTCGAGGCTGGCGGTCGGCAGGTCGATCCACTCGGCGTCGATCACGCGGAACTCGACGTTCGTGATGCCGAGATCCCCCGCGCGAGCGCGCGCCTGATCAAGCATCTCCTCGACGACGTCGGAGCTGATAAGCCTGCCGCCGGGCTCGATCAGCTCGGCTGCGAGGAAGCCCGTGTCGCCGGAGCCGGCGGCGAGCTCGAGCACGCGGTGGCCGGGCTGGGGGTCGATCGCATCGACCATCCAGTGCGAGACCGGCTCGGCCGCCGCCTGCAGGACCTCGCGGTGCGTGCCCCAGCCGGCGGCCGCGCCGGACCAGCTCTCGCGGCTGGCGGCGCGGTACTCCTCGGGATCGGTCGCGGGCACGTCGGTCTCAGCGTCGGGTTCGCTGCCGCCGCGCCGCCGCAGCGGCGCCGCGGGGCGCGGAGGGTCCTACACCCGCCGCGCCCGTCGCGGTTCAGCGCCTCGTGAGCTCGAACCTGCGGATCGCGTCGTCCGCCGCCGCGGAGGTGCCGACCGCGCCGCTGTTGTCGACACCGAACACGATGATCCGGTACTTGCCGGTGCTGAGCCTGGTCCGGCTGGCGTTGTATGTCCACTTGCCGTCCGCGGCGAGCCTCGCCACCAGCAGGGGCGGCTTCGCGCAGCTCTTCAGGACCATGCCCTTCGACGCGTTGTACCACTTGCACTTCGCGCCGGCCGCCGTGCCCAGCTTCTGGATCGTGACGATGACGCCCTTGACGCCGGACGGGTCCGTGGCCGTCCCGCTGATGGCGAGCCGCTTGAAGGTCGTCGTCGTCGTCCGCTTCACCCGCTTGCCGTTGACCGTGACCGTCCGCGTCCGCCTCGACGTCTTCTTGATCTTCTGGTTCGCCGTCGGCTTCGCGACCGCGACCGCCGGCGGGGTGCCGTCGTTCGGCGCTGCGGGCGAGGTAGGCGCGGTCGGAGGCGGTCCGGGGTAGTACTCGTCGGCGCCGAGGTCCGTCGGGGCTGCCGAGCGGTCCTGCCCGTCGATGTCGGTCGCGGACTCGCCGGGCGTCACGCTGCCCTGGTTGATCGCCGCGGCTGAGTCAGGGCGCAGATGGAAGTTGCCGCCCGCCGCGTTGACGAAGAGCGCGTTGGGATCGCCTGACTGCATCGTTCGCTCGGCGAGTGAGCGTGGCGGTGTTGGCGCCGAGCGGCGGGATCCCAGCGTCCCCGGGAAGTTCACGACCCGGTTGTTGAAGGCGATCGAGTCGGTCACCGTTGCGGAGACGTTGCCGGTATCGCCGAGCAGCGGTGCGCGGGGTTGTTGGAGTCGAGGTCGATGCCGTGCGTCGATCCCGCGGCGGTGATGTGGCGCAGCGTGAGGTTGATGTCGCCGGCGCGGCGGCCGGCGAGCGCCTCAGTCTCGTTGTTGCGCGTGAAGGCGCGGATGCCGGCGCCACCGCCGGTGAGGACCGAGGACTCGACGTGACGTCCACGTCTCGCGTCATCCGGCCCCGTCTGAACCTGGATCGCGCCGGTCGCCTGGCCCCCGGTCGCGACCCCGCTGCGCACGATCTTGTTGCCGGTGCCGGAGGTGATGAAGACGCCGAACCCGTCGCGGCTGACCACGACCGCGTCGCTCAGCTCGAGGCCGCCGCCGCCGCTGACGTAGACGGCCGGCGCGTTGCCGGCGCCCGTCACCACGCCGACCTTCGAGACCTTCGAGACCGCGCCGCCCGCGAACTCCAGCGTGCCGTCGACCACGGTCCCGGCGGCACCGTTGATCGTCACGTCGGTGTTGAACGTCGCCGACGAGTAGGTGCCGGCGACGACGTTGAAGACGTCGCCGGAAGCGGCGGCCGCAGCCGCCTCGACGAGGCCGCCACAGGCGACGTCGGCACCACCGCAGGGACCGTCACCGGCCTTGACGGTGTAGGTCGCGGCCTGCGCCGCAGCCGGTGCGGCGAGCACCGCCAGCGCGGTGGCGGCAAGAGTCAACGAGCGACGACGGCCCAGGCGTGACATTCATTCCTCCAAAGATCGGCGCAACAGCTTCCCTGAGACCGTTCTCGGTAGCTCGTGGGTGAATCGGAAGACTCGGGGAACCTTGTATCCCGCGAGCCGGACACGACAATAACCGCGTAGCTCGTCCTCTGTTGCGGTCTCGCCGTCACGAAGGACAAGTGTTGCGACGACACGCTCGCCCCATTCGCGGTCGGGCGCGCCGTGCACGGCGGCCTCCGCGACGGCCGGATGGCTCTCGAGCACGGCCTCGACCTCGGCCGGCGCGACGTTCTCCCCGCCCGTGATGATCGTGTCCCCCGCGCGCCCGGTCACCGTCAGCGTGCCCGCCGCGTCGAGCGCGCCCTCGTCGCCGGTGTGCAGCCAGCCGTCGCCCGACAGCGCCGCCGGCGCGACGGTCGGGCCGGACACGAGGATCTCGCGGCCGGCGCCGATCCGCACGCGTGTGCAGAACAGCGGCGGCCCGCCCGTCGTGACCTGCGAGCAGGCCTCGGTCAGCCCGTAGGTCGAGACGGTCGGCACGCCGGCGGCCGCGGCCCGCTCGAGCAGCGCCGCCGGGATCGGCGCGCCGCCGACGAGCGCGGCACGCAGGTGCGGCGGGTGGCGCAGGCCGGCGTCGAGCAGCCGCGCGAGCGTCGTCGGCACGACCGAGACGAGCGTGGCGCGGGTGGCGATCTCGTCGGCGGCGGCCTCGGCCGAGAAGCGCTCGTGCAGGACGACCTTCGTGGCGTAGATCGCACTGCGCACGAGGATCGAGAGCCCGCCGACGTGCGACAGCGGCAGCGTGCACAGCCAGGCATCGTCGCGCCGGACGCCGAGCGCGGCGGCCGAGCCGAGCGCGCTCCACAGCCAGTTGCCGTAGGTCAGGGCCACCGCCCGCGGCCCGCTCGTCGTGCCCGACGTGTGGACGACGAGCGCCGTCGCCGCGAGGTCGTGGGTGGCGCCGAGCGCCGCTCCGGTATCGGCCAGCCCGTCCAGCGGGCGGCTCACGACGGTCACGCAGCGCGCCGCCTGGGCGCGGCGCTCGGCCGGCTTGAGGCGGCGGTCGATCGGCACCGCGGGCGCACCGAGCAGCAGGCAGCCGTGCAGCGTCTCGACGAACGCCCGCCGCGCCGGCAGCGCGATCCCGACGCGGTCGCCGGGCCGCACGCCGAGCGCGCTGAGGCGCTGGGCGGCCAGCGTCGCCGCGTCGTGCAGCTCGGCGTAGGTCAGCGCCCCGTCGTCGGCGCGCAGCGCGACGGCGTCGGGGTAGCTGCGGGCGGCGCGATGGAGCCAGGCTTCGACGAGCATGTGGTCACGGGAAACTAACCTGCACGCCATGGCGATCGAGTGGACGGCGGGCGAGGGCGAGTACACCGACATCCGCTACGAGCTCAGCGGCGACGGCATCGCGAAGATCACGATCGCCCGGCCCGAGGTGCGAAACGCCTTCCGGCCGCAGACGATCGTCGAGATCTCGCAGGCGCTCGAGCGTGCCCGCGAGGACACGTCGGTCGGGGTCATCGTCCTCACCGGCGAGGGCGAGCTGGCGTTCTGCTCGGGCGGCGACCAGAACGTCCGCGGCGACACGGGCTATCTCATGGATCCGAACCCCGCCCACCCCAAGCCCGGCGCCGTCGGCCGCTTCCACGTCACCGACCTGCACATCCAGATCCGCCGCCTGCCCAAGCCCGTCGTGGCGATGGTCGCGGGCTTCGCGATCGGCGGCGGGCACGTGCTGCACCTCGTCTGCGACCTGTCGATCGCGGCCGACAACGCCCGCTTCGGGCAGGTCGGGCCGCGCGTGGGCTCCTTCGACGGCGGCTTCGGGGCCGGACTGCTGGCCTCGCTCGTCGGCCCCAAGAAGGCCAAGGAGATGTGGTTTCTCTGCCGCCAGTACGACGCCGGCGAGGCGTTGGCGATGGGGCTCGTGAACACCGTCGTGCCGCTGGCGCGCCTCGAGGAGGAGACCGTCGCCTGGTGCCACGAGATGCTGGCGATGTCGCCGTTCGCGCTGCGCCTCGTCAAGGCGAGCTTCAACGCCGCCGAGGACGGCTTCAGCGGCATTCAGCAGCTCGCCCACGACGCGAACCTCCTGTTCTACGAGAACGCCGAGGCGCAGGAAGGTCGCGACGCTTACCGCGAGAAGCGCCGGCCGGACTTCTCGAAGTTCCCCAAGCGGCCGTAGTCTCCCGCCCAATGGCCGCCACCGCCTCGAGCACCTCGCCGCTGCGCATCTGGCTCATGGCCGCGCGGGTCCGCACGCTGCCGGCGGCGATCGCCCCGGTGCTCGTCGGCACCGCACTGGCCGGCGCGGCGGACATCTTCCGGGTGGGGCCGTTCGTCGCCGCGCTGCTGGGCTCGATCCTCATCCAGATCGGCACCAACCTCGCCAACGACTACTCCGACGCTCGCCGCGGCGCCGATACCGACGACCGCCTCGGCCCGGTCCGCGTGACCGCCGGCGGGCTCGTGCCGCCGCGCCAGGTGCTCATCGCCACCTACGTGACGTTCGGCCTCGCCGTCGTTTGCGGCCTGTACCTCGTCTTCGCCGCCGGCATCGAGCTGCTGTTCGTCGGCGTCGCGTCGATCGCCGCCGGCGTCCTCTACACGGGCGGGCCGAAGCCCTACGGCTACGAGGGCCTCGGCGAGGTCTTCGTCTTCCTGTTCTTCGGGATCGCCGCCGTGTCGGGCTCGGCGTTCGCCCAGCTCGAGGCCTGGCCGACCGAGGCGTTCGTCCTCGCCGTGCCGGTCGGGCTGCTGGCCGCCGCGATCCTCGTCGTCAACAACGTCCGCGACATGGACACCGACAAGCGGGCGGGCAAGCGCACGCTCGCGGTGCGCCTCGGGCGCGAGCGGGCGCGCACCGTCTACGGCCTGATGCTCTACGTCCCCTACCTCGTCGCGCCGCTGCCATGGCTGCTGGGCCCGCTGTCGCCGTGGGTGCTGTTGTGCTGGCTGACGCTGCCACTCTCCGTCCGCCTGGCGCGCACGGTCCGCACGCACGCCGACGGGCCCACGCTCAACGAGGCCCTCGCCCAGACCGGGATGCTGCAGCTCGCCTTCTGCGTCCTGCTCAGCGCGGGCGTGCTGGCGGGCTAGGCGACCCCGGGCGTCGACCGTGCTCGGCCGCGGGGGTAGGTAGCGCGGATGCGCGTCACGATCCAAGAGCGAACGCTGCGGTTTCGGCGTCCGATGCAGACGTCCTACGGCCTCGTCGACGAGCGCGCGATCTTCGAGCTGCAGATCGCCGGCACCGACGGCGCCCGCGGCCGCGGCGAGGCCGCGCCGCTGGAGGACTACGACGGCGTCTCCCCCGGCCGCGCGCGCGCCGCGCTGGAGACGTATCGCGCGGTGCTCGAGGACAGCGACGACGCGCTGCCGGGCGGCGAGCTGCTCGACGCCTGCCGCGCCGCCGACGAGCTGCCCCAGGCGCTGGCGGCCGTCGACATGGCGCTGTGGGACCGGGCCGGGCGGCGCGCCGGCTGCCCCGTCGCCCGGCTGCTGACCGACGACGTGCTCGACGAGGTGGCGGTCAACGCGACGATCGGCGCCACCGACCGGGCGGGCGCGGCGGCGGACGCCGAGGCCGCCCGCGCGGCCGGCTTTCGCTGCGTGAAGCTCAAGGTCGGCATCGGCGACGACGCGGGCCGCGTGGCCGCCGTGCGCGCGGCGCTGGGCCCGCAGCCGCTGCTGCGCCTGGACGCCAACGGCGCCTGGGACGTCGAGCAGGCCGCGCGCACGATCGAGGCGCTCGCCGGCGCCGGCCTCGAGCTCGTCGAGGAGCCCGTCCACGGGCTGGGCCCGCTGCGCGAGCTGCGTGATCGCGTCGCGGTGCGCATCGCGATGGACGAGACCGCCGCCGTGCCCGGCGCGCTGGCCTCCGGCGCAGCGGACGCCGTCTGCCTCAAGCTCGGGCGCTGCGGCGGGATCTCGGGCCTGCTGGCCTGCGCGACGCTCGTGCGCGCGTCGGGCGCAGAGGCCTACGTGGCGTCGACGTTCGACGGCCCGCTCGGCATCGCGGCGGCACTGCACGCGGCCGCGGCGCTGCGGATCGAAGCCGCCTGCGGCCTGGCCACGCTCGACCTCTTCGCCGACTGCGAGCACACGCTGACGGTCCGCGACGGGGCGATCGCGGTGCCGCGCGGACCGGGGCTGCTCGGATGACGTCGCTCGCGCTGCGGATCGCCGGCGCGGCGCTGCGCCGGCCGCCGGGACACCACCACTACGGCGAGCACCCGCGCCAGGTCGCCGACCTGCACACGCCGCGCGGCCCGGGCCCGCACCCGGTCGTCGTCGTGCTGCACGGGGGCTACTGGCAGCCGCCGTACACGCGGCTCATCATGCGGCCGCTGTGCCTCGACCTCGTCCGCCGCGGCTACGGCGCCTACAACGTCGAGTACCGCCGGCTCGGCCGCGACGGAGGCGGCTGGCCCGAGACCTTCCAGGACGTCGCGGCGGCCGTCGACCACCTCGCGCAGCTCGACGACGCGGCGCTCGACCTCGACCGCGTGACGCTGCTCGGCCATTCGGCGGGCGGGCAGCTCGCGCTGTGGGCCGCCGGGCGCCCCTGGCTGCCGCCGGGCGCCGTCGGCTCGGCGCCGGCCGTGCGCTCCGTGGGCGTCCTGGCGCTGGCCGCCGTCAGCGATCTCGAGCGCGCGGGCGCGCCCGCCCGGGAGCTGCTCGGCGGCGGGCCCACCGCCGTCCCGGGCCGCTGGGCGCAGGCCGATCCGATCCGCCGCCTGCCGCTCGAGGTGCCGGTCGGCCTCGTCCACGGCATCGGCGACGAGACGGTCGACGTGGAGCGCTCGCGCGAGTACGCGGCGGCGGCGCGCGCGGCCGGCGGCGTCGTGACGCTCACCGAGGCGCCGGGCGGCCATCGCGACCCGATCGACCCGTCGACCCGCGCGTGGGCGGCCGCCGCCGCCTGGCTGGAGGTCAACCTAGCGCGGTATTCGCGCCCGTAGCGCGAGCACGCGCCGTGCCTGCTCGCGCAGCCGGCCCGCGTCGAGGCGGCCGTCGCCGGCCGCCGCCAGCAGCCCCTCCGCCGCCTGCGCGCCGGCCAGGTAGCTCGAGGAGAACAGCGGCAGGTCGACGCCCGCCTCGACGGCGAGCACCGCGCGGGCGCGGTTCGTGCCGAAGGCGGCGACGGCGGGGGTGCCGAGGTCGTCGGTGATCGCGACGCCGCGGAAGCCGAGGCGACCGCGCAGCTCGTCGCCAACCCACCTGCGCGAGAACGCCGCCGGCCGGTCGTCGAGCGCCGGATAGACGGCGGTGGACAGCATGACGGCGTCGACGCCGTCCTCGATGAGGCGCGCGAACGGCGGCAGATCGGTCGCGCGCAGCGCCTGCAGCGAGGTGTCGATGCGCTGGGCGGCGTCGTCGGTGTTCACCGCGGCGGCGCCGAAACCGGGGAAGTGCTTGGCCGTCGCGCGGACCCCGCCCGCGCGCAGCCCGGCGGCGAACGCGCCGGCGCGGGCGGCGACCTCGGCCGCGGTGTCGCCGTACGTGCGCCGCTCGCGTCGCAGCGCCGCTCCGGGCCGCCCGATGTCGGCGACCGGCGCCAGGTTCATGTTGGCGCCGGCGCCGCGCAGCGTGCGCGCCGCGGCGCGGCCGTCGGCGCGCGCCTGCCCGGCCGAGGTGACGCCCGCGGCCGCGCGCGCGGGGGCGCCGGGAATGCGCCGCACCGGGCCGCCCTCCTGGTCGACCATGACGATCAGCGGCGCGCGCAGCCCGCGCGGGCGGGGGATCGCCTGGAGGCTGCGCATCGCCGCGCGGACCTGCCTCGCGGAGCGCACGTTGCGGTCGAAGAGGATCACGCCGGCCGCCTCGCCGCGTGCGATGCGGCGGCGCAGCGCCGGCGGCGGCTGCAGCCCGTCATAGGCGAAGATCATGTGCTGGCCGACGGCCTGGCGCACGGTCAGTTCGGGGGCGGCGTCGCCGCCGGCGACCGACGGCGCGCCGAGCGTGGCGAGGGCGAGCATCGCGGCGACGACGTGTCTCAGCATGCGCTTCGCCGAGCGCTGGCCGGGCCGGCGCGGCCCGCGCGTGGGCCCACCAGCGGACCCACTAGCCGATGCCGCGACACTGCGGGCAGGCCGCCGCGGTGTCGTCGAGATCCCAGCCCGCCGCCTCGAGGTCCTTGCGGCGGTTCTCGCCCGGCTCGCGCCCGCAGATCGAGCAGTTGCCCTGCCAGCGCCCGCGACCGCGCCCGCCCCGGGCGCCGCGGCCACGCAGGACCTTGCCGATCGTCGCGCGCTCGACTACGGGCTCGGGCTCGGGCTCCTCGGCCCAGGGCGAAGGCGGCGCCGGCGGCGGCGGTGGGAGGTCGGTCGGGACCTCGTCGAACGGCGCCGGCGGCGCCTCGTAGCCCAGCTCGTCGAACGCCTCGGGCGCGTCGTCCTGCGGCGACTCGTAGGCGCCGCTTCCGGCGACCGGCTCGTAGAGCTCGTCGGCGTCGTAGAGGAAGTCGTCGAGCCCGGTCAGCAGGTCCTCGTCGATGTCGTCGCGCTCTGCGTCCGCGCTCGTGAACCGATCGCCGTCGGGCGGGGGCTCGTCGGGCCGCAGATCGAAGCCCGCGAGCTCGTCGGCGGCGGGCGGCGCCGGCGGCCCGTCGAGGTCGGGCGCCTGCGGCTCGGCCGGCGCGTCCGGCGCCACGGCGTCGAACTCGCCGAGGTCGTCGTCGATGTCGAGCGGCGGAGGCGTGGCAGCGGGCTGGTCGAGCGGGTCGGCGGCGGCGGGCTGCCACTCCGCGAGGTCGTCGTCGAGCTTCGGCTCGCCGGCGGCGCCCCGCTCCTCGCCGAGGGGCGGCTCGTCGAGGTCGAAGGCGGCCGGCTCCTCGGCCTGGTCCGGTTCGTCGAGCGCCGCCGCCGGCGGGTCGGCCGGTGGCTCGGCGAGGTCGAGCGGGGGCGCCTCCGCGAGCACCGGCTCGTCGGGGGCCGCCGCGGGCTCGGCGGACGCCGGCTGCACGGCGTCGGGCGCGGGCGGCTCGGGGTCTGGGGCAGGCTCGTCGACGGGGACCGCCCACGAGGCCTCCGCCGCCTCGCGACCGTCGCCGGACTCCTCGCCGCTGAGCGACTCCTCGTCGCCGGATCGCTCGTCGATCGGCTCCTCGTCCGCGGCCACGTCCTCGTCCGCGGCCGCCGGCGGCTCGGGCATCGCCTGCAGCTCCCCGACGGCGCGACGGATCTCGTCGCGCGTATCGGCCAGCGCCTGGCGCGTGTGGTCGAGGGCCGCGCCGAGCTCCGCGATCTGGCGCGCCTGATCCTGCAGGGCCGCGGCCTGCTCGGCGATGATCGCCTGCGCCTCGGCGTCGGCGTCGGCGCGGGCCGCGATGCGGCGGTCGAGCTCGCCGCGCAGGCGCTCGGACTCGGCGCGGGCGTCGAGCACCTGCTGCTTGAGGTAGGTGACCATCTGGGCCACGTCGGATGCCCCCCCGGGCGGGGGCTCGACGGTCGTGTCGGGGTCGGCATCGCCCGCTGCCGGCGCGGCCTCGTCCTGCACCGCCGCGTCGTTGGCGTAGATCGTCACGACCTCGTTGACGGCCGCGTCGCGCAGCGACGGCGCGACCGCGAGCGCGACGCCGGCGAGCCGTGCCTCGATGGCGTCCCCGACGACCGCGTCGAGCTCGTCGTAGCCGAAGTCACGCAGCAGCCGGTCGACCTTCAGCTTGGCCGGGCGATTGCGACGGTCGACCGTGCGCCGCCAGCGCTGCTCGGGCGCCTCGTCGATCGGGGTCATGACTGCCCTGCGCCTCCGGTGTCGGATTCTTCCCTGGGAGAGGTCATACCGCGGCCCCCGGCGAGTCTACCTCCCGTAGTCGACGCCCCCGGCACCCCGCGGGGCGCGGCGGCGCGATGGGCACGCGGGCCCGCGACTACTCATGCGAGCGCGGCGCGGGTGGCACCTCGCCCGGGCGGCGGGGGCGGCCGTTGCCGGCCGAAGGCTTGCGCTTGGACGACCCGTCGCCCGGCCGGGCGCTCGCGCGGGGCTCGGGGATCGCGACCGCCGGCGTCGCGCCGATGGCGCCCGTGAGGCGCTCGTCGATCGCGGTGAGACGGCGCCGCGTCGCGTCCAGCCGCTCGCGCTCGATCGCCAGCCGGGCGGCGTGCCGGGCGCCGGCCGGCTCGCGCTCGCGCTAGCGCCTGCACGTCCTGCTCGAGGCCGGCCGCCGCCTGCTCGGCCCGCTCCCAGCGAGCGGTGGTCTCCGCGAGCGCCTCCTCGAGCTCGGCGAGCCGGCGCCTGGTCAGGGCAAGCTCGTCATCACGGTCGGCCAGGGCCGCCTCGCGCTCTCCCGCGGCGACCTCGTTGCGGGCGAGCACGAGCTCGTGCTCGGCCAGGGCGGCCTCGTGCAGGGCACGCAGCCGCTCGTTCTCATCGGCGGCGCGCAGCTCGAGATCGGCGCGCTGCTGGCGCTCGCCGTCGAGCTCGGCCTGCAGCTCGGCGATCTTGCGCGCCGCACGGGGCCGGATCTCCTTGCGCGCCTCCTCGAACCTCGCCGTGGTCGACAGCAGCTCGGCGTTGGCGGAGGCCAGCGCCCGCTCGAGCTCCGACGTGCGTTCGGTCATCTCCGCCCGCGTCGCGGCCAGCTCGTCCTCGAGCCGCCGCGCGCCCACGGCGGCGTCCTCGGCGGCGCGCGCCCGCTCGTCCTGCTCGGCCGCATAGAGCTCGGCGACGGTCGCCAGCTCGGCCGTGACGCGCTCGAGCTCGCCGCGGGTGTCGCCGAGCTCGCTCGCGGCGACGGCGCTGCGCTCGGCGAACTCCTCGCGTTCGCGCTCGGCCGTCTCGCGGGCAGCGGCGAGCTCGCGCTCCAGCGCCTCGCGTGCCTCGATCTCCTCGGCGGCGGCCTCCTCGCGGATGCGAGCGATCTCGCGCGCGGCCTCCTCCTGCGCCTCGGCCGCCTCCTGCGCAGCCGCCTTGCTGCGGGTCGCAAAGCCCTTGCGCGCGGTCACGAGCGCGCGCGCCGATTGCGACGCCAGGCGCTGCGTGCGCTCGAGCGAGGCCTCGAGGTCGGCGATCTGGGCGGCGGCCGCCACCTGAGCGGCCTCGTGGCCCTCGCGCGCCGCCTCGAGCTCGGCGGTCAGCGCCCGCCGCACGACATCGATCTCGGCGCCGGCGGCCTCGCGGACGTCGTCGAGCTCGGCGGCGGCCTGGGCGCGCAGCTCGGCGAGTACGCGCTCGGTCTCGTCGCGCTGCGCGGCGTTCGCACGCTCGGCCTCGGCCGCGGCCTCCTCGCGGGCGCGGGTCAGAGCGGCCTGCGCCTCCTCGCGTTGCTCGTCGGCGGCGCGCTGCGCGTCGGCGCGGGTAGCGGCCAGCTCCGTCTCCGCCGCCTCACGCTGCTCGGCCAGCGTGCGCTCGGCCAGCGCCCGACCTCGGCGAGCTCGGCCTCGGCCGCCTCACGCTGCTCGGCCAGCGTCCGCTCGGCCTCGGCCGCGCGGGCTGCGGCCTCCTCCTGCGCGCGTTCGGCGGCCAGCTCGAGCTCCGCGATCCGTGCCGTCGACTCCGCGTCGGCGTCGGCCAGCGCGCGGGCGGTCTCCTCGTTGGCCTGCTGCAGGGCGAGGCGCAGCTCGGCCTCCTGCGCGGCGGCGGCCTCGAGCGTCGCAAGCCGCGCGTCGGACTCCTCGCGCGCGGCCACCGCCGCGGCCTCGAGCTCCGCGACACGCGCGGCAGCCTCGCTCTGGGTCCGCTGGACGGCCTCCTCGAGCTCGGCGATCCGGGCATCGGACTCGTGCGCGGCCTGCTCGGCCGATGCCTGCAGCTCGGCGATCCGCGCGTCGGACTGACCCTGCGCCAGCACCGCCGCCGCCTCGAGCTCGGCCATTTGGGCCGCGGACTGCTCCTGCGCCAGCGCCGCCTCCGCCTCGAGCTCGGCAAGCTGCGCCGCGGTCTGCTCCTGCGCGTCCTGCGCGGCGGTCTCGAGCTCGGCGATCCGCGCCGCGCTCTCCTGGCGCGCCGCCTTCGCCGCCACCTCGAGCGCGACGACCTGCGCCGCGGCGTCCGCGCGGGCCTGCTCGGCCTCCGCCAGCCGCGCCGCCGCGCCATCGCGCTCCAGCTGCGCCGCCGCCTCGATCTCCGCCACCCGCGCGGCGGCTTCCTCGAGCGCTTGATCGGCCTCGGCCACGCGCTGCGCGGCGTCCGCGCGGGCCTGCTTGGCCTCGGCCTGCGCCGCCGCCACCCGTACGTCGACGTCCTCGCGCGCCAGCTCGGCCGCCGCCTGCAGCTCGGCGATCTCCGTCGCCGAGCGGGTGGCGGCGAGTTCCAGCTCGGCAATGCGCGCGCCGGCGTCGTCGCGTGCCTGCGCGGCCGCCGCCTCGACCTCCTCGGCGCGCTGCGCGCCGGCCTCGGCCGCCGCGACGGTCTCCTGCTCGGCGCTGCGGGCCGCGCGCCGGGCCTGCGTCAGCTCCTCGCGCAGCTCGGCGACACGTGCCGCGATCTCGGCCTCGACGCGCTCGCGATCGGCATGCAGCGCCTCGAGCTCCTCCGCCGCGCGGCGCCGCGCCTCGTCGAGCTCGCGGCCCGCCTCCTCGCGCGCGGCGAGCAGCGCCTGCGTGGACTGCTCCTGCGCCAGGACGACCTCGCGGGCGGCTTCGGCGCGTGCCGCGGCGACAGTGGTCTCGGCCTCCTCGCGCGCCCCTGCGACCCCCTGCTCGAGCGCGCGCTCGAGCTCCTCTTCGCGGGTCTGCCAGCCCTGCTGCGCGGCCGCAAGCTCGCGGCGGACCGCATCGGCCTGCTCGTTTGCCCCGGCGAGCTTCTCGCGCAGTGCCGCGATCGCCGCCGCGGACTGCGCCTGCGCCCGTTCGCGCTCGGCGCGTTCGGCGGCCAGCGTCTCGTCGAGCGTGCGCGCGGCCTCCTCATGCGCGTCGGCGCCCGCGCGCTCAAGCGCGGCGACGCGCGCCGCCGCCTCCTCGCGCGCCTGCGCGGCGGCGAGCTCGAGCTCCTCCGCGCGTGCGGCGGCCTGCTCGCGGGCGGCCGCGAGATCGCGCTCGACGGCGTCGGCGCGCGAGCGGGCCTGCTCGAGCTCGTCGGACAGCTCGGCGACCCGCGTCGCCGCCGCGGCGTCGCTGCGCAGGCGGTCGGCGCGATGCGCGTCGAGCTCCTCGCGCGTCGCGGCCACTTCGCGGCCGGCCTGCTCGAGCGCCTCGGCGACCTCACGGGCAGCCTCCTCGCGGGCCTCCACCGCGGCCAGCTCGAGCTCGGCGGCACGGGCATCGGCCGCCTCGCGCTCCTGGGCGGCCGCACGCTCGAGCTCGACGGCACGGGCATCGGCCGCCTCACGCTCCTGGGCGGCCACGCGCTCGAGCTCGGCGACCCGCTGCGCCAGGAGCGCCTCCGACTCCTCGCGCACGCGCTCGCCGGCGGCCTCGGCCTGCGCCACGCGTGCCTCGAGCTCGTCGCGGGCCTGCGCCGCGGCGGCCTCCAGCTCGGCGGTGCGGGTCTCGAGCTGCTCGCCGGCGCGGACGACCGCGGACTGCAGCTCGGTCACGCGCGCGTCGGCCTCCTGCCCCGACTGCTGGCTGGCGATCTCGAGCACGGCGACGCGCGCGTGTGCCTGCTCGGCCGCGGCGCGCAGCTCGGCCGTCTGGGCCTCGGCCTCCACGCGCGTGGCGGCGAGCGTCTGCTCGACGTCGTCGGCGCGGCGGCGCGCCTGGGCGAGATCCTGCCCGAGCTCGTCGAGGCGGGCGGCGACCGCGGCCTGCGCCTGCGCCGCGGCCTCCTCGGCCGTCCGGACCTTCGTCTCGGCCTGCTCGAGCGCCTGGGCGGCCTCGAGCTCGACCTCTGCGACCCGCGCCTCGGAGTCGCGGGTGACCGTCAGGAGGGCACGCTCGACCTCGCCGGTCCGTCGCCGCGCACGCTCGAGCTCCTCGCGCAGCTCGCCCGTCGTGGCGCCGAGCTCGCTCTGCAGGCGCTCGCGCTCGGCCCGCTCGGCCTGCAGCTGCTCGGCCGTCCGGCGGCGCGTCTGCTCCAGCGCGTGCCTGGCCTCCTCGCGCGCCAACTCGAGCTCCAGCGCCTGCGCGGCGGCGGCCTCCTCGGCCGCCGACGCCCGCGCGGCCGACTCCTGGCGCGCCTGCGCCGACATGCGTTCGATCTCGGCGATGCGCTGCGCGAGCTCCTCGCGACCGGCGAGCAGCGCCGCCTCGGCCTCGGCCGCCCGCGCGCGCAACGCCTCGAGCTCGGCGGTGCTCTGCGCCGTCGCGCCGCTGGACTGCTCGATCGCCTGCTCCGCCGCGGCCAGGCGCCTGCGCAGCTCGGCGCTCGCCCGCTCGCTGTCGGTGCGGGCGCGCGCCAGCCGCTCCTCGAGCGCGGTCGCGAGCTTGATCTCACGGGCGCGCGCGGCCGTCTCCTCGTCGAGGCGGCGCGCGAGCGTCGTCGCCTGGTCGCGCTCGCGATCGCGCTCGGCGCGCAGCGCATCGGCCTCGCGCACGAGCCGCTCGCGCTCCTCGCGCGCCTCCCGCGCATCGTGGGACTCGAACGTCGCGAGCTCGGCGTTCTCCTTGCGAGTCCGCGCCAGCTCGCGCCCGAGCTCGGCGATCCGCGTCTCGGCGAGGGTGATGCGCTCGTCGGCCTCGTCGCGCGTGCGGCGCTGATTCTCGACGCTGCGCTGCAGCTGCGCGAAGAGCTCCTGGCGGACGACGTCGAAGCGGTCGCGCTCCGCGCGCGCCGCGCGCAGTTGCGCGCTCAGCTCGGCGACGCGACGCTCGGCAGCCCCTGACTGGCCTTCGTCCACACCCCGCAGCCTAGTGCGAGTCCTCCGCCGACGACCTGAGCGCGGCCGCGACCGCGGCCGGCGCCTCGAGCGGGAGGGCGTGGCCCGCCGCGGGAACGATCTGCAGGGTCGCGTCGGGCAGCGCCGCGACGAGCCGCTCGCCGAGCGCGACGTACGTCTCGTCGAGCTCCCCCGCCAGGACGACGACCGGCATGGCGAGCTCGCCGAGGCGCTCCCACAGCGGCGCCATGACGCCGGTGCCGATGCCGCGCAGCGCGGCGGCCAGGTGGACGGGCTGGTTGGCGAGACGGTCCGCGCGGGCGGCCTGCGCGACCGTGGGCGACTGCGTCGCGAACAGGGGCTGCGCCCCCCAGCGGTCGGCGACCTCGGTCATGAGCCGGCCCTCGGCCTCCATCCAGTCCGCCAGCCGTGCGTCGGCCGCGCGGCGCCGCGCGCGCTCGGCGCCGTCCTCGATGCCCGCCGTCGCGGACACGAGCACGAGGCGCGTGACGAGCTCGGGGTGCGCGAGCGCGACATGGAGGGCGAGGCGTCCGCCCTGTGAGTAGCCCGCGAGCGCGAACGGCGCGGGCATCAGGCCGACCGCGTCCTGCACGCACGCCGCGAAGTCGATCGGCCGGCGGGTCGCCGCGGCCCCGTGGCCCCGGATGTCGGGGGCGAGCGCGCGGTAGCGTTCGCCGTCGAGGTGGCGCACCACCTCATCCCAGCCGCGACCGGTCTGCGTGAAGCCGTGCAGGAGGAGGAGCGGCTCGGGCACCCCGCCATCATGCCCGCCCCTCCCGACACCCACCTGCTGCTGCGCGCGTTCGCCGACGAGCTCACGCGCTGCGGCATGCGCGAGGCCTGCACCTCGCCGGGCTCGCGCTCGTCGCCGCTCGTCCTCGCGCTCGTGCGCGAGCCGCGGCTGCGCTGCTTCTCGCACATCGACGAGCGCTGCGCGGGGTTCTTCGCCGTCGGCGCCGCCAAGCTCAGCGGGCGGCCGGTGGCGATCACCTGCACATCCGGGACCGCGGCAGCGAACCTCGCGCCGGCGGTCATCGAGGCCTTTCAGGCGCGCGTCCCGCTCGTCGTGCTGACGGCCGACCGCCCGCCCGAGCTGCGCGAGGTCGGCGCGGGCCAGACGATCGACCAGATCGAGCTCTACGGCAGTGCCGCGAAGTGGTTCTTCGAGGTCGGCGCGCACGAGGCGACGCCCGCGAGCATGCGCTGGATGCGCGCGCTCGCCTGCCGCGCGTTCTGGACCGCGCTGGACGGACGCCCGGGGCCGGTGCACCTGAACTTCGCGCTGCGCGAGCCGCTGCTGCCGCCCGACGAGCTCGGCGAGGACCCGCAGCCGGGTCGCAGCGGGGGGCGCCCGTGGGCGCTGCGCCTCACGCCGGGCGAGGACGCGGCGGCAGCGGGCCGCGCGCTGGCCGTCGTCGCGCGCGACGCGCACCGGCCGGTCGTCGTGGCCGGCCGCGCCGAGCCCGGCCTCGACGCCCTCGCCGCAGCGTGCGAGCGGCTCGGCTGGCCGCTGCTTGCCGACCCGCTGAGCGGCGCGCGCCGCGGCGGCGCGGCGATCGCTCACTACGACGCGCTGCTGCGCCGCGCGCAGTTCGCCGACGCGCGGCGCCCCGACCTCGTCGTGCGATGTGGCGACCTGCCGACGTCCAAGCCCCTGCGCGCCTGGCTCGACGGCCTGGGCGAGGACGTCGCGCAGCTGAGCTTCGATCCCCACGGCGCCTGGCAGGACCCGGGCGCCTCGCTGCACGTCGTGCTCGCCGCCGACGCCGCGCGCACGCTGAGCGCGGCCGCCGAGCAGACCCCGACCGCCGACCCCGACTGGCTGGCCGGCTGGCGCGCGGCCGACGAGCGCGCCGCCGTCGCGATCGCCGGCGTGCTGGGCGGCGAGGCGCTGTCCGAGCCGCTCGTCGCGCGTACGCTGGCCGCCGACCTGCCGCCGCACGCCACGCTGTTCGTGGCCTCCTCGATGCCGGTCCGCGACATCGAGTCGTTCACCGCGGTCCGCGCCGATGCGCCGCGCGTGCTGTGCAACCGCGGGGCGAACGGCATCGACGGCACGATCTCCAGCGCGTTCGGAGCGGCCGCCGTCGCCGGCGGGCCGGTCGTGCTGCTGATCGGCGACGTCGCGCTTGCCCACGACGTCGGCGGCCTGCTCGCCGCCCGGCGCCTCGGGCTGGCGCTGACGATCGTCCTGCTCGACAACGACGGCGGCGGGATCTTCGAGTTCCTGCCGATCGCTGCGGCACGCGACGCCTTCGAGGAGCACGTCGCCACGCCGCACGGCCTGGACTTCGCGCACGCGGCGGCGCTGTACGGCTGTGCCTACGCCGACGTCGGCGACCGCGCCGGCCTGCGCGACGCGCTCGGCGCAGCGCTGGCGCGCGAGGGCACGACGATCATCCGCGTCGCCGGCGAGCGCGCGGCGAACGTCGCGCTGCACCGCGAGCTGCAGGCCGCGGTCGCGGCCGCGCTCGGCGGATGAGCGAGGCGGGCTACCGGCGCGCGCTGCTGGACTGGCTGGCCTGCGCCGCCCGCGGCACGCGCGAGCCGGCGGCCGCCGCCGCGCGCGCCGTGGGCGACGGGCTGCTCGAGCGCGTCGCGGCCGCCGGCGCGGCCGGGCACGTGCTCGACTTCGACGACACCTACGCGCCGGGCCTCGCCCATCTCAGCGCGGCGACGGCGCCGGCCGCGCTCGTGCTCGGCGCCGAGCTGGGCGCCGACGTCGCGCGGGTGCTCGACGCCTACGCCGCGGGCTTCGAGGCGATGGGCGCGCTCGCGCGCGCCTGCCATCCGGCGCTCTACGACGGCGGCTGGCATCCGACGGCCGTCTGCGGCACGGTGGGCGCGCGCGGTCGCCGCGAGCCGCCTGCTCGGGCTCGGCCGCGAGCGCACGCTCGCCGCGCTCGGGCTCGCGCTGCTGCGCGCCGGCGGCCTGCGCGCCGCGTTCGGCAGCGACGGCAAGGCGCTGCAGGTCGGGCTGGCGTCTGCCGCGGGCATCCAGGCGGCGCGCCTGGCGGCGGCGGGCGCGCGCGTCGATGCCGCCGCGATCGCCGGCGAGCGGGCCGGCTTCGCCGAGGCCTTCGCTGTGCCGACGGACGGCGCGACGCTGGAGGCCCTGCTCGGGGCCGGGGGCGCGATCGGCGAGAACTGGATCAAGGCCTATCCGTGCTGCCTGCAGACGCACGCGCCGATCGACGCCGCGCTGGCCCACGCCGCGGTCGCCGGCGAGGGGCGCGTGGGCGCGCCGATCACGGTCGTCGTGCATCCGGTCTCACGCCAGGCGGCGGCGCTCGACGCCGTTCGCGACGGTCTCGAGGCGAAGTTCTCGATCCCCTACCTCACCGCCTACGCGCTCCTGCACGGCCCTCCGGGCCTCGAGGCGTTCGCCGGCCTCGATCCCGCGGCGGCGGCGCTCGGGGCGCGCATCGACGTGCGCACCGACCCCGCGCTCGGGCCCGACGAGGCCAAGCTCTACGTCGGCGGCGAACTGTGTGCGCGCGCGCTCGCGCCGCGCGGCAGCCCCGCCAACCCGCTCGACGAAGCCGCGTTGGCGGCGAAGGTCGGCGCGCTCGCCGGCACCGCCCTCGACGGCGCGCTCGACGATCCGTCCCGGCCGGCCGCCGAGCTGCTGGCGGCGGCGGGCGCGCCCGCCCCGGCCGGAGAACGACGACGGGCGAGCCCGGAGGCCCGCCCGTAGACGACGTGGTGCGTGGTCTGACTACTAGGCGAGGCCGCGCTTCTTGGCCTGCTGAGCGCTGGCCGCGCTGGACAGCAGCCCGACGAGCAGCAGCGTGACGCCGCTGAGCAGGTGGAAGAAGTTGGCCGGGTCGCCCTCGCCGCGCATCCCCAGGATCGTGAGGTTGTCGCTGTTCATGACGCCGATGACGAACGCGACGACGTAGAAGAGGCCGACGCCCATGACGGCGCCTTCGGCGGCGGCGTCGTTCTTCTGCAGCGACATGACGACGCAGGAACGCGCCGATGCCGAAATGGACGAGGTTGTGGAACTGGTTGATGCTGATGCCGAGGATGGCGTCTCCCTGCTCCCCCGTCAGCGCGCCGGCGAAGCCGGTCACGAATACGCCGACGACGCCCAGAGCGATGTAGAACGCGCCGAACGCAACGCCCACCTTTGCCGCGAGGCTGCCAGCCCATAGAGATACCTCCCACTTGAAATGTTTGACCCCGGCGCACCGATGGCGCCGCCCTGCTCCCCTGGGTCCGTACCGCAGACCGTTACTCATCCTCACGCGAATGTCAACGCGCCAGCGCGAACCCTAGCGCGGGCGGGCGCCGGAAGCGTTCACACGGCTTATGGGAGCGGCTGCGCGCCGCATCAAGACGGCGCGCAGACGCTCGCTCAGCCGGCGAGGACCGGCAGCAGCGCGCCGAGCTTGACGTCGGTCTCGGCGAGCTCCGCGGCGGGATCGGAGTCGCGCACGACGCCCACGCCCGCGTAGCAGCGAGCGAGCGGCCCGCGCAGCAGCGCGCAGCGCAGCGCGACGCAGAACTCGCCGTCCTCGTTGGTGTCCGTCCAGCCGACCGGGCCGGCGTACCAGCCGCGGTCCAGGCCCTCGAGCGCCGGGATGAGCGGCTCGGCCACCGCGAACGGCTCGCCGCCGACGGCCGGGGTCGGATGCAGCACGCCGGCCAGCCGCACGACCCCCACCGGGCGGGCGAGCTGGGCGCGAATCGGCGTCGCGAGGTGCTGGATGTTCGCCATCTTCACGATCACGGGCTCCTCGGCGGCCGCGACCCACAGGCTGAGCGGGCGCAGCGCGCGCTCGATGCGGCGCGCGACGATCGCCTGCTCGGCACGGTCCTTGTCGGAGCGCAGCAGCTGCTCGCCGAGATGACCGTCGACCGAGGGATCGGCGCTGCGGCGCGTGGAGCCGGCCAGCGCCAGCGTGCTCGCGCGCATCCCCTCGCGGCGGATGAGCAGCTCGGGGCTGGCGGCCACGAACGCCGCGTCGCCGCGCCCGGCGCAGAAGCAGAAGCAGGAGGCAAAGCCCTCGCGGAGGATCCCGAAGATCGCGGCGGCATCGTGCGCGGCAGGGGCATGGACCTGCACCTCGCGCGCGAGCACGACCTTCTCCAGTGCGCCCGCGCGGATGCGCTCGACGGCACGCGCGACGGCGGCCTCGTAGTGCTCGGGCGGCGTGCTCGCCGCGACGACGTAGCGCCCGACGGGGTCGGGGTCGAGCATTGGCAGCGCGCCGCCGCGCAGCTCGCCGAGCCGTGTCTGCACTCCCGCGAGCACCCCTTCGGCTGTATCGTCGGCTTGGACGAGCGCGGCAACCGTGAGCTGGACTTCGTCGCCGGTGCGGGCGAGGGACACCTCCGGGACGTGCAAGGAGGCCGGGGCGAAGCCCGCCCAGTGCGGGCTGTCGCCACCCTCCGGCGCAAACGCGAAGCCGCCGGTCGCGATGAGGCCGGCGCCGCGACCGTCGGCCCCGTCGGTCAGCGCCGCCGCCGCGAGCGCGCGCCAGCGCGCGGCGACCTCCTCGAAGCGCTGCGGCCCGCGCGCCTCCAGCGCGATCGCGCAGCCCAGCGTGGCGACCGCGGCGCGCTCGCGCTCGGGCTGCTCGATGCAGAACCACGGCTCCCCCGCGCGCCGCGAGGCGAACACGACCGCCGCCGGGTCGACGTCATGGCCGACGTCGACGGTGACCGCGGCGAGCACTCCGCCGCCTGCGCCGCCGGCGCGGCGAGCGCGCTTGACGGCCTGCTCCAGGCGCTTGCGCAGGCGCTTGCGATCGGCCTCCTCCAGGGCGAACGCGGCGGCCGGCGGCGACGGCGCCGGCGCGCCGCCGCCTGACGGCGAAGCCCGGCCGGCGCCGGCGCCCAAGCGCCCGGCGCCCGCCTCCGGCGGGGGCGGCGGACTGCCGCCCCGCATCACGTCTCCCCGCGACCCCGGCTGATCGCGATCTCGCCCGTGCGCATCATCTCGATGAGGCCGAACGGTCGCACCATGCGCTCGAACGCCTCGATCTTGTCGGTCGTGCCGGTGACCTCGACGATCACCGAGCGCCGCGTCACGTCGACGACCTTGCCGCGGAAGATGTCGGCGATCTGCATGACCTCCGCGCGCTGGGCGCCCTCGACGGCGACCTTGAAGAGCGCGAGCTCGCGGGCGACCGTGTCGGACGGGTCGAGGTCGCGGATCTTCAGGACGTTGATGAGCTTGTGCAGCTGCTTGGTGACCTGGTCGACGGAGTGCATCGCGCCGTCGAACGTCAGCGTGATGCGCGAGTACTGCTCGTCGTCGGTCGGGCCGACCGTGAGCGTGTCGATGTTGTAGCCGCGCCGCGCGAACAGCCCGGCGACCCGCGTCAGCACACCGGCCTTGTTCTCGACGAGGATCGAGAGGATGTGCTTGCGGCCGCTGTGCATGTTGCCGGCCGCCTCGAGGTCGTCGAGGCTGAGCAGTTCCTTCGTGCCTGGCTCTCCCATGAGGGTCACCCCACCATCTCGCGCGCGGCCTGGCCGGGCGCGATCATCGGATACGTGTTCTCCTCGCGGGTGACACGCACGTCGCAGACGACGGGGCCCGGCGTCGCGAGCGCCGCCTTCATGTCGTCGACGAGCGTCGTCTTGTCGGTCAGGCGCATGCCGGTCGCGCCGTAGGCCTCGGCGAGCTTGACGAAGTCCGGGTAGGAGCCCATGTCGACATGCGAGTAGCGCTTCTCCCAGAAGAGCTCCTGCCACTGGCGGACCATGCCCAGGTAGCCGTTGTTCATGATGAACACCTTCACCGGGATCTTGTCCTCGGCGCAGGTCGCGAGCTCCTGGATGTTCATCTGGATCGAGCCGTCGCCGGCGATGCAGACCACCGTCCGGTCCGGGCAGCCGACGGCCGCGCCGAGCGCCGCAGGCAGGCCGAAGCCCATCGTGCCCAGGCCGCCGGAGTTGATCCAGCGGCGCGGCTGGTCGAAGTGGTAGTACTGCGCCGCCCACATCTGGTGCTGGCCGACGTCGGAGGTGACGATCGCGTTGCCGCCCGTCGCCTCGTAGAGCGCCTGGACCATGTACTGGGGCTTGATCTCGCCATCGGTCGAGTCGGTGTAGCCGAGCGGATGCTTCTCCTGCCAGGCGCCGATCTTCTGCCACCACTCGTCGGTGCGCGCCGGATCGACGCCCTCCAGGGCCCGGTACTCCTTGACGAGCTTGACGAGGACGTTCCGGCAGTCGCCGACGATCGGGATGTGCGCCGGGACCGTCTTGGAGATCTCGGCCGGATCGACGTCGATGTGGATGAACTTCGCGTGCGGCGCGAACTCCGACAGCTTGCCGGTGATGCGGTCGTCGAAGCGCGCCCCGATGCAGCAGATGAGGTCGGCCTCGTCCATCGCGTAGTTCGCCGTGCGCGTACCGTGCATGCCGAGCATGCCCAGCCACTGCGGGTGCGGCGCCGGGAAGGCGCCCAGGCCCATCAGCGTGCACGTCACCGGGAACCGGTCGCTCGTCGCGAACTCGACGAGCTCCTTGGCGGCGTTGGCGTTGACGACGCCGCCGCCCGCGTAGATCACGGGCCGGCGCGCGGAGGCCATCGCCTTCGCGGCCTGGCGGATCTGCTTCGTGTTGCCGTCCGTCGTCGGCTGGTAGCCGGGCAGGTGCAGGTCGGTGACCGGCTGGTAGTCGATCTCCGCGCGGCTGAGGTCGACGGGGATGTCGACGACGACCGGCCCCGGGCGCCCGCTGCGCGCGATGTGGAAGGCCTCGTGGATCGCGCGCGGGATCTCCAGCGGCGAGCGGATCTGGAAGGAGTGCTTGACGACCGGCATCGTGATGCCGAGCGTGTCGGTCTCCTGGAAGCCGTCGGTGCCGATGAGGTCCGTGCGCACCTGGCCGGTGATGAACACCGTCGGGACGGAGTCCATCATCGCGTCGACGATCGGCGTCACGACGTTCGTCGCGCCGGGGCCCGAGGTGGCGAACGCGACGCCGACCTTGCCGGTCGCCTTCGCGTAGCCCTCGGCGGCGTGGCCGCCGCCGGCCTCGTGGCGCACGAGGACGTGGCGGATGCCGCCGTCGACGAAGGCGTCGTAGGTGGGCAGGTTGGCTCCGCCGGGGAGGCCGAATACGACTTCGACACCCTCTGCTTTCAAGCACTCCATGATGGCGTCAACCGCGCGCATATCACGACCTCCTCTCCGGCATAAAGACAGGCCGGCCCCGGTGGCCGGCGTAAGAGAGGCAGGTTAGCGGGCCACCGCGGCTGCGTTCTCCGATGCAAGCGCCTGATCGGGGAACTCCAGCTCGGTGCCGCAGCGCACGCACAGCGCGTCGTAGAGCTTGCAGACGCGCCCGCACGTCGGGCACCGGCGGCGCAGCTCGTCGCGCTCGGAGCGGTAGGCGATCGCGGTGAGCAGCCCGATCACCGGCACGACGGTCGCGACGATGAACCAGATGAAGAACGAGCTGCCCTTGATCTTGCCGATGATCCCGCCGGCCAGGCCGAAGCTCAGCGCGATGACGATGTAGGCGCCGCCGGCCATCGACGCGCCGGGTCAGAGGACCCGGATCGCCCAGATCACGGCGAAGATCGCGAGCACCACCACGATGATGGTCGCGGCGGCAGTGACGACGCCGATGACGACCTTGAAGAGGATCCACGCTGCGATGAGCAGCACGATCAGCGCGATGGCGCGCTTGCCGAGCGACGAACCACGGGAGGGAGCGGAGGCAGACATGCCCTTCAGCGTACCTCTCCCGCGCACCCGAGCGCGCGGGAGAGGAGAAGCTGCGGGGTCGGAGGTTCAGTCGTGGCTTCGACGCAGATGCGCGAAGCGATCCGGCACGGGGGGCGGCCCTGTGTAGAGCGGCACCCGCGCCAGCCGGTAACGGCGAACGACGGGATCCTTCGACGAGGCCGCACGGGCTGCGGCGACCTCGACGAGAGCCCTTCGGGTGAGAGCGAGGCGAGCGTCAGGCATGCCCATGATCTTGCGGCCACGCGCCCGCGCGGACATTGGCCCGCTGTCCCGGATTCAGGCCGCCGCGCTCGACCGGCTGGCGGGCGCGCGCGAGGGCGGCCTTCAGCGCCGGCCGCGCCGGGCGGCTCATGCGCCGGCGCAGCCGCCAGGTCGCGCCGGCGAACGCGAGGTTGGCGACCGTCGCGAAGCCCTGCTCGTCGCTGCGCAGGGCGAGCAGCAGGTGGGCGATGCGGTCGCCGGAGGGCAGCTCGCGGGCGGCGGCCCGCCGCGGGTCGACCTTCACGCAGTAGCAGTACGCGCGCGGGCGGCGGCGGCCGTGCAGCAGCACCGCGCCGCACTCCCCCACGATCCACGTGCCCAGCCGGCCGGGCTCGACGACGAGCCCCGTGCCGGCGTGCAGCTCGCGCGCCTCGTGGCCGACGAGGTCGCCGAGCAGGCCGGCCGCGCGCCGCTCGGGATCCTTCCCGAGATCTCGCGGCGACCCGCCGGGGTGGCGCGGCGGGCGCAGCACGTTGGCCCCGCGCTGGGCGTAGAGCTCGGGGATGATCCAGGCGTGCGCGAGGCAGACGAGCGCGACGGGCAGCGCGAGGGGCGCCATCCACATGAGCAGCGCCGCCGCGCCGGCGAACGGGATGACGTGGGCGACCATCGTCAGCGTCCACAGGCGACCGCGCAGCCGCAGCTGCGCCGCGTCGACGCGCCGGCGCCAATGGACCCCCGCGGTCTCGGGCAGGACGTCGACGGTGGCCATCGCGCAGACCCGCTCCGCCGCGCCGGGGCGGTCTCAGCCGCCGGAGATCGGCAGGCGCAGGATCACGAGCTCGGCGTCGAGCGGCAGCTCGCGCACGTGCTCGGCGTGACCGGGTCCCGTGCTGACCATCGCGAGGTAGCCGCGGTCGAGCTCCGCCCGGAACGCCGCGACCGCGGCCTCCACCGCCGCCGGATCGCCGGGCGTCCATTCGGCCAGCGTCGAGTGGCCGGTGTGGTCCATGCGGATGAGCTTCGACATCAAGGGGCCTCCTTCGCCGCCGGCGGGTCGCGTCGGCCCAATCGTACGCCTGCGCGCCGGGCGGTCGAACCGGTTGGCGCGGCCGCAGCGCACGCGTGGGCCTCGCGCCTGGGTGTGCGGATGGTTCGCGTCCAGCGCGAACCATTCGCCAGACCCGCAGGCTTCAGAGCCCGAGCTTCTCGCGCACGATCCGCGTGACCTCCGCGCCGTCGGCGCGGCCCTTCGTCTCGCGCATCACGTGGCCGATGATCGCGCCGATCGCCTTCATGTTGCCGGCCTTGATCTTCTCCGCGGCATCGGCGTTGGCGGCGAGCGCGGCCTCGACGATCGGATCCAGTGCGTCGTCGCCGCCGGTCATCGCCCCGAGCCCCTCGGCCTCGACGATCCGAGCCGGGTCGCCGCCGTCGGCGACGAGCCGGTCGAGGACGAGCTTGGCGTTGCCGACCGTCACCACCTTGGCGTTGACGAGCGAGACGAGCTTGGCCAGCGCGTCGGGACGGACCTTCGAGGCGTTGGGGTCCTCGTCGCCGACGCGGGCGACGAGCTCGTTGCAGACCCAGTTGGCCAGCGGCTGCGCCTCGGCGCAACCGTTCCCGCTCGTCGCCCCCGCCGCCAGCAGCGCGGCCTCGAAGTAGTCGCCGAGCTCGGTGCGCCAGGCGAGCTGGCGGGCGCTCGCGGCGTTGATGCCGAGGCCCCGTAGGCGCTCCTCGCGGGCGGCGGGCAGCTCGGGCATCGCGTTGCGCGCCGCGGCCAGCATCTCCTCGGACGTCGCAACCGGGACGAGGTCGGGCTCGGGGAAGTAGCGGTAGTCGTGCGCCTCCTCCTTGGAGCGCAGCGACGTGATCGCCTCCGTCCGCGGATCGAAGTGCAGCGTCTCCTGGACGACCTGCTCGCCGCTGCGCAGCAGCGCCTCCTGGCGCGCGATCTCGGCGTTGATGCCGCGCTCGATGAAGCGAAAGGAGTTCATGTTCTTCAGCTCGGTCTTCGTGCCGAGCTCGGTCGTGCCGACCGGGCGGATGGAGATGTTCGCGTCGCAGCGCAGCGAGCCCTCCTCCATGTTCACGTCGCTGACGCCGAGGCGGCGCAGCGTCGTGCGCAGCAGCGTCAGCCACTCGCGCGCCTGCGCGGCGGAGCGGACGTCGGGCTCGGTGACGATCTCGGCCAGCGGCGTGCCGCCGCGGTTGAAGTCCACGACCGAGGCGTCGGAGCCGTGGATGCGCCCGCTCGCGCCCGCGTGGATGAGCTTCGCCGCGTCCTCCTCGAGGTGCACGCGATGGATGCGCACGTCGCCGAGGTGCCCGCCGCGGCACAGGGGCTCGTCGTACTGGCTGATCTGGTAGCCCTTGGGCAGGTCGGGATAGAAGTAGTTCTTGCGGTGGAAGATCGACCGCGGCGCGAGCTCGGAGCCGACCGCGAGGCCGATCATCAGCCCGAAGTGGATCGCCTGCGCGTTGGCCCGCGGCAGCGTTCCGGGCAGCCCGAGGCAGACCGGGCAGGTGCGCGTGTTGGGCGGCTCGCCGAAGGACAGCGCGCAGCCGCAGAACATCTTCGTCCTCGTGGCGAGCTGGACGTGGATCTCCAGGCCGATGACCGGCTCGAACTCCCCCGTCATGCCGCCACGCCCTTCCCGCGCGCTGCGGCGCCGTCGAACCCGATCGCCGACTCGAGCGCGAACGCCGCGTCGAGGATGGCGTTCTCGCTGAACGCCGGGCCCGCGAGCTGAAAGCCCGTCGGCAGCCCGCCGTCGAGGCCGTTGGGGATCGAGATCGCCGGGATCCCGGCCAGCGACATCGGCACGGTGCAGTAGTCGTTGACGTACATCGACATCGGGTCGGCGGTCTTGGCGCCCAGCTCGAAGGCGACCGTCGGCGCGGTCGGCGTGACGACGAAGTCGAAGTCCGCGAAGGCGGTGTGGAAGTCCTCGGCGATCTTCGTCCGCACGCGCTGGGCGCGCCCGTAGTAGGCGTCGTAGTAGCCGCTGGACAGCGAGTACGTGCCGAGCATGATGCGGCGCTTGACCTCGGTGCCGAAGCCCTGGCTGCGGGTCTTCGTGTACATCCCCACGAGTCCGCCGTTCTCGGCGCGGGCGCCGTAGCGCACGCCGTCGTAGCGGGCGAGGTTCGACGACGCTTCGGCGGGAGCGAGGACGTAGTAGGCGCTCAGCGCGTGCTGCGCGTGCGGCAGGCGGCACGTGTGGACCGTGGCGCCGAGGCTCTCGGCGAGCTTCAGCGTCGCGTTGAAGGTCTCCAGCACGCCGGCGTCGATCCCGACCCCCTCGCCGGTCAGCTCCTCCGGCACGCCGAGGCGGATGCCCTGCAGCGACGTGGCCGACGGGCGCGCGATCTCGCCGGGAAAGCCGATCGACGTCGAGTCGCGCTCGTCCTGGCCGACCATGTGGCGCAGCAGCAGCGCCGCGTCGGTCACGTCGCGCGTGAGCGGACCGGCCTGGTCCAGCGACGAGGCGAAGGCGATCATCCCGTAGCGACTGACCGTCCCGTAGGTCGGCTTGAGGCCGACGATCCCGCACAGCGCGGCGGGCTGGCGGATCGAGCCGCCGGTGTCGGTGCCCAGCGCCCACGGCGCCGAGCCGGCGGCGACGGCGGCGGCGCTGCCGCCGCTCGAGCCACCCGGCACACGGGCGCGGTCCCACGGGTTCAGCACGGGTCCGAAGGCGGAGTTCTCGTTGGAGGAGCCCATCGCGAACTCGTCCTGGTTGGTCTTGCCCAGCAGCGGCGCGCCGGCCGCGGCGAGCCGCGCCACGACGCTCGCCGTGTACGGCGGGCGGTAGTTCTCGAGGATCTTCGAGCCCGCCTGGCTGGGCACGCCCTCGGTGCAGAAGAGGTCCTTGACGGCGAGCGGCACGCCGGCCAGCGGGGCGTCGGCGGCCGGCGCCGCCGGCGTGTCGCCGGCGACCCAGAGGTAGGCGTTGAGCTCGTCCGCCGCCGCGGCCGCGCGGTAGGCGCCGAAGACCTCGGCCGCGCTGCAATCGCCGCGCCGGATCGCGTCGACGGCCGCGGACGCCGTCAGCGCCGTCAGGTCGGAAAACGGGTTTCGGCCTTCGGTCATCGCAAGCTCCGACCTTCGGACGACGTCACGAGTCGACCGCGTCGGCCTGCGGGCTGGGCACGAGGAAGCCGCCGTCGGCGACGGCGGGCGCGCCGGCCAGGGCGACCTCACGCGGCAGCGACGGCTCGACGACGTCGGGGCGCAGGGCGTTGGAGACCTCGACCACGTGCGTCGTCGGCGGGACGCCGGCGAGGTCGAGCTCACCGATCTTCTCGATGTGCCCGAGCACGTTGGAGAGCTCCGCGCTCATCCGGCCGACCTCCTCGTCGGTCAGCTCGAGACGGGCGAGGCGGGCGACGTGCAGCACCTGTTCACGGTCGATCATCGGCGACGATTCTAGGAGGCGCCGCCGGCCCGGCCGGACGCCGCGCGCGCGGCGGGCCGCCCGCACACCCGCCACGGTGCCGCGCTCAGGTGCGGCAGCTGCGCTTCTCGAAGGCCTGGATGCGCTCCTCGGCGGCGGAGGCCTGCGCCTCGCTGACCTCGATGGCCGGCGGCAGGCCGGCACGCTCACGCATGCCGGCGAACAGCCGCTGCACGTCGGTCCTGATCGCGCTCGGCGCGACGCGTCCGAGTTCCTCCAGATCATCGGAATGGGTCTCGATGAATCGCCGCTCGGCGGCCTCGTACTGCTCGGGGCGCGCATCCTCGCCGAGGTCGGCGAAGAACGCCTCGCCCTCGGCGTCGAGCTCGCGCGTCAGCGCGCAGTAGCGCTCGACGTCGCCTCCGGCCGCGACCGTGGCGGCAGCCGCCTCGCGCCCAGCGCCCTCGTCGCCGCCGTCGTCCCCGCAGGCCACGAGGGCGATGGCGGCGAGGAGCGCGACGGTGATGATCGATCGGCGAAGCATGCGGACCTCCCTGCTCGAAGTGGATAGGCCGACCGTACGCGCGACCTGCGGCGCGTTCCTCGTCCGGCCCGTGCTCGTCGCCTCGTCCGCGGGGACGATCTTTCTCGCGCCGAAGATCGTCCGCCCGGCCGACGTGGCGACCCCTCCGGCCGGGCTAGGCTCGCGCCATGCAGCCCGCCTTCGTGGGGTCGCCCTCCCTACGCCGCCCGCGTCGTGCCGACGTCCTGCTCGCCGCAGGCATCGCGTTGCTCGCGCAGGCCGAGACGTGGGCGACCGCGGAGTACGAGCCAAAGCTCGCGTTCGCGGCCGTCGCGATCGCGATGTGCGCGCCGCTGGCCTGGCGCCGGGTCGCGCCGATCGGCGTGGTGATCGCCGTCTTCGTGCCTCTGCTCGCGATGGCCGCCAGCGGCGAGCGCGTGAACTCCAGCTACATCATGTTCGTGCTGCTTGTGGCGTTCGGGACGGTCGGTGTCGTCTGCGAGCGCCGCCAGGCGGTCACCGGCCTCGTGATCGGCTTGGCGTTGCTGGCCGCGCTGAGCGCCGTGGAGAACATCGTGCCCGCCGGCGACGAGCCGCCGCCCGGGCTCGGCGACCTCGTCTTCCTCGCCGGCATCCTCTCGATCGTCTGGGCGCTCGCGGTCGGGCTGCGCGAGCGCTCCGTGCGCGCCGGCGAGCTCGAGCAGCGCGCCGACCGGCTGGAGCGCGAGCGCGAGGAGAAGGCGCGCGCCGCCGTCGCCGCGGAGCGAGCGCGGATCGCGCGCGAGCTGCATGACGTCGTCGCGCACTCGGTCAGCGTGATCGCCGTGCAGACGGGGTCGATGCGCCGCCGGCTGCGTCACGAGCGCCCGCAGGAGACCGAGGAGCTGGCGGCCATCGAGCAGACGGCGCGCCAGGCCCTCGCCGAGATGCGCCGGATGCTCGGGCTCCTGCGCACCGACGACGAAGGTCCGGTGCTCGCGCCCCAGCCCGGCATCGGGCAGGTGAGCCGGCTCGTCGAGCACGCGCGCCAGACCGGCCTCGCGGTCGAGCTCGAGATCGACGGCGAGACGCGGCCGCTACCGCCCGGCGTCGACCTCGCCGCCTACCGCATCGTCCAGGAGGCGCTGACGAACGTGCGCAAGCATGCGGGCCCCGCCCACGCCCGCGTCGGCGTGCGCTTCCACGAGCGCGATCTCGAGATCGAGGTGACCGACGACGGCCGCGGGTGCAGCAGCGCGCAGGACAACGACGGCGGGCACGGTCTCGTCGGCATGCGCGAGCGCGTCGCGCTCTACGGCGGCACGCTGGCCACCGGACCCGACGACGGCGGCGGGTTCGCGGTCAGGGCACGCCTGCCGATCGGCGGACCGTGAGCGTCCGCGTCGTCATCGCCGACGACCAGGCGATGGTCCGCGCCGGGTTTCGCTCCCTGCTCAAGGAGGAGCCGGGCATCGACGTCGTGGGCGAGGCGGCCGACGGCGAGCAGGCGGTGGCCGCCGTCCGGCGCTTCTCGCCCGATGTGGCGCTCATGGACGTGCGCATGCCCAACGTCGACGGCCTCGAGGCCACGCGGCGGATCGTGGCGGCGGGCTCGGCGACGCGGATCCTCATCCTCACGACGTTCGACATCGACGAGTACGTCTACGCGGGGCTGCGGGCGGGCGCGAGCGGCTTCCTGCTCAAGGACGCGACGCCGGAACAGCTCATCGCGGCGATCCACATCGTCGCCGAAGGGGAGGCGGTCCTGGCCCCGACGGTGACACGGCGTGTGGTCGAGGCGTTCGCCGGGCTGCCGGTCGCGCCCGAGGCGCTACAAGACGCCCTCGCGTCGCTGACGCCGCGCGAGCAGGACGTGCTCAGGCTGCTCGCCAAGGGCCACGCGAACAGCGAGATCGCCCGCGACCTCGTCGTCAGCCACGCGACGGTCAAGACGCACGTGCGCAACGTCCTCGCCAAGCTCGACCTCCGCGACCGCGTCCATGCCGTGGTCTTCGCCTACGAGTCGGGGCTCGTGCGCCCCGGCGGCGACTGAGGGCGGGCCTACCCCTGCGACGAGCGGTCGGGGTCGCGCGCCGGCGGAGCCGGTCGCGCCGGGCCGCGCACGGCCAGCACCCGTTCGGTCTGGCGCAGCGAGATCGCGCTGTCCTTGCGCTCGTCGGCGAGCGAGCGCCACGCGCCGGCGAGGATCGCCACGAGGCAGAGAAGCCCGAGATAGGCGCCGGTGTCGATGCTGACGAGCGCGTTGCGACCGGGCTCGTCCAGGCCGACCCGGTACAGGAGGTGCAGCAGCGCGAGGGTGCCGAAGCCGATCGTCACGACGGCCGCCGAGGTCGCCATCGACACCGCGCGCGCCCGCAGGGTGAGGATGACGAGCGTCAGCGCGAGCGCGATCGTCACGACGAGCAGCACGCGCCCGACGGTCATCGTCGCCCAGCCCGATCGTCCACCGAACCAGTCGGCGAAGAGCACGAGCGTCAGCCCGACCGCGCCCGCCGCGGTCAGCAGCTCGCCGCTGCGCAGCCGGCGCACGTCCATTAGTGGTCTCCCCCGTAGGTACGGGCCCTGGCCAGGTGGTCGCTGGCGCCGACTGGCAAGGACGCAGGGAGGAAGGTGTGCCTCTGGCACATCGACCGGCACCGCCGGCCAACCGACGCTGGCCCAAGCAAGTGGCCCTTCGGCCGGTGGTGAGGACGCCGCCAGGCGGTGATCAGCGGCCGCCTGACAGGGTGCGTATCTGCGGGGGCGACCACCTAGACGACCGCCGCCGCGGCGCGCTGCATCCGCGCCGCCTGCAGGGTGTTGCGCAGCAGGAACGCGATCGTCATCGGACCCACGCCGCCGGGCACCGGCGTGATCGCGGCCGCCACCTCCCGGACCGCTTCGAAGTCGACGTCGCCGGCAAGGCCGTCCGCGGTGCGGTTCATGCCGACGTCGATGACGACCGCGCCGGGCTTGACCCAGTCGGCCTTCACCATCCGGGCGCGACCGACCGCGGCGATCAGCACGTCGGCGCGGCGGCACACCGCCGCCAGGTCGCGGGTGCGCGAGTGGCACATCGTGACCGTCGCGTTGGCGCCGAGCAGCAGCTGTCCCATCGGCTTTCCGAAGAGGTTCGAGCGGCCGATCACGACGGCCTCGGCGCCCTCGAGCTGCGCGCCGGCGGCGTCGATCAGCGTCATGACGCCCTGCGGCGTGCACGGGCGCAGCCCCTCGCGCCCCTGCGCGAGCAGGCCGGCGCTGATCGGCGTCAGGCCGTCGACGTCCTTGAGCGGGTCGATCATCCCGGTGAGCTCGACGCCGTCCAGCGGGGCGGGCACGGGCAGTTGCAGCAGGATCCCCGAGACCTCCGGGTCGGCGTTGAGGCGCTCGATGAGGTCGACGATCTCGGCGCGCGGCGTGTCGGCGGCCAGCGGGAAGTTGAAGCCCTGCATGCCGACCTCCGTGCAGGCCTTCTGCTTGCCGGCGACGTAGATCGCCGAGCCGGGGTCGTCGCCGACGAGGATCGTCGCGAGGCCCGGCCGCGCGCCGCCGAACTGGAGCGTGAACGCCTCGACGTCGCGGGCGACCCCGATCCGCACGCGTCCGGCGATCTGCTTTCCGTCGATGACCTGGGCTGCCATGCGCGTCTTCCTTCTCGTGGTCAGAGCTTCGTGATCGGAGCGTATTCGGCCATGAGCTTGCGTTCGCTGCCGTCGCCGGCGAAGCGCACGACGACGATCCCGCCGGCCTCGACGCCGGTGACGACGCCCGCGCCGAAGGCGGCGTGGGAGACGTCGTCACCCATGCGATACGCGGGCACGGGCGCTTCGGATCGCGAGCTGGGCTGCGAGGACGCCCACGAGCCGGCGCGCTGCGCCGCGACACCCGGCTGGATCCGAGCCCGCCCACCCTCGTCGGCGCGGTCGGTCAGCTCGCGCGGGACCTCGTCGAGAAAGCGCGAGCGCATGCCGTACTGCGTGGCGCCGAACACCGCGCGGCGGCGCGCGCTCGTCATGTACAGCGAGCGCATCGCCCGCGTCACGCCGACGTAGGCGAGGCGGCGCTCCTCCTCCAGGCCACCCTCGTCGAGCGCGCGCGAGTGCGGGAAGACGCCCTCCTCCATCCCGGCGATGAAGACGATCGGATACTCCAGGCCCTTGGCGTTGTGGATCGTCATGAGCGTGACGAGGCCCTCGTCGTCGGTGCGCGTGTCGGCGTCGGCGACGAGCGCGACGCCCTGCAGGAAGACGTCGAGCGTGTCGTTCTCCTCCTCGGCGGTCGCGTCGAACTCGCGCGCGACCTCGACGAGCTCGGCGAGGTTCTCCTCGCGGCCCTGCGCCTCGATCGTGCGCTCGGCCTTCAGCGCGTCGATGTAGCCCGTGTCGTGCAGCAGCGACTCCAGGAGGTCGCCGATCGGCACGCGCTGTTCGACGCGCTCGCGCAGTCCGTGCATCGTGTCCATGAAGCGCGCGAGCGCCTTGACCGCGGCGGTGCCGAGGCCGGGCACCTGCTCGGCGTTGGCCGCCGCGTCCCAGATCGAGATCCCCTCGGCGTCGGCGTACGCCGTCACCCGACCCAGCGAGGTCTGCCCGATCCCCCGCCGCGGCGAGTTGACGATCCGCGTGAAGGACACGACGTCCTGCGGGTTGCCGAGCACGGTCAGGTAGGCGATCGCGTCCTTGATCTCGGCACGCTCGTAGAACTTCGTGCCGCCGATGACCTGGTAGGCGATGTCGCGCCGCACGAGCGTGTCCTCGATGACCCGCGACTGCGCGTTGGTGCGGTAGAAGACGGCGATCTCGGCGCGGCTGGCGCCCTCGTCGACGAGCCGCTCGATCTCGCCGACGACGTAGCGCCCCTCGGCGTGCTCGTCGTCGAGCTCGCGGATCCTGATCGGGTCGCCCTGACCGAGGTTCGTCCACAGCGACTTGTGCTTCTGCTCGCGGTTGTGCGCGATGACCGCGTTGGCGGCGCTGAGGATCGTCTGCGTCGAGCGGTAGTTCTGCTCGAGCTTGACGACGTGGGAGTCCGGAAAGGTCTCCTCGAACGAAAGGATGTTCTGGATGTCCGCGCCACGAAATCCATAGATCGACTGTGCATCGTCGCCAACCACCGCGAGGTTGCGGTGCTCGCTGGAGAGCAGCTGCAGCCAGCGGTACTGGACGGCGTTGGTGTCCTGGTACTCGTCGACGAGCACGTGGCGAAACGTCGTCGAGTAGCGGTCGCGGACCTCCTGGAAGAGCTGCAGGACGTTGACGGCGTTGACGAGCAGGTCGTCGAAGTCCATCGCGTTCATCCGCAGCAGCTCGGTCTGGTAGATCGCGAACGCGTCGGCGACATGGGTCGTGAACGCGGTCGAGTCACCCGTCATCCGGCGGTAGTCCTCCGCGTCGCGCAGCTTGTTCTTCGCGTCGGAGATCTGGTGGTGCACAGCGCCGGGCGTGAAGCGCTTCGTATCGACGCCGAGCTCGTCGAGGCTGCGCTTGACCAGGCGACGCGAGTCGGCCTGGTCGTAGATCGTGAACTGGCGCGTGTAGCCGAGCCGGTGCGCCTCGGCGCGCAGCATCCGCGCGCAGGCGGCGTGGAAGGTCATCACCCACATCGCCCGCGTTCGGCGGCCGAGCAGCCGCTCGACGCGCTCGCGCATCTCCTGCGCGGCCTTGTTCGTGAACGTGATCGCCAGGATCTCGTTCGCCCGCGCCATGCCCGTCGCCTCCAGGAACGCGATCCGATGGGTGAGCACGCGCGTCTTGCCGGTCCCCGCGCCCGCGAGGATGAGCAGCGGCCCTTCACCGTGCGCGACGGCCTCGCGCTGCGGTGCGTTCAGGCCCGCCAGCAGCTCGTCGATCCGGCTCTGGGATGCGGTGTCGGCCATGCATCTTGAGCATAGGCCCGCGATCGGAGCACGCGGCGGCGCAGTGGCATTCGGGCGGGCACGCGCCTATACTCATGTTTCAAGTCGGGGGAGGCGGGGTAATGGCGCGCCGTTTTGCGATCGCGACAGCGCTCGTGGTGCTGTTCACATGGACGTTGGGGAGCGCGAGTCCGGCGGCGGCTGCGAAGAAGAAGCGAGGCTGCGCCCGCGCCTCCGTCGTTCCGACCGCCGCGACCGTCGCCGCGGCGCACACGCGCCGTCCTCTGCCTGATCAACCAGGAGCGGGCGCGGCGCCGCGTGTCGAAGCTGCGCGCCTCCGCCGAGCTGACGCAGGCGGCGTCCGGCCACAGCACCGACATGGTCGCCCGGCAGTACTTCGCGCACGAGAGCCTCGACGGGGCGACGCCCAAGCAGCGGGTGCTGCGGACGGGCTACTTCGCCGGTGGCGCGGGCGGTACGGTCGAGGAGGCCCTCGCGTGCGGCTGGGCGCAGTTCTCCACCCCGCGGGCGCTGGTCAACTCGCTCATGCGCAGCGCGTCGCACCAGCGCATCCTGCTCAGCCGCAGCCTGCGCGATGTCGGCATCGGACTCGCCCTCGGCGGCCCGCAACCGGGCTTCAGCGGCGGCGCGACGCTGACGCTCGACCTCGCGCGCCGCTGACGCCGTAGGGGCAGGGAGCGGACATCGCCGCGCGGCTGTCCGATGAGGTACGCGCCGCGTGCGCGCAGATCGCAGCCGCGGCGCGCTCGGTCGCGATCGACCTCGACGCCCTCGCCGACGTGCAGCCGGGCCCGCCGCCCGAGCTCGACCCCCTCCGTCATCACCTCGACGGCTCGCCGGCCGAGGTGGCCGCGTACTTTCTCACGCTGGACACGGTGAACTTCGGCTCCGGCTGGTTTCCGACGCTGCGCAAGCGCGCCGGCTCGTCGGGCTACTTCACCGTCGCCTGGGCGCTCGCCGACCGCTTCCGCGCGCACGGCCCATGGACGGCCGCCGAGCTGCGCTCGCTCAGCACCGACGAAGTCGCCGAGACGCTCGGACAGCCGCGCGACCACGAGCTCATGGCGCTCTACGCGCAGGCGCTGCGCGCGCTGGGCCGCTTCCTCGGCGACCGCGAGGCGCTCGCCGTCGTGCGCGGCGCGCGGGGCTCGGCGCAGGCGCTCGCGGCCGAGCTGGCCGGCGCGATGGCGATGTTCTCCGACCGCGGCTTCTACAAGCGCGCGCAGATCGTGCCGGCCAACCTGGCCCTGGCGGGGGTCGCGCGCTTCAAGGACCTGGATCGCCTCACGGTCTTCGCCGACAACCTCGTCCCGCACGTGCTGCGCTGCGACGGCGTGCTGCGCTACGACGACGCGCTCGCGGCCCACATCGACGGCGGACGCCTGCTACCGGCCGGGCGCGAGGAGCGCGAGATCCGCGCCTGCGCCGTCCACGCCTGCGCGCTCATCGCCGCGCGCGTCGGCGCCAGCGAGCACGAGCTCGACAACTGGCTGTGGAGCCGGGGCCAGGCGCCCGAATGCAAGGCGCGTCCGCGTCACCGGACGCGGACGGTGTTCTACTGAGCGCGTCCCGATCGTCGGGGTGCATCGGATGCCTCGCGGCGCGCTATGCGCGAAGCATGCGCCACACCGCTTCCCGGCCGCGCCTCAGCCGCCGGCCGGGCTCGGGCCCTGCGCCGGGCGCAGCGGGCGCACCTCGGCGATGTTCTCCGGCTCGGAGCCCGACAGCCGCGCGACCTCGCTCTCCAGCTCGGCGATCCGCGTCGACAGGCGGGTGATCGCGTCGGCGATCGGGTCGGGCAGATGAATCCAGTCGGTGTCCGGTCCCTCGACCTTCTTGCCCTCCACGCGGACCGGATGCCCGGGGTTGCCGACGACGGTCGTGTTCGGCGGCACGTCGTGGACGACGACGGAGTTGGCGCCGATCTTCGCGCCGTGCCCGACGGTGATCGCGCCGAGCAGCTTGGCGCCCGCGCCGACCGTCACGTTGTCCTCGAGCGTGGGGTGGCGCTTGCCCGTCTGAAAGCCGGTGCCGCCGAGCGTGACGCCCTGGTAGAGCGTGACGTCGTTGCCGATCTCGGCGGTCTCGCCGATCACGACGCCGGCGCCGTGGTCGATGAAGAAGCCCTGGCCGATCGCCGCCGCCGGATGGATCTCGATCCCGGTCCACGTGCGCGAGGCCATCGACAGCGTGCGGGGGACCAGCGGTACCCCCAGCGTGTGCAGCCCGTGGGCCACGCGGTACGCCAGCAGCGCCTGCACGCCCGGCCAGCTCGTGAGGATCTCGCCGCTGCCGGCACCGCGCGCGGCGGGGTCGCGGGCGTGCGCCGCCGCGACGTCGCGGCGGACCTCGCCGACGACGCGTGAGAGGGTGCCGATCCCGAACATCTCAAACAGCGTACCGGCGGCCGGACGCGGGCTCGCGGGAGCGATCGCGGCGAGCGTCCCCGCCTTCAGCACGTCGCCGCGGGCCCGCGGCGCCGGCTACGGGGCGAAGAACGGCGTCGAGACGTAGCGCTCGCCGGAGTCCGGCAGCACGACGACGATCCGCCGGCCCTGGCTCTCCGGTCGCCCGCCGATCGCGATCGCGGCGGCGAGCGCCGCTCCACACGAGATGCCGACGAGCACGCCCTCGCGGCGCGCCACGTCGCGCGCCGTCTGGATCGCGTCCTCGTCGTCGACGGGGACGACCTCGTCGATGATCGCGCGGTTGAGCACCGGCGGGACGAAGCCCGCTCCGATGCCCTGGATCTTGTGCGGCCCGGGTGCGCGCCCGGAGAGCACCGCGGAGCTCGCCGGCTCGACGGCGACGACCTTGAGGTCCGGGTTGCGCTCCTTGAGGTACTCCCCCGCGCCGGTGATCGTGCCGCCGGTGCCGACCCCGCAGACGAGCACGTCGAGCTTGCCGTCGAGCGCCTCCCACAGCTCGGGGCCGGTGGTGCGTCGGTGGGCCTCGGGGTTGGCGGGGTTGGAGAACTGGTCGGGCAGGAAGACGTCGGGGCTCGTCGCCATCGCGCGGGCGGCATCGACGGCCTCGTTCATCCCGCCGAGCGACTCGGTGATCTCCACGCGCGCGCCGTAGAGGCGCAGCAGCCCCTCGCGCTCGCGGCTCATGCCCTGCGGCAGGGTGAGCACGAGGTCGTAGCCCTTCGCCGCGCAGACGAACGCGAGCGCGATGCCGGTGTTGCCCGAGGTGGCTTCGACGATCGTCGTGCGGCCCGGCTCGATCAGCCCGTCGGCCTCGGCGGCCTCGATCATCGCGACGCCGATGCGGTCCTTGACGCTGCCGCCGGGGTTGAACGACTCGAGCTTTCCGAAGAGGCGCACGCCCTCCGGCGAAATCCGGGTGAGCTCGAGCATCGGGGTGCGTCCGACATAGTCGGCAATGCTGACCGGGATTCGAGCCATGGCTCAACGGTACCCCTCCGGGCAGCGGCACGGAGATTCGGCGGGGAAGGTGAGCGATGCGGCGCGTCAGGGTAGGCCGATCCCAATGTCCCTGGCCGAGCAGGCAGCGGCGCTGGACGTCAGGTATCCCGCCCATGCATCGCAGCTCCCCGCGATCCGTCGCGCCGTCGGCGACGCGGCGCGTGCGCTGGGCGCCGACGCCGACATCCTGCTGCAGATCAACCTTGCCGTGACCGAGGCGGCCACGAACGCGGTTCAGCACGCCTACCGTGACCGCGCCGACGCCGGGGCCGGTGACGTGCGCGTCGTGGTGCAACCCGCCGGCGAGGGCATGCTCGTCGTGCACGTCCATGACGACGGAGTGGGCTTGTCCCCGCGGCCCGACAGCCCCGGCCTCGGGCTTGGGCTGTGCCTGATGGCGCACGAGACGGAGCGATTCGAGGTCTGCAAGTGCGCTGACGGCGGCACGGAGGTCGTCCTGCACTTCCGGCTCTGAGGCCTCCCGAGCGCCTCGCCGGCCCGCGAACGCAGGCAGTCGCCGACGCAACCGCGCCGCCGCCTGCCGAGCGGCGTTGGTACGGGCCGCGCTGACCGGTCGGTACGGGGCGCGGCACGGGCGCGGCGAGCCGTCCTCCGCCGCCTCTCATCGTGGTTTCACATTCGCGGGTAGGCCTCAACAGACGATCCCGTCTGCGACAGGAGCTTGCTCATGACCTACTCGGTGCTGATCTACGTGTTGATGATGGCCACGTGCGTGGCGCTGGCCGGCGTGCTCGCCTTCGATGCAGCCACCGCCGCGGTGCGCTGGTCGGCGCAGAGACGGGTCAGCGCCGCCGGCCGGGCCCATCGGCCGTCGGCGAGCACCGGCACGAGCCGGCCGCGCACCGTGTCCACCCGGACCTAGTCCGCGGCGCGGTGTGACCCGCCGCATGCACGTGCGGTGGGTCGCTCAGATGTGGTACATCGCCACGCCCGCCGCGCGCGCCTCGCGCTCGACGATGTCGGCGATCGTGCTGGCCGCGAGGACCTCGCGGGCCGCGCGGGCAGCGTCGCCGAAGATGCCCTCGGCGTGGTGGCCGAGCGGGCCTTCGAGCAGCTCGACGATCTCGAGCACGGTGATCTCGCTGGGGGCGCGTGCGAAGGTGTAGCCGCCCTTGACGCCGCGCTGGGACTTCAGCACGCCGGCCCGGCGCAGCGTCGCGAAGAGCTGCTCGAGGAACTGGACCGGGATGTTGCGCCGCCGCGCGAGCTCGCCGATCGGCACCGGGCCGTCGCCGCCGGTGCGGCCGAGCTCGGCCAAGGCCTGCAGCGCGTAGGGCGACTTCGTCGTGATCGAGATCATCGCTGGGTCGCCGTCGGGAGGCTCACTAGCCTCAGCCTATGGGACCGGTCAGCCGTTACGCACCACCTGTGGCCGTGATGGCGCTGATCTTCGCGCTCTCTGCGACGCCGGACCTCAGCTCGGGCCTGGGCACGTGGGACTTCATCCTGCGCAAGATCGCCCACATCGCGATCTTCGCGCTGCTGTGGCTCACCGTCGCGCGCGCCACCGAGTGGCGCCGCCCCGTCCTCGCCGCCGTCATCGCCGTGCTCTACGCCGCGAGCGACGAACTGCACCAGTCGTTCGTCGAAGGGCGCCACGGGACGCCGGTCGATGTGCTCATCGACTCGGTCGGGATCGGCCTCGCCGCGCTCGCGTGGGCGATCACCGCGCGGCGGCGCGGGCGGCCGGGGCCGCCATGGCCGCTGCGCGCCGAGGCTACAGCCAGCCGCGCTCGGTAGCGATCAGGACCGCCTGCGCGCGATCGACGGCGCCCAGCTTGCCGTAGATGTTGTGCAGGTGGGTGCGCACGGTCGACGTCGAGAGCTGCAGCTCGGCCGCGATCTGCTTGTAGACCTTGCCCTCGGCGAGGCGCTTGAGGACCTCGACCTCGCGACCGGACAGCGGGCACGGATCGATCTGCCGCGGACGGCCGGAGGTCGGGTAGGGCAGGTCGTACATGACGGCGCGCAGCTCGGTCGGGCCGAGGCCGATCGAACGGGCGACCTTCAGCAGCGAGTTCGGCGAGACCTGGCCGCCCTGGGCGTAGTGGGCGAGCATGTCGGCGAGGCGCACGAAGGCGGCTTCGCCGGTCGCGTCCTCGGAGTGGTGACGCTCGATCGCCGATGCGACGGCGCTCGGCAGACCCCACCGGCGGGCGAGGACGCCGCCGACGAGCGCGTGGTCGACGCCGAGGTCGCGGCGCTCGCGGTGCACCCGCTCCTCGGGCGTCTTGGCGTCGCCGTGCACCTGGTTGGGGTAGCCGGGGTAGGCGTGCATGAGCACGAGCTTGCCGATGTCGTGCAGCAGCGCGGTGACCATGAGACGGTCGCGGTGCTCGTAGCCGGCCTCGCTGGCGAGGCGGTCGGCGGCGCGCTGCGTGGCGACGCCGTGCAGGCGGAAGCGCTCGGGAGCGCTGTCCCACACCGAGGAGCGCTCGAAGAAGTCGAAGGTGCGGGCGCGGCTGGCGAGCGCCTGAACGGATTCCGGGGAGAGGATCTCGACGGCCTGGACGATGGACTCGACGCGGCCGCGGCGGCGCTCGTCGAGCTGGTTGGCCATCCGCAGGACGGCGACGACGAGCGCGATGTCGGACTCGACCGTGGCGACGATGTCAGCCGGGGAGACGCGATCGGCGCTGACGAGACGCAGCAGGCGGTTGCGCGACTCGGCAAGGGCGGGGAACGCTTCGAGCGCCTCGAACGCAGCGGTCAGCCGGCGGCCGTGGCCTTCGTTGTGATGGCGCTGTACGGGCGCGCTGCTGGTCTCTGGTGTGCGTGCGGGCGTGGAGATCATGGTCGGGCGGTCCCTGCTTTCTGGTCGGGATCGTCGGGGCACACCCGGTATCGGCAGCTATAGACGAATGGTTGAGAGCAACCCCGTCATTTGTTATCCCCGAGCGCCGCGCCGATCCGCGCGAGCGCCTCCTCGCGCCCGAGGACGCTGAGCGTCTCGAAGATCCCCGGCGACACCGCGGTGCCCGCGAGCGCCACCCGGATCGGCTGGAAGACCTGCTTGGGCTTGCACGCGCGCGCGGCGACGACGCCCTCGAGCGCGGCCTGCGTGTTCTCCAACGTGAACGTGTCGAGGCTCGTCAGCGCCGTGTGGGCGTGGGCCAGCGTCGTGCGGCCGCCCTCGTCGAGCCACTTCTCGCGCGCCTTCTCGTCGTCGGCCGGCCCGTCGTAGATGAAGCCCGCCAGCGGCCAGAAGTCCGCCAGCGTCTGCATCTTCTCGCGTGAGATCGCGACGGCGTCGCGCAGGCCGGTGCGGCCCGTGAAGTCCTCCAGGCGCGCGGTCAGGTCGTCGACCGAGAGCGCGCGCAGGTAGCGGCCGTTGAGCCAGCGCAGCTTGCGCTCGTCGAACTGCGCCGGGTTGCGCGAGACACGCTCGAGGCTGAAGCGCTCCACGAGCTGCTGGGTCGAGAGGATCGTCTCGTCGTCGGCGTCGCCCCAGCCCAGCAGCGCGAGGTAGTTGCGCACGGCCTCGGGCAGGTACCCCGAGTCGCGCAGCTCCTGCACCGACGCCGCGCCGTGGCGCTTGGAGAGCTTCTTGCCGTCGGGGCCGTGCAACAGCGGCAGGTGCGCGTAGACGGGCTGGACCTCGCCCTCCCCCGCGCCGGCCTCGGCCGCGATGCCCGTGGCCGCCATCGCCTCGAGCACGAGCAGCTGCTTGGGCGTGTTGGAGAGGTGGTCCTCGCCGCGGACGATGTGCGTGATGTGCGCGTCGAGGTCGTCGACGGCGACGGCGAAGTTGTAGAGGACGCTCGAGTCGGCGCGCGCGATGACCGGGTCGTCGAGGTGGACGTGCTGGAAGGTCGTGTCGCCGCGGATGAGGTCGTGCACGACCGTCGCGCCGTCATCGGGTACGCGCAGGCGCACGGCTCCCTCGCCCTCGTCGTCGCCGCGAAACCCGCGGTCGGCGCCGTGCTGCACCTTGTAGGCCTTGACGTCGTCGCCGGTCGCCGTCGAGCGGTACGCGCGGCCCGCGTCCAGCAGCCGCCGCAGCACCTCGCCGTGGCGGTCGGAGCGCGCGACCTGGCTGATCGGGCCCTCGTCGTAGTCGATCCCAAGCCACTCCAGCGCCTCGAGGATCTGCGCGACGTTCTCGGGCGTCGAGCGCTCGCGATCGGTATCTTCGATGCGCAGCACGAGGGTCCCGTCGTTGCCCCGCGCAAGCAGCCAGTTGTACAGCGCCGTACGGGCGCCGCCGATGTGCAGGGCGCCGGTCGGAGAAGGAGCAAAGCGGACTCTCATGCGTACAGATCACCCTACGAGATGCTGATCGGCGCACATGTCTCGCCGGCGGGCGGGCCGGCCAAGGCGGTCGCGCGCGGCATCGAGCGCGGCGCGAACGCGATCCAGATCTTCAACCAGAACCCGCGCGCCTGGAAGCCGCGCGACTACTCCGAGGAGGAGGTCGCCGCGTTTCGCGCCAAGCTGGCCGACTCCCCCGTCGACGCGCTGCTCATCCACGCCGTCTACCTGCTCAACTGCGCGACCGACGACCCGGAGATGCGCGCGAACACGCTGCGCTCGCTGGTCGCCTCGCTGCAGGCCGGCGCCGCGCTCGGCGCCCACGCCGTCGTCCTGCACCCCGGCTCGGCGAAGGCCGGCGACGTCGGCACCGCGATCACACGCGCCGGCGAGGTCATCGCCGAGGCGCTCGCGCAGACCGACGGCTGCCCGCTGCACCTGGAGAACACGGCCGGCTCGGGCGGCACGCTGGGCCGCTCCTTCGGCGAGCTCGCCGCGCTGATCGAGGCCGCCGGCGGCGACGAGCGGCTGGGCCTGTGCCTGGACTCCTGCCACCTGCTCGCCTCCGGCCACGAGATCCGCACGCAGGAGGCGCTGACGGCCGTACTCGACGACTGCGTCGCGCAGGTCGGCCTCGAGCGCCTGGGCTCGCTGCACCTCAACGACTCGCAGACGCCGCTGGGCTCCAACGTCGACCGCCACGCGAACATCGGCGAGGGCGAGCTCGGTCAGGCCGGCTGCGCGGTCTTTCTCTCCGAGCCGCGCTTCGCCGGCCTGCCGCTCGTGCTCGAGACGCCCGGCCTGAACCACAGCGGCCCGACCGCCGAGGAGATCCTCTGGACCCGCACCCTGCGCGAGCGCGGCCTCGCGGCGCGCGGTCGCTAGTGCGTCGCGCGTGCGACGCGCAGCGCCTCGCGCACCTTCATCGGCTTGCCCATGCGCAGGACCGAGCGCTCGTAGATGCGCGCGGCGAGCGGGATGAGCAGCGCGATCGACAGCGCGAGGATGCCGAGCGACGCGGCGATCTCGGCGGTGCCCGCCTCCCCCACCGCGACACGCACCGGCATGACGATCGGCGAGGTGAACGGCACGAGCGAGCTGATCACCGCGAGCGGCGAGCTCGGGTCCTCGAGCACCGGGAACGCCACGAGGTAGCCGGCCACGAGCACCATCGTGACCGGCGTGCTCGAGCTCGACAGGTCCTCCTGGCGCGAGACGATCACGCCGGCGATCGCGTAGATCGTCGAGTAGAACACGTACCCCAGGACGAACCACAGCAGGACGACCGCGAGGATGCCGAGATCGGCCGAGCGCACCTCGAGAGCGCCGCTCGCCGAGGCCACCGCCAGGCCCACGACGGCCGTGAGCGCAAGCTGGAGCAGCCCGAGCATGCCGATGCCGAGAACCTTGCCGGCGAGCAGCGCCCGGGGCGGGACGGCCGCCATCAGCACCTCGATGACGCGCGAGGACTTCTCCTCGACGACGCCTGACGCGACGGCCAGGCCGAAGATGATCAGCTGCATGTACAACAACAGCGAGGCGATGAACGCCACGCCCTTGCGCTCTTCGTCCTCGGTGTCGCCGAGCGTGCGCAGCCGCAGTGTGGGCGGCGCGAGCGCCTGCCGCGCGTCGGATTCGGAGAGGCCCTCGCGGCGCAGGATCTCGGCGGCCCGCACCTCGCGCGTCGCCGCCTGCAGCACCTGCTCGAGCTCGCCGTCCGGACTGTCCTTGGTGACGAGCTCGGCGCCGACGATCGCGGCATCGACATCCTCGGCCTTGGCGGCCGCTTGCGCCTGTGCGGCATCGGTGAACCGCTTGACCTCGAGGCGGATGTCGTAGGCCGTGGCGGAGACGCGGGCGGACTCGGCGATCGCCACGGCCTCCGCGCCCTGTGCGCCGACCGTGTACTCCTGCTCGCCGTCGTCGCCGAGCAGGCCCGCCGCGAGGGCGATCGCGGCGACGATGAGGACGGTGACCGCGGTCGAGATCTGCCACGCGCGCTGGCGCACGCGCTCGCCGAACTCGCGGCGGGTGACGAGCCGCACGGCGCGGCGGAAGCTCATCGTTCCACCACCTCGCGAAACAGCTCCGCCAGCGTCGGGCGAGCGGGCGCGAAGAGCCGCACGCGGCCTGCCTGCTGCGCAGCCGCGAGGACCTGCTGGTCGTCGGCCCCCTCGGCGAGCTCGAGCAGCACACCGCGCTCGTCGCGAGCGATGACCGAGACGCCCGCGACGCGCTCCGGCCAGCCGTTCGCGGCAGCGCGATCGCCTTCGATCTCGACGCGCAGGCGCGGGCGCGAGCGCTGCGCGCGCAGCTCGTCGACACGTCCCGCGGCGACCATGCGACCGCGGTTGACGATCGCCACGCGGTCGCAGATGCGCTCGACGAGCTCGAGCTGGTGAGAGGAGAAGATCACCGCCGTGCCGGCGGCCGCGCGCTCGGCGAGGACGTCGGACATGACGTCGGTGCCGATCGGGTCAAGACCCGAGAACGGCTCGTCGAGGATCAGGACGGGCGGGTCGTGCACGAGCGCCGCGGCGAGCTGGACGCGCTGCTGGTTGCCGAGCGAGAGCTCCTCGATGGGCTTCTCGGCGTGTTCGGCGATGCCGAGGCGCTCGCTCCAGCGCGCGGCCGCGTCGGACGCAGCGGCGTCCTCGAGGCCGTGCAGAGCGGCGAGGTAGCGCAGATGGCGATCGACGCGCATCTTCGGATACAGCCCGCGCTCCTCGGGCATGTAGCCGAACACGCGCTGCTGCCGGCGGGTGACGGGATCTCCGTTGCGCAGCACCTCGCCGGTGTCGGGCTCGAGCACACCGAGGGCGATGCGCATCGCGGTCGTCTTGCCCGCGCCGTTGGGCCCGACGAAGCCGACGACCTCGCCGTCGGGGACCGACAGCGAGAGGCCGTCGAGCGCGATGGTCTGGCCGTAGCGGCGAGACAGGTCGCGAAGTTCGAGCATCCATCGGTCCCCTCCCCGGTCGCCGCGCTGCCTACACGGGCCAAAATCGGGTGAATCGGCGGGCGGTAGCTCCAAGGGGCTGACGGGTAGTCAGCCAGCATGCCCCGAGAGCGAGAGAACTACGACCTCCCCAAGCGACCACCGCTTCCCTTCCGTCAGGCGGCCGTCATGGTCGGCGCCGTCGTGCTGGCGCTCTGCCTGTGGTTCTTCCTGCCCAGCTCGGCGATCACCGTCGCGCTGATCGCGGTGATCCTGCTCGTCGGCGTCTTCCTCGGCGTCGGCACCGTGCTGAGCTCCAAGGAGCTCGACGAGAAGCCCGGTCGCAACCCGGTCACGCCGCCGAGCATCGACACGTAGGCCCCGCGTCCGGCGTCAGACGGCGAGCGCCGCGGGCCCGAGCACCTGCTCGAGCTCCGCGCGCAACGTCGGCGTCGGCGCCACCTTGTAGGACGGGCCGAGCTTGAGCGTGCGGGGGTCGCCCGAGCTCATCTGCACCTCGAGCAGCACCTCGCAGTCGCCGGGGTAGCTGGCGAGCAGGTGCTTGAGGTCGTCGATGATCGAGGCCTGCAGCCGGGCGGCGTCGCGGATCGTCACGTGCAGCGGCGCGGGCCCGACCTTGCGGGTGGCCGCGGTCGCCTTGGCCGACTCGACCTCCTCGGGCGTCGGCTCGAAGAGCTCGACGGTCTGCACCACGAGGCATGTCTTGTCGGCGTCCTTGTGATCGACGCGCCCGCGCACGATGACGACCGAGTCCACGCCGAGGGCGCCCTCGTACTCGGCCAGCGCCTTACCGAAGACGAGGATCTCGACGGACCCCTCGAGGTCGTCGAGCGTGCCGAACATCATCTGGTCGCCGCTACGCGTGCGGATCTTCTTCGTCGCGGTGATGATCCCGCCGGCGTTGACCCAGTCCTTGTCCTTGCGCTCGGCCAGCTCGGCGAGCGGGCAGTCCACGCGCTGGCGCAGCGCCTCGCGCACCTGCTTGAGCGGATGGGCGGAGATGAACAGGCCGATCGACTCCTTCTCGACGGCCAGCAGCTCGGGCTGGTCGAACTCGTCGGTCGGGATCGGCGGGTGCTGCGGCGCGGCGAACGCGGCGGCCGCCCCGTTGGCGTCGTCGGCGGCGCCGCCGCCCCAGTCGAAGCCGTCGAAGATCGAGCCCTGGCCGATCTCGAGATCCTGCTGGACCTTCTGGCCGGCGCCCTGGGCCTGCTCGAGCACGCTGAGCATGCCCTTGCGCGACGCGCCCGTCGAACCGAACGCCCCGCACTTGATGAGCGCCTCGATCGCCTTCTTGTTGACCGTGCGGCAGTCGACGCGGGCGCAGAAGTCCCACAGCGACTCAAACGGGCCGCCGTCCTCGCGCGCCGCCTTGATCGCCTCGACGGCCGCGTAGCCGACGCCCTTGACGGCGTCCAGGCCGAAGCGGATGTTGCCGTCGCTGACGACGAAGTCGTGGTCGGAGACGTTGACGTCCGGCGGCAGGATCTCGATGCCCATCTGCTCGGCCTGCGTCGCGAAGAACGGGACCTTGTCCTTCGTCGACATGACCGAGCTGATCAGCGCGGCCATGTACTCGGCCGGGTAGTTGGCCTTCAGCCAGGCGGTGCGGTAGGCGATCAGCCCGTAACACGCAGCGTGGGAGTTGTGCGAGACGACGCCGTTTGCGAGGAAGTTCAACGGCCCGTCGGCGCTCATCTCCACGTCGTACGTGCTCTCGAAGCCGAGCGGCTCGATCGCGATGACCCGATCGCCGTTCTCAGCGTGCACGGTGGCCATATGGCGCTCGACGCGGAACCGGAAGTCCTCAGGTGTGACCACGACATACGGGAGGTCGCCGTACTTGCGCTCGAAGTACTCGGGCGCCCGGTCCATCCCGTCCATCTCCCAGTACACGCCGTCGAAGTAGAAGTCGCACATACGGCCGCTCGCGAGCGACTTGTGCATCTCGAATTCGATTCCGGAATCGATGAGCCACTCGCACATCTGGCGTTCGGGCCAGCTGGCGCACCACATTCCGTTGGAGGCGATCGAGCAGTGGCCGTAGCCCGGCCCACTGTCGTAGGCCTTACGGACCTGTGCGAGCGACCGGGCCATCTGGCGGGCGCGCCACGCCGGATCATTCGCCCACAGCCATTTGAGTCGCTCGTGCATCGCGGCCGTCCCGGCGCGTGTCATATCTGGATGCAGTTCGTGCATCCGTCGCATGTGCGCGGCCTTGTCCTCATGCGGTCGCGCGGCCTGGTAGGCCCGCATCCGCAGCGCGGCGCGGCGATCCCACTCGGCGCGCTCGGCGCTGTGAGCGAGCTTGCGCATCGTCTCTCGACGGGCCTCGCGCTGCTTCTCGCTGATCATCGGGGTCGTGATGAGCTCCGTAACGCCGATTTCCATATCGGCGACAGGCGCGTAACCATCGGTAGTCAGGAACCGGTGCTCCGCTGTGGCGCGCACCTGTCGGCCGCTTTCGCAGCGCAGTTGGTAGACGAACTTGCGGCCGGTCTTCACGATCCGCTGCACCTTGTGGGGACGGATCTGTCCGTCAGCCCACATCGACATGATCTCCGGAACGCCCTCCCGCGCCGCCGCCGAGAGCCGCATACGGGTCCCGTCGGGCAGGATGACGCGAGTCTGTGCGGACAAACACTTGTTAAACGAGTAGTCAGCTGACCTCTCGTTCGTCGTCCACAGCTGCTCGATGACGCGCTCGCTCACGCCGGACGCACGGCAGCCCTCGAAGAACTCGGGCTTGAGCTTGGCCATCGCCTCGCGGTTCTTCTTGCCGATCGCCTTGCGCAGGTCGTCGGCCTTGGCGCCGCTGAAGCCGGCGAGCGTCTTGGCGATCTGCATCGCCTGCTCCTGGTAGAGGATCACACCCTTCGTCGACTCGGTGATCGGGCGCAGGCGCTCGTCGGGGAACTCGATCGACTCGGGGTTGCGCTTGCCGCGCGCGTAGGTCCCGATGTGGTCCATCGCGCCGGGGCGGTACAGCGCGTTGAGCGCGACGAGGTCGTCGAACTCCGTCGGGCGCACGTTGCGCAGCGCCTTCTGCATGCCCTCCGACTCGAATTGAAAGACGCCGATCGAGTCGCCGGCGGCGAGCATGTCGTAGGTCGGCTGGTCGTCGAGCGGCAGGTTGGCCATGTCCGGCCGCACGCCGGTCGAGCGCTCGATGATGTCCAGCGCGTCCTCGATGACGTCGAGGTTGCGCAGGCCGAGGAAGTCCATCTTCAGCAGGCCGAGCTGCTCGACGGGCTTCATCGAGAACTGCGTGACGATGTTGAAGATCTTGTTGCCGTCGGCGTCGACCTGGTTGGAGTCGGCGAGCTGCAGCGGCACGATGTCGGTCAGCGGCCCCTCGGCGATGACGACCGCGGCGGCGTGGATCGACGAGTTGCGCACGATCCCCTCCAGGCCGCGGGCGACATCGATGATCTGCTTGGCGATCGGATCGGAGTCGTAGGCCTTGCGCAGGTCCTGGCCGGGCGCCAGGCAGTCCTCGAACGAGGGCGAGCGGCCCATGATCGGATCGGGGATGAGCTTGGCGAGCTTGTCGCCGACGCCGTAGTCGTGCTCGAGCACGCGGGCCGCGTCGCGCGTCGCCGCGCGCGGGAACATCTTGCCGAAGGTGACGATCTGCGCGACCGATTCGCGGCCGTACTTGCCGACGACGTAACGCATGACCTGCGCGCGCCCGCGCACGGAGAAGTCGATGTCGATGTCCGGCATCGACACCCGCTCGGGGTTGAGGAAGCGCTCGAAGAGCAGGCCGTAGCGCAGCGGGTCGACGTCGGTGATCTGCAGGCAGTAGGCGACGATCGAGCCGGCCGCCGAACCACGGCCCGGGCCGACCGCGATGCCGTTGCTCTTCGCGTAGGCGATGAAGTCCCAGACGATGAGGAAGTAGGCGTCGAAGCCCATCCGGTGGATGACCTCGAGCTCCAACTCCATACGCGCGCGCGCCTCGGCGGGGGCGGGATCGCCGTAGCGCGTGCGCAGGCCCTCCTCGACGCGGGCGCGCAGGTAGTCGTGCTCGGGCTCGCCGGCCGGCGTCGGGTAGGCCGGGATGAGCTGCTTGTCGAGCTCGATGTCGACGTTGCAGCGCTCGGCGATCTCCAGCGTCGAGGCGATCGCCTCCGGCCACGGCGAGAAGGACTGCGCCATCTCGTCGTTGGACTTCAGGAAGAACTCGTTCGTGTCGAAGGTCAGCTTCGGATCGCGCAGCGTGGACTTCGTCTGCACGCACAGCAGCGCCGTGTGATGGTGGTAGTCCTCCTTGCGCAGGTAGTGCACGTCGGCGGTGCCGACGAGCGGCCGGCCCAGCTCGCGGGCGATCTTCACGATCCCCTCGTTGGCCTTGTCCTGATCGGCGAGGCCGTTGCGCTGGACCTCGAAGTAGACGTCCTCGGAACCGAAGACCTGCAGGAGGTCGTCGGCGTGGGCGCGCGCCTCGCCAGCCTGATCGGAGAGCAGGCGCTGGCAGAAGCGCGAGGCCAGGCAGCCCGTCAGCGCGATGATCCCCTCCGCGTGGCGCGAGATGACGTCGAGGTCGATCGTCGGCTTGCCGCGGTTCAGCCCGTCGAGGAAGCCGGCGCTGGAGAGCTTGACGAGGTTGCGGTAGCCCTCGTCGCTGGCGGCGAGCAACGTGAGGTGGTTGTGCTCGTGGCGGCCGCGCTTGGACTGGTCGTCGACGAGGTAGACCTCGCAGCCGAGGATCGGCTTGATGCCGTGCTTACGGGCGGCCTGGAAGTGCTCGATCGCGCCGTTCATGACACCGTGGTCGGTCAGCCCCAGCGCCGGCTGCCCGAAGTCGGCCGCGCGCTTGGCGAGGGCCTCGATCTTGCATGCTCCGTCCAGCAGCGAGTACTCGGAGTGGACGTGCAGATGGGCGCAGGCGGGCGGCGTCACGAGCGGCTGAGAATAGGCGCCGCGGCGGCGGAACCCGCGATCACGCGAGGGCGTTCCCGCTCATTGCGCAAATGGCCTTCAGGCGCGTGTCAGCAGCGCTCAGCCGGTGGAGCCGCGCTGCTTGGTGGCGGTGACGACCGCCACGGTCGCGACCGCGCTCACGACGAACGCCGCCGTCGCCACGCGGCGCGACGGAAGCATCTGCGTCACGCGACGCCGTGCGTACCAGCGCGCACCCTGCCAGACCACGAATCCGAGAATCTTGTATCCCATGCCTACAGGCTACCCCCAGTTGCGCCGCCCAGCCCCTCGTCTCGGTTCTCCTCGTCCGCATCCTCGGCCGGCCCCGCGCCGGTCGGGTTGAGGTCCTCGCGCAGCCGGTAGGCCATCCGCGACTGCAGCGACCACAGCTCGATGAAGCCTGGCGACGCCTGCTGGGAGAACAGCCCGCCCGACTCGCCGAAGGAGGCGAGCGCCTGGTCGTAGACGGCGTTGGGCGACTCGCGGGTGACGACCCGCGCCGAGCCCTTGTAGAGCTTGACCCCGATCGTGCCGGTCACCTGCTCGTTGACACAGTCCATGAACGCGTCGATGTCGCTGCGCAGCGGCTCCCACCACAGCCCGGCGTAGACCAGGTACGCCCACTGACGCTCCAGAGAAGGCTTGAACTGATTCTGGTGGATCGTGCCCACGAGCTTGTCGAGCTCGGCGTGGGCGAGCAGGATGATCGCGGCCGCCGGCACCTCGTAGATATCGCGTACCTTCAGGCCGACGATGCGGTCCTCGATGTGGTCGACGATGCCGACGCCGTGGCGGCAGCCGATCTCGGCGACGTGCTCGAGCAGCGCGACGAGCTCCATGGGCTGCCCGTCGACGGCGACGGGGACGCCGGCCTCGAAGGTGATCTGCACGGTCTGCGGCTCGTCGGGCGCCTGCTCGGGGGGCGTGACGAGCTGAAAGACGTCGTCGTCGGGCGCGTGCGAGAGGTCCTCGATCCAGCGTCCCTCCGACGAGCGGCCCCAGAGGTTGTCGTCGATCGAGTACGGGGTGATCTCGGTCCCGCCCTTGACCGGGATCCCGTGCTTGCGCGCGTAGGCAATCTCCTCGTCGCGACCCATCTGCCAGCCGCGCACCGGCGCGATGACCTTCAGCTCGGGCGCGAGCGTCGCGATCGTCGCCTCGATGCGGACCTGGTCGTTGCCCTTGCCGGTGCAGCCGTGGGCGATCGTGTCGCAGCCGGTCCTGCGCGCGTACTCGACCGCGAGCTTGGCGATGAGCGGCCGGCCGAGCGCGGTGAACAGCGGGTAGCCGCCGCCGTAGAGCGCGTTGGCCTTGATCGCGGGCAGCACGAAGTCGCGGGCGAACTCCTCGCGGGCGTCGACGGTGAAGCACTCGACCGCGCCGATGCGGCGGGCCTTGCCCTCGATGACGCCGTAGTCCTCGCCGGGCTGGCCGAGGTTGACGGTCAACGTGATGACCTCCGCCGCGTACTCGTCGGCGATCCATTTGAGCATCACGCTCGTGTCGAGGCCGCCCGAATAGAGCAGCAGGACGCGTCCGACCTCGCTCGGGTCGGCGAGATACGAGGCCGTGCGGGTGTGCGGCGTCTGGTTGGTGGTTTCGGCCATAGGTCCGGCAAGCCTACGAGCCGAGAGCACCGGGCGGCTGCACGACGCGGTGCGGTCTATGAGAAATGATGCCGAACGCGCCGAGATCAGCTAGCTTTCCAGCAATTGAGCGCGCGTCGGGCTCGCGCGAGGATGGATCCAACCAACAGCAGGGGGAGAGTACCCATGACCAGCAAGGCACGCCGCATCCGCGGCGTTAGCGCGACGCTCTTCGCGTTGGCCTTCATATTGTTCGCGGTCGCGCCGGGCGCGCAGGCGGACACGATCTACCCGGACAACAAGATCACGGGTACATCCTTCGACAACGGCCTCGACGGCTGGATCGAGTTCGTCAACGACTGTGACCTCGTCACGCTCGGCGACGCAGTGCTGCTCGATCTCTCAGCACCGGACCCGCTCTGCGACCCGCGTACCGATCATGCGGCCGGCATAGGCACGCCGGCGGGCTCGCTCGAGCAGCGCAGCGAGCAGGCCGCCTCGGCCTCCGTGCTCGGCAGCGCCATCGGCGTGATCCGGGGTCGCGCCACCGCACTGTCACCAGTCTTCACCGTCCCCGTCGGCGGACCCGCGACGTTCACTGTCGACCGCCACTTCATGATCGACGCGCTACTGCCGATTGGCCTGGGGGCCGAGCCCGCGCGCTTCAACTACCAGTTCTTCCTCGTCGACGAGAACGGCACGACGCCGGACGTAGAGCTCGACGGCGACACCATCGAGATCGATCGCAACAGCACGTCCCCGTCATCCCCGTTCAGCGGACACGGGCCGATCTCCCTCCCGCCCGGCAGCGTTCAGAGCGGGCACAGCTACCGCATTCAGGTGACGACCACCTTCCGGGCCAACCCGGAGGGCCTCGCTACGGCGATCGCCGCCCTCTTCACGATGCGCGCCCAGTACGACAACGTCCGCCTGCGCGTGCAGGACGGGACGCCGACGTTCGGGCCGGCCACGGCGATCACCGATCCGGCCACAAACATCGGGGCGACCACGGCCACGCTGAACGGCCGGACCAACGCCCAGGGCCTGGAGTCGACGTACCGGTTCCGCTACGACGACGACGCGGACTTCGCCAACGACGCCGCCGATGCGACGGACGACATCGTCACGGCGGACTTCAACGCGGGCTCGAGGACCGACCAGCAGCCGCGCTCGCGCGACATCAGCGGCCTGACGGCCTGCACGACGTACTTCTTCCGCATCGAGGCAACCAACGCCCAGGGAACGGGCGTCGGAGACACGCTCTCGTTCCGCACGGACTGTGCGCCATCGGCAACGACGCTCGACGCCACCGGCGTCGGCCCGAACGCCGCGACGCTCAACAGCGCGATCAACCCCAACGGCTCGGACACGACGTACTTCTACGAGTACGGCCTGGACACGCTGCCTGCGGGGACGTTCTCGACCCGCATCCCGCTGCTGGCGAACGGCAACTTCGCGTCGATCGGCGACGGAAACGCGGTGGTGCAGCCCAACAGTGCGGTGATCGGCGGGCTCACGCCCGAGACGACCTACCGCTACCGAGTGACCGCGGTCAACGCGGTCGGGACGACCCCGGCCAACATCGTGACCTTCAGGACCCCCGGCCTTGGCGCTACAGGTCCGGCCGGCCCGCAAGGCCCGGCAGGGCCCCAGGGTCCCGCCGGTCCACAGGGTCCGGCGGGAGCTGACGGCGCACCCGGCGCACGCCGGCGCCCCCGGCGCCACCGGCCAGCGCGGTCCCCAGGGGCTGCCGGGCACGCCCGGATCGGCCACGAACACGGCCTCCAGCGAGAACGGCCGCGTCGGAAGCCCTGACGGCCCCGTCGCGACGTGCGGCCGGCTGTCGATGCGCTTCGTGCGCGGTACCAGGAACCTCGGTACCAGCCACACGAGCCGCTTCGGTAACCGCACGGTCACGCGCGGCAGGCTCGTGACCTGCGGGTCCAACCCGCGGCCGATCATCGGCGCACGCGTCGACGTCGTGCACGTGCTGCCGGGCAACAAGCGCCGTCGCAAGACCGGGCTGCGCTCACGCGCCGCCGGCGCGTTGACGCTGATCCTGCCGATCGATCTGCGCTCTCGCAGCATCGAGTACGCATACCGCCCGGACCTGCTCTCCACGCGGGTGACCTCGCGCGTGACGCTGCGCCTGACGGTCAAGAACCGCAACGGACGCACCCTGCGCTAAGCGCCGGGTACAGCCACGTCGGACCTGCGGGCTCTCCTCTAGAGGAGGGCCCGCAGTCGTTGCAGGACGTCGTCGACGTGCTCGTCGCCGATCGTCAGCGGCGGCAGCAGGCGCAGCGTGGCGGGACCGGTCGCGTTGAGGACGACGCGTTGCTCGAGCAGCCCGCGGCGCACGAGCTCGGGCGCGCCGCCGTCGGCGAAGTCGCAGGCCAGCATGAGCCCCCGGCCGCGGACCGCGACGACGCCGGGCAGCGCCGCGAGCCCGTCGGCGAGGCGGGCGCCGAGCGCGCGCACGCGCTCCAGCAGCGCCGGCTCCTCGACGACGTCCAGGACGGCGAGCGCCGCGGCGCAGGCGACCGGGCCGCCGGCGAACGTCGAGCCGTGGTCGCCGGGCTCGAAGATGTCGGCGTAGCGCGGCGAGCAGATCAGCGCGCCGATCGGCAGCCCGCCGCCGAGCGCCTTGGCCGACGTCATGAGGTCGGGCACGACGCCGGAGTCCTCGTAGGCCCACAGCGTGCCGGTGCGCCCGAGGCCGCACTGGACCTCGTCGAAGATGAGCGCCGCGCCGTGCTCGTCGCAGGCCGCGCGGGCGGCCTGCAGCAGCTCGTCGTCGAGCACCCAGACGCCGCTCTCGCCCTGGACCGGCTCGAGGAGCACGGCGGCGGTGCGCTCGTCGACGGCGCCGGAGATCGCCGCGGCGGTCGGCTCGACCGCCACGAAGCCGGGGACGAGCGGGGCGAACGGCGCCTGCTTGGACTCCTGCGGTGTCGCCGACAGCGACCCGTACGTGCGCCCGTGAAAGCCGCGATGGACCGAGACGATCGTGCCCTGCGCCTTGGCCTTGCGCGCGAGCTTGAGCGCCGCCTCGTTGGCCTCGGTACCGGAGTTGGCGAAGTGCACCTTGCCGCCGAGCGACGACTCCGAGAGGCGCTTGGCCAGCTGCATGCCGGGCGCGGAGTAGAAGAGGTTGCCGACGTGCACGAGGCGGGCGGCCTGCTCGGCGATCGCGGCGACGACGGCCGGATGGGAATGGCCCAGCGACGTGACGGCCAGGCCGGTCTGGAAGTCCAGGTACTCGTTGCCGTCGGCATCCCACAGCCGCGCCCCCTCCCCGCGCACGAACTCGACCGGCTGGCGCGCGTAGGCGCCGACGACGTGCTCGCGCTCGAGCGCCTGGCACTCCTCCAGGCTCACGACGCCGGCCGGATCTTCGTGCCGCTGCCCGCGTCGGTGAACAGCTCGAGCAGCAGCGAGTGCGCGACGCGGCCGTCGATGATGTGCGCGGCGCTGACGCCGCCGTGGATCGCGTCGATGCAGGCCTGCAGCTTCGGGCGCATCCCGCCGCCGACGTCCGCCAGCGCGTCCATCACCGCGTCCGCCCCGGCCTGCGTGATCCGCGAGTCGGGGTCGGCCGGGTCGCGCAGCCAGCCGGCGACATCGGTCAGGAAGATGATCTTGTACGCGCCGAGCTCACGCGCGATCGCGCCCGCGGCCTCGTCGGCGTTGATGTTGTAGGACTCGCCCGCGGAGTCGGCGCCGACCGAGGCGATGACCGGGATGTAGTCCTGGGCGATGTGGTCGATGACGTCGGCGTTGACGCGCGTGATGCGTCCGACGAAGCCGATGTCCTCACCCGACGGAGCGGTCTGGCGCTCGACGCGCAGCAGCCGGCCGTCGTCGCCGCACAGGCCGACCGCGGGCTGGCCGTGGCGTCCCAGGCGCAGCACGATGTCCTTGTTGACCTTGCCGACGAGCACCATCTTCGCGATCTCGACCGTCGCCTCGTCGCTGACGCGCAGGCCCGAGACGAACTCGACCGGCATCCGCAGGCGCTCCATGTAGGACGTGATGTCCGGCCCGCCGCCGTGCACGACGATCGGGTTCATGCCCACGTACTTCAGGAGCACGACGTCGCGGGCGAACTGCTCGCGCAGCTCCGGGTCGCTCATCGCGGCGCCGCCGTACTTGATGACGACGGTGCGGCCGTGGAACTCCCGGATGTAGGGCAGCGCCTCGAGGAGGGTCCCGATGTCCCTGATGCCGGCCTCGCTCATGTCGTGTACTCCGCGTTGATGGTCACGTACTCGTGGCTGAGGTCGGAGAACAGCACCTCGGTCTCGGCGCCGGCGGCCTCGGCGTCGGAAGGGCCCAGTCCGACCTCGTACTCGATCTCCGCGCCGGTGACGGCGGCCTGCAGCGCGGCCTCGTCGTGCGCGAGCGCCACGCCACCGGCACAGACGGCGATGCCCTCGATCGCGATGTCCAGCGCCAGCGGCGATGACAGCCCTCCCGCCCGCCCCAGGGCGGCCCCGACGGCCTGGGCGATCCGGCCCCAGTTGGGGTCGGCGCCGTGCAACGCGGTCTTGACGAGCGGCGAGTTGGCGACCGCCCGCGCGCAGCGCTCGACGGCCTCCTGCCCACCGCCGCGCACGATGACGCGGCCGATCCGCTTGGCGCCCTCGCCGTCGCGCACGATCATGATCGCCAGCATCCGCAGCAGCGCGTCGAGCGCCTCGCCGAAGCGCAGCTCGTCCTCGCTCTCGGGCGCGACGGCGACGCCGCTGGAGCCCGAGCACATGAGGATCACGGTGTCGTTCGTCGAGAGCTGACCGTCGACGGAGATGCGGTCGAACGAGCGCTTGACGCAGACGCTCAGCAGCAGCTCGGCGGTCTCCGGCGCGAGCGCGGCGTCGGTCTGCACGAAGCAGAGCATCGTCGCGAAGGCCGGCTCGATCATGCCCGCGCCCTTGGCCTGCGCGGTCAGGCGCACGGTGCCAGAGGGCAGCGTCACGGTCAGCGTCGCGCGCTTGTGAAAGGCGTCCGTGGTGATGATCGCGTCGCTGAACGCGTCGCCGCCGCCGGCGTGCAGCGCGGCGGCCGCGGCATCGATCCCCGCCTGCAGGCCGGCGGTCGGCAGCGGGACGCCGATGACGCCCGTCGACGCCACGCCCACCGAGGCGGGCTCGATGCCGAGGACCGCCGCCGCCGCGCGCTGCATGTGGCGCGCGACGTCCATGCCGGCGGGACCGGTCGCGGCGTTGGCGTTGCCGGAGTTCGCGACGACGGCGCGCAGGCCGTTGCGATCGGTCTCGTCGCGGGTCACGAGCACGGGCGGGGCGAGCACGCCCGAGCGCGTGAAGCGCGCCGCGCTGACCGGCGCGGGCGCGTCGCAGACGAGGAGCCCGAGGTCGACCGCACCGCCCGGCTTGATGCCCGCCGACGCGTTGGCGGCGCGAAAGCCGGCCGGCAGGCCGCCGTCGTCCTGCGCCACGTGCGCGGGGCGCTGGACCCAGCGCGACGCGAAGAACTCCTGGGCGAGGGCGCCGCTCACGGCTCGATCCCGAGCGTCTCGTCGAAGCCGTACATGAGATTGAGGTTCTGGATCGCCTGCGATGAGGACCCCTTCCAGAGGTTGTCGATCGCCGAGAAGACGAGCACCTTGCCGGTGCGGGGGTCCGAGCGTACGTGCAGCCGGCACATGTTGGTGTCGCGCACGTCGCGCACGCCCGGCGGCGTGGCGGACAGCTCGATGAACGGGTGCGCGTCGGCCCACGCCCCGTAGGCGGCGTCGAGCTCGTCCTGATCCCAGGTCCGGTTGGTCGTCACGTAGCAGGAGACGAGCTCACCCTGGTCGAGCGGCAGCAGGTGCGGCTGGACGGTCGCCGTCACCGGGGCGCCGAGCAGCGCGAGCTCCTGGTCGACCTCGGGCGCGTGGCGGTGGCCGGCCACGCCGTAGGCGACGACGTTCTCGTCGACGGTGACGAAGTGCGTGCGCTGGGTCGCGCCGCGGCCGGCGCCCGAGACGCCGGACTTCACGTCGACGACGACGTCGGCGATCGCGCCGGCGCGGGCCAGCGGCGCGAGCGCGAGCAGGGTGGCGATCGGAAAGCAGCCGGGGTTGGCGACGAGGTCGGCGGCCGGCAGGCGGTCGGCGTAGAGCTCGGACAGGCCATAGACGGCGCAGCCGAAGAGCTCGGGCGCGCCGTGCTCGCCGTACCAGTGCGCGTACGTGTCGCGGTCGGTGAGGCGAAAGTCGGCGGAGAGGTCGACGACGCGCACGCCGCGCTCGCGCAGCGCGGCGACGACGGGCGCCGCGGCGCCGTGCGGGTAGGCGACGATCGCCGCGTCGACGCCGCCGTGGCGGTCGACGTCGAGCTCCTCGAGCACGGCGTCGACGCGATGGTGCGGATAGAGCTCGCTCAGCGGGCTGCCGACGTCGCTGCGGCTCGTGATCGCGGCCAGCGCGAAGCGCGGATGGCGGTCGACGAGCCGCGCGGCGAGCGCGCCGGTGTAGCCCGACGCGCCGGCGACGAGCACGCTGGGGGCAAGGGCGGCGTCAGGCACGCAGCTCACCGCCCAGCTCGGAGGCCAGCCGCGCGACGATCCTCTCGCGCACCGGCGCGACGTCGGCGTCGGTCAGCGTGCGGTCGCGGGCGCGGAACTCGAGGGCGATCGCCAGCGAGGTGCGCCCCGCCGGGATCTGCTCGCCGCGGTAGACGTCGAAGACCTCGGCGCGCGCGAGCAGCTTGCCGCCGGCCTGGCGCACGATGTCGAGCACGGTGGCCGCGGGCACGCCCGCGTCGACGACGACGGCGATGTCCTCGCGCAGCTCGGGAAACGACGTGAGGTCCTCGTACTGCGCGACCGGCGCGCTGTGCGCGATGACCGCGTCGAGGTCGATCTCGAAGGCGGCGACGGCATCGAGGTCCCACGCGGCGGCGACGAGCGGGTGCACGTCGCCGACCCAGCCGACCGGGATGCCGTCCGCCAGCACGGCGGCGCTGCGGCCGGGATGCAGGAACGGCTGCGGGTCCGAGGCGAAGACGCTCGGTACCCGCAGGGCGCCGAGCAGCGCCTCGAGGTGGGCCTTGGCGGCGAAGACGTCGCCGGGAACGAGCGCACCGAGCGCGTGGTGCTCGTTGGGCAGCGTGGCGCCGCTGTCGACGTACACGCGGCCGGACTCGAAGATGCCCGGCACGCCCTGGCCGCGCGCGGCGTTGCGCTGCGCGATGTGCAGCAGCGAGCCGAGCAGCGTCGTGCGCATGACCGACTCGTCCTCGCTCATCGGGTTCTCGATGACGACGTGCGCGCGGCGCGGATCGTCGCCGGGCAGGCGCAGGCGGTCGTCGCGCGCGACGGACTCGAAGCTCCAGCCGACGACCTCGAGCAGGCCGTGCCCGACGAGCGCGTCCTCGGCGCGGCGGCGCAGTCGCTGGGCGACGGTGAGCACGCCGACGGCGCCGCGCCGGCTCGGCAGCGTCGCCGGCAGCTGGTCGTTGACGCCGTGCAGGCGCGCGACCTCCTCGACGAGATCGGCCTCGCGGGTGACGTCGATGCGGCGGAAGGAGGGCACCGTGACGTCGAGGCCGTCGGGCCGCTCGGCCGTGGCGAAGCCCAGGCGCTGCAGGTGCATCGCGCTCTCCGAGCGGGTGATCGCGACGCCCAGCAGCGCGACGACCTTCTTGTCGCGCAGTCGAAGGACGAGATCGTCGGCCCCCGGACCGCCTACGTCGATGGTTCCGGGGACGAGCCGTGCCCCGGTCAGCTCGAGCATGAGCCGCGTCGCGACCGCCTGGCCGTCGAGCGCCTGCTCGGGCGCGAGGCCCTTCTCGAAGCGCGCGCTGGCCTCGCTGCGCAGCCCGAGCTTCAGCGATGTCGCGTGGATGTTCGCGGCGTTCCAGTTGGCCGCCTCCATCAGGACGCGCGTCGTGCCGGGCTGCACCTCGGAGCGGTTGCCGCCCATGATGCCGGCGATCGACGTCGGCCCGGCGTCGTCGGCGATGAGGCAGACCTCGGCGTCGACGGTGCGCGTCTGGTCGTCGAGCGTGACGACCTGCTCGCCGTCGGTGGCGCGCCGCACGATCAGGCGCCTGCCCTCGATGCGGTCCAGATCGAAGGCGTGCATCGGCTGGCCGGTCAGCAGCATGACGTAGTTCGTGATGTCGACGACGTTGTTGATCGGGCGCTGACCGCAGGCCATCAGGCGCGCCTTCAGCCACGGCGGGGATGGTCCGATCGTCACGTCCTCGAACGCGCGGGCGGTGAAGCGCGGGCAGAGGTCGGGCGCCTCGACGACGATCTCGACACCGACGTCCGCGGGGCTGGACTCGTTCGCGCGAAGCGCGTCGTCCGCCCACGGCGGCGGTGCCAGCTCGGCGCCGGTCGCGGCGTGCACCTCGCGCGCGACGCCGTAGACGGCGAGGCAGTCGGGCCGGTTGGGCGTGATCTCGAGCTCGAGGACGTCGGTGGCGAGCGGCAGGACGCCCTCCAGCGGCGCGCCGGGCTGCAGGCCGTCCGGCAGGACCATCGTGCCGGCGTGGTCTGACCCGATGCCGAGCTCGTCCTCGGCGAGGATCATCCCGTTGGACTCCTGGCCGCGCAGCTTGGCCTTCTTGAGCTTCGTGCCGTCGGGCATGACCGAGCCGGGCCGCGCCACGGCGACGGTCTGACCGGCCGCGACGTTCGGCGCGCCGCAGACGATCTGCGACTCCTCGCCGCCGCCGATGTCGACGACGCAGACCTTCAGCCGGTCGGCGTCGGGATGCTGCTCGGCGGACAGCACGCGCCCGACGACGAAGTGCTCGAGCTCGCGCACGCCGTGATGCTCGATGCGGTCGACCTCGGTGCCGGTCATCGCCAGCCGCGTGGCGAGCGCGTCGGCGGGCATGTCGGGCGAGCAGTACTCGTCGAGCCATTCGACGGGAACCCTCATCCGAACTGCTCCAGGAAGCGCCGGTCGTTGTCGTAGAGCAGGCGCAGGTCGGGCACGCCGTGCTTGAGCATCGCGATCCGCTCGATGCCCATCCCGAAGGCGAAGCCCTGCACGCGGTCGGGGTCGTAGCCGTGCTCGGCCACGTGAGCGAAGACGTTGGGGTCGACCATCCCCGAGCCGAGGATCTCGACCCAGCCGGTGTCCTTGCAGACCCGGCAGCGCTGGCCGCGCCGGTGCTCCATGAAGCACGACACGTCGACCTCGACGGAGGGCTCGGTGAACGGGAAGAAGTGCGGGCGCAGGCGGACCTCGCGGTCGGGCCCGAAGATCGCGCGGGCGAAGGCCAGCAGCGTTCCCTTCAGGTCGGCGAGCGTGATGTCGACATCGACGGCGAGCCCCTCGATCTGATGGAACTGCGGCGTGTGCGTCGCGTCGGAGTCGCGCCGGTACACGCGCCCGGGGACGATGACGTACAGCGGCGGCGGATGGGCCTCCATCGTGCGAATCTGCATCGGCGAGGTGTGCGTGCGCAGCACCACGTCGTCGCGGCGGTCGACATAGAAGGTGTCCATGCGGTCGCGCGCGGGGTGCGTCGGCGCGTGGTTGAGCGCGTCGAAGTTGTAGTAGACGGTCTCGACCTCGGGGCCCTCGGCGATGCGAAAGCCGAGGCCGAGGAAGACGTCCTCGATCTCGCGCCGGGTGGCGGTCATCAGGTGCAGATGGCCGACGGGCTGCGGCGGCGCGCCGGGCAGCGTGACGTCGACGACGTCCGCGCGCAGCCGCTCCTCCAGCTCGCCGCCGGCGAGCTGCTCGCTGCGCTCGCCGATCAGCGCCTCGAGCGCCTGGCGCGCCTGGTTGGCGGCCTTGCCGGTCGGGCCGCGCTGCTCGGCGGGAAGCTGAGCGATCCCGCGCAGGACATTCGGAAGCTCGGCCTTGCGCCCCAGGTAGCGAACGCGCAGCGCCTCGAGCTCGGCGCTGGTGGCCGCGGCGCCGATCGCCGCCTCGGCCTCGTCGCGCAGCTCGGCGATGCGATCGATCATGCGACGCCCCGCGGGCCGACACGACGCAGCGGCCGCTCGCCCATGTCCTCGAGGGCGCGAGCAGCCCGCGCTATCACCCCTGCCAGCACCGGCTGCTCATGCATCTGAGAGCACCCCGCGAGTGACCTCGTACAGCGCGACCGTCGCCGCCATCGCGACGTTCAGCGACTCCGTCGTGATCGGGATGTGCGCGACGCGGTCACACCCTGCGACGACGTCGGCCGGCAGCCCGCTGCGCTCGGCGCCCAGCAACACCGTCAGCTCCACGGGCGCGGGTCCCGATCGCGCCAGCGCCTCGCCCTCGTGGCCGACCAGCGCCACCCGCTGCCCCGGCAGCGCGTCCAGCGAAGACACCTGCGCGACGGGCATCTCGAAGATCGCGCCCATCGAGGCGCGCACGGCCTTCGGGCCGAACGGGTCGGCGCAGCCCGGGCCCAGCGCGACCGAGGCCGCGCCGAACGCGCGCGCCGAGCGCAGGATCGTGCCGACGTTGCCCGGGTCCCCCACCCCCCACAGCGCCACGCACAACGGGCCGGCCGGCGCCGACCAGCGCTGCTCGTAGACGCCGATCTGGCGGCTGCCCGAGCCGAGTCCGGAGACCGCCTCCAGCAGGGCGGGCTCGACCTCGTCGCCGGCCAGGCCGCTGCCGGCCGCCGTCAGCAGCACGACCGGCTCCCAGCCCGCGGCGGCCGCGGCGGCGACGAGATCCTCACCCTCGGCGACGAAGCGCGACGCGTCCTCGCGCGAGCGCCGCCGGGCCAGCCGGCGGATCTCCTTGAGCTTGTCGTTGTGCGAGCTGGTGATGGGCATGTGGTTTGCGGCGAAAAAAAGGGCGCCGTCCTGTCAGAGGAGCGGCGCCCGGGAGGTTCGGTGTGTCGGCTTCTGCTTGTCAGGCAGCCGACGCCTCGCGGGCGGCGTCGACAAATCGGCGGAACGTCTCGGGATCGCGCACGGCGATGTCAGCCAGCACCTTGCGGTCGAGCTCGATGCCGGCCACCTGCAGGCCGTGGATGAAGGTCGAGTACGTCATGCCCTCCTGGCGCGCGGCCGCGTTGATGCGGGTCACCCAGAGACGGCGGAAGTCGCGCTTGCGATTGCGACGGTCGCGGTACTGGTACGCCTCCGCCTTCATCAAGGCTTCCTTGGCGCGCTTGTAGTTCGAGTTCGCCTCGCCGCGGTAGCCCTTCGTGCGCTCGAGCGTGGAGCGCCGCTTCTTCTTGGCGTGAACGGAGCGCTTGACGCGGGTCATCTACTTGCCCTTGCTTCCGGTCCGCAGCAGCTTGTTGATCCGCGGCGAATCGTCGGCCGACATGATCACGGGCTTGCCGAGGTGGCGCTTGTGGTTGGCGGACTTCTTCTCGAGGATGTGGCTCGTGAAGGCGTGGCGACCGCGGACCTTGCCGGTCGCCGTCTTCGTGAAGCGCTTCTTGGCGCCAGAGTGAGTCTTCATTTTCGGCATGCGAGCGGGCCAGTATAGGCGACCCGGAACGGCGTCCGTGCTGCGAGACGGAGCACTTACGGACGAGCCGTCTCGCTGTCTGCCGTCGCGCCGTTCTCCGACGGTGCGGCCTCGACCGCCGCGGGGGCGGTCTCGACGGCGGCCGGCGCCGCCTTGGCCGCGGCGGGGGCGGGCTTGGCCCGCGCGGCCTTCGCCGCCGCCTTGGGCGTGGCCTTCGCGGCCGGCGCCGTGGCCTCCGTCACCGTCTCGCCGGGAACCTCGTCGGGTGCGTCGGCGGTCGGCGCGGGTGCGTCGGCGCTCGGCGCGGGCGCGTGGTCGTGGCCCTGCTCGGGCGCGGCCAGCTCGCCGCTGAGGACCGCCTTGGACGGGCCGAGCATCATCGTCATGTTGCGCCCGTCCTGGATCGGGCGCTGCTCGACGACGCCGACCTCGGCGAGCTCCTCGGCCAACCGGTCGAGGATCATCACGCCGCGCTCGGGGTGCGTGACCTCGCGGCCGCGGAACATGATCGTGACCTTGACCTTGTCCTTGTGGCGCAGGAAGCGCTCTACATGGCCCTTCTTGGTCTTGTAGTCGTTCTCCGCGATCTTCGGGCGGAACTTGATCTCGCGGATCGTGATCTGCTGCTGGTGCTTGCGCGCCTGCTTGAGCTTCTGGGCCTGCTCGTACTTGTACTTGGAGTAATCCAGGACGCGGCAGACGGGCGGGCGCGCCTCGGGCGCGACCTCCACGAGGTCGAGGTCGCGGTCCTGCGCATAGCGCAGCGCATCGGTCGTCCGCATGACGCCGATCTGGTTGCCGGTCTCATCGATCAGGCGTACCTCGGGCACGCGAATGCGATCGTTGATCCGTGTCGAGTCCCGCTCGGGCGGGCGCCGGTCGAATCTGCGAGGGACCGGCACTATGAAAGGAGGCCGCGCGTCAAGCTGTCAGCGAGCGCAGCGGTGAATTTTGAGTCGTAGTCAACGCAGGCGAGTATAGCCCGAATCGGCCGATGGACAAGGATTTTCGCGGCAACTGCGCGTCAGGACTCGCGCCTGGCGGCCTTGCCGGCGAGCTGCGCGACGACCTCGGCGACCGGCAGCGAGCCGCTGTCGCCGACGCGATGCTCGCGCACGGAGACGGTGGCCGACTCCGCCTCGCGGTCGCCGACGACGAGCATGTACGGCACCTTGCGCAGCTCGGCGTCGCGGATCTTGCGACCCACGGACTCGGTGCGGTCGTCGAGCTCGGCGCGCAGGCCGGCCTCGAGCAGCGCGGCGAGGACCTCCGCGGCCGCCTCCGAGTGGCGGTCGGCGATCGGCAGGACGATCGCCTGCAGCGGTGCGAGCCACAGCGGGAAGTCGCCGGCGTAATGCTCGATGAGAATGCCGATGAAGCGCTCGAAGGAGCCCAGCAGCGCGCGGTGGATCATCACCGGGCGGTGATCGGCGTCGTCGGCGCCCGTGTAGTGCAGGTCGAAGCGCTCGGGCATCGAGTAGTCCAGCTGCACGGTGCCCAGCTGCCATGAGCGCCCGAGCGAGTCGGTCATGTGCAGGTCGATCTTCGGGCCGTAGAACGCGCCGTCGCCGGCGTTGATCTCGTAGGCGAGGCCGCGCGCGTCGAGCGCGTCCTGCAGCGCCGCCTCGGCGCGGTCCCACATCTCGTCGGAGCCGATCCGCTTCTCGGGCCGCGTCGAGAGCTCCAGGCTCGGCTCGAAGCCGAACAGGTCATAGAGGAAGAAGCCGAAGTCCAGGCAGCCGATGACCTCCGCGCGGATCTGCTCCTCGCTGCAGAAGATGTGGGCGTCGTCCTGCGTGATGTGGCGCACACGCATGAGGCCGTGCAGCGTCCCGCTGGGCTCGTGGCGGTGGACGAGCCCCTGCTCGGAGTAGCGCACCGGCAGGTCGCGGTAGGAGCGCCGGTCGTCCTTGTAGATCTGGATGTGGGCCGGGCAGTTCATCGGCTTGAGGCCCATCGGGCGATCCTCGACGTCCGTGAAGTACATGTTCTCGCGGTAGGTGTCCCAGTGGCCGGACTGCTTGAACAGGTCGACGTCGTAGAGGATCGGCGTCTTGACCTCCTTGTAGCCGCGGCGCGCGATTCTCCTCGCGCCAGAGCTTGGAGAGCTCGTTCCAGATCGCCATGCCGGCGGGCTGCCAGAACGGCGAGCCCGGCGAGAGCTCCGAGAACATGAACAGCCCGAGCTCCTTGCCGAGCTTGCGGTGGTCGCGGGCGCGGGCCTGCTCGAGACGCTCGAGGTGCTCGGCGAGCTCCTCCTTGGAGAAGAACGCCGTGCCGTAGATGCGCGTGAGCATCTGACGCTTGGCGTCGCCACGCCAGTAGGCGCCGGCCGTGGACAGCAGCTTGACGGCCTTGATGCGCTTCGTGCCCGGCCCGTGCGGACCGCGGCAGAGGTCGGTGAACGGGCCGTTGGTGTAGAGGCTGACCGTCGTCAGCGGCGCGTCGGGGTCGGCGTTGTTCACCAGGTCCTCGATGAGCTCGACCTTGTAGTCCTGCTCCTCGGCCTTGAAGCGCTCGAGCGCCGCCTCGACGCTGACGTCCTCGCGCTCGAAGTGCTCGTCGGCGTTGATGTGCTGGCGCATCTTCTGCTCGATGCGATCGAAGTCCGCGTCGGAGACGGTCACACCCTCGGGGAACTCGAAGTCGTAGTAGAAGCCGTTCTCGATCGGCGGGCCGATCGAGATCTTCACGCCGGGATAGAGCTCCATCACCGCGGCGGCGAGCACGTGGGCGGCGTCGTGGCGGATGACGTCCAGCGCGTCCGGGCTCTTGGCCGTGACGATCTCCAGCGGCGCACCGGGCACGAGCGGGCGTGCGAGGTCGCGCACCTCGCCGTTCTGGCGCACGGCGAGCGCGGCGCGGGCGAGGCCGGGGCCGATCGCCGCGGCGGCGTCGGCGCCGGTGGCGCCGTCGGCGAGCGCGAGCTCCGTGCCATCGGGAAGGGTGACGTTCACGGACTCATTGTGACCGCGCCCGCGCGATCGTTGTTTTGCGCCGCGCCCGCGCCGGAGGTCATCGGGCGTTGTCACAGCGACGACGGGCCGCTCGTAGCCGCGGTCAGGTCACAGCCGGCCAGGACTCGCCCCCGCTGATCACCGGCGTCCGTCAACGGCATCTTCGAGGGTGGCGTCAGGCGTTGGATGAGCGACGGCGGCGGTGCCGACCGAGCGAGCGCCGCACATGAACGAGCGACAAATGGATGCAAGCCGCCCGACCACTTGTCGCTCGTTCATGCAGGCGATGAAGCAGCGACAACTCAATCGTCTCGCACGCTCCAGTTGTCGCTCGTTCACGCAACCAGCCCCGCACGCCGGCCCCGGGACCTACGCCTGCACCCCAACCAACTCGACGCCCTCAACGTCGCCTTTGACGGACGCCCGCCCTGGATCGTCGCCTACGGCGGCCGCACCGCCGAGCGGACCGCTTGCTCGATCGCCTGCGCCCGCGCCTCTGGAACGCGCCACCGCACGGAGAACCCGTTTGCGATCGGTCCTCGTGGCTACCCCGATAGGAGCATGACCGCGGGGACGGCGGTTCGAATCCCCCACGATCGAAGGAGTGACATGGCTGACGAACTTCGCGACCACAAGATCGCGATCCTCGCCGCCGACGGCGTCGAGCAGGTCGAGCTCGAGCAGCCGCGCCAGGCCGTCGAGGACGCCGGCGCGCAGACCGTCCTGCTGTCCCTCGAGGACGGCGATATCCAGGCGATGAACAGCGACATCAACCCGGCGGACACGTTCCCCGTCGACGCCACGGTCGGCGATGCCTCGATCGACGACTTCGACGCGCTGATCCTGCCCGGCGGCACCTGCAATCCCGACAAGCTGCGGATGGACGAGGACGCGGTGCGCTTCGTGCGCGAGTTCGTCGAGTCCGGCAAGCCGGTCGGCGTCATCTGCCACGGCCCGTGGACGCTGGCCGAGGCCGACGTCCTCGAGGGCCGGCGGATCACGTCGTGGCCGAGCATCCGCACCGACCTGCGCCGCGCCGGCGCCGAGGTCGTCGACGAGGAGGTCGTGATCGACGGCAACCTCATCTCCAGCCGCAACCCCGACGACCTGCCGGCGTTCTGCGACGCGATCGTCCGCGAGTTCTCCTCGGTCCGCGCAGCATGAGGTCGGCAAGCCGCAAGCGCGTGCTTCTGAGCGCAGTCGGCGCGGGCGCACTCGTGGCCGGCGCCGGTGTCATCGCCGTCCGAGGCAGAAGCGGGGCGCGCGACGACGGCGACACCCTGGGCGTCGCGCCCGAGCCGCCGGTGCAGGTCACCGCCGCGATCACCGTCCGGCGCGACCGCGCCGAGCTCTACGCGCTGTGGCGTGACTTCGAGTCCTTCCCGGACTTCATGGCGCACCTCGAGGAGGTCCGCTCGACGGGGACGACGACATCGCACTGGAAGGCCCGCGGCCCGCTCGGCATGACCGTCGAATGGGACGCCGAGATCATCGACGACGTGCCCGGCGAGCGGATCGCCTGGCGCTCGGTCGAGGGCTCGCAGGTCGAGAACTCCGGCACCGTGCGCTTCGTCACGGCGCCCGGCGACCAGGGCACCGAGCTGCACGTCGACATGCGCTACAGCCCGCCGGCGGGGGCGGTCGGCGCAACGATTGCGAAGCTCTTCGGCGAGGAGCCTCAGGTCCAGCTCAAGGACGACCTGCGCCGCTTCAAGAACATCGCCGAGACCGGCGAGGTCGTGCGCTCCGACGGCTCGCCGGAGGGTCCGCTCGGCCGCCGTCAGCTCAAGCAGCGCCCGGCGCACCCCCTGCCCGACGACGAGCTCGCGGGCGCATCGACGAACGGAGGCGGGTCATGAGAGCGACCGTCTGGTCGGGCCGCAACAAGGTCTCGGTCGAGAACGTCCCGGATCCGAAGATCCTCAACGGCCGCGACGCGATCGTGAAGATCACCTCCACGGCGATCTGCGGATCGGACCTGCACCTCTACGACGGCTACGTGCCGACGATGCGCAAGGGCGACATCCTCGGTCACGAGTTCATGGGCGAGGTCGTCGAGACCGGCGGCGCGGTGACGAACCTCGAGGTGGGCGACCGCGTCGTCGTGCCGTTTCCGATCGCCTGCGGCGCCTGCAACGCGTGCAGCCGCGAGATGTACTCGCTGTGTGAGAACTCCAACCCGAACGCGTCGACGGCCGAGAAGCTGTGGGGCGACTCGACGTGCGGGATCTTCGGCTACTCGCATGCGACCGGCGGCTACGCCGGCGGCCAGGCCGAGTACGCCCGCGTGCCGTTCGCCGACGTCGGGCCGATCAAGATCGACAGCGACCTGTCCGACGAGCAGGTCCTGTTTCTGTCGGACGTGTTCCCGACCGGCTACATGGGCGCCGACGTCTGCGACATCAAGCCGGGCGACATCGTGGCGGTCTGGGGCTGCGGCCCGGTCGGCCAGTTCGCGATCGCCAGCGCGTATCTGCTCGGCGCCGAGCGCGTGATCGCGATCGACCGCCTCGACTACCGCCTGACCATGGCGCGCGACAAGGCCGGCGCCGAGACGATCAACTACGAGCGCACGCCGGTCCGCGAGGCGCTGCGCGAGATGACCGGCGGCCGCGGGCCGGACGCCTGCATCGACTGCGTCGGCCTGGAGGCGCACCACCACCACGGCGGCATGTACGCCTACGACCGCGTCAAGCAGGCGACGCGGCTGGAGACCGAGCGCGGCTACGCCCTGCGCGAGGCGATCTTCAACTGCCGCAGCGGCGGCACCGTCTCGATCATGGGCGTCTACGGCGGGTTCATGGACAAGTTCCCGATCGGCGCCGTGATGAACCGGGGCCTGACGATCAGGACCGGGCAGTGCCACGTGCACCGCTACCTCGAGCCGCTGCTGGCGCACATCGAGCGGGGCGACATCGACCCGAGCTTCATCGTCACGCACCGCATGTCGCTCGACGACGCGTCCGACGGCTACGAGACGTTCAAGCACAAGCAGGACGAGTGCGTGAAGGTCGTGCTCACGCCCTAGATCGACCGCCGCCGCCCGCGCGGCCACAACACCCCGGATTCCGTCCGTTCGCGGCCGAACCGAACGCTCGTTCGGTTCGGCTGCTAGGCTCCACCCCTCAAGCGGGTCGTTGGACGGTGTGTCAAGCACCTCTGCCCGCCGTAAACGACGGTCACCGGCGCTGCGCATCTGGCGTGGAGCCTCGACGTGACCTGGAAGGTAGGACCGACAACGAATGCGTCTCAGAACCCTGGGCGCCGTCTGCGCTTCGTGCGCCGTCGCGGCGTCCACTTCAACCGCTGTAGCTCAGTCCCCCACCCCGGCCACGACGCCGGCGGCCACGCCGCCCGTCCGGCCCCCCGGCGATCTCCACACCGCCGCCAAGCGCCAGCTCATCGAGCGCCACATGTACATGGCGCGCAAGGTCGCCGCGCTGCGAGGAGACAAGCTCTCCCGCACAGAGCGCAGCCGCAAGCGCGTCGTCCTGCACAGCTTCACGCTGCCCCGGCTGCGCGTCTCCAACCGCAACGCGGCGCGCACCCTGCGCGCGGCCCGCGCGGACGTCCGTGAGCGCCGCCACGGCGGCGCCCCGAACGTCCCGATCCCGGGCGTGCTGCAGTCGATCGCACAGTGCGAGTCGCACGGCAACCCGCGCGCGATCTCGCCGGGTGGCACGTACCGCGGCAAGTACCAGTTCTCGTATTCGACCTGGGCGTCCGTCGGTGGCAGCGGTGACCCCGCCGCCGCCTCGGAGACCGAGCAGGATCGCCGTGCCGCGATCCTCTACCGCACCGGTGGCCCCGGCCACTGGCCGGTCTGCGGCCGCTGAGCGCCGGAGCCCGAACACCGACGTGGCCCGCGGGCCCGGCGCAGCAGCGCCGGGCCCGCGGCACGTCGGGACACCCATCGCCCGCCGGTCGCGCCCGCGGCGCGCACTAGCCTCGGGGACATGGATCCAGCCAACCTGCGCGCCGAGTTCCCCGTCTTCGGTCGGTTCGCCTACCTCAACGCCGGCACCTGCGGGCCGTGGCCCCGCGCCGCCAACATGGCCGTCGGCGAGATGCTCGCGCTCGGCACCGAGCAGGGCCGCAGCACCGCCTACTTCGAGGCCATGCTCGACCGGCGCACGCGACTGCGCGCCGCCTACGCGGGCCTGCTGAACGCAGCGACCGACGACATCGCGCTGACGACCTGCACGAGCGAGGGCATCGTGCGCATCCTCGGCGCCCTGGACCTGCGGCCCGGCGACGAGGTGCTGACCTCCGACGAGGAGCACCCCGGCCTGCAGGGCCCGCTCGCCGCCGCGCGCGACCAGCGCGGGATCGTCCTGCGGGCGGTGCCCTTTGGAGAGATCGCGGCGTCGGCCGGCCCGCAGACCAAGCTCGTGGCGTGCTCGCACGTCAGCTGGGTCAACGGGCGCGCCGTGTCCGGCCTCGCCGACCTCGCCGACGTGCCCGTGCTGCTCGACGGCGCGCAGGGCATCGGCGCCGTGCCGATCGACATCGCGACGCTGGGCTGCGCGTTCTACGCCGGCTCGGGCCAGAAGTGGCTCTGCGGCCCGGTCGGCAGCGGCGTGCTGTGGATCGACCCGCGCTGGGGCGACCGCGTGCCCGCGCCGGGCCCGACGTACATGAACCTCGAGGACCCGAGCGCCGGCCTGGACGCGGTGCCGCGCCCCACGGCGGCCCGCCACGATGCGTCGGCGCAGAGCGCGGAGACCAACGCCGCGGCGCTCGCGGCGCTCGACGTGCTGGGCGGCGCCGGCTGGGAGGCCGTGTACGAGCGGGCGGCCGGGCTCGCCGAGCGGCTGGCCGACGCGCTCGCCGAGCGCGGCCGCGAGGTCGCCGCGCGTGACCGCACGACGCTCGTCTCGTGGAAGGACCCCGACCCGCCCGCGACGCGGGCCCGGCTCGCCGACGCCGGCGTGATCATCCGCGACCTGCCCGGGACCGGGTTGCTGCGCGCCTCGGTCGGCGCCTGGAACGACGACACGGACCTCGATCGGCTGCTCTGCGCGCTGCCGTGATCGTTCCTGGCGACTCGTTTCGCGCGCGCGCCGCCGAGCTCGAGCGCGACGGGCGGTCGCGGCTGTACGTCGAGCTCATGCGCCGCGCGGGCGACGACGCGGACGCCGGCGGGATCGTCGCCACGATCTTCGCGGGCGACCCGCTGACGCCCGGCTCCGTCCCGGAGCTGCGGCTGCTCGCCGCGCTGCATCACGTCGTGCTCAGCGGCGGCGCACCGCAGCTCGCCCGGTTCTTCCCGAGCGCCGGCGGCGACGCGCCGCCGGACGGCGCCTGGCCGGTCGCGCAGCGCACGATCGCCGAGCACGCCGACCGCATCCGCGAGCTCGCGCACCGCACCGTGCAGACCAACGAGCCCGGCCGCTGCGTGGCGCTCTACGGCGGGCTGCTCTGGCTCGCCGAGCGTCACGGGCTGCCGATCCGCCTGCTCGAGATCGGCGCGAGCGCCGGGCTGAACCTCAACGTCGAGCGCTTCCGCTACGTCGTCGGCGGCGCCGCGCTCGGCGACGCCGTCAGCCCGCTGCAGTTCGTCGAGCCGTGGCAGGGGCTGCCGGTCGCCGATCCGGCCGCGGTCGCCGCGCGGCTGCAGATCGCCGAGCGCGCGGGCTGCGACCGGGCGCCGATCGACGCGACGACGCACGAGGGGCGCCTGGAGCTGCAGTCCTACATCTGGCCCGACGAGCCCGAGCGCATCGCCCGCGTCGGTCGCGCGGCGAGTGTCGCCGTGCGCCATCCCGTGTCCGTGGAGCGCCGCAGCGCAGCGGCCTGGCTGCTCGAGCGCCTCGGCGATCCGCGGCCGGCGATGCTGACCGTCGTCTGGCAGTCGGTCGTCGACCAGTACCTCGACGAGGGCGAGCGCGATGCGATCCGCAGCGCGTTCGCCAGCGCCGGCGGCGGCCCGCTGGCCTGGCTCACGCTCGAGCCGCCGATCCCCGAAGAAGCGCGGGGCAGTGGCTTTGAGCTGCGCTGCCGGGAGCGTCCCGAGGACAACGGCAGCGGCGTCGCACGCCTGCTCGCCCACGCCGGCTACCACGGCCCGCCGGTGCGCTGGCAGACGCCGATTGGGGGCCCGAGCTCCGGCCGCGCCCGCTAGCGCTTCTGCCCGCGCCCGGCGCCCGGGGTCGGCGCCGGACCGGCGGCTCAGGACTCGCCGAGCCCGGCGATCCACTCCATCCAGCCGCCCGCCAGCACGAGCTCGGCGAGCGCCGCGTAGCCGCCGGCGCCGGGATGCGTGCCGTCGTTGGCGGCCGCCTCGCTGCGCCAGGCCTCGCTCGCCGCGAGCCGGCGGGCGGTCTCCACGAACGGGATGGCGCGGTGCGTGGCGACGTGCGCGAGCTGGTTGGAGAGCTCGCCGATCCGCTCGTCCTCGTCGCGCTCGCCGACCGGCGACGGCCCGACGACGAACACCCCGTGACCGCTCTGCCGCGCGCGCTCGACGAGGCGGTGCAGCGTCCTGACCGACAGCGCCGGCGCCACGCGCAGCCGGTTGTCCTCGATGATCATGTCGTTCGCGCCGAAGGCGAGGACGACGCCGTAGCGCGCGTCCGAGTTCTGCGTGCGGGCGGCGGTCTCGGCCTCGAAGCGCGCCGCGACGTCGACCGAGGTGTGGCCGCGCACGCCGAGGTTGTAGGCCGTGATCGGGCAGCCGGCGTCGTGCGAGGCGGCGGCCACGCGTCCGACCCAGCCCACGTGCGCGGGATCGCCGACGCCGGCGACGAAGGAGTCGCCGAAGAAGAGGATGCGTAGGTCGGTCGGCATCGCAGGCAATGTAGTTCGCCGCGTGCGCGCGCCACCGTGCGGGAAGATCACCGCCATGACCACGTCGATCACGCACCTGCGCGGCATCGCCGCGCTGCGCCCGCTGCGCGGGCGTCACCCGGCCGTCGTCGTCTGCCTCGACGACCCGGCGGCCTTCGAGTCGCGCCGCGACGAGCTCGCCGAGCTCGACGCCAGGCTCGTCGTCGAGCGCGAGCCGGGCGAGCTGTCGGCGCGCCTCGGCCGCCCGTCGGTGACGGTCGCCGACCGCTACCTCGAGGTCGCGCTGCACGGGCCCGACCTCGACCCGGGCGACGTCGTCAAGAACGTTCGCTGGCTGGAGATCCGCTGCGAGGAGTGCCCGCAGTCGGGCGTCGACATGGGCCAGCGCGCGGGCGACTGGGGCTGATCGCCGCCGTGGGCACGATCGCGATCGACACCCCGCAGGGCGGCGCTCGCGTGCACCTGCACCCGGCCGAGGACCCCGTCGCCGGGCTCGTGCTCGGCCACGGTGCGGGCGGCGGCGTCGCCGCGCGCGACCTCGTCGCCGTCACGAAGGTCGCGCGCCAGCTCGGTGTCAGCGTCGCGCTCGTCGAGCAGCCCTACCGGGTCGCGGGCCGCCGCTCGCCGCCGCGTGCGCCGCTGCTCGACGCGGCTTGGATCGCGATCGTGCAGCAGCTCGCCGATGGCCCGCTCGCCGGCCTGCCGCTCATCACCGGTGGACGCTCGTCGGGCGCGCGCGTCGCGTGCCGCACGGCGGCGGCGACCGGCGCGGTGGGCGTGCTGTGCCTGGCGTATCCGCTCGTCACGCCGTCGGGGGTCAGCCGGCAGGAGGAGCTCGACGACGCCGGCGTCTCGGTGCTCGTCATCCAGGGCGAGAGCGATCGCTTCGGGATCCCCGCGCCCGACCCCGAGCGCTTCCGCTCGGTGGTGGTCGTCCGCGGCGACCACGGGCTGAAGGCCGACCCGAGCGCGGTCGCCGACGCCGCCGCGACGTGGCTCATGGTGCAGCTCGCGCGGGTCGGCTGAGCGCCGGGGCCGACCGCTACAGAGGCTTCTCCGCGAAGTAGTCCGCGATGTGGTTGTCGTTGTAGCGCTCGATCTCGACGTAGCCCACGTCGGCGAAGAGCGCGCGGCTGTGGCGCTGCTCGGGCCCCGCGTCGAGCCGGACGCGCCGATAGCCGATCTCGCGCGCCGCCGCCTCGAGCGCGGCCAGCAGGGCCCGGCCGGCCCCGCGCGAGCGCGCCGCCGGCACGACGTACATCCGCTTGATCTCGCAGACCCCGTCCTCGTCGAGCGGGCGCAGGCCGCCGATCGCGATGGGCTCGCCGTCCTCGTAGCCGACGAGGAACACGCCGTTCGGCGCGACCATCTCGTCCGGCGTCGTGACCGAGCCCGGCCGCGCCGCGCGCCCGGGGTAGATCCCGTTGAAGTGGTCGATCAGCTCGGCCAGCAGCTCACGGCCGGGAGACCGGTCACAACGGCTGGGCCGAAACTCGAAGGCGATCGTGCCATCGTCGCGCATCGCCGGGACACGCGGCCGTTTCACAGCCGCTCGTCGCCGGCGGCCGCAGCCCACCGGCGCACGGGCATCCGGCGACTCCGGGTCCTGGTCCGGGTCCGGGTCCGGGTCCGGGGCAGCAGCGGACCGGCCGCGATCGTCGTCACGAGGCCGATCACGGTGAGCGTCGCGTGCATGCGCGCGCCGATGACCTGGGCCTCGAGCAGATCGAGCGAGACGGCGATCGTCATGACGCCCCCGCATTGCATGAGAGCGCCGATGGCGCGCGCGTCCGCGGAGTGAAACCCGGCCATCCGCGCCGCCGCGTAGCCGACGCCGGCCTTGATCGCGATCACGGCCGCGAGCAGGCCCAGCACGCCGCCGAGCACGCCGGCGTGCAGCTCGCGCAGATCGGTGTGCAGCGCCGCGAGCCCGAGGAAGACCGGCAGGCCGACGCGGCGCACCGCGACGCCGAGCAGGCGCTCGAGCCCGGCTGCCGTCCGGCCGCCCGGGCGGACGGCGACGCCGACGATGAGCGGACCGACGAGCAGGCTCGAGAGCAGCTGGTCACCGGCGAGCGCCGCCGCCGCCGCGAGCGCGACGACCACGCCGATCGTGACCGACGGGCCCAGGGCGAACCAGCGCCGGCGCGCGACCGCGAGCACGAACGCCAGCAGGACGAGCCCGGCGCCCACGCGCAGCGCGACACGGCCGCCCGCCGGCGCGTCGCCCCCGCTGATCGCGATCGCCGCGGCGATCAGCGCGAGCGTCGTGGCGCCGGTGGCCGCGACGATCACGACCGACCCGAGCTCGGTGTGGGCCATCCCGCGGTCCTCGAGGATCCGAGCGACGATCGGCAGGCCGTTGGCGCTCAGCGCCGCGGCGAGCGCGACCACGAACGCGCTCTGCGCGACGCCGGACGGCTTCCACCCGCCGGCGTCGGCGAGCAGCGGCCCGGCGACGATCGCCAGCGCGAGCATCGCGCCGACCGTCGTCACCGCGAGCAGCACGATCGCCCCGGCGCGCTCGCGCATCGGCGCGGGATCGATCGTGATCCCCACGAGCAGCATGTAGAGCACGAGCCCGAGGCCGCCGACGAACGTGACGAGCGTGAGCGCCGTCTCGGGAAAGAGCTCGGCGATCCGGCCGGCGGCCTGCTGACCGGGCACGACGTCGGCGATCCGCCCGCCGAGCAGCAGCCCGGCGAGGAAGACGGCGGTCATCTCGCCCGCGATGCGCGGCTGGCGCAGCCGCTCCGCGGCGATGCCGCCGAGCCATGCGATCGCCACGATCGCGGCGATGTCGAGCAGCGCGAGCAGCCAATCAGCCGGCACGCGCTGCCTCCGCTCGCCCGCCTCCCTGGGAGTGGACGCCGAAGCGACTCACGCCGGGGTTCGCTCGCCGGCGCTTCGCTGCAGGAAGTCGATGATGTCGCGCAGAGGGGCTCCCGGGGTGAAGACCGCGGCCACGCCGAGCCGCTCGAGCTCGGGGATGTCGTGGCCGGGGATCGTGCCGCCCACCGTAACGATCACGTCGTCGACGCCCTGCTCTCGCAGCAGCGCCACGATTCGCGGAACCAGCGTCATGTGCGCGCCGGACAGGATCGACAGGCCGACGGCGTCGGCGTCCTCCTGGATGACGGTCTCGACGATCTGCTCGGGGGTCTGATGCAGCCCGGTGTAGATGACCTCCATCCCCGCGTCGCGGAGAGCCCGCGCGATGATCTTCGCGCCGCGGTCGTGCCCGTCGAGGCCGGGCTTGGCGACGACCACGCGCAGCTTGCGAGCGCGCGCGCCGGCCGCGGAATCAGCCATCAGTAGACGGGGGTCTCGAGATAGCTGCCCCACACGTCCTGCAGCGCGGCGACGATCTCGCCCTCGCTGGCGTGGGCACGAGCGCACTCCAGCAGCGCCGGCATGAGGTTGACGTCCCTTCGTGCCGCGTCCGACCGCAGGTCGGCGAGCGTGGCCTCGACGGCGCCCGCGTCGCGCCGGGCCCGCACACCCTGCAGGCGGTCGAGCTGCTTGCGCTCGATCCCGGATCGATCCGCAGCGTGGGGATCTCCGCGTCCCTCGCTCTGGAAGCGGTTGACGCCGACCACGACACGTTCGCCCGCGTCGATCGCGGTCTGCAGCTCGTAGCTGGCGTCGGCGATCTCGCGCTGCGGGAAGTTCTGCTTGACCGCCTCGACCATCCCGCCGAGCTCGTCGATCCTTGCGGAAGTAGCCGTAGGCGAGCTGCTCGAGGCGGTCGGTCAGCGCCTCGACGAAGTACGAGCCGCCGAGCGGATCGATCGTGTTCGTCACGCCCGTCTCGTGGGCGATGACCTGCTGCGTGCGCAGCGCGATCTGCACGGCCTCCTCGGTCGGCAGCGCGAGCGCCTCGTCATAGGAGTTCGTGTGCAGCGACTGGGTGCCGCCGAGGACCCCCGCCAGCGCCTCGATCGCCGTGCGCGTGATGTTGTTCAGCGGCTGTTGGGCGGTCAGCGAGACCCCCGCCGTCTGCGTGTGAAAGCGCATGAGCCAGGACTTCGGATTGCGCGCGCCGAAGGTCTCGCGCAGTTCGCGCGCCCAGATCCGGCGCGCGGCGCGGTACTTGGCGATCTCCTCGAAGAAGTCGATCTGCGCGTTGAAGAAGAAGCTCAGACGGGGCGCGAAGTCGTCGACGTCCAGCCCGCGCTCGATCGCCTGCTCGACGTACGTCAGGCCGTCCTTGAGCGTGAAGGCGAGCTCCTGCGCGGCGGTCGATCCGGCCTCGCGGATGTGGTAGCCCGAGATCGACACCGGATGCCAGCGCGGCATGTCGGCGGTGCACCACTCGATCATGTCGCCGCACAGGCGCATCGCCGGGTCGACCGGGAAGCACCACTCCTTCTGGGCGATGTACTCCTTGAGGATGTCGGCCTGGATCGTGCCGCTCAGCCGGTCGGCGGCCACGCCGCCGCGTTCCGCGGCCACGACGTAGAAGGCGAGCATGATCGCCGCCGGCGCGTTGATCGTCATCGACACGCTGACCTCGCCGAGGTCGATGCCGGCGAACAGCGTCTGCATGTCGTCGAGCGTGTCGACGGCCACGCCCTCGCGGCCGACCTCGCCGAGCGACAGCGCATGGTCGGAGTCGTGGCCCATCAGCGACGGCATGTCGAACGCCGTCGACAGGCCCTGCTGGCCGTGGTCGAGCAGATAGCGGAAGCGCTCGTTGGTCTCCTCGGCGGTGCCGAAGCCGGCGAACTGGCGCACGGTCCACAGGCGCCCGCGGTACATCGACGGGTACACGCCGCGGGTGAACGGATAGGCGCCCGGGAGGCCGATCGCCCCGCGGTCGGGCAGGTCGTCCTGCGTGTAGAGCGCCCGGACGGGCTCGCCGCTGAGCGTCTGAAACGGTCCGCCGCGTTCGGAGGAGAGGTGGTACGCGGCCTGCCAGTCCTCGTACGTCGTCGGCACCGTCGCCGCGGTCTGGGAGGTCGTCATGCGCGCAGCGCCCGGGCGACGACCACGCGCTGGATCTCGTTCGTGCCCTCGTAGATCTGCGTGAGCTTCGCGTCGCGCATCATGCGCTCGACGGGATACTCGGTCACGTAGCCGTAGCCGCCGAGCACCTGCACCGCCTCGACGGTCACGTCCATCGCCACGTCGGAGCAGAACAGCTTGGCCATGGCCGAGTACTTGCCGAGGTCGCGCTCGCCGCGCTCGGCCTTGGCGGCGGCGCGGTAGAGCAGCTCGCGCGCGGCCGCGCAGCGCGTCTCCATGTCGGCGAGCTTGAACTGGATGCCCTGCAGGTCGATGAGCCGCTGCCCGAACGCGATCCGCTCGTGCGCGTAGGCGACCGCGTAGTCGGTGGCGCCCTGCGCGATGCCGAGCGCCTGCGCGGCGATGCCCAGGCGCGAGTGGTCGAGCGTGCGCATCGCGATCTTGAAGCCCTCCCCCGCCTCGCCGATGAGGTTGGCGGCCGGCACCCGGACGCCGTCGAGCACCGGGGCGCCGGTCGGCGAGCCGCGCATGCCCATCTTGTGCTCCAGGCGGCCGACCGCGAAGCCCGGCCGGTCGGCCTCGACGACGAAGGCCGAGATCCTGCGCGAGCCCGGCGCGTCGCGGTCGGTGACCGCGAAGACGACGTAGACGTCGGCCACGCCGGCGTTCGTGATCCAGTTCTTCGCGCCGTCGATGACCCAGTCCGAGCCGTCGCGCCGGGCCCGCGTGCGCATCGCGCGCGGATCCGAGCCCGCCTCGGGCTCCGACAGCGCGAACGCCGCCAGCCACTCGCCGCTGGCCAGGCGCGGCAGGACGCGCGCCTTGAGCTCGTCCGAGCCGGCCAGGCGGATCGGCAGCGAGCCGAGGTCCTGGACGGCGAGCAACAGCGACGAGGAGGCGCACGCCTTGGCGACCTCCTCGATCGCGACGCAGAGCATGAGCGCGCCGGTGCCCGTACCGCCGTGGGCCTCGTCGAACGGCAGCCCGAACAGGTCGTGGTCGGCGAACAGCCGGCGCACGTCCTCGGGGAACTCGCCGCCGGCGTCGATCGCCGCCGCGCGCGGCGCCACGCGCGCGGCGACGATCTCGCGGATGACGTCGCGAAACGCGACGTGATCCTCGGTCAGCCCGTACAGCGGGACGATGTCCGGCGCCGTCGCCGTCATCGGCCCGCCAGCGCGACCGAGCGCGCGGGCGCGTACTCGTAGAAGCCGCGGCCGGTCTTGCGACCCAGGGCGCCGGCGGCGACCATGCGGCGCAACAGCGGCGGCGCGGCGAACTCCTCGCGCCCGTACTCCTCGTACAGGCAGGCGCAGATGCCATCGATGACGTCCAGGCCGATGAAGTCGCACAGGGCGAGCGGCCCCATCGGGTGCCCGCAGCCGAGCGTCATCGCCTCGTCGATGTTCTCGCGCGTCGCGTAGCCGGCGTCGTAGAGATGGACGGCGCCGACGAGGTACGGGATCAGCAGCAGGTTCACGACGAAGCCGGCGCGATCCTTGGAGCGGATCGCGTGCTTGCCGAGTTGGCGCGCCAAGCCCTCGGCGGCATCGACGGCCTCCGCGCTCGTCGCATAGCCGGGGACGATCTCGACGAGTGCCATCACCGGGACCGGCGAGAAGAAGTGCAGTCCCAGCACGCGCTCGGGGCGGGAGGTCGCCTGGGCGAGCGTGGTGATCGGGATCGACGAGGTGTTCGAGGCGAGGATCACGTCGCGCGGCAGCCGCTCGTCCAGGCGCCGGAAGACGTCGCACTTGATCTGGCGGTCCTCCGTGACCGCCTCGACGACGAGGTCGCACTCGGCGAGATCGTCGAGCCGCGTCGTGTAGACGATCCGCTCGGTCGCCTCGGCGGCGGCGTCGGCATCGATCTTGCCGCGGTCGACGGCCTTCGCCAGCGAGGCCGCGATGCGCGCCTCGCAGGCGTCCAGCGGTCCTTCCCGCGGCTCGTGGACGAGCGTGCGCAGGCCCGCGACCGCGACCACCTCGGCAATGCCCGAGCCCATCTGGCCCGCGCCGACGATTCCGACGGTGTCCATGCTCAGGCCGTCGCGCCCGCGGTGAGGCCGGCGCCGTCGCGCAGCAGGTCGGCCTTGCCGGTCTGCTCCCACGTGAAGTCCGGATCGTCGCGCCCGAAGTGGCCGTACGCGGCGGTCTTCTGGTAGATCGGGCGATGCAGGTCGAGCTCGTGGCGAAAGGCGCCCGGGCGCAGGTCGAAGTGCTCGTCGATCAGCGCGACGATCTTCTCGCGGCCGATCTTCTCCGTGCCGAACGTCTCCACCATCACGCTGACGGGATGCGCGACGCCGATCGCGTACGCCACCTGCACCTCGCAACGGTCGGCCAGGCCCGCCGCGACGACGTTCTTCGCCACCCAGCGCGCGGCGTACGCCGCCGAGCGATCGACCTTGGAGGGATCCTTGCCGCTGAACGCCCCGCCGCCGTGGCGGGCCATGCCGCCGTAGGTGTCGACGATGATCTTGCGGCCCGTCAGGCCACAGTCGCCGACCGGACCGCCGATGACGAAGCGGCCCGTCGGGTTGACGAGGAAGTCACGGCGCAGCGCGTCCGCGTCGTACATGTCGGCCGGCAGGACCGGAACGACCACGTGCTCCCAGAGGTCGTCGCGGATCAGGTCGCGCGACGCGCTGTCGTGATGCTGCGTGGAGATCAGCAGCTTCTCGATCGCCGTCGGCACGCCGTCGACGTAGCGCACCGAGACCTGCGTCTTGCCGTCCGGGCGCAGGTAGCCCAGCGTGCCCTCGTGGCGCACGAGCGCCAGGCGCTGCGCGAGCCGGTGCGCGAGCGAGATCGCCAGCGGCATGAGCTCGGCGGTCTCGTTCGTCGCGTAGCCGAACATCATCCCCTGGTCGCCGGCGCCGGCGATGTCCAGCTCGTCGTCGTCAGCCGGATCGGTCTGCGTCTCGTAGGACCGGTCGACGCCCTGCGCGATGTCCGGCGACTGCTTGTCGATCGCGTTGAGGACGGCACAGGAATCCGCCGAGAAGCCGAGGTCGGCGTCGATGTAGCCGATCCCGCGGATCGTCTCGCGCGCCACGGCCTGGATATCGACGTACGTCTCGGTCGAGATCTCGCCGGACACCACGACGAGGCCGGTGTTGACCAGCGTCTCGCAGGCGACACGACCGGTCGGGTCGTCGCGCATGACGGCATCCAGCACGCCGTCGGAGATCTGATCGGCGACCTTGTCCGGGATGCCCCTCGGTCACCGACTCGGACGTGAACAGGTACTCGTGGGCGAAGCTCGTCATCGGTGCAACTCCTCTTCGCGGGTGGGTTGGAGGCTCGTCATCTGCTGCAGGTCGGCGACGCGCTCGTCGAGTTCGCCGGCCTCGAGGCGCGCGACCCGATCGGTGCCGAACTCCTCGACGTTGAAGGACGCCAGCGCCGTGCCGTACGCCATCGCGCGGCGCAGCGTGGCCGCGTCGTCGAGCTGATCGAGGTGGCGCGCGAGGTAGCCGACGAACCCGCCGGCGAACGTGTCGCCGGCGCCGGTCGGGTCGACGACGGTCTCCAGCGGATAGGCCGGGAGCGCGAAGAAGCCGTCGTCGGTGAGCAGGGCGGCGCCGTACTCGCCCTGCTTGGCGACGACCGCCGACGGGCCCCAGGAGCGCGCCTCACGCGCGGCGGCGACGAGGCTCGGCTTGCGCGTGAGCTGGCGCAGCTCGGCGTCGTTGAGGATGAGACAGTCGACGCGGCCGATGACCTCGATGAGCTTGTCGCGAGCGATGTCGATCCAGAGGTTCATCGAGTCCAGCGCGACGAACCTCGCCTGCGCGCACTGCTCGAGCACATCGAGCTGCAACCCGGGCTGGATGTTCGCGAGAAACAGCACCTCGGCCTCCCGCGAGCGGCGCTGAGCTTCGGCTGGAAGGTCTCGAAGACGCCGAGCTGCGTGTCGAGCGTCTCGCGCGAGTTGAGGTCCCAGCCGTACTCGCCGGCCCAGAAGAAGCTCTGTGCCGCCCGCGATCCGCTCGACGTCGTCGGTGTTCGTGTCGCGCGTGGACAGCAGCGCGAAGGCGTCGTCGCCGAAGTCGTCGCCGACCGGGCCGACGACCCGGACCTCGTCGAAGAAGGATGCCGCGAGCGCGAAGTGCGTGGCGGCGCCGCCGACCATCCGCTCGCGCCGGCCGAACGGCGTGGCGACCGTGTCGAAGGCGATGCTCCCGACTACCGTGATGGCCATCACCGCAGCATGCTGCGGCCGGTTGCCGCGCACACCTCCCGTGGGGGTGGTCTTGCCCTACCGAAGGGTAGGAGTGCGCGACCGGCGACCCGTCGTTGAGCGTCAGCCGCAGGTAGCGCGCGCTGGCATCCGCCCGGTTGGACGCCTGCATCTTGCGCAGGATGTTCTTGACGTGGAACTTCACCGTGCCCTCCGACACGAACAGGAGCGCGCGCGATGTCGCCGTTCGTCTTGCCCTCGGCCATCAGGCGCAGGACGTCGATCTCCCGCGCCGTCAGGTGCGTGGCCAGGCCGTCCTCGGTGAGCAGCTCGGGGGCGCCGGCGCGGCGGTCCTGCTCCTCGGGGCGGCTCGCCCGACAGCGCCGATCGCCCGGTCGCTCAGCTCGCCGCGAGCGGGCCTCGGCCCAGGACGAGATCCGGCGGATCTCGCGGCGCTGGTCACGCAGGCGGCGGCGCAGCACGGCGCGCTCGAACACGCACGGCGAACGCACGCCGCGAAGTGCTCCAGGGCGTCGGCGTCGAGCTGCGCCAGCGGACGCCGGCCCGGCGCGCGATCGCCGTGCAGGAAGCCGACGGCCGCGCCGTCGACGAGGATCGGCGCGGCGACGTACGCGCGCCACGCGCAGCGTCATCGAGAAACGCGTAGCGCGCCGGCTGCGAGTGGTCGATGTCGGCCACGACCCGCGCCTCGCCGGCGGCGCAGCAGCTCGCACTCGAGCAGCGGATAGGAGAGGCGCAGCGCGCGGATGGCGCAGCGGCTCGACGGCGCCGTTGCGGCCGCGTCGCCGCCCGCGTGCACGCGCTCGACGACGAGCGTGCCATTCTCGATCCGGCTCAGCACGACGCGGTCGAGGTCGGCCGCGCGCGGCGGCCGCGGCGGGGCAGCGGTCGACGATCTCGCTGGCCGGACCGAGATGCGCGAGCGAGTCGACCGCCGCGCGAACGCGTTCGTAGGCGGCCAGCCGCAGCGCGTCGACGGCGGAGATCACAGCTCCCCGTAGCCGGGCCGCTCGGCCTGTCGGCGCGCGCCGGCGGATCTCCAGCAGGTAGGCCACGAGCAGGTCGCGATCGCCGGCGCGCAGATGGCCGGCGTCGCTGAGCCGCTCGACGCGCCCGATCTGGGCGCGGTGGTCCTCGAGCTCGGGCGAGAACGGGAACACCCCGTACTCGACGACGCGCACCGTCGAGGCCGGCGGCCGCGAGCAGCTCGGCGGTGCGGCGCTGCGAGAGGATCGACAGCTGCACGACGTAGGCGACCCCCTCCGGCGCGAGCGCGTCGGCGAGCTTCGTGAGCACCGGGTCCAGCGGCGTGCGGCCCCAGTAGTCGATCGGCCGGTGTCCGGTGGCGTGCTGCTCGGGGTCGACGGGCGTCTGGTCGACGCACGCCACGATGACCTCGTAGCGCTCCTCGGGCACCCACGGGAAGATGTCGATCCGCGCGGCGGTCATGCGGTCGCCGACGCCGTTGCGATGGGCGTTGGTCTCGGTGTTGCGCACCGCGCGCTCGTCGATGTCGATCGCGCGCACGTGCGACGCCCGTTGAGCGCGAGCTGGATGCCGAGGATGCCGGTGCCGCATCCGACGTCGAGGCAGCGCTGGTGCGCGCCGATGCGCCTGGTCGTAGAGGTAGCGCCAGGCCATCAGGCTCGCGCTGGAGGGCGACACGACGCCCGGGGTCGGCGACGAGGTCGGGAAACGGCAGCGGGTGCAGCGAGCGGCCGCGGCGATCGGTCCAGGCGGGCGCGGGCGCCGGCTCGCCGTGCGACGAGCCGGTCGGGCACCGGGCGGCGCGGCGCAGCGCCGCAGCCGGATCGCCCGGCGCGGTCTGCTCGAGCAGCTCGCGCGCCGCCGCGACATGGGCGGGCCCGACGCCGCAGCAGCCGCCGATGATCTGCGCCCCCTCCTCGCGCCAGCGCAGCGCCATCGCCGCGTACTCGGCGCTGCCGACGCCCGGCTCGAAGCGCCAGCCCTCGTCGGTGTAGTAGCCGAGGTTCGGATACACGCCGAGCGGCAGGTCGGTGAAGTCGCGCAGGTAGGACACCATCCCGTCGACGTGGTCGGGCGGGATGCAGTTGATCATCAGCGCGTCGACGCCCATCTGCTCGAAGCGCGCCGCGGCGCGGCCGAAGGCATCGCCCTCCGGGCCGCCCCAGTGCTGGCCGTAGACGCTGCACAGCCCGTGCCGGCAGCGGCGAAACGACAGCCAGACCGGAAGCCCGGTGTCGAGCAGCGACTGCACGGTGGCGAACAGCGACGGCCGCACGACCGTCAGCGTCTCGAGCAGGATGAGGTCCGGCGGCTCGTGGGCGAAGAGCCGCGCGAGCAGCCGGATCGTGCTCTCGCCCTCCTCGGAGTCGACGTCGCCGTTGATCGAGAACGCGACCGCGCAGTCCGCGTCGCGCCCGCCGTCGCCGACCGCCTGGCGCGCGAGCCGCAGCCCGCGGCGCGCGAGGTCCATCCAGTGGACGGGCTCGCGTGGAGTTCCACAGCGGCGTCACCCCGTGCAGCAGCGCGCTCGGCAGCCCCCAGGTGTTCGTCGAGATGACGTCGCAGCCGGCCGCGACGTAGCCGCGGTGCACGTCGAGTACCGCGGCCGCCTCCTCGACGAGCGCGCGCGTGCCCCACAGGCGCTCGTCGACGGCGTGCTCGGCGTCGCTGAGGTGGGGCAGCTCCGTCGCGGTCGCGCCGTCGAGGACGACGCACGCCCCGCGCCGAGCTTGTCGGCGATGCGGCCGTATTGCGGTGAGTGCGTGATCTGGACGACGGACACGGTGCTCGACTAGACAGACCTGTCTACCCCCGGAGTCGGACCCTACGCTCGGAGCGCAACGCCCGTCAACCGGCGCTGCCGCCGGATCCGGGGAGCTTGCGCTCAGCCGCCCTTCGTCGCGGTGATGTACGTCCAGCAGGCCTTGAACGAGTCGCGCTTGCCGAAGATCGTGTCGATCGCGTGGCGCATGATGCCCAGCCGGTCGCGCACCGCCTCCTCGGACGGCTCCTCGCCCTCGATGCGCTTCGTCCCGCCGACCCAGCCCAGGACGGCCTCGTGGTAGGCGGTCATGAGCTCGAACCACTCGTTGACGTCGGCCACGATCGTCGCCTGGCTGACGTCGGTCACCGTCAGCCCGTTGCGCTTCAGGGCGTCGGTGTAGTGCTCGAGCGGGCGCGGATGCATGAACACGCGATCGCGGTGGGCATGATGGGCCTCCAGGCGCTTCGTGTCGTCGAGCACCGCGCGGTACTGCGCGTAGGCGGGGTCGCTGCGCACGAGGCTCTCGGCGAGGTCGTTGATGACCCAGACCGTCTCGTCGAGGATCCACTCGCCGGGCTTCGCGCTCGGGTTGCGCAGGTTGCCGGAGTTGATGAACACCTTGCCACCGGGCTTCAGCGCCCGCACCCAGGCGCTGGCCACCTCGTCGAGGTCGGGGTACAGGTGGATGGCGTTGACGGCGGCGATCGCGTCGACGCCGCGCTCCATCAGCTCGGGCCCGAGCACCTCGTCGAGCGACTGCAGCCGCTTCTCCTCCTTGATGAAGCGCAGCAGCCGCGCCGCGAAGCGCGGGTCGTCCTTGTACTTCTCGTGCGCCACGCGCAGGAACTTCGCCGAGCGTCGACGATGATCGTGCCCACGGCGCGATCGAAGATCCGCAGCCGCAGGCGGTCGAGCAGGATGCCGGTGCCGCCCGAGTAGTCGACGAGGATGTCGCCGTCCTGGAGGTGCTCGGCGAGCTGCGTCGACGCTCGGGTTGAGGTTGTCGTACCAGCCGTGCTCGTCGACGTGGTCGTAGGCCAGGCCGGCGTCGCTGAGCGGCGCGCGCGTCCACTCCTCGTCGGGGATGCGATCGAAGCCCGGCGGGCCAGGCGAACTCGGTCTTCGCGCCGCGGCACGTCGAGCCGGCCGCAGGTCGCGCGGTGCAGCTCGAGCAGCTCGTCGACGGCCGCCGAGCCGCCGCGGCCCCAGCCGCAGTCGGTGGCGACGCCGAAGCCCTGCACGTAGCGGCTCGCGCAGCTGATCCGCCGGCGCGCGCCCACCTTGCCGTCCTGCAGGTGCAGCACGCCGAGGTACAGCTCCGTCCGCGGGTCGAGGCGCAGCTCCCGCAGCGGCGCGAAGTACTCCTCCTCGGCCTGGGCCGGGACCGGCACGTGGATCCAGTTCAGCGGGCGGTAGAGCGCCGTCGCGAGCGCGTTGGCGACCTCCACGAGCTTGTGCCGTGTCGTCGGGCACGACGAAGTGGCCGTGGTAGTCGTCGCCGTAGCAGAGATGAAAGCCGAGCTCGACGTCGGCGGGCACCCCGCGGCTGACGCGCAGCAGGCGCTCGAGCACGCCGGCCCGCGTGCCCTCAAACCAGGCCGGGCTGATGCCTTCGAGGATCGCGAACTCCAGCCGCGTGTCCCACTGCAGCGCGAGCTGGTCGTGCGGCACCGCGGCGAAGATCGCTTCGAGCTCGCGCAGCACGCGCGCCTCGTAGACCGGCTCGACCTGCGGCCTGGTGCTCGGGGTCGATGAACGCGCTGATCGGCGCCAGCGGCGTCGGCAGCGAGACCTGGAAGCGCACGTGCGGCGGGATCACCCCGTCGCGCTTGAGCTTGGCGAAGATGCGCGTACGACGAGATCGCCGCGTCGGCGAAGCCGAGGTTGTCGAGCACGATGTCCGCGGCGCGCTCGCCGTCGCGCAGCCGCAGCTTGGGCAACGTGCGGTACGTGTCCGCGCCGGGCGGTCCGACCTCGAACTGCGGCAAGGCGCTGAACACCGGGTACTGCCAGAGGATCCAGTCCGACCGCGGGCCGGGCTCGCCGTCGGGCAGCCGGCGCAGGCGGTCGCCGAGCGCCTCGGCGGTACGCCGAAAGACCTCCTCGACGCCTCCCAGCGGCACGCTGCCGACGAGATGCGCGCCCACCGGGGCGGCCGGCGCCAGCGCGTCGGCGGCGGCGGACTCCGGGTCGTACGCGTTGTCGCGGTCGCGATCGTCGACTGCTCGGTCATCGTCGCTCATCACCTCTCGCTCCGGGTCCGGCTGCCACCCGGGTTCGTGTCGTTGTCTCTCTCGGACCGGCCCGGCGACGATATGCCGGGCCCGGAACGCCAACAACGCGCCGGAAGGGGTGAATCACCTGCTCTATGGGGGAGTCATGCGTGTCATCGCATCCCGGTGCTGATAGAGAACCGACGATGACGAGCGACCACGAGGGAGCCCGCTTGACATCTGCCCACATCATCGGCTCCGCAGCGACCCGTTGCGGCCGGTTGCCCGACGCCACGGTCGCCGGCATGGCGATCGAGGCGCTGGACGGGGCGCTCGCGGACGCCGGCCCGGACACGGGCCGCATCGAGGCGATCTTCTTCGCCAATGCGCTGTCGGGTCTGATGACCGGCCAGGAGTGCGTGCGAGGGCAGGTCGCCCTGCGCCACTCGCGCTACGGCGGGATCCCGACGGTGAACGTCGAGAACGCGTGCGCGAGCGGGTCCACGGCGCTGCACCTCGCCTGCATGGCGATCGACTCGGGCTCGTACGAGACCGTCGCCGTGGTGGGCTCGGAGAAGATGTCCCATCCCGACAAGCGGCGGCCGATCCAGGCGCTCGCCGGCGCCGCCGACGTCGATCTGCTCGCCGACGCTGCGGAGGATCACAGCGTGTTCATGGACAGCTACGCCGAGCGCGCTCGCGCGCGGATCGAGCGCAACGGCTGGAGTCCGGCCGACTTCGCTCGCGTCGTGGTCAAGAACCGCCGGACATGCCGTCCACAACCCGGGCGCGCAGTTTCGCACGCCGATGACCGTCGACGAGGTCCTGTCGAGCCGGATGATCACCGAGCCGCTCACGCTGCCGATGTGCTCACCGATCGGCGACGGCGCCGCCGCGCTGATCGTGACCGGCGCCCCGAACGGGGCCGCCGTCCCGATCCGCGTACGCGCGAGCGCGCTCAGCGCCACGGGCGGCCCGGCTCCGGGGTCGGTCGTCCAGCGTGCGAGTGCGACCGCCCGCGAGCAGAGTGGTCTGAGCGCCGAGGACGTCGACGTCATCGAGGTGCACGATGCCACCGCGTCCGCCGAGCTCGAGGCCTACGAGCACATCGGGCTGGCGGCGCCGGGCGAGGGCAACCGCCTGATCGTGGAGGGCAAGACCGTGTTGGGGGGCGCGCTGCCGGTCAACACCGGCGGCGGCCTGCTCTCGCGCGGACATCCCGTCGGCGCGACGGGCGTCCTTCAGATCGTCGAGCTCGTCGCGCAGCTGCGCGGGCGTGCGGGCGAGCGCCAGGTCGACCTCGAGCCCCGGCTCGCGCTCGCCCAGAACGCGGGCGGCTTCGTCGAGGGCGATAATGCCGTCGCCGTGATCACCGTGCTCGAGCGGGAGCGCTAGCGCGGCAGGCCGCGGAGACACGACACGTGGGCCATGGAGGGTGCGGCGGCGTCACCGGGGGAGCGGTGCAGCGATGCACTGGTGATGCAGCGCAGGGCAGTAGTGGCGAGACACAACCAGGAGGAGAACTACATGACCGATTACGACCCGAGAACCGACACCGGCATTCCGACCGAGCCGGTGGGTTCCCTTCCGCGGCCGGCCAAGCTGCAGGAGGCCTACGCGGACTACGACGAGGGCAAGATCTCCAAGGAGGACCTCGAGAAGCTGCAGGACGACGCCTGCAAGGACTCGATCGAGCAGGGTGAGGCGACCGGCGCGCCGATCATCTCCGACGGCGAGCAGCGCTGGTCGTCGTTTGCGACGTATCCGATCGCCGACACGCTGGCCGGCACCGGTCTGGCCGACAACCTCGCGCCGGGCGGTCAGTTCTTCGCGATCTTCGCCGACGGCCACGGCCGTCAGCTGCCCAAGCTCGTGGGCGGCCCGCTGAAGTACAACTTCTACGCCGCGGACACGCTGAAGAAGTCGCTGCCCTACGCGAGCAAGCCGATGAAGCAGGCCGTCATCGCGCCGTCGATGCTCGCGCTGCTGTACCCGCTGAAGGACCCCGTGGACGGCTACACGCGCGAGGAGTTCGAGGAGGACATCGTGCAGGAGTGCACGACGGACATCCGCAAGGCGTTCGAGGCCGGCGCGGCGCGCGTCTCGATCGACTTCACCGAGGGCCGCCTGGCCACGCGCGAGGATCCGCGCAACCCGTGGACGGGCGCGGGCCTGCTGCCGCACTTCATCGAGCTCAACAACCGCGTGCTGGCCAACTTCTCCGATGAGGAGCGCACGAAGATCGGCATCCACACGTGTCCCGGCGGCGATCGCGACTCGGTGCACTCCGCCGACGTGCCGTACAACAACCTGTTGCCGGAGATGTTCAAGATCAACGCCGGCTATTTCCTCATCCAGCTCGCCTCGGAGCGTGAGAAGGACCCGGTCTACGAGTCGATCGGTCAGAACAGCCGCGACGATCAGATGTGCTACATCGGCGTCACCAACCCCGGCAACCCCCGCGTGGAGAGCGCCGAGGAGATCTGCGACCGGCTCGTGCGGGCGGCGGACTTCATCCCGAAGGAGCGCCTCGGGTCGACCGACGACTGCGGCTTCTCGCCGTTCTCGATCGACGAGAAGCCCAACCACGGCTCGCCGGACTACGCCCGCGAGGTGGCGTTCCAGAAGATCGCCAACCGCGTCGAGGGCACCCGCCGCGCCGCCGAGAAGCTCGGCGTCGGCTGAGACCAGGCGATCGACCGTCACCGGCGATCCATCGACGTGTCGGCGGCCCGCTTCGGCGGGCCGCCGGGACGCCTCTCGTCACGACGGACGATCCACCCTCGCTACGAGCCATGGAGAACTCCTTGCGCCAGCCTGTGATCGCCTCGGTGCCGGCGACCTGCCTCGCCGCCTCCGCCGGCCTGCACGAGCGCGACGGGCACACGGTCGTCGCGCACTACGGGTCGGTCGCCGCGGAGATGGCCGTCTGCATGAAGAGCGTGGGCCTGGCCGACCACTCCGACTACGGCGTCCTCGAGCTGCGCGGCGAACGCGAAGCGCTCGACCGCGCCCTCGTCGCGCGCTTCGGCGACCCCCCGCTGGCCGGTGGCAACGGCCGGCGCCTGCACGGCGTGTGGTACCTGCGCATGGATGCCCGCCACACCCTGCTGGTCGGGCCGCACGCCGCGCTGCGGGCCGAGGCTGCGACCGAGTACGGCCGGGAGAGAAACGCGCCGTACCGCGACATCCGCGCCTCGCTGGCGATCGTGGGCATCATCGGCCCGCGCGCCACCCGGCTGCTCGCCGCCGCCGGCCTGCCCGGCAAGCTGCCGGTCGGCGCGATCGGCGCCGCCCCCGGGGATCGCAGCATCGTCGCGATCCTGCGCGAGAGCGAGCGGCGCTACCTCGCGCTCCTGCGCGCCGATGCCGCAGACGGCGTCTGGCTTCGCCTGCTGTCCGCCGGCGAGCCCCTCGGCGCGGCCCTCGTCGGCTATGACGCGCTCACGCTGCTCAACGCGTCCTCGATCCCTGGAGGCTGAGCCGGCGGCCGGCCGCCGCCGCCGGCGCCGCCGCAGATTAGATTGGTCGGCGTGACGCGCCGTAGCAGCAGTCCGGACATGGGCCGCCTGCTCGTCTCCTGCGCGGATCGGCCGGGGATCGTCGCGGCGGTCTCGCGCTTTCTCTTCGAGCACGGCGCGAACATCGCCGAGTCCGGGCAGTACTCGACGCACCCGACCGACGGGCGCTTCTTTCTGCGCGTCGTCTTTCACCGCGCGGGGCTGCAGGCGATGCGCGACGAGCTCGAGCAGCGCTTCGCCGCCGAGGTCGGCCGGCCGTTCGGGATGCAGTGGCGCTTCACCGATCCGGGCGTGCGCAAGCGCGCGGCGATCATGGTCAGCCGCTACGACCACTGCCTGCTGGACCTGCTGTGGCGCGCGCGCCGCGACGAGCTCGACCTCGACGTCGGCCTGGTGATCTCAAACCACGCCGACCTGGCCGGCGACGTGCGCTCCTTCGGCGTGCCGTTCGTCCACATCCCGGTCACGCGGGAGACGAAGCCCGAGGCCGAGGCACGCCAGATCGAGCTGCTGGCCGGCAACTTCGACCTCATCGTGCTCGCGCGCTACATGCAGATCCTGTCGGCGGACTTCCTCGAGGCGGTCGCCGTCCCGGTCATCAACATCCACCACTCCTTCCTGCCGTCCTTCGCGGGCGCCGGCCCCCACGCCCGCGCCCACGACCGCGGCGTCAAGCTCATCGGGGCCACCGCGCACTACGCGACCGAGGACCTCGACGAGGGCCCGATCATCGAGCAGGACGTCGTCCGCGTCACGCATCACGACAGCGCCGAGGAGCTCGAGCGCCGCGGTGCCGACGTCGAGCGCACCGTCCTCGCGCGCGCGGTGCAATGGCACTGCGAGGACCGTGTCGTGCGCGACGGCGAGCGCACCGTCGTCTTCTGAGCCGGTCGCCCCTCCGGGCATGCGCTGGCGCGGCGACGTCGAGACGATCGCGGAGGGCCTCCCGCTCGGCAACGCCGAACACGCGGGTTCACATCCGGAACACGGGCCGGGTGATCTCGCCCAGCGGCGCGTTGGCGCAGGCATCCAGCGCCCGCCCCACGACGTCGCGCGTCGCGAGCGGGTCGATGACGCCGTCGTCCCACAGGCGCGCGGTGGCGTGGTAGGGGTGGCCCTGGACCTCGTACTGGGCGCGGATGCGCGCGCGCAGCGCCTCGATCTGCGCGGGATCGCGGTCGGAGGCGACCGAGCTGAGCACCGTTGCCGCCTGCTCGCCGCCCATGACCGAGATCCGCGCGTTGGGCCACATCCACAGAAAGCGCGGGTCGTAGGCGCGGCCGCACATGCCGTAGTTGCCCGCGCCGTAGGAGCCGCCGACGATGACCGTGAGCTTCGGCACCCGCGCGCACGAGACGGCGGCGACCATCTTCGCGCCGTCGCGGGCGATGCCGCCGGCCTCGGCCTCGCGGCCGACCATGAAGCCCATGACGTTCTGCAGGAACAGCAGCGGCACGCCGCGCTGGTCGCAGAGCCCGACGAAGTGCGCGGCCTTGCGCGCGCTCTCGGCGAACAGCACGCCCTGGTTGGCGAGGATCCCGACCGGGTGGCCGTGGACGTGGGCGAAGCCGCAGACAAGGGTCTTGGCGTAGAGCGCCTTGAACTCGTGCCAGCGCGAGCCGTCGACGAGGCGGGCGATGATCTCGCGCGGGTTGTAGCCCTTGCGCGGGTCGACAGGTACGGCGCCGTAGAGCTGCGCCGGGTCGACCGCCGGCGCCTCGGTCGCGATCCGCTCCCACGGCGGCGCGGACACCGATCCCGCCGGGCCGAGCGTCCCGATGATCGAGCGCACGATCGTCAGCGCATGCGCGTCGTCGTCGGCGAGGTGGTCGACGACGCCCGAGCGGCGGGCGTGCAGGTCTCCCCCGCCGAGCTCCTCGGCCGTGACCTCCTCCCCCGTCGCGGCCCTCACGAGCGGCGGGCCGGCGAGGAAGATCGTCGCCTGGTCTCGCACGATGACGGTCTCGTCGCTCATCGCCGGCACGTAGGCGCCGCCGGCCGTGCAGGAGCCCAGCACCGCGGCGACCTGCGGGATCCCCGCCGCCGAGAGCGTCGCCTGGTTGAAGAAGATCCGGCCGAAGTGCTCGCGGTCGGGGAAGATCTCGTCCTGCAGCGGCAGGTAGGCGCCGCCGGAGTCGACGAGGTAGATGCACGGCAGCCGGTTGTCGAGCGCGACCTGCTGCGCGCGCAGGTGCTTCTTGACGGTCATCGGGAAGTACGCGCCGCCCTTGACGGTCGCGTCGTTGGCGGCGATGACGCACTCGCGCCCGTTGACGCGGCCGATCCCGCACACGATCCCGGCGCCCGGGGCGGCACCGTCGTAGAGGTCGTGCGCGGCCATCGGCGCGAGCTCGAGCCACGGCGGGGCGTCGCGGTCCAGCAACGCCGCGACGCGCTCGCGCGGCAGCAGCTTGCCGCGGGCGACATGTCGCTCGCGAGCGCGCTCTCCCCCGCCCGCGCGCACGCGCTCGAGTTGCACCTCCAGGTCGGCGACCAGCGCGCGGTGGGCGGCGTCGTTGGCGGCGAACGCGTCCGACGCGGGCTTCACCGAGCTCGTCAGCACGACGCTCATCCGGCGGGCTCCCAGCGCACCGGTCCCGCCACGAGCGTGTGCGAGCCCAGCGGCCGGCCGAGGATCTCGCGCACGGCGCGCGCCGCGTCCAGCAGCGCGTCGAGGTCGATGCCCGTCGCGATCCCCATCTCGTGCAGCATCGAGACGAGGTCCTCGCTGGCGATGTTGCCGGTCGCGCCCGGCGGCACCGGGCAGCCGCCGAGCTCGCCGAAGCTCGACTCCAGCGACGCGCAGCCTGCCTGCAGCGCGGCGAGCACGTTGGCCAGGCCCTGACCGCGCGTGTTGTGAAAGTGGGCGGTGAGCTGGACGTGCTCGCCCAGCGTGGCGGCGGCGTCCGCGAAGTGCTCGGCGACCTGGACGGGGTTCGCCATCCCGGTCGTGTCGCCGAAGGCGATCTCCTCCGCCCCGGCGTTGGCCAGGTGGCGGGCGATGTCGAGCACGCGGCCACGCTCGACGGCGCCCTCGTAGGGGCAGCCGAAGCTCGTCGAGATGACCGCCTCCACGCGCAGCCCGGCCTCGCGCGCCTGGGTGATGACCGCGTCGAGGCCGGCGAGCGACTCCCCCACCGAGCGGTTGACGTTGCGGCGGTTGTGCGTCTCGCTGGCCGACAGGAAGACGCCGATCTCGTCGAAGCGGTCGCGCTGCTCGAGCGCGTTCTGCAGGCCGCGCTCGTTGGGGATCAGCACGCTGCGCGCCACGCCGGCGGGAACGTCGATCGCCGCGAGCACCTCGCGTGCGTCGGCCAGCTGGGGGACGACGTCGGGGCGCACGAAGCTCGTCACCTCGATCCGCCGCACCCCGGTCCGCGCGAGCCGGTCGATCAGCGCGACCTTGTCGGCCGTGGCGATGACCTCCGGCTCGTTCTGGAAGCCGTCGCGGGGGCCGACCTCTCGCAGCTCGACGCTGGCCGGATATGAAGTTCGTCCTGCGGTCATCGGAACCGCTTGGGGCCTGTGGATCGCTGCACGTTCATGGGTTGCGCGGACCTCCGGACGACGTTACGTGCCCACAAGCGCGCGAGCGATGACCATCTGCTGGATCTCGTCGGTGCCCTCGCCGATCGTGAGGATCTTCGCGTCGCGGTACATGCGGCACACCGGGTACTCCTCGATGTAGCCGTAGCCGCCGTGGATCTGGACGGCCTCCTCGGCGCAGCGCACCGCCAGGCGCCCGGTCTTGAGCTTCGCCTGCGCGGCGGCGAGCGAGAAGTCGCGCCCCGCGTCCTTCAGCAGCGCGGCGCGGAGGACGAGCAGTCGCGCGGCCTCGATCTCCGTCGCCATGTCGGCGAGCTTGATCTGGATCGCCTGAAAGGAGGAGATCGCGCGGCCGAACGCGCGGCGCTGCTTGGCATAGGCCAGCGCCTCGTCGAACGCCCCCTGGGCAAGGCCGAGCCCCATCGCCGCGACGCCGATGCGGCCGATCGCCAGCACGCGCAGGAACTGGCGCAGGCCGTTGCCGCGCGGGCCGAGCAGGTTCTCCTCGGGCACGCGGCAGCCGTCGAACGTCAACGGGCGCGTGTCGGAGGCGTGCCAGCCCATCTTGCGGTACGGCTCGCCCTGCTCGTAGCCGGGCGTCCCGTTGGGGACGAGGAAGTTCGAGATCTCCTTCTCGCCGGTCAGCGCGGTGATCGTCACGAGGCCGGAGATGTCGGTCCCCGCGTTCGTGATGAACTGCTTGGCGCCGTCGATCACCCACTCGCCGTCCTCCAGGCGCGCCCGCGTCTTCGTGTTGGCGGCGTCCGAGCCGGCCTCTGGCTCGGTCAGCCCGAACGCGCCGAGAATCTCGCCGCTGCACAGCCGCGGCATCCACTCGCGCTTGTGCGCCTCGGTCCCGAAGAGGTGGATCGGCTGGGTCCCGAGCGACGTGTGCGCGCACAGCGTGATCGCCACCGAGGAGTCCACCCGCGCGAGCTCCTCGACGCACAGCGCGTAGGCCAGCGTGTCGCCGCCCGCGCCGCCGTACTCCTCGGGGAACGGGATGCCCATCAGGTTCAACGCGCCGAGCTTGGCGATGATCTCGTAGGGGATCGACTTCGTGCGGTCGAGCTCCTCGGCGACCGGCGCGACCTCGCGCAGCGCGAAGTCGCGCACGGTGCGGCGCAGGAGCTCGTGGTCGTCGGAGAGCTCGAAGTCCATCGCCGTCGAGTATGAACGCTCGTTCATGTACACGCAACAGGCAGCCGCCGGAAGGCGTAGCATCACGTGCATGGCGGTGAACGAGCGCTCACCAACGGGGACCCGCGACACGCGCGAGCGCATCCATGACGCCGGCCTGACGCTGTTCAACGAGCGCGGCTACACCGGCACCACCGTGCGCGAGCTGGCCGACGCCTGCGGTCTGACGCCCGGCGCGATCTACAACCACTACGCCTCCAAGGAGGCGCTGCTGTTCGCCATCGTCGACCGCGTCCACGACGAGGCCGACGCAATCCTCAGCGACACCCTGCGCGTGGCCAGCCCCGCACCCGCCGCCCAGCTCGAGGCGCTCGCCGCCGCCTTCACGGCGTTCCACATCGCGCGCCCGCGCGAGACGCGCGTCGCCAACCGCGACTACATCTACCTGCCCGGCGGCGAGCGCGACAGCATCGTGCGCCGCCGCCGCCGCGTGCGCGCGCTGTTCGCCGACGTCCTGCGCGCCGGCGAGCGCGACGGCAGCTTCTCGTTCGGCGAGCTCGGCAGCGAGGACGCCGTCCAGGCGGCGAGCATGGCGATCCTCAACATGGTCGTCCTCGTGGCCGAGTGGTTCGATCCGCGCGGGCCGCGCAGCGCGCAGGACACGGCCGCGCTGCACGGCCGCCTCGCGCTGCGGATCGCCCGGGCTCAGGGCGCGCCGCGGTCCAGCAGCGCGGCGTAGTCGGCGGGGCGCATCGCGCGCACGGCAGGGCGCAGCCCGGGCAGCTTCGGCGGGCGGCCCATCTCGCGCATGAGCTCGTCCATGTAGTGGTGCTGCAGGCCGACGCAGGCGTTGCGCAGCGCGCGTGTGGACTCCGGCCAGCGCTCCAGGCGCCAGCGCAGCTCGGCGTCGATGCGCGCGTGCATCGTGGCGGGATCGGGCAGGCGCGCGCGCCCCGACCACTGGGCCGCCAGCCAGTGCGCGGCGACCTCGGCCGCCAGCGGCGAGGCGATCGCCGAGTTGAAGCCGACGAAGGCCAGCGACGGCAGCTCCGGCGGCAGGACGTTGCGATACAGGCGCAGGAGGCCGTCGGCGTCGAAGACGCGGGTGGCCACGCCGGCGGGCAGGTACGGCAGATCGACGCGGTAGCCGGTGGCGTACACGACGGTGTCGGCCGCGATCGGCGCCCCGCTCGCGAGCACGACCCGGCCCGGTTCGAGACGCTCGACGACCGTCCGGTGCGTCGCGATCGCGCCGCTGCGCACCGCGTCGAAGAAGCCCGGCGTCTCGATCGTGATGCCACAGTGCGCCTCGTCCTCGACCCCGTTGGCCGGCACCATCCCGACGCGGCGCAGGCGAAACTGGACCTGCAGGATGCGCTCGACGAGGCGAAACTGGATCCGCGCGGGGCGGCCGAGCACGCGGTGCGCGAGGCGCTGGCGGCGCGTCGGCTCGGGCACCGACGTGGCGAGCCGGCTCATCGCGTCGAAGCTGCGGGTGAACAGCGCGTCGGCGATGCCGACCGTGCGCACGAAGCGGCACGGCAGCTTCCAGCGCGGGCGGCGGTAGACCATGTCGACGCTCGAGCCGTGACGGGACGCGTAGACCGCGAGGTCGGTGGCCGTCTTCTGGATGCCGACGATCACGACGCGACGTCCCTCCAGCAGCGCAGGGTCGGTGCAGTGCGCGCTGTGCAGCACGCGCCCGCCGGCCTGCTCGAACGCCGCTCGGCCGGCGATCGGCGGCAGCACCGGGCGGTCGAAGATCCCGCTGCTGCACACGACGCGGTCGAAGCGCTCGTGCGTCGTCTGCCCGGCGCGGCGCACCGCGACCGTCCAGCCGCCCCCGCCACCCGCCTCGGGCTCGACGCGGAGCACCTCGCTGCCGAAGCGGATGTGCGGGGTCACCCCGAAGCGGTCGGCGTAGGCGCGCAGGTAGGCGTAGACGTCCGCCGCCGCCGGCCACGCCGGCAGGCCGGCGGGAAACGCGAAGTCCGAGAACTCGAACTGCGCGCCGGGCGTCTGCGTCGTCAGGCCGGGGAAGGCGCGCCACGGCGCCCACACGCCGCCGAGCTGCTGCTCGCGCTCGAGGACCACGACGTCGTGGCCGTCGGCGAGCAGCACCTTGGCGGCGACGAGGCCGCTGCCACCGGCGCCGATGACGCAGGTCCTGAACATTGCGCGCGCAGGCTAGAACGTCCGGGGCGCACGCGCGCCATCAGCCTGCCCAGTCCGATGGCGGCTTGACCGACCGCACGGAGGCGGACAATCAGTAGCGTCGCAGCAGCCGCCGGCTCAGGGAGCGGGCGGTGGCGGCGGCGGACCGAGGATCTGCCCCAGCGCGCTCCCCAAACCCTCGACGACCTGCCCCACGGCCGTGCCGACCTCGTCAACCGTCTCCTTCAACTCCGCCTTGAAGTTCCCCCGCCGCTCGGCGGCCGTGGGGCGGCGCGCGGGCGCCGCGGCGGCCGGCGGGGGCGGCGGTGGTGCCACGACGACCGGCGGCGGGGGCGGCGCGGACGGCGGCGGCGGCGTCTCGGGCCGCGGGCGCGCGGGCGCAGGCGGCGGCGTGCGCGGGTTGACCGGCGCGGGCGGCGGCGGCGCACCGGCAGCCGGGCGCCGCGGCGACGGCGACTCGCTGGCCAGCGGCGGGGCGACGGGCGCGACGTCCGGTGGTCGTGAGCTCGACCCGGCGCCCCCCGCGCGGGCGAGCTGCTCGGCGGGTGAGATCTGCGGTCCCGCGACGATCTGGCCGAGCGCACCGAGGCCGCCGAAGCCGCCCGCGCCGATGAGCACCACGGCCAGCGCGGCGACGATCGCGGCGGGCACGAGCGCGGCGGCCGTCCCGGCCTGCAGAAGCTGGCGCAGCCATGCGCCGACGAGGTCCATGTTGCGATGATAGGCCTGCGCGACGCCAGCGGGAAACCCTCGATCGCGGGCACGCTGCAGGTCGGCCTGCTGGGCCTGACGATCGTCCTGGCGATCATCGGAGCAGTCGGCATCGCGGCGCTCTACGACGCCCGCCAGAAGTACGAGGACGAGGTCGCGGAGGCCTCGGCGCTCGAGGTCTCGGCGGCCAACCTGCTGGCCTCCACCGTCGCGCTGGAGGCGAACCTCGCGCGGCCGCGCTCGCGCCGCGCCGCGCGCTTCGTCGCCGCCGCCGGGCGCAGCTTCGACGACGTCGCCGGACGCGTCGTGACGCTCGCCGTGCAGGACGACCGCAGCCTCGCCCTGGCGGCGCCGATCCCGCCCGCCCGGCGCGATGCGGCGGCGCTCGCCGAGCACCCCACCATCGACGCGACGCGCGGACGCGCCGCGCGCAACCTGCGCGCCGTCCGCACCGCCGTGCAACGCGTCGCGGCGCGCCAGGGCGAGCGGCGCGACGAGGCACGCGACCGCGCCGCCTCGCGCTCGCGCTCGGCGCTGCTGGCGATCGGCTTCGGCGCGGGCCTGGCGCTCGTCGGCGTGCTCGCCTTCCTGACGCTGCTGATCCGCGCGATGCGCCGGCCGCTGGACGACCTCGTCGGGGCGACCCGGCGGATGTCCTCCGGCGATCTCACCGCACGCGTCGACGCGGGCGGCCCCAAGGAGCTCGAGGCCGTCGGCCTCGCCTTCAACGCGATGGGCGCCGACCTCGCCTCCGCCAGCGAGCGCGTCGAGGCCCAGCGCCAGCGACTGTCGACGACGATCCAGAGCCTCGGCGACGGCCTCGTCATCTGCGACACCGCCGGTCGCGTCACGTCGCTGAATCCGCGCGCGAGCGAGCTCGTCCCCGCGCTTCGCGTCGGCGCGCTCGCGGTCGGGTTCGACAGCCCGCTGCCACCGCTCGAGGATGCGCTCTCGCGCGAGGTCATGGTCCGCCGCGAGGGCGACCTCACGCTCGCGGTCACGGCCGCGCGCCTCGCCGGGCCCGACGGGGGCGCGGTCTGGACGTTGCGTGACGTCACCGAGCGCGCGCGCCTGGAGCAGGCCAAGAGCGACTTCGTGGCCACCGCGTCACACGAGCTGCGCAGCCCGCTGACGTCGATCAAGGGCTTCATCGAGCTGCTGCAGACGACCGACAACGACAACCTCACCCCACGCCAGGAGGAGTTCATCCGCATCGCGCTGCAGTCGACCGACCGGCTCGTCGAGCTCGTCAACGACCTGCTCGACGTCGCGCGCATCGAGGCGGGCCAGTTCGAGATCCATCCGCGCAGCGTCGACCTGCGCGACGCGATCGAGGAGGTCGCCGGGCTGATGGCGCCGCGGGTGCAGGCCAAGCACCAGCGCCTGGACGTCCAGATCTACGACCCGCGCCCGCCCGCGCTCGCCGACCCGTCCCGGGTGCGCCAGATCGTGACGAACCTCGTGACCAACGCCCACCTGTACACGCCGGAGCAGGGCACGGTCACGCTGCGCCTGGAGGGCGACGCACAGGCGACGACGATCACGGTCGCCGACACCGGGCCGGGCATCCCGGCCGAGGAGGTCCGGCGGCTCTTCGACCGCTTCTACCGCGGCACGAGCGACGGCCGCAAGAGCCCCGGCACGGGGCTGGGCCTGGCGATCGTCAAATCGCTCGTGGACCTGCACGGCGGGACGATCGACGTGCAGAGCACCGTCGGCCGGGGCACGACGTTCATCGTGCGCCTGCCGTCGGCGCGCGCCGGCGCCGTCCGCACGCTGCAGCCGACGCCCGAGCGCGCTCCCAGCGGGCTTGCCGCGCGACGGGTGCTGATCGTCGACGACGAGCCGGCGCTCGCGGCGCTCATCGCCCAGCAGCTGCAGCCGCTCGGCCTGCAGACCGTGCAGGTCAACTCCGGCGCCGACGCGCTCGCGCGGCTGCGCCACGAGCACTTCGACGCGATCACGCTCGACGTCTTCATGCCGGGGATGAACGGCTTCGACGTCCTGCGCGCGATCCGCTCGGACCCCAGGCTGCGCGACATCCCGGTCGTCTTCGTGTCGGTCGCCTCGCGCGCCCCGGAGCTGGCGGGCGAGTGGGCCGTGCCCAAGCCGATCGACCGCGCGCGCCTGACGGAGGTCATCGGCGCGGCGATCCAGGCCAGGCGCTCGCGGGTCCTCGTGGTGGCGCCCGCGGCGCTGCGTGCGGACCTCGAGCCGGCGCTCGGGGCGCTCACGGTCGAGCATCGCTGGGAGTCGACGCCCGAGGGAGCGATGCGCGCGGGCCGCGAGGAGCGCTTCGAGGTCGCGCTCGTGCACGAGTCCATGGGCGCCACGCCGACGATCGTCGACGGTAGCGCCTTACGCGGGCGCCGCTACGGACGTTCGGTCATCGTGTTCACGACCGAAGGCGACGGGCAGGCAACCGCGGGCGCGCTCGGCGTGCCGGTCTTCGGGCTGAGCCAGGCGGTCGGCGCGTTGCGGGTTGCGTTGGGCGATCGCAGGACGGATGGTGGAAGATGACGACGGTGAACGCCGACGGTCAGCTGCAGGAGCGCGTGCGAGAGCTCGAAGCGGAGCTCGCCGCGCGCAGGCGCGACGCGGCGGAGAACGAGCGCCAGCTCGAGCGCTACGCCGCGGACCTGCGCGAGACGTTCAAGGAGGAGCGCGCCCGCGCGCAGGAGCTGCGCCGCTCCTACATGCTCACGGTGCGCGCGCTTGCCAGCGCCGTCGAGGCGCGCGACGCCTACACCGGCCGCCACGCCGAGCGCGTGGCCGCCTACGGGCTGTGCCTGGCGGCGGCCTACGGGATGGAGCTCGGCGACCATCCCGAGATCGAGTTCGGCTTCCTGCTGCATGACGCCGGCAAGGTCGCGGTGCCCGACGCGATCCTCTTCAAGCCGGGCCCGCTGACGAGCGCCGAGCGGCTGATCATGCAGCAGCATCCGGTGACCGGCTGGGAGATCGTGCGCGACATCGAGTTCCTCGGCACGGCCCGCGACGTGATCCGCCATCACCACGAGCGCTGGGACGGCTCGGGCTACCCCGACCGCCTCAGCGAGGAGGCGATCCCGCTCTCGGCGCGGATCTTCGCGGTCGCCGACACGCTCGACGCGTTGACGACCAACCGCCCCTACCGGCAGGCGTCGACGACCGAGCAGGCGCGGATCATCATCGGCCAGGGCGCCGGCACGCACTTCGACCCGGGTGTCATCGCGGTCTTCGAGACGCTGCCCGACGCCACGCTCGAGCGCATCCGCCTGGAGATCGGATGACCACCGGCCACGTCGTGCTGATCGTCGACGACGACCCGTTCATCCGCAAGCTCATCGTCACGACGCTGGAAGGCGTGTCGGAGTTCGAGCTGCACGAGGCGTCCGATGGCGAGGAGGCCGTCCAGGTCGCGCGCCGTGAGGGCCCGCGCCTGGTGTTCCTCGACATCGACATGCCGCGGCTGGACGGCATCGAGGCCTGCCGCCAGATGCGCGACGAGCCGACGATGGCCGGTTCGAAGATCGTGATGCTGACCGCCTCCGCCGACGACACCGCGCGCTCGCGCGCCGAGCAGGCGGGCGCCGACCGCTTCCTCACCAAGCCGTTCAGCCCGCTGACGCTGCTGCGGCTCGTCGACGAGCTGCAGGGCTGAGCGCCCGCGCTACGCGCCGAGCGGACGGCGCAGCTCGGGGTCGGGCCCCTGCAGCGTCGCCTCGATGCGCAGCGTCCGTGTGCGCAGCAGCTGGGGCAGCATGTCCTCGACGACCTGCGACGCGCGCGTGACGGCCATCCACGCGTTCGTCGCCTGCAGCTCCAGCCAGCTCAGCGTCAGCTCGCTGTGGTCGACCTCCATCTGCAGGTCGGCGGCCGGCAGCTGGTCGATCGGGCGCTCGGCCGCGGCGTCGGACAGAAGCCAGGCGTCGATCTCGCCCTTGGCGCGCATCGCCCAGCGCATCTCGGCGGGGACGGTGAAGGTGACCTGGAAGGTGACGGGCGGCAGGGCGGACATCGCGACTACGGGCTACCCCGCCGCGCGCGGGGCTAGCTGCTAGCTCAGCAGCCCGCCGGTGATCTGCCACTTGTCGGCGACCTTGCCCAGCTCGACGTCCATCCCGAAGCCGGGGACGTGCACGACGGCCTCGTCGCCGGTGACCTTCGCATCGTCGACCTCGCCGTCGCGCAGCGCGGCGCGAACGGCCTCCGAGAGCTGCGCGTGAAGCTTCGTGATCGCCTCCTCGCAGGTCTTCGCGATGACCTCGATGTTCAGCGGGTTGTCGCGCAGCACGACGAGCAGCTTGCGCTCGCCCTCGGGCGAGACCTGCGCGCAGACCTGCTTCTCGTCGCCCTCGGAGAGCCCGCTGATCGCGCTGGAGACGACCTCCTCCGGGCTCGGGCCGGAGTCGCCGCCGCATCCGGCCAGCAGGGCGACGGCGAGGACCGCGGCGGTGACGGCGACGCGCATTGACGCGAGGCTACCCATTCGGCGCGCGGGCCAGCGCGCTTCCCGGTACGTTCCCTTGCCGATGCCCATGTCGCTCGACGAAGCCCTGCTGACGCTCAACGACCGGCTCGGCCAGGAGGTGACCGCCTGGGTGGAGGTCGCGCACGAAGCGCCGCTGCTCATCGCCACGGGCCTGCTGGACAACTGGAGCCACGAGACCTCCTCGTCGGGGCTGCTCGAGCCGACCGTCGCCGCCGAGCACTTCGACCTGCGCGGGCACTACTCGATCGGCGATGCGCGCTTCGACCTCAGCGAGGCGCCGGTCGAGACGGTCAACGAGCGCAAGGACGGCCTGACGTTTCGCATCGAGGGCGGCGCGCGGCTCGTGGTGACGTGGCCGCCGAAGATCGAGCCCGACCTCGTGTAGTCAGCCGGCGCCGCGGACGGCGACGACGAACGCCGCGATGCGCTCGGCGAGCTGGCGGCACGCCTCGTCCTCGAACGTCGCCAGCCGCTCGGCGAGCGGGCCCAGCGACTCCGTCGCGGTCAGCAGGTGGGTGGCCATCCCGCGCTTGAAGCTCTTCTCGACATGCAGCAACTCGCGCGGGCCGAGCGTGTCGGGCAGCGTCGGCAGCGGCTGGGAGGTGACGATCGGGATGTCGTAGGTCACGCCCGCGGGCAGCTGCGACTCCGCGTCGGCGGCCAGCTCGGCGATCTCCGTGCGCAGCGCGCGCACGGTCTCGGTCTGCGCGTTGGCGATCGCGCGGGCGTCCTTGATCTCGTCGTCGTCGGTGGAGATCGCCGCGCCGAAGGCCTCCGCCGCCTCGCTCAGCCAGGCGACGTGATGCTCGGTGTGCGCGTCGAAGTCAAACAGCGCGCTCAGCCCCCCGCTGGCGTCGGCGAGCGTGAGCAGCGCGTGCTCGGGCGGGACGTGGAAGCGCAGGACGGCCATCGGCTGACGACGACGGTAGCGGCGCGCCGGAGTTCTGGCGGGCGCGAAGCGGTTTCGTCGGGGGTGTGTCGAACGAGTCGCGCATAGCGCGAGGTATTCGACACACCCCACGAAACGGCCGAGAGCGACGGCCTCAGCGCGTCCCAGAACGACGAAACCGCGTCGCGACGCGGCGTTCAGTGGGCGATACTGGGCTCGAACCAGTGACCTCCGCCTTGTCGAGACGGCGCTCTCCCAGCTGAGCTAATCGCCCTGGGAGCGGCGAGGATATCAATGCCAGGACGCCGGACGGCGCCGCCGGATACGCTCGCGCCGGCATGCGGATCACCCTCGCCCAAGTCAGCAGCGCGCTCGGCGACATCGACGCGAACCTCGCGCGCGCGGCGGAGATCTCAGCGCAGGCCGGTCAGGACGGCAGCGACCTCGTCGTCTTCCCCGAGCTGTTTCTCAGCGGCTACGCGCTGAGTCAGGTCGACGAGGACGTCACGATGCCCGCCGACGACTCGCGCCTCGCGGCGCTGAGCTCGCTCGTGCCGCAGACCGACGTGCTCATCGGCCTCTACGAGGACGGCCACGGCGTCCACAACTACAACTCCGCCGCCTACCTCGACACGGGCGTCGTCGTACACACGCATCGCAAGCTCTACCTGCCGACCTACGACGTCTTCGAGGAGCGCAAGCACTTCTCGGCGGGCCAGTCGATGCGCGCGTTCGACACGCGCCACGGCCGGATGGCGACGCTCATCTGCAACGACGCCTGGCAGCCGCACCTCGCGTTCCTCGCCGTGCAGGACGGCGCGCGCGTGCTGCTCGTGCCGACGAACTCGTCGCAGAGCCGCTTTCCCGAGCGCTACGACTCGCAGACGTACTGGCGCGACATCACCGTCTTCTACGCCCGGATGTACCAGTGCTACGTCGTCTTCTGCAACCGCGTCGGCGACGAGGGCGAGAACCTGCGCTTCTGGGGCGGCTCGCACATCGTCGATCCGTGGGGCAAGATCGTCTGCGCGCTGCCCGAGGACGAGGAGGCGATCGTGACGACCGAGATCAACCTCGCGAGCGTGCGCAAGCGCCGTCGCGAGGTGCCGCTCGTCCGCGAGGCCCGCCTCGGCCTGCTGGCGCGCGAGGCGAACCGGCTGGCCGAGGAGGGCGGCGACGCCTGAGCGTCGCCCCGCGCGCTACGGCGCGCGCGGGGGTGCCGGCTTCGGCGCCGCGGGGGTGGTCGGCACCGGCGCCGGGCGCGGCGCCCGCGGTACGGTAGCCGCCGACGGCGCGGGTACCGCCCGCGGGGCGCGCGGCGCGGGAGCTGCCGACGGCGCCGGCGCGCCGCCCCGGAACCGCGGCGGAACCGGGCGCGGCGCCCGCAGCACGGGCGGCGCGGCCATCAGCGCGACGTCGAGCGGCGCGCACAGGCCCAGCGGCATCGGTGCCGGCAGCGGTCGCGCCGGGATCACCACGCCGCCGCCCGGCCGCAGGCGCGGCGTGCGGCCCGGCAGCGCCGGTGTCGCGCGGCGCGGCAGGCGGTTGGCGAACGTGATCGAGCTCGTCACCGGCCCGCACGCCGCCGACCACGGGTCCGGCGTCACGCGCGGCGCCGTCGCCATCACGTCTGCGCGGCACGGACCGACGTGCAGGAACATCTCCAGCGCCGGCAGCGGCTGCACATGCGGCGTGCCGTCGGCCCCTGTCCAGACGAGGTAGCGCGATTCCGGGCGGCGCGGGCGCGGAAGTACGAACGAGTAGCCGTTGTCGCGCACGTCGGCGCGGGTGGCGCTGCCGTCGGCGGACGTGACGAACACGGCCTCGACGCCATCGGGCACGATCCCGGACACGCCGACCATGTCGCGCTGCGCGCCGGCGCACGGATCGACGGACGGCGGCGCCAGCCCGCGCTGCAGATCGCGCAGCGCGCCTCCGCCGCCGCTCGGGGCGCCCTCGACCGACACCACAGCGAGACCCTCGCGCGGCTTGACCGTGGTGGCGCCGCCGTGCCGGGCGCGAGCCTGCGCCCGCGCCCGCGCAGCCCGCCGCGCCGCCCCGCCGCGACACACGACCGTCGGCGTCGCCGTCACGTCGGGCACCGGCACGACCCAGGCACGCGCCCGGCGATCGGCGCGCAGCAGTCGTGTGGCATCGGGATCGACGACCTCCAGGCCTCGCCGCTCGAGCGCCTTGAGCAACCGCGGCGGCAGCGCGTCGTCGTCGGTCCGCTCGCGGCGCAGGATCCCGAACGCCTCCTTCAGGGCCGCGCTCGGGGGCGCCCCGGCCGGCATCTTTCCGGGCGCGCGGCAGCCCATGGGCACGACGTTGCGAAACGGCCATCGTGCCGCCGCCGGGGGTACCGAGACCGGCGCCGACGCCGGCGCCACCGCGGCGCTCATCGCACGGGGCGCCTCCGGCTCGGGCGAGGACGACCCGCCACCCGCGGCCTGAGCGCCGGCGGCGCCCGCGACGAGCGCGAGCACCCCGAACCCCGTAAGCCTGCGCGCCGAGAACATCTTGCGGTTCACTGGGATCCCCCTTGGACGGACGGAGCGCCACAGCGGCCGTTGCGGCAGACGAGGAGCACGGCGCCGCCGGCGTCGCGGGCGGTGACGAGCGGGACGTCGCGAGCGCCCGGCAGGGCGGCGACGAAGACGCGCATGCCGTCAGGCAGCCCGCCCTTGCCGATCGCCTCGCCGTCGGCGGGCGCGGCGGCGGCGGTCGCCTTCGCGCCGGTCGCCGCGACGTCGACGCTGCGCGCCGCGCCGGGCAGCGCGCCGAAGGCCCAGGTGCGATTGGCGACCGGGTCGAAGTACGTCTGCACGAGCCGGGTCGCCAGGATGCTCGGGCTCACGCCGCCGCCACCCGGGGCCCCCGCGAGGTCGCAGCGCGCGCCGCCGCCGCCGCCGGGGACGCTGAGAAAGACGCCGACCGCGCGCACCGAGCCGTAGTCGCAGGCCGAGGCGCTCAGCCGCCACGCGACGCCGCCCAGCACGCCGTCGGCGACGTAGACCTGCTCACCGGCGTGCTGCGGCGCGACCGAGCCCGGCGGCCGCGCCGACTCGGGCAGGGTGGCCGGGGCGGGCGCCCAGATCGCGTCGCGCGCGGCAAGCGCGGTCGGCACGAGAACCAGCATCGCGACCGCCACGACGATGCTGCGCCGCCAGCCCGCCAGGCGCGATCGGCGCGGCGGCCGGCGCCAGGCGCGGTGCAGGTCGCGCCCCAGCTCGGCGAGGATCTTGTCCGTGTCACGCGCCGTGCTCATGGTGTCGCCTCCGCGGCCCCCAGGCCGACCAGCGCGCCGGCGAGCGCCCGCAGCCCGCGCGAGACGCGCGCCCGTGCGGCCTGCTCGCTGATGCCCAGCCGGCCCGCGACCTGGGCGTAGTCGAGCTCCTCGACGACGCGCAGGCGGACGGCGTCGCGCTGCTCGGCCGCGAGGTCGGCGAGCGCTCCGGCGACGGCCGAGCGCAGCTCGCCCAGCGCGGCGAGCTCCTCGATGCGCGCGAGCTCCTCGCCGTGCAGCGCGGGCGCCTGCACGCCGGCGCGGCGCATGGCGCGGCGCTCGGCGTCGCCGCGGCGCAACGTCTCGTTGAGGACGTTGCGCGCGATCCCGAAGGTCCAGGCGGCGAGCGCGTCCGCGTCCTGCGCGTCGCCGCTGAAGCGCCGGCGCAGCTCGAACGCGCGGGCGTACGTCTCGCCGACGAGATCGACGGCCAGCTGCGCGTCGTACGTGCGGCGCGTGAAGAAGACGAGCAGCCGCCGCGCGTCGCGTTCGTACGCGGCGGCGAGGCGGTCGGCGTCGAGGCGGCGCGGGCGGGCCATCGTGATGATCTTGTCGCGAAGCGCCGATCCTGTGACCGGGCGCTACCCTAGGCCCGCCCTCGGCGCCGTGGCGGAGTGGCTACGCAGCGGCCTGCAAAGCCGTTTACTCCGGTTCGAATCCGGACGGCGCCTCTGGGGGGGGAGTGGGTGTGAGATGGGTGGTCGAGGAGATGAGAGGGTGGTGATGTGAGAAGATGAGAGAGGAGGGGAGATGAGTGAGACAGCAAATGACGACAGCGAGGGGGGGAAGCGAAGGGGGGAGGGGGGGCGTGGATAGAGCGAAGCGAGATGGTAGAGCGGAAGGGCTGCTGGGAGAAGGCAGGAAAGGAAGTAAAGATAGACGAGCGAGAAGAGGCGCTTCTGCGATCTGCCGTGCCGATCAGACGCCCGTACTCGGTTCTTCGGACGCTCGCCCTGGGCCAGATAGAGCTGCAGTGCCACGTCCTGAAAGATGGTGTGCGTGCTCACCAGCGAGAGGTGGTGCGCGCCCTCTCAGGCGGAAGCGTAGTGGCAGCTACTGCAGAACATCCGGGCTTTGATGCGGACTCTCTGCGCAGTGCGTGATCAGTTCAACGTGGGAGGATGCCACACACGGCTTGAGGCGACCTACTCATCGAGGTGTGAGAGGCATACCTCGACGCGCGAGACGCAGACACGCTGCGCCGGAGCCAGCACCACATCGCGAGGGCCGCCGAGATCATCGTGAGGGCTGCGCGCGTCGGGATCATCGCGCTGATTGACGAGGCCACGGGCTTCCAGGAGGTCGCGCACGCAACGCTCTGCAGCTGAAGCTGCAGGCGTTTATCGCCGAGGAGATGGGCGACTGGGTCAAGCGCTTCCCCGACGCATTCTGGATAGAGCTGCGCGCCTCGAGGGCATCCGTTACTCGGGACGCAACCGGCGTGGCGCTGGGGCAAGTACGTGATGCGATTCGTCTACGAGGCGATCGACGCGGACGTCAGCGCGCCTGGCCGACATGAACCAGACCGGCGCATGGCCATAACCACCACCAGTGGCTCACAGGGTTCGGCCAGAAGGAGTTGAACGACACCTCAGCAGGTCATCGCTGTCAGCGCTGTGCAACGACATGGACGAGTTCCGGCGGAAGTTCCCGCGCGCATTCCCGAACGGACGGTCCAGCTCGAGCTCGCCGGCGTGGGCTGGGACGCGTAGTCGCGCTAGCGCGATGCCATCGATCGCCGGGCGATCATTGATTTCCAATGGTCCCGTCCCTCAGATCGCGTTCGGTCTCCCCGTCGAGACTCGCCGACGTGCAGGCGATGCTTGGGCATGCCCACGTGACGACGACGATGCGGTATGTGCACACCGATCGGGCGCCGACGACGCGGCAAAGCTGTCCGAGGCGTCCGCAGCTCCGCGATCACCGCGGTAGATGCCCGACTCTCTGGCTCAGGATCAGCGTGGGCCGAGGCCGAGAAACTCGTCGATGCGGTCTGACTTCTTCCGGTTGCAGTCGAAGCAGGCGAGGCGCAGGTTGTGCTCCTCGTTCGACCCGCCTTGGCTACCGGGATGATGTGATCGAACTCCATGTCGTCTTCGCTGAGGTGGATACCGCAGACCTGGCAGGTGTAATTGTCCCTTCGCGCGACGCGCATGCGCGCCTTGAACGGTAGGGAGCGCCGGCCGGTGTCACGGATCTCCGGCGTCTCCGTGAAGGGCTCCGCTGCGTAGACCACCGGACAGATGTGCCCGAAGATCCGGCACTGAGCATCGGCGATGACGGCGGGGATCTGCGCAGGATGCTCCTCCGGGTCGAAGCGGTCGACCATCTCTTGGAGGAGCTGGCGCCGGTCGTCCTCGAGCGGCTTGACCGCCTCGCCCACGCCGACGGTTCCCGACTCCAGGCAGCCCTTGAGGTATTCGTGGTGCTCGACCGCGTCGGCCCGGGTGTTGGGAAGCAGCGGAGAGTCCTCGACGAGCGGCCCGTAGGGGCAGTACTTCAGCTCCCAGCACGGCTTGCAGACGCGACTGGTCCGGGCCTTCCACTCGGCGAGGATCATGGCGTCGTCCTCGTCGGCAGCGTAGCCGAGCGCCTCCTTGATCTGGACGGGGACCGACTTCGCCTTGGCCACACCGAGCATGGTAGGCACGTGTCCTCAGTGGTCCAAACCCCGCATCTCGCGCGGTCGGGAGAACTGAGAGCAACTCAGATGCGGTGGATGTGGGGCGAGCGGGAGAGAACTGCAAAGCATTTACTCCGGTTCGAATCCGGACGGCGCCTCTCCTGCGAGAGCCGGGTTTCAGTGCGGCGCTCCAAGCGTGCGCAGCACCGCGCGCTCAGGCTCGCCCAGACGGCTGTTTGCCGGCGCGAGCACGGTGGTACGACGCTCGCCGTGACCACGATCGCGATCCTCTTCCTCGCTGCCGTATGGCTCTGGGTCATCGTGTTCTGCTGGGCGCTGTATCGCTCGCGGACTCGCTCCGCGGCGCGCCCGCGCTACACGCGGGAGCGGCCGCGGGTGGCCGCGGTGGACGCGACGGCCGTCGATCACGCCGCGGACGCGGTCGACCTGCGACGCCGCCGCGCCGCCTAGCCTACGACGTTCGTCCACCTGGGTTCACAGGCCCCGGGCACACGGGACAACATCACCATGCAGACGCCGGTGGTGAGCGAGCGTCCGTCCAAGCGCATCCAGCGCCGGAGGCGGGTCGCGATGGTGCAGCGGGCACAGCCGTGCGCGATGCACATCGCCTACCGCCGTCGCAGCGCCACCGGCACGACGCGGGTCGCGACAGCGTTCACACGGTGGGTCGGTCGATAGGCCGGCCGGCCCGCCACCCCGCCCTTCGACCCCCGGACGGACAGCGCGATCAGTGGCCGCGGCGCATCCGGCCCAGCCGGCCCGCCACCCGCCGCGGCAGGCGGCGCGCATCGGCCAGCGCGAGCGCGTCGCGCTGGGCGCGCAGCCGCGACGACTCGCCATGCAGGAGCTGCACCTGCCGACGCAGCGCCGCGATCTCGCGCGGCTCGCCGGGGTCGATGCGCTCCAGCAGCGCGGGCGTGACCTCGACGTCCGAGCGGCGCCGCAGGACGACGAGCCCGTGCTCGCGTGGCGCGCTGCCCTCGCGCATGTGCACGATCTCGAACGCGCGACCCCAGTGCTCGCGCAGCCACCACGGCGAATGGAACACGGTCGGGCCGCCGAGCGCCCAGCCCTGGCCGTGATCCAGGACGGTCATGCCGATCGTGTCGGGCTCCCAGCCTTCGCCCGTCCAGACCTCGAACATCGCGCCACCGAGGAAGGAGACGATCGCCAGCCCGCCGGGCCGCAGCACGCGGTGAAGCTCGGCCAGCCAGCCGGCCCAGTGATCGGTCAGGTGGGTGAAGACCGACACCGACCAGACGAGGTGAAACGACTCCGCCGGCTGGTCGAGCGGCGGCGCCTCGCCGTTGGCGAACGCGTGCAGCGGCGGGTTGAGCTCGGCGTTGAGCCACGCGATCGAGGGGCGGTCGATGTCGCAGCCCCACAGCTCGCAGACCTCCGCCTCGGGCAGGAAGTGGCGCATGACCTTGCCCGAGCCGCAGCCGAAGTCGAGCACCCGCCGGCCGGGCCCGAAGGCGAACTCGGCGCCCGCCTCCTCGAGCAGGCCCAGGATCGTCGTGCGCGAGTCGCGCCCCACCGCGCGGTAGGAGGCGATGACGTCGGCCGGGTCGGGCACGCCGGCGCGCAGCGCCAGCGGACGCGGCGGCAGCGGTGCTGCCTGCTCACGGTCGCGCGCCTCGTCGCTCACGCGCGGCACACTATTGGGCCTTGGGACAGATCACGCTTCATCGTGGCGACATCACGACCGACGCCGAGGCCGACGCGATCGTCAACGCCGCCAACGAGGGACTGCTCGGCGGCGGCGGTGTCGACGGGGCGATCCACCGCGCCGCGGGGCCGCAGCTGCTCGAGGAGTGCCGGCCGCTCGGCGGCTGCGATACCGGCGACGCGAAGATCACCGGCGCGGGCCGGCTGCCGGTCGATCACGTCATCCACGCCGTCGGGCCGGTCTGGCACGGCGGCGACCGCGGCGAGCGCGAGCTGCTGGCGTCGTGCTACCGCCGGGCGATCGAGCTCGCCGCCGAGCACGGCTGCGCGCGGGTGGCGTTCCCGGCGATCTCCACCGGCGTCTACCGCTATCCGCTCGACGAGGCCGCCGCGACCGCGATCGCCGCGACGCGTGAGGCGCTCGACGCCCATCCCGAGGTGCAGGAGGCGCGCTTCTGGCTCTTCAGCGACGCCGCGCTGCAGGCGTTTGAGGACGCGCTCGACGGGTGAGCGCCCCGAGCAGCGCCGCGATCGTGCTCGCCGGCGGGCAGTCGACGCGCATGGGCCGGCCGAAGGCGCTGCTGGACTGGCACGGCTCGACGCTCGTGCGCCGCGCGGTCGGTCTCGTCGAGCGTGAGGTCGACGGGCCTGTCGTCGTCGTCCATGCCGCCGGCCAGGCGCTGCCCGCCCTACCGCCGCAGACCGAGCTCGCCGCGGACGCGCGCGACGCGCGCGGACCGCTGCAGGGGATCGCCGCGGGGCTCGCGGCGCTCGGCGGCCGCGCGGAGGTCGTGTTCGTCACCGGCGTCGACACGCCGCTGCTACACCCAGCGTTCGTCCGCCACGTCATCGCGTCGCTGCGCCCCGGCGACGACGTCGCGCTGCCGCACGCCCGCGGCTTCCCGCACCCGCTCGCCGCGGCCTACCGCGCCGCCACGGTCGGGCCGCTCGTCGACGCGCTGCTCGCCGAGGACTCGCTGGGCACCAAGCCGCTCATGCAGCGCGCCCGCGTGCGCCGGCTCGACGACGCGGCCCTGCTCGCCGATCCCGCGGTGGCCGCGCTCGATCCGCGGCTGCACTCGCTGCACAACCTCAACGAGCCCGCCGAGTACGAGGCCGCGCACGCGCTCCCGGAGCCGCTCGTCACCGTGGCCGGGCGCGGCGCCGTACGCGCGGCAACGCTCACGCGCGCGGGCGGGAGGGCGGAGTGGATGATCAACGGACGCGCCGCCGCTGATCCACTGGAACCGCTGGCGGCGGGCGACGAGTTGCGACCCGACGACGCGCGGGCCTGATCGCCACGGCCGCATCGTGCTACTTTGCGGCCCTCAGCCATGGCCGTGCGGCGCCGTCCGCGCGGTGTCAGTGGTCATCTTCTCCACCGGTCCCCGCGCGCCGGCACGCGTTTCGCGAGTGCCAGCGGCGCCGTCGAAACGAGGTTCTTCGCCATGAGTTCACAGCCGACGATCGCCAGCGAGCCCGTCCAGGTCGGCGGGCCGTACTGGGAGGAGCTGTCGGTCGGTGACCTCTATGTCGAGTTCCCGGCGATGACGCTGAACGAGGGTCACGCCGCGCTGCATCAGTCGATCGTCGGCGACCGCCTGCGCCTCGCGCTCGACGCGCACCTCTCCGAGCGCGTCGCCGGCCGCCGCCTCGCGCACCCGATGCTCGTCTGCGACGTCTCGATCGGCCAGTCCACGCTGCCGACGCAGCGCGTCATCGGCAACCTCTTCTACCGCCGGCTCATGCTGCGCCGCCTGCCCGCGATCGGCGACACGCTGCGCTCGACGACCGAGATCGTGGCGCTGAAGCGCAACACGATCAAGGAGGGCCGCAAGCCGACGGGCCTGGCCGTCCTGCACATCGTCACCAAGGACCAGGAGGATCGCGCGATCCTCGACTACTGGCGCTGCGCGATGCTGCCGATCTCCGACGTCGAGGCCTCCCAGCCGCACGCCGACAGCCTCGACGAGTTCCCCGCCGACCTGCCGCCCGACGCGCTGGCCGCGACGCTCGAGGGGCTCGACCTCGACGTCTACCGGCGCGAGGTGCCGGGCGCGCACTTCGCCGACCTGGTCGCGCCGACGACGTGGGTGCTCGACGGCGGCGACAGCGTCACCGCGGCGACCGAGCTCGTGCGCCTGTCGCTGAACATCGCCAAGGCGCACTCCGATCCCGGCTCGCATCACTCCGGCAAGCGCCTCGTCTACGGCGGGCACACGATCGGCGTCGCCGCCTCGCACCTGACGAAGGTGCTGCCCAACCTCGTGACGATCATCGGCTGGCATCACTGCAACCACCTCGCCCCGGTCTTCGAGGGCGACGTGCTGCGCAGCACCGTGCATCTGGAGGGCACCGAGGCGCTGCCGAGCGGCGGCGGCCTGGTCACCCTGCGCATCGAGGTGGCGGCGCAGCGTGCCGACGGCGCGCTGGACAACGTCCTGGACTGGCGACTTGTGGGAGCGATGGCATGAGCGAGGGCATTCTCAACGGGATTCGCGTGATCGAGGGCTCGGCGTTCGTCGCCGCGCCGACGGCGGGCATGACGCTCGCCCAGCTCGGCGCCGACGTCATCCGCTTCGACGCGCCGGGCGGCGGCCTGGACTGGAAGCGCTGGCCGCTGACCTCCAGCGGCGACAGCCTGTTCTGGTCGGGCCTGCAGAAGGGCAAGCGCTCGATCGAGATCGACCTGCGCTCCGAGGAGGGCCGCGAGCAGCTCTCACAGCTCATCACGATGCCGGGCCCCGGCAACGGCATCTTCCTGACGAACTTCCCCGCCCGCGGCTGGATGAGCTACGAGAAGCTCTGCGAGCGCCGCGAGGACCTGATCATGGTCGTCATCACCGGCAACCACGACGGCTCCTCGGAGGTCGACTACACCGTCAACCCGGCGGTCGGATTTCCCGACGCGATGGGCCCGCGCGACTCCGCCGTTCCGACGAACAGCCTCATGCCCGCGTGGGACACGGCGATGGGCGGGCTCGCCGTCGTCGGCCTGCTTGCCGCGCTGCGCCACCGCGACCTCACCGGCGAGGGCCAGCTCGTCGAGATCGCGCTGAGCGACGTGGCGATGGCGACGGTCGGCAACCTCGGCCGCATCGCCGAGGTACAGCTCGAGGGCCGCGATCAGCCGCGCGACGGCAACTTCCTGTACGGCGCGTTCGGCGGGGACTTCCCGACGGCGGACGGCCGCCGCGTCATGGTCGTCGGGCTGACCGGCCGCCAGTGGAAGGCGCTGAAGGAGGCGACCGGCACCGAGGAGCTCTTCGACAAGGTGGCCGAGGCGACCGGGCACGACCTGCGCGGCGAGGCCGGGCGCTACAAGGCGCGCAACCTCATCCGCGAGCTGCTCACGCCGTGGTTCGCCGAGCGCACGCTCGAGCAGATCCGCGAGACGTTCGCCGGCACCGGCGTGTCGTGGGGGCCCTACCAGACGTTCAAGCAGCTCGTCGAGGAGGACGCGCGCTGCTCGGAGGCCAACCCGATGTTCACGACCGTCGAGCATCCGGTCGGCACGTACCTCACGCCGGCCTCGCCGCTCGTGTTCTCCAAGAGCGGGCGGCTGCCGGCGCGGCCGTCGCCGCATCTGGGCGAGCACACCGAGACGGTCCTGAGCCTGCTCGACGAGGCGGGCGCCGCTCAGCCCGCGTCGTAAGTCCGATCAGGTCGCGAACGAGGCGCTGCTCGTGCGTCGGTGGACCCTATTGCTACCGTAGGGCTATGGCCCGGACGCAGACGATGGTGCAGCTCAACGAGGAGCTTCTCCGCGCGCTCGACGACATGGCCGGCGTGCGCGGCGTCTCGCGTTCGAAGCTGATCCGCGAGCTCGTCACCGATGGGCTGCGCCGCGCCAGCGTCGACGACATCGGGCAGCGGGTCGCCGACGGCTATCGCCGGCTGCCGCAGATCGTGCCCGATGACTGGGGCGAGGTGTCGGTGGCAGGCGACGCGGCGACCGAGGAGCTGCTGGTTCGCCTGGACGCGGAGGAGCAGGCAACCGGACAACCCGCCTGGTGAGACGCGGCGAGGTGTGGTGGTACGAGCACCCGCGAGCGGGCCGCCGCCCGTTCCTGATCCTGACGCGCGACGAGGCGCTGCCCGTGCTGCATCAGGTGCTCGCCGTCCCGGCGACGACGACCGTGCGCGGCATCCCCACCGAGGTCGAGCTGAACCGCGCGGACGGGATGCCGTCCGCGTGCTGCCTCGCGCTCGACAGCGTCTCGCCGATCCGCGCGGCGCTGTGCACCGAGCTGATCACGCGCCTCACGCCGCAGCGGATGACGGAGGTCTGCGCCGCGCTCGCGATCGCCACGGCCTGCTCGCCGGCGTGAGCGCCTGCGCTCGACGCTGATGCCGTCAGGGGCGGCGGGCTGTCACTCGGGTCGGTCTTCGCGTTCTCAGCCTGCGGCGGCGGTGACGAGCGCTCGGCTCTGCTCGCGATCGCCGCGCTTGATCGCGCCCGGCGAAACGCCGACGATCCGCTTGAAGGCGCGGCTGAAGGCGGCCTCGGAGCGGTAGCCGAGCCGGTCGGCGAGCTGACCGACCGTGGCGCCCTCCTCCTTGAGCGCAGCTATCGCCACGTGCATGCGCCAGCGGGTGACGTAGCTCATCACCGGCTCGCCGACAAGCTCGGTGAAGCGGGCAGCGAACGCCGAGCGCGACATCGCCAGCTCATGCGCCAGGGAGGCGACGGTCCAGTTGCGAGCGGGGTCGCGATGGATGTTCGCGATGGCGCGACCGATCTGAGGATCCTGGAGAGCTCCAAGCCAGCCTCTCTGCGCGGCCGGATCGCTCTCGATCCAGGCCCGGATCGCCTGGATGACGAGAACATCCCCGAGACGGGTGATCACGGCCTCGCCGCCGGGCCGCAGCGCGCCGGCCTCGGAGGCCATGATCCGCAGCGTGCTCTGCATCCACTCCAGCCGGGGCGACCGTGACGCCTCCACACAGATCATGCCGGGGAGGATCTCGATGAGGTGGCCGGCGGCTGGGTGCGCGAAGCGCACGGCCCCGCAGATCAGACCGGTCGGCGCGCCGCCCCCGCCGTGGCGGAGGATCTCGTAGCGATCGCTGACGAGCTCACGCTCGAGATCGAGAATGCCGGGCGCAGGAGCGCCCGGTTCGCTGCGCAGGACGTGGCCCTCACCGTGCGGCACGAGCGCGAGGTCACCGAGGTGGATCCAGCGCCGCTCATCCTCGGCCTCGAGCCAGAGCCGACCCGAGGTGACCACGTGGAACCAGAGGTATCCCGGCATCGGCGGCAGCGTGAGTCCCCACGGCGCGGTGAGCTCGGAGCGGCAGTAGTACGCGCCGTTCATCCGCAGGAAGTGCAGTGCCTCGCCGAGCGGATCCGACGGCGGAAAGGGGTCCGGGGCTGCGATGACGTTGAGTATCCCCGCTTCCGCGTCGATTCGTCCAGCGTCGTGGACGATCGAGCATGAATCCGCTCGTACCGGTCATATACAGGTCGCTGCTGGCGCAGGAGGCTGGACGCGTTGCATTCCAGCGACCAGGTCGGAGCGACCACGGCGTACCTGCGGAGTGCCCTGGGAATCCGGCGGCAAAGCGCGCATCAGAGGAGACCGACATGACCCAGAGCCCCACAGCCCGCAACCCCACCGTCGCAGATCACGAGCGGACCGACGGCGCCGACCGCAGCACGGACATCGTGCTTGGTGGCGCCGTGATCGGCATGGGCCTGCTGGCGGGACTCATCTACGACTGGTCCGTGGCGGTCATGCCGGCCCTCACCGCGGCGGAGGACCGCACCCTGGTCGACGCGATGCAACAGACGGTCGACAACCCGGCCTTCCCCTTGACCTTCCTCGGAGCCGGGGCGCTGGCCGCGGTCGCCCTCGTCCGGGCACGTCGCTCCGACTCGCCTGAGACCGCACGCTGGATCGTCGCCGGCCTTGCGCTCTACACGGTCGCGGTCGTCGTCACCTTCGCAGTGCATATCCCGCTCAACGAAGACATCCAGCGGGCGGGTGACCTCGCCCGCATCGAGAACGTCGCCGCCGTGCGCGACGACTTCGCGGCCCCCTGGGTCGCGTGGAACGTCGTCCGGGCGCTGGCATCGACGGCGGCCTTCGGCTGCCTCACCTGGGCGCTGGTCCTGCGCGGACGTTCGAGGCGAACGTCATGACCGGACGCCGCGTCCCGATCGCCCCGGCTCCCGGTCGACGGCTTCTGACGCCGGCGCGCCGTGCAGCTCACGACGCAGAGGCCTCGGGTCGCATCGCCGTCTCGGACCTCGCCGCTTCCGAGCGCTTCTACCGCACCGTCCTGAGCGTTCTGGGCGTCGAGCCCAGTCGTGCTGACGCACGACGCGCCCGGCCGCGTACAGCTCTCCGGCCCGGACTACAGCTTCTCGCTCGTCCGCGACGAGCGCGCCCACCGAGCACGTCCACCTCGCGTTTCCCGCGCGCGAGGACGCCACGGTGCGCGCGTTCCACGCAGCCGCGTCGAGGCGGGCTACGAGGACCACGGCGCGCCGGGCGAGCGAGCGGTCTACCACTCGGGTTACTACGGCGCGTTCGTGCTCGAGGACCAGTCGTGCACCGAGCTGATCACGCGGCTCACGCCGCAGCGCAAGCCCACGCCCAGCGGTCCCGCGGGCGCCGATCTTCGCGGCGGCCGCGCCCGAACGTCGCGCGGCTATAATCCCGCCACCTCGCGGATGTAGCTCAGTTGGCTAGAGCGTCTGCTTGCCATGCAGAAGGTCGAGGGTTCGAGTCCCTTCATCCGCTTGTCGAAAAGGCCCGCAAACGCGGGCCTTTTCTGTTTTCGGCCCACGCGACTGGCGCCGATCGGCGAGTCGCCGGTGAACGGGTCGCCGCTGCGCACCCGCCCGCGCGGCAATCGGATCTCAACGCAGGAATTGCGGAATATGCGAGTAAGGTACGAGTTGTGTCTATAACTCTGACGCAGTTGCGCAGCTTCCTGGCGGTCATGCGGGGCGGCTCGGTCACCGCCGCCGCCGACGAGCTCGTCGTCACGCAGCCCTCGGTCTCGGCCGCTGTCGCCGCGCTGTCGCGTGAGCTCGGCACCCCTGTCACCGAGCGCGAGGGTCGCGGCATCCGCCCGACCGCTGCGGGCACCGCGTTTGCGCCATTCGCCGCCGACGTCATCGGCCTGCTCGAGGAGGGCCGGCGCGCCGCGCGCGAGGCGGCCCATCTGGCCGACCGCCGGCTGCGGCTGGCCGCCGTGACGACCGCCGCGGAGTCGTTCGTCCCGCCGCTCATGCGCGCCTTCTCCCAGAGCAACGAGGAGATCGGCATGACGCTGGCCGTGGGCAACCGCGAGCAGGTGCTCGACATGGTCCTCGACCACCGCGCCGACGTGGCGATCGGCGGGCGCCCTCCGCGCGACCCGCGCGTGCAGGCGACGCCGATCCTGCCCAACGACTTCGTGCTCATCACCCACCCCGACGACCGCCACGCCACCGGCGGCGCCGTCGACAGCAGCGAGCTCGAGCGCCGCGTGTGGCTCATGCGCGAGACGGGCTCGGGCACGCGGATCGTCAACGAGGAGTTCCTCTCGGCCTCGTCGCTGGAGCCGCAGACCCTGACGCTCGGCTCCAACGGCGCGATCAAGCAGGCCGCGCGGGCCGGCCTGGGCATCGCGTTCATCTCGCGCGCCGCCGTGGCGCTCGAGCTCGACAACGGGCTGCTCGCCGCGCTGCCCGTTCGTCACCGCCCGGCGTCGCGCCGCTGGTATGCGATGTGCTCGACCGTCGGGCCGCGCCGCGCGGCCGTCGAGCGCTTCATGACCTTCGCCGCCTCGCCGACGGCGCGCGAGGCGCTGGGCGAGTCCTCGGGCCTGTCGGCGCGCTCGAAGTAGCCCGGCGAGCGAGCGAGCCGGCCGCGGCTACGCGCCGCGGCCGCTGATCAGCCCTGCGAAGCCGCGGTCGCCGAGGGCTTGGCCTCGGCCTGATGGTCGGCGCGCGTCCCGTCGCCGCCCAGCGCCACCGTGGCGCGGGCCGTGACGAGGTGGTAGAGCACGATGACCTGGACGATCGCCAGCGACTCGGAGCGATGCAGCTCCGTGCCGACGGTGAACTCGCCGAGCCGCTCGGAGCGCAGGTGGCTGGCGAAGTGCATCCGCTCCCAGACGGACTCCTCGATCTCGGCGCCGCGCGCGGGGTCGATGTCGCCGGGCACGTACAGCGTCTGCTCGGTGTCGCTCTCCTCGACGCGGAGGCTGCTGCCGTCCTCCTCGGACAACCCCGAGAGGTCGGGGTGCTCGATGCCCTTGCGCAGCACGATCTCGGCGTCGAGGTGCTCCTGGTCGCTGCGCCTGCCGGGCTTGAAGGAGACGATGATGTCCGCCCAGCGCTGCTGCGGTCGGATGTAGAGCTCCGAGTCGGCCTCGCGCCTGTCGAGCTCCTCGAGCACCTGGTCGGTCGTGTAGCCGCGGCGCGAGCAGTCGCGCTGGACCTTCCAGGCGCGGCGCAGCTCCTCCGGCGGCGCGAGGAAGACGCGCACGTCGTAGGACGAGCGCAGCTCGTCGGTGTGGTAGCCGAGCAGGCCCTCGATCAGCGTGAACTGCTTGGGCTGCGTGTAGACCGGCGGACCGAACGTGCCGTTCTTGTGCTGGTAGACGGGCTTGAGGATCGCGTTGCCGGCGCGCAGCTCGGCGAAGTGGCGCTCCATGATGTCGATGTAGTTGCAGTCCGGGTGCAGCGGGGTGATGTTGTGCTCGGCGCGCTGGCGACGGTCGTAGCGGTGATAGTCGTCGGCCGCCACGTGCGTGACGTTGTTCTCGCCGAGCATGCGCACGAGACCGCGGGAGAGCGTCGTCTTGCCGGTTGCAGAATCGCCGACGACACCGAGGATGATCGGACGGGGCAATGGTTCTCCTCGAAGCTAGCTCTGGTTGCCGGGGGCGTTTCTTCTTCTTCTTCTTGTCGTCGCCATTCGAGTTCGATTTCTCGTCCTCGGGCGACTCGCCCTCTTCGTCCCCGAACAGTGAGCTCGCAAGAATATCCTCCGCCTTGATCGTCATGAGGTCTTCCTTGCTCAGGTTCTCGCGGTTGTCGTAGAGGCGTCCCGCCTGACGCATGCGCGCGCGGTCGATCGCGTTGCGGATGCTGCGCCCGTAGGCGAAGCGCGGCCGCTCGAGGCGTCGGTTGATGTACTCCTCGAACGCCTCGCGGGCCTCCGGCTCGAACTCGTACTGCTGCTTCTCCATCATGAGATCGGCGATCTGCACGAGCTCTTCCGGCGTGAAGTCCGGGAAGTGCAGGTGGTGGGCGACGCGCGAGCCCATGCCGGGGTTGGAGCGAAAGAACGTCTCCATGCGGTCCTTGTAGCCGGCGAGGACGACGACGAGGTCCTCGCGCTCGGTCTCCATGACCTGCAGCAGGATCTCGATCGCCTCCTGCCCGTAGTCGCGCTCGTTCTCGGGGCGGTACAGGTAGTAGGCCTCGTCGATGAACAGCACGCCGCCCTTGGCGCGCTTGAGCACGTCACGCGTCTTGGGCGCCGTGTGTCCGACGTACTGCCCGACGAGATCGTCGCGCGTGACGGAGACCACCTTCGGCTTGTCGATGTAACCAAGCCGATGGAGGATCTCCGCCATCTTGAGCGCAACCGTGGTCTTGCCGGTACCGGGGTTGCCGGTGAACGTCATGTGCAGCGACGGGCGTGACGACTCGAGCCCTGCCTCGCGACGGAGCTTGTCGATGACCAGGAGCGCCGCCATCTCGCGGATGCGCTCCTTGACGGGTCCAAGACCGACGAACTCCTTGTCCATCTCGTCGAGCACCGCCTCGACGGCGTCTGCGCCGTCGGGGATCTCCTCGAGCTGCTCGGGCAGGGTCTCAAGCGTCTGTGCCATCAGTCTGCCGACTTACCGTTCGATTCGTTGGTCTTGGAAGCGCTGACGACCGGCGCGAGCTCTCCGCCCTCGCCGCCATAGCGCTCGCCCGCCGGGGTGTTGAGGCCCGCGTACGAATGGATCGTGTAGCGGATCACGCGGTCGTGCGTCTCCTGACGCTCCAGACGGAATCCGGGCTCCTTCTCGGGGCGGTTGACGATGAACGACAGCGCCGATGTCTGGCGTCCCTTCGAGCGGTCGTACGCGACGACCTTCACGTAGAGGTGCCCGTGCGCCTCGATGCACGCGCGCACGTCGCGCATGACCACGTCCGCGTCGTCCTCTCCGAGGTCGAACATCGGCGGCGACCACATGTCCCACAGCCCGTTGCGCGGGTGCGGGTCATCGGTGTACTCGACCATGATCGACCAGCCGTTGGAGAGCGCGTAGGAGATCTGCGCCTCGATCTGCTCGTCGGTCAGGTCCGGCAGGAATGAGAACGTTCCCTGTGTGAGTCTCATGTCTTCTCTCTCCCCTACGCCGAGGTCGGCGTGACTTCGACGTCAGCCGTGTCGGTGGAGGTGTAATCGAACGTGATGTCCTTCCAGACCTCGAGCGCCGCGTTCAGCTCGGGGCAGCCCTTGGCGGCCTCGATGAGGATGTCCGGACCCTCTTCGTAGTAGTCGCGGCCCTCGTTGCGGGCCTGGATGATCGCCTCGACGGCGGTGCGGTTGGCGCTGGCGCCGGCCGCGATGCCCATCGGGTGGCCGATCGTGCCGCCGCCGAACTGCAGGATCGAATCCTCGCCGAGGTAGTGCAGCAGCTGGTGCATCTGGCCGGCGTGGATGCCGCCCGATGCGACGGGCATGACGCCCGGCAGCGAGGCCCAGTCCTGGTCGAAGTACAGCCCCAGCTTGAGGTCCTTCTCGGTGTAGCCGTCGCGCAGGGTCTTGTAGTAGCCCATGATCATCGCCGGGTCGCCCTCGAGCTTGCCGACGACGGTGCCCGCGTGGATGTGGTCGACGCCCAGCAGGCGACACCACTTCGCGATGACGCGGAACGACACGCCGTGCGTCTTCTGGCGCGTGTAGGTGCCATGGCCGGCGCGGTGCAGGTGCAGGATCATGCCGTTCGCACGGCACCAGTTCGACATCGACGACATCGCCGTGTAGCCGACCGTGAGGTCCTGCATGATGATGATCGAGCCGACTTCCTTGGCGAACTCGGCGCGCTCGTACATGTCCTCCATCGTCGCCGCGGTGACGTTGAGGTAGTGCCCCTTGACTTCACCGGTGGCGGCCTGCGCGCGCTGCACGGCCTCCATGCAGTGGACGTAGCGATCACGCCAGCGCATGAAGGGCTGCGAGTTGATGTTCTCGTCGTCCTTCGTGAAGTCCAGGCCGCCGCGCAGCGCCTCATAGACGACGCGGCCGTAGTTCTTGGCCGACAGGCCGAGCTTCGGCTTCGTCGTCGCGCCGATCAGCGGGCGGCCGAACTTGTCGAGGTACTCGCGCTCCATGACGATGCCGTGCGGGGGGCCCGGGAACGTCTTGACGTAGGCGACGGGGATGCGCATGTCCTCGAGGCGCAGCGCCTTGAGCGGCTTGAAGCCGAAGACGTTGCCGATGATCGACGACGTGAGGTTGGCGATCGAGCCCTCTTCGAAGAGGTCGATGTCGTAGGCGATCAGCGCGATGTACTGGCCCGGGGTGCCCGGGACCTCTTCAACGCTGTAGGCCTTGGCCTGGTAGTGCTCGTAGGGGGTGAGGCGGTCGGTCCACACCACGGTCCACGTGGCAGTCGAGGACTCGCCCGCGACCGCGGCTGCGGCCTCGATCGGGTCCACGCCCTCCTGCGGGGTGATCCGGAAGGCGCAAAGAATGTCCGTGTCTTTGACCTCGTAGTCAGGATTCCAGTAGCCCATCTCGGCATACGGCGTGACGCCGGAGTCCCAGCGGCTCTTGGTCTTCTTCTTTCCGTCCTTCTCGGTGGTGCTCATTCCATCCTCTCTCGGAGTGCGCTCAGCGCGACACTACCCGGTCAACCCAAAGATATAAAGCAGAAGATTGGCCGTTTTGCATAGTTTCTAGGTTATGTATGGAGTTCGGTCGCGGGGGACGCGGCGGTGGTGGGCGCCGCAGTGAGCAGCGCTGCACCTTCGACCATTTCGCTCAGGCGACCGACGACTTCGACGATCGACTCCTGCGCGCAGAACGTGATGTCGGACTCGAGTCCCTCGCGGCGCAGCCCGACGGCACCGCCGCTGGCCGAGAGCGCGTCGAAGGGGTCCGGATACGCCGCGGCGAAGGCTTCGGCGACCCGCGCGGCGTCGGTGCGGTCGCCGTCCAGGCCGGCGCTCAGCCGGCCGGCGAGGTACACGTCCTCCATGCTCACACGACCATCGGTACCCGCGCAGACCAGAAGAACATCCTCACGTGTGGCCAGTTGCTCGAGCACGGCGCCCATGTTCAGCAGCGACGCGACGAGCACCTCGTCCGCCGACGCGGCGGCGGCGACGATCGCCGGCGCCCCGTTCGTCGTGGCGAGCACGAGCTCGGCGCTGCGCGGCTGGAGCGTCTCCTCGGGCGAGTTGCCCAGGTCGAAGCCGGGGGCGCGGGCGCAACCGACCTCACCGGCCAGCGTGCGCTCGGGCGTCCGCAGCGCCTTCGCCTCGTCGATGCTGCCGGCGACGAGCACGCGCGCGTAGCCGGAGGCCAGCGCGAGCGTGATCGTCGACGTCGCCCGCAGGACGTCGATGACGACCGCCGTCCCGGCGGGACGGACGTCGGCGCCGCGAAAGGCGACGTCGATCATGTGCGCGGGCCTCGGCCGCGCGGCGTGCGCCGCGGCTTCCTAGACAGTGGAACGCACGCCCGCTGCGTAGCGCTCGGCCATTTCGTCCAGCGACATCGGCGTGTAGTCGCCGGCGTGGCCGGCCATGCCGAGCTCCTGCATGCGCTGCATGCAGATGTGCTTCTGGCCGGCGCGCGCCGCCTTGCCGGCGCCGCGCGGATCCCAGTCGCCGGGGTTGTCGCGGTAGTGCTCGCGCATGAAGGCGGTGATGGCCAGGCGGCCGTCGGTGTCGATGTTGACCTTGCGCACGCCGTGCTCGATGCCGCGCTGGATCGCGTGGATCGGCACGCCGAAGCCGGCGTCGACCTCGCCGCCGGCGGCCTTCAGGCGCTCGACGACGTCCTTCGGGACGCTGGAGGAGCCGTGCATGACGATGTGCGTGTCGGGCAGGCGGCGGTGGATGTCCTCGATGATCTCCATCGCGAGGATGTCGCCGTCGGGCTCGCGCGAGAACTTGTAGGCGCCGTGGCTCGTGCCGATGGCGACGGCCAGGGCGTCGACGCCGGTGCGCTCGACGAACTCCTCGGCCTGGGCGGGATCGGTCAGGCAGATCTCACCCGAGCCGACGCCGTCCTCCATGCCGCCGAGCGTGCCGAGCTCGCCCTCGACGGTGACGCCGCGCGCGTGAGCGATGTCGACGACCTGCTTGGTGACCGCGACGTTGTCCTCGAAGTCCAGCGGCGTCTTGGCGTCCTCGCCCAGCGAGCCGTCCATCATCACGCTCGTGAAGCCGAGCTCGATCGCGCTGATGCAGGTCTCCGGCGAGTTGCCGTGGTCCTGGTGCAGGGCGACGGGGATGTCGGGGTACGTCTCGGTCGCGGCCAGCATCATGTGGTAGAGGAAGTTGTCGCCCGCGTAGGAGCGCGCGCCGCGCGAGGCCTGCACGATGACCGGCGACTGGGTCTCCTGAGCGGCCTCCATGATCCCCTGGATCTGCTCCAGGTTGTTGACGTTGAAGGCCGCGACGCCGTAGCCGCCGGCGGCGGCCTCGTCAAGGAGCTGTCGCATGGTCACGAGCGGCATAGGGTCATCCTTCTTCGGAGTTGAGGTCGGGTGCGGGGGTGCTCTCCACGATCCGGCGATAGGAGCCGGGGCTGATGATCAGCGACTGGGTGGAGATCCAGCCCGGCGCCATGCGACGCGGCGCGCCGAGCATCGTGCCGCCGGTGATGCCGCAGGCCGCGAAGATCGCGGGCCCGCGGATGAGGTCGTCGACGCCGAGGATCTCGTCGAGCGAGATGCCGGCGGCGATGATCGCTTCACGTTCTTCGTCGCGCTGCGGGGCCAGGCGCGTCTGCATGCCGCCGCCGAGCACCTTCACGGCACAGGCGGCCATGATGCCCTCCGGCGTACCGCCGACGCCCATCAGCATGTCGACGCCGGTTCCCGGCAGCAGCGCGAACATCGCGCCGGCCACGTCGCCGGCGCTGGGCATGATCACGGTCACGCCCAGCGCGCGCAGCCGCTTGGCCAGCTCGACGTGACGCGGCTTGTCGAGCAGCAGCACGCGCATCTCGTCGACCGGTTTGCCGAGTGCCTTGGCGACGCTCTCGACGTTCCACTCCGAGCTCTCGCGCAGGTCGATCGCGTCGGTCGCGCCGCGGCCGACGACGAGCTTGTCCTGGTAGAGGCCGGGGCCGGGCGACCACAGGCAGCCGTCGCCGGCGAACGCGATCGTCGTCAGCGAGCCGGGCAGGCCGTTGGCGCAGAGGTCGGTGCATTCGACCGGATCGACGGCGATGTCGAAGCGCGGGCCCTCCCCGTCGCCGAGCTCCTCGCCGTTGAAGAGCATCGGGGCGTTGTCCTTCTCGCCCTCGCCGATGATGACCCGGCCGAGGCCGTGGGCCTCGCCGAGGATCGCGCGCATCGCCTCGGTGGCGGCGCCGTCGGCGGCCTTGCCGTCGCCGGACCCGGCGTGCTTGTAGGCGGCGAGCGCGGCCGCGCGGACCGCGCTCAGCGCGAGCTGTTCGAGGCTGGCGGGCAGCTCCTTCTTCGCGTCCGGGGCAGCGGAGATCGGTTCCTCGACGAGGGACATAGGTACATCCTGGCCCTCGCTGACATTGGGTTCAAGCGAAATGTCGGGCCCTTTCGTATGGATTCGATCTATATGTGCACGATGGTCGGGTCGCGCGCGCCCTCGCATCTTCGCAGGCAGGCCCTTTCGGCAGGTGACCCGGACGATCCCGGCTGTGCCTCCTCCGGCGGTCCGTTCGCGAAGACCGGGCCCCCGGACGGTGCTACTTCTCCCACCAGTCCCCGCGCGCCGCGCGGTAGCGCTTCAACCGCCGCAGCAGCCACTCGAGCAGGTTCTGGGCGCGCTCGAGGACGACCTCCTTGGCGAGCGCGACGGCGTTGAGCGGCTTCGCCGGTGCCGGTGCCGCGGGCGCCGTGCCGTTGGTCGCCTCGGCGCCGTCGGGCGCACGCTCGCCTGCGTCCGGCGCCGGCTCCTCCGTCACCCGCGCAGCTCCTCCAGCGCGGCCGGCGTGTCGACGTCCGCCGGCGAGCAGAGGTGGCTGCACTCGATCGGGTAGGCGCCGATCGCCTTGAGGACCTCGCGGGCGCCGACGTCGCCCTGCAGAGCGGCGATCTGGGCGAAGTAGTCGCGGCCGAGCACGACCGGATGGCCGGGCAGGCCGTCGTAGATCGCCCGCGCCCGGGCCTGCGCGCCGTAGCGCGCGGCGATGTCGGCGAACTGCGTGATGACGGCTGGCGTGATGCGCGGCATGTCACCGAGCGTCAGCACCGCCGCGTCGGCGTCGGCCACCGCTTCGATGCCGCAGCGCAGCGACGCCGCCTGGCCGTCGGCCCAGTCGGCGCAGACCACCGGCTCGGCGGTGCCGAAGTCGACGCCCGCGAGGATCTCGTCCGCGCGGGCGCCGAGCACGACGACGACGCGCTCGAGGCCGGGCACGGCTCGTACCGCGCGCAGGGCGTGCTCCAGCAGCGGGATCCCGTCGAGCTCGGCAAGCTGCTTGGCGCTCTTGCCGAAGCGCGACCCGGATCCCGCCGCCAGAACGACGCCTGCGATCACGCGGCGCTGGCCGTCGTCAGCGCGCGCCGCGTCAGCACCCGCGCCAGGTGGCGCTTGTAGTCCGGCGTGGCGTTGAGGTCCCCGAGCGGGCTCGTGCCCTCCGCGGCGAGCTGCGCCGCCGCCTCGATGTGCTCGGCGTCACAGGGCTGGCCGCGCAGCGCGTCCTCCGCCGCGCTCGCGCGCAGCGGCGTGGAGGCCATGTGCGTCAGGCCGATGCGCACGTCCTCGCAGACGCCGTCGGTCACCTTCACCAGGGCGCACACCCCGACCATCGCCCAGTCCTCGGCGCGGCGGTTGAACTTCTCGTAGCCGTAGCCGTAGCCGGCCATCGACGGCAGGCGGACCTCGGTGAGAACCTCGCCCTGCTGGACGGCGGTCGTCAGGTAGCCCTCGAACATGTCGGCGGCCGCCACCTCGCGCTCGCCGCCGGACCCGCGCAGCGTCACCGTGCCGTCGTAGGCCAGCAGCGTCGCCGGCAGGTCGGCCGCCGAGTCGCCGTGCGAGAGCGAGCCGCCGATCGTGCCGCGGTTGCGCACCTGCTGGTCGGCGATCTTCGTGGCGACCGCGCTGACGAGCCCCATGTCCTCGCGGGCCTGCAGCTCGGAGTGACGCGTCAGGGCACCGATCCGAAACGAGTCGTCGCCGGTCTGGATGCCGCGCAGCTCGTCGAGCTTGCGCATGTCGACGAGCAGGCTCGGCGCGGCGAAGCGCAGCTTCATGAACGGCAGCAGCGAGTGCCCGCCGGCCAGGAGCTTGGCGTCGGCCCCACCCTCGGCCAGCAGCGAGATCGCGTCGTCGACGGACGACGCGACCGCGTAGTCGAACTCGGCGGCGATCATGCGGCACCTCCTTCGGGGATCGTGGGTCCGGAGCCGGCCGAGCCCTCGGCCTGCTCGGGCAGCGGCCGCCCCTGCTCGGTGTCCCGCGGGCCGTCGCCGCGGCCGCGCGCCTCCTCGAGCGCCTGCCACACCCGTAGCGGGGTGAGCGGCATGTCGATGTACGAGATGCCCTCGTGGCGCAGCGCGTCGATGACGGCGTTGACGATCGCCGGCGTGGCGGCGATCGTGCCCGCCTCGCCGATGCCCTTGACGCCGAGCGAGTTCGACGGGGACTTCGTCTCCGTGCGGTCGGTCTCGAAGCTCGGGACGTCGGCCGCCGTCGGCAGCGCGTAGTCCACGAACGTGCCGGTGACGAGCTGTCCGCGCTCGTCGTAGACGACCTGCTCGTAGATAGCCTGGCCGATGCCGTGCACGACGCCGCCGTGCACCTGACCGTCGATCAGCATCGGGTTCACCGCCGGCCCGCAGTCGTCGACCGCCACCCAGCGCACGACGTCGACCTTGCCGGTCTCCGGATCGATGTCGACGACGCACACGTGCGTGCCGAACGGGAACACGAAGTTCGACGGGTCGTAGATGAGCGACTGCTCGAGGCCGAGCTCCATCCCCTCGGGCATCTTCGTCGCGTCGATGTAGGCGCAGCCGGCGACCTCCGCGAGCGTCATGCCCGACTCGGGATCGCCGCGCAGCGAGAACTTGCCCTCGTGGATCTCGATGTCGGCCACGTCGGCCTCGAGGTTGTGGGCGACGATCGCGCGGGCCTTGTCGCCGATCTTCTCGGCCGCGTGGGCGACCGCAACGCCGCCGATCGACAGCGAGCGCGAGCCGTACGTGCCCAGGCCCATCGGGCCCGTCGCGGTGTCGCCGTGGACGACCTCGACGACGCTGGGATCGGTGCCGAGACGGTCGGCGACGATCTGGGCGAAGCCCGTCTCGTGGCCCTGGCCGTGCGGCGACGAGCCGGTGAAGACCGTCACCGATCCGGTCGGGTGCACGCGCACGATCGCCGACTCGTAGAGGCCGATGCCGAGCCCGAACCCGCTCGGGCCGACCGCCCGGGACGGCGCGAGGCCGCAGATCTCCGTGTACGTGGAGAAGCCGATGCCGCGCAGGATGCCCTGCTCTCGCAGGGCGGACTGCTCGGCGCGGAACGTGTCCATGTCGACGATCTCGAGGGCCCGGTCCAGCGCGACCTCGTAGTTGCCCGAGTCATACGTGATGCCGTACGGCGTCTCGTAGGGAAACTGCTCGGCCTTGATGAAGTTCCGGCGGCGGATCTCGACGGGGTCGATCCCCAGCTCCTGGGCGAGCTGGTCGATCGTCACCTCGAGCATGTGCGTCATCTCCGGGCGGCCGGCTCCGCGGATCGCGTCGGTGAAGAACTTGTTCGTCAGCACGCCGGTGATGTCGGTCTGGACCACGGGAATCGCGTAGCAGCCGGTCTGCACGAACGCGCCGAGCTCGGGGATCATCGGCGTCAGCAGCCCGAAGTACGCGCCGAGGTCCTGGATGATGTTCGCGTGGAAGGCGGTGATCTTGCCGTCCCGCGTCGCTCCCATCCGCACGTAGTCGACCTGGTCGCGGCCGTGGTGTGAGACCGCCATGTTCTCCGAGCGCGACTCGATCCACTTGACCGGCCGGCCAAGCTTGCGCGAGGCCCAGGCGGCCATCGTCTCCTCGGCGGTCACCTGCAGCTTGCCGCCGAAGCCGCCGCCGACCTCGGGGGCGATGACGCGCACCTTGTCCTCGCTGATGCCCATCTGCACGGCGTAGAAGAGCCGCAGCAGGTGCGGCACCTGCGTCGAGGACCACACGGTGAGCTGGCCGGCGCGGAACTCCGCGATGCAGCCGCGCGTCTCCATCGCTGCGCCGGCCGTGCGGTGGTTGACGATGCGTCGCTCGACGACGACGTCGGAGGCCGCGAGCGCCGCCTCGATGTCACCGCCGCCGCCCATCGACCACTCGTGGGCCTTGTTCGTGCCGAGCGACTCGTGGACGAGCACCTCGTCCTTCAGCGCCTCCTCGACGTCGACGACGACCGGCAGCGACTCGTACTCGACGTGCACCTCGTTGGCGGCGTCCGCGACGACGTACTTGCTGTCGCCGATCACGAGCGCGACGGCATCGCCGACGTGGCGCACGAAGCCGCGCACGAGCGGCCAGCGCTCGGGCGTCTTGATCTCGACGCCGGGCGGGGCCCAGGCCATCGGCAGCGGGGCGAGCAGGTCGCTCATGTCCTCGCCGGTGAAGACGGCCTTCACGCCGGGGCGAGCGAGCGCCCGCGACGCGTCGATCGAGACCACCTTGGCGTGCGCCTCCGGCGAGCGCACGACGGCCGCGTGCAGCATGCCCGGCAGGGCCAGGTCGTCGATGTAGGTCGCGCGGCCCGTAATGAGGCGCGGGTCCTCCTTGCGGCGCAGCGACTGGCCGACGTGCAGGGTGGGCGGGACGTCTACGGTCGTCATACCTTGATCCTCCGGGAGGCCTCGGCGGCGGCCTGGACGGCCTTGACGATGTTGTGGTAGCCGGTGCAGCGGCAGAGGTTGCCCTCCAGGCCCGTGCGGACCTCCTCCTCGCTGATCGGACCGTCGCCAGTGCGGCGGGCGAGCAGGTCGGCGGCGGCCATGATCATCCCCGGCGTGCAGTAGCCGCACTGCAGGCCGTGCTCGGCCCAGAAGCCCTCCTGCAGCGCGTGCAGCGAGCCGTCGGCGCCGGCCATGCCCTCGATGGTCGTGATCTCCGCGCCGTCGCACTGGACGGCGAGCACCGTGCAGGTCTTGGCGGATTCGCCGTTGACGAGGCACGTGCAGGCCCCGCAGTTCGACGTGTCGCAACCGACGTGCGTGCCGGTCAGACCGAGTTCGTCGCGCAGGTAGTGCACGAGCAGCATGCGCGCCGGAACCTCAGACGCGTGCGCTTCCCCGTTGACGGTCACCTGCAGGGGCACCGTCGCTCCCATGCTCACCCTCCTTCTTTCGAAATGCCCTTCAGAGTCTTCGCGACGCGCGACCCCATCGATGGTCTGATCGTCGCGGCGCATGCTGCGTCGTAGGTCCATTAAACGCATCCGGATAAAGATCGGATGCACACGCCACCGGGTTCCTACCCAGCGACGGGCCCGCCATGCCCCGGCGTGGGAGCCCGGCGCGTCGCAATCACGATCCCGACGACGATGACCACGACGCCCGCGAGCTGGACGGGGGCCGGATCCTCGCCGAGCAGGACGATTCCCAGCAGGACCGAGCCGACCGGCTGGACGGTCAGGACGATCGACGTCAGCGACGCCGGCAGCCGGGGCAGGGCGATCGCGATCAGCAGCCAGCCGAGGACCTGCGACGTGAGCGCGAGCGTCAGCAGCCAGCCGTGGGCCGGCCAGCTCGGCACGAGGTCGACCTCGCCCAGCAGCGCTCCCGCGGCGATCGCCACGACGGTGGCGACGAGCGTCGCCTCGAACAAGGGCCCCGCGGGGCGGCGCAGGTCGCGGCCGGCATGGCGCAGGACGAGCAGAAAGCCGGTGTAGGCGACGGCGGTGAGGACGCCGAACAGCGCCCCGAGCGCCGGGTCGTCGCCGTAGGCGTCCTCGCCGATGACGCCGGAGATGAGCACGGCGCCGCCGAACACGAGCGGTACCGCGAGCGCGACGTTGCGCGAGGGCCGCTCGCTGAGGAACACCCACGCCGCGAGCGCGACGAGAACGACCTGCAGGTTGGCCAGCGTCGTCGCCAGGCCCGCGCCGACGTCGCCGATCGCGTGGTGCCAGAGGATCAGGTCGGCCGCGAAGAAGCTCCCGGCGATCGCCGCGTGGCGCCGGTGGCGGGCCGGCGGCGGACCGAAGCGCCGCCGCTCGCGCAGCGCGAGCAGGCCCAGCACCGGCAGCGCGTAGCCACAGCGAAACACCGCCGCCGTCGACGGGCTGACGCTCGCGAGGTCGACGAGGATCGCCGAGAAGGCGATCGCGATCGCGCCGGCCAGGGCGGCGAACGCCGGACGCTCCCTGAGCGCGCTACGGATGGGCGGCGCTGTCCAGCGCTTGGTTTACGAGCGCGTCGGCGTCGGCGTTCTGCGCGCGCGGGACCGAGCGGATCGACCAGCGCTCGAAGCCGTCGAGGGCCTGCAGCGCCGCGGCGTGCAGCGGCTTCATGTCGGGGTGCTTGACCTTGTAGGCGCCGTTGACCTGCTTGGCGACGAGCTCGGAGTCGTTGACGACCTCGACCTCGGTGGCGCCCAGCGCGCGCGCGCGCTGCAGCCCCAGCAGCAGCCCGCGGTACTCGGCGACGTTGTTCGTGGCGACGCCGATCGCCTCGGCGGCGTCGTCGAGCACCGCGCCGTCGGGCGTCGAGATCACCGCTCCGGCGGCGGCCGGTCCGGGGTTGCCCCGTGCGCCGCCGTCGACGTGCACGACGACCTTCACTGCGCCACTACCCGGGTTCGATGCGCGGGAACTCGCCGGGCACGCGCTGGCGCCGGCGGTCGCGCGTCTCGCGCTGCTCGGCGGCCGCCGGATCGTCGTTCGGACCGCGCCGCTCGGACTTGCGACGATCGACGATGACGGTGACGTTCTCGTCGTCGGCGTAGTACGCGGTGAGCTTGTCGAACAGCTCGGCTTCCAGTGCCTCCGGTACGACGCAGTAGATCATCGCTTCACCCTAGAGAACCACGCCGTCATGCGGCAAGGACAAGGCGTCCACGGTTGTCGGCCACGGCGTTGGCCAGTTGTTCGGATTCGGTCAGCTCGGAGAGCTCGGCGCCCTGGCCGAGGACGCGCACGCCGGAGGCCTCGTCGGCGAGGTCGACCTCGTAGCGATACCAGCACAGCTCCCAGCCGACGACGATCGAGACGATCGCGCCCTCCACGTCGGAGGGCCGCACGCTGACCATCGGCGTGCCGAGCGAGCGCGTCACGCCGGCGATGCGGCGCGGATGGGCCGAGAGGTTGAACACGTCCAGCGCGCGGGCCATCTTCAGGTCGGCGTTGGTGGGCACGGCGTGGACGTGACGCGGCTCGCGCGACTCGATCGCGGCCTGCGCTTCGCCGTCGCCGCCGGCCTCGCGCGGCGGCCCACCGTCGGCGCTGACCTGCTCGTCGTGGTCGGCGGGCGTCGTGACGCGCGTGCCGGGCACGATCCGGTCCACGTTGGCGGAGATGCGGCGGTAGGGCAGCTCGACCGGCGGCGGCGCGGCGCGGCGTGGCGGCTTGAGCCGGCCCAGCAGCGAGCGGCCACTGCGCGGGCCGTTGCGGCGCACGCCCAGCGCGTTGTCGGCGCCCTCGCGGATCCAGCCCTCGTTGGCGGCCCGCGCGGTGCACAGCTCGCAGACCATGCGCCGCGATCCGTTGGCGATGAAGGCGTCGGCGTGCTCGCCGCGCAGCAGCGTCCGCCCGCACACGTCGCAGGCGACAGCGGCGCGGGACGTCGTGATCGACTTGCGCTCCATGCGAGGGTCAGGGTACCGGCCGCACGCCGCGGCCGGCTCGACGCACGTCAGCCTGCGCCGGGCGGCCCCACGTGCTTGCCCAGCCATCTCACGAGCGGTCGCGCCCCCTCGAGCTCGGCGCGGACGATCTCGCGACAACGCTCCTCGTGCAGCCACGGTTCGAGCTCGTGACGGGAGAAGACCGTGAGGTTCTTCAGGCGCAGCCGCTCCACGCGCGGGTGGTCGATCGGGTAGCCGCGCGGCGCGCGCTTGAGCTCCGGCGCGACGAGCTGCATGCCTGCCGCGGCCGCCTTGGCCACCGCCTGCTCGAAGCCGCGGGCGCGGCGGCCGTCGTCGATCGCGGCCCGGAAGCGCTCGAGCTGGTCGCGCGACGGATGGTGGCGGCCGGCTCCCACGAGCAGCCCGTCGAGTGAGAGCTCGACGTAGAAGCCGCCCGCGCCGCCGTAGCCGATCGCGATCCCGAGCTGCTCCTTCATCGGGGGGCGGTGGTGAAAGCGCGCGTCGTTGTAGGGCCGGAAGAACCTCGGCTCGCCGAAGTCGGCGAGGCTCTCGGCGAGCGCCTGGCCAGGTCCGCGCAGGTGATCGTCGTAGCGCGCCCGGTTGGCCTTGAACCAGTCGCGGTCGTTGTTGTCCTCGAGGTCGCGCAGGAACTCGAGTGCCTCCGGTGGCCACATGGCGGCTACTCCCCGAAGAGCGCGTTCAGTGCGATCGCGAAGCCCGGCAGCAGCGGCGACGCCAGGGTCTCGTCGCGGGTCAGCTCGTGGGCGACGTCGAACTGCGGCGCATCGGGCTGCGAGCGCCGGAACACGAGCACCTCGTCGGCCGCCGTGTCGACGAGCCAGAGCTCAGGCAGGTCGCGACGCTCGTAGCCGGACTTCTTCGCGCCGATGTCGTAGCGCCACGTGCTCGGAGAGCGGATCTCGACGGCGAGGTCGGGGACCTTGTAGGGCGGCGGCTCGTCGCGCATCGGAATCCGATTCGCCCGGTACCAGACGAGATCGGGCTGGTAGACGTCGCGGTCACCGATGCGGACGGCGAGCTCCATGCAGGCGAAGCCGCGGTCGGGTGCGGCGCGCCCCCAGGCCATGAGCGCAAAGAGCATCTCCGAGCAGATCAGCTGATGTCGCAGAAGCGGCGGATCCACGACAAGCTCACCGCCGACGAGCTCGGTCCAGCGGTGCTCGCCGTCCGGCAGCGCCAGGAACTCCTCGGCGGTCATCGGTTCTGCGACCGGCATCGCGGTCATCGTACCTGCCCTCCTTCGGGTCGCTCACACCTCATAAGAGGCCGCGGAGACCCGAAGTTCGCCCCCCGTCGAACTACGCGCTGACGGCCTCCTCGGCGGTCGCCTGCTCGACGATCTTCTGCTGCAGGTGCGCCGGCACCTCCTCGTAGCGCAGGAACTCCATCGTGTAGTCGCCCTGGCCGCCGGTGAGCGAGCGCAGGTCGGGCGCGTAGGTGAGCATCTCCGCCATCGGCACCTCGGCCTTGACCTCGGTCAGCCCGGCGGCGATCGAGTCCATCCCCTGCGGGCGCCCGCGGCGCGAGTTGAGGTCGCCGATGACGTCGCCGACGGACTCCTCGGGGATCTCGAGCGTGACGAGCATGATCGGCTCCAGCAGCGCCGGCGACGCGTTGCTCATCGCCTCCTTCATCGCGATCGAGCCGGCGAGCTTGAACGCCATCTCCGACGAGTCGACGGTGTGGTAGCTGCCGTCGAAGACCGTCACCGCGACGTCCTTGACCGGGCAGCCGGCGATCGGGCCGGAGTGCATCGCGTCGATGACGCCCTTCTCGACGGCCGGGATGAACGATGTCGGGATGACGCCGCCCTTGATCTTGTTGATGAACTCAAAGCCGGCGCCGGGCTCGCGCGGCTCGATCTCGATGTGGCAGTCACCGAACTGGCCGCGCCCGCCGGACTGCTTCTTGTGGCGACCGTGCGCCTTGGCGGGCTTGCGGATCGTCTCCTGGTAGGGCACCCGCGGCGGCTTGAGCGTGACCTCGGCGCCGAAGCGCTCCTTGAGGCGGTCGATGATCACCTCGACGTGCATCTGCGACAGCCCGGCGATGATCTGATCGCCGGTCTCGGGGTCGCGGTGCAGGTCGATCGTCGGGTCCTCCTCCTGCAGGCGGCGCAGCGACGTGTAGACCTTGTCCTCGTCGCCGTGGGCCTCCATCGCGAACGCCATGACCGGCGCGGGCAGCGCGATCTTCGGCATCGAGATCGGCTCGTCGCGCTCGGCCAGCCAGTCGCCCGCGCGGGTCTCCTTGAGCTTGGCGACGGCGCCGATGTCGCCGGGACCGAACTCGTCGGCGTGGCCGGACTCCTTGCCGCTGAACACGAGCAGCTGGCCGACGCGCTCCTTGTTGTGGCTCGTCGTGTTCATGACGTGGCTGTCGTGGCCCATGACGCCCTGGTAGACGCGAAAGAGGTTGATGCGGCCGGCGAACGGGTCGGCGCGGGTCTTGAAGACGTAGGCGTACAGCGGCTTGTTCTCGTCGGCCTCGAGCGAGATCTCGGGCAGCTCCAGCGAGCCGTGCTTCACCGGCGAGGGCAGGTCCTCGACGATCGCGTCGAGCAGCCGGTTCGTCCCGAGGTTGCGCGTCGCGACGCCGCAGGTGACCGGAACCAGCGAGCCGTGGTTCGTGCCCTCCTTGAGGGTGGAGACGATCTCGTCGTGGGCGATGTCCTCGCCCTCGAGGTAGCGCTCCATGAGCGCGTCGGAAACCTCGCAGATCTCGTCCATCATCATCTCGCGGTACTCCTCGGCGAGGTCCTGCAGGTCGGCGGGGATCTCGATCTCGGTGCAGTTGTCGCGGCCGTCCCCGCTGTAGCGGTAGGCCTTCATGTCGACGAGGTCGATGACGCCGTTGATGTCGTGCTCGGATCCGATCGGGATCTCCGTCGCCACGACGTGCGGGCCGAAGGCGTCCTTGCAGGACTCCAGCGCCCGGAAGAAGTCTGCGCGCTCGCGGTCGAGCATGTTCACGAAGATCATCCGCGCGAGGTCGAGCTCCTCGGCGCGCGCCCACAGCCGCCGCGTGCTGACCTCGACGCCCATGACCCCGTTGACGACGAAGATCGCCGACTCGGCGACGCGCATCGCGCCCAGCGCGTCGGCGACGAAGCTCGGCTCGCCGGGGGTGTCGATGAGGTTGATCTTGCGCCCCTCCCACTCGAACGAGCTCAGCGCGAGCGAGATCGACATCTTGCGCGATTGCTCGTCGGGCTCGGAGTCCGACACCGTCGTGCCGTCGAGCACGGAGCCCAGGCGGTTCGTCGCGCCGGCCTCGAACAGGAGTGCCTCGTGCAGCGACGTCTTGCCGCCGCCACGATGGCCGATCAAAGCTACGTTGCGGATGCGGTCAGCAGGCTTGTGCATGCGCGGCTCCTCTCCTCGGGGAAGGCGCGATGCTATCCCCGGAGCGCCGAAATATCGACCGCCCGCGGGCCGGGGTGAGGAGCGGCGGCGCGCCTAGTCGGCGAGGTTCTCGTCGGACATGCGCCCGCGGAGGCGCAGCACGGCCTTCGTGTGCAGCTGCGAGACGCGCGACTCCGTGACGCCGAGGACCTCGCCGATCTCGCGCAGGGTCAGGTTCTCGTAGTAGTACAGCGCGACGACGAGCTTCTCGCGCTCGGGCAGGCGCGCGATCGCGTCGGCGATGCGGTCCTTGAGGTCGGTCGCGTCCATGACCTGTGCGGGATCCGGTGCGGCCGGGTCGCGCAGCGTGTCCAGCAAGGAGACCTGGTCGCCGGAGGCATCGGACACCGTCCACAGCTCGTCAAGCGCGGCGACGGTCGAGTTGGAGATCTGCAGCAGCGCGTCCTGGAAGTCCGAGACGCTCATCTCGAGCTCGTCGGCCATCTCCTCGTCCGTCGGGGCGCGCTGCAGCTTGTGCTCCAGGCGCGTGTTGGCCTGCTCGATCGCGCGGGCACGGGCGCGGACGGAGCGCGGCACCCAGTCCAGGGAGCGCAGCTCGTCGATGATCGCGCCCTTGATGCGGGTGATCGCGTAGGTCTCGAACTTGATCTCGCGCTCGAGCTCGAAGCGCTCGATCGCCGAGATGAGGCCGCCGAGGCCGTAGGAGATGAGGTCGGCCTCCTCGACGTGGGCGGGCAGCCCCGACGCCATCCGGCCGGAGACGTACTTGACGAGCGGCGAGTAGGCGACGACGAGACGTTCGCGGGCGCGGGCATCCCCATCGCGCTTGTACTGGCGCCACAGGTCCTTCAGCTCGACAGATTTTACGTTGGTTTCCATACCCCTAGGCCCTCGGGTGCGACCGCGCATAGGCACCCTTGAGTCGGGCCGACTCTACCCGAGTGTAGATCTGCGTTGTCGACACGGAGGCATGACCCAGCAGCTCCTGGATCGATCGCAGGTCCGCGCCGCCCTCCAGCAGGTGCGTCGCGAACGAATGGCGCAGCGCGTGCGGGTGTACGCCGCCCTGCACCGCCGCGTTGCGCGACCACATGTGCAGGCGCCGGCGGATGTCCGACGTCGACAGCCGCCGGCCGGACTTCGAGAGAAACAGCGCGGGCTCGTCGGGCTGCTGGGCGAGCGCCGTGCGGGCGCGCTCGAGGTAGCGCGCGAGCGCCCGCAGCGCGGGCTCGCCGGCGGGCACGAAGCGCGTCTTCGATCCCTTGCCCTCGACGCGCAGCTCCTCGGCGTCGAAGTCGACGGAGGCGAGGTCGAGGTTGACGAGCTCCTCGGCGCGCAGGCCGCTGGAGTAGGCGATCTCGAACAGGGCGCGGTCGCGCAGCTCCAGCGGCGTCGCGGCCGGGATGCGGTCCAGCAGGCGGCTGATCTCCTCGGGCGCGAGGACATGCGGCAGCGTCTTGGCCCGCTTGGGCGCGGCCAGCAGGTCGGCCGGGTTGGCGTCGATCTCGCCGTGCTGGCGCAGGGTCTCGAAGAACGCGCGCAGGGCCGCGACCTTGCGGGCGACGGTCGCGGGGGCCGAGCGGCGCTCGGACAGCGCGGCGGCATAGCGGCGCAGCAGCCGGTGGCCGACGGCGGCCGGCTCGACATGCTGCCAGCTTGCCCAGGATGCGAACTGGCGCAGGTCGGCGGCGTACGCGCTGCGCGTCTTCTCCGCCGCTCCGCGCCGGCGCAGGTCCTCGTCGAAGCGCACCAGAGCGGTGCGCCAGCTCGCGCTAGCCTCGGGTTCGATGGGCGTCTTCTTCATCGACACGGCTCAGGGAACCGTCGCCACGGCGCGCCAGCTCGTGGAGGCCGGCATCTCGAGTCCCGAGGACGGCCCGCCGCGGCCGTGGCTGCGCATCAAGGGCAGCGGCGACGCCACGACGATGTGGTACGCGGTCATGCGCAAGCGTGAGCGTGGCATCTTCATCGGCACGCTCGTCTTTCGACACACGCCGCACCATGCCCTCCTGCTCGAGTCCGGCTGGGAGGAGATCGCGGCGCCGGACATCGGCGTGGGCTGAGCGCAGCCCCGGGCTGGCCTGGATCTCATCCGGATCCAGGGCTCAGTGGATGAAGATCGGGGTGCCGACCGGCACCTCTTCGTAGAGCTTGACGACGTCCGGGATGAGCATCCGGATGCAGCCGTGCGAGGCGTTGGTCCCGATCGACCCGACCGCGTCGGTGCCGTGGACGCCGACGCCGTCGTAGACGCCCAGCCAGCGCGCCTTGATGGGGTTGCTCGGGATGCCGCCCGGGATGACCGTGCCGGCCAGGCTGCCCGCCCAGGTTGAGTTGGGGACGTGCCAGGGCGGGTCGACGGCCTTGTTCTGGATCTTGTAGAGGCCGGCCGGCGTCTCCAGGCCCGCCTGGCCGACGGCGATCGGGTAGACGCGCACCCGCTTGAGGTCCTTGAAGAGGCTGATCCGAAAGCCGCCGCGGTCGACGGTCAGGACGACCGGGTACTCGGCGGCGAGCTTCTTGCCGGTCACCTTCGGGGTGATCTTCTTGATCGGCGCCGTGACGAAGCGCTTGTCGGTCGCCGCCACGAGCGCCCGCCCGATGTCGCCGCGCAGCTTGCGCGTGTCGATCGTGCGGCCGGTCTGAGCCGGGCGGATGGTGAGGTTCGCGGGGGTGAAGTTCACCTTCGCGTCCAGCGCCGGCCGGCTGACCGCGGCGCGCACGCGGTCGGCGATGCGCTGCACCGCGCGGCGCGAGTAGGAGACCGCCGGCCGGATCCGCGCGCCGACGCCGTCGCCGGTGACGGCGCGCCAGGTGCGCGCCAGCACCCCGCCCTCGCGGCTGCGGCGTACCGCGGCGTCGACCATCGCGTCGACGTCGGCCGTGATGTGCGCCGCGCGCGCGCTCAGCGTGAACGGCCGACCGGCGGCCTGGACGACGAGCGGCTCCTTCAGCGGCTCGAGCAGGTCGCGGGTGATGGCGCGGCGCGCCTGCGCGCGCGTCATGGCGCTGACGTCGACCGGGCCGACGCGGACGTCGTTGGCGATCGTGTCCTCGCGGCTTGCGTCCCACGCGAACATCGCAGCGACGAGCCCGGCGATCAGGACGGCGGCGATGGCGATGATCGTCAGGAGCTTTTTGGGCATGCCGTCCTCGGTCAGACCCAAGTCTTGGGCTCTCACTGACTGTACGCGAGAGTCCGGCGGGTGAGTGACGGTTGCAGCGCGACTTGTCTACTACGGCCGCACGGCGCGCCGGCGCAACAGTGGGTCCAGCCGAGCTGCCAGCCCGCGCCAGTCCGACGCGCAGATGACGTCCTCCTCGTCGCACAGCTCGCCGTTCCAGGGGTGGGAGATCGTCGCGACGATCAGGCCCGCGTCGATCGCCCGCGCGAGGTTCTCGGGGCTGTCGTCGATGAGCAGTTCGATGCCCAGCTCCAGGCAGCGGCCGACCTTGTCGTGTGAGCAGTGCAGGTCGTCGTAGGGGACGCCGATCTGCTCCAGCCAGCGGGCGGTGGGCTCGCAGGCGGCGAGGTCGCGGTGGCTGGTGATGTGGATGAAGTGGCCTTCCTCGTGCCAGCGCCGGACGGTCTCGGCGGCGTCGGGGTAGGGCTCGCCGGCGAGGATCGCCTCGGCACCGTGCGTCTCCTGGATGCAGAGGTGCAGCTGGTCGTGGCGCAGCCTCGTGATGCCCCAGTCCAGCTGCTCCTCGTAGGGCAGCTCGACGCCGAACCGGCGCAGCGCGGCGGCCGACAGGCGATCCCAGTAGTGGTGCAGCGTGGAGTCGATGTCGATGGCGATGCGCATGCGTGTGCGTCGGGCGACCGCGCGCCCTGCCCACAAGCGTAGACCGGTGGCCCGATCCCGTCGGCGGATGGCCGGGCCGGTGGAGGGCCGCAGCCGGCGCAGGGCGCGCGAAGCGCCTGGATCTCTGGGACTTTCGCCGTGGAGCGGGTACATGGGCGACAGCGTGATCCGGATCGGCTGCAGCGGCTGGAACTACGCCTCCTGGCGGGAGAGCTTCTATCCGCAGGGGCTGGGCGCGCCGCGCTGGCTTGAGTACTACGCGAGCGTGTTCGACACCGTCGAGGTCAACACGACCTTCTACCGGCTGGTCAAGCGCGCGTCGGTGGAGCGCTGGGCCCGTCAGACGCCGCCCGGCTTCTGCTTTGCCGTGAAGTCCTCGCGCTACCTGACGCACATCAAGCGGCTGACCGACATGCAGCGTGGCGTGCAGCGGCTGATCGAGCCGCTCGAGCCGCTGGGCGATGCCGGCCGGATCGGCCCGATGCTCTGGCAGCTGCCGGCGAACTTCCACCGCGACGACGCGCGGCTGGCGTTCGCGCTGGACCACCTGCCGCCCGGCCGGCACACCTTCGAGTTTCGCCATGCGTCGTGGTTCTGCCCCGAGGTCTACGAGCTGCTGCGCTGGCACGGCGTGGCGTTGACGATCGCCGACCGCCCCGGCCTGGACTTTCAGTCCCACGAGCTGACCGCGGACTTCACCTACGTGCGCTTTCACCACGGCCATCGCGGCCGACGCGGCAATTACTCGCAGACGGAGATCTCAGAGTGGGCGCGGCGGATCGCGGCGTGGGCCGACGAGGTCGAGGACGTCTACGCGTACTTCAACAACGACTGGGAGCAGTTCGCGCCCGCCAACGCGGTGTCGCTGCGGCGGAGGCTGGGCGTGCCGGCGCCCGCGGCGGCGGCAGCGGGTACGGGTGCGGGCGCGGCGGCGGGTCGCTGACCGGGTCGCCGGTGAGGTCCAGGAGTTCGACAGGCGCCTAGGTGATGGCGCCGATCGAGGCGCTCGAGACGAGCTTGGCGTACTTGCCCAGCACGCCGCCGAGGTCGGCGTTGTCGTTGCCGCCGTAGGCCGCCACGCGCTCGGCGATCGTCGCCTCGTCGAGCGCGACGTCGAGGCGGCGCGCGTCGACGTCGATCGTGATCTCGTCGCCGTCGTGGACGGCCGCGATCGGCCCGCCGCGCACCGATTCGGGCGCCACGTGGCCGGCCATGAAGCCGTGCGTCGCGCCGCTGAAGCGCCCGTCGGTGAGCAGCGCGACGTGCTCGCCCATGCCCAGCCCGTTGAGCGCGGCCGTGACGCCGAGCATCTCGCGCATGCCCGGGCCGCCCGCGGGGCCCTCGTCGCGGATGACGATGACGTCGCCCTGCTCGATCGTGCGTGCGACGACCGCCGCCATCGCGGCCTCCTCGCCCTCGAACACGCGCGCCGGGCCCGTGTGCAGGCGGCGCTCGTGACCGGAGAGCTTGACGACGCAGCCGTCGGGCGCGAGGTTGCCGCGCAGGATGGCCAGGCCGCCGGAGGTCTTGATCGGGTCGTCGAGCGGGCGCACGACGCGCTGGCCCTCGGTCTCGTCGGCCCCGCGGACGTGCTCGCCGATCGTGCGCCCGGTGACCGTGATCGCGTCCTCGTGCAGCAGACCGGCGTCGAGCAGGCGCTTGCCGACGAGCTCGTTGCCGCCCGCCGCGTAGAGGTCGGTGGCGACGTACCTGCCGCCGGGCTTGAGATCGCACAGCATCGGCGTGCGCTCCGAGATGCGGTCGAAGTCGTCGATGTCGAGCTCGACGCCGGCCTCGCGCGCGACGGCGAGCAGGTGCAGGACGCCGTTGGTCGAGCCGCCGGACGTGGCGATCGCGGTGATCGCGTTCTCCAGGGAGTCCTTCGTGATGATGTCGCGCGGGCGCAGGCCGCGTTCGAGCACGTCCATCATGAGCCTGCCGGCCTCGATCGCGACCTCGGCCTTGCTCGTGTGCTCGGCGGGCACCATCGCCGACCCCATCGGGCTGATGCCGAGAAACTCGAAGGCCATCGCCATCGTGTTGGCGGTGAACTGGCCGCCGCACGCGCCCGCGCCGGGGCTGGCCACGAGCTCGAGCTCGGTGAGATCCTCGTCGCTCATCGTCCCCGCGGCGTGCGCCCCGACGGCCTCGAAGACGTCCTGGATCGTCACGTCGTTGCCGCGGAACCGCCCGGGCGCGATCGAGCCGCCGTAGAGCATGACGCCGGGCAGGTTCAGTCGGGCGAGCGCCATGACGGTCCCGGGGATCGTCTTGTCGCAGGCGCTCAGCGCGATGATGCCGTCGAAGAGGTGGCCGCGCGCGACGAGCTCGATCGAGTCGGCGATCACCTCGCGCGACACGAGGCTCGTCTTCATGCCGCTCGTGCCCATCGTGATGCCGTCGGAGATCGCGACCGTGTTGAGCTCCATCGGCGTGCCGCCGGCCAGCCGGATGCCCTCTTTGACCTTGGCGGCGAGCGCGCGCAGGTGGAAGTTGCAGGGCATCGTCTCGATCCACGTCGAGGCGACCCCGATGATCGGCTTGCTCATCGCCTCGGCATCGAAGCCGATGCCGTTGAGGTAGGCGCGCGCGGGCGCACGCGCCGCCCCCTCGGTGAGGGCGCGCGAGTTGTGCTTGGGGTCGAGCTTGCCGTTCGTGCTCACGGAGCGGGAACACTACCCGCGCCGCGGCGCTGCTCGCGAAGCCGCGCCTGCTCCCACTGGCCGAGGCGCCAGAGGTCGCGCTTGATCTGCTTGGGGTCGACCTGCCGGCCCGGCAGATGCATGTTCGCGGTGGCGATGATCCGCCGCTCGTCGCCGGTGAGCGCCATCCACTTGGCCAGGACGTCATCGGAGTCCGGCAGCCGCGCCGACCCGTAGGGGCGCGTGTCGTCGGGGAACGTGACGCAGTACTCGCTCAGCAGCCGCCGCGTCTGGGGCAGGTAGGCGACGATCGGCTTGTGCGGATAGATGAGGTAGGCGTACGTGGCGCCGGTCGCGTCGCGCTCGCCCACCGGGCCCTCCGACAGCCCGCCCCAGACCCGCAGGAAGCCCAGGTCGCGGTACATCGCCCACTCCTCGTCGTTGACGCAGGAGCGCAGCAGCGTCCGCGCGCGCTGCTCGGCGCGGCGCTCGCGGCCGGGGTCGTAGCCCTCGATCTCGTCGATCTTCCTGCGGCCCGCGCGCCAGCGCGCGATTCGCTCGGAGGCGACCGGCCAGCCCACGTCCCACAAGAGCACGAGGACGACGATGAGGCTGGCGCTGATCGCGAGCAGCATGACCGTGCGGCCCGGCGCCTACCGGCCGCCCGCTGCGCGCGGGAAGAAGATCACGCGATCGGCATCCTGCGGGACGTCGTCGAAGCTCGACACCATCTGCGCCTCGCGGCGACCGCCGGGGGTGGCGAGCGGGACGGCCGCCCACATCCCCGACTCGAGCTGCTCGCGAAAGGCCTCGACGAGCTCGTCGTGCTGCTCGGGAACCTCGACGTCCCCCTCCGCGATGAGGACCTCTCCATGCCCAGGCTTCATCCGAAGGAACCTCACAGCGGGCGATTATGGCAAAGCGAGGGGGCCGCTCATAGCGGTTGGTTCGGCGGCGATCGATCCTGGCGCGCGAGGCCGAAGACATCCACCGGACCCGCGCCCGCGCCGAGTTCACGCAGGCCGTCGCGCACGGCGGCCGCGGCGACGGCGCGCGCGTGACGCGCCGCGGTGAGCGGGTCGTCTCCCAGCGCGAGCCGGGCGGCGAGCGTCGCGGAGTGCGTGCAGCCCGAGCCGTGGGCGGCCCCGTCGGGGTGGCGCTCGCCGGCCAGCTCGGTGAGCGTCGTGCCGTCGAAGAACAGGTCCGTGTTCGTCGCGCGGTGCCCGCCCGTGACCACGACGATGCGCGGGCCGAGCGCGTGTAGCGCGCGCACGAGGTCGATGCCGTCGAGCTCGTCGTCATCGGCGAGCACCCGCGCCTCCGCGAGGTTGGGCGTGATGACGGTCGCACGGGCGACGATCTGCCGGCGCAGGGCTTCGACCGCCTCCAGTGCGAGCAGGCGCGACCCGGACTCGGCGACCATCACGGGGTCGTGCACGATCGGCGTGCCTGGCGCCAGCTCGTCGAGCGCCCGCGCGACGGTCTCGATCGTCGCGACGTCGCCGAGCATCCCGATCTTCACGGCGTCGACCCCGAGATCCTCCGCGACCGCCCGGATCTGGCCCGTGATGATCTCCGGGTCGGTCGGCTGCACCGCCGAGACCGCGACCGTGTTCTGCACCGTGATCGCGGTGATCGCCGTCGTTCCGTGCACCCCGGCGCGGGCGAACGCCTTCAGATCGGCCTGGATTCCCGCCCCGCCGCCGGAGTCCGAGCCGGCGATCGAGAGCGCGACGGGCACGCGGCGGGTCGGCATGCGTCCGAGGATAGGTGCCGCCGGCGATCGGGCTACACCACCCGGACATAGCGCCCTCCCGGACTGCGCCGCAGGAAGCCCAGCAGCTCGAGCTCGCCGAGACCCGCCAGCGCGTCCTGCGCCTCCGCCGGCGTGGCAGCCAGCGCCGACACCGTGTCGCGGCCGTCCTCGACGCGGCGCAGCAGCCCGCGCAGCGCCGGCTCGAGCTCCTCGGGCCGCCGGCCCGTCAGCGCCGTGGCCACGCCGATGCCCAGCGCCTCGTCGAGGGCGTCCTGCGCGTGGCGGATGACGAGCGCGCCGTCGCGCAGCAGCGCGTTGGAGCCGGCGCAGCGCGCCGCGGTCACCGGACCCGGCACGGCACCGACCGCGCGGCCCAGCTCCTGCGCGAGGTCGGCCGTGATGAGCGATCCCGAGCGTTCGGTGGCCTCGACGACGATCGTCAGCGACGCCAGCCCGGCGATCGTGCGGTTGCGCGCGGGAAAGCACCAGCGAAACGGCTTGAACCCGGGCGGCATCTCCGAGATCGCGGCCTGCGTGCGCACGAGCGCGCGGTGCAGGCTGCGCTTGCTGGCGGGATAGGCGACGTCGGCGCCGCCGGCCAGCACGGTGATCGTCGGCCCGCCGACCTCGAGCGCGCCCGCGTGCGCCGCCGAGTCGATGCCCAGCGCCATGCCGCTGATGACCGTGACGCCGGCCGCCGCCAGACCACGGCCGAGCGCGTGCGCCACCTGCAGGCCGTCGGCGCCGGCGCGGCGCGCGCCGACGATCGCCACGGCCGGCGCGTCGGCGGCCCCGAGCATCTCCACACGCCGCGCATCGCCGGCGACGTGCAGCACCGCAGGCGCGTCGTCGGCCTCAAGCAGGCGCAGCGGGTAGCGCTCGTCGTGGCGGCAGATGGCCGCGATCGACGCGGCCTCCAGCTGTACACGCGCCGTGGCGGCGTCGAAGGTGCGGTGAGCGTGCTCGACCGCCGCGCGGCGATCGCCGGCGAGCGCGGCGATGAGCTCGGCGTCCGAGAGCGTCAGCAGCTCGCGCAGCTTGCGGCGCTCGCGCCGTGCCCGCTCGACGTGCGGCGCGAGCCGAGCCACGAGAGCCACCCGGCGCAGGCAGTCCTCGCACGCGATCATGCGGCGACCGCCTGCTCGAGCCCCCATTCCTTGCGCAGCTGGAGCGCTCCGGCGACGTGCGGGTCCTCGACTCGCGCGCAGCCCGCGAGGTCGGCGATCGTGCGCGCGACGCGCAGGATGCGCCCGTGACCACGGGCGCTGAGCGTGCCTTGCGTGTAGGCGACGCGAAGCCTGTTCGTCGCCGCGGCGTCGGCTCGGACGAGGTCGCGCAGCAGGCGCGGGGTCAGCTCGGCGTTCGTCGTCAGGCCGGTGCCGGCGAGCCGGTGCGCCTGGCGCTCGCGCGCTTCGAGGACCGCCGCGCGCACGTCGTGCGAGGACGTCCCCGCCTTGCCATCGAGCTCCTCGGCCTTCGGTCGCTGCATGTCGACGAGCAGATCCATGCGATCCAGCAGGGGTCCGCTGAGCTTGCGCCGGTAGCGCGCGACGTCGGCCTCCGAGCAGCGGCAGCGTTCCTCGCCGAGGAACCCACACGGGCACGGGTTCGTGGAGGCAACCAGCTGAAAGCGCGTCGGATAGGTGACCGTGCGCTGGCCACGCACGATCGCCACCGTCCCGTCCTCCAGCGGTTGGCGCAGCGATTCGAGCGCCGGGCGACTGAACTCCGACAGCTCGTCGAGGAAGAGAACCCCGTGGTGGGCCAGCGTGATCTCGCCGGGCTGCGGCACCGGTCCGCCTCCGACCAGACCCGACGGCGAGATCGAGTGGTGCGGCGCCCGGAACGGTCGCTTGTGCACGAGCTCGTCGCCGACGTGGCGGCCGGCGACGCTGTGGATGCGCGTCACGGCGACCGCCTCGTCGCGGGTGAGCGGCGGCAGGATCGAGATCAGCCGCCACGCGAGCATCGTCTTGCCGGTGCCGGGCGGGCCCGACAGCAGGATGTTGTGGGCGCCGGCGGCGGCGATCGTGAGCGCGTGGATCGCCTCCGAGTGGCCACGCACATCGGCCAGGTCGGGGTCGCGCTCGCCGGTGGCCCGCCGGCTGATCGGCGCGGGGAGCGCTGGTGCCGGAGCGCCGCGCAGGATCGCCGCCACCTCGCGCAGGTGCGTCACGCCCGCCACCTCGAGCCCGTCGACGAGCGCCGCCTCACGCGCGCACTCGCGCGGCACGATCAGGCCGGCGATGCCGGCGTCGCGCGCACCCTCGGCCACGCTGAGCACGCCGCGGCAGTGGCGCAGCTCGCCGCCCAGGCCCAGCTCGCCGAAGACCGCCCAGCGGGCGAGGTCGCTCGCCGGCAGCTGCTCGGAGGCGACGAGGACGCCGCAGGCAGTCGCCAGGTCGAAGCCGGGTCCGACCTTACGCAAGTGGGCCGGCGCGAGGTTGACCGTGATGCGTCGCTGCGGAAACTCGAAGCCCGCGTTGACGAGCGCGGTCTGCACGCGCTCGCGCGACTCGCGCACGGCCGCGTCGCCGCGCCCGACGATCGTGAACGCGGGCAGCCCCCGCCGCAGGTCGACCTCGACGGTGATCCGGCGCGAGGAGAGGCCATCGATCGTGAAGGTCGTCGCATGGGCGAGCATCGGCCGGACCGTAGGCGCCGCGGTGTGACGGCGCAGCATCGCTTCGCAGCGATTCTGCGCAGGAAACGCAACGTCTTCGCGGATCCGCAGAGACGGCACGAATCCTGCGCGAAATCGTTGCGATCGCGTGGTGAAACGGCACGCCGCGCCGCCTAGCGTCGCGGCCATGGTCATCGATCTGCGCCAGCATCTCGGCCGCGTCGGAGAGCGCCTTGCGCGCGAGCACCTGGAGCGCCTCGGCTACCGCATCGTGGCGAGCAACTACCGCACCCGCTACGGCGAGCTGGACCTCATCGCCTGCGACGACGCGTGGCTGGTCTTCGTCGAGGTCAAGGCGCGCCGCGCGGGGGCGCTCGAGTCAGCGCTGCAGGCCGTTTCACCCGCGAAGCGCAAGCGCGTGCGCGCGATGGCGGCGGCGTGGCTCGTCGAGGCGACCGATCGCCCGCGCTCGCGCGAGCTGCGCTTCGACGTCGTCGCCGTCACCGTCGACCGTGACGGCCGGCTCGTGCGACTCGACCACCTGGAAGGAGCGTTCTGAGCCGTGCGCGCCGAGAGGTTTTGCCATTGGCGGCGGGAGCTACAACGCGAGCTGCTGGTACGCCGTCGACGCGAAGCTCATGCGGTGCAGCGGCGATACACCGATGCGCTGGATCGCGTCGCGATGCTCGGGCGTCGAATACCCGACGTGTGCGGCGAAGTCCCAGCCCGGATGCAGCGCGTCGGCCCGGCGCATGTAGCGATCGCGGGTGACCTTGGCGACGATCGACGCCGCGGCGATCGCGGCCGAGGTCGCGTCACCCTCGACGATCGCGCGCTGGTCGTAGGGCAGCGGACCGACCGCGAAGCCGTCGGAGAGGCAGATGCAGCCGGGCCGGGCCACGCCGAGCAGCGCGTCGCGCAGGGCGGCGAGGTTCGTCTTGTGCAGCCCGCGGGCGTCGATCGTGCGCGCGCAGCGCGAGACGACGCAGACCTTCAGCGCCGTGCGCATGACGATCGGAAACAGCTCCTCGCGCACGTCGTGCGTGTGCTGCTTGGAGTCGTTGAGGCGGCTCAGCGCGCGCAGCTCGCGTGTCGTCAGCGCCTCCATGTCGAACAACACGCCGGCGGCGACGAGCGGACCGGCGAGGCAGCCGCGGCCGGCCTCGTCGGCGCCGGCGACCCAGCGCACGCCGAGCCGCCGGTCGTGCGCGAACAGGCGCCGGCCGCTGGAGCGCCTGCGGGCGGCGGCCTTGCGGCGGCGGGCCTGATCACCGGGCGTGCGGGTCGTCGCGGCCGCGGAGTCGGGCGGCGGGACGGTCGCGTCGACGGGCACCTCGCAAGCGGCTGTCGTCATGGCCTCCACGCTGGCGCCCATCATGAAGCAGTCATCGGGCGGAACGGTCGCCCGGGCGCGGTCGACGTTGCGCGGCGGCCACGCGCCAGCCCCTCCGGCGACGCCGGCGACGCCGGCGACGAGCTTCTACAGCAGGCCGATCCGCTTGGGCGGCCAGTACGTGGCAAAGGCGTTTCCGATGATCCAGTCACGCGGGACGGGACCCCAGAAGCGGCTGTCGTCCGACGCGCCGCGGTTGTCGCCCATCATGAAGTAGTAGCCCTTGGGGATCGTGATCGGCGTCGTCAGGTCGCAGCCCTCGCCGCCACCACAGGGCTCGGCGAACGGCTCGGACTGGCGCTTGCCGTTGCGCACGACGTGGCCGTCCTCGATCGTGATCTTGTCGCCCGGTCCGGCGACGATGCGCTTGATGAAGTTCACGTCGGCCTTATCGCTCGTCGGGCGCGGGCAGGGCTGCTCGGGCTGACGTGGCGCGCCGCACTCCTTGCCGTTCTCGGCGCCTGCGGGCGGGTGGAAGACGGTGACGTCGCCGATCGCCGGGTCGCCGAAGTTGTTGCCGATCCGGTTGACGAGGACGCGCTGGCCGATCGTCAGCGTCGGCACCATCGACTCCGACGGGATCCGGTAGGGCTTGACGAGGAAGGCCTGGATCCCGAGCGCCAGACCCAGCGCCACCGCGACGATCAGAATGGTCTCGACGAACGAGTTACCTCGACCGCGGGACGATTCTTCCTTCGTCACGTCTTCTCGCCGGAGGAGGCCTCCCCGGCCTCACTCGCGGCAGCGGCCCCGTCGGGCGCCTCGGCAGCGACGGCCTCGGCGATCGCCTCGTCGGCCGCGACGCCCTCGGCGTCGACGGCCTCCGGCTCGGCGGCGGCCTGCGCCTCGAGCTCGGCGGCGGGGTCGTGAAGCAGGCCCGCCTCGACGCGCTCCTCCGGACCGGTGTAGCGGCGCTCGCGAACGCGGGCGCGCTTGCCGACGCGGTCGCGCAGGTAGTAGAGCTTGGCCCGGCGCACGTCACCGCGGGCGGCGACCTCGATCTTCTCGATCTTCGGCGAGTGGACGGGGAACGTGCGCTCCACGCCGACGCCGAAGGACTGCTTGCGGACGGTGAACGTCTCGCGGGCGCCGTGGCCCTGGCGCTTGATGACGACGCCCTCGAAGACCTGGGTGCGCTTGCGCGTGCCCTCGATCACCTGGAAGTGGACGCGCAGACGGTCGCCCGCCTGGAAGCTGGGAACACGGCGCAGCTGAGCGCGCTCGAGACGTTCGATGACTGTGGACATAAGAGAAAGTGCGCGAAGGGAAGCGAAGAACGTGGGCGCGGACGAAGGGTTTGGCCGCGCCGAGGGCAGGATGATAGCGACGCTCAGTCGCCGCCGGTCGCGTCGCGCTCGCGCGAGCGCTGGAGGCGCCACGCGCGGATCTGCTCGTGGTGTCCGGAGAGCAGCACGTCGGGCACGCGCCAGCCGCGGTACTCGGCCGGGCGCGTGTAATGCGGGTACTCCGGGCGCCCCTCGAGCGCGACCGAGAAGGACTCCTCGCGCACCGAATCGCCGTGGCCCAGCGCGCCCGGCAGCTTGCGCATCACGGCGTCGCAGAGGACCATCGCGGCGAGCTCGCCGCCGGCCAGCACGTACTCCCCGATCGACACGTCATCGGAGGCGAAGTGCTCGACGATGCGCTCGTCGAAGCCCTCGTAGCGCCCGCACAGCAGCGTGATGTCGGGCTCCTGCGCCAGCTCGTCGACGAGCCGGTCGTCGAGCAGCCGGCCGCCGGGCGTCAGCGCGATGACGCGCCGCTCGTTGCGCAGGTCGACCGGGTCGACGCCGTAGTGGGCGCGCAGCGCGGCGTCCATCACGTCGACGCGCAGGATCATCCCGGCGCCGCCGCCGAACGGGGTGTCGTCGACCTGGCCACCGCTCAGCGGGGTGTGCTCGCGCAGGTCGAGCGTGCGCAGCTCGTGGCCTTCGGCAATCGCGTTGGCGACGTGGCGCTGCGTGCGAAACCAGTCAAACCAGTCGGGAAAGAGCGTGACGACATCGAGGCGCATGAGGCTCAGACCGCCGCGCCCGTGACCGTGCCCGCGCCCGCGCCGGTCCGCTCAGCGCTTCTCGACCCCGAGGAACTCGGGATCGACCACGATGCGGCGCTCGTCGACGTCGATGCTGACGACGGCATCTCCGACCATCGGCACGAGCAGGTCGCCCACCTCGAGCACCTCGCACGAGGGCAGCGCGCGCATGACCGCCACGACGCCGAGCTCGTCGCCGTCGGGCGTCAGCACGGTGCAGCCCTCGAGATCCTCCGGCCAGTACTCGCCCGCGGGCAGCGCCGGCGCGTCGGCGCGCTCGACGAGCAGGTCGGCCTCGCGCAGCGCCTCGATGCCGGGTCGGTCGTCGATCCCGCGCAGGCGCAGGATCGGACGGTCCTCGGTGCCGGCGCGGCGGACGACCTCGAACACGTCGTCGCCGATCCGCAGGCTGCCGCCGAGCTTGAGCAGCACCCCACGCGGGCGCGTGACGTGAAAGGAGCCGTCGAGACCGTGCGGGCGTCCCACGCGGCCGGCGTTCAGCAGCGACATGCCTGTACCTCGCGCCCCGGCCTAGTCGACGATGTCGACGAACACGCGGCGGCCTTCCTTCACGGCCGCCGCCTTCAGCACGGTGCGCAGCGCGTTCGCCGTGCGCCCACCACGACCGATGATCTGGCCGTAGTCCTCCTCGCCCACCGACAGCTCGAGCACGACGCTGCCGTCGTCCTCGTCGAAGGACTCGACGCGCACGGCGTCGGGGTCATCGACGAGCGACTTGGCGAGGTATTCGAGCAGCTCTTGCACGGGACGATCGGCCGGCCGGGGGTGGGCGGCCGGGAAGGGTTGGGGCTACTTGATGCCCTGGATGCGCAGGAGGTTGCGCACCTGGTCGGACGGCTGCGCGCCGCGCTCGAGCCAGTGGCGTGCGCGCTCGTCGTCGACGCGAATCGTCGACGGCTCGGTCTGCGCGTTGTAATGGCCGATCGTCTCGATGACGCGGCCGTCGCGCGGTGAGCGCGAATCTGCGACGACGATCCGCCAGATCGGGTCTTTGCGTCCACCGACGCGTGTGAGTCTCATTCGGACAGCCATTAGGCGAGACAGGCTAGCGACCCTGGCGCATCATGGCCTGCAGATCGGGCATCTTGCCCTTGCCCAGCTGCTTCATGAGCTTCTGCATCTGGCCGAACTGCTTGACGAGCTGGTTGACGTGCTGGACCGTCGTGCCCGACCCGCGGGCGATCCGCAGGCGCCGCGAGCCCTTGATGAGATCGGGCCGGCGGCGCTCCAGCGGCGTCATCGACAGGATGATCGCCTCGATGCGGTCGAGCTCGCGCTCGTCGACCTTGACGTTCTTCAGGGCCGCGCCCTGAAAGCCCGGGATCATGCCCAGCAGCGACTGCAGCGGCCCCATCTTGCGCATCATCTTCAGCTGCGAGAGGAAGTCCTCGAAGGTGAACTCGTTGCGGCGCAGCTTGCGCTCGAGCTCCTTGGCCTCGTCCTCGTCGATCTGCGCCTCGGCCTTCTCGATGAACGACAGCACGTCGCCCATGCCGAGGATCCGCTGCGCCATGCGGTCGGGGTGGAAGCGCTCGAACTGGTCGAGGTGCTCGCCCGTCGACGCGAACAGGATCGGCTTGCCGGTGACGGCCTTGACCGACAGCGCCGCGCCGCCGCGGGCGTCGCCGTCGAGCTTGGACATCAGCACGCCGTCGAAGGCGACCGCGCCCGCGAACTGCTCGGCGACGTTGACGGCATCCTGGCCGGTCATCGCGTCGACGACGAGCAGGACGGTCGTCGGCTTGACGGCCTTGCGGATCTTCACGAGCTCCTCCATGAGCTTCTCGTCGACGTGCAGGCGACCTGCCGTGTCGACGATCAGCACGTCCTTGCCGTCGCGCTTGGCCTGGTCCAGCGCCCACCGGGCGATGTCGACCGGGTCCTTGTCCGTCCCCTGCTGGTAGACGGTCGCACCGACCTGGCCGCCGACCTTGACGAGCTGGTCGACCGCCGCCGGGCGGTAGACGTCGCAGGCGGCGAGCGCGACCGACGAGTCGTGCTCCTTCATCAGATAGCGCGCGAGCTTGGCGGTGGCGGTCGTCTTGCCCGAGCCCTGCAGGCCCGCCATGAGGATCACCGTCGGCGGGCGCGGCGCGAACGCGACCGAGGCCGAGGCGCCGCCCATCAGCGCGGTCAGCTCCTCGTTGACGATCTTGACGACCTGCTGGCCGGGGTTGAGCTTGCCCAGCACGTCGGCGCCGAGGCAGCGCTCCTTGACCGTGTTCGTGAACGACTTGACGACCTTGAAGTTGACGTCGGCCTCGAGCAGCGCGAGGCGGATCTCGCGCATCGCGGCGCTGACGTCGGCCTCGGTCAGCGTGCCGCGGGCACGAACGTCGGCGAGCGTCGCCTGGAGCTTCTCTGAGAGCGTGTCGAACACGGGTCGATCAGTCTACGGCCGTCCGGATGAGATCCGGCCGGCCGTATGACCGACCCGCGGTTATCCCCCGCAAGCTCAGGCGCTCAGGCGGTACAGGCGAAAGAGGTCGTTCTCGACCGGCAGAACCTCGACCGAGGTCAGCCCGGCAGCCGCGGCGTACTCGCGCAGCGTGCCGGTGCGCATGACCGTCCCGGTCGCCGCCGAGCCCGCCTCGACGCGCGCGGTCGGCAGGCAGTGCGTGACGCTCCAGCCGTACATCATGCGCTCGGTCTCGTCGCCGGGAGCGGCGAAGGTGTCGGCCACGCGCTCGTCGACGACGAGCACGGCGCCGCCCTCGGCCAGCGCGGCGCGCGCGGCCGCGAGCGCCTCGACGGGCCGCGCCAGGTCGTGCAGGGTCTCGAGCACCAGCACGAGGTCGAACGGTCCGTGGGCGGCGACCGCGACGGCGTCGTCGCAGACGAACGCGGCACGCTCGTCGACCCCGTGCTCGCCGGCGAAGGCGCGCGCGTCCTGCACCGACGCCGCGTCGGCGTCGAAGCCGACGACCTCGGCGAGCGGGAACGCGGCGGCCATCGCCACGGTCGCGAAGCCCTGGCCGCAGCCGATGTCGGCGACGCGACCGCCGTCGCGCGCCAGGCGGTCGCGGACGTCGGGCAGCGCGTCCAGCCACTCGCCGGGCAGGTCCTCGAGGAAGGCCGGGCGGTTGATGTGGCCCTGGCCGTGGCGAAACTCCGCACCGTAGGCGGCGTAGGGCACGCCGGCACCGCTGCGGTAGGCGTCGGCCAGGCGCGGCAGCACGCCGCCGATGCCGGCGATCATGTGGGCCATCGGCGCAAGGTGCGCGGCGTCGTCGGGATGCGCGAGTACGCGGGCGTGGTCGGCGGGCAGCGCGAAGCGGCGGGCATCGGCGCCACCGGCCTGCACCTCGGCCTCGAGGAGTCCGGCGACGGCCTGCTGTTCGAGCCACTCACGCGCGTAGCGGGCGTCGATCCCGGCGCGCTCGGCGAGCTCGGGCGCCGTCAGCGGACCGTGGGCCTCCAGGGCGCGGTAGAGCCCGAGCTCGGCGCCGAGGTAGACGGAGTACAGCTCGAGCGCGCCGATCGTGGCGGCGAAGAGGCGCTCGACGAGGGCGTCAGAGCGATCGGTGGGGGCGGTGTCGATGACGGTCATGGCCGCCGAGTCTGCCCGGAACGCGGCGGCCGGACCATGGGGCGACCCCGACGGTCGCGGTGCGGCTGGCCGCACCCTGCGCCGACAGCCGATGCCATCGCCCACCTATGAAGTGACTGGTCAGCAACCTGCTGGCTTCGTGTCGACCTGGTCAGCAACCACGTCGGCGGCTTCGTCGCCGGCGGGCCAACGCTCAGGCGTGCCGCACGAGCGTGACGCCGTCGCGCACGCTGAGCATCACGCTCACGACCCGCTCGTCGCCCGCCACGTGGTCGTTGAAGGCACGCAGCGCCTTCGTCGAGTCGGTGTCCTCGTCGCTCTCGGGCTCGGCGACCCGGCCGCTCCACAGCACGTTGTCGACGACGATCAGCCCGCGCTCGGAGAGCTTGGGCAGGACGGCCTCGTAGTAGGCCTGGTAGCTGGGCTTGTCGGCGTCGATGAACACGAGGTCGAAGGGCCCGTCAAGCCCGCCGACCGTCTCGAGCGCCGGGCCTTGGCGCACCTCGATGCGATCTGCGAAGCCGGCAGCCGCGATGTGGCGCTCGGCGAACGCCACGCGCTCGGGGTCCAGCTCGCAGGAGACGATCCGCCCGCCGTCGGGCAGCGCCTGCGCCATCGACAGCGCGCTGTAGCCCGAGTACGTGCCGATCTCGAGCACGAGCCGCGGCCGGGCGAGGAAGACGAGGAACTCGAGGAAGCGCCCCTCGATCTCGCCCGTGAGCATCTGCGGGGACTCGAGCGTCGCCCGCGTCTCCTCGGCGAGCGCCTGCAGGAACGGCGCGGGCGCGGTCGTGTGCGCGGCCGCGTAGGCCTCGACCGCTTCGGGGACGATGAACGCGCTCACACGATCGGGGGCCGCGGCGGCGGGGGCGGGGGCTTGACCGCGCCTGCCAGCGCGCCGCCGATGTTGCCCAGCGCCTGGCTGAACTCGCTCGGGATGACGAAGATCTTGTTGGCGTCGCCCTGCGCGAGCTTGGGCAGCATCTGCAGGTACTGATAGGACAGCAGCCCCTCGTCGGGATGGCCGTCGTGGATCGCCTGGAAGACCGTGTCGATCGCCTTCGCCTCGCCCTCGGAGCGCAGGATCGCCGCCGTCCTCTGGCCCTCGGCGCGCAGCACGGCGGCCTGCTTCTCGCCCTCGGCGTTGAGGATCTGCGACTGCTTGGAGCCCTCGGCGGTCAGGATCGCCGCGCGGCGGTCGCGCTCGGCGCGCATCTGCTTCTCCATCGCCTCCTGGATCGACGCCGGCGGGTCGATCGCCTTGACCTCGACGCGGTTGACGCGGATGCCCCAGCGGCCGGTCGCCTCGTCGAGCACCGTGCGCAGCTGCGAGTTGATCGTGTCGCGGCTCGTCAGCGCCTCCTCCAGCGTCATGCCGCCGATGACGTTGCGCAGCGTCGTGACGGTGAGCTGCTCGATCGCCTGCAGCGGGTTGGCGACCTCGTAGGAGACCGACTTGGCGTCGGTGATCGTGAAGTACAGGACGCTGTCGATCTGGATGCCGACGTTGTCGCCGGTGATCACGCCGGCCGGCTTGAACGTCACGACCTGCTCGCGCAGGTCGATCATGCCGCCGACACGGTCGACGAACGGCACGACGATCGCCAGGCCCGGCGACAGCGTGCGCTGATAGCGCCCCAGCCGCTCGACGACCCCGGCCCGCGCCTGCGGGATGATGCGCACGGTCTTCGCGGCGAGCAGCAGCGCGAACACGGCGATGACGAGCAGCAGGATCAATCCGGCTTCCATGGCGGCGACCTCCTCGGGGTGGTTCTCATGCTTCGCTGACGAGCGCGGTCGCGCCCTGGATCTCGACGACATGCACGCGGCTGCCGCTCTCGATGACCTCGTCGGGCACGTAGGGGCGCGCCGTCCAGACCTCGCCCTCGAGCTTCACCGCGCCGCGGTCGGCGGTGACGGTCTCGGTGACGAGGGCCGTCTTGCCGACGAGCGCGGCGGTGCCGGTGCGCAGCTGCGCGGGCGTACGCATGTGGCGGCGGGCGATCGGCCGTACGAAGCCGAACAACAGCCCCGAGCTGATGAGAAACACGATGATCGCCACCGCGCTGCCGGCCCCGGCCAGATCCGCGACCGCCCCGGCCAGCGCGCCGACGGCGAACGGCGCGAGGAACAGGCTCAGGGACATGACCTCGCCCACGGCCAGGATCACGGCAAGCAGCACCCAGAGCATCCAAGCTTCCATCGCAAAGGCAATATAGGCGCCCGGCGGGCCCGGCTGTGAGGGTTCTTCAGGTCAGCAACGCGCGGGCGTAGTCCTCGGCGTCGAACGGGCGCAGGTCCTCGAGCGCCTCGCCGATGCCGATGAGCTTGACGGGGATGCCCAGCTCGCCCGCGATTGCGAGCGCGATGCCGCCCTTCGCGGTGCCGTCGAGCTTGGTCAGCACGATGCCGTCGACCGGCACCGCCTCGGAGAAGAGCTTGGCCTGGCGCAGACCGTTCTGGCCCGTCGTCGCGTCGACGGTGAGCAGCGTCTCGTGCGGGGCGCCCTCGATCTGCTTGGAGATGACGCGGCGCACCTTGGCCAGCTCGGCCATGAGGTTGTCCTGCGTGTGCAGCCGCCCGGCCGTGTCGATGATGACGACGTCCGCGCCGCGCTCGCGGCCCTGCTTGATCGCCTCGTAGGCGACCGAGCCGGGGTCCGAGCCCTCCGGCCCGGAGACGATCTCGCAGCCGGCGCGCTGCGCCCAGCCCTCGAGCTGCTGCACGGCGGCGGCCCGGAACGTGTCCGCGGCGCCGAGCACGACCGTCAGGCCCAGCTCTCTCTGCAGGTGCCAGGCGAGCTTGCCGATCGTCGTCGTCTTGCCGGTGCCGTTGACGCCGACGGCCATGATCACGGTCGGCGACGCGCGCAGGTCGATGCGGTCCTCGCCGGTGCGGGCGATCGCGGCGAGCATCTCCGACAGGCGCCGGCTGAGCGCCTCGCCCCCCGTGATGTCGCCCCCGGCGGCCTCGGCCTCGAGCTCGCCGACGACGCGCGCGGTCGTCGTGGCGCCGACGTCGGCCATGATCAGCGCCTCCTCGAGGCGCTCCCAGGTCTCCTCGTCGACGTCGCCCTCCAGCAGCGTGGCCTGGATCTCGGCCCCGAGCGCCTCGCGCGTCTTGGAGAGGTTCGTGCGCAGCTTCTTGAAGAACCCACGCCGGCGAGCGGGCTCCTCGGCAGCGGCGGCCGCGGCGGCGGCGGCCGGCCGGGCGGCGTCGGTGATGAACAGATCTGACCAGTCGCGTGCCATGGCGATGGGCGACGATAGCGCCACGCCCACCGGTTTCCGGAGGACGGCGTTGAGCGGACGGGCCGGCGGGCCGGCAGCTACGCGACGAGGCGCACGGGCGGCGTCCCCGCGTCGGCACGCGCGATCGCCAGCGCGAGAAGCGCCTTCGCCGCGGGCGGCTGGCGCCCGCGCGCGCGCCAGACGAGCGCGACCGGCCACGTGCGAGCTGCTGGGAGATGACGTGGCCCTGCGCGGCGGGCGGATGCCGACCGGCAGACTGCAGGCGAACTCCTCCTCCGACGTGCAGTCAACCATCGCGTCACGTGATGGATGGCGGCGGTTCGAATCCGGCGTTCAGCGCAGGTCGAACTCGTACTCGAACAGCGCGATGCGCTCGGCGCCGAGGCGCTCGTAGAGGCGCTGGGCGCGGCGGTTGTGCAGCTCGGTGCACCAGCGCAGGTGTGAGCAGCCGCGCTCGCGGGCGACGTCGCGTGCGGCCGCGACGAGCGCCTCCCCCACGCCGCCGCCGCGCTGCGACGAGCGCACGAAGAGGTCGTTGAGCAGGACGACCTCGGTCGCCGAGATCGAGGAGAACGTCCAGTACAGGCAGGTGTAGCCGGCCACGGACCCGTCCTCGTCGTCGAATGCCGCGATGAGCATCCCGCGCTCGCTCGGGGCGACGAAGCCGCCGAAGAACGCGGCGTTGTGCTCGTCGTCGGGCGCGGCGTTGCCGTAGAAGCGCTGGTAGTCGGCGATCAGCTCCAGCAGCGCCGGAAGATCGTCGTGGGTGACCGGGCGGACCTGCACGTGACGGGCGCTACGCGGCGCCGGCGCCGGCCCCGGCCGGCAGGACGGTCGACTCGCCGGCCTCCTCGCGGGGCAGGCGGCGCGAGATGACCTTCGACACGCCGTCGTCGCCCATCGAGACGCCGTAGAGCGTGTCGGCGGCCTCCATCGTGCGCTTCTGGTGGGTGACGACGATGAACTGCGCGCGGTCGGCGTAGCGGCGCAGCAGGTCGAGGAAGCGCGTGATGTTCGGATCGTCGAGCGCGGCCTCGACCTCGTCGAGGATGTAGAACGGGCACGGCCGGGCGAGGAAGACGGCGAAGAGAAAGCCGATCGCGGTCATCGACTTCTCGCCGCCCGACAGCAGCGACAGGCGCTTCATCGACTTGCCGGCCGGGGTGATCTCGATCTCGACGCCGAGCAGCTCCTCCTCGATGGCGGCGGCGTCCTCCAGCTCGGCGGCCTCGTCGGGATCGCCGGCGCCGTCGGCATCGCCGTCGGCGCCGGGCAGCGGCTGCCCCGCGAAGCCGGTGATGCCCTGATCCTCCTTGACGAGCCGCAGCCGCCCGCGCCCGCCGGGGAACAGGTGCCCGGCGAGCTCCTCGAAGTTGCGCGCGGCCGCCTCGAAGGTCTCCTCGAAGGTCTCGTGGATCTGGCGGTCGGTGTCGCGGATGAGCAGGCGCAGCTCGCGCAGCGCGGTCTCGAGGTCGCCGCGCTGGCGCTCGAGCTCGGTGACGTGGGCCAGCGCCTCGTCGTACTCGGCCTTGGCCAGCGGGTTGACCGGCCCGAGCTGCTCGCGCCGGCGCCCGAGGCGCTCGATGCGGTCGCGCAGGGACTGCGCCTGCGCCTCGTCCAGCGGCTCGCCCGCGGCCTCGGCCGGCAGCCCGAGCCGTTCGGCGAGCAGGACGAGCTCATGGTCGGCGTCGGCGCTGTGGTCGCGCGCCTGCTGGGCGCGCACCTCGGCGTGCGTGAGGCCGTCGCCGCGCTCGCGCAGCAGCGTCTGGATCTGCGCCTCCTCGGCAGCGCAGCTTCGCAGCTGGGCGGCGAGCTCGTCGCCCACCGCGCGGCCGGCGGCGAGCTCGGTCTCCAGGGCGCCGACGCGTGCCCCGATCGCGCTCGCGACCTCTTCGAGCGCGGCGGCCAGGCGCTCGGCCTGCGGCGCGAGCGCGCGGTCGGCGGCGATGCGGCCGCGCAGGCGCTCGATACGCGCCATGCGCTCGGCGCGCTCGCGACCGGCGCGCTCGGCGGCACGGCGCTCGGCGGCGAGCTCGCCCTCGATCTGCGCGCGGCGCATCGCCGACGCGCCCTCCTGCGGCGCGGCGCGGCGCTTGTCGATCAGCCAGGCGGCGCGGCGCGCCTCCTCGGTGGCGGCGGCGAGCGCCTGTGCCGCCTCGCGCAGCGCACGGTCGGCCTGTTCGCGCGCGGCGTCGGCCGCCGCGACCGCGGCCTCCGCCGGCTCGCCGGCGAGCTTGGCGGCGTGCTCGGCCTGCACCGCCGCCTCGCTGGCGGCGACGAGCTCCTCGCGGCGGTTGCGTTCGGCGAGCACGCGTTCCTCGCCGCCCTCGGGCGCGCGGCGCATCTCACGATGACGGCCGTGCCAGACGCGACCCTCGCGCGTCACCGCGATGCCGGTGAAGCCCGGCGGCAGCTGCTCGATGGCCTCGACGACCCAGGTGTTCGACAGCAGCCGCTGGGCGGTCGCGAGGATGCGCGCCTCGCCGGAGACGAACTGGGCGAGGTGGCGGGCGCCCGGCGCCGGCGGATTGAGCGCGGGCGCCGGGCCCGGCGCCACGGAGTCGATGATCAGCACGCGGGCGCCGTCGGGGCCGGCGGCGTCGAGCAGCTCGCTGCCCTCGCGCACGCGTTCGGCGAGCGCCGAGCGCAGCAGCCCGCCGAACGCGGCCGCGACCGCGCGCTCGTAGCCGGGCGTGACCTCGAGCTCGTCGGCGAGCGTGCGCGTGCGGGCGCCGGCGCCGACGCCGCGCGTGGCGGCGGCCGCGCGGGTGCGCAGGAACTGGTTGCAGGCGGCAAGCTCGGCGCCGACGCGGGCCGACTCGCGGCGCGCGGCCTCGAGCGCCCGGTCGCTCTCGCGCCGGCGGGCCCGGGCCGCCTCGGCGCCGGCGGTCGCCGACGCCAGCAGCGCCCGCGCGGCATCGACCGCCTCCTGCCCGTCGGCCGCCGTCGCGGCGGCCTGCGCCCGCGCCTGCTCGAGCGCCGCGACCTCGTGCTGGAGCTGGGTCGCGTGGTCGGCGGCGAGCTGCGCGAGCTCGGCCTCGAGCGCCTCGACGCGCTGCGCGCCGACCTGCGCGTCGGCGGCCTCGCCCTCGGCCTCGGCCAGCGCGGCCAGCGCGGTCAGCTCGTGCGCGCCGCGCTCGGCGCGCTCGGTCAGGTCCTCGGCGGTCGCGCGGACGCGCTCCAGGCGCAGCTCGACGCGCTCGCCGGCCGAGCGCGCGCGGTAGACCGCTTCCGCGAATGCCTCGCGCTGCTCGGTGCGCCGGGCCATCGCGTGCTCGGCCTCGCGGCGGCGGGCGGCGACGGCGGCGAGCGCCGTCTGCGCCTCCTCGCGCGCGGCGCGCGCGGCGGCGGCAACGGCCTCGGCCGCCTTGCACTCGGCGCTGCGGGCGCGCGCGAGGTCGCGCACGAGCTCCCAGCGCGCCTCGAGCGTCTGGCGCTCCAGGCGCTCGTGCAGCTCGGCCGCCTCGGCCTGGCGCTTGAGCGGGCGCAGCCGCGAGCGCGCCTCGCGCTCGACGTCGAGCGCGCGGTCGAGGTTGTCCTGCGTGCGCTCGAGCTTGAGCTGCGCGCGGCGCCGGCGCTTGCGGTGCTTGCCGAGGCCGGCGGCCTCCTCGATGAGCAGGCGCCGGTCGCGCGGCTTGGACGTGACGATCGACTCGACGCGGCCCTGCGAGACGACGGAGTGCATCTCCTTGCCCAGCCCCGTGTCCGACAGCACCTCGATCACGTCGACGAGGCGGCAGCGCGCGCCGTTGAGGCGGTACTCGCCCTCGCCGGAACGGTCGAGGCGGCGCAGGATCGAGATCTCGCCGACCGGCAGGTCGACGGACCCGTCGCCGTTGTCGATGACGATCTCGACCTCGGCCGCGCTGCGCGCCTTGACGCCGCGGCCGCCGCCGAAGATGACGTCGCGCATCGACTGGCCGCGGACCGCGAGCGGCGACTGCTCGCCCATCGCCCACAGCACGGCGTCGGTGATGTTCGACTTGCCCGACCCGTTGGGTCCGACGACGACCGAGACACCGGGCGCGAAGTCGAGCTTCGTGCGGTCGGGGAAGGACTTGAAGCCCTTCAGCGTGATCGAGCGCAGATGCATCAGGCGTGCGTCCCGTCCAGCGCCTCGACGAACACGGTGACGTCGTCGGGATGCAGCGCCTCCAGCGCGATTCGCGCGGCCTCCTGCTCGGCGTGCTTCTTCGAGCGCCCCGTGCCGCGGCCGACCTCCTCGCCGGCGACCGACGCGACGACCTCGAACGTGCGGTCGTGCGGCGGGCCCGACTCGCGGTCGACGGTGTACTCGACGAGGGCGGCGCGGCGCGCGAGCCGCTCCTGCAGCGCGGACTTGAAGTCGACGGGGTGCGAGAGGGCGTTCGTGATCTCCGGCTGGAAGGCCTCGACGACCGCGGCGGCGGTGCGCTCGTAGCCGTTGTGCAGGTAGCAGGCGCCGATCACCGCCTCGATCACCGACGCCAGCACGCGCTCGGTCTCGACGAGCGAGTCGGCGCTCTGGCCGATGCCCACGGGCGCCGAGGCGCGCAGCTTGTCCGGCACGCCGAGGCGCTCGGCGACGGCCCGGCACGAGACGCCGGAGACGCTCTGGGCGCGGATCTTCGTCAGCCGCCCGGCGCCGAAGCGCTCGGCCTCCAGGCGCGGATAGAGATGCGACGTGACGGCGAGGCTCAGCACGGAGTCGCCGAGGAACGCCAGGCGCGAGTAGGAGTCGCTACGGCGCTCGGTCCAGGAGGCGTGGGTGAACACCTGCCGGTACAGATGCTCGGGCAGCTCCTGCAGGAGTTCGGCGAGAAGGCTCAGGACTCAGATGGCTCGTGGACGACGGCTTTTTCCAGAACGAAGTCGACCGCCTGCCCCACGGTAACGATCTTCGCGGCCTGCTCGTCGGTCATCTTCACGCCGAAGGAGTCCTCGAGCTCCTGCACGAGCGTGTAGAGGTCCAGCGAGTCGGCCTCCAGGTCCACGCGGAAGTTCGTGCTGTCGTCGATCCGCGCGGGATCGACCTCGAGCTCGTCGACGAGGTGCGCCTGGACCATCGCGAAGACTTCGTCTCGATTCACTTCGCGGAGACGGTAGAGCTGGGCTCGGACATGGCGGCGCCCGGCTTGCGCAGCGCGCCGGCGAGCTCCAGGGCGTCGTGGGTGCGTCCGGTGACGTCGCCGGTGACGCCGCGGGCGGCGAGCATGATCGCGTGCGCGAAGCCGCGGCTGGTGAAGCGGCCATGGCCGACGACACCGATCTTGCGCAGGCCCAGGAGGTACGCGCCGCCCGCGATCTCCGGCGAGATCTCGTCGCGAAACTGCTGCAGCGCGGGGCGCATGAGCAGGCCGCCGGCCTTCGCGCGACGGCTGGACACGGCGGTCTCCTTCAGCAGGGCGATCATCTTGTCCGACACGCCCTCCATGACCTTCAGGGCGACGTTGCCGGTGAAGCCGTCGGTGACGACGACGTCGGCGCGGCCCTCGACGAGCGCGTGGCCCTCGATGTTGCCGACGAAGTTCAGGCCCTGGGCGGCGATCAGGCGCGCGTGGACGTCGATCGTCAGCGGCGAGCCGCGCGTCTCCTCCTCGCCGACCGACAGCAGCGCGACGCGGGGGTCCTCGACGCCGTGCACGATCTGCGCCAGCGCGGCGCCCATGAACGCGAACTGGACGAGGTGCTCGGGACGCACCTCGGTGTTGGCGCCGACGTCGACGAGCGTCACCGGCGCGCCGGGCACCGGGACCTGCGCGGCGAGCGCCGGGCGCAGGATGCCGCGGGCGCGCTTGATGTTGAACAGCGCCGCCGCGAGCGCGGCGCCGGTCGCGCCGGCCGAGACGAGCGCATCGGCGTCGCCGACCGCGACGGCGTGGGCGGCGCGCACGATCGATGACTCGGGGTTCGCGCGCGCGGCGGCGGCCGGGTTGGGCTCCTTGGCGATCGACAGCGGGGCGTCGATGACCTCGATGCCGGGGCCGGCGTTGCCCATCTCGGCGGCGGGCCCGAACAAGAGCACGCGGACGCCCTGGGCGGCGGCGATGTTCGCGCCGGCGGAGACTTCGGCCGGGCCCAGGTCGGCGCCGTTGGCGTCGACGGCGATGACCGGGACGTGCGGCATCGGGTCGCCCGCATCCTCCCCGTCGGAACGGTCGATCAGCGCTCGAATACGACGGGCCGGCATCCGCCGGCCATCCTCAGTGGTCGTGGTGGTCGTGCGCCGTGGACGGCGCAACGACCTCGCGGCCGCCGTAGTAGCCGCAGGTCGGGCAGACGCGATGCGGGCGCCTGGCGCTGTGGCACTGCGGGCACGCGTTGTAGACCGGGGCGGCCATCTTGTGCTGGGCGCGCCGCTGGGCGGTTCGCGCGTGCGATTGCTTCTGCTTGGGAACGGCCATAGGTCGCGGAAGGGTAGCGCAGCGTGCCAACCCGCTGGGCGCGCCGTGTGCGCAGCAGCCGCACGATCGGGGGAAGGAGTGACGCGCTCGCGCTCGAACGGTATGGGCATGAGTGAGCTCGAACTTGATCCCGCCCTCCTCGAGACGCTGCGCACGCTGCAGCAGCACGATGTCGAGTTCGTGCTCGTCGGCGACGTGGCCGAGGCGATCTACAACAGCGGCGGCTTCGTGTCCGGCGTCGCGATCGTGCCCGGCGCCTACGGGCGCAACGTCGAGCGGCTGAACACGGCGCTGCAGGCGATGGACGCGGAGCTCGGCATCGCCGGCACGCCCGCCTCGACCGACGTCGACTACCGCCGCTGCGACCTGCGCGAGCTCGCCCCCTGCTCGTTCATGACGCGCTACGTCGACGTCGACGTGAACTTCGAGCCCGTCGGCACGGGCGGCTACCGCGACCTCTTCGACGAGGCCAAGCACATCGAGCTGGCGCCGGCCATCTCGCCGCTCGTCGCCGATCGCGCCGACCTCGAGCGCATCGGGCGCAGCAACGCGCCCGCGGCGCCCTGGGCGACGCCGCCCGCGGCGCTTCCCCCCGAGCCCGACGACGGCGCGTGGTCTCCCGCCGACGACATCCGCGCCAGCCGCTCGGCGCACTCGCACTTCCCGAGCTGACGGGCTAGTCGAACTTCAGCTCGCCGAGCTTGGCCCAGCGCGGGTCGGGCTCGCGCTCGTGCGCATGCTCGGGACCGGCCGCGTTGAGGTCGGTGCCGCAGACCGGGCACAGCCCCGCGCAGTCCGCGTGGCACAGCAGCTGGACGGGCAGCGCGAGGGCCAGCGCGTCGCGCGCCCAGGCGTGCAGGTCGAGCACCTCGTCGCTGACGTAGGGGCTGCGCAGCTCCTCGACGTCGCCGGGCTGGTCGACCTCGCGGCTGTCGACGGAGATCGCGGGCTCGGCGGGCTCCAGGCAGCGCATGCAGGGGCCGCGCAGCGAGGCGTCGAAGCGCAGCCGCAGCGCGAAGCCGTTGTGTGTCGTGCGGGAGATGTCGAGGATCGCCTCGACCGCGTCGGGCGTCATCGCGTACGTCTCGCCGCCGAACTGCAGCGGGTCCAGGGCGACCTCGAGCGCGAGCCGGCGCCCCTCGCCGGAGGTCAGCCGCAGGCGACCGAGGTCGAAGCTGTCGGTGCGGGCCGCCATTGCCCGACCAAGGCTAGCGGTCGGCGGAGGCCTGCTGCGGGGCGTCGGAGCGCTCGGCGAGCTCGCGCTTGAGCACCTTGCCGGTCGCCGTGCGCGGCAGCTCGTCGAGGAAGACGACGTCGCGCGGGACCTTGAAGCGCGCGAGGTTGGCCTTCACGTGCGCCTTGACGTCGCGCTCGGTGAGCTCCGCGCCCGCGCTGCGCACGACGAAGGCGCGCAGGCGCCGCCCGAAGCGGGCGTCGTCGACGCCGATCGCGGCGACCTCGTCGACGCCGTCGAGCACGGCGATCGCGTCCTCGACCTCCCGCGGGAAGACGTTCTCGCCGCCCGAGACGATCATCTCGTCGTCGCGGCCGTCGACGAACAGGCGCCCCTCCTCGTCGAAGTGACCGACGTCGCCCGACGACACGAGGCCGTCGATGACGGCCTTGCCGCCACCGCCGGTGTAGCCGTCGAAGACGAGCTCGTTGCGGACGAAGATGCGGCCGGTCTCGCCGGCGCCGACCTCGGCGCCGGCGGCGTCGTAGAGGCGCACGATCGTCCCGCGCGGGGGGCGCCCGGCCGTGCCCGGGGCGGCGCGCAGCTCGGCGGGCGTGGCGATCGTCGCCCAGGCGACCTCGGTCGAGCCGTAGAGGTTGTAGAGGACGTCGCCGAAGGTGTCCATGACGTCCGTCGCCAGCTCGCCGGGCAGCACCGAGCCGCTGGCCGCGATCACGCGCAGCGAGCCGGTGTCGTACTTGCGCACGACCTTCGGGCCGCGCTCGAGGATCCGCTGCAGCATCACCGGGACGACGACGAGCGCCGTGACGCCGTGCTCGTCGATCGCCCCCAGCGTCTGCTCGGGGTCGAAGCGCCGGTGCAGGACGAGCGTCGAGGACAGGCCGAGGCCGAGCACGAGGTGCGCGAGTCCCCAGGAGTGAAAGAGCGGCGCGGCGACCAGCGTGCGCTCGCGCGCGCGCAGGGGGATCTTCGACAGCAGCGAGGCCGCGGGATCCAGCGTCCGCGGCTCCTTGCGCTGCGCGCCCTTGGGCGCGCCGGTGGTGCCGCTGGTGAGGATCACGATGGCGCCCTTTGCCGCGGGCGGCTCGAGCTCGGCGGGATCGCCGGCCTCGATGAGCTGCTCGAGCGTCGCGCCGCCGGCCCGCGAGCCGGCCGGGGTCCGGGTCGGCGTCTCGGGCCAGCCGACGTAGCGCGCGCGCCCGGCGGCGGCCGCGTCGACGACGTCGGCGAACTCCGCGTCGTGGACGACCGCGCGCGGGTCCTCACGCGCGCACACCTCGGCGAGCTGCGGCGCCGAGAACGCCGTGTGCAGCAGCAGCGCGTGGGCGCCCAGCTTGGACGCCGCGACGAGCGCCTCGACGAAGCCGCGGTGGTTGCGGCAGAGGATCGCGATCGTGTCGCCGGCGGCGATCCCGTCGGCACGCCAGGCGTGCGCGAGCGCGTTCGTGCGGCGGTGCATCTCGGCGTAGGTCAGCGCGCCGCGCTCGTCGATGATCGCCGTCGCGTCGGGGTAGCGGATCGCCGAGACGGCGTAGCCGCCGGCGATCGTCGGCCCCCATTCCTTCAGGGCCTTGACCACCTTGGCGAGACGGTCCGGCCGGGTCGGGGCGAACATGCCGCTCTCGACGAGGGTGCGCGCCGTGAAGGCCTTGGTTGACAGCGCGTCGAGCGGCACGCGCGCGTACGTTATGGCAGGCGCAGGTCCGCCGGCAGCGTCCCGCGGTCGATGAGCGCGTGGATGTCGGCGGCGCGGCGCGGGTTGAGGAAGACGTGGCGCTGGCCGACGCTCGGCTTCTCCTCGAGCAGGCCGGCGGCCAGCAGCGCCTCGCCGACCTCGTCGGCCAGCGCCCGCTCGTTGCCGGCGAAGCCGCGCGAGAGATGGCGAACGTCGGTGTGGTAGCCGCCCCACTTGCCCATCCCGTTGAGGCGCTGCAGGATCCGCCGGGCGATCCGCCGCGCGGGCTGCGGGTCGTCGTGGGGGCGCCCGGCGGCGCCCGCGCCGCCGTCGCCCTCGGGATGCATGAGCGCCAGCACGGCGTCCTCGTGCTCGGCGACCGAGTCGCCGTCGGCGGGCCGGCCGCCGAGCCGCGCCACGGCCTCGGCGCTGCGCAGCGCCTGGGCGATCGGCGTGCGCCAGTCCTCGATCTCGGCAAGCACGTGCGCGGGCACGGCGAGCGCCTGGCTGCGCAGGCGCGCGATCGTCGCCGCGTGCTCCTCGAACGCGACGACGGCGAGTTCGGCATCCTCGTCGCCCGCCGCGGGCGCGGGCAGGCGCAGCGCCAGGTGCGCGCCGAGCGCGCCCGCCTCCAGGCGCAGGTCGCCGGGACCGCGCGGGGTGCCGAGGCCGGCGATCTCGGCGAGCGCCCCGATCGTCGCCGCCACCGCGAGCCAGGCGCGCTCGGAGACCGCCCCGGGATCGGCCCGCACCGCGACGGCGACCGGGACGACCGCGAGCAGCGCATCGGGCACGGCCGCGAGGACGATCGTCACCGGCGCCTCGCGCCCGGAGCGCGCCAACCCGAGCTCGCGCTCGGAGCGGGCGAGCTCGTCGTGCAGCAGGGCGCGCAGCTGGGCGCCGCGCTCGCGCGGGGCGGCAGTGCCGCCGGCCTCGTGCAGCGCGGTCGCGAGCAGGGTCATGACGACGAGCCTATGGACCGGCTGTCGCGGGCGCCGGCGGCGAGCGAGCGCAGGGCGACGCACTACCCTGCGCCGTCGTGTCAGGTTGGTTTGAGCACTTCGGCTTCGGTCAGGTCGGCCACGAGCTGCTCATCGGCGCCTACCCGCAGGATGCCGACGACGTCGCGGCGCTCGTCGAGGCGGGCGTGACGCGCGTCTTCAACCTCGTGCAGGACATCGAGTACGAGGGCGACGGCCGCGAGGCCTGCGCCACCGCGCTCGCCGCGGAGGGGATCCTCGAGGAGCGCGTGGAGGTCGTCGACTACGGCAACCTGCTGCCCGGCCACATCGAGCGCGCGGTGCGCACCGTGCGCCCGTGGCTGGCCGAGGGCGAGCGCGTCTACGTGCACTGCCGCGCGGGGATGCAGCGCTCGGCCACCGTGGCGGCGGCGATCATCGCCCTCGAGGAGGGCGTCGAGCCCGCCGAGGCGCTGCGGCGCGTCAGCGAGCGCAACCCGCGCGCCAACCCGCTCGAGCACCAGCGCCGCGATCTCGTGCGCTGGTGGAAGGCGCGCGCCGAGGCCGACTGACCGGGCGGTACGTCCGCGCCGGCTGGGATCCTGCTCGGCTGGGCGCCGTCGCGTGGCGGAGATCCGGCAATCCGTCGGGTGCGGTCCGTAGCGTGGGTGAGCACGCCATGAAGCCCGTCTCCGCCCTCCCCCTCCCGCTCGCCCGCGTCACGGTGTCCAACCGCCGCCTGGCGATCGACTTCCTGACGGTCGACGACGAGACCGCCGTGCGGCTGGCGTCCGAGCGCGGCGACCCGGTGCGCTTCGTCGTCGAGGCGATCGAGATCGGCGCGCGCGTGCTCGACCGCGAGCAGACCGGCGCCAACGCGGAGTTCGTCCGCGCGGAGTTCGAGAAGACCGCGCGCGAGCTCGACGCGGCGTTCGTCGAGCGCGCCCGCCAGGTCGCCGAGCGGCTCGACGCGCGCATCGACGACGTGTTCGGCGCCGAGCACGGGCACGTCACGAAGGTCCTGGCCAAGCACTTCGGCGACGAGTCGTCGGTGGCCGTGCAGCACCGCGTGCACGCGGTCGTCGGCGAGCTCACCGCCCAGATGCGCGAGGACCTGCGCAAGCAGTTCTCCGCCGACAACGACTCCAACCCGCTCGCGGTCTTCCAGCGCGTGCACCTCGCGCAGGCGCACCAGATCGCCGGCCAGCAGTCGGCGCAGATGCGCGCGATGAACGAGAAGCTCGAGACGATGAACCTCGAGATCGCGCGGCTGCGGGCCGAGAAGGAGAAGCTGACCGACGTCGCCGCGGCGCAGGACAAGGGCACGGCGAAGGGACGCACGTACGAGGACTCGGTCGCCGAGGCCCTGCAGGCGATCGCCAGCGCCCGCGGCGACGACTGCGACGCCGTCGGCGACGTACGCGGCGAGGGCGGCAGGAAGGGCGACGTCGTCGTGGCGATCGACGCCTGCAGCGGCCCCTCGCGCGGCAAGATCGTCTTCGAGGCCAAGAACTCCAAGCTCTCCAAGAACGAGGCGCTGGCCGAGCTCGACGGGGCGCTGGAGACCCGCGCAGCGGACTACGCGGTGCTCGTCGTCTCGTCGGAGGCCAAGCTGCCCGCCCGCACGCACCCGTTGCGGGAGTTCAACGGCGACAAGCTCTTCGTCACGTTCGACACCGACGAGGGCTCGACGCTCGCGCTGGAGGTCGCCTACAGCCTGGCCCGCGCCCGCGTGCTGATGGCGCGCGCCGCCGGCGGCGGGATCGACACGGCGGCGCTGCACGCCGAGGTCGAGCGCGCGCAGGGGGCGATGGAGGACGTGCGCCGCATCAAGTCCCAGCTGACGAACGCGACGACCGGGATCGAGGAGGCGCGCCGGATCGTCGACGCGATGGCGGCCAACGTGCGCGGCCACCTTGCCACGATCGAGAGCCTGCTGGCGGACGCCGGCAACCTGCCCGACGCCTGACCCTCGGGGTCGGGACGGGCGGGTAGCCTCGGACCGGTGACCACGCGGGCCGTGATCTTCGACTGCGACGGGGTGCTCGTCGACACCGAGCTCATCTCCAACACCGTGCTGGCCGGCCTGCTGACCGACGCGGGCTGCCCGACCAGCCTCGAGCTGTGCCTGCGCGACTACCGCGGCCGCTCGCTGACGTCGGTGATGGAGCTCGCGGCCGCGCGCCACGGCGCGTCGCTGCCGGGCGACATCCCGGAGCGCTACTACGACGCGGTCGAGGCGCGCTTCGCGCGCGAGTTGGAGCCGATCGCCGGCGTGGTCGCCGCCCTCGACGCGATCGACCTGCCGATGTGCGTGGCGTCGTCGGGCCCGCATCGCAAGATGGCGGTGACGCTGCGTGCGACGGGGCTGTGGGAGCGCTTCGAGGGCAGGATCTTCAGCGCCACGGAGGTCGCGCACGGCAAGCCGGCGCCCGACCTGTTCCTGCACGCCGCGCGGCGGATGGGCTTCGATCCGGCGAGCACCGCGGTCGTCGAGGACAGCGTGCCGGGCGTGCAGGCCGCGCGCGCGGCGGGCATGCGCGTGCTCGCGTTCGCCGCCGATGCGGACGCGGCTGCGCTCGCTGCCGCAGGCGGCGCGGTGTTCGACGACATGGCGCACCTGCCGGACCTGCTCGGCTGCGCCGCGCCGGCGCCGTGAGCGAGCGCGTCGCGCGCAGCGTCGTGATCAGCGGCCGCGTGCAGGGCGTGTTCTTTCGCGACGCCATGCGCCGCGAGGCGGGCCGGCTCGGCGTGACCGGCTGGGCGCGCAACCGCGCCGATGGGCGGGTGCAGGCGCATCTCGAGGGCGAGCCGGACGCCGTCGCCGCGCTCGTGCTGTGGTCCCGGACCGGGCCACGCCACGCCGAGGTCGAGGATCTGCACGTGGAGGTCGCCGAGCCCGCGGGCGCGGACGGCTTCGTCGTGCGCTGAGAACGCGGGAGGGGTGAGCCGGCTCCCCCCGCACGGGGGAGGACGGCCCCGCCCGCGTGACAGACGCTTCATCGCGACCCGCCGGCGCCTGGCCGGCTTCCGCGAAAAGGGGCAGCCCATGCATTCGATGTCCCTCCGCCCCGGTCGTCTCGTGTCGCGCCGGCGCGCCCTGGCGGCGCTGGCCGCCCTCGGTGTCTGCGCCGCCGCTGCGGTGGCACCGCCGCCGGCGAGCGCGGCGCTTGCCTACGGGCCGTACACCTGCAAGTCGGGGTTCGTGTGGCGCGCCGCGTTCAACGGCGACGGGGTCTGCGTCACCCCGGCCAACCGCGACCAGATCACCCGGGAGAACAACGAGTCGTGGATGCGCACGCTCTCCAACGGCTACTGCGTCTCGGGGTACGTCTGGCGCGAGACGCGGCCGCAGGACCGCGTCTGCGTCTCCAACCACCCGCCGCCACCGGGCCAGCTGGCGCCGCGCGACCGCGAGCGCTCCAACAACAGCCAGGCCGTGTTCAGGCTGCAGGATCCGAGCGAGACGCCGTTCGGCGGCGTTGGCAGCTGGGGGAGCGGCACGGACTCCTTCTATGCGTACAACAACGCCTCCGGCGGGGGCATGACGCCGTACGGCCAGGTGAGCTTCTTCTACCTGTACCCGAGCACGACGGGGCTGCGTGGGCCGTACTCGATGTACTCGCTGACGGCGAACGCCAGCGGCTACGTCAACGGGTACATCGGGGCGATCGGCTGCGACCGCGCCGCGACCTACCGGGCGACGATCGTCGCGCTCGACAAGGGCACGGGTCTCGTCACGAAGGCGGGCTACTCGGAGGGACCGCGCCGCTGCGGATAGTCGTCACGCGGCGCAACGTGGTGAGGGCGAGCCGGCCTAGCGGACTTCGGCCGGCTCGTCCTTGCCCTGCAGGCGCTCGCGGCCCCGCTGGACGGCGGCGATGAACTTCGAGAGGTTGACCTCGAGGGTGTTGAGGATCTCGTCGGCGTAGTCCTCGGCGCCGAGGCGGATCTCGCGCTCGCGGGCGCGGGCGTCCTCGATGATGTCCTCGGCGGCGCGCTGGGCCTGCTTGGTGACCTCTTCCTCGCCGACGAGCTGGTCCTGGCGCTCGCGCGCCTCCTTGACGATCCGCTCGGCCTCGCGCTTGGCCTCGGCGAGCATCTCCTGACGCTCCTTGACGATCCAGCGCGCCTGCTTGATCTCCTCCGGGATCGTCGCGCGCATCTGATCGAGGATGTCGTAGATCTCGTCCTTGTCGACGCGGACCTGGCCGGTCATCGGAACGAGCTTGGCGTTGTGCACCAAGTCGTCGAGCTTGTCGATGAGTACGAGGACGTCCATAGCAATCTTTCTGTTCGCTAGCGGCCCAGCTCTTCCTTCAACCGTGCCGCCACCCGTTGCGGAACAAGTTCGTCGATCTTTCCACCGAACATTGCGAGCTCCTTGATCCCGCTCGAGCTGATGAAACTGTACTGCGGGCTGGCCATGAGGTAGAGCGTGTCCATATCCGGCGCCTGCAGGCGGTTGAGCTGGTGCATCTCGAACTCGTATTCGAAGTCCGAGATCGCGCGCAGGCCCTTGATGATCGCCTTGGCGTTCTGCTCGCGCGCGAAGTCCACGATGAGCACCGAGAACGGCTCCACCCGCACGCCGGCGATGTCCTTCGTCGCCTCCTCGATGAAGCTCATCCGCTCCTCGGCGCTGAAGAGCGTCTTGCCCTTGCGGGCGGGCAGGTTGACGACCGCGACGATGACCTCGTCGAAGAGCTCGGCCGCGCGCTTGATGACGTCGAGGTGGCCGTTGGTGACCGGGTCGTAGGACCCCGGACAGAGGGCTATGCGGTGGTCAGGGTTCATGGATGCGGATGACGGTGTCGCCGTAGCGGCGCTCGTCGGTCAGTGGGATGTCCAACTGCAGCGGAGCGCGGCGGTCGCTCTCGGTGACGACGCGGGCCCCGGGTGCAAGCACCGCGGTCAGCCCCTCCGACAGCTCACGCCCCAGCTCGGCGGCGAGCCGATACGGGGGATCGAGGAAGACCAGATCGTATGCCTCACGTCGGGCGGATGCCGCGCGGAGGGCCGCACGGGCGGCGATCGGCCGCACGTCGGCGTCGATGCCGAGGGCTTCGAGGTTGGCGCGGACGGCCGTGATCGCCTTGCGCGAGCTGTCCACGAACACCGCGCTCGCGGCGCCCCGCGACAGCGCCTCGATGCCGAGCGCGCCGGAGCCGGCGAAGAGGTCGAGCACGCGCGCGTCCTCGACGCAGGGGCCGAGCACGCTGAACAGCGCCTCGCGCACGCGGTCGCTCGTCGGGCGCGTCTCGCTGCCCGGCGGGGCGACGAGCTTGCGTCCGCCGTAGATGCCGGCGACGACCCTCATGGCCGGTCGTGGACTGCGTACGGCGTCCGTGTGGGTGCCGGCGAACGGCGATCACCGAGCGGTGTGAGGTCGTGTGGCCGCGTGGGCGGTTACCGACCAGGCGCCCGCCGGCGGCCGTCGATGGCGGATGTGTCCCGAATAACAGTCGCGGCTCCGCGCCATCGGGCGTCGGCAGGCGACCCGGACGCCGGCCCCGGCGCAACGGCCGCCGCACCACACCCGACCTCACACCCTCAAAGATGCCGTTCGACCACGCGATCGCGACCCCACACGCGGCGCGAGAGCGCACCAACAAGCGCACAGCCCTCACGCCGGCAACGGCGCCGGCTCGGCCGCCCCGTACGCCCGCGCCAGCGCATCCCCCAGCAACGCATGCTCCGGCGATGCCAGCTCGGGGTCGGCCGCGAGCACCGTCTCGGCGTACACCTTCGCCGCCTCCGCCAGCGGCTCGTCCTCCGGCAGCCGCGCGACCTTGAACTGGGCGAGGCCCGACTGGCGGGTGCCGGCGATCTCGCCCTCGCCGCGCAGCTCGAGGTCGATCCGGGCGAGCTCGAAGCCGTCGGTGTGGCGCTCCAGCGCCAGCAGGCGCGCCGCGTGCTTGGGCCCGAACAGCAGGCAGGTGGCGGCGTGCGCGCCGCGGCCGACGCGGCCGCGCAGCTGGTGCAGCTGGCTGATGCCGTAGCGCTCGGCGCCCTCGACGAGCATCACCGTCGCGTTGGGGATGTCGATGCCGACCTCGATGACCGTCGTGGCGACGAGGACGTCGGCCTCGCCCGGCGGCGAAGGCGAGCATCGCCGCCTGCTTCTCGCGCGGGCGCATCTGGCCGTGCAGCAGCGCGACGCGATAGTCGCGCAGCTCGCCGCCGCGCAGGCGCTCGTACTCGGCGGTCGCCGCGCGCGCCTGCAGCGCCTCGGACTCCTCAACGAGAGGGCACACGACGAACGCCTGCCGGCCGGCGTCGAGCTCCTCGCGGACGAGGTCGTAGGCACGCGCCCGCTCGGCGTCGGAGGCGGCGATGTGCGTCGCGACCGGCTGGCGGCCGCGCGGCAGCTCGCGCAGCGTCGTGATGTCGAGGTCGCCGTAGCGCAGCAGCGCCATCGTGCGCGGGATCGGCGTGGCGGTCATGTGCAGGACGTGCGGCACGAGCCCGCCCTGAGCCTTGGCATCGAGCGCGGAGCGCTGGCGCACGCCGAAGCGGTGCTGCTCGTCGACGACGACGACGGCCAGGCGGTCGAACTCGACATCGGGCTCGACGAGCGCGTGCGTGCCGACGACGAACGACAGCTCGCCGGTCGCCAGCTTGCTGAGCGTGTCGGCGCGGCGCGCGGCGCTCGTCGACCCCGTCAGCAGCGCCGCGCGCACCGCCTCGCCGGGCATGAGCGCCTGCAGCGTGGCGAAGTGCTGCTCGGCGAGCGTCTCGGTGGGGGCCATGAAGACGGCCTGCATGTCGTGCTCGACGGCGCGCAGGATGGCGTGCAGCGCCACGACGGTCTTGCCCGAGCCCACCTCGCCCATGAGCAGGCGCTGCATCGGCCGCGGCGAGGCGAGCTCCTCGTCGAGCGTCGCGATCGCCCGCAGCTGGTCGCCGGTCGGCGTGAACGGCAGCAGCTCCTCGCGCCAGCGCACGGTCAGCGCGGGCGGCGCGTCGAGCACCGGCGCCGCCCCTGATGCCCGGCGCCGCGCGCGGCGGCGCAGCAGCGAGAGCTGGGCGAGCAGCAGCTCGTCGAAGGCCAGGCGCCGGCGGCCGCCATCGTGGTCGCCGGCGTGCGCGGCGACGATCGCGGCGCGCCGCTCGGGCAGCCCGCCCAGCGTCCGCATGCGCGCCCGCGCCGGCAGCGGCTCGACGGCGTGCTCGGCGGCGGCCAGGTGGGCGCGCACGAGCGCGAGGATCTGCGTCGAGGAGAGGCCCTCCGTCGCCGGATAGTGGGCGACCTCGCTCGCGCTGCCGGTCGACTCGTCGGTGGGCGCGTGGCTCGTCACGCGAAAGGCGTTGCGCGCGGCGTACTTGCCGTGCAGCACCAGCCGCGTGCCCGCCGGGTACTTGCGCTGCAGCCACGGCTGGTTGAAGAACGTCGCCTTCATGACGCCGGTCTCGTCGGCGACCGTCGCCTCGACGAGCGGCTTCATCCCGCGCCGGCGCACCGGGCGGCTCGTGATCGAGCGCACCTCGACGACGACCGTCGCGATGTCCTCCGTCTGCAGCGTCCCGATCGTGCTCGCGGCGCGGCGATCGCGCGGCAGGTGCTCGAGCAGGTCGCCGACCGTCAGCAGCCCGAGCTGGGCGGCGGCGTCGGCCGCCTTCTGCGGCGTGACCTTCAGCGCGATCTCGAGCGCCGACGGCCGCGGCCAGCGCAGCGGCGCGGCCAGCAGCGTGGCCTGATCCAGCGGCGCGGAGTCGGCGAAGGCGGTGGCCACCCGTCCATGATGATCGCCGCCGCGGACCGCTCGGCCGTGGGCCCCGCGCGAACTAACGGCCGTCCCGGGCGTCGCCGAGCGCGTCCAGGCCGACGGCGAAGTCGGCGAACGGGCCGATCTGCGCGGGCGCCGCGATCCGCTGTCGTCGGCCGACCTGCGTGACGTTCAGCTCCCCGACGACCCGGCCGCGGGTGATCCCGGCGACCGCGGCCCGGCGGGCCTTCGGCACGGCGAAGGTCATCTCGAAGCGCGAGCGGCGCAGCACCTTGTCCTTCGTCCCGACCCAGGATCCGGCCGTGAACGTCTTCACCGAGCGCACGATCGCGCGGCGGGCCTGCGGCCCGATCTCGGACGGCAGGCCGATCGCGCGCGTGATCCCGAGCGAGCGCATGAACCCCAGCAGCGTGTTCGCGTCGCGCAGGATGCGACCGACGTTGGCCCCGGTGGTCACGTGCCGCACCTCGACCCCGTCCAGGCGCGCCGTGCCGGCGGCGACGCGCTCGGTCTCCCAGCGCCACGGCGCGATGCCGAACTGCTCGAGCGTGCGCGTCAGCCCGTTGCGGCCCTTCGCCGCCGAGCGCACGAGCCGCCCGCGGACGTCGGCGGGGAGCCTGTAGCCGGTCGTGCCGAGGCTGACGTACGACCGGCCGCCCACCGACGTCAGCTGTACGCCGTAGTCGCGCGCCCCGACCTCGAGGTCGTAGTCGGGCAGCGAGGCGTCCTTGCGGTAGCGGTACGGGCCGCTGACGCCCGCGGAGACCTCGCGGTAGTCCGCGGGAGCGCCCTGCAGGGTCAGCGTCACCCTGGCGTCGATCCGGCCCGTCCGCGCGGCGCGGTTGGGCCCCGCCGCCTGCTCCACGACGGTGTCGGGATCGAACGCCGGCTTCGCCGCGCCGGCGGCGCCGGGGGTGCCGTCGTCGCCGCCACAGGCCGACAGGGCAGGTGCGGCGCAGAGGATGAGCGAAACGGCCAACCAGCGCAGGAACCGCATAAACGTGTATCTACACACCTCAGCCGCGTCGCGTCAAGCCCCCGGCTCGAACGCCGGCGCCTACTCGGCCGCGACGAGCCACCAGTACGCCGGCTGGCCGCCGTCCTCGCATTCCAGCTCGACACCGGCGGGGACGAGCGCGCGCACGTCGTCCTCGCCCAGCGGCGCCCCGGCTCCCGCGATGCAGGTCAGCAGCTCGGCGTCCTCGCCGAGCTCGCCGAGCACTGCGCCGAGCGTCGGTTCCGGCTCGCCCCAGGCGAAGATCGCGTCGTCGACGAAGCCGACCGCCTCTCCGGTGACGAAGCGCCCCTCGCCGTCGTCGCGCGCCGCGGGCGCCACCGCGCCCGTGCGCAGGCGCTCGAGCGCCGCGTCGACGGCGGCGGCGTTGTCGGCGGCCGAGCGCGCCGGGTCCAGCGCCAGCGCCGCCGCCAGCCCGGCCTGCTGCGAGCGCGCGGCGCTCACGCAGACGACCTTCTCCGACAGCTCGGCTGCATGCCCGGCCGCCATGAAGACGTTCGGCGAGTTGGGCAGGAGCACGACCTCCTCGGCGGGCACGTCGTGGATTCCGGCGAGCAGCTCGTAGGTCGACGGGTTCATCGTCGGCCCACCGTCGATCACGAAGACGCCGAGCGACTCGTAGAGCCTGCGCATCCCCTCGCCGGCGATGACCGCGAGCGCGGCGCAGCGCTGCTGCTCGCCGACGGCGACGGCGACGGCGACCGTGGCCGGCGCGAGGCGTTCGTCGCGGGCCACGACCTGCGCGTGCATGTCGGCCACGTCGAGGTGCGAGACCTCGCCGGCGCCGGTGAAGAGCGCCGTCGCGCCGCCGGGGAAGTCCGTGTGGACGTGGATCTTCAGCGTCGCCGCGTCGCCGACGACGAGGACGGAGTCGCCGAGCGCCTCGAGACGCTCGATCCAGGGTCCCGGATCGAGGTCGTGGCCGGTCACGGCGAAGTTCGTGCAGTACCGGAAGGTCGAGGACTCGTGCTCGGGCCGGGTGATCCGCGCCGGCGGCGCATGGCGCGCGACGACCGGCGGCTCGGTCCCGCGCAGCGCGGCGATGATGCCGGCGAAGATCACCGTCAGCGCGTGGCCGCCGGCGTCGACGACGCCGCTCTCGCGCAGCACCGCGAGCTGCTCGGGCCCGCGGCGCACGGACTCCTCGCCGGCGCGCAGCGCGCACTCGAGCACGTCGGCGATGAGCGCGTTCTGCACGCCGGGCTCGGCCTCGCCGCCCAGCTGCGTGTCGCCCATGTGCGCGATCTCGCTGGCCACACACGCCGCCATGTCACGCACGACGGTGAGGATCGTGCCCTCCGCCGGCTCGCGCACCGAGCTGTAGGCACGCTGGGCGGCGCGCGCCATGGCGGCGCCGACGAGCACGGGGTCGACGAGCTCGCCCGGCCGGCTGACGAGCTCCTCCGCGGCGCCGCGGATGAGCTGGGAGAGGATGACGCCGCTGTTGCCGCGGGCCCCGAGCAGCGCCGCGCGGGCAACCGACTCGACGATCTCGTCGCGGCCGATCTCGTCGAGGCGCCCCTCGTCGGCCGCGAGGCGGTCGACCTCGGCGAGGACGGCCTGGAGCGTGAGCGCCATGTTGTCGCCGGTGTCGCCGTCGGCGACCGGGAACACGTTGAGGTCGTTGATCTCCTGGCGGCGCGACTCGAGGTGCACGAGGGCACCCGCGACGACGGCACGGAAGCGAACGAGGCTGGGATCCATGAACTTCACGTGCCGCGCCCTACCCCGCCCCGACCGGGCGGCGCGCGCGACATCCCGGCGCTAGAGCGCCTTCTGGACCTTCCCGGCCTTCAGGCAGCGCGTGCAGACGTAGACGCGCCGCGGAGCCGAGCCGACCAGCACCCGCACCTTCTGGAGGTTCGGATTGAAGCGTCGCTTCGTGGCGCGCATCGAGTGGCTTCGGCTCTGGCCGAACGCCGGCTTCTTCCCGCAGCTGTGACATACCTTGGCCATCGCGTCGAGCAGTGTAGTGGGTCGCTGCGCGGCCGGTCGGCGGTCAATACAGCCCGATACGGTTGGGCCGGGCCGAGCGGCGGGTATGTTCAACGACTGATGCCGCTCGCCTCTGCAATCGAGCTGCCCGAGCGCTATCGCGTGACGCGCCACATCGCCAGCGGCGGGATGGCATCCGTCTGGGAGGTCGAGGATCTCCTGCTGGGACGCGTCGTCGCGGTGAAGGTGCTCGGCGCCCAGTACGCCGCCGATCCCGGCGCGCGCGCCCGCTTCCAGCGCGAGGCGCGCACGGCCGCGCGCGTCTCCGAGCACCCGCACATCGCCACGATCTTCGACACCGGCGAGCACGGCGACAACACGTTCATCGTCATGGAGTACTTCAGCGGCGGCACGGTCGCCGACCGCCTGCGCGCGGCCAAGGACGGCGGCGACCCCGTGGCCCGCGGGACGGCGCTGCGCTGGCTGCACGAGACGGCTCTGGCGCTCGATGCCGCCCACGCGGCCGGCATCGTGCACCGCGACGTCAAGCCCGCCAACCTGCTCCTCGACGCGCAGGAGCGCCTTGCCGTCGGCGACTTCGGCATCGCCCGCCTCGCCGACGACACGCACATGACGCAGACCGGCCAGGTCCTCGGCACGGCCGCCTACCTCTCCCCCGAGCAGGCGCTCGGCCAGCCGGCCACGGACGCCAGCGATCGCTACGCGCTCGCCGTCGTCGCCTACGAGCTGCTGACCGGGAAGCGCCCCTTCGCCGGTGGCCCGGTGACCGCGCAGGCGCGCCAGCACGTCGAGGACGAGCCCGACAAGGCGACCGATGCGGCGCCCGAGCTGCCCGTCGCCATCGACGCCGTCTTCGGACGCGGCCTGGCGAAGGATCCGCGCGAGCGCCCGCGGACGGCCGTCGGCCTCGTCGACGAGATCGAGCGCGCGCTCGGCGAGACCGCGCCGACCAAGCGCGTCGACTCGACCCAGGCGCTTCCCCCCGTCGTCCCCGCCGCCGCTGCAGCGGCGGCCGCCGACCCTCCGACGCCCACGCCCTCGCCCCCGGCGCCGCCGGTCGCCCCGACGCGCGGTGGGCGCCCGCGCGACGCCGCCCCTGCGCCTGCGGCAGCCGCCGCTGCAGCGCCGCCTCCGGTCGCCCCGCGCGCCGAGCCGCGCCCGTCCTCACCCGCCGCGCCGCCGCCCGCCGGCCCCCGCCGCCGGCCCGTGCCCTGGCTGCCCGTCGGCGTCGCGGCCGCCGCGATCGCCGCCGTGGTCCTTGCGGTCGCGCTCGCGAGCGGCGGTGGTGGGGGCGGCGACGGTGACCGCGCCTCCGCGACGACGCCGAAGAAGTCGCCGTCGTCCTCCAGCGCGCAGAAGCCGCCGGCCGTCGAGACCGAGCAGCCGGCGGAGTCGCCGCCGCCGCCCCCGCCGCCCCCAGCCGCGAGCACCGGCGGCGCGGGCGTCGCATCCGCCGCGGCGCTCAACGACCAGGGCTACAAGCTCTGGCAGGCGGGCAACGCCGAGGGCGCCGTCCCGCTTCTCAGGCGCTCCGTCGACGGCTTCCGCGAGGCCGGGCAGCGGTCGAACACCACCTACCACTACGCGCTGTTCAACCTGGCCAACGCGCTGATCGACTCGGGCCAGCCCGCCGCCGCGATCCCGTTCCTGAAGGAGCGCCTGCAGCGCAGCGACGATCGCCCCGAGATCGTCCAGGCGGCGCTCGACAAGGCAGAGGCGCAGGTCAACGGCGAGACGACCGGCGACGCCAAGACGCCGAAGGTAAAGAACGGCGACGACGACTAGCCCGATGCGTTAGATTCGCTCGTCCGATGGGGCTGTGCCGGGTGCTGCGACGGATCGGTGTGCTCGCCGTCCTCGTGCTGCTCGCGGGCCCGCAGGTCGCTTCCGCGCAGGCCGCGCCGGCGAAGGAGAAGCTGCGCGCCGTGCCGCTGGGAGCCGCGGTCCGCCTCTCGGCGCTGCGCGACGACACGCGCTACCGCGACACCTTCCTGCGCGAGTTCGACTCGCTGACGCCCGAGAACGAGCTGAAGATGGCCGCCCTGCAGCCTCGTCGCGGGCAGTTCGACTTCACGACGGCCGATGCGCTCGTCGACTTCGCCCGCCGCAACGGGCGCCCCGTCCACGGCCACGCGCTCGTGTGGGGCCTGTCGCTGCCGCTGTGGCTCGTCGACCACGGCTCCAGCGACGAGCTCGGCCTGCGCCTGCCGCCGATCGCCCTGCCCGCGCTGCCCGGCGCGCTCGGCAAGGGCGTGGCGAACTCGGCGACCGTGCTGACGGGCTGGCGCCGCGACGAGCTGCTGGCGATCATGACCACGCACATCCGCACGGTCATGCGCCACTTCGCCGGCGATGTCGGCGAGTGGGACGTCGTCAACGAGCCGATGGCCAACGACGGCGGGCCTTCGCCGAGCGTCTGGCGGCGGTTCATCGGCCCCGACTACGTCGAGCACGCGCTGCGCGCGGCCCGCGCGGCCGACCCGAAGGCCAAGCTGTTCATCAACGAGTACGGCGTCGAGGGGCCGGGGCGCAAGCTCGAGGGGTTCATGGAGCTCGTGCGCGGCCTGCAGAAGCGCAACGTGCCGCTGGACGGCATCGGCCTGCAGATGCACTCGCACATCCTCGGCTTCTACGACCAGGCGACGCTGGAGTCGACGATGCGCCGCTTCGCCGCGATGGGCCTGGAGGTGCAGGTCACCGAGATGGACGTCGGCACCTCGCTGCTGAACGTCGCCGCCCTCGATCGGCTCACGCGCCAGGCCGAGGCCTACGGCGCGGCCGCGCGGGCCTGCAACGCCGTCGCGGCCTGCAAGCGCTTCACGACCTGGGGCATCACCGACCGGCTGTCCTGGATCGGGGCCGGCGAGGCGCCGCTGCTCTTCGACGCCTCCTACCAGCCCAAGCCGGCGTTCGCCGCGGTGCGCAGCGCGTTCGCGCCGCGGACCGGGCGCGCCGCGGCGCCCGCGCGTCAGGCGCGGCGCTGGCGCTGGCGCGCCGGGACCGGCGCGCGCTGCGGCTGGGGCTCGTGCTCGGGCCTGCGCGCCGGGCGCGGGTAGGCCTCCGACAGCGGGACCGGCTCGCGCAGGCGCACCCGGCTGGGCGCGGCGTCGCGGGGCAGCGCAGCGGCGGTCCGGCCGGCCGGCGGGCGTCCGGCGGGCGCGGTGGCTGCGGTGGCGGCGGTCCGCCGTCTGCGCCGCCGGGGCGCCAGCGCCGGCGCCACCCGGCGCGCTGCTCGGCGTCGAGCAGCGCCCAGACGAGCAGCAGTCCGCCGATGACGTGCACGACGAACACGAGCGCCAGGGCGATCATCTGCTCTGCCTCGGCTACGGGCATGGGCCCAGCCTACCCCCCTCCCGGGGCAATTCAGCCCAACTCGGCGCGCACGCGCACCAGCGCCAGAACGGCCTCGGCGGCATGCGCACCCTGGTCGCGCTTGCCGCCGCCGGTGCGGGCCATCGCCTGCTCCATGTTCTCCACGGTCACGACGCCGAAGCTGCAGGGCACGCCGGTACGCAGGGCGACGTCCTGGATGCCGCGGGCCGATTCGTTGCAGACGTAGTCGTAGTGCGTCGTCTCGCCGCGGATGACGGCGCCGAGGCAGGCGACGCCGGCGTAGCGCCCCGTCTGCGCGGCCATCTGCGCCGCGAGCGGCAGCTCGAAGGCGCCGGGCACGTCGAAGACGTCGACGCTGCCCGCTCCCGCCGCCGCCTCGAACACGCGCGTCGCGCTGGCCACCAGCCGCTCGGCGAGATCGGTGTAGAAGCGGCCGACGACGATCGCGTAGCGCTCGCCCTCGCCGCCCCCGGGAGCAGTCACTGGGCGGCGTCTCCGGAGGCCGCGTCGCGCTCCTCCTCGTCGTGCAGCATCTCCTTGTCGACGTCGAGGCCCTGGTGGTGCAGCGTGTGCCCCATCCGGTCGCGCTTGGCGCGCAGGTAGGCCTCGTTGTGCGGGTTGGCGATGTGCTCGATCGGCAGCTGCTCGGAGACCGACAGGCCGTAGCCCTCCAGGCCGCGGATCTTCTTCGGGTTGTTCGTGAGGATCCGGATCGAGCTCAGGCCGAGGTCGACGAGGATCTGCGCGCCGATGCCGTAGTCGCGCAGGTCCGCGGGCAGGCCGAGCTGCAGGTTGGCCTCGACGGTGTCCATCCCGCCCTCCTGCAGCTTGTAGGCCCTCAGCTTATTCAAAAGGCCGATCCCGCGGCCCTCCTGGGAGAGGTACAGCAGGACGCCGTTGCCCTCGCGCTCGATCATCGCCAGGGCCGACTCGAGCTGCTCGCCGCAGTCGCAGCGCAGCGAATGGAAGACGTCGCCGGTGAGGCACTCGGAGTGCACGCGGACGAGCACGTCCTCGACGCCGTCGACCTCGCCCTTGACGAGCGCGACGTGGTGCTTGCCGCCGACGAGCTCGCGGTAGCCGACGGCCTCGAAGTCGCCGAAGCCGGTCGGCAGCTTCGTCGAGACGACGCGCTCGACGAGCTTGTCGTGGCGGCGGCGGTAGGCGATGAGGTCGGCCACGGTGATCATCCGCAGGCCGTGGCGCGCGCAGTAGCCGACGAGGTCGTCGACACGCGCCATCGTGCCGTCGTCGTTCATGACCTCGCAGATGACGCCCGCCGGATTCAGGCCCGCCAGGCGGGCGAGGTCGACCGCCGCCTCGGTCTGCCCGATGCGCTCGAGCACGCCGCCGCCGCGGCTCTTGAGCGGGAAGATGTGGCCCGGCTGGACGAGGTCGCGGGGCGAGCTCTGGGGGTCGACGGCGACCTGGATCGTGTGAGCGCGATCGTGTGCCGAGATGCCGGTCGTCACGCCCTCGCGCGCCTCGATCGAGACGGTGAACGGGGTCTCGAACGGCGACTCGTTCTTCGCCGCCATGAGGTCGAGGCCGAGCTCGTCGCAGCGCTGGGGCGTCAGCGACAGGCAGATCAGACCGCGCCCGTGCGTCGCCATGAAGTTGATCGCCTCGGGGGTCGCGAACTGCGCGGCCATCGTCAGATCGCCCTCGTTCTCGCGATCCTCGTCGTCGCAGACGACGACCATCTTGCCCTGGCGGATGTCCTCGAGCGCCTCGTCGATCGTGGCGAAGGGGCTGCGTGTCTTCGAGCTCATGTGCCCCTAAGCGTATTGACCGCGTCCCGGCCGGGCCGCGGGCGTGGCGCCGGATGGCCCGGTGCCGCGGGCGTCAGCGCCCGTCGACGTCTTTCACGCCCTTCTCGATCTCGTCGCCGGCGTCCTCGGCCGCGTCCTTGGCGTTCTCGTCGGCGCCGCCGAGATCCTTGTCGAGCTCCTGCTGGGCGTCCTTCGCGTCGCGTTCGGCGGCGTCGTCGGTGCCGCAGGCCGGCAGCGCGCCGGCGAGCGTGGCCACGAGGGCGAGGGCGGTCAGGCGTGAGCGGGTGAGAGCGGGCATGGTCGGTTGACTACCCGCGGCGCGCGGGGCGAAGTCCCGCCTGGGCGAACGTTCGGTCCGCGGGCGTGGCGTTCTTGCTGCTCATGGCGCTGCATATCCGCCACGGCGCGCAGGCGGGACCAGTCCGCGGGGGGCGAGATGGGGGCGCGTCGAATACGTCGCGCGGGCCGCGAGGTATTCGACACACCCCACCGGCACGCCGGCCTCCGCCGAGCGCCGCCGCCCGCGGCCCGCGGCCCGCGGCCCGCGCGGGCGACTCAGCGGGCGAGCAGCTTTTCGACGTACTTCGCCATCACGTCGACCTCGAGGTTCACCCGCGCGCCGGCGACCGCGCCGCCGAGCGTCGTGCGCTGGAGGGTCTCGGGGATGAGCGAGACGTCGAAGCCCGCGGCGTCGATCCGCGCGACGGTGAGCGAGACGCCGTCGACGGCGATCGAGCCCTTGTGGACGACGTAGCGCAGCAGCGCGGGGTCGTCGGGCGCGACCGTGACGACGCTGGCGAAGCCGTCCTCGCGGACCGCGGCGATCGTCGCCATCCCGTCGACGTGGCCCTGCATGATGTGCCCGCCGAGGCGGTCGGCGGCGCGGACGGCGAGCTCGAGGTTGACCTGCGCGCCCGCCTCGACCCCGCGCAGGGTGCTGCGCTCCAGCGTCTCGTGCATGACGTCGGTCGCGAAGCCGTCGGCGTCGACGGCAGTCGCGGTCAGGCAGACGCCGTTGACGGCGACGGAGTCTCCCTCGGCGACCTCGCCGGCCAGCTGCGTGCGCAGCGTCAGGCGCAGGCCGTCGTCAGCGGCGTCGATCGCCGCGACGGCGCCGAGATCCGCCACCAAACCCGTGAAAATGGCTACCTCCGCGGGGCATCCGGCCCCGCGCCTGAGATCGCGCTCGGCATCCAGCCTCGCGAGATCATCACCACTCCCGCAGCCGGGCGGAGATCAGCAGATCGTCGGCGACGCGCTCGCAGTCGAGCGTCAGCGCGCGGATCGCCTCGGAGATCTGCTCGACGCCCTCCCCCTCGAGCGGGTCGCGGGCGGCGCGGCCGCCGAGCAGCAGCGGGGCGAGGAAGAGCCGCACCTCGTCGATCTCGCCGGCGTCGAGGAAGGCGCCCGCCAGATGCGGCCCGCCCTCGAGCAGGATCGAGGTGATGCCGCGGGCGCCGAGCTGATCCAGCGCCGAGCGCACTCGCGCGGGCTCGTTCTCGCCGGTCGTGACGACGACCTCGGCGCCGGCCATCGCCAGCGCCTCCATCGCCGAGCGCCGCGCGGCGCGCGAGACGACGACGGTCAGCGCGGACGTTGGCGCGGCGCGCACGAGCTGGGAGTCCAGCGGCAGGCGGGCGGTCGCGTCGAAGACGACGCGGCAGGGCTGGTGGTGGACGCCGTCGACGCGCGCGGTGAGCTGGGGGTCGTCGGCGAGCGCGGTGCCGATCCCGACGGCGACCGCATCGACGCTGGCGCGCCAGCGGTGCGCGCGAGCCCGGCTGGACTCGTCGGAGATCCACTGCGAGTCGCCGGTCCGCGTGGCGACCTTGCCGTCGAGCGTCATCGCCGACTTGAACAGCACCCAGGGGCGGGCGGTCCGGGCGTGCTTGCGAAAGGCCTGGTTGATGAGCCGCGCGCGCGCGGCGATCTCGCCGTCGGCGATGTCGACGTCGATGCCCTCGTCGCGCAGGATCCCCAGGCCGCGCCCCGCCGCCTTCGAGCTCGGGTCGTCGGAGGCGACCACGACGCGCGCGATGCCCGCGGCGATGATCGCGTCGGTGCACGGCGGCGTCTTGCCGTGATGGCAGCAGGGCTCCATCGAGACGTACAGCGTGGCTCCCGCCACGTCCGCGTCGGCCGCCGCGGCGGCCGACAGCGCGTTGACCTCGGCGTGCGGGCCGCCGCACTCCTCGTGCCAGCCCTCCCCCAGAACCTTCTCGTCGCGCACGATGAGCGCGCCGACCATCGGGTTGGGATGCACACGCCCCAGGCCGAACTCGGCAAGCTCGATCGAGCGCTCGAGATGGTCGTGGTCGACCGCGGTCAGCGTGGACACCGCCCCAGCATAGGGGCGGACGCTACGCGTTGGGAGTGACCTCTCCGGAGCAGCCGCCGCCGCGCAATTTGTAGATCGTCATGGTCGGTCCCGGGCGGTTGTAGGCCAGCGGGTAGTAGTTGAAGGTCCAGTCGAAGTTGAAGGCGACGGGACCCTTCCCGCGGGAGTAGGGCGACACCTCGTAGGCGACGTCCGAGCGGCGCTCGAGCTCCTTGTAGTAGGCCAGCGCCTGCGGCACGACCTCGGGCTCGACCTCGGCGCGGCCGCGCTGCGTGGAGCCGACGACGACGTAGCAGTAGGACTGCTGCTCGAAGATGTCGACGAGCCCGGGGTGCAGCACCCGTTCGAAGTCCTCGATGTTCACGACGCCCGCCGCGCCCGGCACCGGCTCGCCCGTCTGCGGGTCGATCTTGCGGCTGAGCGGATACTTGTTCCAGCGGTTGCCGTTCGTCGTGACCGGCAGCGGGTTGCCGATGTCCTGCGCCCACTGGTCGGGCACGACCGGCTCGACGACGATCTTCGTGCCCGCCGGCACGTAGGCGACCATCCAGTCGCGGGCGATCTGGCGCGTGTCCTCGCGCGACAGGACCAGCCCCGAGTGCAGCGAGTAGACGAAGCCCTGCCCGCAGAGCAGGACGACCGCGGCCGCCACGACCGTCGGGCGCAGCGCCGGCGCGAGGTTGGCGAGCCAGTCGGCGAGCTCGATCGCGGCGTAGGCGGCGAGCACGCAGGCGAACGGGAAGACCGGCATGAGCCAGCGGCCGAAGTAGCGCTCCTGGGAGCCCATGAACAGGACGAAGACGACGATCGGCGGGACGAGCATCCAGAACAGCCGCCGCTCGTCGAAGAACATCCGCACCGCGCCGCCGACGGCGAACAGCAACGGCAGCCAGCCCAGGCCCCAGCCGAAGGACCACAGGTAGTACGCGTAGCCCGAGTCCTGCGTGAGGCCGAGCTTGCCGGCGGCGTCCCCGGAGGCCGTCGACTGGTGCGTCAGGCCGTCCCAGAAGGACGAGAAGTCCAGCACCGAGTACGGGTTGGCGACGAAGAACGACGCGAGCGCCATTCCGGCGACGATCGCGATCCCACGCAGCGCGCCCGCCTTCCCGCCCGTCGCCGTGAACTGCGCGATCGCGGCGGCCACGATCGGCAGCAGCACGATGCCGCCGGTGTACTTCGTCGCACAGGCCAGCCCGAGGCCGAGGCCGGCGAGGACGTAGTCGCGCATCCGGCCGTTGCGCAGGATGCCGGCGGCGCCCCACAGCGCCAGGCAGACGCCGGCCAGCGTCGGCACGTCGTTGAGCGCGAGCTTGGAGTAGAAGACCGGCAGGAAGGCGACGGTGAAGATGCCCGCCGCCAGCAGGCCGACGCGGCGGTCGACGAGCCGCGTGCCGGCGAGGTACAGCAGCCACACCGCGACCGTGCCCAGCAGCGCCGCGAGCGTGCGGGCGATGATCCAGATCGTCGTCGGGTCGGCGGCGAAGGAGTTCGAGACGCCCGCCCGGCCGCCGTACCAGACCCCGAGCACGAGGTGCACGAGGTAGGTGTAAGCCGGCGGGTTGATGTAGTAGTTGGGATCCCAGTCGTGCCCGAACAGGCCGATCGCGCGGGTCACGAAATGGGCGTTCTCGTCGGCGTTGTAGGCGTAGGGCAGCCCGTGGCTGTTGCCCCAGATGCGCAGCCCGAACGCGAGCAGCAGCAGGCCCCCGACCGCGCCGCCCCAGATCAGGCGCTCGCGGCTGAAGCGCTCAGCAGTTGACATAGGCGGCGTAGTACCGGCTCGTCGCGGCGCGGTCGTAGCCGGCGGGCGGCTGGTTGTCGGCGGCCTCGTCCTGCGGTGTGACGAGCGCCTGCTTGAAGAGCGCCGGGCGGTCGTGGACGAGGATCACGACGCCGCGCGTCGGCGCCGGCGCGGGGTTCTTCCTGGAGCGCACGTTGGAGCGCGCCAGGACGCCCGACTTGGGTCGATCGAGGATCCAGCGCACGTCGGGGATGAGCTTGTGGTTGGGCACGTAGACGGGTCCACAGCGCAACGCGCGGGTCACCGCGGGGTCGTGCAGCACGCGCTCGAGCGCGACGTGCGAGTCCCCGCGGAACTGCAGCTCGTTGCGAAGCTGCACGAGGTTAACGCGCGTCGCCGTGAAGACGATGCCGAAGATCACGATCCCCGCCGCCCCCGTCATCCAGGCGCGCCGCCAGCCGCTGCCGGGCTCGAGCATCGTCCAGCCCGCCATGAACACCGCGGCGAAGACCATCACGCACAGCGAGGGGACGAGCAGGTAGCGGTCGATCACCGACAGCCCGGCGAAGCCGACGAGCGCGAAGGTGCCGACACCGATGCCGAACAGGGCGAGCGGCATGAGCGCGCGGCGCGGGGTGAGCAGGATGGCCAGGATCAGCCCCGCCGCGCCGGCGATGAACACGGGAAACTTCGCCAGCTTGATGAGGAAGGCGTACAGCGCGGCCGGCACCGCGGCGCCGCCCTTGTTGCGGCCGAGCTCCTCGGCCAGCTCGCCGGTCGCCGTCAGCGAGTACACCGGGTTGCCGGTGACGGCGAAGTCGGTGGCGACCCAGACGACCGGCCCGACGGCGGCCAGCGCGGCCCACACGAAGCGCTGGTGCCACGTGACGTCGTGGCGCAGGACGATCCACAGCCAGTACAGGCCGGCCAGCAGCCAGGCCTCGGGGCGCATGAGCCCGGCCGCGGCGAGCAGCGTGAGCACGACGACGGGATGCCGGCGCGGCGCCCGCGCCTCGATCACCGCCGCCCACATGATCACCGCGAGGTAGGGGATGTCGATGTAGCCGCGGGCGGCGAGAAACGGGAAGTCGAAGCGCGTGACGAGCAGCGCCGCCGCGGCGAAGCCGACGAGCGGCGTGAACGCGGTCTTGCCCAGCGCGTAGACGCCGGCCACAAGCGCGAGGAACGAGATGACCGCGCAGGCGACCATCACGCGGTCGGCGCCGTCGCCGAGCGGCGTCAGCAGCGCGCCGAAGGCGATCGCCAGCGGATGCTCGGTCGGCGCCCGGTACGCCTGAAAGGACAGCGGGTCGAGGCCGACGAGCTCGCGCCCCCACAGCAGCGAGTAGTACGAGTCGTAGTTGGGATACGTCGGGTAGACGAGGTAGCCCACGAGGGCGGCGAGCGCGAGCACGCTCATCGCGAGCTTCTCGTAGGCGGCGACGCCGATCGCGGGCAGCCGGCGACGGCCCGCGGCCGGAGCCTCGGCGGGCGACGGCGATGCGACGGGGGCCGGGCTGGTGGCGCTGGGCACGGATGACACTTCGATGAACGTTAGGATTCCACGCGGACCCGCCGCATGAAGCTGATCATCCAGATCCCCTGCTTCAACGAGGAGCAGACACTTCCGCTCGTGCTGGCGGACCTGCCAAGGCGCGTCGACGGCTTCGACGCGGTCGAGTGGCTGATCATCGACGACGGCTCGACGGACAAGACGATCGAGGTCGCACGCGCCGGTGGAGTGGACCACATCGTGCGCCTGACCAACAACAAGGGCCTCGCCGCGGGCTTCCAGGCGGGCCTCGACGCGTGCCTGAAGCTCGGCGCCGACGTCATCGTCAACACCGACGGCGACAACCAGTACGACGGCAAGGACATCCCCAAGCTCGTCGAGCCGATCCTGGCCGGCAAGGCCGACATGGTGGTCGGCAACCGCGAGGTCCACAAGATCGAGCACTTCTCGCCGCTGAAGGTCACGCTGCAGCGCCTCGGCTCGTGGGTCGTGCGCCAGGCGTCCGCGACCGAGGTCCCCGACACGACCTCGGGATTTCGCGCCTACAACCGCGAGGCCGCGATCCAGATGGCCGTCGTCTCGAAGTTCACGTACACGCTGGAGACGATCATCCAGGCCGGCAAGCAGCTCGTCGCCGTCGACCACGTCGCGATCCGGACGAACCCCAAGACGCGCGAGTCGCGGCTGTTTCCGTCCATGTGGTCCTACGTGCGGCGCAACTCGGTCTCGATCTTCCGCATCTACTCGCAGTACGAGCCGCTGCGCGTCTTCATGACCGCGGCCGCCGTCATCGGCCTCATCGCGATGGTCGTCTGGGCGCGCTTCGCCTACTTCTACGTCGTCGAGGACGAGGGCAAGGGCCACGTCCAGTCGCTCATCCTCGGCGCGGTGCTCTTCAACGCGGCGATGGTGCTGGCCGCGCTCGGCGTCATGGGCGACCTCATGTCGGCGCAGCGGACGATGATCCAGCGCACGTTCGAGCGCGTGCGGCGCATCGAGCTGCAGCTGGGCGTCGCGCCGTCGCACTACGAGCCGGGCGCCGGCGGCGGCGCCGGCCAGAAGCCGACCACCGGCGCCGACGCGGGCGCGGCGACCGGCAAGACCGAGGAGCGCGACGTGGTGCACCTGTGACGCCCGCCGCCCCCACCGAAGGACGCCAGGACGGCGTCCATTCGTCTCAGAAGAGCCGGCCGGATGCAGGCTCGGGCAACATCACCGTCGACGCCGAGGGCACCGTCACCGGCAACACCTACGACAAGTACGGCTCGACGAACCCGGTCGTGCGGCGCCTCATGGGCGCCTTCGAGCGCACGCTCGACGAGCTCTTCCAGCAGGCCGACCCGCAGTCCTTGCTCGACGTCGGCTGCGGCGAGGCGGTGCTCACGCACAAGTGGGCCCAGCGCCTCGGCGACCGCCGCGTCGTCGGCATCGACCTCGACGACCCGCTGCTGCACGCCGAGTGGCAGCAGCGCCAGGCGCCCAACCTCTCCTACCAGGTCATGAAGGCCGAGAACCTGCCGTTCGCCGACGGCGAGTTCGACGTCGCGACGGCGATCGAGGTGCTCGAGCACGTGCCCGACCCGGCGCACACCGTCGCCGAGATGGCGCGCGTCGCCGGCGGGCATCTGCTCGTGTCCGTGCCGCGCGAGCCGCTGTGGCGCGGGCTGAACATGGCGCGCGGCGCCTACCTCAAGGACCTCGGCAACACGCCGGGGCATCTGAACCACTGGTCCAAGCGCAGCTTCGTCAAGCTGCTGTCGCACCACGGCGAGGTCATCGAGGCGCGCTCGCCGTTTCCGTGGACCATGCTGCTTGTCCGCCTCGGGTAACTCCCCGCCACGGTCGTCCTACGGGCGCGGCGCGCGGGTCCTGTCGATCGGGATCGCGACGACCGGCCTCGTCACGCTCGCCTACTTCGCGCTCGCCGCCCACGCGCTCACGGACGTCGAGTACAAGCGCATCTCGCTCGTCTGGTCGATCATGTTCGTCGTCGCGTCGGTGATCTACCGGCCGATCGAGCAGCTGCTGTCGCGGACGATCGCCGACCGCCGCGCGCGCGGCCACAGCGGCGGCCACAACCTGCGCGTCGCGCTGGCGATCCAGGCGAGCTTCGCCCTCACGTTCCTCGTCATCGCCGTGGCCCTGCGCGACCTGCTGCAGGAGGACCTCTTCGACGGGTCGGCGGCGCTGTACTGGGTGCTCGTCGTCGGCGTCCTGGCCTACGCGGCGAGCTACTTCGCGCGCGGCTTTCTCGCCGGCCACCAGCGCTTCGAGCTCTACGGCCTGCTCGTCTTCCTGGAGGCGGTCTCGCGGGTCTGCTTCGCGCTGGCGGTCGTCGTCGGGATCGCGTCGGGGCAGTCGGCGGTGGCGCTGGGGATGGCGGTCGCGCCGCTCATGTCGCTGCTGGTCGTGCCGTGGTTCTTCGCCCGCCGCGACCCGCCGCCGGACCCCGCCGCGGTCAAGGAGAGCGAGGGCGGGCTGACGATGCGCCACGGCCTCGGCTTCGCGGTCGCGGTCTTCGCGATCATGCTCGCCGAGCAGACGCTGCTCAACGCCGCCGTGCTGACCGTCGAGGGCACCTCCGACGACGCCGTCCTGGCGGGCGTCGTCTTCAGCGTGCTGATGATCACGCGCGCCCCGCTGCAGCTCTTCCAGGCCGTCCAGGGCTCGCTGCTGCCGCACCTCGCGGGTTTGCAGGCGACGGCCGGCGCGGACGAGTTTCGCCGCGCGGTGCGCATCACGATCCTCGCGATCGCCGGTTTCGCCCTCGCGGTCACGATCGGCCTTTTCGCCGTCGGCCCGCCCGTGGTGAGCACGATCTTCGACATCGACCGCGACATCGCCCGCGGCGGCCTGGCGCTCGTCGGCCTGGGCATGGGCTTTCACCTCGTCGCGGGCACGCTGAACCAGGCCGCGCTCGCCCGCGGCCAGGCGCGCGGCGCCGCGATCGCCTGGCTCGTGAGCGCGGGCGCGTTCGTCATCTGGATGCTCAGCCCGGTGATCGACGACCAGCTGCTGCGCACCGAGATCGGCTACTGCCTGGCGACGGCCGCGCTCAGCGCCATGCTCGCCGGGGTCTACGGCGTCGGGTCGACCGGCGAGCCGCTCTTGCCCTCGACGTAGACGAGGCGCCCGTCCTGCAGGCGAAAGACCTCGCCGACCCGGCGGCCGGACCCCGTCACGGTCTTCTTGCTGAGCTTGACGGTCTTGATCGACTCGCCCTCCTTGACGATCAGCGTCTGGCTGTCGGCCTCCGTGCGCAGCACGGTGACGTTCTCCTGCGTCAGCAGGTCGGACAGGTTGACGGACTGCAGCGCGGCGAGCAGGAACGCGACCGCCAGCACGATGCCGAGGTCGAAGAGGTTGACGAGGCCGTCGAGCGGGTCGCCGCCGCGGTCGCCGCGCCGGCTCGCGCGCGGCGTGATCCGGCTGCGCGCGGGGGTGTTCATCGCGGCTCGGGCGGATCGAGCGCGGTGACGACGTACTCCAGATCCGAGAGGTCCTGGGCGTACATCCGGTCGCGGACGAGCGAGATCGAGAACGCGACGGCGCCGATGAGCAGGCCGATGACGGTCACGCTGAACGCGGCGCGCAGGTTGTCCGACAGCTGCGCGACGTCACCCTCGGCCAGGCCCTCGAGCGCCGGCGACAGCGGGATCAGCGTGCCCATCAGGCCGAGTGCGGGGCCGAAGCGCACGAGCATGCGGCTGCGCTCGAGCTTGCGCAGCGAGCTGAGGTCGAAGTCCGCCAGCGCCTTGGCCCGGCGGTCGTCGATGCCCGGCTTGTCGTGTCCGTCGACGAGCGTGACGAGCGTGTCGGCCATCTGGGCGCTGGAGGCCAGCGGCAGGAGCGCGTACTGGGCGGTCTCCTTGTCGTGGGCGGCGAGCGCCTGGCGAGCGGCCTTCGTCGCCTCCTGCATCTCCTCGCGGCGGCCGTGGTGGCGGCGGCGGTTGAGCTCGACGAAGAACGCACCGAGGTCGAAGAGGACGAACGCCAGCGCGGCGATCGCCGCCACGAAGACGGGGATGCGCAACGCGTTGGCGAGCTCGAAGAGGATCTGCTCGATGCCGGAGACGGCGATGATGGCGTTCATGCGACGCGCAGTCTGACGCCTCGGCGCTCGCGAAGCGCTCCCACCCACATCACTCCCAGCGCCAGCAGCCCGCCGAGGGCCAGCGGAAAGTCGCCCGGGGTGTCGCCGCCCCGGATCGCGCGGACGCCCTCAGCGCCGCCGGCGGGCTTGCCGCCGGGCAGCTTCTGGGAGGTCGCGCCGGTGTCGTTGATGAGCACGCCGGAGATCGTCGTGCCGAACGGCTTGGGCGGCGGCGGCTTGGGCTCGGGCTTCGGCTCCGGCTTGGGCTCGGCGGCGCTGGGATCCTCGCCCCCGGTGCCGGTCCCCGCGCCGCTGCCGCCGCCCGTGCCGCCGGTTCCACCGCCGCCCGTTCCGCCCGCGGAGCCGGCCCCGCCGGGCGTCCCGTTCGCGCCGCCCGGGGTGGTGTCCTCGGGTTGCTCGGGAACGTCGCCGACCTCGAACGTCACCGTATCCGTGCCACCGCAACGCTGCGTACAGGTCGGATCGGAGTTGCGCACGTCGACGATGGCGCTGCCCGGTCCGGCAAACTTGGGGCGGTAGCTGGCGTTCTTGGTCGTCACCGGTCCCTCGCCGAACTCCCACGTGTACTCGTAGCTTGCGCCCGGTGGCCCCGAGGTCACCTCTACGCTGAACTGCACCGTCTCCCCCACCTTCAGCTTCTTGCGGTTCGCCTTCGCCTTCACGACGAGATCGCCGCCGTCGACGGACACCTCGAGGGGGACGTCGCTCGTCTCGATGAAGTCGACCAGCACGCCGCCCGAGGAGCGGATGTAGTACGTCGTCGCGCCGGAGTCGGCGATGAGCGCCGTGGCGAAGTTCGCCGATGCCACGGCGACGGAGCCGCCGTTTCGCTTGACGACCTGGACGCGCTGCGCGCTCTGCCCCGAGCGCGCGATCAGGGCGCCGATCGAGACGCCGCGCAGGGTCACCTTCTCGCCCGCCCGCTCGGAGTCGGGCGGGAGGGTGTAGGTCCTGGCCGCCGTGTTGGCGATCGACGCGATCTGCCCGCCCGACAGCTCGAGGACCGGACCCGCCTTGGGATAGAAGGTGATGCCCGGCCCGGCCAGCGCGGCGGGCGCCGCCGCGAGCAGCATGGCGAAGGCCAGGACCAGCGCTCTGCAAATCGCCCGCACGGTCCCGAAAGTAGCTGAAACGTGGCCGCGCGTCGTCAGCAGCCGGCCGCGTCGGCGATCTCGCGGTACGCCGCCGCCGGATCGTCGGCGCCGAAGATCGCCGAGCCCGCCACGAACCACGTCGCGCCGGCCTCGGCGCACTGCGCGGCCGTCTTCGGGTTCACGCCGCCGTCGACCTCGATCGGCATGTCGTCGCCGAGCATCGCGCGCACGCGCTTGACCTTGTCGAGCTGGTTGGTGAGAAACGGCTGGCCGCCCCAGCCGGGGTTGACGGTCATGATCAGCGCGAGGTCGATGTCGTTCTCGCCGAAGTAGTCCGGGGGCGTGCCGGGCGAGACGACGAGCCCGGCGTTGAGGCCGAGCTCGCGGATCGCCGAAAGGGTGAACGCGATGTTCGGCGTCGCCTCGGCGTGGATCGTGATCCCGTCGGCGCCGGCCTTGGCGAACTCGTCGATCTGACGCTCCGGGCGCTCGATCATGAGGTGCACGTCGAGGTAGGCCTCGTCGGGCAGCGACTCACGCAGCGCGGCGACGACCATCGGGCCGAACGTGATCGGCGGGACGAAGTGGCCGTCCATGACGTCGCAGTGGATGACGCGGCAGCCCGCGTCCATGATCTCGCGCACCTGGGCGGAGAGGAACGAGAAGTCCGCCGCGAGGATCGAGGGCGTGACGTGACGTTCGCTGAGTACGGACAAGGGGCCTCTCAGATCTCGCGCAGCATCGAGGCTGAGCATGCGTTGCAGGACAGGATCGCGGTCTTGGACATGCGCACGATCGTAGAATGCTCGCCGCAGTCGGGGCACAGCGAGCACAGCTCGAAACGATGCAGGCAGTACACGCAGCGATAGCGCCCGGGCAGGTTGGCGGGCCGCAGCCAGGGCTCGCGGCAGTTCGGGCAGGTCATGCCGATCTCGGTGGACATCAGCTGCTCAGACGGGCGATGTAGAAGCCATCGGTGCGATCGCGGTGGGGCAACACGAGGCGCTCGGAGTCTATTGACAGCCCCGACGCGGCCACGACCGCCTCGTTCTCGGCCGGCGACAGCGTGCACGTCGCGTAGACGATCCGGCCGCCGGGGCGCACGGCGGCGCGCGCCGCCGCGAGGATGTTCGCCTGGCCGCGGGCGAGACGCTCGATCGACTCCGGGTCCATGCGCCAGCGCAGGTCGGGATGGCCCTGCAGGGTGCCCAGGCCGCTGCACGGCGGGTCGACGAGCGCGCGGTGAAACGGCTCGTCGGCGACGAACCGCGCGGCATCGGCGTGCACGACGCGGACCGCCGTCGCCCCCATCCGCTGCGCCGTGCGCTGCAGCGCCCGTGCGCGCCCGGCGTGGCGCTCGACGGCGACGACCTCGCCCGCGTCGCCCATCAGCGCGGCGAGGTGCGTCGTCTTGCCGCCGGGCGCGGCGCAGAGATCGAGCACCCGCTCGCCCGGCTGCGGGTCGACGGCGCGCCCCACGAGCATCGCCGCCCGCGACTGCGCGACGTAGGCGCCCTCGGCGTAGAGCGGATGTCCGTGGGCGTCGAAGGCGCCCTCGACGACGAGTCCCTCGGGCAGCTCGTCCTCCGCCGGGCGCGCGCGCACCGGCGGCGTGAGCGCGGCGAGCGCGCCCGCGACCTCGGCCGGCGTGGAGCGCAGCGTGTTCACGCGCAGCGCGAGCTCCCCGCGCGCGTTGCCCGCGCGCAGCAGCGCCCGCGTCTCGCCGGCCCCGAACTGCTCCCACCACAGCTCGACGAGCCATGGCGGGTAGGAATGCGCGATCGCGGCCCCGGCGGGCGTGTCGTCGGGCGGCAGCTCGGGCAGCTCGCCGCGCGCCGCCGTGCGCAGCACGGCGTTGACGAGCTTGTGGCCGCCGCCGCGTCCGCCCTTGGCCAGCTCGACGCTCTCGCCCACCGCCGCGTGCGCGGCGACGCCGTCGAGGAAGACGAGCTGATAGAGCCCGAGCCGCAGCGCCGCCAGCGTCGGCGGGTCGAGCTCCTCGACGGGCCGCGCGAGCCGCTCGACGAAGTGGTCGAGCGTGAGCTTGCGCTGGACGGTCCCGTAGGCGAGCTGCATCGCCAGCGCGCGCTCGCGCGGATCGAGCCCCTTGGCCTCGCCGTGCAGCGCGCGGTCGGCGTAGGCGTCCTTCTCGAAGACGCGCCGCACGACCGCGAACGCGACCCGCCGTGCGGGCGTGACGTCGCTCATGCCGTCACGATCGGGTGCGGCCGCGCAGGTACGCCGCCGCGTCCATCGGCCGGCCGCCGGCGGGCTGGACCTCGAGCAGCTCGAGGCCGCCGAGCAGCAGCCGGTTGCCGTCGGCGCGCAGCTCGCCGGCCGCCTCCGGCTCGCGCACCACCGCGCGCAGGACGCCGAGGAACGAGCCGTCGGCGAGCGCCGCGCGCGCGCCGATGTGCGGCGTCAGGGCGCGCACGACGCGGTCGTTGACCGCGGCGCTCGCCGCGGGGTCCAGCGTGCGGTCGGCGGGCCCGATCTTCTCGGCGTACGTGACGGCGTCCTCGGTCTGATCGACGGGCGCGGGGCGCTCGTCGAGAACCTGCAGCAGCAGGTCGGCGGAGAGCTCCTGCAGGCGCGGCGTCAGCGTCCCGTACGTGTCGTCCGGCGCGATCGGCTCGCGGCCCATCCGAAAGACGGGCCCGCTGTCGAGGCCGGCGGTGACGCGCATGATGCACACGCCGGTCTCGTCGTCGCCGGCCATGATCGCCCGCTCCACCGGGGCCGCACCGCGCCAGCGCGGCAGCAGCGAGGGATGGACGTTGAGCATCTCGAAGTCCGACAGCAGCGGCTCGCGGATGAGCGCGCCGAACGCGCACACGACCACGGCATCGGGTGCGGCCGCCGCGATCGCCTCGCGCGCGTCCTCGGCGTTGACGTTCTGCGGCGCCAGCAGCGCGAGGTCCAGCGCGCGCGCCGCGTCGGCCACCGGCGGTGCCGAGAGCCGGCGCCCGCGGCCCGCGGGCCGGTCGGGGCGGGTGACGACGAGCTGCGGCCGATACGGGCTCATCGCGAGCCGGGCGAGGACCGCCGCCGCGAAGTCCGAGGTGCCCAGGAAGACGGTCCGCGTCACGCGGCGCTCGCGGCGCGGGCCTGCTCGGCCTCGCGCAGCGCGCGCATCGCCGCCTTGCGCTGCTCGCGGCTCGTGCGGTCCAGGATGAGGATGCCGTCGAGGTGGTCGATCTCGTGCTGGATGACGCGCGCCTCCAGACCGGTCGCCTCGATGACGATCTCCGCGCCGTGCTCGTCGCGCGCGTTGACGAGGACCGCGACCGGCCGCTCGACGTCGACGTGGATCATCGGCAGGCTCAGGCAGCCCTCCTCGGAGATCTCCTCGTCGCGGCTGGACCACTCGATCTCGGGGTTGACGAGCGCGACGATCGGGCTGTCGGGCTCGACGCGGTAGACGAGGACGCGGTGGGCGATGCCGACCTGCGGCGCGGCCAGCCCGATGCCGAGCGCGTCGTGCATGAGCGTCCCCATGCGGGCGACCTCGTCGCGCAGCTCGTCGTCGAAGCGCTCGACCGGGCGGGCCTTCGTCTTCAGGATCGGGTCGCCGAGCTTGCGCACGTAGCGCAGCGCCTCGTTGCGGCGGGCGATGACCTCGGGATCGAGCTCGGGCGGCGCCTCGCGCTCGGCCTCCTCGCCGGCCTGCTCGACGTGATCGACGTCGTCTGCCATGCCCTGAGTCTAGGAGTCTGTCTACTGCGGGTCGACGTCGACCGAGAACGCCACGCCACGCCGCGCGCGCTCCCCCGCGACGGCGTCGACCGCGGCGCCCGCCGCCCGCACGGCCGCCGCCCGCTGCGTGCCCTTGATGACGAGCTGGGCGCGCTCGCGCCCGCGCAGGCGAAAGAGCGGCGCCGGGCCGAGCACCGCTGCCCCCGGGATCGCGCCGAGCGCGGCGCGGACCGCGCGCGCGGCGTCGGCGACCGCGTCGGGGTCGGGCGCCGAGCAGACGATCCGGATGAGGTGTGAGAACGGCGGATAGCGCAGCAGCTCGCGGCGGGCGAGCTCGCCGTCGAGAAAGCCGTCGGCGTCGTGGCGCGCCGCGGCGGCGATCGACGCGGCCTCGGGCGCCATCGTCTGCACGATGACCCGGCCGCCGCCGGGACCCCGGCCGGCCCGGCCGGCGAGCTGGGCGACGAGCGCGAACGTCCGCTCCTCGGCGCGGAAGTCGGGGAAGCGCAGCGTGCCGTCGGCGTCGACGACCACGCCGAGCGTGACGTCGGGGAAATCGTGGCCCTTGGCGACCATCTGCGTGCCGAGCAGGATGCCGCGCTGCGCCAGCTCGAAGCGGCGCAGCAGGACGCCGGCGTCGGCCACGTCGGCGTCGAGGCGAAAGACCTCGTGGCCGACCTGGCCGAGCTCGTGCTCGAGGCGCTCGGTGCCCGCCCCGTGGCGGCCGATCGAGACCGAGCCGCACTCCGCGCAGCGCTGCGGCACGCGCTCGCGGTGGCCGCAGTGATGGCAGGCGAGCACGTTCTGGGAGCGGTGCAGGACGAGCGATACATCGCACTGCGGGCAGGTCCAGGCGTGCCCGCAGGAGCGGCAGTCGACGAAGTTCGACCAGCCGCGGCGGTTGAGCAGGACGATCGCCTTGGGCGCATCGACGAGCGCGTGGCTCGTGTCCGGATGCAGCGCGCCGCGGGTCTCGCGCATGTCGACGATCTGGACCGGCGGCAGCGGCCGGCCGTCGACGCGCGTGGGCAGGCGCACGCGGCGCAGCGCGTGGACGCTCTCGGGCCGCGGCGTGGCGCTGCCGGCCACGAGCAGCGCGCCGGCGCGCCGGGCGCGCCGGTGGGCGACGTGGCGCGCGTCGTAGCGGGGGTCGCCCTCGTGCTTGTAGGACGAGTCGTGCTCCTCGTCGACCACGATCAGCCCGAGCCGCTCGATCGGCGCGAAGACGGCCGAGCGCGGTCCCACGCAGACGCGCGCGGTGCCCGCCCGCAGGCGGCTCCACTCGTCGTGGCGCTCGCCTGCCGCGAGCTTGGAGTGCAGGACCGCGACGGTGTCGCCGAAGCGGTCGACGAAGCGGCTGACGATCTGCGGGGTCAGCGCGATCTCCGGGACGAGGACGATGACGCCGCGGTCGTGCGCGAGCGCCGTGGCGGCCGCGCGCAGGTAGACCTCGGTCTTGCCGGAGCCCGTGACGCCGTGCAGCAGCAGCGGCGCCGGCGGCGGCGGCGGCGCTGCGGCGCCATCGGAGGAGGACTGCTCCATCGCCGCCTCGAGCTCGGCGAGCGCGAGCGTCTGGTCGGCGGTGAGGACGGGCTGCGGCCGGCGCGCGCCGACGCTCTCGTGATGGACGCGGCGGCGCGCCGGGCGGCGGGTGAGCACGACGAGGCCGCGGGCCTCGAGGCGGCGCAGGGCGGCCAGATCGCGCCCCGCCGCTCGCGGCAGCTCGGCCAGCAGCGCCTGCTGGCGGGCGGTCGGCGGGCGCTCCTGGGGCGGCGCCGGCACGGCCGGCTGCGCCCACCAGGCGAGCTTGGCCCGCGCCCCCGCAGGCGGCGAGACGAGCGCGAGCGCGCGCGCGGGCGTCGAGCAGTACTCGTCGGCCATCCACAGGGCCAGCTCGACGAGGTCGGGCGGCAGGTCGTGGTCGAGCACGCGGCGCGGCTCGGCGAGCCGGTCGTCGGGCAGCTCCGACGTCTCGGCGACGCCGACCACGACGCCGACGACGTCGCGGTGGCCGAACGGGACGACGAGCACCGAGCCGACGCCGACGCCGTCCGGGCGCCGGTAGTCGAACGGCCCGCGCAGAACACGGGCCGTGGTGATCGGCTCGACCTTCGCGACCGGCGGCACGGCTGGATGGACGATCGGACGGCCGACGCCGTCAGATGTCCGTGTATCGCGGATGCAGGTCGCCGCGGGGCGAAGGTGGACAGTGCCAGCGGCACGGACTCCTTCGGTCCGTGGCGATCCTGCGCCGCGAGACGCGGGCAGCTGGCGGCGTGGGTCGTTCGATCATCCATCTAGGATGGCGAACCGCGCGGCGCGCGCCGGTGGTGGCGGTCTTGCGCCGCTCGCACGCGCGCCTGCCTACCATCGTCGGTCATGGCGCAACGGCGAGATTCCAACGGTGCAGGGTCCGCTGCGCGTCACGTCGAGCAGATCGTCACGGCCGCCGAGCAGACCGCGGAGGAGCTGCGCGCCGCCGCCGAGGCGCGTGCGAACGAGCGCATCGCCGAGGCCGAGCGCGCCGCCGAGCTGCGCGTGCGTGCCGCCGACGAGGAGGCCGCCGAGGTGCGGGCGCTCGCCACCGCCCAGGCGCGCGAGGCGGTGGAGGCCGCCGAGGGGGCGGCGAACGCGATGCGCGCCGAGGCCGAGGCGGCGGCGGACGCGATGCGCGCCGAGGCCGAGGCGGCCGCGCGCGAGGCGCTCGACGAGGCCGAGATCGCCGCGCAGGACGCCCGTGACGACGCCGAGGCGGCGGCGCTGGCGGCACGCGACAAGGCGGCCAAGGCCGCGCGCGAGCTGCTCTACGAGGCGCGCATCGCGACACGCGAGGTCCTGCGCGACGGCGAGACGCTGAGCCGGCATCTGCAGGAGCTGTCGGACGCGCTGCGCGCCAACGCCGAGCTCCTGCTGCTCGACATCCACGCCGCCCACGCCGAGATGACCGCGCGGCTGGACCGCGTCGATCCCGATCTCGGCGGGCCGGTCGGCCGCCTGGACCGCGACGCGCCGTCGTCGGCGTCGTCGCGGTCGTCCTCGCCGGATCCCGACGTCCCCGAGTTCATCCCGCGCCGGGCGCGCTGACCTCGGCGTTCCGTCCGCCATACGAACTAGTGTTCGTATGGTCATGGAGCTCTCGTCAAGCCAGAAGGGCGGCCTCGCCGAGCTGAAGATCGCCGCGGAGGCGGCCGATCTGGGCATCGATGTCTACCGCCCGATGATCGACGGCGCGCGCTGCGACCTGATCTTCGACACCGGCACGCGATTGCTGCGCATCCAGTGCAAGTCGGCGACCGCGCAACGGCCTCGTCATCGACATCCGCCTGCACACGAGCCGTCACACACCGGCGCGCGGATACGTCGTCACGACGTACGACGCATCGGAGATCGACGGCATCGCGGCGTACTGCCGCGAGCTGGACCGATGCTTCTTTCTGCCGATCGGGGAGTTCGCGCGGCGCACATGCGCGCGGCTGCGCCTCGGGCCTGCGCGAAACGGCCAGCTCGTGGGTGTTAAGATGGCTGCCGATTACCCGCTTGGGGCTGTAGCTCAGCTGGGAGAGCGTTCGGCTGGCAGCCGAAAGGTCAGGGGTTCGATCCCCCTCAGCTCCACTCCCGCGTCCGCGTCTCGGTAGGCCTGTGTTGCAGGCTTGCCGACGCGGCGCAGCGGGAACTCCGGCGTCATGGCCGCCGAGCCGCCGTTCGACGCCACGCCCTTCCTGCCCCAGCGCCACTCGCTCGAGGCCCTGCGCGACGCCGCCGCCGGCTGCCGCGGTTGCGACCTGTGGCGGCCCGCGACGCAGACCGTGTTCGGCGAAGGGCCGCGCGACGCGACGTTCGTCCTCGTCGGCGAGGTGCCCGGCGACCGCGAGGACCGCGAGGGGCGGCCGTTCGTCGGCCCGGCCGGGCGCGAGCTCGACCAGGCGCTCGAGGCCGCCGGGATCGATCGCGCCGAGGCCTACGTCACGAACGCCGTCAAGCACTTTCGCTTCGAGGAGCGCGGCAAGCGGCGCATCCATCAGAAGCCCGACGCCAAGCAGGTCAAGGCCTGCAATCCGTGGCTGCGGGCCGAGCTCGGCGTGCTGGCGCCCGAGGTGCTCGTCCTGCTCGGCGCGACCGCCGCCAAGGCGCTGCTCGGCAGCGCCTTCAAGCTCATGGCCGAGCGCGGACGGCCGCTGGAGTCCGACCTCGCGCCGGTCGTCGTCGCGACGATCCATCCCTCCTCGATCCTGCGCAACCGCGACGGCGAGGCACGCCAGGCCCAGCGCGACATGCTCGTCGAGGACCTGCGCGTGGCCGCGCAGGCGCTCGCCCGCCCGGGTGCAAAGGCCTCCGCCGGTGTACTCAGCGCGGAACGGCGGTGACGATCACGTTGTCGCGGTAGCGCTTCGTGCGCGTCTCGAACGGGCCGCCGCAGGTCACGAGCACGAGCCGCCGCGGGCCGCTGCGCGTGAAGATGCTCGTCGGCAGCGCGGCCTTGCGCACGCGCCGCAGCGACGTGACGCGGTAGCTGCGCGTCGACCCGTCGCCCGAGCGCACGGCGATCGTGTCGCCGCGGCGGGCGCCCTTCAGCGCGTAGAAGGCGCCGGCCCCGCGCCGCGCGCTGTCGACGTGGCCGGCCAGCAGGACCGTGCCGCGCGGCGAGCCCGGCGCCGCGCCGTCGCGCCACCAGCCCACGCGCGCGATCGCCTGCGGGACGTCGAGGACGCCCAGCCGCGTGTCGACGTCGACGTCGTAGACGCCCGCGTCGATCCCCAGCCGGCGCAGCGCGACGTGCGTGGGCTGCGCCGCCGTCGGCGTGGTCGCGGTCTCGGTCGGGGGCGCGGAGGCGGCGCGGCCGCCGGGTTCGCCGCGTCCGGTCAGGATCAGCGGCCGCACGAGCGTCGTCTCGCTCTCCTCGCCGCAGATCGTCCGGACGCCGCTGATCAGGGAGGTCCCGGCGATGCGCTCGCGATAGGTGTAGAAGCCCGCCCGCGACAGGCGCACCGAGGGCGAGCGGACCTCGCCGTCGCCGCGCACGGACACCGTGCCCTTCCAGTGCGGCGCGCCGGTGCAGGTCATCGCCTCCAGGCTCGTGTACGGCCCGAACAGCTCCACCTCGATCTGCGCCGGCGTGCGGCCCAGGCCCGTGACCTTGATGCGGTCGAAGATCCGCCCGCCGGGCCGCACGACCTGGTTGGACACGATCGTGGTCACCGCCGGGGCGGCGCGGGTGAACGTCGTCTCGGAGACCTCGCCGCAGGCCGTCGACGCCCCCGCGTGCGCGGTCGTCGCCGCGATCGACTCGCGGTAGCTGTAGTAGCCGGCCTGGTCGAGCGTCGTCGGCTCGCTCGTGTACGTCCCGTCGCCGCTGACGGCGAGCGTCGAGGTCGCCAGCGGCGTGCCGTCGCAGCGGATCGCCTCACGGGTCGGGAACGGCCCCCACAGCTCGACGTTCACCGTCGCGCTCAGCACGCCGAGCCCGCTGACGACGACGCTGTCGGTGATCGTCGCTCCCGGCGCCGTCTCCAGCGCGCTGACCTGCGTCGTGACCTGGGGCGCGCCGCGCACGATCGTCGTCTCGGAGACCTCGGCGCACGGCGTCTGCACCGGCCGCACGAACTCGCTCGCGGCGATCGACTCGCGGTAGGTGTAGTAGCCCGGCACGGTCAGCTTGACCGGCTCGGTGACGTACGAGCCGTCGGCCGAGGCCACGAACGACCCGCTCCAGACCGGCGTGCCCTCGCAGGTGATCTTGTCCGGCGCGGCGTACGGGCCGTGCAGCGTCGCGAGCACGGTGACGGTCTCGCCGCCCAGCCCCTTGACGTCCACGGTGTCGGTGACCGCCGCACCGGGATCGACCGCCGGCGCGCTGACCTGCGTCTTGACGGTCGGTTGCGCCTCGACCTTGACGAGCTCGGACGCCTCCCCACACGGCGTCGTGACGCCCACCGCGTCGTCGCTGGCGGGGATCACGAGCTGGTAGCCGTACCAGCCCGGCCGCGTCGGCTCGAGCGGCGGCGTCGTCGACTGGCCCAGCCCTGCCGAGTACGTCGTCGCCGCGGCCGGCTCGCCCGTGCAGGAGATCGCCTCGCGCGTGCGCGCGGGGCCGTAGAGGCGGACCTCGACGTCGGCACGCCATCCGCCGAAGGCGCCGGAGATCGAGACCGTGTCGCGGCTCGGCTCACCGAGGGCGATCGTCGCCGGCGCCGCCGCCGTGCTGACCGTGATCTGTGCCGGCGTGACGTCGATCGCGACGGTCCCACTTGCCCGCGTCCTTGCAGGCCCGGCCAGCCGCTGGCCGTTGCGCGCGGCGTCGGCGCGGCGCGGCACGTAGATCGCCGGGCTGGCCGCGGCGACGAGCTCGGAGCGGATCGTGCCCTGGACCCCGTCGCGCGAGTCGGTCGGCGTGAGCGCGATCCGCGCGACGCCGCCGGCGTTCGTGCGCACGCTCTGCGTCAGCGTGCCCGCGCCGGTGAGGTCGAGATCGAGCCGGACGTTGGGCACGGCCGCGCCCGAGGCCGCGACCACGCGCGCGCTCAGCGTCGTGCGGCGGCGGACGGGCAGCGACGTCGCGCCTGCCGGCAGGCTCGTCTCCAGGCGGTACGGGCCCGCGTAGCGCGCGCTGTCACGGGCGACGCGCCGAAACGCCGACTGCACGGCCGGCCCCAGCGCCGCCGGGTTGACCTCGCCGGGCGCGCCATCGGCCATCAGCCGGTGCACGTAGAGCATCACCGCCTGCTGGCCGGTGCGCGATCGGCGGCCGGAGTTGCCGAAGCGGTGGATCGCGTAGGACATGCGCGCGAGCTTCTCGGCGCTGACCACCTCGCCCTCGCGGTTGCGAAACGGCTCGCTCGTCGCGGCGCGCCGTGCGAAGTCGAACCGGCGCGACGGATACCAGAAGCGCAGGTCCAGGCAGAACGTCGCGCCCTTGACGCCCGGCACGGCGCGGCGGTAGTCGCCGAACCAGCGCAGCCCGTAGCGGTAGGTCTCGTAGCTGCCGACGCCAGTCGTGCCGCAGACGTCGCGCCCGCCGCGCGAGCACGGGTCGTTCTGGTTGGGCGGCTCGGCCGCCCAGGCGGCGGCCGGAACGAGCGCGACCGCCAGCAACAGGGTCGTCAGCAGCGCGCGCGGCACGGGCGGGGTCTAGCAGACGAGGCGGCCTCGCCCCAGCCGGGCCCGCGGGGTTTTCCCGCAACGTGCGCGAATCGACGCGGGTGGGCCGCCGTCGGCGCGGCCGCGGGAGCTCAGGCCTCGGCCCGCTCCATCGCTCGCGCGGGCACCTCGCCCCACAGCTGCTCGAGGCGGTAGAAGTCGCGTGCCTCGGGCGTGAAGATGTGCACGACGACGTCGAGGTAGTCCATGAGGATCCAGGTTGCCTCGGTCTGACCCTCGACGCGGCGCGGCAGGATCCCGTGCTCGTCTTTCAGCGCCTGGTGGATGCCGTCGTGGATCGCCTTGACCTGGCGTGACGTGTTGCCCGAGCAGACGAGGAAGAAGTCGGTGTAGCCCACGACGCCGCGCACGTCGAGCTCGACGACGTCGATCGCCTTCTTGTCCGCCGCCTGCGCGGCGATCGTCTCTGCGAGCTGGTCTGGGTTCATCGATAGAGCCTTCCCCGAGCGATCTGCTCGGCAACGCGGTCGGGTACGAGATAGCGGATCGGCGCCCCCTGCGCGACACGACGCCGGATCTCCGAGGACGAGATGTCCAGCCGCGGCATGTCGAAGAACACCGGCTTGGGCGCCGTCGCTCCGAAATGCCCCTCCAGCCGCGAGACGATCTCCCGGCGACCCGCCCCGGAGCGCTCCGCGACCGCCAGCCGCGCCAGACCGAGCACCGCCTCCGGCTCGTGCCAGCTCGGGAGTCCAAGGGCGATGTCGCCCCCGACGATGAAGGTCAGGTCGTCCTCCGGCGTACGCGCATGAAGCTCCCTCAGCGTATCGACCGTGTACGACGGTCCGCCGCGCAGCACCTCCAGATCGCAGACGCCGAGGCGCTCGTCGCCCGCGATCGCCAGGCGGCAGAGCTCCAGGCGCGCCTGCGGGCCGGGGTCCTGCTCGGCCTCCTTGTGCGGCGGCGCGGCGACCGGCGTGAGCAGCACGCGATCCAGCGAGAGCTGCGCCGCGGCCTCCGACGCGCAAAGGAGATGGGCCAGGTGGGGCGGGTTGAACGAGCCGCCGAGGATGCCGATCCGGGCCACGCGGGAGCGCTACGCCATCACGGTCGCACGTGGCCGTCTCCGGCGACCACGTACTTCAGCGTGCACAGCTCGCGCACGCCGATCGGCCCGCGCGCGTGCAGCTTCTGCGTCGAGTTGCCGATCTCGGCCCCCATGCCGAACTCGCCGCCGTCGGTGAACCGGGTGGAGGCGTTGACGTAGACGCAGGCCGCGTCGACGCCGCGTTCGAACGCGCGCGCGGAGGCCGTGTCGCGCGTCACGATCGCCTCCGAGTGGCCCGAGCCATGGGCGTTGATGTGCTCGATCGCCTCCTCGGCGGAGTCCACGACGCGCACCGCGAGCACGAGCGCGAGGAACTCCGTGTCCCAGTCCTCGTCGGTCGCGTCCTGCAGCGAGCCCGCCAGCTCGCCGGCCAGCGCGCGCGTGCGGCCGTCGACGCGCAGCTGCACCCCGGCGCCCTGCAGGGCGGCCAGCGCCCGCGGCAGGAAGGCCGGCGCCGCCGCGCCATGGACGAGCAGCGTCTCGGCGGCGTTGCAGACGCTCGGCTTCTGGACCTTCGCGTTGAGGATGATCGCCTCGGCGTGGTCGAGATCGGCCGAGGCGTCGACGAAGACGTGGCAGTTGCCCGACGCGGCGTAGATCACGGGGACGGTGGCGACGGCCTTCAGGGCCGCCTTCAGCCCCTCGCCGCCGCGCGGGAAGATGAGGTCGACGACGCCGTCCTGCGTGGCCAGCTCGGCGAGCTCCTCCCGTCCGCCGCCGGCGACGAGCCCGATCGCGCCCTCCGGCACACCAGCCGACGTCGCGGCGTCGGCGGCGATCGCCGCGAGCACGGCGTTGGAGTGCGCCGCCGAGGAGGACCCGCGCAGCACGACCGCGTTGCCGGACTTCAGGCACAGCGACGCGGCGTCGATCGTCACGTTGGGGCGCGCCTCGTAGACGACCGCGACGACGCCGAAGGGCACGCGCAGCATCCGCACGTCCAGCCCGTTGGGCAGCCGCTTGCCCTCGACGACCTCGCCCACGGGATCGGGCAGCGCCGCGATCGCGCGGGTGCCGGCGGCGATCGCGGCGATGCGCGCCGGATCCAGCGCGAGCCGGTCCAGCAATGCTGCTGTCAGGCCGTTGGAGCGGCCCTCCTGCATGTCACGCTCGTTGGCCTCGACGATCTCGTCGGTGCGGGCGATCAGCGCGTCGGCGATCGCCTCCAGCGCGGCGTTCTTCGTGTCGGTGTCCAGCGCCGCGAGAGCGCGGGCGGCGGCGCGCGCCTGCAGGCATATCTCGGAGACCGTGTAGGTCGCGGTGGCCATCTCAGAAGGGTACGTCAGACCACTCAGCTCAGCACGAAGTAGTCGCGGTGGATCGCCTCGTCGGTCGCCCGCGGCATCACCTCGCGCACGGCGGCGGACTTCAGGCCCTTGACCTTGCCCAGCTCGTCGGCGGCGTAGTTGCAGATTCCCTTGCCGATCACGATCGCGCCGTGCGCGACCTGCACCGCGTCGCCGGCGTCGAAGGCGCCGCGCACCTCGGTGATCCCGACCGGCAGCAGCGACGTGCCGCCGTCGCGCAGGGCCCGCGCCGCGCCGGCGTCGACGACGACGGTCCCGCGGGCCGGCTTGGCGTAGCGCAGCCAGAGCTTGAACGACGAGTAGCGCGCCTCGCCGGCACCGAAGCGCGTGCCCTCCGGCCGGCCGTCGAGCACCGCGGTCAGCGCGCCGTCGCGCAGCCCGCTGCAGATGACGGTCTCGATCCCTCCCGCCGTCGCCATCTCGGCGGCGACGACCTTCGAGCGCATGCCGCCGGTGCCCAGCGGCGAGGTCGTGTGGCCGATCGTCAGGTCGCCGAGCGCCGCGAAATCGGTCACCGCCGGCACGAGCCGGGCCTTCGGATCGGTGTGCGGGCTGGCCGTGAACAGTCCCTCGACGTCGGTCAGCAGGACGAGCAGGTCGGCGCCCACGAGCATCGCCACCTGGGCGGCGAGGAAGTCGTTGTCGCCGAAGGAGATCTCGTCGGTCGTCGTCGTGTCGTTCTCGTTGATGACCGGCAGCACGCGCCAGTCCAGCAGCTTGCCCAGCGTGCCGCGGGCATTGAGGTAATGCGTGCGCGCGCTCATGTCGAAGAACGTCAGCAGCACCTGCGCCGACGTGATGCCGTGCGCACGCAGCAGCTCGTCGTAGACGCGGTAGAGCTTGCCCTGCCCCACCGCGCTCGCCGCCTGGAGGTCCTCGATCGCCCGCGGACGGACCGCCAGGCCCATCACGCGCATGCCGCGCGCGATCGCGCCGCTCGTCACGAGCACGACGTCGTCACCGGCCGCGTGGCGCGCCGCGGCCTCGGCGCAGATGCGCTCGATGACGTCGGCGCGCAGCTCGCCATCATCCTGCGCGACGATGCTCGAACCGAGCTTGATGACGTAGCGGGCCATGCGCGCTTGAGCTTACGCACGCATGGCCGCTGCGCCCCGTCCTGGCGGGCTATCCCAGCTTCGTCGGAAGAGAGTAGGCGCCGATCTTGCCCTCGGCGGTCTCCGTGGCCGGCGCCCAGTACGCCGCGGCGTACTCGCCGCCCGCACCCGGGAGGGCGACGGAGCCGGCGAAGAAGTTGCGCAGGTTCTCGGTCACGAGCTCGGTGAGCTGCTGCCAGGGCGACCTCGCATCGGGCCGCCAGAGAACGAGGATCGTGTCGGTGCCGGCGTTGGGCCGGAATCGCGCCTGCCCCCAGAATCCGACGATGCCCTCACCAGCGGGATAGACGACAAACGGGAACGAGTAGGCGTACGCCGCCGGCTTGGCGCGGTTGCGCGTGTTGTACAGGCCGGACTGGTAGGTGAACCAGTACTCCCGCGAGCCCTTCTTGTACTTCTTGCGGGTGACCGGCGAGCGCAGCAGCGGCGGGGCGTCCTTGAGCAGGAACTGCGTCGTCGCGGCCACGCGCGGGTCGTTGTAGGCGAGAAACTCGGCGAGCTGGTTGAACTCCGCCTGGCGCATGAACGGTATGCCGTTGCGCGGGTCGGGCTCGCTCTCGTAGCCGAACTCGGTCAGGAAGATCGGCAGGCCGGCGGCGATCCTGCCGCCCGACTGCACGGCGATCGTGTCGAGGATCGGGCCCAGCGTGCCGATGTTCGCGATCGTGATCTCGTCGGGATTCTTCGGCGCGACCGTCGGCGCGGTCTTCTTCGTGTACGGGTGATGGGCGAACCCGGTCGCCTTCAGGGTCGGGTTCTTCACGAAGTCCTGGCAGCGCCGGCGCGCCGCGTCGGGGCCGTCGTACGGCGTGCCGTCGGGCTTGAGGCAGACCATCTCGCGCAGGAACGGCACCGGGCGCAGGCCGTTCGTCGGCCCCGTCTTGTCCGAACCCAGCGGGGCGAGCTCACCGAGCAGGATCGGGTCCTTGCCGTGGCCGGAGCGCTCGAGACCCTGGACACCGGCCTGGTGCAGCTCGCGGTAGAGCATCGGCGCGACGGGCGTGTCGACACCGTCGACCTTCTCCCACTGCGGCGACAGCCAGCCGGGCTGGTTGGGCTCGTTCCACAGCGACCACAGCGAGACGCGCGGCAGGACCTTGCGGATGGCGTTCTCGTCGCGGTAGGTGCCCGAGTAGCGCTTGCCGATGGCCTCGACGAAGCTGCGGAAGCGCGAGGGATACGGCCGGTACGTGCCGGCGTTCTTGCGCTGGCTGGGCGGCGCGATCTTGTGCGCGTAGCTCGGTCCGGGGCCGGTGATCGTGAAGAACACCCGCATCCCCAGGCGCGTGGCCTCCTTGACGAGGTTGTCGTAGCGATCCCAGTTGCGGGTCGGATACGTGCGCGGGTCGGTCGCCTTGAAGCGCCTGCGCTGGGCGCGCGCCTTGTCGCGGTTCTTGGCGCCCTTGATGCGCTCGATCTCGCGGTTGGTGAGATCGGCGCCCTCGGCGACGATGCGCCAGAGCACGGTCGCGCGCACCGCGTCGACGCCCATCGAGCGCATCGTCACGAGCGTGCGCGTCTGGGTGACGTTGTCGCGGTACAGCAGCTGGTCGTCGTCCATCATGATCGACGCCTGATCGGGTGAGGCCTGGGCCGCCGGCGCGCACAGGCACAGGAGCAGGACGGTCAGGGCGGTGACTCTGCGTATACGAGGGGTCATCGGCGCGGAACCGTAATAGGTCGCGCGCCGTCGTGTCCCCGCCACCGTCGCTCTCGCTCTGCTGCCCTGCCGCACAACGGCCTCCCCTGCTTGAGGTAACCCACCCCTGCCCCAACACAGGCGTGGACGCGAAGGTTGCGCCGCCGGGACCGTCCAGCCATCTAACCGGGGTGCAGCTCGAACATGACGCCGGCGATCTCGACGTCGTCGCCGGGCTCGAAGCCCTGCGCCTCGAGCGCCCCGATGACCCCCATCTTGCGCAGGCGTCCCTCGACGTGGGCGAGCGACTCGTCGTTGTCGAGGTCGTGGCGCATGAGCAGCCGCTCGACGCCGTCGCCCTCGACCCGGAACACGCCGTCGTCGACGCGCTCGATGCGAAAGCCGCGGTTGGCCGCGGGCCGGAAGACACGGTGCTCGACAGCCGGCGCATCCTCCGGTGCGACGTTCTGACCCGGCGCCACGGCGCCCACCCGGGGCACGCGGCGCAGCAGCTCGAGCGCGAGCTCGTCGGTGCCCTGGCCGGTCGCCGACGACGTCACCAGCACCGGCACGCCGTCGCCGAGGCGCTCGCGCCATTGCGCCGCCGCCTGCGCGGCCTGCGCGGGCGGTACGAGGTCGGCCTTGGAGAGCGCCAGCAGGCGCGGCAGGGACGCCAGCCGCCGGTCGTGCGCGCGCAGCTCCGCCTCGATCGTCGCGTGGTTGGCGACCGGGTCGGAGCCGTCGAGCGGCTCGAGGTCGAGGACGTGCACGAGCAGGCGCGTGCGCTCGACGTGGGCGAGGAAGTCGTGACCGAGGCCGGCGCCGTCGCTGGCGCCCTCGATGAGCCCGGGGATGTCGGCGATGATGAGCTGGCGGTCGGGCCCGTCGAGCGTGCCGAGCACCGGCTCGAGCGTCGTGAACGGATAGGCGGCGACCTTCGGCGCGGCGCGCGTCATGCGCGTCAGCAGCGAGGACTTGCCCGCGTTGGGCAGGCCGACGAGGCCGACGTCGGCAAGCAGCTTCAGGCGCAGGTCGATCCAGCCCTCCTCGCCGGGCAGGCCGCGCTCGCGCATGCGCGGCGCCTGCGTGGTGGCGCTCGCGAACTTCTTGTTGCCACGACCGCCGGCACCGCCACGGGCGACGACGACGCGCTGGCCGGGTACGACGAGGTCGTGCGTGCTGCCGTCCCACGAGGACACCTGCGTCCCGGGCGGGACTCCGACCTCCAGCGGCGGGCCGTCGGCGCCGTGGCGCAGCGCCCCCTCGCCGTGGCCGGCGCGCCTGGCCTTGTAGTGCACGCTGCGCTTGAAGGACTGCAGGTCGCGCAGCGAGTCGTCGCAGACGAGCACGACGTCGCCGCCGTGCCCGCCGTCGCCGCCGTCGGGACCGCCGTGCGGCACGTGCGCCTCACGGCGAAAGCTCATGCAGCCGTCACCGCCGCCGCCGGCCACCACGTTGATGCGCGCCTTGTCGTAGAGCATGTCCCTGCCAACGTTAGGGGGTCCCCGCGCACCGGCCGGACCCTCGCTCCCCAGCCCACACCCCAGCCCGCACCCCAGAACCCACAAGGAGAACCATGGCCGACGACCCCGTCTTCCTCATCACCGGCGCCTCGAGCGGCATCGGCGCCGCGACCGCGCGCCAGGCCGCGGCCGCCGGCTACCGCCTCGTGCTCGCCGCCCGCTCGACCGACAAGCTCGAGGCGCTCGCCGAGGAGCTCGGCGGCGCCGAGCGCGCGATCGCGGTCACCTGCGACGTCACCGACTTCGCCCAGCAGGAGGCGATGGTGCAGGCCGCTCTCGACGCGTTCGGACGGGTCGACGTCGCGCTCGCCAACGCCGGCTTCGGCGCGGCGCGCGGCTTTCTGAAGGAGAGCCCCGAGCAGTGGCGCGACATGGTGCTCACCAACGTCCTCGGCTGCGCCTACACGATCCGCGCGACGATGCCGGCGCTGAAGGACTCCACCGGGCATCTGCTGCTGACGAGCTCGGTGGCCGGGCGCCGGGCGCTGCTGGGCTCGCTGTACAGCGCCACGAAGCACGCCGTCACGGCGATGGCCGAGTCCGCGCGGCAGGAGTTCAACGACACCGGCGTGCGTGTGACGTCGATCGAGCCGGGCATGGTCGACACCCCGTTCTTCGACAACCCGGTCTCGGACGCCCTCGAGCCCGACGACATCGCGCGTGCGATCATGTTCGCCGTGTCGCAGCCGCCGCACGTCGACGTCAACGAGATCCTCATCCGCCCGGTGAGCCAGCCGACATGAGCGACGCCCGGCGCGTCCCCGAGGTCCCCGAGCGGGTCATGCTCAGCGACCGCCTGCTCGTCGAGTGGGTCGCGGGCGCCAAGCCGGGCGACGCGTTCCCGGAGCCGTGGTGTCACGCCCCCGCGCCGCTGCGGGCGATCGTGCGCCAGCTCGTCGGTCTCGGCGTCATCGACCAGCCGGCCCCCGAAGCCGGCCACGCGGAGATCGCCCGTGTCGCGAGCGCGGCGGCGCCGGGCTGGCTGGCGGCGCATCCACCCCGCGAGGGCCCCGGGCTGTGGCACGACGTCCTCGGGCGCCCGGCGGACGCACCGCTCGCCGACACGTCAAGGGACCGGCCGGCATGACGCCGGGCATCAACTTCGCCGGTTTCCCCGATCCCGCCCGGCTCAGCGACTGGCTGCTCGTCGAGTGGGTCGCCACGGCGAAGAAGGGCTCGCCCTTCCCGGAGCCGTGGTGTCACGCGCACTCGCCGCTGGAGTCGATGGTCCACCAGCTCTGCGAGCTGGGCGTCATGCAGGAGCCGGCGCCGGGGACGGACGTCGCGACGGTCGCGCGCGACGCGACGACGGCGGCGAAGGCCTGGCTGCAGGAGAACCCGCGCCCGGCACCGACGCCCCTGGGCGCCACCCGGCGCCAACAGCGCGGCCGCCCCTACGGAATCTGATCGTCGTTCTCCGCGCTCGTGGGCCGGCAATGGGGCCTGTGCACTTCGTCGTACCCGGGTCGGGGCGCGCCGAGTGCGGATATCGCACCGGGCGCGCCCCGATGCCATTCGACGCCGCTGATGATTACGCGGCCTCGAGCTGGGCGGCGACCCAGAGCTGGCCGGCGGCGCCGGTGCTCGCCAGCGCGGTGACGAGCACGCGTCCGGGGAGCGGCAGGGAGCGTCGTGCCGCGACCGTCGCGGCGAGGTCGACCGCATCGCAGGCGGCCAACGCGCGCAGCCAGCGGGCCGCGACCTGCGGCCGGTCCAGCGTGTGCAGCGCCATCGCGCCGAGGACGACCTCGCGGACGCCGAGGGCGCGCGCCACCGGCGCGGTGGCACCGTCGGCGGCCGGCCGGCCGATCCACATGCCGAGGGTCAGGCGAGGGGCGAGCAACAGCCCCGCGCCGATCGCGATGCGACCGGCGGCGAAGACGCGGGCGAGATCCCGCGCCCCCAAGGTGCTACTCCGCGTCGTGCGGAGCGATCGAGACGACGCGCTTGCCGCGCTGCTGGCCGAAGACGACGGTGCCCGCGGCGCGGGCGTAGAGCGTGTCGTCCTTGCCGATGCCGACGCCGGCGCCGGGACGGAAGCGCGTGCCGCGCTGGCGGACGATGATCTCGCCGCCGCTGACGGTCTCGCCGGCGAACGTCTTGACGCCGAGGCGCTGTGCGTTGGAGTCGCGCCCGTTGCGCGAGGAGCCAAGCCCCTTCTTGTGTGCCATTAGCTGGATACCTCCGCCGGGCGTCCGGCCCCGCGCTCAGATTTGCCCGAGCCTTTTCCGGTCGCCGGAGACGACTTCACTTCCGTGATCTCCAGGCGCGTGAGCTCCTGGCGGTGTCCCGTCGTGCGCTTGTAGCCGCGCTTGGGCTTGAACTTGAACACGCGCAGCTTCTCGCCGCGCTCGTGGGCCACGATCTTCGCCTTGACCGAGACCTTCTTCAGGCCGTCGGTGTCGAAGACGGCGTCGTCGGCCGCGTACAGCAGCGGCGCGAGGACGACGGTCGCGCCCTCTTCCTGAGGCAGCCGCTCGACGAGCAGGGTCTGCCCCTCCTCGACGCGGTACTGCTTGCCGCCGGTCTTGACGATTGCGTAGGCCATGATGAAAGAAGGTTCAGCTTTCCGAAGTCGGTGTCGCGCCGGTCTCTGCCGTGGCGCGCGAACGGCGCCGACCGCCTCTACGGCCGCGGCGCCGAGTCGTCGATTCTACGCCATCGTCTCCGGCATCGTCCTCGGCGCTCGCGGGCACGGCCGGCGCGGTGGCCGCCGGCGGTGCGGGCGGCTCCTCGTCCTGCGGCGCGTCGAGCATCGTGGCGGTCGCCGACGTGCGGCCCGCGTGGTCGATGCGGACGAGCCGCTTGGCGCCGACGTAGCGCCCGCCACCGGCGACGCTGATGATGTAGCCGTCGATCTTGGCGACGGCGTCGTCGACGTCGTACATGTGCGGCTCGACGATGTGCACGAGCACCTCGTCGCCCTCGCGAAACGGCACCGCGCGCTCCATGACCTCGTCGCGCGAGCCCTCCATGACGATGTCGAAGTGATCCAGCGGCAGGCCCTCGGTCCCGGTGAAGTGAAAGCGCCGGCCGGTCTCCTCCTCGAGCGTGTGCAGCACGCGCTTGGCGTTGCCGGTGAAGACCGCGCTGACGCGCGGGTTCATCTGCACGAGGAAGGCCTCGTGCTTCTTGGGCGCCTTCTTGGCGACGACGCGCAGCCGGCGCTCGATCTCGATCGCGATCGTCTCCTCGGACTTGATCACGCCGTCGCCGTTGCAGACCGGACAGGGGCGGGAGATGATCTCGCGCACGCCCTCGGTGACGTTCTGGCGCGTCATCTCGACGAGGCCCAGCTTGGAGATCTCGGCCGTGAAGGTCTTCGTGCGGTCCTCGTCGAGCGTCTTGCGCAGCGTCTTCAGCACGGCGTCGCGGTTGCGCGCGCGGGCCATGTCGATGAAGTCGATGACGATGATCCCGCCGATGTCGCGCAGGCGCAGCTGGTTGACGACCTCCTCGGCGGCCTCGAGGTTCGTCGTCGTGATCGTGTCCTCCAGGCGCGCGCCCTTGCCACGGCCGATGAACGATCCCGAGTTGACGTCGATGACCGTCAGCGCCTCGGCGTAGTCGATGATCAGATAGCCGCCGCTGGGCAGGTCGACGCGGCGCGTCATGAGCCCGTCGATGACCTTGTCGACGCCGTAGGCGGCGAACAGCGGCGCCTTCTCCTCGTAGAGCTCGACGCGGTCGACGAGCTCCGGCGCGGTGCGCGTGAAGAACGAGACGAGGCGCTGGTGCTGCTTGGGATCGTCGACGATCGCGCGCTCGAAGTGCTCGGAGAAGATGTCGCGCACGACGCGCACCGAGAGATCGGCTTCCTGGAAGACGAGACCAGGTGCGGGCGTCTCCTCGACGCGCTTGAGCAGGACCTCGTGCAGCTTGAAGAGGTACTGCAGCTCGCGTTCGAAGTCCGCGCGGGTGGCGCCGCTGGCCGCGGTGCGGATGATCGCGCCGCCGCCGCGCAGGTCCAGGCCCTTGGTCTCGCGTCGCAGGCGGTCGCGCTCGCGGTCGTCGAGGCGGCGCGAGACGCCGACGCCCTCGCCCATCGGGGCGTAGACCATGTAGCGCCCGGCGATCGTCAGCTCCATCGACAGCCGCGCGCCCTTGCTCTTCAGCGGGTCCTTGACGACCTGCACGACGATCTCCTGGCCGGGCTTGATCAGCTCGGTGATCTTCGAGCCGCCCTCCTTGCCGCGGCCGCGGCGGCCGACGTCGACGCCGGGCACGACGATCTCGTCGACGTGCAGGAAGCCGTTCTTGTCCAGGCCGATGTCGACGAACGCGGCCTCGAGACCGGCCAGCACGTTGTCGACCTTGCCCTTGTAGATGTTGCCGACGATCGAGCGTGCGCCGCGCCGCTCGAAGTACAGCTCCGCGACGCGGTAGCCGTCGGCCGGGTCCGGCTTCCTGGAGCGCGTCGCGGGCTTGGCCGCGCTCGGCTTACCGGATGCTTCCAGCAGCCCGACGCGGGTCTCGCCGCGGTCGACGCTGACCAGCAGTTGCTTCTTCATGGTGGAAGGGTCCTTTGCTCAGAATGGGAGCCCCCGGCGTTTGGTTGCAGCAGCGAAGCGCCCTTGCGCGTAGATGGACTGCAACAGGCCGATGGCCAAAAGGGTGGAGAGCGCCGAGCTGCCGCCGTATGAGAACAGCGGCAGCGGGATCCCCGTGATGGGCATGATCCCCACGTTCATGCCGACGTTGATGAAGACCTGGAACAGGAGCATGGCCACGACGCCCCCGGCGATCAGCGCGCCGTAGAGGTTCTTGGCCATGGTGAGAATCCGCAGACCGCGCCAGACGAGCAGCGCGTAGAGCGACAGCAGCAGGCCCGCACCGGCAAAGCCCCAGCGCTCGCCGACAACGGCGAACGCGAAGTCCGTGCGGTCCTCGGGCAGAAAGTTCAGTGTGGCCTGCGTCGCCTGATCGCCGCGCCCGGTCTTCTGACCGGACCCGATCGCGATGCGCGACTGGTTCTGCTGATAGCCGGCGTCGCCTGCGACGTCCGACGGAGACAGAAACGAGGTCAGGCGCGAGGTCTGCTCGTTGGTCAGCACGGTCACGCCGATCGCGGGCGCCGCCGTCAGCACCAGCGCGATCGACACGATGCCCAGCGTGATCAGCCCGGCGAAGTGCCGCCAGCTGACGCCCGCCACGAACAGCGCCGCGAAGAGGATGGCGATGTAGACGAGCCCCGAGCCGAGATCGGAGGCCATCACGAACATCGCCGGCACCATGCCCACGATCACCAGGCGCGCCGTCGTGTCGCGCTCGCCCAGGCGCCGCGAACGGTCCACCACGAAGCCCGCGAGCGCGACGATCAGCAGCACCTTGCCGAGCTCGGAGGCCTGCACCTCGAAGAACGGCAACTGGATCGCGCGCTGCGAGCCACGCGTATTGCCACCGAAGACCGCGACGAGCAGCAGGCCGGCCATCATCAGGCCGTAGATCCCGTACTTCAGCTCCCGCAAGCGCGAGTAGTCGATCCGGCTCAGGACGATCGCCAGCACCGTGCCGATGGCGAAGAACACGCCTTGGCGCGTTACGTAGAAGTGCGGATCGCCCGGAACGTCGTTGCTCGTGGATGCGTTGAGGGTAACGAGCGAGGCGGCCATGAGGCCGGCCGCCGCCAGCGCGAGCAGCGGATCGAACGGCAGGCGCAGGCCCGCGGGCAGCCGGCCGGAGCCCGGCTCGTTCACTGCGACTTGTCCTCGCCCGGCGCGCACGGCACGTCGGAGCGGTCATAGAACCTGGCCAGCATGCGGCAGGCGATCGGCGCCGCGCGGGCGGCCCCGAAGCCACCCTCCTCGACGGTCGCGACCACGACGACCGGCCGCTTCTCGTGCGGCACGTAGGCGACGTACCAGGACTGGTCCTCCTTGTTTCCGCGCTCGGCCGTGCCGGTCTTGCCGTACACCGGCAGCTCGTCGTGCGGCCACCCGGCGAAGACGTCGGCCGAGGTTCCGCCGGGGGCGCTCGCCGCGAGGTGCAGGCCGTGGGCGACCGCCTGGCGATCCTCCTCGTCGATGTCGATGCGGCGCGCGGGGTCGCGCTCGATGCGCTGCACGAGCTCGCCGTTGGCGCGCTCGATCTCCACGCCCAGGTGCGGCACGACGACCCTGCCCCGGTTGGCGATCGCGGCGTAGGCGACGGCGAGCTGCAGCGGCGTGGCCTGCAGGTCGCCCTGACCCGTCGCAAGGCTCGCGTTGTCGCCGAGGTCGTAGTCGCGCAGGTCGGAGATGCCGCAGCCCGCGGCCGCGGCCGCGTAGACGTTCATCGCCTGCGACAGGCCCTCGCGCTTGCGGCACTCGGTCTCGAGCTTGTTGATGTCCTCGCGCCATGCGGGATCGGGGATGACGCCGTCGTCCTCCCCGGGCAGGTCGATGCCGGTCAGCCGGCCGAAGCCCATCTTGCGCGCGTAACGCTGCAGGACGAGCCCGCCGGCCGAGAACGCGCTCGAGCCCAGGCGGTAGAAGTAGACGTCCGAGGAGACCTGGATGGCGCGCGCGAGGTCGACGGAGCCGTACGCCTCGTCGTTGGCGTTGCAGCGCTCGACGACGCCGATCTCGATGCAGCCGGCGTCGTTGATCGTCGTCGCGGGGGTGATCAGGCCCTTCTCCAGGCCGGCGAGCGCCGTCACCGCCTTGAACGTCGAGGCGACCGGGTACTGGCCGGAGACCGCGCGGTTCAACAGCGGCCCGGGCCCGTCCGAGTCGCTGCCGACGAGCGCGTCGTAGCGCTTCTTGGTGATCTCCTTCGTGAAGAGCGTCGGGTCGAACGTCGGGTGCGACGCCATCGCCAGGATCTCCCCGTTGCGGGGGTCCAGGGCGATCGCGGCGCCCGGGAGCCCGCTGCCGAGGCTGCGCAGCGCCTCCTGTGTCGCGCGCTCGAGGCCGAGGTCCAGCGAGAGGCGCAGGCGCTGGCCGGCGATCGGCTTCGTGCGCCTCAGTCGCGGGTTGGGCACCGGGCGACCGAAGGCGTCGACCTGGATGCGCTGTTTGCCGTCGATGCCGCGCAGCGAGCGGTCGTAGGCGCGCTCGAGGCCGCCCTTGCCGATGATCGTGCCGCTCTTGACGTTGCGGAAGCGCTCTTCCTTGAGCTCATCAGGGCTGATCTCGCCGACGTTGCCGAGCATCTGCGCGCCGATCGAGCCGCTCGGATAGTCGCGCAGGTAGGTCTGCTCGACCGTGACCCCCGGAAACTCGTCCGCACGCTCGGAGACGTAGGAGTACACCGACGGCCTGACGTCGGTCTTCAGCCGTACGGCCGAGTACGGCACGAGCACGAGCGAGCGGATCACGCGGCGGTGGACCTCGCCCGTCGACAGGCCGAGCACGCGGCCGAGGCGCTTGTACCGCGCGCGCAGGGCGTCGTTGGGGATCGGCGGAATCGGGATTCCCTTGCCGCGCGTGCCCTTGGGCTTGGCCAGCCGGTCGTTGACCTCCTGCGCCCAGTTGCCGGCGATCGCGCGCTCGTCGTCGGGCAGCTTGGCGGGGTCGAGCTCCACGACCACCGAGAGGCGGTTTTGCACGATGACCTTGCCGTTGCGATCGACGATCCGCCCGCGCGGGGCCTGGATGCTCACCTCGCGGACGCGATTGACGGTCGCCTGGGCGAGGAACTTGTCGCCCGACAGGACCTGCAGGTACCAGAGGCGGAAGAAGACGATCGCAAACAGCGTGAACGCGACCCCGCCGAGGATCGCCACTCGCAGCGCGAGCTGCGGCGTGATCGGAGCGCGGCGGTCGCCGGAGGATTCCATCATCAGCGCCGGATCTCCGGGCCGCGGGAGAGCGGGCTCAGCCCGCCGGTGGTGTACGCGCGGCGGCGGCGGCGGCGCGGGTCGTCGGGCATCGCGGCGTGCAGCCAGCGGCGCACGAGCGCGTAGAGCGGCAGCGCCAGCAGGGTGTTGAGGACGAGCGTCGCCAGCAGCTGGCGGATGAGCGCCCACGACAGCGGCGCGTCGACGCCGAGCAGGAACTGCACGAGCGCGAAGCCGACGCCGAACGCGAGCGTCGCGGCCGCGCCGACGGCGAGCGGGACGAGCGTGCCCTCCGGGTCGCGTGCCTCGCGCAGGCGACCGGCGCCGTAGCCGACGATGAGCAGCACGAGCGACGAGACGCCGAGCGTCTGCAGCGAGACGACGTCGGCGAAGAGGCCTACCGCGAAGCCGAACATGCCGCCCGCCAGCGAGCCGCAGAGCAGCCCGACCGCCATGACGAGCAGCGGCGACAGGTCGGCGTTCGCGCCGGCGACCGGCAGCTGCGAGACGGCTGCCGTCTGGACGACGACGCCAAACAGCCCGAGGGCGGCGAGGCGCACGACGAGCTGGATCGTCGGCGTCGTCACGAGTCCGGCCCCCGGGGCTTGGTGAGGATCTGCACGAAGTCCAGCCGGCGCATGTCGGCGAACGGGCGCACGTGGACCTCTTGCGTGTCGGTGCCCTTGTTCTCGATGCGGCTGACGCGCCCGATCGGCAGCCCGACGGGATACAGCGACTTCAGGTGATCCTCGGGCTCGGTGCCCTTCGTGACGACGCGGTCGCCCTCGTTGATGACGGCGCCCGGCTGGATGAACTTCATGACGAGATCGGTCGGGTTGCCGGCGCTCGACGGCTCGACGACGCCGAACTCCTGCCGCGGACCGGCGCGCGCGGGGACCTTCATGATCGTGTCGGTGATGAGCGTCACCTGCGCCGAGCCGCCGGAGACCGAGGTCACACGTCCGATCAGCGCCTCCTCGTTGATGACCGGATGGCCCACCTCGACCCCGTCGTCGGAGCCCTTGTCGACGCGGATCGTCGCGTACCAGACGGTGGCCGACTGGAAGATCACGCGGCCGGTCTTCGGCCCGAGCTTGCTGATGCCCAGCGCGCCGTTGATCTTCAAGAGCGCGCTCAGACGGTCGAGGTCCGCGTCGTTGACCTCGTTCTGGGCGAGCTCGGTACGCAGCCGGTCACGCTCGCGGCGCAGGTCCTCGACCTGGCCCTTGGCCGCGATCGTGTCGCCGAACCAGCCGAACAGGTCGCGGACGGGCTTCAGCGCCCGGCTTGCGCCCTCCTGCACCGGGTTGAGGACCTCGCTCGTTCCGCGCTGCACGGAGTGCAGAGCACCGCTGCTCGATTCACCGAAATAGACGGTGAGCAAGATCAGCGAGCAGGCAACGAGCAGTCCGAGAACTGCCCGGCGCCGGCGGACGGTCTTGTCGTACACGTGGGCGCTGACTCCAAGCTCTTGTGGTTAGTACCGGCGGCGGCGGTTCTTCGAGTTGCCACGATTCGTGCGGTGGATGACCTCGAACTCCTCCAGCGAGCGGCCCGACCCCACGGCGACACACGTCAGCGGTGACTCGGCGAGGTGGCAGGGCATCTGCGTCTCCTCGCGCAGGCGCTCGTCGAGGCCCTGCAGCAGCGAGCCCCCGCCGGCGAGCATGATCCCGCGGTCCATGATGTCCGAGGACAGCTCGGGCGGCGTGCGGTCCAGCGTCTCCTTGACGGCGTCGATGATCTGCGCCAGCGGCTCCTCGAGCGCCTGGCGGATCTCCTCGCTCGTGAGCACGACGGTCTTCGGCAGGCCCGAGACCATGTCGCGCCCGCGGATCTCCGCCTGCACCTCCTCCTCCATCGGGTGCGCCGAGCCGATCTCGAGCTTGACCTCCTCGGCCGTCTGCTGGCCGATGAGCAGCTTGTACTCGCGCTTGGCGTAGTTGATGATCGCCTCGTCGAGCTCGTCGCCGCCGATCCGGATCGACTGCGAGACGACGATGCCGCCCAGCGAGATCACCGCGACCTCGCTCGTTCCGCCGCCGATGTCGACGACCATCGAGCCGGTCGGCTCGCCGACCGGCAGACCGGCGCCGATCGCGGCCGCCATCGGCTCCTCGATGAGGTAGGCCTGGCGCGCGCCGGCGCTCAGGCAGGCCTCCTCGACGGCGCGCTTCTCCACGCCGGTCACCCCCGAGGGCACGCACACGACGACGCGCGGATGCGCCCAGCGATTTTGGTGAACCTTCTGGATGAAGTGACGCAGCATCTCCTCGGTGACGTCGAAGTCGGCGATGACGCCGTCCTTCAGCGGCCGGATCGCGGAGATCGTGCCCGGCGTGCGACCGAGCATCCGCTTGGCCTCGATGCCGACCGCGTGGACCTCGCCGCTGCGCGAGTCGATCGCGACCACGGACGGCTCGCTCAGCACGATGCCGCGACCGCGCACGTAGACGAGGGTGTTGGCGGTGCCCAGGTCGACGGCCATGTCGCGGCCGCCGAATCCTGTGAGGTAGCTGAAGAAACCCATTGGAGAGGTGGCGAGAACCCATGCTCAGGACCGCGCGCGCGGGGTGCTCGCGGTGCTGCCGCCGCCGTTGAGTCTAGCGGCGCAAGGCCCTGCGCCAAGCCATCCCTCTAGTTCTCCCTGAGGATAAGGCTCAAGTCGAGGTCGAGCAATTTTGCGACGGGCAGACCGACCACGTTGAGGTAGTCGCCCATTATGCGGGTAACGAGCAACGCCCCTTGGCCCTGGATGGCATAACCCCCCGCCCTACCGGACCATTCGCCGGTGTTCACATAGCGTCCGATGAGGTCGTCGCCAAGCGCTCGAAACGTCACGCTCGTTACCTCATGCGCAACCTGAGGGTTCGGCGAATCGATGAGCGCGATGCCGCTGATGACCTCGTGGGTGCGTCCCGCGAGGCGTCGCAGCGTCTCCCGGGCGGCCGTTTCGGAGGCCGGCTTTCCGTAGATCTCGCCGTCGAGCGCGACGACCGTGTCGACGCCGAGAATCGTGTCCTGCGGGCGCAGGAGTGCCGCTGCCCGGGCCTTGGCGAGCGCGTTCGCGCGAGCCACCTCGACCGGGTCGCCGGTGGCGATCTCCTCGACGTCGACGGCGAGCACCTCGAAGGCGATCCCGAGCTGCTCGAGGATCGCCCGGCGCTGGGGAGAGCGGCTGGCGAGGATCAGGGGGCGGCGGGAGCGTGAAGGCGCCGTCATGGTGTGGCGGACGGTAGCGAGGGGTGGTGGGAGTGGCGCCCGACGCTGGTGTGAAGCGAGCGGAGGCGCACGCTTCGGTGCGGGCGGGACGCGGACGCGACCCGCCTAATCGTCGGGGAAGTAGATCTCGATCTCGCGCTCGGCGGACGCGTGCGAGTCCGCCCCGTGTACGAGGTTGCGCTGCATCTCGGTCGCGAAGTCGCCCCGGATCGAACCGGGCGCGGCTAACAGGGGATCCGTCGCGCCGATGATCTGGCGGCCGCACTCGACGGCGTTGACGCCGTCGAAGATCGCGGCGACGATCGGCCCCGAGGTGATGAACTTGATGAGGCCGTCGAAGAAGGGCTTGCCCTCGTGATCGGCGTAGTGGCGTTTGGCCGTGTCCGCGTCGACGTTCATGAGCTTCAACGCCGTCAGACGCAGGCCCTTTCGCTCGAAGCGAGTGATGATTTCTCCGGTCAGGCCCCGCGCGAACGCGTCGGGCTTGACCAGGATCAGAGTCCGGTCCATCTTTTTTTCGGGGTCTCCTGGGAGTCGGGGGGAATCAGGCTTCGGAGCGCAGCCGCGGCTGTCGTCCTACGTCGCCTGGCTCTGCTTCGCAATACGGGCAGAGCTTCCAGTTCGGATCCAACGGCCGGCCGCAGTTGCGGCACGGGTCACGCAGCTTGCGCACGCAGTTGGGACAGCGTAGAAAGTCTTCCTTGACTTCGTAGTCGCAATGCGGGCAGAGCATGTAGTTCGCATCGTGCAATCGCGCCTCTGCGGCCTGCATCTCCAGCTCGCGCTCGTGGATGTCCTCGAGGTACTCCGGAGGACGGACGATCACGTAGAGGATCGTCCCGACGAACGGAAACAGCGATGCGACGGTGGCGCAGATGACGAGCATGGGGTCCTCGATCCGCCTGATCGCGTCCATGTAGGTCCAGTACACGAGCGCCAGGTAGATGACGACCAGAAACAGGATGAGCATGTTGACCGCAAGGTTCAGCCCATCGCTGTTGATGCCAAAGACGGCAAGCACGATCGGCGGAGCTTATCCCTCGCGGGGGATGCCGTGGTATGGCGGCGCTACAGGAAGAGGCGGCCGAGGCCGTAGCCGACCCCGAACCAGAACAGGATCGTGACCGCCACGAGCAGCGCCACCGCTCCGATGAGCTTCAGTGCCGACGGGCCCTCGCGGTTGCTCACAGCATCGATCCCCGGCCGGCGCCGGCGGGGCGCACGAGGTCGGCCACGAGGTAGATCGAGCCCGTCGCCAGCACGACGCCGCCTGCGCGGCCTCCGGCGCCCGAGTCCGCCGCCATCGTCCGGGCCAGCGCGACGGCGCGGTGCGGGTCGGCCTCCACGCGGGTGAAGCCGTCCCACCCACCCCCGCCGATCTGGCCGGCCAGCGAGGCCAGCGTGGCGGGCGACAGCGCCCGCGGGTTGTGGTTCGCGGTGAACACGACGCCGGCGCAGAGCGGCAGCAGCGTGCTCAGCATCGCGGCCGCGTCCTTGTCGTCGAGCACCGACAGGACCGCGACGAGCGGCCGCCCGGCCAGGAAGTCCGGCAGCGTGGCGGCGAGCGCCTCGATCCCGCCGGCGTTGTGGGCGCCGTCGAGCACGACCTCGATCCCCGCGTCGTCCACGCGCACGTCGAATCGCCCCGGCACGAGGGTCTGGGCGGCCGCGCGCACCGCGTCGTCGTCCAGGCGCCCCAGCCAGGCCTCGGCCGCCGCGCACGCGACGGCGAAGTTGCGCCGCTGAAAGGCGCCGCGGGCGCCGAGCTCGGTCCCGGCGGGCGGCGCGGCCGGCGCGCGCACGATCGTCGCGCCCTGCCGTTCGGCGACCGCGACCGCCTCCGCCTCGGCGTCGGGATGCAGGTCGCTGCCCAGCACGAGCGTCGCGCCGGCCGCGACGACCGCGAGCTTCTCGCGCGCGATGTCGGCGACCGTCGGCCCGAGCCAGCGCGTGTGCTCGAGGCCGACGTTCGTCAGCACGGCGATCGGCGCGTCGATGACGTTCGTCGCATCCCAGCGCCCGCCCAGGCCGGCCTCGACGACCGCCACCTCGACGCCGGCGTCGGCGAGCTCGGCGTACGCGGCCGCCGTCAGCGCCTCGAACTGCGTCACGCGGTCGTCGGCGTCCAGCGTGCGGTCGACGAGCTGCGTCGCGCGGCGCGCGCGGCCGACCGCGCGCGCGAACTGCTCCGGCGAGACGTCGGAGCCGTCGACGCGGATGCGCTCGGCGAAGGAGACGAGGTGTGGCGAGAGGTAGGCGCCCGTGCGGACGCCGTGGTGGCCCAGCAGCGCGGCGATCATCCGGACGGTCGACGACTTGCCGTTCGTGCCGACCACATGGATCGCCGAGAAGCGCTCCTGCGGCGCGTCGAGCGCGGTCATCAGCCGGCGCATCCGGTCCAGGCCGAAGCGCATGCCGAACAGCTCCAGCGAGAGCAGCCAGCGCTCGGCCTCCTGGGCGGCCCGGGTCCGTGCGACGCCGACGTCGCGGCCCGCCCGGGTCATCGCGGCGTCCTCACAGCGATCGCAGCTCCGTGCGCAGCCGCTCGAGCTTCGCCCGCTCGCCCTCGACCACCGCGGGCGGCGCCTTGGCGACGAAGCCCGCGTTGGAGAGCTTGCGCTCGGCGCGCTCGATCTCCGAGCGCAGCGTCGCGCGCTGCTGCTCCAGGCGCCGCTCGGCGGCGCCGAGGTCGACATCGCCGGACTCGAGCACGCCGACGGTGCCGCCGGGGACCGCGACGCTCGCGACCTCGGCGCCGCCCGCAGCGACGCCGCCGGCGCCCGTGTCCAGGGCAAAGCGCGCGAGCGCGCCGACGCGCTCGGCGGTCGCCTCGTAGCCCTCGGCGTTGAGCCTCGCCGGCACGATCGCGCCGGGCCGCACGCCGACGGAGTCGCGCCAGGCGCGCAGGCCGCGGACCGCCTCGATCGCCCGGGCCATCTGCGCCTCGGCCTCGGGGTCGACGAGCGCGAGGTCCGGTGTGGGCAGCATGCTCGTCGCCAGCAGCCCCTCCGTCCCGGGCAGGAGGTCCCACAGCTCCTCGGTGACGAACGGGATCACCGGGTGGGCGGCGGCGATCGTCTCGCGCAGGACGTGCAGCAGCGTCGCGGCGAGCGCGGCCCGGTCGGCGGGATCGGCGTCCTCCGACAGCCGCGGCTTGACCATCTCCAGGTACCAGTCGCACAGCTCGCCGTAGATGTAGTCGTACAGGCCGAGCGCGACCTTGGCGAAATCGAAGCCGTCCAGGCGCGCCTGGGTCTCGGTCTTCGCCGCCTGCAGGCGCGACAGGATCCAGCGGTCCTCGACCGTGCGGGGATCCGGGCCCCGCCCACCCCCGTTGGCGTCAGCGTCGTCGCCGACGCGCAGCACGACGAAGCGCGTCGCGTTGTAGAGCTTGTTGGCGAGCGCCTGGCCCTGGGCGATCTTCTCCTCGCTGAAGCGCACGTCCTGCGTGGAGGACATCGCCAGCAGGCCGAAGCGCACGGCGTCGGCGCCGTAGGCGGGAAAGTCGCCGCCCTGCGGGAAGGCCGGCGGCCGCGGGCCGCCCTCGACGAGCACCAGCGGGTCGACGCCGGTGCCCAGCGACTTGCTCATCCGCCGGCCGTCGGGCGCCTGGATGATCGAGTGGATGTAGACGTGCTCGAACGGGATGTCGTCGGCGAAGCGCAGCCCGAGCATCACCATCCGTGCCACCCAGAGAAACAGGATGTCGCGGCCCGTCGAGAGGACGTCGGTCGGGTAGAACGCCTGCAATTGCGGGGTCGGCTCGGGCCAGCCCAGCGTCGCGAACGGCCACAGGCCCGACGAGAACCACGTGTCGAGGACGTCGGGGTCCTGTTCCCACCCCTCCCCCTCCGGCGGCGTGGCGCCGACGTGGGTCTCGGATTCGCCGCGGTACCAGACGGGAATCTGGTGGCCCCACCACAGCTGGCGCGAGATGCACCACGGGCGGATGTTCTCCAGCCAGTCGACGTAGCGGCGCGACTGCGACTCGGGATGGATCTTGATCTGGCCGCACCGCACCATTTCGAGTGCAGGGCCCGCCAGCTCCTCCATTCGCATGAACCACTGCAGCGAGATGAGCGGCTCGACGCGCTCGCCCGAGCGCTGGCTGAACGGCACGGTGTGGACGTACTCCTCGGTCGCGCGGATCGCGCCGAGCGCCTCGAGGTCGGCGACGACCCGCTCCTGCGCGCCGGAGACCGTGAGGCCGGCGTAGCGCTCCCCGGCGGCGGCGGTCATGAGGCCGTCCTCGCCGATGACGCTGATCTCCTGCAGTCCGTGGCGGCGGCCGATCTCGAAGTCGTTGGGGTCGTGGCCCGGGGTGATCTTCAGCGCGCCGGTGCCGAAGTCGGTCTTGACGTACGCGTCGGCGATGATCGGCAGGCGCCGCCCGACGAGCGGCAGGATGACCTCTTGGCCGACGTACTCGGCGTAGCGCTCGTCGTCGGGGTGCACCGCGACCGCGGTGTCGGCGAGCATCGTCTCCGGGCGCACGGTCGCCACGACGAGCTCGCCCTCACCCGAGGCCAGCGGGTAGGCGACGGAGTACAGCGTGTCGACGATGTCGTCGCGTTCCTCGACCTCGAGGTCGGAGATCGCCGAGCGCAGGCCCGGATCCCAGTTGACCATGTAGTGGTCGCGGTAGATGAGGCCCTGCTCGTAGAGCTCGACGAAGACCTTCAGGACCGCCTGCACGTAGCGCTCGTCCATCGTGAAGCGCTCGTCCTCGTAGTCGGGCGTCGCGCCGAGGCGCTTGCCCTGCTCGATGATCTCGCCGCCGTAACGCTCGCGCCACTCCCACACGCGCTCGAGGAAGCGCTTGCGGCCGAGCTCGGCGCGCGACGTGCCCTCGGACTCGAGCAGCTTCTCGACCTGGCGCTGCGTGGCGATGCCCGCGTGGTCGGTGCCGAAGATCCACTTCGCGCGGCGGCCGCGCATGCGGTTGGTCCTGATCAGGACGTCCTGGATCGTCCAGTTCAGCGCGTGGCCCATGTGCAGCGCGCCCGTGACGTTGGGCGGCGGGATCGCGATCGAGAAGTTCTCCTCGGGCATCCCCGCGGCCTCCGGGTGCACGAAGCCGGACTCCAGCCAGCGCGCGAGGATCCGCGGCTCGACGTCGGCCGGCTCGAAGCGCGTGCGTGCTTGCAGATCTCCGGCGGACACTGCGGACCAGTCTATGGAGCGCTCAGCGGCCGGCGCTTCGCGCCGGAACTGCATCGTTGAGGAGGTGTGGGTCGGCGGGGCGAGCGCGTCTCGGGGACGCCGGCCGGCGGTTCGGTGGCTGGATCCGGGTCAGTGGCTGAGGCCTGTCGAGTTATGCCCCGCAGGGAGGCACAAGTCGACACGGCTCCGCGCCGGACCCGGCGCAAGCGTCCCCATCCGCGCGCGTCACATCCTCAGCGATGCTGTTCGACCACGCCATCACACCTCGAACACGCCGCGAAGCGCACCAACCCGCACCGGACGCGCAGCCCGGCCGCCACGCCTAGCGCCCGCGCCGTCCCTTGATCGCGCGCCGGCCGATCGGCACGACGCTGCGGGCGATCTGACCGGGCTCGAGCTTGGCGACGAGCCGGCGCACCTCCGTGCGCTCGGACGCCGACAGCCGGTTGGGCCGGCCCTGGGACTTCTTGACGAGCTCGGCGAGGCGCAGGCGGTCGGCGGGCTCCAGGCGGCGCCAGTGCTTGCGCAGCGTCACGGCGAGCTCGAACACCATGATCCAGGGCATCGCGCGCACGCGCATGAGGGAGGCCATCGGCGAGATCGTACCGGGCGCTCGGCGCCCGCTATGCCGACTCGGCGCGCCGGGACTGCGGGACGTCGGGCGCGGCCTCGGTGACGAGCGTCGGCGTGATGCCCTTCTCGATCGTCTCCTTCGTCACGACGCACTTCTTGACGTCGCGGCGCGAGGGCAGCTCGAACTGCACCTCCAGCAGCGTCTCCTCGATGATCGAGCGCAGGCCGCGCGCGCCGGTCTCACGCGCGAGCGCCTTCTCGGCGACCGAGACGAGCGCCTCGTCGGAGAAGACGAGCTCGATGCCGTCGAAGGAGAAGAAGCGCTGAAACTGCTTGACGAGCGCGTTGCGCGGCTCGGTGAGGATCGTGATGAGGTCGTTGCGCGTGAGCTGGTGGACGGCGCTGACGACCGGCAGGCGACCGATGAACTCCGGGATCAGGCCGTAGTTGACGAGGTCCTCGGGCAGCGTCTGGGCGAACAGCTCGCTCGACTCGCCCTTGGACTTGGACTGGATCGAGGCGCCGAAGCCGATGCCGTTGGAGCCGATGCGCCGGGCGATGACCTTGTCGAGGTTGGCGAACGCGCCGCCGCAGATGAACAGGACGTTCGTCGTGTCGATCGACAGGAACTCCTGGTGGGGATGCTTGCGCCCGCCCTGCGGCGGGACCGAGGCGGTCGTGCCCTCGAGGATCTTCAGCAGCGCCTGCTGGACGCCCTCGCCGGACACGTCGCGCGTGATCGAGGGGTTGTCGGCCTTGCGCGCGATCTTGTCGACCTCGTCGATGTAGATGATCCCGGTCTCGGCCTTCTTGACGTCGTAGTCGGCCGCCTGGATGAGCTTGAGGAGGATGTTCTCGACGTCCTCGCCGACGTAGCCGGCCTCGGTCAATGCGGTCGCATCGGCGATCGCGAACGGGACGTTGAGGATCCGCGCCAGCGTCTGGGCGAGCAGCGTCTTGCCGCAGCCGGTCGGGCCGAGCAGCAGGATGTTGGACTTCTGCAGCTCGATGTCCGAGTCTTCGGCCTGCATCATCTGCACGCGCTTGTAGTGGTTGTAGACCGCTACGGAGAGCGTGCGCTTGGACTCCTCCTGGCCGACGACGTACTCGTCGAGCACGTCGTAGATCTCGCGCGGCTTGGGCAGCGACTCGATGTCGAACGACGGCGGAGCGGTGAGCTCCTCGTCGATGATCTCGTTACAGAGATCGATGCACTCGTCGCAGATGTAGACGCCCGGACCGGCGATGAGCTTCTTGACCTGGCGCTGAGACTTGCCGCAGAAAGAGCAGAGCAGCTGTTCGTTTGAGTCTGTAGGTCGCGCCATTGCTGCTGCCAGCCGGCTAGTGCTGGGAGATCACCCGGTCAATGATGCCGTAGTCCATGGCCTCTTGGCTTGAGAGGAAGTAGTCGCGCTCGGTATCGGTGCGGACCTTCTCGTAGGGCTGCTTGGTGTGCTTGGCGATGATCTGATCCAGCCGCTGGCGGATGTCGATGATCTCCTTGGCGTGGATCTCGATGTCCGTCGCCTGGCCCTGGAAGCCGCTGGAGACCTGGTGGATGAGGATCTTCGCGTTGGGCAGCGCCATGCGCTTGCCCTCCGCGCCGCCGGCCAGCAGCAGGGCGCCCATCGACATCGCGATGCCGACGCAGATCGTCGACACGTCGGGCTTGATGAACTGCATCGTGTCGTAGATCGCCAGGCCCGCGTACACCGATCCGCCGGGTGAATTGATGTACAGCGAGATGTCCTTGTCGGGATCCTCGGACTCCAGGTGAAGGAGCTGTGCCACGACGAGGTTCGCGATCTGGTCATCGACCTGCTGGCCCATGAACACGATGCGCTCGTTGAGCAGCCGGCTGTAGATGTCGAAGGCGCGTTCGCCTCGCGACGTCTGCTCAACCACCATGGGGACAAGGGGGCTCATGGTCCTCGCTTCAGTTAGGCGTCGTCTGGTGAACTCCTGCCGGGGCAGCGTACCAATCGCCCGACTCCCGTCCGGACGCTTGCGGACGGGCCGCCTGTGCTACTCCGCGTTCAGGAGTCCGGCGTCCAGAGCTTGTCCTTCTTGGCGGCGGCGTCCGTCTCGGGCGTCCACAGCTCGCCGCCCTTGTCGCCCTGCTGCTTGGCCGGGGCCTGCTTCGCCGCCGCGGGCTTCTTCGCCTTCGCCTTCGCCGCGGGCGCCTTCTTCTTGGCGGCCTTGGCGGGCTTGTCGGCGGGCTTCTCGTCCGGCGCGACGGGCTCGGCGGTCGTCACCACGAGATCGATCGCCAGCTCCGCGGCGACCTCCTTGGCGAGCATGTCGACGCGGCCGGCCTGCTTGAGGCGGTCGAGCAGCTTCTTGCGCGAGGTCTGCTCGCGGGTGGCGGCGTCCTCGAGGGCGTCGAGCAGCTGCTCCTCGGTCGGCTCGATCTTCTCGGCCTCGATGACCGCGGCGAGCACGGCCTCGCGGCGCAGGGCCAGCTCGGCGTCGGGCTTGGACTCCTCGAGCAGCTCGTCCTCGGTCTTGCCGGTGATCTGCAGGTAGGCCTCCTTGGAGATCCCCTGATGGCCGAGCGAGTGCAGCATGCGGTCCAGCAGCTCCTTGGCGCGCGCGGTCACCAGCGGCTCGGGCACGTCGACGGTCGCCTCCTCGACGACGGCGTCCAGTGCGCCCGCGCGGAACTCGGCCTCGACGCGGCCGGCGTCGTGCTCGAGCAGCTCCTTGGCGATCGACTCGCGCAGCTCCTCGAGCGTGTCGTAGCCCGCGGCGTCCTCGGCGAACTCGTCGGTCAGCGGCGGGAGGTCCTTGTGCTTGACCTCCTTGACGGTGAACTCGAACGTCGCCGGCTTGCCGGCGACGTGCTTGGCGGCGTAGTCGTCGGGGAACTGCGCCTCGACGGTCTTCTGCTCGCCGGCGGCGACGCCGACGAGGCCCTCCTCGAAGCCGGGGATGAGGCGGCCGGCGCCGACCTCGACGAGCTGGTCGCGGCCCTCGCCGCCCTCGAAGGGCTCGCCGTCGATCGTGCCGACGAAGTCGAGGATCACGAAATCGCCGTTGGCGGCCGGGCGGTCGACGACCTCCAGGCGCGCCATCCGCTCGCGCATCTCGTCGATCTGCGCGTCGACGGCGTCGGGGTCGGCGGCCGGCTCGCGGCGTGAGACCTTCAGCCCGCGGTACTCGCCGAGGGTGGCGGAGGGGCGCACGCCCACCTCGAAGGAGAACGTGAGCGGCTTGCCCTCGTTGGGCAGCTTGCCGAAGTCCAGGTCGACGTCGGGGTCGCCGACGGGCGCGATGCCGGACTCGTCGACGGCCTTCATGTACCAGTCGGTCAGGCGGCCACGCACGGCCTCGTCGAGGATCGGCTCGCGGCCGATGCGCTGAATGACGACGGCCGGCGGGATCTTGCCGGTGCGGAAGCCGGGAACCTTCATCTCGCGTCCGAGCTTGCGCGCTTGAGACTCCAGCGACTTCTGGATCTCCTCGGCGGCGACCTCGACGTCGACGCTGACGCGTGACTCGGGCAGCTCGGTGACGGTGGTGGTGACTGCGGTGGGCATGTGTCCACCTTATCGTCAGATCCCTGCGCCGCCGCCGCCCCCCACATGTCGTGCTGGCCGCGTGGATCGTCACGGGCCCGCTCGGCCATCTCTACGCGGGCGTGGCCGACTGGGTGGGCGTCCTCGCGCGCTTCGTGCGCGCGCGCGGGCGCTGGGACCGGATGTAGCCCGCGCGGCGAGCCGATGCGCGCGGGGCGCGAGTCGCGTCGGCTCGGTGCGAGCAGGTGTGCGAGGCCTCCACCCAGGGTGGCGCGGCGTCGGGGTGCGGGCTGCCGTTGAGAGAGGTGACACCCTCGTCCTCGCACCGCTCGCCAGGAGCCACCACGATGCCCCGCCGCCTGCTGCTCGCCATCCTCGTCGCCCTCGCCGCCTTGCCCGGCGTCGCGCAGGCCACCGATTCACATGCTCCCGAGGGCGCGCGCGGCGACTGGCTGCCGCGCTCGGCGTGGGTCATGTCCAGCTGGACGCCGTTTGACGAGGCGCGCCTGTACAGCCTGCTCGACACCGACCGCAAGCACATCGCCGCCTGGCTCGACGACCGCCGCACGCTCGGCCAACTCGCGGCGAAGCACGGCTATCCGCGACCGGCGGGCGTTCGCGGAGCGGCTCGTCGCGCCGCGCCTGCGCACGGCGTCGGCGGCGATGAAGCGCACGCTGCGGGGGCGCTCGCGCGACATGCTCTCCCAGGCCCACCTCGCGCGCCACGTGCTGTTTCACGTCTACCACACGCCCGCGATCCCGCGCCACGCGCAGGAGATCTTCGGGATGAGCCCGCAGCGCTACCGCGCGATGCGCAACACCGGCACGACGCCGATGCTGATCGCCGCCGCCGGCGGGCGCACGCTCGCGGCGGCGACCGGCACGCTGCGCACGATCCTCGCCAAGCGCGAGGACCAGGGCGTCCGCTCGGGCGCGATGAGCTCTCGCCAAGCGCGGGCGCTGTTCGCCGAGCAGCAGGCCGGCCTGAACGCCTACATGCTGCGCCGCTACCGCACGACGACGCAGCAGGCGGCGTTCGCCTGCCGGCTGCCGTAGCCGGCGGCGTTGGCGGCGATCAGGGCAGGCGCTGCCAGTCCGGGAAGACGTCCGGGCTGCGGTTGTTCGTCAGGCGCACGATGTCCGAGCCGTCGAGCGCCATGGTGTAGAGCTCGAAGCCGGGGCCGAGACGGTCGCGGCCGCGCCGATCGCGGTCGCTCGTGAACAGGATCCGCGTGCCGTCGGCCGACGGGATCGGGTTCGTCTCCCACGCTGCCGTGGCAAGAATCGTGCGGACGGGTCCGCCCGCCGCGGAGATTGCGACGATGTCGGACTTCGTGCCCGTCCGCTTCAACCGCTCGAAGACGATCGTCTGGCCGTCTGGCGTCCACTTCGGGTTGATCTCGTCGAAGCCGCCGTAGGCGGTCGAGCGCACGCGGCCGGTGCCGGCGGCGTTCGACCACCATGACACGCGTCTGGGCCCGGTTCTGGATCACGAAGCGCGTCTCGGCATACGCGATCTGCGTCCCGTCCGGTGACCAGTCGGGGTCGATGTTCGGGCGGTCCTCGGGGCGAGCGCCCGGCGCCGGTGCCGTCGAGGCGGCCACGTGGATGCGCTCGGGCGGTCCGGGCCGATCTTCGCGGATCCGGACCGGCCGAGGGGCGGCGAAGTAGGCGATGCGCGTGCCGTCGGGCGAGACGGTCGGTGCGATGTGCGCCGAGCGGGCCTTGAAGATCCGCGTGACGCGGCCCGTGGTCAGGTCGCCGCGTAGATGTCCCTGAATAGGGCGGCCGCGAGGCACGGCTGAACACGACGAGGTTCGCGGCCGTCGGCGAGAACGCGGCCTCGAAGTCGGCGCGGTCGCGGGAGGGGAAGACGCGGCGCGCGCCGGAGCCGTCGGCGTTGGCGACGAACAGCCGCGGTGGCCCGTTGAGCTGCGCGCGCTGCCAGACGACGGCGCCGTTGGTTCCGGGCGGCGTGGCCGCTGCCGGCACGGCGAGAAGTGCCGCGAAGCCGAGGGCGACGGCGGCCGTCGACCATGGCCGAGCCGGTCTTGCCGGTCGCGAACCACGCTGAAACGCATGGCGCGACCGTACATGAGCGGCCTACCACCTGCGGGTTTTTTTATCGGACCTCGACGTTCGCCGCCTTCGGCTCGCGGGGTCTTCCGCACGGCGCCGGCGAGGCGTCTAGTCGCCGAAGATGTTCAGCAGCGACAGGAAGATGTTCACGATCGAGACGAAGATGCCCGTCGCGATCCAGACCGCGTCGTCGGCGGTGCCGTGCTTGCGCAGGTAGTTGAAGTTCACCGCGATCAGCAGCGCCGAGACGATCGCGATGATCGCGCTGAGGATCGGGTTGCCGCCGCTGGAGAAGATCAGCATCGCGAACGACACGGCGACGCAGCCGAGGATGATGAACGACAGCGGACGCATCCAGGCCTTGAGGTCCTTGCTCAGCGCGAAGCCGCCCGCGCCCATGCCGAGCGTGATCAGCGCGGTCGCGCCGGCCGCCTGCGTGACCGCCGACGGATCGCTCTGGATGAAGTAGTTCAGCGCCGGGCCGATGCCGATGCCGATCAGCAGGGCGATCGCGTACAGCCAGCCGATCGCGAAGGTCCCCACGCGCAGGCGCTCGACGAAGCTCTGCGCGATCAGCATCCCGAAGGCGACGAGGAAGAGGATGAAGGCCGTGCCCTCGGCGAGGTCGCGACCGATGTACGAGCCCGCGACGGTGAAGGCGATCGCGACCGAGACGAGGAACATCACCTGCCCGAGCAGCGTCGCCGTGCTGACCACTTCACGCGATCCCTCGCGGCCGGCGTAGGCGGTACGGACGTCCTCCATGGGATGTGCCTCCTAGGGTCCTATCGCCGGCGACGCGGCGGTTAAAGGTGAGAGTAGCGGCGCGACCGGCGCGCGCAAGGCGCGGGCGACTGCCTCAACGAATAGGCTGCCCGCGTGCGCACCCAAGGGGTTCTGTGTGGCGTTCTCGTCACCTTCGTCAGCGGCGCAGCGGCCGCGGTCGCCCAGGCCCCCGAGCGCCCGACCGGCAACTTCGGCGGCGGCGCCCTCGTCGCGCCGCCGAAGAACCTGTTCGGCCCGGGCAACGCGGTCATCGGGCTGCGCGCGCTGTCGGAGCGGCGGGTGGAGATCGAGGCGACCGTGCGCGCCAAGTGCGGCGGCGGCGACATCCTCGTCTCCACGAAGGCCGACGCCGACGGCAGCTTCACGGCGAAGGGCAGCGCCTCGCAGTCACCCGAGCCGGGCCAGAAGCTCAAGACGACCTACGAGCTGGCGGGGGCGTTCACGAGCGAGCGCGCCGTCGAGGGGACGATCTCCGCCACGCTGCGGCTGACCTCCGACCGCGCCGAGAACAAGACGTGCAAGACCGGCAAGGTCGCGTTCAGCGCCCGGCGCCCCGACGGCGAGCTCGGCGACCGCGACGAGCGGCCTCGCGCGCGCTACTTCGGCACGACCGCGCAGCGCGGCACCGGCCCGCGGCGGCCGATCGTCCTGCGCCTTTCCGGCGACCGGCGGCGGATCGCGCGCGCCCTCTTCGGCGAGCAGGTGAAGTGCAGCGACGGCAAGCGCTCGATCGGCGTCGAGGCACCGCGCACGAACATCGCGATCGACTCCAAGGGCCGCGTCTCAGACCACGAGACCGACAAGATCGACAACGGCGAGACGTTCACCTATATCGACGACCGCTTCACCGCCACGCTGGGCCGTCGGGGCGCGAAGGGGACGTTCTCACTCAGCGACCGGACCGTCGACAAGCTCAGCGGCAACGTCATCCAGTCCTGCAGGTCGGGGACGATCAAGTGGACGGCGGCGCCGTAGCGTCGCGATCGCCCTCGCGCGGGCCCTGGCGGCGCACGATCAGCCAGTTGACGACCCACAGCGCGACGCCGAGCCCGACGAGCATCGCCGCGCGCACGTAGGTCTCGGACTCGATCTGCGTCAGCAGCGCCAGCGAGATGACGACGCCGATCACCGGGATCGCCGACGGCACGACGAAGTGGTCGTGCTCGACGGGCTCGCGGCGCAGGACGAGCACCGAGACGTTGACGACCGCGAAGACGATCACGAGCAGCGCGACGGTGGTGTCGGCGAGCGAGGCGAGGTCGCCGGTGGCGACGAGGAAGGCCGCCAGCGCGGTCGTGAACGCGATCGCGAACCACGGCGTGCGCCGGCCGGGCAGGACCTGCGAGAAGGCGGACGGCACGACGCCTTCCTCGGCCATCCCGTACAGCAGCCGCGAGGCCATGATCATGTTGATCAGCGCCCCGTTGGACAGCGCGAGCAGCCCGATCGCCGAGAAGAGCTTCTCGGAGATGCCCAGCGGGCCCTGCTTGACGACCTCCAGCAGCGGTCCGTCGGAGTCGGTCAGGTCGCCGGTCGGCACGACCATCGAGGCGCCGATCGTGACGAGCAGGTACAGCACGCCGGCGATGGCCAGGCCTCCGAAGAGCGCCTTCGGATAGGAGCGGTGCGGCTGCTGGGTCTCCTCGGCGACGTTGACGGAGTCCTCGAAGCCGATCAGGGCGTAGAACGCCAGCGCGGCGCCGGCCAGCGCCGCGGCGAAGATCGACGTGTTGTCCTTGAACTCGAAGGCCCGTGACGGCTCGGCGTCGCCCTGTCCGAGCGCGACGGCGGCGATGATCACGATCAGGATCAGGCCGCTGAGCTCGACGAGCGTGAAGCCGACGTTGATCCGCACGGACTCCGCGATGCCGCGCAGGTTGACCGCGGCGATCAGCGCCAGCAGCGCGAGCGCCGTCAGCACGACCGGGATGTCGACGAACGTGCTGAGGTAGTCGCCGCCGAAGGCACGCGCCAGCGCGCTCGCCGAGGTGATGCCCGACACGACGACCGCGAAGGCGACGAGGAAGCTCAGAAACGGGCGCTTGAACGCGCGGTGCACGTACAGGCCGGCGCCGCCGGCGCGGGGGTACTTCGAGACGAGTTCGGCGTAGGAGCCCGCCGTGAACGCCGCCATCACGAGGGCCAGCAGGAAGGCGGCCCAGATCGCGCCGCCGGTCTCCCCCGCGACCTCGCCGACGAGCGCGTAGATGCCGCCGCCGAGGATGTCGCCGACGATGAAGAACAGCAGCAGGCCCGGGGTGATGGCGCGGTTCAGCCGCCCGCCCTCGGGGCCCTCGGGCACGGTCGGCGAGGCACCGACGGGGATGTTCGGGCTGCGTGGTCCGCCGCGTGGCACGGCGCGGTCCTACCCCACCGGCGCGTTTGCCAGCGCCGGCCCGTTTACGACCTGCACGCAGTGGTGTAGGACCAAGGCATGGCCACTCAACGCCGCGAGCGCATCGCTCGCAACGAAAGCGCGTTTCGCAAGCTCAACGAGAGCCTCGAGGGCAGCATCCACCGCGAGCGCGCGGCGGAGGACTTCGCCGGCTACGTCTGTGAGTGCGGCGACGCCGACTGCGAGGAGATCGTGCGCCTACCGATGGCCGACTACGAGGCGATCCGCCAGGACTCGCAGCTGTTCTTCGTCGTGCCCGGGCACGAGATCGCGGACGCCGAGGACGTCGTGCGCGAGGGCGACGGCTACCTCGTCGTGCGCAAGCACGACGACGTGGCCGAGGTCGCCGAAGAGGGCGACACGCGCATGCCGAGCTGACGGCGCGGCTCAGGGCGGCGCGATCGGGCGCTGCATCGTCACGCCCGCGAGCTCGACGCCGTCGGGCGCCCTGACCATCACCCGCCCGGTCTCCACGAAGCCGAACGCGCGGTACAGCGGCTCGCCCGGCAGCGTCGCCATGAGCGCGAGCGTCGTGAAGCCCTCCGCCCGCGCGTCGCGCTCGCAGGACTCGAGGATCGCGCGGCCGAGACCGCGCCGCGTCCAGTCGCTGCGCACGAACATCGCGCGAACGCGCGCCGGCTCGGTGCGCGGATCCAGCAGCCGAGCGTCGTCGTCGGCCGTCCCCGCGCCGGCGTGCAGCCGGTTGCGCCGGCTCCAGCCGCCGCACGCGACGATCTCGCCGTCTCGGACGGCCTCGTGGACGTAGTACGTGCCGTCGTCGATGAGGACGCTGTCAAGCGCGGCGACGTAGATCTCGGCACTCGCGGTCTGGCGCGCGTCGTAGTAGCGCGGAAAGAGCTCGCGGACCGAGCGCTTCATGAGCGCCGAGATCGCCTCGATGTCCGCCGCGACGGCACGGCGCTGCGGCGCGAGCTTCGTGACGGCGGTCATGGCGTCAATGATGCCCCCAGCGAGATCGTCCTCGCGTCGGTGGTGGCGTCCGGCGGGCACGCCGCGCAATCTGCCCGTTTGCTGGCCCGATGTCCGATGGACCGCCGCCCGGCCCCCGCGTAATCTCGCCTCAATGCGCTTGCGAGCATCTCGGCGCCGAGTCCGGGAGCCGCGCTGGCACCGTAGCCGTTCACCGGGATAACGTCGGCGATCACCGATACTACCGGCTATAGTGTCGGTGATATGCGGCCTTCGGTTCCTCTTCCCATTCGACGTTCGCTGCGGCAGGTCGGCGACGACCTGGCCGCGTGGCGCAAGCTGCGCGGTCTGACGCAGGCACAGCTCGCAGACCGCTCAGGGGTCCATCGCGACACGATCGGCCGCCTCGAGCGCGGTGACGGCGGCGTCAGCTTCGAGAACGTCCTGCGCGTCCTGCGGGGTCTCGGCCTGCTCGAGTCGCTGACGCGCTCGCTCGATCCATACGAAAGCGATATCGGTCGCCTGCGCTCCGACGAGCAGCTTCCGCAACGCGTGCGACCCAAGCGGTTGAGCGGTGATGGCTGACCGGGTCGTCGACGTCCGGCTTGTCCTGGGCGATGAGGAGTTGACCGTGGGGCGGCTCTGGTCGCATCGGCGTCGAGGGCGAGAATCCGCGACGTTCGCCTACGAAGCCGGCTACCTGGCGCACCCGCGTGCCTACGCGCTGGAGCCCGGGCTGCCGCTGGTCGCCGGCCAGCAGCAGACCGCGGGCAGCCGCGCCATGTTCGCGGCATTCTCGGACTGCGCCCCCGACCGCTGGGGTCGAAGGCTGATTCAGCGCGACGAGGAACACCGCGCGCAGCGCGAGGCAACGGCCGAGCGGAGCTTCGGGGAGATCGACTACCTGCTCGGCGTCCGCGACGACCTGCGTCAGGGAGCGCTGCGCTTCGTCGACCCGGACACCGGGGCGTACCTGTCGCGCGCCGGCCGGGGGATCCCTCACCTGCTCGAGCTCGAGGAGCTGCTGGCGGCCGCCGACCAGGTCGAGCGCAACACGGCGACAGGGAGCGAGCTGGAGTTGCTGCTGCACGGCGGAAGCTCGCTCGGTGGGGCGCGGCCCAAGGCACACGTGCTCGATGGCGACGGGCGCATCGCCATCGCCAAGTTTCCCAGCCCGTCGGCCGACGACTGGGATGTCATGCGCTGGGAGTTCGTCGCGCTGCGACTGGCCCGCGGGGCCGGGATTCTCGTGCCCGACTCCCAGCTGCACGCTGTCGACGGCAAACCCGTCCTGATCGTCGATCGCTTCGATCGCGCGGGCGACCAGCGCATCGGCTACGCGAGCGCCATGACCCTGCTGGAAGCCGGCGACGGCGACCGAGCCAGCTACCTGGACATCGCCGAGGTCATCGAGACCGAGTCGCCGCGTGCGAGCGAGGATCTCGGTGAGCTCTGGCGCCGGATGGCGTTCTCGGTGCTGATCCGCAACACCGACGACCATCTGCGAAACCACGGCTTTCTTCGCGCGACGACCGCGGGCTGGACGTTGGCGCCCGCGTTCGACCTCAATCCCGATCCGCGACCCGGACCCAAGCTGCTCAACACTTCCATCGACTACGACTCGCGCGAGGCCCGCATCGACACGGTGCTGGAGGTGTCAGAGCTCTTCCGTCTCGGCCAAGCGAAGGCAGAGAGCATCTTGAGCCAGGTCGTGCGGGCCGTCGGTGAGTGGCGGCGGACCGCCGCCGCCGCCGGTCTGGACACGGCGGCCGTCGAGCAGATGGCGCGCGCCTTCGAGCACGAGGAGATCGCCCGAGCGCGCGGACTCGTCGGGAGCGCAGCCGACCGAGCCTGAGCTGACGCCGGAGCGCGCCGGTCGGCGAGGCTTGCAGAGCGCTATCCCCTGATCGATCGAGCGCCCGTAAAGGGGCAACGACCGCACTACTCCTACCGCCACCGAGGCAGCCATGACGCGCCGAGCGTCCTGCGACGCACGCGGTTGTGGCCTCCGACGCCAAGGAGTCCGCCCGGGGACCTAGGTCGGGATGCCAGGGGGCCGCGGACGAGCCGCCGAGGGGGGCGTCGTCGGGGCCGTCGCTGCGCGTGCCCGGACAGACCTCTGCGTTTGCGTGTGGTTTGCCATTACGCTGCCGCAATGCTCACGGTCGTCGACCGTATCGGCCGCGGACGGTTCGTCTCCTTCGAGCTGTGGCCGCCTCGAACGCCGGGGTCGGCTGCAGCGCTGGAAGACGCGCTCGCGGAGCTGGCGCCGCTCGGAGCTGCGTTCGTGGCCGTCACCTACGGCGCTGGCGGCTCGACGCGCGAGCGCACACACGACCTCGTCGTGCGGCTGGTCAACTCGCCGCTGCCGCCGCTGGCCCACCTGACATGCGCCGCTCATCACCGTCACGAGCTGGTGGGGGTCATGCAGCGCTACCGGCGAGCCGGCGTGGACAACCTTCTCGCACTGCATGGGGATCCGCCGCTGTCGGCGACCGAGGAGCTACCGCAAGGCGACCTGCGCTACGCAGTGGAGCTCGTTGGCCTGGCGAGGGAGCTCGGGTTCCCCTGCGTCGGGGTGGCGGTTCACCCCGAGGGGCATCCGGCGGCCGAGTCGCCGGAGGCTGACTGGCGCCATCAGGCCGCGAAGCTCCGAGAGGCGGACTTTGGGCTGACGCAGTTCTTCCATCGGGCGCAGGACTACTTCGCCCTCGTTGAGCGGTTGGCGGCACGAGGCGCGACCGCCCCCATCGTTCCGGGCGTCATGCCCATCACGAATGTCCGACAGGTCGAGCGCATGGCGGCGATGTCGGGCACGAGCATCCCGCTCGACCTCGCGGAGCGGTTGCAGTCCGTAGCCGACGAGCCGGAGGAGGTTCGCCGCATCGGCGTCGAGCACGCCACGCTGCTCTGCCAGGAACTGCTGCGCGGCGGGGCGCCTGGCCTGCACTTCTACACGATGAACAAGGCCGCGGCGACGCTTGAGGTGTGCGCGAACCTCGGCTGGGAGACTGCCGGGGCAACGTAGTCCTCCGCTCGGAGCCACCGCGTCTACGGTCGCCTGCCCCACTCACGGGATACAGCACAAGCATCTGGCCATGCCGCCGGCCCGCTCAGCGTCCAAGAAGGAGGCATCGCGCAGGCCGCGCGGCACCGTATCGCTGCTCATCCGTCGCGACCTGTCCGGGGGCGAGATCTGGTACGGCAAGTGGCGCGCCGGCGACGATCAGATCAAGCGCCGGATCGGCCGCAAGCACGATGTCGCCACCGGCGAGGGACTGACGCGCACGGAGGCCGAGGCGCAGCTGCGCGCGCTCATGGGCAACGGTGCGGTTGCAGGGCAACGGCGGCGGCCGCGTCACGGTGGGCGAGGCGGGCCAGCTGCTGCTCGAGCGCCTCGAGACGAAGGGCCGCCGGCGCACCACGCTCGAGTCCTACGGGAACGACCGCGCACCACCCGACGGCACGTGCGCACAGCGTCGATTCCGGGTCGACCGCGATGGTGGGGTGACCTGAGCGCGAGCGGTGTGCTCGTTACGGTTTCCTGGTGCGATGGAGCGCGACCATTGCGATGTCGTCAGTCGGGATCCTCGCACCGATCAGTTCGCGCAGCACTCGGTTGCAGACTTCCTCGGGTTCATCGGCGCAGACGGCGCGCCGCAACCGCTCGAGGCCTGCATCGATGACCTCGCCGCGACGCTCGATGAGCCCGTCCGTGTAGAGGGCCATCACCGACCCTTCGGGCAGAGGAACCTCCGTGCTGGATCTCGGTCGGTCTGCGCGTGCGCCGAGCGGCGGGTCAACCCGCAGGTCCGGGAAGGATGCGGGAGCGCCCGGCGCAGCGATGACCGGAGGCGGATGCCCGGCCAGCGCGATGCGAAACACGTCATACGGCGGGGCGCTCACCGCGCAGACGACCGTGGCCAGCGCATCGAGCTCGAAGTGCTCGATCTTGCGGGCGGTGAGCTCGAGCACCGTGTGCGGCTCGCCGCCGAGGAGGGCATAGCTGTGCAGCGTGCTGCGGATGCGACCCATCACCACCGCGGCAGAAAGGCCGTGGCCCGCCACGTCGCCGACAACGACCCAGAGATCACCCGATGGCAGGGTGAACATGTCAAACCAGTCACCGCCGACGCTGCGGTCATCGGACGCGACGTAGCGCGAAGCGAACGCGAGTCCGGAACAATCGGGCACCACGGTCGGCAGCAGACTGCGCTCGAGCAGGACAGCCGCCGCCCGTTCCACGGCGAGCTGGCGGGCCTCGATGGCGCCGACGACGCGCTCGCCGACGAGTTGGAGCAGCTCGCTGTCGCGCTCGTCAAACGGCTTGTCGTCGAGTCGCCCGACGTGCAGCACGCCGAGCACGTCGCCGCCGGTCAACAGGGGAACGCCCAGCATGGTCCGGATTCCCCGCTCGATGAGGATCGGATTGACGACGGTCGTCGCGTCAACGCGGTTGAGCACCAATGGCCGCTTGGACGCGGCAATGCGACCGGCGAATCCCACTCCGATCGGTACGTGCACCGCTTGGCGCACCTCCTGCTCCAGCCCGCACGCAGCCCTGGCCACCAAGCTCTGCGATGCGCTTTCGCGCATCAGCACCGCCGCTGTGTCGGCGCCGAGAATCTCGCGGACCCGCACCAGGAGCTCGTCCAGCAGCTCATCGACGCCCATGCGCGTGAGCGCGCTGTCCGTCACCTGCCGCAGGGCATGCAGCTCCGCTTCGGCGGAACCGCGCCCCCCAGCATCGACACCCGAGAAACGACGCCCGGACATCGGGAGGTCACGATCGGTCACGCGTGCACGGCAGCCGCCCGGCCGCTGAGTCGTGACGGCCAGCGTCCGCAGCTCGGGTGGCGGTATGCGCGCTCGACTCCCGCTGCGTGCGCGCACATGCGTTCATCGTAGAGGTGGACGCACCACGGTGCTCCGAGCGGAGGCCCGCACGCAAACGGCTCCTCCCTCGGCGCGAAGCTGCCGCCTCTGCGCCATCTTCGTACTGCGTGTCGCTCGCAGCGACGCGTGTCGGTGTTACGCCGCAAAGCGAATTGCCGCGGCGTACACAGGAGGACGCGCCGCGTGCTCGTGCCGCCTCAGGACCTCGTCAGGTAGTGGGCCGACGAATTCGATGCCGTACTGCTTCGCTGCCTTGCCGATCTCCGATCCCTCGATCGACTTGGCCGGCGGTAGGCCGCCCGGCTGCGAGGGCAGGGGTGATCGCGCGGTAGAACCCCCGCCCGAGGCGCCCGTGCTCGCCCTGCCGATCGCGGGGTGAGCGGTCAGTCGGTCGGGTGCTTGAGGCTGACGACGATCTCGTTGTCGTCGATCGTGACGAGGTAGCGCCGGACGCGGAGGCGCGCGTGGACGAGGCAGCGGCCGGACGCGATGTCGAAGTCCCACTTGTGCCAGGGGCAGCGGAGGATGGCCGGCTCCGCGCCTTGGGCGGGTGCGCCGTCGCGCATGGCGATGCCGCGGACGGACCTGCCGCTGGAGCAGAGTGGTGCCCCGCGGTGTGGGCAGCGGTCGGCGAGCGCGTATAGCTCCTCGCCGATGCGGTAGAGGCCGATGCGGTGACCGCCGAGGTCGATGAGGCGGACGTCTCCGGCGGCGGGCGCTTCTGAGAGCGGGATGCGTGCTTCCGCAGGAGTCATGCCGGCAGGGGTGCTTGGAGCCCGAAGAAGCGCAGGGCGTTCGCGTAGGCGACGGCGTCCCGGTACTCGGCGGGAAGGCGGCGCAGCGTCTGGCGCGGGTCATCGAAGTCCCAGTGGGGATAGTCGCTGGAGAAGCACAGTGTCCGCGCCGGCTGGAGGCCTTCGATCGCCGGAGCCAGCATGCGGTCGTCCGGCGGCTCTTCGAGCGGCTGGGTCGTCCAGGCGACGTGGTCATGGACGTATTCCGAGGGCGGGCGGACGCAGTATGGAACCTCGGTTCGCGTGCCGCGCCACGCGGTATCCAGCCGCCAGAGCAGACCGACGAACGGCACGAGGCCACCCTCCATGAGCATGACGCGCGTCCGTGGGAAGCGCTCGAAGATGCCGTGGCAGAGGATCGAGGCGAGGTGGCCGAGCATGCCTGCCCCGGTGAGCGCGTGGTACTCGGTGTAGAAGTCAGGCAGGCCGGCGGCGGTAACCGGTCCCCCGATGCCGACGCCCTCGAAATGTGTGTGGATGGCGACGGGCAGCCCGAGCTCGTTGCAGGCACGCCAGATCGGGTCGTGGATGGGGTTGCCGTACGGGATGCGCGCCGCGCCGGGCAGGAAGACGCCGGCGATCTCGTCGCGCTCGCCGAGTCGTCGGATCTCAGCGGCCGCCGCCTCGGGGTGCTGCGGCGTGACGACGAGCAGCCCGCGCAGGCGTCGCTCGTGTTCGAGCCACTCGGCTAGCAGCCAGTCGTTGTAGCCGCGGCACAACCCGGCGGCGAGCCGCGGGTTGGGAAGAACTGCGAACGCCGCCGCCTCGTCGGGCGTGAGGATCCCGAACGTGACATCGAACGGGTCGAGCACGTTGGTGCGGACCTGATCGAGCGTCTGGCCAACGAGCTGTGCGCCCTCGGCGGCACTGTCGCGGTCATAGGCGTCCGCGCGCAGCCACCCGGTCGGGTGGTACCACGGGTACGACGGCATCCCGAGTCCGTTGGTGCCCGACTGCTCGACGAGCTCGCTCGTCGCACCGTCGAGGTACGGGAGGAGGTCGCGGAGCGAGTTGTAGCCCACGTGAATGTCGCAATCGATGAGCATGTGCTCACCATACGGGTACGATCGCTCACGATATGAGCGTTCCCCGGACCCAATCGCTAACGCGCGCGCTCGCGCTGCTGCACGCGATCGAGCAGTACGGGCAGAGAGCATCGACAGCGGAGTTGGCTCGCGCGACCGAGCTGGCCCCAGCCACCGCCGGACGCCTTCTCGCGACCCTCGATGACGCCGGGTTCGCGAGCCGCAGCGCACGCGGCTGGAGCATCGGCCCCGAGCTGGTGCGTCTCGGGCAGCGCGCCGATCCCCGCCGCGAGCTGGCACGCCGCGCCCAGCCCCTCCTCGACGATCTCGCGGCGACCGCCGCCGAGTCAGCGATGCTCGCCCTCCCTCGACCCGGCCCGGGAGTCGAAGTCATCGCCCAGGCCGACGGTCCGCGGCTGCTCGGGTTGACCAACTGGATCGGCCGATCAATTGCCGTCCATGCGTCCGCCGCCGGCAAGCTCGTGCTCGCCGAGCTCTCGGAGCGCGCACTCGCGGCCTGGATCGCCCGCGAGCGTCCCGAACGCCTGACGCCGCGGACCATCGTCAGCCGCAGGGCGCTCGCCCGAGAGATGGATCGCGTGCGGGAGCAGGGCTGGGCCGAGATCGACGAGGAGTCCGAAGCGGGACTCGCTTCAATCGCCGTCGGCGTCCGCGACGACTCTGGAGGGCTCGTCGCGGTCGTGGGCTTCAGCGGGCCACGTGACCGCTTGGATCGTCAGGCGTTGGTCGCGCCGCTGACCCGCGCCGCCCAAGTCCTCTCCTAGCCGCAAGAGGTGGTACCGCCACGACTACCGCCTTCCATGGAGGAGTCTTCGGTACACGTCGTGCCGGTGCGCGGGACGCCGGCGCTGCGGCTTGCAGTCCTGAAGCGGTCGTCGGCCGGAACGACCACGGCGCCGGCCCACGGCATACTGCGTCGAGCTCAAGTCGCCCCGATAGAGCCGTCCGAAAAGAAATCCCGCTAGGGGGCGTCATACGGATCTGGCGCCCGCGGTGCGCGTCTGGCGGACAACTTCGCCCTTGGTCCGGACGCTCAAGCAGCGCCCGTCGGCCAGTCCCGCGTCCCGCGCCGCGCGCCTAACGGCCTCTGCGATGTCGACGCGGTCGCAGACGTACAGCAGCCCGGCCAACGGGTCATCGTCGTCGTCGATGCTCTCGGCGTACATCGCCAAGACGCGGAGCAGGTGTGCTCGAGGCTTACGCTGAACCTCGACCTCGATCGCTGCTGGACCGGCGGCGAGCTCCACCGCGAGGTCCGGTCGATGCGGAACTCGTGCTGTCCCGCGATGGTCGCGGTAGCGCACGGTCCGTCGCCAGAACACGTCCCCCGCGATCTCGCGGTCGCTCCACCAGGAGTGCCCACGCAGCTGTAGCCATGTGCTCACCCACGCGCAGGCCGTGGCGTGCGCCCAGTTGCTCGGGCCGATCGAGCGCACCGCCCAGCTCGCCGGGTATCCGACCCGCGCCGCGCCGGCCGCCGTGGCGACGAACAGCGACCCGTCGCCTTGCCTCATGCGCACGGTTCGCACCAGGCCGGCGGCTGCGAGGCGGCGTGCGTTGTCGTACGTGACCGCCCGCCCCCACCCCATCACCAGGGCCCATGGCTCAAGCGGCGATGCGCCCACCCGCGCCAACCACTCCAGGCCCTCGAGCGACCTCAGACCCGGAGCGACCGACGCGCGCCTCACTGGCACCGCCTCCGATGCGCTGTGGACGCCACAACCCGCTTGGCACCTTCGCCCTCCGCCCGAACCGCCTGCAAATCAGCATAAATCGGCGACTTGCAGGGACTTCAACGAGGGTGAGCGACGGGACTCGAACCCGCGGCCGCCTGGACCACAACCAGGAGCTCTACCAACTGAGCTACGCCCACCGCGCGGTTCTGAATCTAGCAGCGGGAAGGGCCCTGCGATCATCCGCCCATGAGCTTCGAACTCGGCGATCCCGTGCCGGCCTTCACGCTGGACGACACCGAGGGCACCGCCCATGCCGTGCCCGCCGACCCGGTACCGCCCGCGACGGTGCTCGTCGTGACGTGCAATCACTGCCCGTACGTCATCGCCTGGAACCCGAGGCTGCGGGCCGTGGCGGAGGACTACGCCCCGCGCGACGTGCGCTTCCTCGCGATCAGCGCCAACGACGCCGAGCGCTACCCGGCCGACTCGCCGCAGGCGATGAAGCGCTTCGTCGACGATCAGAGCTGGCCGATCCCGTACCTCTATGACGAGTCGCAGGAGGTCGCCCGCGCGCTCGACGCGCAGGTCACGCCGCACGTCTTCGTGCTCGACGCCGACCAGCGCCTGCGCTACCGCGGCGCCCCGGACGGCGACCACCAGGACCCCGGCCAGAACGCGCAGTACCTCCGCGACGCCCTCGACGCCGTGCTCGCCGGCGACGACCCCACCACCGCCGACACCCGCGCGCGCGGGTGCTCGGTGAAGTGGAGGGCCTGACCGCCCGTCGTGCAGCACGGTGTGTCGATTCGTGCAGGTGAGCTCAGGGGGTCGGTGCACCACCCTGCCGTGATGAAGGTTCGCAGCGGTGTCGGATCGCTGGCGTGGTGAGGCCCGGAGGGCCGAGGCGCGCCGGCGATCCGCGCGCGTCATCGCGACCTCACCCCTTTTGAGGGCATGCCATGTGTTCGTGATGTCGTCGACGTCTGGCGGTTAGCCCGCGGCGGTTAGCTCGGCGAGCTTCTCGGCTGGCGTCATCCATCCGAGTGTCTTGCGCGGCCGGCCGTTGAGCTCGGCGGCGACCGCGTCGAGGTGTTCTTGGCTGACCGCAACGCTCGAGCCCTTGGGGAAGTACTGGCGCAGCAGCCCGTTGGTGTTCTCGTTCGAGCCGCGCTGCCAGGGACTGCGCGGATCACAGAAGTAGACCGTCACACCCGTGTCGACGCTGAAGCGCGCGTGCTCGGCCATCTCCAAGCCCTGGTCCCACGTCAGCGAGCGGCGCAACTGCTCGGGCAGCGACGCGATGCTGGCCGTCAGCGCGACACGCACCGGCTCGGCCTTGTGACCATCGGGTAGCGCGACGAGCTGCGTAAAGCGGCTAGATCGCTCCCCAGTGCGAGCACGATCGCCGCAATTCCCGCCGGCCGCATCCGCGACCCGTCAGCAACGCCCACGACTCCACGCAGGTCGAAGCACAACCCCACCTCCTGTGACGCGGCCGCCGCATCAAGCTCTGGACGATCCGGCGGACCAGATTCCCCTAACCGCCGTCCATCGTATGGCCCTGGCCGGTCGGCGTACACCGGGTTGTCGGGAGCTCAGGAGTCGGTCGACTGGACCTTCACCGAGCGCGAGGTGGCCGACTCGCCCTTCGCGCTCGCCGAGGCGCCGGCGTCGCCCTTGGCGCTCGCGCCGCCCGCGGACTTCGCCGACGCGCCCGGCGCGCCCTCGGCCGTCACCGAGCGGCCCTTGGCCGAGCGCCCGGTCTGAACGATCACGCTGCGGATGGACTTGCGTTTCTTCGTCATGACCCCCAGGCTAATCCTCGAACGGCATCAAGTCGACGATGCCCGTCAGCTCGAACACGCGCTGCACGGCCTGGGGGCCGCGGATCAGCACGAGCCTGTCGCCGTCGGCCCGCGACCGGGCGTCGGCGGCGAGGATGAGCCGGATGCCGGTCGAGTCGATGAACCTCAGGTCGCTCAGGTCCAGGACGATGCGGCGCGCATCCGTGGCCTCGGCGCGCAGCAGCTCCTGCTCGACGCGTTCGGCACCGTCGAGATCGAGTTCGCCCGTCAGCGCGATGACGTGCTCGTCATCGTCGCGCTCGGCGCGGATCTCGAGATAGCCGAACCGATTCGTGTCGTCCCTCACGTTGCTCATCACGAACTCCTCGGAGTAGGACAAACAAAGCGAACACACTTTGCGATGCAGCCTGGACGCCTGTACGAAAGACACCCGGGCCTCTGTCAGATCAGCTCAGGCGCCGGGCGAACGACGCCTGCGGCGACTTCCTGCCCGGCAGGCCCGATCCTAAATCGGGCCCGCCCAGATCGTCAATATTGCGTCTTCCGGTCCCGGCCCAAGGAGAACGACATGCCGATCGATCAGAAGAGGCTGGGCGTTGTCGCCGCCGAGTTGATGGATGACCTGGCAAGTCATTACGGCGACGATGCCGAGCTGCGCAACGTCGTGATCATCGCGACCGTCGACCACGCCGGGGGCACCCTCGACACGACCCACTGGAAGATCACGTCGGGGATGCCGAACTACGTCGGCATCGGGCTGCTGGAGCTCGTCAAGCACCACCTGCTGCGCCAGTAGCGACGCCGGCCGCCGACTCAGCGGCTGGGACAGAAGGAGGTAGTGCCCTCGCCGAGCGCAGATCGTCGCACGGCCGCACACGGCTCGTGCCGCGCACGAGCCGCAGGCACTCGCGGCGCGCGGCCGATGGCGTCGACCGGCCGCAGCCAGGCGGTCTGCACGGCGTCCTCGACGTCGCTCGGCGACAGGCGGTAGGAGCCGGCGACGCCGCGCAGCATCGGCGTGAAGCGTGGCTGCCCTCACCGCGACACATCATTGAGCGGTGTCCGTGCGGAGCCGGCGGCTGCCGATTCGGGGGAGTTCTCAGCCGGAGGCGGTGACCACCGCGGTGGCGGCCTCGGCGAGAGCGGCCAGGAGGGCGGCGGTGGCGGGCGGGTCGGGCGGCTCGCCGTAGGTCGCGGCGTAGATGTGGCGCTTGGAGCCGGGCAGCTCGGTCGCCACGACGCCGTCGATGTGGTGGGCGCGCAGGGCCAGCCCGGTCTGGGTGGCCACCCCGAGACCGGCGGCCACCCACGCCTGCATCACCACCATGTCGTCGGAGCTGTAGCCGATCCGCGGGTCGAACCCGGCGTCGGCGCACAGGGACAGCAGGTGGCTGCGGCAGCGCTCGCAGCCGGCGATCCACGTCGCGTCACGCAAGCTGGCCATTCCGCGCTCGCGACGCGTCGACAGCACGTAGACCGAATCGTCAAGCAGGTGATGCAGGCGCACCCCGGCCGGCTCGGACTCGGTCTCGTCGTAGCGGAAGATGATCGCCACCTCGACGTTGCCGGTGCGCAGCAACTCGAGCGCGTCGAGCGGATGCGTGTCGGTCAGGCTGATCTCCAGGCTCGGATACCGCTTCGCCAGCGTCGCCAGCGCCGCCGGCACGAGCGATCCGTTTGCCGAGGCGAAGCCGGCGAGGCGCACGCGGCCGGCGTTCAGCCCCACGTGCGCGGAGAGCTCCGCGCCGGCCGCATCGATGCGGCCGATGATCTCCGCGGCGCGGTCGGCCAGCAGCTGCCCGGCCGGGGTGAGCCGGATGCCGCGGCCGACGCGCTGCAGCAGCTGCGCGCCGGTCTCAGCCTCGAGGCGCGCGAGGTGGTGGGTGACCGACGGCTGGGAGTAGTGCAGCTCCTTCGCCGCCGCGGTGACCGATCCGTGGCGCGCGACGGCGTCGATGACGCGCAGCCGGTTGACGTCCAGCATGCATCAACCATATCTATGAGTTGCCACGAAAGTTGGCATTGGACGTATGCGGCGGTTGAGCGCAAGCTGAGCGCATGACCGCGACCCAGATCCGCCCCGCCACCGGACTGAGCCCACTCGTCGCCGGCATCCGCACCACCGTGGAGAGCCATGCCGACTGGGCCGAGACCGCGCAGCTCGTCGCCGACGAGCTGCGCCGGCACCTGCCCACCGCGGACGTGCTGAGCGCCGCACAGCGCCTCGGCTCACCCGACGACTACTGCGCCCACAACCTGCACGCCGAGCCCGACGGCTCGTTCTCGATCGTCGCCCTGGTCTGGCGGCCCGGCCAGATCACCCGGATCCACGACCACGTCACCTGGTGCGTCTTCGGCGTCATCCAGGGCGCCGAGCACGAGGAGCTGTTCGACGCCGACTTGAACCTCATCAGCCGCACCGCGAACCACGTCGGCGACGTCAGCGGCTTCGCGCCTCCCGGCGACATCCACCGCGTCCACAACACCGCTGAGGAGACCGCGATCTCTCTCCACGTCTACGGCACCGACGTGACGCGTGTCGGCTCCAGCGCCCGCCGCTACTACAACTGACCTCGATCGCAACCGCACCAGCAACCACGAACCCCAATACCCGAAGGAGCAGCCGCCATGTCCCTCGTCTACGTCCACTCCTTCTCCGTCTCACTCGACGGCTTCGGCACCGGTGAGGGTCAAAGCGCCGAACTGCACTTCGGTCACGCCGGAGAGCGACTGCACACGTGGATGTTCAATACCCGGTCGTGGAAACCCGGCGGCAGCGGCGGTGTCGACGACGTCTTCATGCAGCGCCACGATCAGGGCATCGGCGCCGAGATCATGGGGGCCGGGAAGTTCGGCCACCCCGGATGGGAGGATGCTGAGCGGCGTTCTGACGGCGGTCACGGCGGTGGTCTTCGCGCTCGACACGCCGCGCGGGCCGCTCGTCGCCGCCCGAGGCCGCGCGCCGCGTCATGCGCCGTTCGCGGTGCTCCGGGAGCCCGGCATGGGGATGCTGCTGATCGTCGCCGTCTGCTACATCGTGGCGCTCACGCGGTGCTCACGTTCGGCGTACCTGCACTGCGCGACGGCGGGGCAGCAGCGGCGAGGGCAGCGTGCTGTTCGCGCTCGTGAGCTCAGCGCGATGGCCGCGCGCATCGGCTGGGGTCGCGTGGCGGACGCCGGCGGGGGACGCCGGCGCGTGGCGACGCTGCGCGACGTCGGCATGCTCGCGTGCGCGGCCGGCGGTCGCGACCTGGCTCGTGTGGCCCGAGGGGACCGCGGTGCGCATCGTCGGCCCTCGTCGTGCTCAGCTTCGGCGCGCTCGGCTTCAACGGCGTGCTCTACCTGATCGCCGGCGAGCTCGCCGGCGCGGCGCGCGCGGGACAGGCCGTCGCGCTCGATGTCCACGGCGCTCTTCGGCGGCGGCGCGGTCGCCGCCGTCCCGCTCGGCGCGCTCGCCGACGCCGCGGGCTATCGCAGCCTGTGGCTCGCGGCGGCCGTCGCCGGGCCTCGGCGTGCTCGCTGCTCCGCCTCGAGTACCGCCCGCGCGCGGGCGCCGCGACGCTGCCCTGACGCCGCACCTATGCTGCCTGCGTGGCTGCGCCGTTTCGGGTCGGACAGGAGCTCGAGCTCACCGTCGACTCGCTCGCTGCGGCGGGCGCGGCGTCGCGCGCCATGACGGCGTCGTGGTGTTCGTCGACCGCGCGCTGCCGGGCGACCGCGTCATGGCGCGCATCAGCAAGGTCAAGCGCCGCCACGGCGAGGCGATCGCGTCGAGCGTCTCTCGGGCGGGCCCGACCGCGTCGAGGCGCCGTGCCCGCACTTCGGCGTCTGCGGCGGCTGCCGCTGGCAGGACCTGCGCTACGAGCGCCAGCTCGAGCACAAGCAGCAGCAGATGCTCGATGCGCTGCAGCGCATCGGCGGCGCTGCACCGACTTCGACGTCGAGCCGATCGTGCCCGCCGTCGCAGTTCGGCTACCGCAACAAGCTCGAGTACGCCTGGACGCGCACGCCCGACGGCGCCGCGCTGGGGTTCCACCGCGCCGGGCGCTGGGAGGAGATCGTGCCGCTCGAGGTCTGCCTGCTCGACCGGCGCGAACGCGGCAACGCCGTGCGCGAGACGTTCGTCGACCTGGGCGCGCGCGCAGGGCTCGAGGCCTACGACCAGCGTGACGCACACCGGCTACCTGCGCCATCTCGTCGTGCGCGAGGGCGTGCGCACCGGCGAGCTGCTCTGCATCCTCGTCACCGTCGCCGGCGACGTGCCCGGCGTCGAGGAGCTCGAGGCGCTGCTGGCCGAGCGCTGCCCGGCGTCGTCGGCGTGCTGCACGCCGTCAACGACGGCGTCGCCGAGGTCGCGAGCGGCATCCCGACGCGCGCCGCTCTTCGGCCGCGCCTGGTTCGAGGAGGAGATCAGCGGCCTGCGCCTGCGCGTCTCGGCCGGCTCCTTCCTGCAGACGAACACCGAGATGGCCGACGTGCTCTACGACGACGCGATCGAGCAGGCCGGCGCTGACCGGCGGCGAGATCGTGTGGGACCTCTACTGCGGCATCGGCTCGATCGCGCTCGCGCTCGCGGGCGCGGCGCGTCGCGTGATCGGCGTCGAGATCGTCGCGGAGGCGATCGAGCGCGCGCGCGAGAACGCGCTCGCGAACGGCGTCGCGAACATCGCAGTTCGTCGTGCGGCGACGCGGCAAGGCGTCCGCGCGACCTGATCGCGGAGGGGCTGCCGGCGCCCGACGTGGTGGTGCTCGACCCGCCGCGCGCCGGCATGACGCCGAAGGCCGTGCGCCGGGTCGCCGAGCTGGCGCGCGCCGCATCGTCTACGTCTCGTGCAACCCGACGACGCTGGCCGGCAACGCGCAGATCCTGGCCGAGGGCGGCTACGCGCTGACGCGCCTGCGGCCGTTCGACCTGTTCCCGCACACGCCGCACGTCGAGTGCGTCGCGCGCTTCGAGCGCGCCGGCTAGTACGGCGGCAGGGCGCCGTTGAAGTTGCGTCTCACGAGGACCATGCGATTCTCGATCTGCGTCAGTTCCGCGCCTGCTCTCCCCACCCAATCGGTTTCCACCAGGAGGAACACGCGCCGCAGAGCTGGATCGTCGAGGCGCTGTCCCTGCGCGAGGCAGGCCTTGCCGCGAACGTAGTAGTGCCAGACCTGGCTGTCCCAGGCCGGGTACGTGGCGGCGCAGTCGCCTCCCCGCCACTGGGCACGGACGGCCTTCGCCGCGGCACGTCAGTCTTGGCGATGCGGCATGAGGCCTGAGCTCATCGATACGACGCAGAACACGGTGGCGAGTGCAGCTGCGGCGAGCAGTCCCCGCCGCCCGATCGGCGACCGCGTCACTCCGACGGCGGCCAGAACGATGATCGCGGGGAGTGAGCCGATGAGGTAGCGATCGAGCAGCACGGGCTGCGTCAGCAGCGAGGCGAGATATCCAAGCGTCGCCGGCACGAAAGCGAGTGCCAGGAGCATCGGCACGGCAGGACTTCGCGGCGCGCGGCGGCTCGGCACGACGGCGGCAAGAACGCAGAGCGCCAGGATGGGCAACAGGCCCCAAGTGATTTTCACGAACTCCGAGCAGCACGAGGCGGCGTTGCCGCGGGTATGATAGACCTGTCTTTGTGAACGCAACGGTGCGATCGAGCAGTGCGACGGCGAATGGCAAAAACATCGCGGGGGCTACCGCGAGCACACCGAGCGTCCGTTTCCGGCGCTGCGCGCTCAGCACCATCACGCCACTCACAGCCAGCCAGCAGAACGCGCCGTACGGGTGCGAGAGCAGCAGCGCCAGGCCGACGCCGATCACGGTCAGGCCGCTGCGGCGGTCTTGCCGCTCCAGGTCTCGCAGTGCCGCCCAGGCGTAGGCGCAGGACGTGAGCGCCAGCAGCGAGTACATGCGAGCCTCGAGCGAGTACCAGACATGGAAGGCCGAAAGTGCGATCAGCAAAGCCGCGAGGTGGCCGGCCGCGCGTCCGGCTGCCCGCTTCGCAGAGCAGATACGCCAGTGAGCACGAGTGCGATGAGGAACAACGCCGCCGGGAGTCGCAAGACCCATTCGCCGTCGCCGAACGCCTGAACGAAGCACCAGGTCACGGCGTTGTAGAGGGGCGGATAGTTGTCGCTGATCGTGGCTGAAATCATGTCCGGGAACGAGTGGTGGACATGCGACGACGTGAAAGCCTCATCGACCCAGAGGCTGTCGGCTTGCAGTTGCGGGAGTCGCACTGCTGCCGCCAGCGTGGTCAGAGCGACGAGCGGGAAAACGCTCGAATGCATCGATGACCGAAGGGGCGTTGCCGGCTTCCTCGAACCGGTACGGGGCCGGAGGAAGACGCGTTTCCGGTCGCACGCCACCTGGCCCGACGTCCCCGAACCGACGCGAGTGCTCAAGGAGCTTGTCTCCAGGTCGGCAATCCGCGGCCGAACGGGTCGGCGTGGAGTGTGCCGCCTGGGATCGTGCTCTCGCATAGGTGCTTCTCACACTAGTGCCAGGCGTCGAGCGCTCGAGTTCCCTCGCGAAGGCGTTCGGACCTTTCGACGCGTCGGCGATCGCCTAGGCGGATGCGTTGCGTGGTCGCCGCCCTTGCGGGATCCACACCGGCATCGGTCTTTTGGGGAGCGCGGCTGGCTTCGCGTTCCCTGCCTGACACTTAGTACGGAGGCAGCGCGGCGTACCACTCGCCGAGCGCGCGGAACGCGGCCCAGAAGCGGCGCTTGGCCGCGGCGTCGTCGAGCGAGGGCTCGAGCGCGGGCGTGACGAGGGCCTCGATCGTCGGCGTCAGGCGCTGGACCACGCCGAGCTCGGGCTCGAGCGGCTGTGCCAGCGCCAGGTCGAGGCCGTTGACGACCGCGAGCGTGTCCTCGCCCATGACGACGACGATCTTCGGCTGCACGATGTGGAGCTCGCGCAGGAGCCACATCGGGTAGACGCGCTCGGCGAGCTCGCTCTCGTCGCGGCCGTGATCGCCGCCCAGCTTGACGACGTTCGTGCCGTAGACGAGCAGCGGATCGATGCTGAGCCGCTGCACCGACTTGAGCACGGCCTGCCCGACGCGCCCGTAGAACGAGACGCCCTCGGCGAGCTCGGCCGCCGTCGGGTCGTGCTTGAGCAGGAAGATGTCGCCGAGCGGATGCCCGGAGCCGAGCACGGGCTGGCGCGAAGGCGCGTCGCCGCGGCGGGCGATCTCATCGCCGAGTGCGTTGACCTCGCTGATCGCACGCGCCAGGTAACGCTCGTAGAGCTCGTCCGCGGGCACCGCGATCGAGTTCGACCGCTCGCGGGCGGATCCCTGCGGTCCCCCGGCCCGCGACGCGTCGACTTCGGCGCTGGCGGCGCCGCTTCTCGATCTGCAGGCGCAGCATGCTGCGCGGCCTGCGGACGATCTCGGCGCTCTCGACGGCGGCCAGGAACGAGACGGGGTCGTCGAACGGCGCGAGCCTCAGCGCGCCCGTGCCGATGCCGGCGGGGACGTGGGCGTCGGAGCCCGCGCCGCGCCGCAGCGCCGTGCTCGCGGGCGAAGTGCTCGGCGCGGCGGTTGTCGCGCTCGAGCCAGAGGCGGGCGTTGGCGGTCTCGAGCACGTCGATGGAGCCCGCGTGCTCGTCGCAGCACGGACTCGTGCGGGCGTCGCATGGAAGCGGTCGAACGGATGCGGCACGTAGACGACGCCGCCCTGGGCGTGGATGCGCTCGATCGTCTCGCCGAACGTGAGCCCGCGCGGGATCTCGTCGTGCAGGAAGAGCCCGATGATCTCGCCGTCGGCCGCGGTCTTGAGCTCGGAGCCGACGATGACGTGCAGCGGCAGCCCGCGCTCGATCGCGCGCGCGCGGGCCTCGACGCCGCCTGCGATGGTGTTGTGATCGGTCACCGCGAGCGCGCCGAGGCCGGCTGCGAGCGCCGCATCGAGCAGATCGTCGATGGACGTCGTGCAATCCCACGAGTGCAGCGCTGTGCATGTGCAGGTCGGCCAGGACGTGCCGCTGCGGTACTCCGGCGGCTCAGACGCCGGGACTACCGCTGCTCGTTCACGACCGGCACGGCGGGGCGGGCACGGGGGCGCCCGTGCGCGCGTTGACGCGGATGAACTCCTCGACCTGGTCGCGCGCGTTCTCGTCGGGGTGCTGCATGCGGCGGCGACTTCATGAGGTACGCCGACGGGCACTCGAGCGCGCCCGAGATGCCGTTGTCGAGCGCCAGCTTGCGCAGCGCACGGCGTCGATCACGATGCCGGCGGAGTTGGGCGAGTCCCAGACCTCGAGCTTGAGCTCGACGTTGAGCGGGCACGTCGCCGAACGCGCGGCCCTCGAGGCGGATGTAGGCCCACTTGCGGTCGCTTCAGCCACGGCACGTGGTCGGACGGCCCGATGTGCACGTCGTCGGCGCTGCAGGTCGTAGTCGAGCTGCGACGTGACGGCGTTCGTCTTGGAGATCTTCTTGCGACTCGAGGCGCTCGCGCTCCAGCATGTTGAGGAAGTCGGTGTTGCCGCCGACGTTCAGCTGGTGCGTGCGCTCGAGCAGCACGCCGCGGTCCTGGAAGAGGCGCGCGAGCTTGCGGTGGACGATCGTCGCGCCGACCTGCGACTTGATGTCGTCGCCGATGATCGGCAGGCCGGCCTTCTCGAAGCGGTCGCTCCAGTACTTCTCGCGCGCGATGAACACCGGGATGCAGTTCACGTAGCGCGCACGCCGGCCTGCGAGCGCCTGCTCGACGTACCACTTGGTCGCCTTCTCGGAGCCGACCGGCAGGTAGCAGACGAGCACGTCGGCCTTCGTGTCCTTGAGGATGCCGACGATGTCGGCGGTCGGGCCGGCGCCTTCTCGATGACCTCGCGAGAGGTACTTGCCGAGGCCGTCGTGCGTCATGCCGCGCTGCACCGTGACGCCGAGTGTTCGGCACGTCCGCGAACTTGATCGTGTTGTTCTGGCCCGCTCAGATCGCCTGGGAGAGATCCTTGCCGACCTTGTCCTTGTCGATGTCGAAGGCGGCGACGAACTCGATGTCGCGGATGTGGTAGCCGCCGAGGTTGACGTGCATCAGGCCCGGGACGACGTCGTCCTCGGCGGCGTCGCGGTAGTACTGGACGCCCTGCACGAGCGAGCGAGGCGCAGTTGCCGACCCCGACGATGGCGACGCGCACCTTGCCGTCGTGAGGTGGCGGCCGTTGCCGTTGCCGTCGCCGTTGCTGGCTCATAGCGTGGCTCCTTTGTCCGCCGCTCGCGGACGCGAGCTGGCGATGCACGGAGAGGATGCGCTGCGCGACGGTGACGCTCGCGAGGGCCGCGAGCAGCGCGATGCCGCACGGCAGGCGCCCCGAGCGGCGGCGAGCAGGATGACGGCTGCGAGCAGGACGACGCGCTCGGCGCGGCCCATCAGGCCGGCCTTGCCGTCGAGGCCCGAGGGCCTCGGCGCGCGCGCGGGTGTACGAGACGAGGAAGCAGGCGACGAGCGCGACGAAGATCGCGGCGACGCGCCAGGTGTGCCCTGGCGGGCGAGCACGAGCGTCGCTGCGCCGAGGACGGAGCCCTCGCTGACGCGGTCGGTCGTCGAGTCGATGAACGCGCCGAACGGCGTCGCCTGACCGCGCGAGCGGGCGAGCGCGCCGTCGAGGATGTCGATGATCGAGCCGACGAGGAAGACGCGCCCGGCGGCGATGTAGTGCTCCTCGAAGAGCAGCACGGCCGCGACGATGTTGAGCGAGAACCCGAGCGCGGTGAGCTGGTTCGGCGTGACGCGGCTCTCGCTTGAGACGCGACGACGCGCGACTCCAAGCGGCGGGCGCCGTCGGTGTAGCCGGATCTTGATTCGGTCCAGGCGATGGGTAGCGTGTCACGGTCGGACGCTCGCAGGCCGTCCGCGCGTCCGCGCGCCGTGTCGACGAGCGGTCGGTTCCCGCCGGCGAGCGGTCGGGCGCCGCGCCAGCGGCGCGAGCGACCAGCCCTGCGGCGATGCAGGGCGAGCACGATCGTGAGCGCGATCGCGAGCACGCCCGCGCCGGCGACCGCGTCGAGGAAGAAGTGGTTGGCCGTGGCCACGATCGAGAAGACGACGAGCGCCGGGGTAGAGCGCCCAGATCGCGCTTCGACGAGGCTGGCGCGCGACGAGCACGCCCGACGAGCCGACGAGGAGCGCCGTCGCGGTGTGCAGGCTCGGCATCGCCGCGTACGGGTTCGCCGAAGAGCGTCACGAGGGTGCCCTGCTGGTTCAGCGCCGCGCTCGCGAGCGTGTCGACGAAGCCTGCTGCTCGCGGCAGCAGGCGCGGCGGCGCGCGTGGGGTAGGAGAGGTAGCCGGCGATGGCCAGCATGAAGTCGCGAAGAGCGTGTTGCGCAGTAGCGAGTAGGCGTCGTTGCGCCAGAGGTAGACCCAGAGCAGGAAGCCGAACGTGATCGTGAACTGGCACTGGAAGTACGTCCAGTTGGCGACCTCCAGGACGAAGCCGGGCGCGTGCATCGCCCAGTGCTGCATCGCGTGCTCGTGCCAGATGCCGAGCGACTTCTCGGCCGCTGACGACGTCCTCGCGTGCCGGAGCGCCGTGCGCGCGCCGCCGTCCGCGAGGCCGCGCGTCGCCTCGTAGGCGATGTCGAAGCGGATGAAGAGCGCGAGCTGGCGCGCGAGACCCTTCCAGCCGTCCGGGAGGAGCGCGCCGATCGCGCGCACCGGCCAGAGCAGGGGAGACGCCACGGCGCGCAT
>CAVUND010000022.1:0-131434 GCA_963742745.1 uncultured Actinomycetes bacterium
TCATGCGGGGCGGTCGGGGCGCGCCGAGTCCGGATATCGGACCGCGCGCGCCCCGTCGCGCCCGATCGTGCCGCGCCCGCGCCCGGTCGCGCTTGATCGCGTCCGGTCGCGCCGGATTGGGCCCGGGGTTGCGCCCGGGGTCGCGCCCGGGTTGCGCCCCGGTTTCGCCCGATTGCGCCTGGTCGCGCCCCGGTCGCGCGCCGGATCGCGCGGTGGCTGCGTCAGCGGGTGAGGGGAGGTCGAGAAGGCGTCGGGATGTCCGACGAATTGTCGACGACCCCGCGGAGCCCGCACTCGGCGCGCGCCGCGGCGCAGGAGGGATCCGGTGAACGGTTCGCGAGGGCCGCGTCAGTGGTGCAGAAACCCGCCGGGCACCGAGGCGCGGCGGTCGCTCGACGGCCGGGGCGCGGTGCGTTGACTCGACGTCGTCGGTGTGGCGCAGCGCTGGGGCGGCGCGGTCGGCCGGCCGCTGCGCCCGGTGCTCGAGCGGGCTGGGCTGCAGTGCGCGGCCGCTGCATCTGCGCGCGGGGCGCGCGCGGCGCCTGGACCGCGCCGCCGGTCGCCGGCGCACGCCGCGCCGAGCTCGGTGGCGCCGGCGGCAGGGTGGTGGATCGGGGCGGGTGCGAAGGGCGCGCGGGGCGGGTCCTCGAGGAAGGCGAAGGCCTTGACGTATGCGAGCGCGCGTCGCAGCCGCGCCGGAAGCTGGGAGAACACGGAAGCGAACATATGTTCTACGGTAGGTCGGGGGTCGGACGGAACAGGCGTACGTATCGAAAAAGCGGCGATATGCAGGAAGAAACGTCCCACGTGCGTGCAAGAAATCTTGCACCGGCGCCCGGGCTCGGTGCCGGGCGGCGCTCGCATCACCGGCCCAGCGCCGTGCGCGACCGCCCTCACACTGCGCCCTGTCGCTACCCCGCCTCCGCCGCGCGCCCGTGCAGCCCGAGCTCATCCGCCCGCGCCTCGAGCGCCGCGATGACGAACGCCACGTGGGCGTCGAAGTCGACGCCGAGCTGCTGCGCGCCGCCGCGCACGTCGTCACGGTTGACCGCGGCCGCGAACGACGGCTGCTTGAGCTTCTTCTTCACCGACTTGGGCGTGAGGCCGTGGATCCCCTCCGGCCGCACCCACGCGCACGCGACGAGGAAGCCGCAGAGCTCGTCGACCGCCAGCAGCGTGCGGTCCAGCTCCGTCTCGGCCGGCACGCCGAGGAAGTCGGCATGGGCGGCGATCGCGTGCACCATCTCCGGCGACGCGTCGCGCGACTGCAGCTCGGCGATGATCGTCCGCGGATGGCCACGCTCGGTGTCGTCCATGTCCGAGAAGCGCTCGTAGTCGGCGTCGTGCAGCAGCCCGGTGACGCCCCAGAGCTCGGCGTCGTGCCCGTCACGCTCCGCAAAAGCGACCATCGCGGCCTCGACGGCGAGGCAGTGGCGGCGCAGGGATTCGGATTGCACCCAGTCCGAGAGCAGGGACCACGCCTCGTCGCGCGAAATCCGGGTGGGCATGGCTGTTACCCTAGCCCAGCCCTACGGCCCTGCTCCCGTCGCCGGAAGGCACCCCCTCATGGAGAAGTTCGTCATCGACGGAGGCACCGCGCTCACGGGCACGATCACGCCCGCCGGCAACAAGAACGGTGCCCTGCCCATCCTCGCCGCCTCGGTCCTCACCGAGGACGAAGTCGTGGTCCGCAACGTCCCGAAGATCCAGGACGTCGCCGCGATGCTGGCGATCCTCGAGGGCATCGGCGTGCGGATCACCTGGCTGTCGGACCACGACGTCGCGCTCTGCGCCGACGGGCTGACCGCCGACGAGGCGATCATCGACCGCCGGCTCTCCGAGCGCATCCGCGCCTCATTCCTGCTCGCCGGCCCGCTCCTCGCACGTTTCGGACGCGTGCGCATGCCGCCGCCCGGCGGCGACGGCATCGGCCGCCGGCGCCTGGATCCGCACCTCGACGCCTTCGCCGCCCTCGGCGCGACCTTCGAGCACGGCCGCGACATCGACCTGCGCGCCCCGCGCGGCCTGCGGGCGGGCGACGTGTTCATGGACGAGCCGTCGGTGATGGGTACGGAGAACGCGCTGCTGGCCGCCGCCGGCACGCCGGGCTCCTCGGTGATCGGCAACGCGGCCTGCGAGCCGCACGTCCAGGACCTCGCGCGGATGCTCGTGAAGATGGGCGCCGACATCCAGGGCATCGGCTCCAACGTGCTGACCGTCAACGGCGCGGCGAAGCTGCACGGCTGCGACCACACGATCGGCCCCGACCACATCGAGATCGGCTCGTTCATGGCGCTGGCCGGCGTGACGGGCGGCGAGCTGCGCATCCGCGACACGATCCCCAACGACCTGCGCATGATCCGTCTGGTCTTCGACCGCCTCGGGCTGCGCTCCGAGCTGGACGGCGATGACGTCATCGTGCCCGGGGGCCAGGACCTCGTCATCGCCCGCGACGTCGGCGAGCACAAGATCAAGGTCCAGGACGGCCCCTGGCCCGCCTTCCCGGCCGACCTGACCTCGATCGCCGTCGCGCTCGCCACCCAGTGCTCGGGCTCGGCGCTCATCCACGAGTGGATGTTCGAGAACCGCATGGTGTTCACCGACAAGCTCGTGCTCATGGGCGCGGACATCACGATGTGCGACCCGCACCGGGCGATCATCACCGGCCCGTGCCGGCTGCGCGGCGAGCGCGTCGAGTCGCCCGACATCCGCGCCGGCATGGCGATGCTCATCGCCGCGCTGTGCGCCGAGGGGCGCTCGGAGATCGGCAACATCCGCCAGATCGACCGCGGCTACGAGCGCATCGACGAGCGCCTGCGCGAGCTTGGCGCGCGCATCGAGCGCGTCGCCACCGAGCCCGTCTACCACTAGCCCCCCGAGCCCGGCAGACCCCTGGCCCGTCCGGCCTTCTAGATTCACAGCACCCGTGCGCCCGCAGATCCATCCCATTCCCTCCGGCACCCGCGACGTGCTGCCCGACGAGATGCGCGAGCTGCGCGACATCACCGAGGCGATCCGCGGCATCTTCGAGAACGACGGCTACGGCGAGGTATGGACGCCGGCGCTGGAGTACGAGAACGTGCTCGCCCGGGGCGGCGGCGAGCCCCCGGCATATCGCGTCATGGACGATCACGGCGAGGTGCTCGCCCTGCGCACGGACATGACCGTGCCGATCGCCCGGCTCGTCGCCACCCGCTTCCCGGCCGCCGAGCCGCCGCTGCGCTTCTCCTACTTCGCCCACGCCTACCGCGGCGTGCGCCCGCACCGCGGCCAGATGCGCGAGTTCCTGCAGGCAGGCATCGAGCTCATCGGCGCGGCCGGCCCGCATGGCACCGCCGAGGCGCTGACCGTCCTCTACCACGCGCTGGACGCCGTCGGCCTGCGCGACTTCAGGATCGGCCTCGGCGACGCCTCGCTGTACCCGATGCTGCTGCGCTCCCACGACGTCGCGGCCCAGGACGTCGAGCTGCTCATGGACACGCTCGTCAGGCGCGACTTCGTCGCCCTCGAGGCCGAGCTCGGGCGCCTCGGCCTCGCCGACGCCGACGCCGACCTGCTGCTGCGCATCCCGCAGATCCGCGGCGGGCCGGAGGTGCTCGAGGACGCCGGAGGCCCCGTCGGCGACGCCGTCGCCGGCCTCGCGGGCGTCTATGACCTGCTGCTGCCCGAGGTCGCCGAGCGCGTCATCTTCGACCTCGGCCTCGTGCGCCGGATGGGCTATTACACCGGCGCGGTCTTCGACGTCTACGACCCCGCGCTCGGCGCGCCGCTCGGCGGCGGCGGGCGTTACGACGACCTGCTCGGCCGCTTCGGCCGGCCGCTGCCCGCCGTCGGCTTCGCGCTGACGATCGACCGGCTGCACATCGCGCTGACCGGTGAGGAGAAGCAGGCGGAGGGATCATGACGCCGCCGCCGACCCCCGCCCTCGTCATCGCGGTCCCGCGCGGCGCGCTCATGCGCGAGACGCTCGACCGCCTCGACGCGATCGGCATCGACACCGCCGAAGTGCGCTCCAACGACCGCAAGCTGCTCTTCGCCGACGTCGGCATCGTCACGATGCGCCCGTCCGACGTGCCGACCTACGTCGAGGCCGGCGCCGCCGACGTCGGCATCACCGGCAAGGACGTGCTCGCCGAGCAGCCCGACCGCGAGGTCTACGAGCTGCTCGATCTCGACTACGGCACGTGCACGATGGTGCTCGCGACCGTCGACGGGCCCGACCCGTCCGTCGAGGCGCTGCGCCGCCTGGGCGTCATGCGCGTGGCGACGAAGTACTACAAGACCGCCGCCGCGTACTTCGAGGCGACCGGCCGACAGGCCGAGATCGTCGAGGTCAAGGGATCCGTCGAGCTCGCCCCGCTGACCGGCCTCGTCGAGGCGATCGTCGACCTCACCGCGACCGGCACGACGCTGCGCGAGAACAACCTCGTCATCCGCGAGGAGATCTTCGTGTCGACGGCGCGGCTGATCGCCAACCCGGTCTCGCACAAGCTCAAGGCCGCCGCGATCGACGCGATGCTGGAGAAGCTGCGTGCGCTGTGAGCGCGTCGCGGTGGACGGCGACCCGGTCGCCGCGGCCGCGGCCGTCCGCGCGCTCGCGCCGGCGCCGGCGTCGGTCGCCGCGGTGGTCGCCGAGATCGTCGGCGCCGTGCGCGACGGCGGCGACCGCGCGCTGAAGGAGCTCGTCGCGCGCTTTGACATGGGCGGCGCCGCGGCGCCGGAGAGCCTGCGCGTGCCGGCCGAGGAGCTCGACGCCGGCCTGCTCGAGGACGACGTTCGCGCCGGCCTGGAGGTGGCGATCACGAACGTCGCGCTCGTCGCCGACGCGGCGGTGGGCGCCGACGTCGACGTGACGCTGCCGCAGGGCCACCGCGTCGTGCTGCGCGAAGTCCCGGTGCGCCGCGCCGCGATCTACGTCCCGGGCGGGCGGGCGCCGTATCCCTCGACGGTCGTCATGGGCGTCGTCACCGCGCGCGCGGCCGGCGTCGAGGAGGTCGCCGTGCTCACGCCGCCGCCGATCGACCCCGTCATCCGCGCCACCTGCGACCTGTGCGGCGTGCACGAGGTGTACGCCATGGGCGGCGCCCACGGCGTCGCCGCGCTGGCCTACGGCACCGAGACGATCGAGCGCGCCGACGTCATCGCCGGGCCCGGCAGCCTCATCGTGCAGGAGGCCAAGCGCCAGGTCTCCGACAGCGTCGGCATCGACGGCTTCTACGGCCCCAGCGACGTGCTCGTCTTCGCCGACGCCTCGGCCGATCCCGAGCTCATCGCGCTGGACCTGCTCGCGCAGGGCGAGCACGGACCCGGCGCGCCCGTCGTCCTCGTCTCCGGCTCCTCGCCGCTGCTGCACGCGGTACGCGAGTCGCTCGAGGCGCTGCACGCCGAGCGCGAGCACTCCGACCCCGCGGCCTTCGTCCTCGTCCACGCCGAGTCCCTGCTGGAGGGGCTGCGCTTCTGCGAGGCGTTCGCGCCCGAGCACCTCGAGCTCGTCGGCGCGTCGGTCGAGCGCTTGGCGCCGCGCGTGCGCGCGGCGGGCTGCGTCTTCGTCGGCGCCGCCGGCGCGACGGCATTCGGGGACTACGTCGCGGGTTCGAACCACAGCCTGCCGACCGGTGGCTCGGCGCGCTACGCGTCGGGCCTGTCGCCGCGGGCGTTCCGGCGGCGGATGAGCGAGGTGCACATCGGCGCCGCGGCGCCGGCGCTCGCCGCCGCCGGCGCGCCGATCGCGCGCGCCGAGGGATTCGTCGTGCACGCCGAGTCGATGGTGGCGCGCGTGGGGGAGAATGCGCCGTCATGACCGACCACGCGCCCCGCACCGCCCAGCGCCAGCGCATCACGGGTGAGACCGACATCACGCTCGAGCTCGGGCTGGACGGCAGCGGCTCCGGCCGCCGCGAGACCGGCGTCGGGTTCCTCGACCACATGCTCGACCTGCTCGCGCGCCACGGCCGCCTGGACCTCAAGGTCGACGCCAAGGGCGATCTGCAGACCGGCTCGCACCACACCGTCGAGGACGTCGGGATCGTCTTCGGTCAGGCGCTCGACGCGGCGCTCGGCGACCGCCGCGGGATCTATCGCTACGGCCACGCCGTCGTGCCGATGGACGAGGCGCGCGCGATGTGCGCGATCGACGTCTCCGGCCGTGCGTTCGTGGCGCTCGACGACGGCGGCCTGCCCGCGGGCGAGACCGGCGGCTTCGAGCACGAGCTGCTCGAGGAGTTCTTCCGGGCCGTCGCCGGCAACGCGCGGCTGACGCTGCACCTCGAGGTCCAGGCCGGCACGAACGCCCACCACATGATCGAGGCCTGCTTCAAGGCCTTCGCCCGCGCCCTGCGTGCTGCCATCGCGATCGATCCCGCCGAGGCCGGCGTGCCCTCGACGAAGGGCACGCTGACCGGATGACGAGCGCGCAATGACGGCGATCGCGATGGTCGACTACGGGATGGGCAACCGGCGCTCGGTGGCCAAGGCCTTCGAGCACGTCGGGACGCCGATCGCGCAGACCGCCGACCCCGAGCAGCTGCGCGCCGCCGACGGTCTCGTCGTGCCGGGCGTCGGCGCGTTCCCTGCCGCGATGCGCCGGCTGCGCGCCCTCGGCCTCGACGAGATCGTGCGCGCGCACGCGCAGGCCGGCAAGCCGGTCATCGGCCTGTGCCTCGGCATGCAGCTGCTCTTCGAGCGCTCGACCGAGCACGAGGGCTCCGAGGGTCTCGGCCTGCTCGCCGGCGAGGTCGTGCGCCTCGACCCGCAGGGCCTGAAGCTGCCGCACATCGGCTGGAACTCCGTGCACTGGGAGCGGGCCGCGCCGCTCTGCGAGGGGCTGCCCGATCCGGCCGCCTTCTACCACGTGCACACGTTCGTCGTGCAGCCCGAGGATCCGTCGATCGTGCTCGGCCGCGGCGAGTACGGCTCGCCGTTCGTGTCCTTCGTCGCGTCGGGCAACGTCTTCGGTGCCCAGTGCCATCCGGAGAAGTCCTCGACGCACGGCCTCGCGCTGCTGCGCAACTTCGTCGGCATCTGCGCGTCGGTCCACGTCTAGTGGTCCACCGGTGATCCTCTATCCCGCGATCGACATCGCCGGCGGCCGCGCGGTGCGGCTCGTGCAGGGTGATTTCGCCGCCGAGACGGTCTACGCCGACAGTCCGCTGGAGGCCGCCCGGGCGTGGGTCGACGCCGGCGCGCGCTACCTGCACATGGTCGACCTCGACGGCGCCCGGACCGGCTCGCCGCAGAACCTCGACCACCTTGCCCGCGTCGTGGCGCAGCTCGGCGTCCCGGTGCAGTACGGCGGCGGGCTGCGCTCGATCGACGCCGTCGCGGGAGCGATCGAGGCCGGCGCCTCGCGCGCGATCCTCGGCACCGCCGCGTTCGCCGACGTCGACTTCCTCGACGAGGCGGTCGCGCGCTACGGCGAGCGGATCGTGGTCAGCGTCGACACGCGTGGCGGCTTCGTCTCGACCGCCGGCTGGACGGAGACGACGACGCTGCCCGCCGAGGCCGCGATCGAGCGCCTGCAGGACCGCGGCGTGCGCACGTTCGTCTACACGAACGTCGACAAGGACGGGCTGCTCGGCGGGCCGGACCTCGACGACGTCTGTCGCATCGCCGCCGCCGTACGCGGGCATTTCCTGTACTCCGGCGGGATCGGCAGGCTCGCGGATCTCGTCGCGCTCGCCGGGCTGCGCCAGGTCAACCTCACCGGCGTGATCGCCGGCAAGGCGCTCTACGAGCGCAGGTTCACGGTCGCCGAGGGCATCGCGGCGCTCGCGGGGTCGGCGTACGGCGCCGGCGGGTGAGCGCGCAGGCCAGCGCGGCGCACATGGTGTAGCGGCTGGGCCGCGCGTAGCGGGTCAGGAACTGCATCGATGAGGGTGTGACGTGCGGGGGGTGCGGGCGTCTCGTCCAGGGCCCGCGGGGGTCTGGTCGAGTTATGCCCCCGGGCGGGGCATAACTCGACCAAGTCGCCGGGCGGACCGCCTCGCGGCAGGGTCTGGTCGACCTATTCATGTGGTGCATGAACAACTCGACCAGACCCACCCGATCGCCCAGCGGAGGCGCTCACTCACGCCCGCACGACGTTCTCTCAAAGACAATTGCTCGTCCGGCCCAGCCGCCACCGCGGACCGAAAGGCAGCCGACCCCTCGCAGCCCCCGCGCGGACGCCCTCGACCGCGCACTAGCCTGATCGGCGTGCACCTCAAGCGCGTCATCCCCTGCCTGGACGTCGACGCCGGCCGTGTCGTCAAGGGCACGAACTTCGTCGACATCCGCGACGCCGGCGATCCCGTCGAGCTCGCCGCGCTCTACGACGCCGAGGGCGCCGACGAGCTCGTCTTCCTCGACATCACGGCCACGAGCGACAAGCGCGACACGGTCGTCGAGCTGGCGCGGCGCGTGGCGGACGAGTGCTTCATCCCCTTCACGATCGGCGGCGGGATCCGCTCCGTCCACGACGCCCAGGCCGTGCTCGACGCGGGCGCCGACAAGGTGGCGGTCAACTCCGCGGCCGTGGCGCGGCCCGAGCTGATCAGCGAGCTGGCCGACGTCTTCGGGGCGCAATGCGTGGTGCTGGCGATCGACGCCAAGGCCCGGCCCGGCGGCGGTGGTGCCGTGGAGGGCTGGGAGGTCTACGTCGCCGGCGGGCGGACCGCGACCGGCATCGACGCGGTTGGGTGGGCCCGCGAGGGCGTCGAGCGCGGGGCGGGCGAGATCCTGCTGACGAGCATGGACCGCGACGGGACCAACGACGGCTACGACCTCGAGCTCACGCGCGCGGTCGCCGAGGCGGTCGGCGTGCCGGTGATCGCCTCCGGAGGGGCGGGCACGCTGGAGCACCTCGCGGCCGCCCTGCAGGCCGGCGCCGACGCCGCGCTGGCCGCTTCGATCTTCCACTACGGGACGTTCCGCGTCCGCGACGCCAAGGCGCACCTCGCGGCGGCCGGCATCGCGGTCCGCCGGTAGCCGGCCAGGGCGGGGGTGGGTCGAATGACCCTCGCCCGCCGCGGCTGATGTGACCCACCCCCGGCCGCGGCCGCGGCCGCTCAGCGTCGCGCGCGGGTGTGCGTGTGGCAGTGGCTGTGGCGCAGCACGACGACCTTGCCGCGCAGCTCGTAGACGTGGCGGTGGGGATGGCAGCTGCGCCGGTACCGGCCGCTGCTGTGGCGATGGCCGTGCCGGCCGAAGCGGTACTTCAGCTGGCGCTCGCGGCGCGCCAGCGCGCGCGCCTTCGCCCGCCGTGCGGCTCGCTTGCGCGCGGCGGCACGCTGGGCGCGCGTCTGGCTGCGCGCGGTCTTCGCCGCGGCGCGGTCGAACGGGCGGCCGCGCGGATCGAGCGCGAACAGCGACGTGTAGGCCGTGAAGTACACGCGCCGGCCGTCGCTGATGGCCGGGTTGAACGCGCCGCGGTGCGTCTTCCACAGCGTCTTTCCGGTGCGCGCACCCAGAGCCCACGTCATGCGCTTGCCGAGGTCGGAGACGAACACGGCGTCGCCGATGAGCGTCGCGGCGCCGGAGATCTTCGTCCCGAGCGAGCGGACCCAGCGCGGCGCTCCCGTGCGCGCGTTGAGCGCGTAGAAGCGGCCGTCGTAGGAGCCGATGTAGACGGTCGGCTTGCCGCCGCGCGACTGCCCGACGGCCGGCGAGGCGTAGACGTAGCCGCCCGTGCTGCGGCTCCACGCGAGCTTGCCGTCGGCGCTCGAAAGCGAGTAGACCTGGCCGTTCGTGCTGCCGATGTAGACCCGGCCGTACTCGACGGCGGCCGACGAGTAGAAGTTCCCCCCGCCGAGGCCGAGCGCGCCGGCGCCCGGTGCCGTCGACCAGACCTTCTTGCCGTCCGTGCGGCGGATCGCATGGACCCGGCCGCCGTAGTCGCCGAAGTACAGCTTGCCGGCGTCGAGCGCGATCGCGCCCTTCACCGCGCCGGCCGCCTTCGCCCGCCAGCGCACGACGCCGTCGCGAGCGCGCAGCGAGTAGACGGTGCCGTCCTCGCTGCCGATGTACACGCGGCCGTGGTCGATCAGCGGCGAGGTCTCCGAGCGGCTGGGCAGCTGGCGCGACCAGCGCGTGGCGCCCGTCTTGGCCCGCACCGCGATGATCCGCCCACCGCCCTCCTGCTCGGTGCGCTTGAGCAGGACGGCGTAGATCGTGCCGTCATGGCAGGCCGGTGAGGCGGCGGCGAGGTGGCCGATCTTGCGCTTCCAGCTCACGCGTCCGGTCGCGCGCGAGATCGCGTAGAGCGCGCCGTTGTTCTTGAGCAGGTACACCCGCCGGCCGCAGAGGACGGGCGAGAACTCGAGCAGAACGCTGCCGCGCCGCGCCCACGCCTGCCGGTACGGCGGCCGCGGGGCGCGTCGCAGCGGCAGGTGGTGCGTGCGCGCCTTCGAGTAGCCGTAGACAGGCCAGTTGAAGCCATCATCGGAGGGATGGCCGTCGGCGCGAGGGGCTTTGGCGGTCGCGGAGGGCGTGTCCTCGTTCGTGTCGACGAAACCGACGTCCGGATTGAAGACGTCGTCGCGGCGATCGAACACCACGAGGCCGACGGCAACGCAGACCACGAGCAGGACAGCCCCGATCGCGAGCCGCGGAAGCGAACGCTCGCCGCGGGGCGAAGGACTCACCCCGGCAATGGTAGACGCCGGGCGGACGGCGCCCGCCGGTCGCCCGGCGGCGGGGCTTGGCGCGGGTGGCGTCGGTGCCGGGGGGCCGGTGGCCCGAATGAATTCACGGGAGACTGTCGGCATGGAGGATCTGCGCGAGCGCCTGCGCGAGCTGCCCTGCGGGCGGCAGCTGCTCGACGCCGCGGCGGGCATGGACGGCGTCTACCTCGTCGGCGGCGCGGTGCGCGACCTGCTGCTCGGCCGGTTGCCGCGCGAGCTCGACGTCGCGGTCGACGGCGACGTGGGGGTCCTGGCGCTGCGGCTCGGCGCCACGGCGGGCCACACGGCACACGAGCGCTTCGGAACGCTGACCGTGCGTTCGGGCGAGTGTCGCTGGGATCTTGCCGCCACCCGCGAGGAGTCCTACGCACGCCCCGGTGCGCTTCCCGAGGTGTCCTCCACGACGATCGCCCGCGACCTGCGGCGACGGGACGTGACGATCAACGCGATCGCGCTGAAGCTCGCCGACGGCACGGTGCGCGCCGCCGAGCACGCGCACGAGGACCTGAGCGCGGGACGGCTGCGGGTGCTGCACGACGCGAGCTTCCGCGACGACCCCACGCGCCTGTGGCGGGTCGCGCGCTACGCCGCGCGGCTGGGCTTCGACCTCGAGCAGCACACGGCGCAGCTCGCACGCGAGGCGATCGACGCGGGCGCGCTGCGTACGGTCTCCGGGGCGCGGATCGGCAACGAGCTGCGCCTCGCGCTGACCGAGCCCGATCCGGTGGCAGCGCTTCAGGCCGCGGTCACGCTCGGCCTCGCGCCGTGGCTCGCCCCCGATCGCGCGCTGGCCGAGCGTGCGCTCGCGCTGCTGCCGGACGCGGAGGGTCGCCGCGACCTGCTCGTGCTCGCCGCCTCGCTCGCCGCGCCGGCCGACGCGCTCCTCGCCGATCTGCAGTTCAGCGCCGCGGAGCGCGCGATCGTCAGCGCCGCTCTGGCGGCCCCGCCGCTCGACGACGCTCCGCGGGCGCCGTCGCAACTGGCGCGCGCGCTACGCGGCCGTCCGGTCGAGGCCGTCGCGCTGGCGGGCGCCCGCGCGGGAGCGGCCGGCGCGGCGGCCGCGCGGCGCTGGCTCGACGAGCTGCGACACACGCGCCTGCAGATCACCGGCGACGACCTGCGCGCGGCCGGAATTGCGGAGGGAGCCGATCTCGGCCGCCGGCTGCGGGCCGTGCTCGACCTGCGCCTGGACGGCAAGGTGGCGGACGATCGCGAGGCGCAGCTCGAGGCCGCGCTGGCCCTCGCTCCTGGAGCGGGCGCCGCATGACGCCGTGCTACAAATGAACCGGATGTCGACCACGCCGAAGCCGAAGATCACGACCCCGATGAAGTCCCGGAACGTCTGGGGCGACCGCCTGCAGTCACCGTTCTCCGCCGTCGGCGATCACATCGGCTGCGAGCTGCCGGGCGGCCGCGCGCTGTTCTTCACGCGCCGCGGCGGCGTCTCCGGCGAGCCCTTCGAGGAGCTCAACGTCGGCCTCGACACGAACGACTACATGCCCGCCGTCGAGGAGAACCGCCGGCGCGTGGGCGAGCAGATCGGCATCCCGCAGGAGCGCTGGCTGGAGGTCAAGCAGGCGCACGGCGCCAACATCGCGCTGTTCACCGAGCCGCCCGACCCCAAGGCCGAGAAGCCCGAGGCCGACGGGATCGCGACGACGCTGACCGACCACGCGGCGGTCGTCGTGACCGCCGACTGCCTGCCGGTCGCCCTCTTCGCGCCCGAGGGCGTGGCGATGATCCACGCCGGCTGGCGCGGTCTCGCCGCCGACGCGCTGAAGAAGGGCGTCGAGACGCTGCGCGAGGCCGGCGCCACCGAGATCCAGGCGGCGATCGGGCCGAGCATCGGCGTCTGCTGCTACGAGGTCAACACCTGGGTGCACCGCGCGTTCATGCGCTACCCGCGCGGCGTCGCGCGCCTGAGCAACCACGCGCACCTCAAGAACGTCGCCCGACTGCAGCTGCAGCACGCCAAGATCCCGCTGGATCTGGTGCACGACGTCGACATCTGCACGATGTGCGCGCCGCGCAGCCTCTTTCACTCGCACCGGCGCGACTACGGCGGCGACCCGAAGGACACGGGCCGCCAGGCGAGCGCCGTCTGGCGCGTCGCCGACGACGCATCCGGCGATTGACCGAGCCGATCGACGGCCTCACCGCCGCGCGCGTCCGCGCGAACCTCGCCGACGCCCGTGAGCGCATCGCCGCCGCCGCCGCGCGCGCCGGCCGTCGCACCGACGGCGCCGGCGTCGAGGTCGTCGCGGCCGTCAAGTACGTGCCGCTCGAGCAGCTCGGCGCGCTCGTCGAGGGCGGCGTCACCGTGGCGGGCGAGAACCGCGCGCAGGACCTCCAGGCGAAGGCCGCCGCGTACGGCGACGCACTGACCTGGGACTTCATCGGCCACGTCCAGAGCCGCAAGGTCAAGCAGATCGCGCCGCTCGTGCGGCTCATCCACTCCGTCTGCACGGACTCCGTGCTCGCCCAGCTCGAGCGCCACGCGCCGGCCGGCCTGCGCGTCCTCGTCGAGGTCAACGTGGCCGGGGAGGAGGGCAAGGACGGCGTTGCGGTGGCCGAGCTCGACGCGTTCGTGGAGCGCTGCCCGGTCCCGGTGGTGGGGCTCATGACGATGCCGCCGCTGGCGCGCGAGCCGCAGGACAGCCGGCGGTGGTTCGCCGCGCTGCGCGAGCTCGCCGCGGCCCGCGGGCTCGAGCATCTGTCGATGGGCACGACGCAGGACTACGAGATCGCGGTCGAGGAGGGCGCCACGATCGTGCGGATCGGCTCCAAGCTCCTGACCTGAAGCTTGCAGGAGAAAGGCCCGGGAGGTCTAACCTTTCGTCTGCATGGCGTTCTCTGACTCCTGGCATCGCGCGCTCGTGTACTTCGGCCTGGCCGAGGAGCGCGCGTACGTCGACGAGTACGAGCTCGAGCGCCAGCGCCATCAGGAGGCCGAACTGCAGCGCGAGCGCGAGCGCGAGCGCGATCGGGCCCGCCCGGCGCCCGAGCCGGAGGCCGAGATGGAGGATCGCTATCGCGAGCGCCCCAACGTCCGCCGGCTGGCTCCCCGCCGCCCGCGCCGCGACGACTTCGACGACATCTTCGCCGACGACGAGCCGCGCGGCAGCCGGCCGACGACGGTCCTGCGCCCGGTCGAGCGCACCCGCAACGGAGGGGACGTGCGCGTGCATCTCGTCATCCCGAAGTCGTTCAACGACGCCCAGCAGGTCGCCGACAAGTTCAAGCAGTCGATCCCGGTCGTGCTCAACCTGCAGGCGACCGACAACGACCTCGCCAAGCGCCTCATCGACTTCGCCAGCGGCCTGACCTACGCGCTCGACGGCGGGATGCAGCGCATCGCGCACAAGGTCTTCATGCTCACCCCGCGCAACGTGCAGATCTCGGCCGAGGAGAAGGCCGAGCTCATCGAAAAGGGCTTCTTCAACCAGTCCTGAGGGCCGCCCGCGGCATGACCAGGCGACCGTCCATACTCCGTCCATGCAACTCGGCCTCATCGGCGCTGGAAACATGGCAACCGCGCTCGCGCGGGGGTGGGGCGATCCCGTCCTCGTACACGACGCCTACCGGCCACGTGCCGAGGCGCTCGTCGCCGAGCTGGGCGGCGAGGTCGTCGACTCCAACGGCGAGCTGGCGCAGCGCGCCGACGTGCTGCTGCTGGCGCACAAGCCCGCGGGCCTGGAGCGCGTCGCTCGCGAGGTCGGCCCCGAGGCCAGGGGCGTCATCTCGATCCTCGGCGGGGTCAGGCTCGCCGCGCTGCGCGCGGCCTACGGCGCCACGCCGGTCGTCCGGGTGATCCCCAGCGTGCCGGTCGAGGTCCGCCAGGGCGTGACGTGCCACGCCGTGGATCCCGATGCCGACCGCGAGCTGCAGGAGCAGGCCATCGCCCTGTTCGAGCGCGTCGGGATCGTGGTCGACCTCGACGAGGCGCAGATGGAGATCGCCACGGCGCTGGCGAGCTGCGCGCCGGCCTACATCGCGCTCGTCGCCGAGGCGCAGGTCGACGCCGGCGTGCGCGCCGGCCTGCCCGCCGACATCGCCGGCGAGCTCGTCGCCGCGAACATCGGCGGAACCGCCGCGCTGCTGCAGGCGCGGGCGATGGACACGCTCGCCGTGCGGCGGATGGTCACGTCACCGGGCGGCGTCACCGCGCGCGGCCTGTCGGCGCTCGAGCACGCCGGCGTGCGGGCGGCGTTCGACGACGCGATGCAGGCGGTGGTGGCCCGATGACGGCCGCGGCGATCTTCGTCATGGCAACCGCGCGAGAGTCGATCGCGAACTTCCTCAACGCGCTGCTGATCGTCTACCTGATCCTCATCTTCGCCTACATCGTCACGTCGCTGATCTTCGCGTTCGGCGGGCGGATCCCGTACTCGAAGTGGTCCAGCGCGACGCTCGGCTTCCTGCGCGACGTCTGCGAGCCGTACCTCGGGATCTTCCGGCGCTTCATCCCGCCGATCGGCCCGGTCGACGTGAGCCCGATCGTCGCGATCCTGCTGCTGCAGATCGTCGGCGGCCTCATCATCCGCGCGATCCACGGGTGAGCCCGCCGACAGCCGGGGGCGCGACGCTGCGGGCCGCCGCCTGGCGCGCCGCGGCCGTGCTGGTGTTGGTGCTGGCCGCGGACCAGATCGTCAAGCAGCTCGTCACGGACTCGCTGCAGCGCGGCGAGGTGCGCGACCTCGTCTGGTTCGTCGACCTCGTCAACACCCGCAACACCGGCGTCGCCTTCGGCCAGCTGCAGAACGGCGGGGTGATCGTCTCGATCGTCATCGTCGTCGCGCTGGCGGCGCTGCTCGTCTTCTTCGCGCGCAACGCGCAGCGGCCGCTGATCTGGCTGCCGACCGGCATGCTGCTGGGCGGGGCGCTGGGCAACATCGTCGACCGCGTGCGCGAGGGGGCGGTCATCGACTACCTCAAGCTGCCGCACTGGCCGGCGTTCAACGTCGCCGACGCCGCGATCTGCGTGGGCGTCGTCATCCTCCTGGTGGTGATCGAACGTGGCGATCGAGCTGCTCATCGCGCCTGAGTCCGCCGGCGAGCGGCTCGACGTGCTGCTGGCCGCCGCGCTCGGCTCGCGCTCGCGCGCGCAGCGGCTGATCGTCAGCCGGCCAGGTGCTCGTCGACGGCGCGACCGTCAAGAAGAACCACCGCGTCCTCGGCGGCGAGCAGATCGCCGTCGACGACGCGCCGCAGGCCGCCGAGGCGCCCGCCGCCGACGCCCCCGTCGCCGAGTTCGGGGTCGCCTTCGAGGACGAGCACCTCATCGTCGTCGACAAGCCTGCCGGGGTCGTCGTGCATCCGGCTCGCGGCCACCGCGACGGCACCCTGGCCCAGGCGCTCGCCGGGCGCGCGGCGGGCGGTGAGGACGCCTGGCGCGCGGGGATCGTGCACCGGCTGGACCGCAACACGTCCGGGCTGCTCGTCGTGGCCAAGGACGACGCCGTGCACCGCGGCCTGAAGGACGCGCTCGGCCGGCGGCAGATCCGCCGCGAGTACCTCGCGCTCGTCGATGGGCGCCCGCCGTCGCGCAGCGGCACGATCGAGGCGCCGATCGGGCGCGACCGGCGCAAGCGGATCCTCATGTCGACCGACAGCGACGTAGCCAAAGAGGCGATCACGCACTTCGAGATCGAGCGCGTCCTGCCACAGTCGACGCTGCTGCGCGTGCGCCTGCAGACCGGTCGCACGCACCAGATCCGCGTGCACCTACAGGCGATCGGCCATCCCGTCTGCGGCGACCCCGACTACGGGCGCAAGGATGCCTACGGGTTGCGGCGCCAGTTCCTGCACGCCGCCCGGCTGGCCTTTGCCCATCCCGTCACCGGGGAGGAGATCGACCTCGCCTCGCCGCTGCCGGCGGACCTGTCGGCGGCGCTGGAGCACGCCGGCGCCTAGGGTGCTTCGAGACGGAGCACCAGGGCGCAGCGGCGTCGGGGAAACGCAGCGGGGCGGCCCGTCCAAAGGCCGCCCCGCCACCCCACATCACGAATCGAGCCCACCGGAGGTAGGGGAAGGGAGGACTCGGTCCGCAACAGGCACAACGTACCTCGCGCGAGAACCTTGCGTAAACTGATTTGCAGTCAATCGACTTCCTTCGACCCCACCGGGTCACAGCGATGCGGTCCTGCCCGGCTTTCGCAGCCGGGTCCCGCCTCGTGCCGGTGGGCTTGCACACAAGCACCATCACCATAAGGAGCAGGAACCATGGCCCAAATCGGGATCAAGGAGCTGCTGGAGGCCGGCGTCCATTTCGGTCACCAGACACGTCGCTGGAACCCCAAGATGCGCCGTTTCATCCACGGCGAGACCGGCGGCATCTACGTCATCGACCTGCTGAAGACCGAGCGCCTGCTGCGCGAGGCCCAGGAGTTCGCCTCGGCGGTCGCCCATCGCGGCGGCACCGTGCTGTTCGTCGGCACGAAGAAGCAGGCTCGTGACGCCGTCAAGGACGCGGCCGAGGCCGCCGGCATGCCGTACGTCAACCACCGCTGGCTCGGCGGGCTGCTGACGAACTTCCAGACGATCAACCAGCGCATCAAGCGCCTGCACGACCTCGAGCGCTTCGAGACCGAGGGCCAGCTCGCGCTGCTGCCGACCCGCGAGCGCATGGCGGCCGAGGCCGACCTCGCCAAGCTGCGCGCGAACCTCGGCGGCGTCAAGAACATGGTCCGCACGCCCAACGCGATGGTCGTCATCGACCTCAAGGTCGAGGAGATCGCCGTCCGCGAGGCCCAGCGCCTGCGGATCCCGGTGATCGGCCTCGTCGACACGAACTGCGACCCGGACGGCATCGACTACGTCATCCCGGGCAACGACGACGCGATCCGCTCCTGCGCGCTCATCACGCGGGCGATCGGCGACGTCGTCGGCGAGGGCAACCGGACCTTCCGCGAGCGCGAGGAGAACGCCCGCAAGGAGGCCGAGGAGACCGCCCGCCGCGAGGCCGAGGCCCGCGCCGCCCGCGAGGCCGAGCAGGCCGCCGCCCGCGAGGCGGCCGCCCAGGCCGAGCGCGAGGCCGCCGAGGCCGCCCGCGCGTCAGCGGCGGAGGCCGAGGCCGCCACCGCGGCCGCGGCAGCCGCCGAGGCCGAGGCCGTCAAGACGACCGCCGACGGCGGCGGTGACCGCCAGGTCGCCGAGGCGCAGGTCGCCGAGGCCGTGCAGGAGGCCGGGCGCCCGACGCCGGACCCCGTCGTGCCGCAGGCGGCCAACGCCGAGGTCGCCCCTGCCCAGAAGGACAACGTCAAGGGCGCGTCCCCGGAGCCGGCGCCGCCGGCCGAGGACCAGACGCCCGACCCGGCGTCGCCGCCGGCCGAGCCCGCCGCCGAGGCACCGGCGGATGCGCCCGCCGAGGCGCCGCCCGCGGCGCCCGCCAAGCCCGCGCGCCGCAAGCGCGCCAAGAAGGCCGACGCCCCCGCCGCCGAGTCGCCCCCCGAGGCGCCGGCCGTGACGACCGCCACCGCACCCGAGACGGAGGAAGCCCCCAAGTGAGTGACATCAGCGCCAAGGACGTCAAGGCCCTGCGCGAGCAGACCGGCGCGGGCATGATGGATTGCAAGCGCGCCCTGCAGGAGACCGGCGGCGACATGGACGCGGCGGTCGAGCTGCTGCGCGTCCAGCTCGGCAACAAGATCGGCAAGCTCGCCGGCCGCGCCGCGACCGAGGGCACGGTGCAGTCCTACATCCACGCCAACGGCAAGGTCGGCGTGCTCGTCGAGGTCGACTGCAACACCGACTTCGTCGCGCGCAACGACGAGTTCATCGCGTTCGCCAAGGACGTCGCGATGCACATCGCCGGCTCGCCGACGACACGCTACGTCTCCGAGGACGAGATCCCCGCCGCCGATCGCGACGCCGAGCTGCGCGTCTTCGAGGGCCAGGCCGCCGACAAGCCCGAGAACGTGCGCGCGAAGATCGCCGAGGGCAAGCTGCGCAAGTGGATGGAGGAGACGGTCCTGCTGCACCAGCCGCACATCAACACCGACAGGTTCGACGGCAAGTCGATCGAGGACCTCCGCCAGGACCTCTCGCGCAAGACCGGCGAGAACGTCGTCGTGCGACGCTTCTCGCGCTTTCAGGTCGGGGAGTAGGCTCGCCGCTGTGGTCGGCCGGCGATGAACTCCGGGTCGCCCGCCTTCAAGCGGGTCCTGCTCAAGCTCTCGGGCGAGGCGCTCATGGGCGACCTCGAGTACGGCACCGATCCTGAGCGGGTGCGCACCGTCGCCGCGCAGATCGCCGGCGTGCAGCGCAGCGGCGTCGAGATCGCGATCGTCGTCGGGGCCGGGAACATCTACCGCGGCCTGAAGGGCGCGGCTGCGGGGATGGACCGCGCGACCGCCGACTACATGGGCATGATGGCGACGGTCCTCAACGCGCTGACGATGCAGGACGCGCTGGAGAAGCAGGGCGCCGACACCCGCGTGCAGTCGGCGATCACGATCTCCGAGGTCGCCGAGCCCTACATCCGCCGCCGGGCGATGCGCCACCTCGAGAAGGGGCGCATCGTCATCTTCGCGGCGGGCACGGGCAACCCGTTCTTCACCACCGACACGGCCGCCGCCCTGCGGGCGGTCGAGATCCACGCCGAGGCGATCCTCATGGCCAAGAACGGCGTCGAGGGCGTGCTGACCGGCGACCCGAAGATCGACTCCGACGCCACGCTCATTCGCGAGATCAGCCACATGGACGCACTGCGTCGCGGGTTGCGGGTAATGGACTACACGGCGCTGACGCTCTGCGCCGAGAACTCCATGCCGTTGTACGTCTTCAACATGAACGACGAGCGCAACATCGAGCGGATAGTGTCCGGCGAACAGGTGGGAACGGTGGTGGTGACGCGAGATGAGTGAGCTGATCGACGAACTGCTGGAAGACGCCGCCGAGCGGATGGGCAAGTCCGTCGACGCGACGAACCACGAGTTCGCCTCCGTGCGTACGGGCCGTGCCAGCCCGGCGCTGCTGGACCGCGTCCACGTCGACTACTACGGCGCCTCGACGCCGTTGCGCCAGCTGGCGACGATCAACGCCGCCGAGGCCCAGCTGCTCACCGTCCAGCCCTACGACAAGTCGTCGCTGAAGGCGATCGAGAAGGGCATCACCGAGGCCAACCTCGGCCTGACGCCGAGCAACGACGGCAACATCATCCGGCTCGTCATCCCGCAGCTCACCGAGGAGCGGCGCAGGGAGTTCGTGAAGATGGTGCGCCACATCGCCGAGGAGGGCCGGATCGCGATCCGCAACGTGCGCCGCGACGTCATGCACGACCTGCGCGAGCTCAAGGAGGGCGGCGACGTCGGCGCCGACGAGGAGCACCGCGCCGAGACGAGCCTGACCAAGCTCACGAACGACAAGATCGCCGAGCTCGACGGGCTGCTGAAGGGCAAAGAAGAAGAGATCCTCGAGGTCTGAGATGCCCGTGACGGAGCGGGGCGAGGCGGCGCGCTACGTCGCGATCATCACCGATGGCAACGGGCGCTGGGCGAAGTCGCGCGACCTGCCCACGATCGAGGGCCACCGCGCCGGCGCCGACAACCTCAAGGCCCGCTTGCGCGACGCCGGCGAGCTCGGCGTCCTCGAGCTGACGGTGTACTCGTTCTCGACGGAGAACTGGTCGCGCCCGGCGGAGGAGGTCGACGGCCTGATGGCGATGTTCGCCGAGCGGATCGTCGAGGAGACCCCCGAGCTGCACGAGAGCGGCGTGCGGATGCGCTTCGTCGGGCGCCGCGAGGGTGTCGACCCGAAGCTGGTCGAGCAGATGGGGTGGGCCGAGGCGCTGACGTCCGCCAACGACAAGATCACGCTCTTCGTCGCCTTCAACTACGGCGGCCGGGCGGAGATCGTCGACGCCGCCAAGCGCTTCGAGGGCGGCGACGAGGACGACTTTCGCAAGCTGCTCTACGCGCCCGAGATGCACGACCCGGACCTCATCATCCGCACGAGCGGCGAGAAGCGCCTGAGCAACTACCTCATGTGGCAGTCGGCGTACTCCGAGCTCGTGTTCACCGATCAGCTGTGGCCGGACTTCGATCGCCGCGACTTCGAGGCGGCGATGATGGAGTACAGCGCGCGCCGTCGCCGATTCGGGGGCCGCTGATGGCCGCGCGGCGCGGACCACCTCGCCGTCCTGCCCGCGCCGCGCGCGCGCCGGCTCGTCCCGCGACGCGCCGGCCGCGGCGCGAGTCGCCGCGGTCGGAGCTCGTCGGGCGTCTGCTCGTCGCGATCCCGGCGGTCGCCTACGCGATCACGATCATCGCCGTCGGCGACATCTGGTTCGCGCTGGGCATCCTGCCGCTGGCGATCATCGCGGCGGGCGAGCTGTTCGACCTCTACGCCGACGCCGAGCCCGTCCGCCTGGCCGGCTTCATCGGCGTCATCGCGGTCATCCTCGCCGCGTTCTTCGGCGAGGGATTTCACGTCATGCTGGCCCTGCTGGCGTTCTTTCCCGTGCTGTTCGCGACCGCGCTCGCCCAGCGCAGGTCCGGCACCCTGGGGATGGCGATCACGGTCTTCGGCGTCGTCTGGATCGGCGTCACGCTGGCCCACGGCGTGCTGCTGCGCGAGCTGCCCCACGGCGGCGGCATCATCGTCGACATCCTCGTCGGCACGTTCGTCGGGGACTCCGGCGCCTACATCGGCGGGCGCTGGTTCGGCCAGCGCAAGCTCGCGCCGAGCGTCTCGCCGAACAAGACCGTCGAGGGCCTCGTCATCGGGATGGTCACGGCCGTGCTGGCGACCTGGCTGGCCGGCACCTACCAGGACTGGCTGTCGGGCACCGACGCGCTGCTGCTCGGCATCGGCGTCGCGCTCGCCGCCCCGCTCGGCGACCTCTTCGAGTCCTTCATCAAGCGCGACGCCGGCACGAAGGACACCGGGCGCCTGTTCGGCCCCCACGGCGGGGCCCTGGACCGCCTCGACGCCGTGCTGTTCACGGCCGTCGTCGGCTACTACGTCTGGCTCATGCTGCTGTAGCTCGCACGACGGTGCCGTCGAAGGCGGCGCAGATCGTCGCGGTGTCGACGTGGCCGCGCAGGCGGTGACGCGGCCGTCCTTGACCGTCAGCACGTGCGCGAACGGCACGGAGAACGTCTCGCCCGTCGCCCGGGCCTGTCCGGACTCGCTGCCGAGGCTGACGACGGTGTCGCCGCAGCCGAGGATCCGATCGGGTACGACGGCGGGCCGCTCGAGCGCCGCGCCGAAGCTCTCGGAGTAGCTCAGGACCTCGTCGCTCCCGTGGTACGTGCCCCGCGACCACGGCAGGGTGGCGGCGTGATCCACTCGACGTCCGGATCGAGCAGCTCGAGGACCCTGTCCAGGTCGCCGGCGGCGAAGCTCGCGTAGAGGCGCTCGACGGTCTCGGTGGGGGTGCTCATCACGGTCTCCTTCCGCCGCGTCCGCGGCATGGCTTAGGCTCTAGATTGGAGTTTGTAACTCCAATATGGAGCTTTGTCAAGATCCGAGCTGACATCCCTGTCGTACGTCGTCCTCGCGATGGTCGGACGCGACGGCGCGGGCCCGCACGACATCGCGACGATGCTCGGCCGCAGCCCGCTGTACTGGTCGGCCGCCCCGGCGAGCTACTACGCAGAGCCCAAGCGCCTCGAGCGGCTCGGATACCTGGGCTCGACCAAAGAGCCGGGCCGGACGCGTGAGCGCACGCACTACACGCTCACCGACAGGGGCTTGACCGCGCTGCGGCAATGGCTGGCGCAGCCGGCCCGTTTTCCCGAGATCCGCAACGAGGCGGCGATCCGCCTGCTGGCCGGAGACCTCATCGACGATGCCGCGATCGTGGAGAGCCTGCGCGGCCTCGAGGCCCAGATCGACGCGCTCGAGGCCCAGCTCGAGGACTCCGCGCGGCGCGCCGAGGCGATCCCGCACCGCGCCCGCTACCTGGCTCTGAGCCACCGCCTCCCGCGCAAGCTGCTGGCGGCGCACCGCGAGTGGGTCCGCGAGGTGACCGACGAGCTGGCGCCGGAGCGCGGCCGTGGGGACCCCGAGCGCGGGGGCGATTCTCGCTGAGCGTCGCAGCGTCAGCGGCGGCGCACGAGCACGATCCGCCGGCTCGTCGACCTGATCGCGCCGCTGGGCTGGCGCGTCGCCAGGGTGGCCGTCGCGGCGAGCGTGGCGCGGGCCCGCAGCGCTCGGCGGCCGGGGAGGCGCACGCGCAGCGTGAGCGTCTTGCGGCCGGCGGCCACCGCGTAGGTCAGCCGGGCGATCGTCGTGTTGCGCCCGCGGCCGCCGGGCAGGCGCGCCTTGACGGTGATCGTGCCGCGGCAGCGCGTCGTGCCCGTCGTGCGGCAGTTCACGCGCAGCCGCAGGCGCCCGTCGGGGCGGACGCCCACGCGCGACGCGAGCGCGCTGACCACCGCGCGGGCGGCCGGCGCCCCGGGCGGTGGCGTGGTGACGGCCGGCGGCGGCTCGGCCGGCGGTGGGGGTGGCGGCGAGCTCGCCGCGCAGTAGACCGCCTGCTTGCCGATCGCGCGGTAGGGGCAGTCGGCGACCTCCAGCAGCCGCAGGACGGCTTCGCGGTTGCGCGACGTCTGCGCGGCGATGACCTCGTCGGGCGGATAGAAGCCGGGGACCGCGCCCGTCGGATACATCTCCAGCGTGTAGGCGAACACGCCCTCGACGCCCCACAGCCAGTCGTCGATCGAGCCGTCGGTGATGTAGAGGTCCGATGACTGCTGGGGGGTGTAGCCGTTGGACGCGGCCATGCTCTGCCCGATGGCGGCGAACGTCGCGTGCTGGTCGGCGTCGAGGCCGGGGGCGGTGTCGTCGAGCGTGTAGCCGAACGGCCACAGGACGAGCTCGCCGTAGGTGTGAAAGTCGATCGCGGCCGTGATCTGCTGCGCGCCGCCGATCCGGCGCGACTGCACGAAGTCGCGCAGCGCCCGCGTCTCCGGGGCGGAGAACGGGCTCGGCCCGCGGTAGGTCTCCGACCCCGGATCGGGGCTCGAGCCGTCGCAGCAGCCCCATCGGAAGTCCCAGTTGCGGTTGAGGTCGGTGCCGATCGCGGCGGCCGGCGGCGGCGGGGGCTGGCGGTTCTTGCGCCACAGCACGTAGCTGCCCGTCGCCACGTCGTACTCCGCGCCGTCGGGGTTGAGGCTCGGCACGATCCAGATCTCGCGGCTGTCGACCGCGGCCCGGATCCGCGCGTCGCCGGCGTAGTCGCCGGTCAGCGCGCGCAGCAGGTACAGCGCCATCTCGACGGTGAGGTGCTCGCGCGCGTGCTGGTTGTGGGTGAAGAGCACCTCCGGCTCGGCCTCGTCGGCGGCCACGTTGTCGGACACCTTCAGCGCCCAGATCGCGCGGCCCTCGTAGCTCGTGCCGATCTGGGTGCGCGTGACGAGCGACGGATGGGCGGCCACGATCGCGGCGGTCTCGTCGACCCACTCCTGATAGCTGTGATAGCCGCTGTCGCCCGGCGGGAACGCCCGTGCGCGCGGGGTCGTCGGCGCGTCCGGCGCCGACGGCGCGACGTACTCGGTCACGTGGTAGGGCAGGCGGCGCAGCCGGCGCAGGTCCGAGGGGGAGGCCGTCACGAGGACCGAGGCGTGATCGGCCTCGACGATCGCCGCGCCGGTCGCGGCGACCGCGGCGCGATCGAGCGTCGTCAGCACGCCGCCGACCTCGTAGGTGCGCACGCCGGCGTCCGGGCCGGCGGCCGCGGCGGGCGACGCCGCGACGCACACCCCGAGCAGCGCGATTGCCACGACCAGCCGACGCATCGGCGACGCACAGTACACGGGGCCCGCCGGCCCGCAACCCACCGCCGGCCCCGGCGGACACGAGGGCTGGCCTTCGGCTTGCTTCGAGCCTACGATCGCCGCATGGATCCGGACACCCGTCCGTGCAGAGCCCCGTTCTGGATCGCGACCGGTGCCGTCGTGTGGGCGCTCGCCTTCACGGTGTGGGCGCTGACGGCGCCGTTCTACGAGCCCAGCGGCCAGACGATCCTCGAGGCCAACGACGAGCTCAGCGTGCGCATCGCGCTCCTGCTGCCTGCGGTGATCTCCGCGCTCGTCTGGCGGGCGCTGCGCGTCGCCTGCCGCGACGGCCGGCGCGGGGCGCGGGCGATCGGCGTCACCGGCGCCTCGGTGCTGCTGTTCTTCGCCCTGCTGACGGGCTTCTCGATCGGCCTGTTCGTGCTGCCCGGCGCCGTCGCGCTCACGGCCGCCGCCGTGATGACGCCGAGCGCTGCCGGCGGGATCGCGCGGCCCTGACCGCGCGCGCCCGCGACGTCTTCAGAGCGGCGTCGTGTACGCCGAGCTCAGCCCGCCGTCGACGAGGAACGTCGTGGCGTTGACGTAGGAGGCGTCGTCGCTGGCGAGGAAGAGAGCGGCGTGGGCGATCTCGCGCGCCTCGGCGAAGCGGCCCATCGGCACGTGGACGAGGCGTCGCTGGGCCTGCTCGAGGTCCTTGGCGAACAGCTCGCGCAGCAGCGGCGTGTCGACCGGACCGGGGCAGAGGGCGTTGACGCGGATGTTCTGCTTGGCGAACTGCACGCCGAGCTCCCGGCTCAGCGCGAGCACGCCGCCCTTCGAGGCGGTGTAGGCGATCTGCGACGTCGCCGCGCCCATCACGGCGACGAAGCTCGCGGTGTTGATCACCGACCCGCCGCCGCCGGCCTGCAGGTGCGGGATGCCGTGCTTGCAGCAGAGGAACACCGAGCGCAGGTTGACGGCCTGCACGCGCTCCCACACGTCGAGCACGGTGTCGACGACCGAGCCGTCGTCGGTGGGCGAGATGCCGGCGTTGTTGAACAGCACGTCGATGCGCCCGTACGTCTCGCGCACCTCGGCGTACATCGCCGCGACCTGCGGCTCGTCGGCGACGTCGCACGCCAGCGCGAGGTCGGCCTGTGCGCCCTCCAGCAGGTCGACGCCCACCACGGTCGCGCCCTCCTCGGCGAACAGCTCGCACGCCGCCGCGCCGATGCCGCCGGCCGCGCCCGTGATCACGCACACCTTGCCCTCGAGCCTGCCGCTCATTCACTCCTCCGTCGCGTAGAAGATCGACTTGACCTCGGAGTACGCGTCGAGCGCGTGCGGGCCGAGCTCGCGGCCGACGCCGGACTGCTTGAAGCCGCCGAACGGCGTCGCCACCCGCACCGAGGTGTTCGTGTTGATCGAGAGCACGCCGGTCTCCATCGCCCGTGCGACCCGCAGCGCGCGCGCCCCGTTCTCGGTCCAGATCGAGCCCGACAGGCCGTAGATCGTGTCGTTGGCCAGCGCGATCGCCTCGGCCTCGTCCTCGAACGGGATGACGACGACGACCGGGCCGAAGATCTCCTCGGTCACCGCGCGGTCGTCGCGCTGCACCGGATAGAGCACCGTCGGTGCAAACCAGAAGCCGGGACCGCTGGGCGCCGAGCCCTGGAACGCCACCGGCGCGTTCTCCGGCACGAAGCTCGCCACGGTTTCGCGCTGTCCGGCGCTGATGAGCGGTCCCATCTGCGTGTCGTTGCTGAGCGGATCGCCGACCCTCACCGCCCGCACGTGCGGCTCGAGCAGCTCCATGAAGCGCTCCACCGCCGAGCGCTGCACGAGGATGCGCGAGCGCGCGCAGCAGTCCTGGCCCGCGTTGCCGAACACCGCCATCGGCGCGGCCGCGGCCGCCCGCTCCAGATCGGCGTCGGCGAAGATCACGTTCGCCGACTTGCCGCCGAGCTCGAGCGTCACGCGCTTGATCGTCTGCGCGGCGCCCGCCGCGATCGCCCGCCCGACCTCCGTCGAGCCGGTGAACGCGACCTTCGCCACGTCGGGATGCTCGACGAGCCGCTGCCCCGCCGTGCGACCCGGGCCGGCGACGACGTTGACGACGCCCTCCGGCAGCACCTCGGCGGCGAGCTGCTCGAAGCGCAGCGCGGTCAGCGGCGTCAGCTCGGCGGGCTTGAGCACGACCGTGTTGCCGGCCGCCAGCGCCGGCGCCATCTTCCAGGCGGCGATCGTCAGCGGGAAGTTCCACGGCGTGATGAGCGCGACGACGCCGAGCGGCTCGCGGACCGTGAACGCCTGCCCGCCGCCGACCGGGATCGTGTCGCCGAGCATCCGCTCCGGCGCCCCGGCGTAGTAGCGAAACGTGTCGAGCACCATGGCCATCTCGCCGCGGGCGTCGGCGATCGGCTTGCCTGCGTTGCGGGCCTCGAGCAGCGCGAGCTCGTCGAGCGCGGACTCGACGAGGTCGGCGAGCTCGTAGAGCAGCTTGGCCCGGTCGGCCGGGCTGATCGCCCGCCAGCCGGGGTGGGCGGCGTGCGCCCGGGCGACGGCGGCGTCGGCCTCCTCGACGCCCGCCCGGGGGATCTCCTCGAGCACCGCCTCGGTGGCGGGCTCGATCACCCGCAGCGTCTCGCCGGTCACAGCCGCTCGAACCCGCGGAAGCGCTCCCAGTCGGTCACGGCGGCATGGAAGGCCTCGAGCTCCACGTCGGCCATGTTGACGTAGTGGTCGACGACCTCCTGGCCGAACGCCTCGCGGGCGACGTCGCTGGCGGCGAACAGGTCGCGCGCCGCCTGCAGGGTCTTGGGCACGTGCGGCTTGTCGGCCACGTAGGCGTTGCCCTCGACCGGCGGCTCGAGCTCCAGCGCGGCGTCGATCCCGTGCAGGCCGGCCGCGATCATCGCGGCGATCGCCAGGTACGGGTTGACGTCCGCGCCCGGCAGGCGGTTCTCGAAGCGCAGGCCGCCGCCGTGGCCGACGACGCGGATCGAGCACGTGCGGTTGTCCTTGCCCCAGGCCACCGCGGTGGGGGCGAACGAGCCCTGCGCGAAGCGCTTGTAGGAGTTGATGTTCGGCGCGAAGAACAGCGTCAGCTCGCGCAGGCAGGCCAGCTGCCCGGCGATGAACCGCTCGAACAGCGCCTGGTCGGCGGGGAACACCGGCGAGCCGTCGCCGGCCGCCAGCAGCGAGAAGTGGATGTGGCACGAGGAGCCCTCGCGCGCGTCGAACTTCGCCATGTACGTGATCGCGCAGCCCTGCTGGGCGGCGATCTCCTTGGCGCCGTTCTTGTAGATCGAGTGCTCGTCGGCCTTGCGCAGCGCGGGGCCGTAGCGGAAGTTGATCTCGTGCTGGCCGAGGTTGCACTCGCCCTTGGAGTCCTCGACCTGCATGCCGGCGGCCTCCATGTGGTTGCGGATGGAGCGCAGCAGCGGCTCGACGCGCGCCGTTCCCAGCAGCGAGTAGTCGACGTTGTAGAGGTTGGCCGGCTCGAGGTCGCGGTAGGCCTTGTGCCACGCCTGCTCGTAGGTGTCGCGAAACACGATGAACTCGAGCTCCGTGCCGGCGACGGCGTCCCAGCCGCGCTCGCCCAGGCGCGCGAGCTGGCGGCGCAGGATCTGCCGCGGCGAGGCGACGACGTCCGAGCCGTCCTCCCACACGACGTCGGCCATGAGCATCACCGTGCCCGGCAGCCAGGGCAGCGCGCGCAGCGTGCCGAGGTCGGGCCGGAGCACGAAGTCGCCGTAGCCGCGCGACCACGAGGCCATGTCGTAGCCCTCCACGGTGTTCATGTCGACGTCGACGGCGAGCAGGTAGTTGCAGCCCTCCGCGCCGTGCTCGGCGACCTCGTCGACGAAGTGGCGGGCGGTGAGCCGCTTGCCCATCAGCCGGCCCTGCATGTCGCAGAGGGCGAGGACGACGGTGTCGACCTCGCCCTCCTGCGCGAGGATCCGCAGCTCGTCGAGGGTCATGAGCCCTTGAGCTCCGACTCGGCCTGCGCGAGCGCGGCGAACTCCTCCTCGGGCGCCTGGGCCACGAGGTGGTGGCGCGAGTACAGCGCGAAGTACAGCGCCGCCAGCAGGTAGACGCCGAGCGTGATGAACGCCGCCTTCTCGTCGACGAAGAACACCGCGATGACCGCCGCGATCGCGAGCGCGAGCCCGACCCCGGACGTGAGGGTGCCGCCGGGCGTCACGTACGGGCGCTCCAGACCGGGTTCGGTGCGGCGCAGGATGATGTGGCTGAGCAGCATGAGCACGTAGGAGACCGTCGCGCCGAACACCGCGATCTGGATCATCCGCGCGCCGTCCTCGGTGATCGCGGCGAGCATGAAGCCGATGGCGCCCGGCAGGATGAGCGCGATGTGCGGCACGCGCCGCCCGCTCGTGACCGACAGCGCGCGCGGGAGGTAGCCCGCCCGCGAGAGCGCGAAGAGCTGGCGCGAGTAGGCGTAGATGATCGAGAAGAAGCTCGCGACCAGGCCCGCGAGGCCCGCGTAGTTGACGAACTCGCCGATGAACGAGCCCTCGCCGTGGGCGGTGTCGGCGGCCAGCGGCAGCGGGTTGTCGGAGTCCATGATCGTCTCCGAGCCGGCACCTCCCGGGGCGAGCGTGAGGATCAGCGCCGCGAACACGAGCAGGATCAGCATCGCCACGATGATGCCCTTGGGCATGTCGCGCTTGGGGTCGCGCGCCTCCTCGGCGGCGAGCGGCACGCCCTCGACGGCGAGGAAGAACCAGATGCCGTAGACGAACGCGCCGAGCACGCCGGCGTAGCCGAAGGGCAGGAAGTCGCTGGCGCCCGACTTGCTCGTGTCGGGCGTGATGTCGGTCAGGTTCGACGCGCTGAACTCGGGGATCATCCCGACCACGAAGACGATCAGCGCGACGACGGCCAGCGCCGTGATCGCGAACATGACCTTCAGCGCCTCGCCGACGCCGATGAGGTGCACGCCGATGAACACGGCGTAGAAGAAGAGGTAGACCGGCCAGCCCGCGGTGATCCCGAAGATGTCCAGCGACTCGACGTAGCCGCCGATGAACACGACGATCGCCGCCGGCGCGATCGCGTACTCGATGAGGATCGCCGTGCCGGTGAGAAAGCCGCCCCAGGGGCCCATCGCTCTGCGCGCGAACGTGTAGCCGCCGCCGGAGGTCGGCATCGCCGAGGACATCTCCGCCAGGGCGAAGACCATGCACGTGTACATGACGCCCATGAGGATCGTGGCGATCAGCAGGCCGCCCCAGCCGCCTTCGGCGAGGCCGAAGTTCCAGCCGGCGAAGTCGCCGGAGATGACGTAGGCGACGCCGAGACCGGCCAGCAGGACCCAGCCCGCGGCCCCCGACTTCAGCCGTCGCTCGTCCAGATAGCCCTCGTCGACGTTCTCGTAACGCGGCACGCGGATGCACCTCCATGGCTCGGCTGGACGGGGACGCTGGGGCGACGCTACGTACCCGGCGACCGCGAAGTCAAGCTCCGCGCGAACGGTGGCGTTCGCGCGCGGCCTCGACGAGCGCGCCGACGACCCGTGAGCGCTCGTCCTCCTCGGGGTGCCAGAGAACGCCGAGCAGGAAGCGGGCGGCGCGATCCTCGATCGCCTCGGGGCTGTCGTCGGGGCCGGCCCGGCCGCTGACGTGCAGGCCGTCGCCGATCGCGTCCGGGCCCTGGTGGTGGTGTGAGAGCACCGTCTCGGTGGTGGTGCCCGTCGCGGTCGCGGCGAGCGAGGCGGGCTCGATGCGGACCTCGTGGCGGGCGAACGCGGCGGGCAGTTCGCGGTGCTCGTCGTGGCCGAGCACGTCGGGCAGGTGCTGGTGCAGGGTGCCCCCGTAGGCGACGTTGAGCAGCTGCATGCCGCGGCAGATGCCGAGCAGCGGGATGTCCCGCTCGCGCGCGGCGCGCGCGAGGGCAAGCTCGAAGTCGTCGCGGCCGGGCTCCTCGGCGGCCGTCTGCGGGTGGCGCTCGTGCCCGTAGCGGCGCGGCGCGACGTCGCTGCCGCCGCCGCTGAGGATCACGCCGTCGAGCGTGGCGACCAGCTCGCTCGGGTCGGCGGCGTCGTGCTCGTCGGCGACGAGCAGGATGGCGCGGGCGCCGGCGCGCTGGACGGCGCGGACGTAGGCGATGGGGGAGTACGCGGCATGCTCGTCCCACTCACCGGAGCGGATGTCGCCGACGCTGCAGGTGATGGCGATCGTGGGGCGGGCCATGGTCGGCCGAGGATAGGCGTGCCGGCGGGCTGGACTGGGCTGGCGCGCTGTCGCGCTGGGTTGGGGCGGTCGTCGGCGAACGGCAGCATTGAGGATGTGAGTCTGGTTCGGGTGCCGGCGCAGCGACCGTTCCTCGATCTGGGCGCGCCGAGTGCGGATATCGGACCGGGCGCGCCCCGATGGCGTGACCCGGGGGTGGGTGTGTCGAATAGTTCGCGCGGGCCGCGAGGTATTCGACACGCCCGCCAGCGGACGCCGGCCTCGCCGGGCGGCCGCGGGGCAAGCGGACCCACACCCCTCAGGGATGCCGTTCGACCACGTGACCGCCCGCACGCCATGACGCGAAGCGCACCGCGCCGCACCCGCCCCCGCGGGGCGCACACCACCGCCTGCCAGAATGCGGCCCGACATGCCCCGCCGCCTTCTCATCCTCGGCTCGACCGGCTCGATCGGCACCCAGGCGCTCGACATCGTCTCGCGCGACCCCGAACTCGAGCTCGTGGGCCTGAGCGCCGAGCGCTCGGCCGAGGCGCTGATCGAGCAGGCGCGCCTCTTCGGCGTCGACCGCATCGCGCTGGCCGACGCCGACGCCGGCGCGCGCGCCGCCGAGGCCTGGACCGACGGCGAGGTCCTCAGCGGCGCCGAGGGGCTCGTGCGGCTCGTGATCGAGTCCGGCGCCGACCTCGTCCTCAACGCGCTCGTCGGCTCCGCCGGCCTCGGCCCGACCGTCGCCACGCTGGGGGAGGGGATCGACCTCGCACTCGCCAACAAGGAGTCGCTCGTCGTCGGCGGCGAGCTCGTGATGGCGCTCGCCGAGGCGACCGGCGCGCAGATCCTGCCCGTCGACTCCGAGCACTCCGCGCTGCATCAGCTGCTGGCCGGAGAACGACCGGGCACGGTCGACAAGCTCGTGCTGACCGCCTCGGGCGGGCCGTTTCGCGGCCGCAGCCGCGCCGACCTGGCCGAGGTGACCGTCGACGAGGCGCTCGCGCACCCGACGTGGGACATGGGCGGCAAGATCTCGATCGACTCGGCGACGCTCATGAACAAGGGCCTGGAGGTCATCGAGGCCTACCACCTCTTCGGGATCCCCTACGACCGCATCGAGGTGGTCGTGCACCCGCAGTCGATCGTCCACAGCATGATCACGCTGTGCGACGGCGCCGCGCTCGCGCACCTCGGCAACCCGGACATGCGCGTGCCGATCTCCTACGCGCTGCACTACCCCGACCGCGTCGACGTGCCGGTACCCGCGCTGGACCTGACCGAGATCGGTGCGCTCACGTTCGAGCCCGTCGACATCGAGGCGTTCCCGGCGCTCGCCCTCGCCCGCGCCGCCGCGATCGCCGGCGGCACCGCGCCCTGCGTCCTGAACGCCGCCAACGAGATCGCCGTCCACGCGTTCCTGGCCGGCAAGCTCGGCTTCCTCGGCATCCCCGCCGTGATCGAGGGCGCGCTCGAGCGCCTGCCGGCCCAGCGCGTGCGCGCGTTCGAGTCGCTCTACGAGGCCGACCGCGAGGCCCGCGCCGTCGCGGCCGAGCTCGTCGAGGCCGAGTCAGAGCGACTCCTACACTGACCCGGTGAGCTATTTCCTCGCCTTCGCGGGCTTTGCGGCGCTGATCATCCTGCACGAGTTCGGGCATTTCGTCGCCGCCAAGGCGGTCGGGATGCGGGTCGAGCGCTTCGCCCTCTTCTTCCCGCCGCTCATCGCGAAGTGGCGGCCGAAGAACAGCGAGACCGAGTACGGGCTCGGGGCGATCCCGCTCGGGGGCTACGTGAAGATCACCGGGATGAACCCGGAGGAGGACATGCCTGCGGAGGTCGCTCACCGCGCCTACTACCGCCAGAAGGTCTGGAAGCGGATCGTCGTCATCGCCGCCGGGCCGGCCGTGAACATCGTGCTCGCGTTCCTCATCCTCTGGGTGCTGTTCGCCTCGCGCCCGATGCAGCTCGCCCAGCCCGTCGTCGAGCGTGTCGAGAAGGACAGCCCGGCCAGCGGCGTGCTGCAGCGCGGCGACCGGATCGTCTCGGCCGACGGCGTCGCCGGCTTCGCGCCCGGGATCACCCCCGAGACGGGCGAGAAGCGCTGGGATGCGATGCGCGACGCGATCGGCAGCCACGCCTGCGCCGGCAAGGCGCGCCAGGGCTGCGCCGCGACCGAGCCCGTCAAGCTCGTCGTCCTGCGCGACGGCAGGCGGCTCGCGCTCGAGCTCACGCCGCGCTACGACGTGCAGGCCAAGCGGCTGCTGATCGGCGTCGGACCCGGCTCGCGCGGCGTCGACGTCGGCGTCGGCGAGGCCGCCGAGCGCAGCATCACCGGCATGTGGAACGTCACGACGCTGACGGTCCAGAGCATCGTCAAGCTCGTCTACGACAAGGAGGCGCGCGAGGAGGTCTCCGGCGTCGTCGGGTCCTACGAGGCGACGCGTCAGAGCTTCGAGTTCGACACCGTGCGCGCGGTCAGCGTGCTCGCGCTCATCTCGCTGTCGCTGGGCATCATCAACCTCTTCCCGTTCCTGCCGCTCGACGGCGGCCACATCTTCTGGGCGCTCGCCGAGAAGATCCGCGGCCGCGCGATCTCCTTCCGCGTCATGGAGCGCGCGTCGCTCGTCGGCTTCGTGCTCGTGCTGCTGCTCTTCTACGTCGGGTTGTCCAACGACATCGGGCGATTGACCAGCGGCGAGGGCTTCGGCGTGCGCTGACGCGCAGCGGGACCCTGGCGCTCGCCCTTCACCCCGGCTGAGCCGGATGATCCTGCGCCGTCACGGGCGCACGCCCATCGGCGGGTTCTCGAAGCGCTCGAGATCGAGCACCGGCAGGTCGCCGACGGCGGCCGACGCCTCGAAGTCGGCCAGCGCGGCGCCGCCGAGCACGGCGAACGCGGCGCGCGTGCGCTCGAGGTAGTCGCGGCTGATCACCGCGCCCTGCGCCGCGCGGGCGCGGCGCAGCCGCCGGCGCCCGTCCGGCGCGCCGACGTACGCCCAGACGGTGCCGCGCGCGGGGGCGACGGCGGCGGTCACGTCGATGCGCTCGTAGTTGCGCTCGCGATGGTCGATGAACGGCAGCTGGGCGTCGTCGACCGGGACGCAGACGCCGTGCGTGGTGGCCGCGCCGTCGGCGAACAGGTCCAGGAAGGCGACGCAGACCGCCGGCCGGCTGCCGTCGGCGCGCAGCCGGTAGTGCTTGTAGCCGGGCACGTCGACGCGGTTGTCCATCGCCACGCCCCAGCCGCGCCGCCGGCCGCGCAGCACGGCGGGGTGGCTGCCGGGCAGGTCCGCGGCCAGCGAGCCGTAGGCGAAGACGAACTGCATCGCCCAAACCGTAATCGCCGCCGCGATGATCGGCCGCCCCGGGCCGCTCCGTAGAATGAGGACATGGCCTCAGCGCGACAGATCATGGTCGGCAGCGTTCCCGTCGGCGGCGGCGCCCCCGTCGCCGTGCAGACGATGACCAAGACCGAGACCGCCAACCTGCAGGCGACGATGGACCAGATCCACAAGGTCGCCGAGGCGGGCGCCGACATCGTGCGCGTCGCGGTGCCGCGCGATCGCGACATCGAGGCGCTCAGGACGATCGTCGTGCAGTCGCCGATCCCGGTCATCGCCGACATCCACTTCAACCACACGCTCGCGCTGAAGGCGATCGACGCCGGCGCGCACTGCATCCGCCTGAACCCGGGCAACATCGGCGGGCCCGACAAGGTCGCCGAGGTCGTCGCCCGCGCGAAGGCCGCCGGCACGCCGATGCGCATCGGCGTGAACTCCGGCTCGCTGCCCAAGCACCTGCACGTCCTGGAGCGCGACAACCCCGTCGAGGCGCTGACGGCGGCCGCGACGGAGTTCGTCGAGCTCATGCACCGCCTGGACTTCTATGACTTCAAGGTCTCGATCAAGTCGACCAACGTGCCCAACACGATCGCCTCCAACCGGCTGCTGAGCGCGAAGATCGACCACCCGCTGCACCTCGGCATCACCGAGGCGGGCACGAAGTGGTCGGGCAGCCTGAAGTCCGCCGTCGGCCTCGGCACGCTGCTCGCCGACGGGATCGGCGACACGATCCGCATCAGCCTCTCGACGTTTCATGCCGAGGAGGAGGTCAAGGTCGCCTGGGAGATCCTCAAGGCGCTGCAGCTGCGCGAGCGCGGGCCCGTCCTCATCGCCTGCCCGACCTGCGGGCGCCTGCAGTTCGACATGGACTCGGTCGTCATGGAGATCGAGCGCCGCCTGGAGGCCTACGAGGACCCGATCGAGGTGGCCGTGCTCGGCTGCGCGGTCAACGGCATCGGCGAGGCCTCGCACGCGGACTTCGGGATCACCGGCGCCAAGGACGAGGGCCTGATCTTCAGCCGCGGCAAGCCGCTGCGCAAGGTGCCGACCGCACAGCTCGTCGACGTCCTCTTCGAGGAGATCGACAAGTACGCGACGTCCAAGCGCATCGACGTCGACGAGCGCGCCGCCGCCGAGGGCGCGCGCTGGCTGGCCGCCAACGAGGACGAGACGGCGATGACGCCCGAGCGCCTCGCGGCGATGGAGAAGGCCGAGGCCGCCGCCAACGGCGGTGGCGACGACGTGCTCGCCGCGCTCGAGATCGACGAGGACGTCTCGCCGGTCGCCGGTCGCCGCTTCACCCGCGCCTGAGCGCGAGCGAGACCCGCGCGGCACCGGCGCGAGCGCCGGCACCGCGCGGGAGGTCAGCCCTCAGCTGCCGTCGGAGCCTGACGTGTACAGGCCGACGCTGCCGTCGGAGAGCAGCCAGATCGCGCGCCAGTCGCCGGCCACCGCCGCGGGCGCCACGCGATCGGCCTCGAAGTAGCCGCGGATCGGATCGGACGGCACCGGACCGCCGACCGTGACCCAGTCGGCCGATCCGTCCTTGGGCTTCCACTGCAGCTGCACGACGTCCGCCTGACCGGTCGCCAGGAAGCGCAGCTGACCCCAGATGTGGACGGCCGGCGCCCCCGTCGTCGGGTCGACTCCCGTGGGCGTCACGAGGAACGGGAACGAGTAGGTGTACGCGGCCGGCTTGGGCTGTCCACGCTGCGTGTACAGACCGGACTGGTAGGTGAACCAGTAGCTCTTGGACGACTTGGGCCGGCTGCGCACCGGCGGGACGTCGGCGAGCAGGAACTGCGCCTGCGAGCGGATCCGCGGGTTGAGATACGCGAGGTACTCGCCGAGGTTGTTGTACTTCGCCTGCAGGTCGTACGAGACGCCCGAGAACGGATCCGGCGGGTTGGTCTCGAAGCCGTACTCGGTCATGTACAGCGGCATGCCGCTCGCGATGTTGCCGCCGCTCGCCGCCGACATCTCGTCGAGCAGGCTCCCCAGCTCGGAGATGTTCGCCATCGTCACCGAGTCCGGGTGCGGATCGCGGACCGTCGGCGCCACGTTCTTCGTGTACGGGTGATGGGCATAGCCGGTCGCCGGCAGCGCCGCTCCGAGATTGCCCTTGAAGAGCTCGCGGATGAACTGCTTGGGCCGCATCGGCGACTTCCCGGTCTTCGCGTCGCTGCCCAGCGGCGCCGTCTCGCCGAGCAGGACGATGTCGTTGTCGGCGCGGTGGCCGGTCGAGACCAGTCCGGCGTAGCCGTTCTGGTAGAGCTTGCGGAACAGCGCGGGCGAGGCCGGCTTGCCGTTCTCCCACTGCGGCGACAGCCAGCCGCCTTGGTTGGGCTCGTTCCACAGCGACCACATGCTCACGCGCGGCAGCGTGGCCCGCGAGCCGTTCTCGTCGCGGAACGTGCCGTCGAAGCGCCTGCCCACCGCCATGACGAACTTCTTGAACTCCTTGACGCGCGGCTTGAACGTCCGCTGCGACGCGCTGGATCCCTTCGGCTTCTTGGCGTGCGCCCATCGCGGACCGGGACCGGTGATGTTGAAGTACACGCGGATCCCGCGGTCGGTCGCGGCGCGCACGAGGTTGTCGTAGCGATCCCAGTTGCGAATCGGGTACGTCGAGGGGTTGGTGGGCTTGAAGCGCCGGTTCTGGCGCCGTGCCGCCTCGCGGGCACGGGTGTGCTTCTCACCCCTGAGCTTGGCCAGGTCGGACTTGGTGAACCGTGAGAACTCCGCGACCGTCTCCCAGAGAACGGTGACACGAACGGTGTCGACGCCGAGCGTCTTCATCTGCGTGAGCGTGCGCGCCGCCACGCTGTCGCTGCGATACACGAGCAGATCGTCGTCCATCATGATCGACATCTGGCTCTGGTCCGCTTGCGCGGCCGGCGCGAGGACGGCGCCGAGTACAAGCGCAAGGACGAACGAACGGATGGCTGTCGACATGGAGCTCCTGCCAGACGGGGGTGAATTAACGCGCGAGCGGGACGGAGTCGTTCCGTCCCGCCCTATGAACAGCGCATTGTCGCGAAAGTAGCGCGAACCGTGGCCGATCAACCGATGGCCACCGCGGCCGATCAGCCGTTCGCGGCCGCGTAGCGCTTGGCGATCTCCGCCCAGTCGACGGTGTTCCACCATGCCTTCAGGTAATCGGGGCGCTTGTTCTGGTACTTCAGGTAGTACGCGTGCTCCCAGACGTCGTTGCCCAGCAGCGGGGTCTTGCCGTCACTGAGCGGGTTGTCCTGGTTGGGCGTGCTCGTCACGGCGAGCGCGCCGCCGTCGAGGACGAGCCAGGCCCAGCCCGAGCCGAACTGGCCGACGCCGGCAGCCTCGAACTTCTCCTTGAAGTCGTCAAACGAGCCGAAGGCCGCGTCGATCGCCGCGCCGAGGTCGCCGTCGGGGGCGCCGCCGCCCTCCGCGCTCATCGAGGGCCAGAAGAGGGAGTGGTTGTAGTGCCCGCCGCCGTTGTTGCGGACGGGCCCCCGCTTGTCCTCGGGGATCGCGTCGAGGTTGGCGATGATGTCCTCGATCGACGAATCTGCGTGCTCGGTTCCCTCCAGCGCAGCATTGAGCTTGTCGACGTACGCCTGATGATGCTTGTCGTGATGGATCGACATCGTCTGGGCGTCGATGTGCGGCTCGAGCGCATCGGGGGCGTACGGCAGGGGCGGAACCTCAAAGGCCATAGGGCGTTTCTCCTCTGTTCGTCGGACTCCTCTCGGACTCTACCCGCGTAGGCTTGACGGAACCCGATGGTGAACTCGTGACCCGACTCTCCGCACTGCTGCTGCCGACCGAGCGCGAACCGCCGGCCGATGCCGAGGCGATCTCGCACAAGCTGATGGTGCGCGCGGGACTCGTCCGCCAGCTCGGCACGGGCCTGTGGTCCTGGCTGCCCGCGGGCTGGCGCGTGCACCAGAAGGTCGTGCAGATCATCCGCGAGGAGATCGACGCCGTCGGCGGCCAGGAGATGCTCATGCCGGTCCTCCAGCCCGCCGAGCCCTGGCAGCGCACGGGCCGCTACGCCATCGACGAGCTGTTCAAGCTCAAGGACCGCAAGGGCGCCGACATGGTCCTGGCGATGACGCACGAGGAATGCGTCACGACCCACGTCGCGCAGGTCGTGCGCTCCTACCGCGACCTGCCGTTCAGCCTCTACCACTTCCAGGTCAAGGAGCGCGACGAGCCGCGGCCCCGCGCCGGCGTGCTGCGCACCCGCGAGTTCATCATGAAGGACGCCTACACCTTCGATCGCGACCAGGCGGGGCTGCAGGCCCACTACGACGTCTTCGCCGGCGCCTACGACCGGATCTTCGAGCGCACCGGGCTGGAGTGGTACAGCGTCGAGTCCGACGTCGGGATGATGGGCGGCTCCGGGGCGCACGAGTACATGGCGCCGTGCGCCGCGGGCGAGAACGAGGTCGCGCTCACGGACGGCTACGCGGCCAACGTCGAAGTCGCCACCGCCGACCCGCATCCCGTCGACCTGCCCGAGCCGCTCAGCGAGCCCGAGGCCGTGCACACGCCCGGTGCGACGTCGATCGACGCCGTCGCGCGGATGATGGGCGTCCCCGCGGGTGGGCTGCTGAAGGCGTTTCCGGTGATCGTCGACGGCGCCTCGGGCCGCGTCGGCGGTCGCGGCCTCGTGCTCGTGCTCGTGCGCGGCGACCATCGCGTCAACGAGATCAAGCTCACCAACACGCTCGGCGCGCCCTGGCGCCCGGCGCGCGAGGAGGAGGTCGCCGAGCGGATCGGCCCCGCCGGCTTCATCGGGCCCGTCGGCGCCAACGTGCCGGTGCTGCTCGACGAGGCCGTGGGCGACGGCGGCTACGTCGTCGGCGCCAACGAGCGCGACCACCACCTGCGCGGCGTGCAGCCCGGCCGCCACTTCGCCTTCGAGCGCGTCGACGTGCGCAAGGTCGAGGCCGGCGACACGGTCGGCGGGCGCCCGATCACGATCCAGGCCGCGATCGAGGTGGGCAACATCTTCCAGCTCGGGACGCGCTACTCCGAGCCGCTCGGCGCCACCTACCTCGACGTCGAGGGCAAGGAGCGGCCGATCATCATGGGCTCCTACGGGATCGGGCCGGCGCGGATCGTCGCGGCGGCGGTCGAGCAGTTCGCCGACGAGAAGGGGATCTCCTGGCCGCGCGCGCTCGCACCGTGGGACGTGGAGGTGGTCGCGCTCGGCAAGCCCGGCAGCGACGAGCTCGCCGCGGCCGAGGGCCTGTACCGCGAGCTGCGCACCGCCGGCCTCGACGTCCTGCTCGACGACCGCGACCTCGGCCCGGGCTCGAAGTTCGCCGATGCCGAGCTGCTCGGCTGCCCGCTGCGGCTGACCGTCGGGCGCCGCTCACTGCAGGAGGGGCGCGCCGAGGCACAGCGGCGTCGCGGCCTGGAGGACCTCGAAGGCGGCGTGCCCCTGGGGCAGGCCGCCGAGGCAGTGGCCGAGCTGTGGCAGACGCTCCCGTAGATCGTGCGCGGCGCGAGCCGCCCGCGCCCGAGTCCGACTCGACCGCGCTCGGCGACGCGGCCGAGAAGGCGCGCCTGACGTTCCGGCGGCTGGCCGGCCTGGATCGCTCGGGGCCGCCGCCGCCGCAGACGCTGCGCGGGCAGCCCTGGAACGTCTGGACGATCCCCAACGCGATCGGCTTCGTGCGCCTCGCGCTGATCCCCGTCTTCCTCGTGCTCGCGCTGAGCTCCGACAGCGGGACCGACGCGCTGCCGGCCGTGATCTTCGCCGTCATCTCCTGGAGCGACTACGTCGACGGGATCGCCGCGCGGCTGACCGGTCAGTACAGCCGCTTCGGCGCGCTGCTGGACCCGTTCGTCGATCGCCTGCTCGTCGTCTCGGGCGTCGCCGTGTGCTGGTACTTCGAGCTGCTGCCGCGCTGGGCGATCGCGCTGCTCGTGGCGCGCGAGGTCCTGCTGCTGATCGCCGGCCCGCTCGCGCTGCGCCGCGGCTACGAGATGAAGATCACCTGGCCGGGCCGGGCCGCCGTGTGGCCGACGATGTCGGCGATCTTCTTCGCCCTCGTCGGGCTGGCCACGCTGGCCGAGGTGCTGCTCTACATCGGCCTCGCGCTCGCCTGGTACGCCGTCGTGCTCTACGTGCGCGACGGCCTGGCGCAGCTACGCGCTTCGCGCGACGCGGGCTGAGCGGGCGGCCGTCTGCTCCAGGAGCGGCTCGCGCGCGGCGAGCTGCGTCGTGATCGAGCTCCAGCGGCCGAGCCGGTTGCGCAGCGTCGCGGAGGAGGGCAGCTCGGGTCGGCCGGCGGCATGGCGCTCGTAGGCGAGCACGGTCGGGATCTCGCCGAGCTCGCGGACGACCGTGCGCAGCGCGCGCCAGCAGGCCTCCTCGGTCCAGCGCCGCTTGCGGGTGCGCGACGGCGTGCTCAGCGGGGCCATGCCGGTGGCCCGCAACGCCTGCGTCCAGCCGCCCATCCGGTTGAGCACGGTCGGCAGGCTCGGGTAGTTGAGCTCGCGGGCGTGGACGGCGTACTCCTTCGCACTCGGGACGCGCCCGACCCGCGTGGCGACCGATACGAGCGCGAGGATGATGTCGCGGTCGGAGTAGGTCTGCACCCAGCGCGCGCCCGCCATGCTGGCCTTGCGCGCCGCCCGGTCGGCGTCCGTCGCGAAGCGCTCGATCGTGCTGCGGCAGGCGGCGGCCTGCAGGCCGAGCTCGCTGGCGGCGACGCGCGGCGGTTCGCCGGCGCGCCAGCGCGTCAGCAGCTCGTCGATGCGGGCCTCGGCCTCCGCCTCGGCGCGGCGGCGGCGGGCTTCGGCGATGTCCTCGGGCGCCGGGCCGCCGTGGGCGCGCATGATCTGGCGCACGCGCTCACGCGAGACGCCGAAGCGCAGCGCGATCTCGTCCAGGCTCCAGCCCTGCTCGCGCAGGGCCTGCATGCTGCGCACGCGCTGCAGCGAGCCCGGGACCAGGCAGCACTCCTCGCAACCCGGGGGGTCGGACAGTGCCGGGATCGGCGGCACGGTCTGGAGATTCGGCGTCGGCAGCAGCGTTGACATGATTAGGGCGACCTAAGACAGTGAAATCCTAGATTACCGGTTCAGGTTCGGCCCGTCCAATGGCGCCCCCGCATCCTCCGACGTTCGTCCGTCGAGTCTCAAGCTCAGCTTGAAGGCAAGACCTGCGCTGGTATGCTCGCCCGACCGCCCTGCTCGGCCTTCCCATTTTCACGTAGGAGACACTCTTGATGGACACGTTCCCCGATCTTGGCTCGCTCGCCGACCAGGAGCTGAAGGACCTCATCCAGCAGCTGACCGACGAGGAGGTCGAGGTCTCCTACCGCCGGCGCATCCTGCACGGCAAGATCGACATCCTGCGCGCGGAGCTGGTCAACCGGCTGCGCAAGAAGCACGAAACCGGCGAGGACGTGATCTCCGGCGCCGATGTCCAGCGGCTGACGGACATCCTCGCGGGGCGCACGACGCAGGAGTAATGGCGCATCACTGCCCCGAGTGCGGGTTCCTCAACGCCGAGGGGGCCAACTACTGCCAGAAGTGCGGTGCGTTCATCGGCACACCCGAGGCGCCGGCGACCGATCCCGTCACGGCGACCTACCGCATCGACGAGACCGGTGAGCTCATCCCGGTCGAGCTCGAGGACGTCGTCGCGCACGGCGCGGCGCTCGTCATCCGGGCGGGCGGCGGTCGCGTGGGGGAGAGCTTCCCGCTTGCGGGCGAGCGGATGCCGATCGGCCGGCGCCCCGACTGCGCGGTCTTCCTCGACGACGTGACCGTCTCGCGCGACCACGCCCTCATCGTGCGCCGCGGCGGCGCCTGGCACCTCGACGACCTCGGCTCGCTGAACGGGACCTACGTCAACCGCCACCGCATCGAGACGCACCGTCTCGAGGACGGCGACGAGCTGCAGGTCGGCAAGTACAAGCTCACGTTCCTCTCGCGCTAGTGATCGGTCACTGATGGCCACGACGAATCCCTCCGACAAGCAGTCCGCCGCCATCGCCCCGGCCGCGCCCGGCGGCGACGACAGCCGCCCGCAGAAGGGGATGACGATCGGCGTCGTCTGCAAGGGACTCGCGCAGGAGTTCCCGGACATCTCGATCTCGAAGATCCGCTACCTCGAGGACCAGAAGCTGCTCAACCCGCGGCGCACCGCGGGCGGCTACCGCCTGTACTCGCCCTCGGACATGGTCCGCCTGCGCACGATCCTGCGCCTGCAGCGCGACGAGTTCCTGCCGCTGCGGGTCATCCGCCAGGAGCTCGCCTCGGGCCGCGCGAGCGACGGCGACGGCAAGGTCGGCACGCCCGAGGGCAGCCAGTCCGCGGTGGCCAGCAAGCGCAAGCGGCGCGCCAGCGTGTCGGTCACCGACGGTGGGGCGATGTACGCGCTGGAGGACGTGCTCGAGGAGACGCGCGCCGATCCCGCGCTCGTGCGCGAGCTCGAGGACTACGGCGTCATCAAGAGCGAGCTGCGCGCCGGCAAGCACTACTACGACGAGACCGAGCGCGAGATCATCGGCGCGGTCACCGAGCTCGCGCGCTACGGCGTCGGCGGGCGCAACCTGCGCGTGTTTCGCTCCTCGGCCGATCGCGAGGCGGCGCTGCTGCAGCAGATCCTCGCCCCCGCCCTGCGCTCGCGCAACCCCGAGCGCCGCAAGGAGGCGCTCGAGGCGCTCGAGAACCTCGCCGCGGTGGCGACGCACCTCAAGCACCTGCTGCTCATTCGCGACCTGCGGAAGATCGCGGGCTAGCCAATGGCCTCCAACGGCGCGCTGGCGAGCCTGATTCGCTCGATCCCCGACTGGCCCAAGCCGGGGGTGGTCTTTCGCGACATCACCCCGCTGCTCGCCGATCCGCAGGGACTGGGCGACGCGGTCGACGCGCTGACCGAGCTGACGCGGGACCTGCGTCCCGACGTCGTCATCGGCGCCGAGGCGCGCGGCTTTCTGTTCGGCCCTGCGCTCGCCCGCGAGCACGGGGCCGGATTCGTGCTGGCGCGCAAGCCCGGCGCGCTGCCGCACAAGACGATCCGCCACGAGTACTCCCTGGAGTACGCGACGAGCGTGCTGGAGGTGCACGAGGACGCGATCGCGCCGGGCCAGCGGGTGCTCGTCCACGACGACCTGCTGGCGACCGGCGGCACCGCGTCCGCGCTGTGCACGCTCGTCGAGCAGCTCGGCGGGGAGGTCGTCGGCTGCGCGTTTCTCATCGAGCTGGCGTTCCTGCCCGGCCGCGCGGCGCTGGCGCCGCACGAGGCCCGCGCGCTCATCCGCTACGACGAGGAATAGCCCCGGTACCGATGCCCACCGTGCGCCGCTCGCGGACGCTGCGCGCGACGCCCGAGGAGATCTGGGCGATCGTCGGCGACGACTACCACCTGCCGCGCTGGTGGCCGCGCGTGACGCGCGTCGAGGGCGTCGACGGCAACGCCTTCACGCAGGTGATGACGACGGCCAAGGGCGCCCCGGTGCGCGCCGACTTCCGCGTCGTCGAGTCGGCGCGGCCGGCGGTGCGGCGCTGGGAGCAGCAGCTCGTCAACACGCCGTTCGAGCGGATCCTCGCCGCATCGGCGGTCGAGGTCCGCCTCGAGCGCGCCGGCGACGCCGCCACGCGCGTCGCGATCACGCTCGCCCAGCGCCTGCGCGGCCTCGGCCTGCTGGGCGGCTTCATGGTCCGCCGCGCGGGCGCCCGGCAGCTCGACCGGGCGCTCGACGGCCTCGAGGCGCTCGTCGCGCCGTAGGCCCAGCGGCGTCAGGGCGTCAGGGCGTGGTCGTCGTCGTCGCGGGCGGCGCCGTGGTGCCGCCCGTCGTCGTCGTGCCCTGTGCGGGGGTCGCCGTGACCATCTTTCCGCGGAGGATGATCGTGCCCGGCGCATCCGGCTCGTCGCGTGTCTCGCGGGTGAGCAGGACCTCGGCGTAGGTCGGCGTGTCGGGCGCGAGGTCGCTGACGGTCTTCAGCTTGCCGTCGGCGCCGACGCGGGTGTTGGGGAAGCCGAGGAACTGCTTCTCGTCCTTGGAGGTGTACAGCCACACCCCGTACGCGGAGCCGCGCGCGCTGCTCGGCGGCAGTCCCTCGGCCTGCAGCGCGAGGCGGTACTGCTCGTTGTCGGTGAAACGGACGATCGCGACGTCGCCCTTGGCGGTGGACTCGCCGCCCGACGGTGGCCGCAGGACAGCCTGGGCGAGGATGACGAACGTGTCGCCGGTGGGCGTCGTGGCCTGCAGCGCCGACGTGCTCGTCCCCGGCGTCGTCGTCGCCGCGGAGCCCGGCTCCTCGTCGTCGCCGAGGCTCAGCGCGAGGATGATCGCGATCGCCAGCACGACGCCGATGCCGGCCGCGATGAGGCGGCCGCCGAGCTGCGAGCTCTTCTTGACCTCGAGCTGGCGCGCAGCGCGCGCGTCGAGCGCGTCGAAGGCCTCGGCGACCTCCTCGCGCTCGGCGGGGATGTCGGGCAGCTCGCCGTTGGCGAGCGGGCTCAGCGCGCCGGCGACGCCGCGCGCCCAGGCGCGCCCCGGTCCCGATCCCTCGAGGTACTCGCGCGTCGCCGCGCGGCGCGAGGCCGACTGCTGGCCGAGCAGGTAGTCGGCGATCTCGTTGCGGCGGTCCTCGTCGATGCCGGCCGGCTCGGGCCCGAGCGCGGAGACGGCGCCGCGGGCGCGCGCGCGGACCGCGTCGAGATCGGTCTTCAGCAGGCTCGCCAGGTCGTCGTAGGACTTGTTCTGGCGCAGCAGCAGCTGCAGGACGGCACGCTGCCCGTCGGAGAGGCTGTCGAGGGAGGCCATGCAGGGCGCACCCTAGTGGGTCTTCACGGTGCCGCGTCCCATGAAGCGCCACGGGCGAGCCGGGGCCCGATTCGCGTTGGCGAGTGAATAGTCTTCGAACAGCGTGAGCAGCAGCGATCCTCTGCGCGACGATCCGCGCTTCGCCGGCCCCCAGGGCTTCGACGCGCTCTACGGCCTGGAGGTGCTCGAGGTCACCGACGCGCTCGTGCGCGCCCAGGTCGCCGTCCGCGACGAGCTGCGCCAGCCCTTCGGCCTCGTCCACGGCGGCGTCCTCGCCTCGATCGCCGAGACGCTGGCCTCGCTCGGCACGGCGGTCGTCGTGATCCCCGAGGGCAACGCGGCAATGGGCTCCTCCAACCACACCTCGTTTCTGCGCCCGATCGTCGACGGCACGATCCACGCCCGCGCGCTGCGCCGCCACCGCGGGCGCACGACCTGGGTGTGGGACGTCGAGATCACCGACGACGCCGGCCGCCTCTGCGCGATGACGCGGATGACGATCGCGGTCCGGCCGATGCCGCCCGCGCCGCCCGCCTGAGGCGCGCGCGGTCAGCCGCCGTAGCGGTTGGTGATCGGCACGCGGCGGTCGCGGCCGAACGCGCGCGAGGTGACCTTGATGCCGGGCGGCTGCTGGCGGCGCTTGTACTCGGCGACGTCGACGAGGCTGATGACGCGTTCGACGTCGGCGGCCGGCAGGCCGCGCGCGACGAGCTGCTCGTAGCCGAGGTCGTGCTCGACGTAGCCCTCGAGGATCTCGTCGAGGATCTCGTAGGGCGGCAGCGAGTCGTCGTCGCGCTGATCGGGGCGCAGCTCGGCCGACGGTGCGCGCGTGAACAGCTCGGGCGGGACGAGCTTGCCGCCGGCGCGTTCGTCGCGGTGGCGGGTGAGGCGGTAGACGAGCTGCTTGGGCACGTCCTTGATGACCGCGAAGCCGCCGGCGCTGTCGCCGTAGAGCGTCGAGTAGCCGACCGACATCTCGGACTTGTTGCCGGTCGTCAGCACGAGCCAGCCGAACTTGTTCGACAGCGCCATGAGCAGGTTTCCCCTGATCCTTGCCTGCAGGTTCTCCTCGGTGAGGTCGGCCTCGCGGTCGCCGAAGACCGGGGCCAAGGCGGCGTCGAAGGCCTCCATCATCGGCGCGATCGCGATCGTGAGCAGCTCGACGCCGAGGTTCTCGGCGAGCCGCTCGGCGTCGCCGCGCGTGCCCGTCGAGGAGTACGGCGAGGGCATCGTCACGCACGTCACGCGGTCGGCGCCGAGCGCATCGACGGCGATGAGCGCGACGAGCGTGGAGTCGATCCCGCCGCTGAGGCCCAGCACGACGCGATCGAAGCCGTTCTTGCGCGCGTAGTCGCGCGTGCCGAGCACGAGCGCGCCGTAGACCTCCTCGACGATGTCCAGCGGCCCCGCGCGCTCCGGCTCGGCCGCCGGGCGGGGCTCGTCGAGGTCGCCGCGGACCGTGAAGGAGCCCAGCCGGTCGACGCTGTCGTGGGCGTGCGCGGCGGGCGCCCGGCGCCGCGTGTCGCGCAGGCGTGCCGAGCCGACCGTCACCGGGTCGATGTCGGCGATCAGCAGCGCCTCCTCGAACTGCGGGGCCCGCGCGACCACCGTTCCCTCGTGGTCGACGACGACCGAGCAGCCGTCGAAGACGAGCTCGTCCTGGCCGCCGACGAGCCCGCAGAACGCGACCGCCGTCAGCTCGTCGCGGGCGCGCTGCTGGATCATCTGCTCGCGCCGCGCGCCCTTGCCGGCGGCGTACGGCGACGCGGACAGGTTCACGATGACGCGCGCGCCCGACAGCGCCTCGTCCGACAGCGGCGGGCCCGGCTGCCAGATGTCCTCGCAGATCGTCAGGCCGACGGTGACCCCGTCGACGGAGATCGTCGCGCCGCGCTCGCCGGGCTGGAAGTAGCGCAGCTCGTCGAAGACGCCGTAGTTGGGCAGGTGCTGCTTGCGGTAGCTGGCCTGGATCCTGCCGCCGGCGAGGATCGCGGCGGAGTTGTGGACGTCCTCGGCGCGCTCGGGATAGCCGACGATCGCCACGATCTCGGTCGTGTCTGCGGCGATGCGCTCCAGCGCGGCGCGCGCATCGGCGAGGAAGTGCTCCTTGAGCAGCAGGTCCTCGGGCGGATAGCCGGTGAGCGCCAGTTCGGGGAACACGACGATCTGGGCGCCTGCCTTGTGGGCCAGCGCGATGCCGGCGGAGATCTCGCTCTCGTTGCCGGCGATGTCGCCGACGACGGAGTTCATCTGCGCCAGCGCGATGCGCAGCGGTCCGGCGCTCACGTGCGCTGGAGGTGGGATCGGGCGCGGCGCATCGGGCTCTGCGCTACCCGGTCCGCCCCAGCCAGTATTCGATGAATGACCGCAGCGCCGGATCGTCGGGCCCGGTGGCCTCGAGGATCCGCGTCGCGGTCACGGCGGTGACCGGCACGTCGAGGTTCGGGCGCTGTTGCACGAGGACGGCCTGGCCGGCCGCCTCCAGCGCCGCGTCGGGCGGGCCGGCGGTCCCCTCGGCGAGCTCGCGCAGCTGCGAGGTCAGGCGCTCGTCGCTGTGCAGCAGCACGACGTTGCCGGGGCGCACCCGTACGCGCGGCTGCGCTCCCGCGGCGCGCTCCTTGCCCGGGCCCGACTGCGCCGTGCGCGGGACGGTCGGCTCGTCGCGCGAGACGAAGAACGCGGCCGCGGCCACGACGAGCAGCACGGTCAGGACGATCGTGGCGAGGACGTAGAGCGCCCGGCCGGCCATCAGGGCGCCCGCCCCGCGGCCGGACGGCGCGTCTGGCCCGTGCCGGCCCCGCCGCGCGTCGCGCGGCGTCCGCGGGCGGCGCGGCGCGGGACCGAGGCGCCGTCGGCGAGCGCATCGATCGAGGCGCGCAGCATGTCGGCGAGCGTGTCGAGATCGGCGAGCGCGTCGTAGTCGCCCAGCAGTCCGAAGCCGAGGCGCCCGTCGTAGCTCATCACCGCGATGCCGAGCGCCTGCCCGCCGGCCAGTGGGACGACCGGGTACAGCGCGCGCAGCCGGCGGCCGAGCAGGTACAGCGGCTGCTGGGGTCCGGGGACATTCGTGACGACAAGGTTGAAGAAGCGCTGGCGCTGCTGCAGGCGCGCGGCCTGGCTCATGATCGTGGGCGGTGCGAAGCCGGCGAGGTCGGCCAGCGCGCGGGCGCCGATCGCCGCCGTGGCGTCGCCGAGATCGGCGGTCGCCTCACGGATGGCGGTGTGCTGGCGGACGGGGTCCTCGATGCCGACGGGCAGCGCGACCCACATCGGCGCGGCCTCGCTGCCCAGCGCGCGGCCGTGGCTCTCGCCGCGCACGAGGACCGGGACGAGCGCGCGCAGCGCGAGCCCCTCGGTGTCGACACCGCGGTGGCGCAGGAAGCGCCCCAGCGCTCCGGCCACGACGGCGAGGACCGCGTCGTTGACGGTGCCGCCGAGCGAGGCCTTGACGCGCTGCAGCTCGGCGAGCTCGGCGTCGACCCAGGTGTAGCGGCGGTGCGGGCCGACCTTCACGTTCAGCGGCGTCGGCGGCGCCGGGCGCATGCCGGCGAAGCCGAGCGCGCCCGTCGACTGCAGGCCGTCGCGCGCGCCCTGCAGCAGCCGGCGGGGCGTGCGGGTCATGGCGCGGGCGGTGCGCGCCAGCTCGCCGGGCCGGGTCGCGCGCTCGAACAGCGCGTCGGTGAGCAGCTGGGCCGAGCTCGGCAGCGGCCGCGGCGTCCACCGTGCCGGTGGGGTGGGCGTCGCGGGCGCCGCGGTCGGATCGGTGTCGAAGAGCACGGTCGTGATGTCGACGGCCTCGATGCCGTCGACGAGCGCGTGGTGGCTCTTGGCGACGAGCGCGAACCGCTCGACCCGCGGACCGCGGGCTGCGCCCCCGTCCGCGGGTGCCCGCAGGCCGTCGACGAGCCACAGCTCCCACAGCGGCTTCGTGCGGTCCAGGCGCTGGGCGAACAGGCGGCCGGCGAGGTTCTTCAGCTGCTCCTCGCTGCCGGGCGCGGGCAGGCCGGCGTGGCGCAGGTGGTAGCGCAGGTTGAAGTGCGGGTCGTCGACCCAGACCGGCCGGCCCTGGTGCAGCGGGACGTGGGCGAGGCGCTGGCGAAAGCGCGGGACGAGATGCAGGCGCGACTCGATCAGCTCGCGCAGCTCGTCGTAGGGCGGCGCCGGGCCGTCGAAGACCGTGACCGACGCGACGTGCAGGCGCGCCCCGGCCTTCTCGAGGTGCAGGAACGACGCGTCGAGTGCCGAGATGCGATGACCGTGGGCGATGGCGTTGATTGTCGCACTTGCGGCGGCAGCGGTCCGGCGGGGTCGGCATTGTGTGAGGGACCTCATGGCGCCGATCGCCCATCTCGACATCGACGCGTTCTACGCCAGCGTCGAGCTGCTGCGCCGCCCCGAGCTGCGCGGCCTGCCGGTGATCGTGTCGGGCAGTGGCCCGCGCGCGGTCGTCACGACGGCCTCCTACGAGGCGCGCCGGTTCGGCGTCGGCTCGGCGATGCCGACCTCGCGCGCGCGGCGCCTGTGTCCCGACGCGGTCCTCGTGGCGCCCGACTTCGCGGCCTACAAGGAGGCCTCGCGGGGCGTGATGGCGCTCGTCCGCCGGGCGGTCGAGCGCGTCGAGGTCGTCGGCATGGACGAGGCCTACCTCGATCTCGTCGACCTCGTCGCGCCGCGCGCGGCGATGCGCCGCCTCGTGAGCGACATCCGCGACGTGACCGGCCTGGACTGCTCGATCGGGATCGGGCCCAACCGGATCGTGGCGAAGGTCGCCTCCGACGCCGAGAAGCCGCGCGGCTTCGTGTGCCTCACGCGCGAGCAGGCGTGCGAGCGCTTCGCCGGTCATCCGCCGGGCCTGGTCCCCGGCATCGGGCCGAAGACCGCCGCGCGGCTGGAGGAGATGGGCATCACGACGTTGCGCGCGCTGGCCGCGATGCCGGTCGACGTACTTGTCGCGCGCTTCGGCGCCAACCACGGACCGGATCTGCAGCGCCGCGCGCGCTTCGAGGCTTCTGCGCGGCTGACGCCGGTGCGCACCGCGCACTCCGAGTCGCGCGAGACGACGTTCGACTACGACATCTCCGACGCGGCGCGGCTGGAAGAGATCCTCGGCGACCTCGCGGGCCAGCTCTGCGAGCGGCTGGCCAGGCAGGACCGGCGCGGGCGCAACGTGGCGATCAAGGTCCGCCTGTCGGACTTCACGACGGTCACACGTGCCCGCATGATCGCCGAGGCGACGAATGACCCGGCGGTCGTGACGGGAGTCGCGCTCGCGCTGCTGCGTGAGTACGCGCCGGCGCGGCCCGTGCGCCTGCTCGGCGTTCGGGTCGCGTCATTCGAGCGCGCCACATCGCCCGGCGACGCCGACCAGCTCGCGTTGCCGTTGTAGCGTTCTGCGCGTGCCGAACATCGACATCGCCGGAAACGACCTGTACTACGAGCGCCGGGGAACGGGCGAGCCGATGCTGCTCATCCAGGGCCTCGGCGGAAACAGCCTGCACTGGGGCGAGGGCTTTCTCGGGGGCCTGGAGGACGGCTTCGAGCTGATCCTCTTCGACAACCGCGGCGCCGGGCGCAGCGGCGCGCTGGAGGGCGAGCTGACGATCGCCGACCTCGCGCAGGATGCGCTCGGGCTGCTCGACGCGCTCGACATCGAGCGCGCGCACGTCGTCGGGATCTCGATGGGCGGCATGGTCGCCCAGGAGATCGTCCTCGCCGCGCCCGAGCGCGTGCTGACGCTCACGCTCGGCTGCACGTTCCCCGGCGGGCCGGAGGCGAAGATGACCGACATGGAGGTCGTCGGCATGCTCGCCGAGGCCGTCCTCTCGGGCGACGACGAGCGCACGCTGCGCGTCGGCTACGAGGTCATGATCGCCGCGGAGTACGGCGAGCAGGAGGGGGCCTACGAGCTCTACAGCGAGCTCGCCGGCCAGTACCGCGCGCCGATCCCCGTCCTCATGGCGCAGCTCTCGGCGATCATGGGCCACGACACGAGCGAGCGCCTCGGCGACGTCACCGTGCCGACGCTCGTCGTCCACGGCACCGCCGACCGGCTCATGGAGGTCGAGAACGGCGAGCTCATCGCGCGCCTCATCCCAGGCGCGCGGCTGGAGCTGCTCGAGGGCTCGGGCCACATGTTCTTCTGGGAGCAGCCCGAGCGCAGCGCGCAGCTCGTGCGCGACCACGCTGCGTCCGCCGCGGCGTCGGCCTAGCTCCGCTAGCCGCGGCTCAGTACAGCGCGGCGGCGAGGCGGCGCCGCGACTCGCGCGCGAGCGGGTGCTCCACGCCGAGCTCGTCGAGCACGCCGACGATGACCTTGCGCAACCGCTCGCGGTTGTCGTCGTTGTCGTCGGCGGCGGCGAGCTCGTCGAGCAGGCTGTCGAGGCCGGCCTCGGTGTCGCCCGCGTCGAGCGCGGCGAACGCCTCGGCGATGCGGGCCGGCGCGTCGCCGTCCTGCTGCTCGAGCTCGATCCGCGCGGCGAGCCCGTCCCCGGCGAAGGTGCCCGCGACGTTGCGCAACCGCTGCAGCGCGGCGTCGTGGTCGCCGGCCCGGTGGCTCATCCGCGCGAGCTCGAGGTTCGCGTCGGCGTTGGTGGGCTCGAGCTCGAGCACCTTGAGCAGCGACTCCTCGTCACCGGCGTCGAGCAGCTGCTTGGCCTCGTTGGGCACGAGGCCGTCGAAGAACGCCTCGACCTGGGTCGGCCCCTGGGCGCCGACGAACTCGGCGGCGACCTCGCCGTCGATGAACGCCTTGACGGCGGGGATGCCCTGGATGTCGAACTGCTGCGCGATGCCCGGGTTCTCGTCGGTGTCGATCTTCACGAGCACGACCTTGCCGTCGCGCGCCTCGGCGGCCTTCTCGAGCACGGGTCCGAGCTGGCGGCAGGGTGCGCACCACGGCGCCCAGAAGTCCACGACGACCGGCAGCTCGGCCGATCGCTGCAGGACCTCGGTCTCGAAATCAGCTTCTGCGACATCGATCACGGTCATGCGATCAAGGTTAGAGAAGCCGGCCTGCCAGTCTTGCGGACATGGCGGAGCGCGTGATCGAAGGCGGCGGAGGCGTCCGGCTCGCCGTCAGCGACGACGCGGGGGAGGCGTTTCCGATCGTGCTGCTGCACGGCCTGACCGCGACGCGGCGCTACGTCGTGATGGGATCCAACGCGCTGCAGCGCGCGGGCCACCGCGTCGTGGCCTACGACGCGCGCGGCCACGGCTCGTCGTCTGCGCCCGAGGGCCGCGAGGACTACGGCTACGGATCGCTCACGAGCGATCTCGCGGCGGTGCTCGACGCGACGGGGATCGAGCGGGCCGTGCTGGCCGGCGTCTCGATGGGCGCGCACACGTGCCTGCGCTTCGCGCTCGAGCAGCCCGAGCGCGTGGCGGGCCTCGCGGTCATCACCCCCGGCTTCGACCCGGTCGAGTACGACGATCCCGCGCGCCTGGCGCGCTGGGACGCGTTGAGCGAAGCGCTGCGCGAGTGCGGCATCGAGGGTTTCGCGGAGGCGTTCGGCGTGCAGCGGATCCCCGCGCGATGGCGCGAGTCGGTGCAACGCGCGCTGCGCCAGCGCATGGCGGTCCACGAGCGGCTCGACGCGGTCGCCGACGCGATGCAGCGCGTCCCGCGCTCGGCGCCGTTCGGCGACCTGCATGCGCTCGAGCAGATCGAGTGCCCGGCCGTCGTCATCGGCTCCCGCGACGAGGCCGACCCCGGCCACCCGCTGGAGCTCGCGTCGCTCTATGCCGACGTGCTGCCGGCGGGGCGGCTCGTCGTCGAGGACGAGGGCGCGTCGCCGCTGGCCTGGCAGGGTGGTCGCGTGTCCAAGCTCATCGCCGAGGTGGCGGGGCGGGCGAGTTGACGGGTCGGCGGCTGGTGCGCTGTGGCTCGTGTGCTGTCGCGGTGGGTCTGTGTGGCCGCCGGCGAACGGCATCACTGACGGTGTGAGCCTGTTCGGTCCCGGCCGTCGCGCCCGGGCCGGCGCGGCCCGTTCCCACGGTCGGGGCGCGCCGGGTGCGGATATCGCACCGGGCGCGCCCGGATGGCGCTGGATGCCAAGGGGTGTGTCGAATGCGTCGCGCCGGCCGCGAGGTATTCGACACACCCCTGCTCGCCAGCGCCGGCCCTGGCGCGATGGTCGTCGGCCAGGCGAACTCACACCCTCAGTGATGCAGTTGGAGTGCGCGATCGCCCGGCACGCCGCGGTGCGAAGCGCACTCCACGCTCCCCGTAGGCTCACCCCATGAGCCCGCAGCCCACCACCGGCGCCGGCTATTCCGGCACCCCGCTCGTGCGCAAGCTCGGCCTCAAGCCCGGCATGCGCGTGCATTACGCCAACGCCCCCGAGCACTTCGAAGCCCTCGTCGGCGAGCTGCCCGACGGCGTACGGCCCCTCAAGCGGCCGGCCCCGCCGCTCGATCTGGCGATGCTCTTCGTCACCGAGCGGGCCGCGCTCGCCCGCGGACTGCAGACGCTGCAGCCCAGGCTGCAGCCCGCTGGGATGATCTGGGTCGCCTGGCCGAAGCAGGCGTCGAAGGTGCCGACGGACATCACCGAGGACGTCGTGCGCGAAATAGCCCTGCCGCGCGGGCTCGTCGACGTGAAGGTCTGCGCGATCGACGCGGTGTGGTCGGGGCTGAAGCTCGTGATCCGCAAGGAGCTGCGGGCGGCGGCGCGGCCCGCCCGATAACGACAATCGACCCCGGACGCCATGAGGCGTGCCGAGGCCGAGGAAGTCGGACTTGGTGCGGCCGGTGGCGTGAGCCGGACCGGAACCGCCGGTGGATCAGCCGTTGAGCGACTTCTTGAGCGCCGCTGCTGCCGAGAACTTCGCGGCCTTGCTGGCCGCAATCTGGATCGGCTCGCCGGTGGCCGGGTTACGACCCTCACGGGCGGAACGCTCGCTCACGCTGAACTTGCCGAAGCCTGCGACCGCAACCTCGCCGCCTCCGGCGAGCTCTGAAGCGATCGCGTCAAAGGTGGCGTCGACCGCGCCCTTTGCATCAGAACCGCTGAGACCGGTGTCCGAGGCCACCTTCTGTGCGAGCTCCTGCTTGGTCATTGAGTGCTCCCGTCTCGAGTACAGATGGCGCCTACGCTAGCGGCTGCCCCGGCGGCGCGGGGCTTTTCCCCCCGTTGCCGACCGTCAAGCACACCCGGTCCAGACGCCGTGGCGGCGGCTAGGCAGACACGATGTGGCGCTACCCACCGTAACGAGGAGCAACGCGCAACTTTGCGCGCGCGTGTCCCGTTCAGTCAGTCGGAGCAGCCAACTACGGGACGGAGACGGGCATGGCCCCAACGAGGTGCAGGCGCATTCACGGGAGGATCGCGGGAGCCATCGCGCTGCTCGTCGCGGCCGGCCTCGCGGGCGCGGCGACCGGCTCCGCCGCGCTCCCGCCGCCCCCGGCACCACAGCCCGCGCCGCTGGCCGGGTTCGTCACCGACCAGCCCGTCGCCGCCCTCGCCAAGGGCAACGGCCGCATCTACCTCGGCGGCGACTTCACCCGTATCGGCCCGGCGACCGGCGGCGGCGTGGTGCTCGACCCGGCCACGGGCCTGCGCGCCGCGCAGTTCCCCGACGTGCGCGGCATCGGCTTCGTCGTCGTGCCCGACGGCGCCGGCGGCTATTACGTCGGCGGGCGCTTCAGCGCCGTCGGCGGCGTCGTGCGCAAGAACCTCGCCCACGTGCTCGCCGACGGCCACGTCGACCCCACGTTCGCGCCGGTCGTCGACGACGACGTGCTGACGATGGTCCTGCACGAGGGGCGCCTCTACGTGGGCGGCGACTTCCTGCACGTCGGCGATGTCATCCGCCGTCGCATCGCCGCCCTGGACCCGACCACCGGCGCCGTCGTCGACGGCTTCAACCCCGGCGCCGACAAGAGCGTGCAGGACCTCGCGATCGCGGGCAACCGGCTGTTCGTCAACGGCCGGTTCACCGGCATCGCGGGCCAGAGCCGCAGCTTCATCGCCGTCCTCGACGCCACGAACGGCAAGCTCGACCCGGCCTTCGACGCCGTCCCCAACGGCCAGGTCGACGCCGTGCTCGCGCTGGGCTCGCGCTTCTACATCGGCGGCGCGTTCACCGAGGTCAGCGGTCGCAGCCGGGCCGGCCTCGCCGCGTTCGACATCGCCACCGGCGAGCTCGATCCCGGCTTCAGCCCCTCGACGAACGGCAACGTCTACAACATCTCCACCGACGGCAACCGGCTGTTCGTGGCCGGGCGCTTCACGGAGATCGCGCGCAGCTTCAACAACTCCGTCGCGTCGATCGACCCCCTCACGGGTGAGGCGAGCCAGGACTTCCGGCTGTTTCTCGACAAGGATGCCTACACGCTGGCGATCCTCGGTCAGACGCTCTACATCGGCGGCGAGTTCACGAAGGTCAACGAGCAGCCGCGCAACCGGATGGCGGCCGTCGACCTCACGAGCGGCGCCGTCGTCCAGGCGTTCGACCCCGATCCCGACGACGACGTCTACGGCCTCGCGCTCAGCGGCGCGCGGCTCGTCGCCGCGGGCAAGTTCACGAGCGCGCCGCGCACGCCGGCCCAGCACCTCGCCAGCATCGACGCCGCCACCGGCGCGACGTCGGCGGGCTTCGCCGCCGGCACCGACGGGCCCGTCACCGCGCTCGCAACCGCCGGCAACCGACTCTTCGCCGGTGGCCGGTTCGCGGTCGCCAACGGCGTCAAGCGCCGGCGGCTGGCGGCGTTCGACGCCGCCACCGGCGCGCTGACCGGCCTCGACGTGGCGGTCGACGGCACGATCAACACGCTCGTGCCGGCCGGCCGGCGGCTGTACCTCGGCGGCTCGTTCGAGAAGGTCGCCCGGCGGCTGCACCCGTCGCTGGCGGCGATCGACGTGGCCACGAGCAAGGTCGTCGCCGGCTTCAACGCGCCGCGCAGCACCCGCGCTGCGAAGCTGCGCTACCAGTCCGTCCAGGCCATCGTGCCGTTCGGCCGGCGTGTGCTGGCGGGCGGTGAGATCAGCGTCTCGCGCACGATCAGGCGCGGCGCCAAGCGCACGTTCCAGTTCCGCTCGGGCCTCGTCGCGGTCCGCGCCGGCGATGGCACGGTCGACTACTCGTTCAACGCCCACACCTCGGGCACCGTCGAGGCGCTCGCGCTCAGCGGCCGCACGCTGTACGTCGGCGGTTCGATGTCGCGCCGCTCGGGCACGCGGATCGTCCCGCGCAGGGCCAAGCAGGGCGGTCGCCGCCTCAAGCCGCGCAAGGTCCCGGTCTACCGCTACAACCTCGTCGCGCTGCAGGCGGCGAGCGGCGACCTCGTGCGCGCGTTCCGACCGGCCGTCAACGACGCCGTCGCCGCGCTGGCGCAGGCGGGCGGGCGGCTCTACGCCGCCGGCTCCTTCGAGACGGTCGGCGGGCGCCGCCGCGACGGCTTCGCCGCGGTGAGCACGACGACCGGGGCCCCGTCGCCGGGCTTCTCCCCGCAGCCGGCGCACTCCGAGGGCATCAGCGTCCTGCTCACCGACGGCGCACGCGTCTTCGCGGCGGGCGGCTTCGCGGGCTTCGGCGACGTACCGCGGCCGCACTTCGCGATCTTCGCCGCGGACGGCGCGACGACGTGACCGGCCGGCGCCGATCGCGGATCGCCGCGCTCGCCGGCGCCGGCGCCGCGCTGGTCCTTCTCACGGCGGGCGCCGCGAGCGCCGCGGGCGCGCTGCCCGCGGGCTTTCCCGACACGAGCTTCGGCACGGGCGGGGTGGCGCAGGGGCCGTTCGGCACCGCTGCTCGCGGCGCGGCGCTCGCGCTCGGACCGGGCGGCACGATCAGCGTCGCGGGCGACGTGCGCGGCTCGGCGGGCGAGGCGACGCTCGTGGGGCGCTTCACGAGCACGGGCGTGCTCGACACGTCGTTCGCGGGCACGGGCAGCCGGATCGACCGCTTCGGGGCCGGCGTCGGCGCCGGCTCGGCGCAGCGGGCGCACGCCGTCGCGGTGGCGTCGGACGGCAGCACGCTCATCGCGGGTGTCGCCGGCCGCCAGATCATGGTCGCGCGCTATCTGCCCGACGGCGAGCTCGACGGCCGGTTCGGCGCCGGCGGCGTCGTCCTGCGCGATCTCTCGGGCGGCGCGGACATGCCCGACGGCAGCGGCCTGGCCGCGATCGCGCTCACGCCGCAGGGGCAGATCGTCGTCGCCGGCAGCGTCGGCGCGCCGACGGGCGATCTCTACGACGAGGAGGAGCCGGGCGAGCAGGTCGTCGTCGGACGGCTCAGCGACCGCGGAGTGCCGGACTCGACGTTCGGCGCCGGCGGCTTCGTCACGCTCCAGCTCGGTTCGCGCAGCCCGCGCCGCCCGGCCCGTTCGCGCGCCGCCGCGCTCGCGCTCGGTGCCGGCGGCACGATCCTGCTCGCGGGGCACTCGAGCGGGCCGGATGGAGCCGACCGCGCGCTCGTCGCGCGGCTGACGCCCGGCGGCCGCCTCGACGCGAGCTTTGCCCGGGCAGGCCGGACCGTCGTGCAGCTCGGGCGCCGGTCCGCGGCGCGGGCGGCGAGCTCGGCGCTGCAGGCCCTCGCGCTGCGCGCCGACGGGACGCTGCTCACCGCGGGCCGCGGCACGGACGTCGCCGGCAACGGCCAGGTCGTGCTCGCGCGCCTCACTGCCGGCGGCGCGCTCGACGCGCGCTTCGCCCGCGGCGGCGTCGTGCGCACGCAGCTCGACGTCAGTACGAAGCACGGCCCGCTGCAGTCCGTGGCGCGCGCGATCGCGCCGACCGCGGACGGCACCGTGCTCGTCACCGGCGCGACCCACCGGGGCAGCGGGTTCACGATGCGCACGACGGCCTCCGGGCGCCTGGACTGTGCCTACGGCAGCGACGGCCTGGGCGCGGGCTTCGGCACGGTTCCCGTCGCGCCCGCCGGCAATCCCCGGACCGACGGCGTCTTCGGCGTCGTCGCCCAGCCCGACGGCAACTACGTCGGCGCGGGGCGCAGGCCCGGAGGCGGCATGCTGCTCGGCCGCGTCATCGGCGGGCCCGGCAGGGGCGCGCAGGCCGCGGCCCGCCGGCCGCTCGTCCGCACGCTGAGCGCGCGCTATCTCGGCCAGGGTCGCGCGGTCGTCTACGGCGCCGTCGTGCGCAACTGCGCGACCTCGACGATCCGCTTCGTGGCGAGCCCCACCGCGCGCAGCGGCGGTCGCGCCATCACGACGCGCTTCGCCCGCGTCTCGGGCGCCTACGGGCCGCAGGTCGTCTGCGCGATCGTGCGTGGCCTGCGTCGCGGCCGCACGTACCGCGTGCGGATCAGCTCGCGGCAGGCGCCGCGGACGATCGGCGTCACCCGCGTGCTGCGGGCGACGGCGACCGGGCGCGGCGCCCTCCCGCAGGAGGGCTGCGCCTGAACGGCGGGCGGAGGTGGGCGTCCCTGCGGACGCCCACCTCCCGCCGTCACGTCAGCGCTGGTCGTCGTGACCCAGCTTCGTGCGCGCCGCCTTGCTGCGGGCGCTGCTGCGCTTCGTGGCCGCGGTGGACTCCCCGACCGGCTCGGCGCGGTTGGCGAACACGGCCGTCGCATGCACGGCGCCCTGCGAGAGCTGGCGCAGGCCGACGTAGTTGACGTTCGCGATCGTGTCGCACGCCTGGTGGTAGCAGCGGTCGAACGCCTCGCCCGCCACGCCGCCGTGGCGCGCCTGCTGCTCGGCCGTCTTGACGTTCTCGGCGCCGGAGAACAGGCCGCCGGCGGGGATGCCGACGTCGATGAACGGCTTGTAGTCAGACCGCCCGTCGAACGCCGTCGGATCGAGCGCCAGGCCCTTCGCGGCGAAGTACTCCTCGAAGACGTGCTCGATCTCGTCCGACCCGGCCGGCCCGGTGAGGCCGAACGCCGATCCGTCCCCGTCGTACGCGAGGCGGATGAAGTTCGGCGAGCCGAGCATGTCGAAGTTCAGGTTCAGGCCGATCTTCGCGCCCTCCTCGTCGCTGAGCGACGCGACGTAGTGCGTCGAACCGACGAGACCTGACTCCTCGGCGCCCCAGAACGCGAAGCGCACGGGGTTGCGCGGGTCCTTGGCATCGCCCATCTCCTCGGCGATCTCGAGGATCGCGGCGGTGCCGGTGCCGTTGTCGTTGATGCCCGGACCCTCGGGGACCGAGTCCAGGTGCGCGCCGACGAGAACCGTCTTGCCGGCGGTGCGCCTGTGCTTGGGCTTGAGGTCGCCGATGACGTTCGACGTCGTCGTCGGCGTGATCTTCGTCGAGGTGACGATGTGCACCGTCGCGCCGGAGATGCCGGCGAGCTCGTTGCCGACGGCGAAGCTCGTGCCGATCGCCGGGATCGTCGCCGTCGTGTCCTCGCCGAGCGTGCCGGCGATCGTGTCCTGACGACCCGCCTGGCCCTCGTTCATGACGATCGCGGCAACCGCGCCCGCGGTCTGGGCGTTCTCGACCTTGGTCGCGAACGGGCACGTGCCGCGCTGCATGAGCGCGACGTTGCCGCTCACGGCGGCGGGGAAGTCGGTGGCCTCACAGCCCGAGGTCGAGGTGTTGGCCGCGGCGCCGGGCGGCAGCACCAGGTCGACGGGGACCACGGTGGCGGTGACGTCGCCGGAGCCCGAGTAGCTCATGATCGAGAACTCGGCCGGATCGGCGTACGCGTGGGCGGTGGGCGCCGTGCGCTCGAACACCGCCGGTGCCAGGTTGTCGAAGGCCTTGAAGCTGAACGTCTGCTGCTCGACCTCGAGGCCGGCGCGCCGCAGGCGGCGCATGACGTAGGCGGCGGAGGCGTCGTAGCCGGCGGTGCCGGAGGCACGCGTCCCGCCGTGCATCGTGGCGATGTTCTGCAGCGCCTGCAGGTGGGCGCGCATGCCGCTGGTCTTGACGTCCTCGCGCAGCTCCTCGGACACCTTCAGCGGGTCCTGGGCGGCGCCGGCGGACGGCGCGATGGCACAATGCTAGAGCGATGCCCAGGAGCACCGTCCTGGTGGATCGATCCACTGGATCTCCTCTCGATGTGGGGCGCCGCGCCGATGCCTACCGGCGCAGCCAGTTGGGGCTTCGCTACCCGCGCACCCCGGCCGATAAGCGGGCGCCGCGCCGCTCGGTCGCGGCGGCGGCGGTTCTTCACCGCGCTCGAACTTTTGCTCAGTACAGACCGAAAGCAAGTTTAGTTATGGCATAATCCTCGCTGTGACGCCCGCGACGACCCTTGAGCCTCCTGCGGTACCGGCCGCTCCGGCGGTGTCCGCCGGCGCGAGCGACGCCGCCCTGCCGCCGGCCCTGAGCCCGCTGCGGCGCGCGCGCTCGCGCGGCCGCATCCGCGGGCGGCTGGCCATGCTCGGGCCCGCCTTCGTCGCCGCCGTCGCCTATATCGACCCCGGCAACTTCGCGACGAACTTCAGCGCCGGTGCGAAGTTCGGCTACCTGCTCGTCTGGGTCATCGTCATGGCCAACCTCATGGCGATGGTCGTGCAGTACCTGTCGGCGAAGGCGGGGCTGGCGTCGGGGCGCAACCTCGCCGAGCTGTGCCGCGAGAGCTTTCCGCGCACGGTCAACGTCTTTCTGTGGATCCAGGCCGAGATCGTCGCGATCGCGACCGACCTCGCGGAGTTCGTCGGTGCGGCGATCGGGCTGCACCTGCTCTTCGGCATCGGCCTGTTCCCGGCCGGGCTGATCACCGCCGTCGTGGCCTTCGCGATCCTCGCACTCGAGCAGCGCGGCTACCGGCGCTTCGAGCTGGCGATCATCGCCCTGCTCGGCCTCGTCGCGCTCGGCTTCCTCTACGACTTCATCGCCGTCGGCAACCACGACGCGGCGGGCATCGCGGGCGGCCTCCTGCCGAGCCTCGGCAGCTCGGAGGCGCTCCTGCTGGCAATGGGGATCATCGGCGCGACGGTCATGCCGCACGTCATCTACCTGCACTCGGCGCTGACCCAGCGGCGCATCGTGCCGGCCGACGACGGCGAGCGCCGCGAGCTGCTGCGCTGGGTGAAGATCGACTGCGGCCTGGGGCTCGGCATGGCCGGCGTCATCAACCTCGCGATGCTCTGCATCGCCGTCGCCGTCCTGCACACGACCGGCAACACGGAGGTCGACTCGATCGAGGGCGCCCACGACGGCCTGGCCACGCTCGTCGGCGGCGGCGCGGCGCTGGCGTTCGCGGTCGCGCTGCTCGCCTCGGGGCTGTCGTCGGCGAGCGTCGGCACGTACTCCGGACAGGTCGTCATGGCGGGCTTCATCCGCCGCCGGATCCCGCTGTTCCTGCGCCGCGCGGTGACGATGACGCCGGCGCTCGTCGTCCTCGCGCTCGGCCTGCCGACGACCGACACGCTCGTCATCTCGCAGGTCGTCCTGTCGTTCGGGATCCCGTTCGCGCTGATCCCGCTGATCCTCGTCACCCGCCGAAAGGACCTCATGGGCAGCCTCGTCAACCGCCGCTCGACGACGGTGCTCGCCAGCGCGATCGCGACCGTCATCGTCTCGCTGAACGTCTTTCTCATCTACGACACGCTCCTCGCGTGATGGGCAAGCGACTCACACGCCGACGCCTGCTGGCCGCGGTCCCCGCCGTCGGGCTCGGCGCGACCGCGCTGCACGCCGCGGTCCCGCACTCGCACGGCACCGCGGCGGCGGCGGCCGAGCACGGAGCGGCGGGCGCCCACGCGACCGGCACCGGCCACGCCGCCTTCCGCGGCGGCGCGGTCGACCACCGCGCCAACGGCTTCGACCCGCACGCGATCCTGCGCGACTTCGACACCGGCAAGACGAGCCGCACCGCGGACGGCCGGACGCTGCGCGAGTGGACGCTGATCGCCTCCGAGCACGAGATCGAGATCGCGCCCGGCGTGAGGTTCACGGCCTGGTCCTACAACGGGCGCATCCCGGGGCCGACGCTGCGCGCCACCGAGGGCGACCGGCTGCGGATCACGTTCATCAACGGCGGCCGCCACCCGCACACGATCCACTTCCACGGCATCCACCCGGCGACGATGGACGGCGTCGCGGGGATCGGCGACGGCGAGATCGCGCCCGGCGGCCGCACGGTCTACGAGTTCGACGCCGCGCCGTACGGGCTGCAGCTGTACCACTGCCACGTCCGGCCGCTGGCCGAGCACATCGCCAAGGGCCTCTACGGGACGCTGATCATCGACCCCAAGCAGCCACGCGCGAAGGCCGACGAGATGGTCATGGTCATGAACGGCTTCGACACGAACTTCGACCGCGCCAACGAGCTCTACGCGGCGAACACGATCGGCTTCGCCTACGCCGACAGGCCGATCCAGGTCAAGCGCGGCGAGCTCGTGCGGGTCTACCTCGTCAACGTCCTCGAGTACGACCTCATCAACTCGTTTCACCTGCACGGCAACTTCTTCGACTACATCCCGACCGGGACCGCGCGCGCCGGCAGCGAGTTCACCGACACGGTGATGCTCTGCCAGGGCCAGCGCGGGATCCTCGAGATGCGCTTCCCGAACCCCGGCAAGTACATGTTCCACGCCCACCAGTCGGAGTTCACCGAGCTGGGCTGGATGGGCTTCTTCGAGGTCTCGGCCTAGCGCATGGAAGCCGGCACCCCGACCGCCGACGCCACGCGCGATCCCGCCGGCCGGGGTCTGCCGGCGTGGGTGCTCGGGCTCGTGCCGCTGCTGCTCATCATCGCGGCGGTCGGCGCATTCTCCGCGCTCGGCGGCCCGGGCCTGGGCGAGCGCACCGGCCCGCCCGCCGAGGAGCTGGCGGTCGAGCGCACGAAGCTCGTCCCCGGCGCGATCGAGCTGACCGTCCGCAACGACGGCCCGGACGCGGTCTCGATCGCGCAGGTCGTCGTCAACGACGCGTACGCGGGCTTCCGCGGCGCCGAGGCGCCGATCGGCCGCCTCGCCTCCGAGAAGCTCGTCATCGCGCACCCCTGGAACGAGGGCGAGGCGTACTCCGTATCACTGCTGACCTCCAGCGGCGGCACGATCGCCCACGAGATCCCGATCGCGGTGCTCACGCCGGACGCGGACCTCGGCTTCTTCGGCCTCATGGCCCTGCTCGGGATCTACGTCGGCGTCATCCCGGTCGCGCTGGGGATGCTCTGGCTGCCCTGGATCCGGCGCATCCCGCCGAGCTGGCTGCGCGTCGTGATGGCGCTGACGGTCGGCCTGCTCGCCTTCCTGGCGATCGACGCGACGCTCGAGGGCGTCGAGCTCGCGGGGGAGGGGTCGCAGGCCTTCGGCGGCGTGGCGCTCGTCGTCCTCGGCGCGGCGTTCGCCTACCTCGCGCTGACCGGCGTCGGGTCGTGGCTGGCCGCGCGGCGCCGGGCGAGCGCCGCGGCGGGCGCGAGCGGCGCCACCCTCGCCATGCTGATCGCCGTCGGGATCGGGCTGCACAACCTCGGCGAGGGCCTGGCGATCGGCACTGCCTACACGACCGGCGCGCTCGCGCTCGGCGCGTTCCTCGTCGTCGGCTTCGCGCTGCACAACACCACCGAGGGGCTGGCGATCGTCGCGCCGATCGCCGACGCACCGCCGTCGCTGGGCCGGCTGGCGCTGCTCGGCCTCGTCGCCGGCGCGCCCGCCGTGCTCGGCGCCTGGATCGGCGCGGCGGCGTTCAACACCTCGGTCGCCGCGTTTCTGTTCGGCGCGGGGGCCGGGGCGATCGCGCAGGTCGTCGTCCAGCTGGCGCCGTCGCTGCGCGCCGAGGGCGAGCAGGGCGTGCAGCCGCGCGTCGTCGGCGGCCTGCTCGCAGGCCTGGCGATCATGTTCGCGACCGGACTGCTCGTCAGCGTGTAATAGGGGGAGAAGAGACGCGATGGCAACCGCACACGGCACCGGGCAGAGCAACGCGATCGAGGACTACGCGAAGTCGATCTACTCCCTGCAGCAGCGCGCCGACGGCGCGGCCGTGACGACGAACGCGCTGGCCGAGCGCTGCGGCGTGACGCCCGCCTCGGCGTCGGCGATGGTCAAGAAGCTCGCCGAGCGCGGCCTGGCGATCCACGAGCCCTACCACGGCGTGCGCCTGACGCCCGCCGGCGAGCGCCTCGCCCTGGAGATGCTCCGCCACCACCGCCTGCTCGAGCTCTACCTCGCCGAGCACCTCGACGTGCCGTGGGACCGCGTCCACGAGGAGGCCGAGGCGCTCGAGCACGTGCTGTCGGAGTTCCTCGAGGCGCGCATCGCCGCCAAGCTCGGCCATCCCACGCACGACCCGCACGGCGACCCGATCCCCGACCACGACCTCGTCATCGACGAGGGCCAGACCGAGCCGCTCGACAGCCTGCCGGTCGGCGCGGGCGGGCGCTTCGTGCGCGTGTCGGACTCCGATCCGGAGATGCTGCGCTACCTCGACGAGCGCGGGATCGCGATCGGCGACGCCTGCAGCGTGAGCGCGCGCCAGCCCTTCGACGGGCCGATCACCGTCCGCTTCGGCGACGCCGAGCACGTGCTCGGCGGGACGCTGGCGCGGGCGATGCGCATCGATCTGGACTGAGCACCCCGTCGGGCCGGCGTCGGACGGCCGTCCGGCGGCGCGCCCGCCGCGTCCACGCTCCGTCGCGCCCCCGTCGCGACGGCGCCCCCCGCCCGCGTAGCCGCACCCGCAGCGCCCCGCGATGGTGCTGGGACGAGATCTCCTCGTCCCGAACGATCGGAGGCAAGGCCATGCCCGCAGCAGCCGCAGGTGCTCTCAGCCGGCTCACCCCGCGCCAGGCCGGCGGCGTCGCCGCCGGCGCCGGCGTGCTGCTCGTCTTCGCGGCGATCGTCCTGCTCGGCGCCTTCAAGGCCGTCGCGCCGAGCGACGTGTGCGTCGTCCAGGAGGGCGGCCCGCTCGACGGACGCGGCATCTCCGAGGTGCGCCAGCCGTCGGGCGGCGTGTCGTTCATCGGCGTCTTCAACACGCAGCACTGCTTCCCCGCGACGCAGCGCAACTACGTCATCTCGCCCGACCGCGCACACCGCGAGCAGGGCGAGACGCTGGACTTCTTCGAGACGCCGACCTCCGACGCCGTCCAGGTCCGCCTCGAGGGGCAGGCGCTGTTCACCTTCAACACCGACCCTGACGTCGTCAAGGCCTTCTACACCGAGTACGGCGTGCGGACGTTCGACGGCAAGCACCCCTACGACGGCGCGGAGGGCTGGGCGTCGTTTCTCTCCGTCCAGTTCCGGCCCGTGCTCGACAACGCACTGCGCGAGGCGATCGGCAAGTACCGCTGCGTGGAGCTCAACAACACGTGCGCGTACGTCCAGGACTCCGCCGCGGTCGCCACCGGCCGCGTCGACGTCAACCGCGACAACTCGCAGAACCTCAGCAAGGTGCAGGCCGAGATCGGCGCGACGCTCGAGGCCGACCTGAAGGCCACGCTGGGCGGCGCGTTCTTCGAGAACGTGCAGTTCCGCCTCGTCCAGGTCCGCTTCGACGAGAAGGTGCAGGAGAGCATCACCGCGGCGACCGCCGCCCGCGCGGACGTCGCGACGAAGCGCCTGCAGGCCCAGCAGGTCGTCGAGACCGCGATCGGCGAGCGCCGCGCCGCCGACCAGAAGGCGCGCGCGATCGACGCGACGCGCCGCGCCTACCGCCAGAACCCGTCCCAGGCGCGGATCGACGGCATCCGCGCGCTGCCCAAGGGCCTGCAGGCGCTCGGCGGCAACCTGAGCACGATTGTCGGGGGCGCGCGGTGAGGCTCGTCGTCACGCTCGTGTGCATCGGCGCGGTCACCATGCTCGTGTACGTCGTGCTCACGGCGTGGCTGGCCGCGCGCGCCCGCCGCGACGGACCGTGGCGGGTGGACACGATCACCCGCCCGGACGGCTCGCTCGCCGTCGTGCTGAAGCGCGACGGCACCCCGCACACGCGCACCGTGCGTGAGCTGGCGGCCGACATGGACCCGCTCGAGCTGGCCGGCGAGCTGCGGCTGGCGCGCGAGGACGCCCGGCTGCAGGCCGACGAGCTGAACGGCTGACGCGACCGGCCCGTACAGGTGCACATTCGTCCCTTGACGTGCCGCGAACACGCGCCTACGTTGCGGGAGATGAGCGCGCCAGTGGCCCCGACGACGCCGATCACCGCCACCGGGACCGGTGCTCGCAACCTCGACGGGCAGGCGATCGCGATCACGGTCTTCAGCACGATCCGGCCGTGGGGCAACGTCCTCGCGCCGATCCCCGGTCGCATCTTCCTGCCGATCCTGTTCGGGGTCACGCGCAGGATCCCCAAGCTGACCGTGACGCTGCGCCAGCTGTCGTTCATCCACTTCGCGCGCTGGTCGGTCATCACGAAGCTGCCCTACAACGGCGCCCCGCAGACCAAGAAGCGCTTTCGCTACCCGCACATGTACTTCGAGAGCAACTTCAACGGCGGGTGGGAGGAGTACATCGACGCCTTCTCGCACATCCTCACGCGCGGGATGACGGCGTTCTGGGGCAGCTCCTACGGCTTCCCCAAGCCGCTGCCGACGAAGCAGTTCAAGGACTACATCCAGGTCAACGAGACCGAGGCCACGCACTACTACTCGGCCTATCCGGACGCGACGAGCACGATGGTCCAGCGCTCGTTGAAGCTCGACGACAAGCTCTCGCCGCTGAAGCGAGACGCCGAGCGGATGGACCCCGAGGAGTTCGCGGCGGCGTACCGCACGTTCCTCACCGAAGTCCAGGACTGCCTCTGATGCCACGCGCGGGAATCGGCAACCAGACCGGCCAGGCGTACGCCTTCATGGCGATGACACCGATCAGGCCCGGCGAGGAGGACGCACTGCGCGACTACCTGCACGGCTTCAGCGACCGCGGCGAGCGGGGTCCGCTCGCCAAGCTCCCGCGCACGCACATGGGCCGCTTCGTGATCGTCCCGGACTTCTACAACGAAAAGACATGGAAGCAGCGCAAGGAGGAGCACCTCGACCTGCGCTACCTCATCTTCACGAGCAACCTCGACGGCGACATCGAGACCTACCTCGACGAGCTGTGCGAGAAGCTCGCGCCCGAGGCGCCCGAGATCTGGGGGCGCTGCGTCGGCTGCCCGGATCCTCCCAGCGGCCAGCGCCTGAAGCACTACCTCAAGCACAACCAGATCAACACCGGCATCTTCTACGCCGCCTACCAGGACGCGACCGTCGCCCGCGTCAAGCACTGCCTCTACGAGCGCGAGCGGATGATCGAGTTCGCCGTGTCCTCGCAGGGTCTCGCGCCCGAGGCGCTGCAGCAGGCCTTCCTGCAGGAGTTCGGCGGCGAGGGCTGATGGCGGCCGCGAGCGAGCCTCCGGTCCAGATGGATCTCGCCGACATCCAGGGCGACATCCTGCGCGCCTACGGCAACGACTACGACAACACGACCTATGCCTTCGTGCGCATCGAGTGCCCGCCCGCCCAGGCGCGGGCGTGGTTTCAGGGCGTCGTCGACCACGTCACGACCGCCGAGCCGTGGCCCAAGGACGAGAAGCCGCGCACGACGCTGAACGTCTCCGTCACCGCCGAGGGCCTGCGCGCGCTCGGCGTCTCCGATGACGTCATCAACACCTTCTCGAAGGAGTTTCGCACCGGCATGGCCACGCGCTCGGAGCTGCTCGGCGACATCGGCCCGAGCGACCCCGGGACGTGGGAGGAGGGCCTGGGCACCGGCGACGCGCACGTGCTGCTGACGATCAACGCGATGGAGCGCAAGGACCACCAGCGCGCGCTGGGCAAGATGCGCGACGCGATGCAGGACGCCGGCGGGATCACGATCGTCTACCAGGAGGACACGGCGCTGCTGCCGGGCGCCCGCGAGCACTTCGGCTACGCCGACGGCTTCGCGCAGCCCGCCGTCGAGGGCTCCAGCGACGACCGCGCGCGCGGTGGCGGCGTGCCGCTGAAGGGCGGGGCGTGGCGCCCGCTCGCGCCGGGCGAGTTCATCCTCGGCTACCCCGACGAGGACACGCGCGTCGATCCCAAGCGGCGCCTGCCCAACGCGCCCGCCGCGCCGCTGGGACGCAGCGGCACGTACATGGTCTGGCGCAAGCTCTACCAGGACGTCGCGCGCTTCCGGCGCGTCATCGGCAAGGCCGCCGAGATCTACGAGGGCGGCGACGAGCACCTGCTGTCGGCGAAGGTCGTCGGGCGCTGGACCAACGGCGCGCCGCTCGTCAAGTACCCGACGAAGCCGCCGGAGGACTTCGACGCGAAGTCCGCCGGCGCCAACGACTTTCGCTACGACAAGGACATCGACGGCATGCGCTGCCCGGTCGGCGCGCACGTGCGCCGCTCCAACCCGCGCGACGCGCTCGGAGCCGTCAAGGGTCCGGGCGGCAAGGTCGCCACCTTCGAGGGCCACCTGAGCTTCCGTCACCGCATGATCCGCCGCGGGATGCCCTACGGCCCGCCGCTGCCCGAGGGCGTGACGAAGGACGACGGCGTTGACCGCGGCCTCGTCTTCGTCTGCTTTCAGGCGAGCATCTCGCGCCAGTTCGAGGGCGTCCAGGTGCAGTGGCTGAACGCCGGCAACATCTTCGGCCTCGGCCACGACAAGGACTTCATCCTCGGTGACCCCAACGGCAAGGGCAAGATGACCATCCAGGGCAAGCCGCCGTTCTTCCTCACCCCGCAGGAGGTGTTCGTGCGCACGCGCGGCGGCGAGTACCTCTTCGTGCCGGGGATGTCCGCGCTGGCCGCGCTCGCCGACGGCACGGCGGGATAGCGATGGGCGTCATCGACGAGATCAGGGAGCTCGGCGCGAAGCTGGGCCACGAGAAGGACCTGCTCACCGAGAAGATCACCGACCGCGTCGCGCAGCTCGCCGACGCCGAGTCCAACGAGAGCTTCGCGATCATGCGCCGCCTGGACCCGATCGTCAGCGCCGGGCCGATCACGATCGTCACGCTCGCCGAGGACGTCAAGGAGGTCCTCGGCGACCCCGCGCGCTTCACCGCGCAGCTCTACGGCCCGAAGATGGAGGCGATCACGGGCCCGTTCATCCTCGGCGTCGACGAGACGCCGCTCTACGACCACGACCACGCCGCGATGGACCGCGCGGTCGTCCGCGAGGACCTGCCGCGGCTGGCGCGATCGATGTACGAGAAGGCCAACGAGCTCGTGTCCGAGCGCCGCGACGAGGGTGAGATCGATGTCGTCTCCCAGCTCGCCGACCCCGCGCTGGACCACGTCATCGCCGAGTACTTCGGCACGCCCGGACCGGACACGGCGACGCAGCTGCGCTGGGCGCGCAACGTCTTTCAGGAGCTGTTCATCAACGTCAACAACCTGCCGACGGTGCGCGAGCGCGCGCACGCCGACGCCGCGCAGTGGCGACCGCACCTCGATTCGCTGATCGACGCCCGCAAGGCCGAGCTGCAGGCCGGCGAGGACGTCCCCGACGACGTGCTGACGCGCCTGCTGCGCTACCAGGACGAGGGCGAGCCGAACTTCCACGACATCGCGATCCGCCACAACATCCTCGGCAACATCACCGGCTGGATCCCGACGATCTCAAACGCCTTCGCACGGATCGTCGAGGAGCTGCTGCACCGCGAGGACGAGCTCGCGGGCGCGCAGGCGGCGGCGCGGGCGGGCGACCGCGATCTCGTGGCGGCGTACTGCTTCGAGGCGTCGCGCTTTCGGCCGCAGAACTTCGCCCTGCTGCGCTACGTCCCGCAGGACACGGTCATCGCGGAGGGCACCGATCGCGAGACGAAGGTCGAGGCCGGCGCGACCGTCTTCGCCGCGACGCTGTCGGCGATGCACGACCCGGAGGCCGTCGACTCGCCGGAGGAGTTTCGCGTCGACCGCCCCTGGAGCGAGTACATGCTCTTCGGCTACGGCCTGCACACGTGCTACGGCCAGCAGATCGTGCGCGCCCAGCTGCCGGCGCTCGCGACCGCGCTGCTGGAGGGGCCGACGATCCGGCGCGCCCGCGGCCACAAGGGCAAGCTGCGCTTCAGCGGCCCGTTCCCGTCGGGCCTGACGGTCCGCTTCGAGGACTGAGCGCCGCCTCCGCCTCAGGTGACGAGCGCGTCCTCGGGCAGGACGCGCTGCTCGGGGATCTCGATGATGCAGTCATGGCCGTGCCGCCGCTCGCGGGTGCTGCCGCGCGTGAGCAGCTCGGTCGCCGTCGGCAGCCGGTAGCGGTCGGCGGCGGCGTAGTCCACGGTGTAGCCGAGGTCCTCGAACGCGCCGATCGTCAGGCGGCTGATCGGGTTGGCGCCCGTGTCGAGAAAGCCCGTCATCAGCTCGTGGGCGAAGACCTCCTCGCGCCAGTGCCCGTCGCGCGTGCCGGGGCCGCCGACGTTGGCGAGCGGGACGCTGGTCGGCCTGGGGCCCTCGCCGCCGAGCAGGTCGCCGTACTCGCGCGCGGCATTCGCGCCGGTGAATTCGGGGTCGGGGCCGCCGGCGCCCGTGATCAGGCCGACGCGGTCGAAGATCGTGCCGAAGCCGAGCACGTGGCCCATCTCGTGCGCGATGACGCTGACGAGGCTGCCGTCGGCCTCCATCTGCGCGAGGTCGGCGCTGTCGAAGGCCATGATCCCGGTGGCGGGGATGAAGGTGACGGGGCGCAGATCGACCGGGCCGGCCTGCCCGAGCACGCGGCCCGGGCCGTCGATGAACCTGCCCTCCGCGTCGATGCGCACGTCGTCGATCGTCTCGCCGTCGATGACGACGGCCGGCACGTCGGCGCTGACGATCTGTCCCCAGCGCGCGGCGGCGGTCGCGAACGCGGCCCGCTGCGCATCGCTGAGCCCGCCGAGGAAGCGCACGTCGATGCGGAAGGGCGGTTCGGGCGGCGCGGTGGCGATGGGTGGCAACCTACCGCCGGTGGCTGATCGCAGACGCGCCGGTCGCCGACAGGGCGCAGGCGGCGAGCCCGTGCCGGCCGCGCCTGCGTAGTCTGCGGCGCGTGCAGGACGACCACCGCCGGCGCCTGCTCAGCCCGCCGGTCGTCGGCTGGGTGCTCTACGACTTCGCGAACACGATCTTCTCGTTCGTCGTCGTCACCCGCTACTTCAACGACTGGATCATCGAGGAGCAGGGCCAGCCCGACATCTACGTCGGCCTCATGGTCGCGGCGGTGTCGCTGGCGCTCATCGCCGCGCTGCCGCTGATCGGCGCGCTCGCCGACCGCAGCGGGCGCCACAAGCCGATCCTCATCGCGTTCACGCTCATCTGCGTCGCGGCGACCGGGCTGCTGGGCTTCGTGGAGTCGATCCTGCTCGCGCTCGTCGTCGGCGCGATCGCGACGTTCGCGTTCAACACCGCCGACTCGCAGTACCACCCGCTGCTCGGCGTCGTGGCGCCCGAGCGTGACCGTGCCCGCATCTCGGGGATCGGCGTGGCGGTCGGCTACCTCGGCACGCTGACGGTGCTGTTTCTCATCGGGGGGATCGCCACCGACGGCCACGCGCAGCGCGCGTTCCTGCCCGCCGCGGCGCTGTTCGCGCTCTTCGCGCTGCCGCTGTTCTTCCTCGTACGCGAGAGCCGGGCGCCGGGCGGGCAGGCTCCGGCCGGGCCGTTCGCGCAGCTGGTCGCCACCCTGCGCCGCGCCCGCGGCGCCCCCCACGGGCGGCTGCTGCTCGCGCGCTTCTTCTATGTCGACGCGATCGCCACCGTGCTGCAGTTCATGACCGTCTACGCGCGCCGCACGGGCGACTTCGACGGCGCCAAGATCGACGTGCTGCTGGCGGTGGCGACCGTCTCGGCGATCGCCGGGGCGATCGTCGCCGGGCTGCTCGCCGAGCGCTTCGGCCCGCGCCGCGTCGTGCTCGGCACGCTGACGATGACGATCGTGGCGCTCGTCGTCGGCGCGGGCACCGGCTCGAGCGCGCTGCTGTGGGTGATCGGCCCGATCGTCGGCATCGCGCTCGGCTCGCTGTCGGCGGTCGACCGGATCTTCCTGCTGCGGCTCGTGCCGCCCGAGCGCCGCGGCGAGGACTTCGCGCTCTACGCGCTCGTCGGCAAGCTGTCCTCGGGCTTCGGGCCGCTCGTGCTGTGGGGTGGGACGGTGCTCGTCGCCACCGAGCTCGGCATGTCGAAGTTCGACGCCAGCCGGATCGCGATCTTCGTGCTCGCGGGGGCGGCGCTCGCCGGCTACCTCATCCTCAGACCGCTGGCCGACGCGCCGGCGGCGCCGGCGCCCGCGAGCCCTGTGGTGAGTTGACCCCTCTATCCGGGGTCAATGCGCCACAGGCAGGCTGAGCGACCACAGCGAGCTGTTGCCGGCGGCGGTGCGGACGACCCGGCCCTCGCCGACCGCGCCGATCAACGCGGTCTCGGCGGCGAGCAGGTCGGGGACGCCGAGGTGCGGCGTCATGGCGGCGGCGACCTCGGCCGAGGCGAGCGGGTAGGGGAAGGCGGCAAGCACGTCGACGGGGTCGGTCGCCGGCTCGCGGCGCGCCAGCGTCGGATCGAGGTTTGCCACGACGACGTCGTAGGCCTCGATCGGCTGAAAGCCGCCGGCCTCGAGGCTGCGCCCGTCGCACGCGAGGACGAGCGAGGGCGCCGTGTAGCGCACGGCACCGTCGGTGTTCGCCGCGCGGCCCTGGAACTCGGTCGGCGAACCGGCCGCGGTGCGGGCGCGGGCGCGGTCGGCCTCGTAGGCCGCGACCACGTCGGGATCGTCGATGCGGGCGACGATCGCGTCGCCGTCGAGCCCCGGGACGGCGGCCAGCGCGGAGCGCAGCGTCGCCGGCTCCTCGAGCCGGCCCGTCGTCGTGAACTGCGCGGTCTGCAGCGCGCGAAACGCCGCGAGCTCGAGCTCGGGCGCGTCGAGGCGCGTGGCGACCACCGCGCGGCAGCCCGGCGACGTCGCGCTCAGATCCGCCTTCGGCGTGAACGCCAGCGGCATGCCGAAGCGCGTGAACGTCCTGCGCCAGTTCATCGCGGAGTCGGTCGGGCGGTAGCCGCGGGCGGCGTACTGCGCGCGGTCCTCGGTCAGCCCGATCGTCACGAGCGTCCAGCGCAGGCCGTCGCCGTAGCGCCAGCGCAGCGTCGTGTGGGCCGGCCAGGCGGAGTAGGCCCACGGGCAGCCGGGATCGGTGAAGTGCGTGACCTCGATCACGAGCGGGCGCGCCTCAGGCGCCGCAGCAGCGCTTGTACTTGCGACCCGAGCCGCACGGGCACGGGTCGTTGCGGCCGGGCTGTTCGGCGGCGCCGCTGCCGTCGAGCGCCTCGGCCAGCGCGGCTCGCAGGGCGCCGAGCTCGCCGGCGTCGAGCCGCACCTCGACGTCCGTGTCGAAGCGGACCGCCGCCCCGTCGCCGGAGCGGCTGACGATCTCGAAGGCCCCGGCCGACGCACGCCAGGCGAACGGCGGCGTGGCGATCCGCTCGCGCAGGGCGCGCACCGCGTCGGAGGCGAAGCCGTGGTTGTGCTGGTCCAGCGCGCCGTCGGGCGCGACGTGGTCGAGCTCGACGACGACGGCGACCGGCGTGCCGAAGACGACGAGCGTCAGCGCCTCGGTGATCGCGACGCGGCGCGGGCGGCCGAGCGAGCGCCAGGCCGCGAGCGCGCGGCGGCGGTCGGCGTCGTCGCCGCCGGCGCTCTCCGTGTAGCGCAGGGCGCGCTCGGCGGCGCCGGGTGCCGCGGGCGAGCGACGCGCGGCGGCCGCCATCGCCAGGGCGGCGTAGATGCCGCCGGCGGTCGGGGTCTCGCCCTCGCCGCGCGCCTGCAGCCCGGCGATCGCCTGCATCCCGGCGGTGACCGCGATCTCCACGGCCTGGGCGGCGAGCGCGACGTGCGCGAGGCGACCGAAGGCGGACGTCGTCTGCGGATCGGTCGGGCCGACCGACGCCGAGAAGGCCTTGATCGCGTCGGTCAGCGCGCCGAGCTGCTCGGCCTCCGGCGCGCCGGTGCGGCGCAGCATGTCGGCCAGGCGCGACTGCGCCATGCCCGTGAGCTCGCTCTCGTCTCCGTGCTTGGTGACGGCGCGGTGGACGATCCCCTTCAGCAGCGCGACGGCCTCGTCGCCCTGGCCTTCGGCGAGCAGCTCGAGCGCCCGTGCGTCGGCGGCCTCGATCGCCTCGGGGCGCAGCTCGAGCAGGTCGACGGCCATCTCAGATCACCCGCCCGTGCGGGCGACACTCAGCCAGCGTGAGTACCGCAGCCGCCTCCGCCGCAGCAGCCCTGGGCGGCCAGCGCCGCGCCGACGTCGCGCTGGAAGCGGCGCTGCCCGGAGGCCATGTTCGGCGTCAGGAAGGTCGAGAGGAGACGCTTGGTCTCGGTGCCACAGCTCGGGCACGCGGGTGGCGGGGCGTCGGACCGAAGAAGCTCTTCGAAGGTCTCGTCGCAGGAACTGCAGGCAAAGTCGTAGATCGGCACGCAGCGGATCGTGGCCCCCGCAGGGGCTTCTGTCAAGCGGCAGGCTTGGGGTCGTTCTCGACGGCCTGATACGGCCGCGGGTCGGAGTCGTCGATCGAGACGATGCACGACGGCGGGCAGCCGAGCGGCAGCAGCAGCTGGTCGCCCGTCCACCACCACGCCTCGACCTTGGCGATCATCGCGTCGGGGACGTCGAGCTCGAAGACCACGCAGGCGTCGGCGCCCAGCGTGATCGCGCGGTCGAAGGCGTAGTCCTGCGACAGCGCCTTGTTGGGCGCGACGTACGTTCCGGGGCGCAGGCCCTCGGCGAGGATGCCCTCGCGACAGTCGACCGTGGTGCCGTGCCAGACTTTCATGGCCTCGATTCAGTGTGACGCATCGTGCGCGACGGGGGACGGGTCGGTGGGAACCGCGATCCGGCGGGCGGTGTAGTCCCCATATGCGTACCCATACGACGGCGGCGCTACTTGCGATCACCGGCCTCCTCGCGCTCCCCGCCGGCGCGCTCGCGGGCGGCTGGGCGACGGTCGGGCTCAGCTCGACGCCCGACGGCCTCGCGGCCGGCGCGACCTGGAACGTCGAGATCGAGGTGCTCCAGCACGGGCGCACCCCGCTGGAGGACATCCACCCGACGGTGGCGATCACGGCGGCCGGCGACGCGACGCCGCGCACGTTCGCGGCGAAGCCGACGAAGCGGCCCGGCGTGTACAGCGCGTCGGTGAAATTCCCGCGCGCGGGAACGTGGCGCTACGTCATCGACGACGGCTTCACGGCCCGCCACCCCTATCCGCCCGTGCAGATCGGCGCCGGCGGCGGCGCGGCGGCCGCCGGTGGCGGCCCCGGCGATCGCGCCGGCGACGACGGCGGGCTGGCGTTCGATCGCATCGGCCTCGCCGCGCTCGCGGCCCTTGGCGCGGCCGGGCTGGTGCTGCTGCCCGGCCGGATGCGCTCGCGCCGGGAGCGCGGGCGCGCGGCGGTGGCCGGCGGCTGACGTGCACGCTCGCGGGCGCGAGGCGGCACGGGCCGGGCTGGCCGGGCTGCTCGCCGCGGCCGCGGTGCTGCTCGTGCTCGGCGGCCCGGTGCGCGGCGACGAGGACCGCGGCGCCGGCGCCGCCGCGTCCTCCGCGGCCGTGGCGCCGGACGGTCCGGCCGCGGGCCGCGCGGTGTTCGCGCGGATGGGCTGCGGTGGCTGCCACACGCTCGCCGAGGGCGGCGGCACGATGTCGATCGGACCGAACCTCGACACGGTCCTGCCCAACTACGACGCGGCCATGCTGCGCGCGAAGATCGTCGATCCCTACCCGGCGGGCCCGAGCGAGACGTTCGCCCAGATGCCGCAGGACTACGGGGCGCGGATGAGCTCCGACGAGCTCGACGACCTCGTCGCGTTCCTGCTGTCCACCACGCGAGGTTGATGGCGCCCGCGACGCGCATGAGCTTCGATACCGTGCCGCCTCCATGGGCGCCCCCGACGCAAAGCGGATCTCGATCGAGGCGGCCCGGCAGCTCGTGCTCGAACGCGTCAGCCGCCTGGAGGGCGAGGCGGTGGCGCTCGAGGACGCGCTCGGCCGCGTCCTCGCCGAGGACGCCGTCGCGCCCAACGACCTGCCGCCGTTCGATTCCTCCGGGATGGACGGCTTCGCCGTCATCGCCAGCGACACGAACGACGCACCGGTCGCGCTGAAGATCATCGGCGAGGCCCGCGCCGGCCTGCTCGCCGCCGACCCGCTCACCCACGGCACGGCGATCCGCGTCTCGACCGGCGCCGTGATCCCGCAGGGAGCCGACGCCGTCGTGCGCCAGGAGCTGACGGAGGTCGAGGACGGCGCGGTCATCGTCAACGAGGAGGTCGCCGCCGGCAACGACGTCCGCTACGCGGGCGAGGACATCCCCGCCGGCGAGACGATCCTGCACGCCGGCACCCTCATCGGCGCGGCGGAGATCGGCGCGCTCGCCGCGGTGAACATCGCCCGGCCCGTCGTCGTGCGCCGCCCGCGGATCGCGCTCGTGAGCACCGGCGACGAGCTCGTCTCGCCGGGCCCGCAGCTCGAGCCGGGCCAGATCCGCGACGGCAACGCGCCCGCGCTGAGCGCGGCCACGCGAGCCGCCGGCGCCGAGATCCTCGTGAGCGTGCGCGTCGGCGACGATCGCGAGCAGACCGTCGCGACGCTCGGCGGGGCGCTGGAGGGGGCGGACATCGTCGTCACCGTCGGCGGCGTATCGGTCGGGCCGCACGACCACGTGCGCCCCGCCCTCGAGCAGCTCGGCGCCGAGCAGGTCTTCTGCCGTGTGAGCCTCAAGCCCGGCGGCCAGGTCTGCTTCTACGTCGCGCCGTCCGGCGAGCTGGCGTTCGCCCTGCCCGGCAACCCGGCCTCCGCGCTGACCGCGTTCCGCGTTCTCGTCGTGCCGGCGATCTACGCGATGCTCGGGCGCAACCACGAGCTGCAGGTCGCGCGCGGCGTCGCCGAGACCGACCTCATCGGCACGATCGGGCGCACCTCGGTCATCCGCTGCCACGCCCAGATGCACGACGACGGGTGGCACGTGACCCCCAACGGCGACCAGCGCTCGCACATCCTCACCTCGATGCTCGGCCTGCCGGTCATCGCTCTGGTGCCGGAGGACTGCGAGGTCCTGCGCGCCGGCGAGCCCGTCGACATCGAGTTCGTCGGCTGAGGCCGGCACGCCCGCAGCCGGCATGAGCGACCCAGCCGTCGCGCTCGCCACCTGCGCCGAGCACGCCGCGCTCGACGCCGAGGGCCGTCGGCTGCTCGAGGCGCTGCACGACCTGGGTGTCCGCGCCGAGCCGGTCGTCTGGACCGAGGATCCCGCCGGAGGATGGGAGCAGTACGACCTCGTCGTCGTGCGCCAGACGTGGGACTACACATTCGCGCTCCCGCGCTTCCTGGCCTGGTCGCGCGCGGTCGGAGATCGGCTGCTCAACCCGCCCGAGGTGATCGCGTGGAACGCCGACAAGCGCTACCTCGCCGATCTCGCGGCCGCCGGCGTCCCGACGATCGCGACCGAGCACCTTCCCCCGGGCGCCGCGTTCAGACCGCCGCCCGGCCGCTTCGTCATCAAGCCCGCGGTGGCGGGCGGCTCGCGCGGGGCGCAGGTCTTCGACGACGCGCGCCACGCGCAAGCGCGGGCGCACCTCGCCAAGCTGCACGCCCGCGGCGACCACGTCCTCGTCCAGCCCTACCTCGATGCGGTCGACGGCGCCGAGGGGGAGATCGCGCTCGTCTACATCGAGGGCGAGCCGGCGCACGCGATGCACAAGGGGCCGTTGCTCGTGCTCGATCTCGCGGCGGTGCAGACCGGCTTTCGGGAGGAGAAGATGAGCCTCGTCGCCGCCCCCGCACCCGACGTCGTCGCGCTCGGCCGCCGGGCCGTGGACTTCGCCGAGGAGCACTTCGGCGGGCCGCTGCTGTACGCCCGCGTCGACGTCCTGCGCGACGGCGCCGGTGAGCCCGCGGTGCTCGAGCTCGAGCTCATCGAACCGTCGCTGTTTCTCGACTTCGCGCCCGGCTCGGCGCAGGCGCTCGCCCGCGCCATCCTCGCGCGCCTGCCCGCGTAGGGCAGGTACGGTCCCGGCCATGGCGCGCGTGCTCATCCGCGGCAGCGGCGACGTCGGCTCCGCGGTCGCCCACCTGCTGCTGCGAAACGGCCACGAGGTGGTCATCCACGACGTCGCGCTGCCCGCGGCGCCGCGCCGCGGGATGGCGTTCGCCGACGCGATCTTCGACGGCGCGTGCGAACTCGAAGGGGTCCGCGCGCGCCGCGCCGAGCTCGGCGAGCTGGGGCAGGGCCGGCGCGACGAGGTGCTCGTCAGCGTCGCCGAGGAGCTCGGCGACGTCCTCGCCGCGCTGCTGCCCGACGTGCTCGTCGACGCGCGCATGCGCAAGCGCGCCCAGCCCGAGGACCAGCGCGGCCTGGCGCCGCTGACGATCGGCCTGGGCCCCAACTTCGTCGCGCGGCAGACCGTCGACCTGGCGATCGAGACGCAGTGGGGCGACGCTCTCGGGGCGGTCGTGCGCGAGGGGGCGACGCGGCCACTCGGCGGCGAGCCGCGCAGCTTCGACGGCCACGCCCGCGACCGCTTCGTCTACGCGCCGGCGGGCGGCGTGCTGCGCACGCAGGCGCAGATCGCCCAGCGGGTGGCCGAGAGGGAGGTCGTCGCGACGATCGGCGACGAGGAGCTGCGCGCGCCGCTGGCGGGCGTCCTGCGCGGGCTCGCCCACGACGGCGTGCCCGTCCAGGCCGGGGCCAAGGTGCTCGAGGTCGACCCGCGCGGCGATCTGACGAAGGTGTTCGGCATCGGCCCGCGCCCGCGCCGGATCGCCGAGGGCGTGCTGGAGGCGATCGACGGCGCCGCGGGCGCCGCCTGACGTCGCGGCGCCGCGCCGTGCGTTCAAGCGCGCCGCGCTGCTTGGTGCTAGCGAAGCCTGAGCGCGAGCAGCACCTCGTCGCCGTACGACTCGCCGGTCCGCTCGAAGCCGTAGCGCTCGTAGAACGCGATCGGGCTGCCCTCGCCCTGACCGGCGCTCGTGGTCAGCACCCCGACTCCCGGCCGGCCGCGGAAGTACTCGACGATCAGGTCGAGCGTCGCGGTGCCGAAGCCCTGGCGCTGGTGGCGCTCGTCGATGAGCAGCTTCCACAGGTAGTGCGATAGGTAGTCGGGGCCCTCGGCCTCGTCGGCGATCATCACGAACCCGACCGGCGTGTCCTCGGAATAGACCGCCCAGTACATCGCGTGCGCGCCGGGGTGCTCGGCGGCTTCGCGCAACGACGCGGCCACGCCGCTGACGAAGCCCTCCTGGCCCGGCGACACGCGCAGCGCCTCGACGGCCTGACGGTTCGATTCGCTGAGCGGACGAAGCGACACCACGCCGCGAGCCTACCTCGCTCGCGCAGCCCCGATCGTGACCGCGACGCCATCCGCGACACTGCGGGCGTGCACACTCGCGAGCGCCAGCGGCTCAAGACGGCGGCCGACGTGGCGCTGCCGTTCCTCGTCGCGCTGTTTCTCTTCGGGACCGTCGACGAGAGCCCCGGCATCAGCGAGACCGGCCGGATCATCGGGATGGTCGCGGCCGTCGTGCAGGGCGCGGCGCTGTGGTGGCGCCGGTCGCACCCGCAGATCGTCACCGTGATCGCGCTGGCCGGCGGCTACGTCATCTGGAACGTCGCGCCGGACGGCATCATCCCGGTCGCCGGCCTCGTCGCCGTGTTCACGCTCGCCGCCAACCGCGTGCCGCGCATCTCGCTGCTCGGGTTGGCCGGCCTCGTCGCGATCACCGCGCTGAACTTCCGCACGGCCTCCGACGAGGAGGCGACGTTCGTGATGGTCTTCCCGTTCGTCGCGTGGGTGCTCGGCGAGGCCTCGCGCCGCGCCGTCGCCGACGCGTCGCGGCGGGCGGTCGCCGAGGAGCGGGCGCGGATCGCGCGCGAGCTGCACGACGTGATCGCGCACAGCGTCTCGGTCATCGTCATCCAGGCGGCGGCGGCCGACGACGTCTTCGACGAGCATCCCGACCAGGCGCGCGAGGCGCTGCGCTCGATCGAGGGCGCCGGCCGCGAGGCGCTCGCCGAGCTGCGCCGCCTGCTCGCCGCCGTCCGGCCGGACGACGGCGACGGCGACGGCGACCCGCTGCGCCCGCTGCCCGGCCTGGACCGGCTCGACGAGCTCGCCGGCTCGATGCGCGCCGCGGGTCTCGACGTCACCGTCGACCGCGCCGGCCTGGACGCCGCGCCGCTGCCGGCCGGCGTCGACCTCTCCGCCTACCGGATCGTGCAGGAGGCGCTGACGAACACGCTGCGCCATGCCGCGGCAAGCCGCGCCGACGTCAGCGTCCGCAGCGCGGACGGCCTGCTCGAGCTCGACATCCGCGACGACGGCCGCGGCCCGGGCGCGGGCACCTCTGCCGGAGTCGGAGGCGCAGGCAGCGGCGCCGGCCGCGGGATCGCCGGGATGCGCGAGCGCGCGGCGATGCTCGGCGGCACCCTCGACGCGGGCCCGCTCCCCGGCGGCGGCTTTCGCGTCCACGCCCGCCTGCCGCTGGAGGCGCCCCGATGATCCGGGTGCTCATCGCCGACGACCAGGCGCTCGTGCGCAGCGGCTTTCGCATGATCCTCGACGCGAGGGCCGACATCGAGGTCGTCGGCGAGGCCGGCGACGGCGGCGAGGCGGTGGCGCTCGTCGAGCGCCTGGAGCCCGACGTCGTGCTCATGGACGTGCGGATGCCCGACGTCGACGGGCTGGAGGCGACGCGCCGGATCGTCGCGAGCGGCAGCCCGGCGCGGGTGATCGTCCTGACGACCTACGACGTCGACGACTCCGTTTACGCCGCCCTGCGCGCCGGCGCCAGCGGGTTCATGCTCAAGGACGTCCGCCCCGCGGAGCTCGCCGATGCGGTGCGCGTCGTGGCGCGCGGCGAAGCGCTGCTCGCCCCGTCGGTGACGCGCCGGCTGCTGGACCGCTTCGCCGACGCGCTGCCCGGCCCGGCCGACGCGGCGCCGCCCGACCTCGACGAGCTGACCGAGCGCGAGGTCGAGGTGCTGCGGCTCGTCGCCCAGGCGCTGACGAACGCCGAGATCGCCGAGCAGCTCGTCGTCACCGAGGCGACCGTGAAGACCCACGTCTCGTCGGTGCTGCGCAAGCTCGGCCTGCGCGACCGCGTCCAGGCCGCGGTGCTCGCCTACGAGATCGGGCTCGTGCGGCCGCGCTCCCCCTGAAGGCGGAGCCCGAGACCATCCTCGCGCCCGATGTGCCGCGGCGGCCCGGCGTCGATGATCGTGGCATGAGCGAAGACGCCACCCGCAGCACCGCCTGGCCCGCCGCGAAGCTCGTCACGCCGATCCTCGTGATCGCCGCGATCGCCGTGGTGATCGTGTTCGATCCGCTCGCCGCGATCGCCGACACGCCACCTCGTGGAGGGCCCGTGTTGATCCCAGTCGGCATCGGCCTGGACGCGATCGGCCTGCCCGACATGCCCGCCTGGCTGAACTGGATCGGCGACCTGCCCGGCCCGGGCCTGCTCATCGTGATCATCGTGCTCGTCCTGCTCGGCGAGTCGGGCCGGCGCACGAAGGGCGACGCCGAGGACAGGCCATGATCGCGGCCCGCGGCCTGCGCAAGCGCTACGGCAGCGCGATCGCCGTCGACGGCCTGACGTTCGACATCAAGCCGGGCGTCGTCACCGGCTTCCTCGGTCCCAACGGCGCGGGCAAGACGACGACGCTGCGGATGATCCTGGGCCTCGATCGCCCGACGGAGGGAACGGTGACCGTCGCCGGGCGCGCCTACCGCGATCTCGCGGCGCCGATGCACGAGGTCGGCGCGCTGCTGGACGCCAAGGCCGTGCACGGCAAGCGCAGCGCGCGCCAGCACCTGCGCTGGCTCGCCCGGGCGGGCGGACTGCCCGATACCCGCGTCGAGCAGGTGCTGGCAGAGGTCGGCCTCGGCGACGTGGCCGGGCGCCGCGTCGGCGGTTTCTCGCTGGGCATGTCGCAGCGGCTGGGCATCGCCGCGGCGCTGCTCGGCAACCCGCGGACGCTGCTGTTCGACGAGCCCGTCAACGGCCTGGACCCGGAGGGCATCCGCTGGATCCGGACGCTCATGCGCCGGCTCGCCGACGAGGGCCGCACCGTCGTCGTCTCGAGCCATCTCATGAACGAGATGGAGGAGACCGCCGACCACGTGATCGTCATCGGCCGCGGCCGGCTCATCGCCGACACGAGCATGGCCGAGTTTCGCCTGCGCGGCGCGGGCGGCCACGTGCGCGTCGTCTCGCCCGACGCGGCGCGGCTGGCGGAGCTCATCGAGCGCGCGGGCGGGCAGGTGACGCCGACGCCGGCGCCCGCCGACGCGACGGCGTTCACCGTCGTCGGCCTGGAGTCGGCTCGGATCGGCGACCTCGCCGGCGAGCACGGCCTGCGCGTGCACGAGCTGACCCCCCGATCGGCCAGCCTCGAGGAGGCCTTCATGGAGCTCACCCACGACAGCGTCGACTACCGGCCGGAGGTGCCCGCATGACGCCGTTCGCCGTCACGCTGCGCTCGGAGTGGACGAAGCTCGCGTCGCTGCGCGGCACTCAGATCAAGCTCGCCCTCGCGTTCATCCTGTCGGTCGGCCTGACGGCGCTTCTGGCGCTCATCGTCGGCGCCACGTGGGACGACGCGAGCGCCGCCGATCGCGCCTCGCACGACCCCGCCGGCATCGGCCTGTTCGGCAGCCTCTTCAGCATGATCGTCTTCGCCGTCATCGGCGCGACCGCGGTGACCGCGGAGTACGGCTCGGGGATGATCCGCCTCACGCTGACGGCGACGCCCCGCCGCGGTCGGGTGCTGGCCGCGAAGGCGGCGGTGATCGCCGCGGTCACGCTCGTGGCGGGCCTCGTCACCGCGACCGCGACGTTCCTCGTGGCGCAGGCCGTCTTCGCCGCCCACGGCGTGCCGACCGCGAGCCTCGCCGACGGCGACGCGCTGCGTGTCGTGCTCAGCGACGGCGGCCTGACGCCGGTGCTGCCCGTGATCGCCGTCGCGCTGGGCTTCGCGACGCGCAGCACCGCGGGCGCGATCACCGCGGTCCTGGGGGTCGTCTTCCTGCCGTGGATCCTCGGCGGCGTCCTGCCGGCGTGGTGGCGCGAGAACGTGCTCGACTACCTGCCCGGGGCCGCGTCGGAGGCGATCACGAGCGGGCATCTGCAGAGCGCCACCGACGGGCTGCTCGCACCCGGTCTCGCCGCGCTCGTGCTCGCCGCCTGGCTGGCCGCGTTCCTCGGGGCGGCCTGGCTGGCGCTCGAGCGCCGCGACGCCTGACGCGGGCCTCCGGCGGCGGCCCGAACGATGACTTTCGCCGCGCGCCCCGGTCTCTGATCGCAGACCAGCAAAGGAGACGCCGTGTCCGCCACCGTTCTGACCATGTCCATGTCGCTCGACGGATTCATCGCCGGCCCCAACGAGAGCCGGGAGAACGGGCTCGGCGACGGCGGGCACCGCCTCCACGAGTGGGTCCCGATGGATTTCGATGGCGATCGCCTCTCGATCTCGGACAGCCTGGCCGGCGTCAACCGCCAGGTCGTCGACGAGTTCATGGCGACCGGGGCCGTCGTCGCCGGCCGGGGGACCTTCGAGCCGGCCGGCGGCTGGGGCGGCGACCACCACGACGGCGTGCCGATCTTCATCCTCAGCCGCCAGGCGCCCGACAGCCTGCCGCAGCAGTGGCCGCTGGTCACCTACGTGGACGACGTCAGGACCGCGATGTCCGAGGCCAAGCGGGCCGCGGGTGGCAAGGACGTGCTGGTCCACGGCGCCGGCACCGCACAGCTCGCGCTCGCCGCCGGCGTCCTCGACGAGCTCGAGATCCATCTCATCCCGGTGCTGCTCGGCCAGGGCCGGCGCCTCTTCGACAACCTCGGTCCGGAGCACATCGAGCTGGAGCGCACCCGGGTCCTGGAGGGTGAGGGCGGCGTCACCCACATGCACTACCGCGTCCAGCGCTGACGCGGCGGCGTGTCGTACGGTCCCGGGGTGGCGCGCCCCGGGCTCCTGAACCGACGCCGAGCGCGTGCGCGGCGGCGCCGTGCGCGCTGACCGTGCCACCCTCGCGGCGATCTTCGCGGGCGGCTTCTGCGGGGCGGTCGTGCGCGCGCTGGTCGGCGAGGCCCTGCCCTACGAGAGCGGGCACTGGCCGTGGGCGACGCTGCTCGTCAACGTCGCGGGCGCCCTCCTGCTCGGCTGGGTCATCACCCGCGTGGAGGACGGCCGCGAGCCGTTCGCCCACGCCGGGCGGCTGCTGGGCACCGGCTTCTGCGCCGCCCTGACGACGTTCTCGACGCTGCAGCTCGAGCTGCTGCTCATGCTCGACGACGCCCGCTACGCCCTCGCCGCCGCCTACGCGCTGGTCAGCGTCGTCGCCGGGCTCGGCGCCGTGGCCCTCACGACGCGCCTCGCGCGCGCGGGCGTGCCATGAGCGCGCCGGTCGTCCTGCTCGTCGGGGTCCTCGGCGGCATCGGCGCGCTCGCACGCTTCCTCGTCGACGGCGCGGTCATGGCTCGCACGAACACGGGCCATGGCCGGCCGTTTGCGTTCGGCATCCTCGCCGTCAACCTCAGCGGCGCGTTCCTGCTCGGTGTCGTCGCCGGCGCCGCCGTGCGCGGCGATCGCCACACGCTGATCGCCGCCGGGCTGCTGGGCTCCTACACGACCTTCAGCACATGGGTGCTCGACAGCCACCGGCTCGCCCGCGACGGCCGCCGCGGCGCGGCCGCGCTCAACATCGCGGGCAGCCTCGCGCTCGGTCTGCTCGCGGTCTGGCTGGGCCGCGAGCTCGGCGGGCTGCCGTAGCTCACACCATCGCCGCGATCGCCTCGTCCTTGTCGTAGCGCGCGAGCGCCGGGAACGCGGCGACGACGATCCCGGCGCAGACGACGCACGCCAGGCCACCGGACAGCACCGAGAAGCGCGGGCTGGTGAGCGAGGCCACGGCGCCGGCCTCGACGTCGCCCAGCCGCGGCCCGCTCGTGACGACGAGCGAGAAGACCGACGACATCCGCCCGCGCAGGGCGTCCGGCGTCACGGTCTGGTTGATGACCGAGCGGCAGACCGCGCTGACGCTGTCGGCGGCGCCGGCGATCGCGAGCAGCGCGGCGGCGGCCCACAGCGAGTGCACGAGGGCGACCGCCGCGATCGCCGCGCCCCACACGCAGACGGCGACGATCGTGACGACGCCGAGCTTGCGCACGTGGTCAAGCCAGCGCGTCGTCAGCGCCGCGACGACCGCGCCCGCCGAGACCGAGGCGAACAGCAGCCCGGTGCCGCCGGCGCCGGCGCCGTAGACGCTGATCGCCAGCACCGGGAAGAGCGCCCGCGGCATCCCGAAGGTCATCGCCGACAGGTCGATGGCGAACGAGCCCAGCAGCGCCGGGCTGCGACGCACGAAGCGCAGGCCCTCGCCGATCGAGGAGCGGATCGACACCCGCTCGCCGACGAGCTGGGGCAGCTGCGGCGAGAGCCCGACGACCGCGCCCACCATCGCCAGGCAGCTCAGCGCGTCGGCGGCGTACGCGGCCTCGACACCCGCCGCGCTGATCAGCAGCCCGCCGAGCCCGGGCCCGAGCACCATCGTCAGCTGGTAGAGGCCGAAGTTCACCGCGAGCGCGGCCGGCATGTCCTCGCGCGCGACGAGGTTGGGCACGATCGCCGTGCGCACGACGTTCTGCAGCGCGCCGAACCCGGCGAGCAGGCCGGCGAGCACGAACAGCACGACGATCGACGGGTCGCCGGCGACCGTGACCGCGCAGAGCGCCGCCGCCACCGCGACGAGCCCGATCTGGTCGAGCAGCAGCAGGCGACGGCGGTCGCTGCGGTCGGCCAGCGCGCCGCCGAGCAGCGCCATCAGGATGAGCGGGCCGAGCTCGACGGCGCCGAGCAGCCCGGTCAGCAGCGCCGAGCGCGTCTCCACGTAGACCTGGTAGGGCAGCGCGACGAGCGCCGCCTGCGTGCCGAGGCCGGAGACGAAGTTGCCGAGCACGAGCAGGCGCAGCTCGCGCGAGGCGCGCAGCGCGCTGAGGTCGACCGTGAGGCGGGGCAGGCGCAGCGGGAGCTAGCTCGTGCGGGGCTGGTGCAGGAACGCCACGAGCCGCCGGCGCTCGCCGTCGCCGCGGCGCAGGACGACCCGGCGCAGGCCGCCGAAGTCCGTCACCGTCACGGCGTAGCCGCTCACGCGACGCGGGCGCTCCGTCGACAGCCAGCGGCGCACGAGCGTGCGCGCGGTGGCGCACGTCACGCCGCGCCCGCCGCGGCGCACGTCGAAGACGCCGCCGCCGGTGCGGCCCAGCCCACCGCAGCGCGCGTCGCTGCGGGGCGCCGGGATGGCCTGCCAGTCGGGCGACTCGTCGGCGTTCTCGTAGTTCGTCAGCGGCCGCGCCGCGCCGCCGCGCGCGGGCATGACGTGGATGTCGCCGTGGCGCTCGTCGGGCCCGCTGGTGAAGGCCAGCTGGCGGCCGTCGGGCGACCACGCGGGCCCCTCGTCGTGCGCCGCGTTGGCGGTGAGCTGCGTCGGCGCACCGCCGTCGGCCCGCATGACCCAGAGCTCCATGTCTCCCTCGGGGTTGGCGCCCGCCACGTCGGCGTTGCTCTCGAACGCGATCCTCGTGCCGTCCGGCGACCAGGCGGGTGCCGAGTCGTACGCGCCGGGGACGTCGTAGAGCATCGTGAGCGCGGCCCCGTCGACGTTCAGCGTGAAGATCCCGCGGTCGGTGTCGCCGGTGGGGGAGAGGATCCCGGCGTAGGCGACGCGGCGCTGGTCGGGCGAGAAGCTCTGATACAGCGGCGGGTGGGGCGGTGCGAACCGCAGCGCCGGGCTCTGGCCGAACACGCCCATCTGCCAGATCGACGAGACGCGCCCGGCGGCGCTGCGGCGAAAGAGGATCCCGCGGCCGTCGGGCAGCCACGACGGCTGGGAGGAGGCCTCGCCGGTCGGCGTCACCGTGAGCCGCAGGTGCTGCGTGCCCGCCGCCGTCATCCGCGCGACCTCGAAGTTGACGGGCGAGTCGGGCTTGTCGATCGAGTAGGCGATGGCGGTGCCCCGGGGCGACCAGTCGGGCTGGCGGTCGGTGTCGGGGTTCGTCGTCAGCCGGCGCACGTCGCTGCCGTCGGGATTCATGCTGAAGATGTCGAACTCCTTGGCCTGCGGGTCCGTCCGCAGGCTGGAGAACGCGATCCGCCCGTTGAAGCTGTCGGCGGCGGCGCCCGCGGGCGCGACGAGCCCGAGCCACGCCGCCAGGCCGCACAGCGAGGCCGTCATGAGCGCCCGCCACGGCAGGGGGCGATCTCCCGAGCCCGACATCGGCCGTCAACCATATCGGCGTGGCGCAGGCCGCCTGCCGGGCCGCCGCGGCTCGCGGCAGGCGCGCTTGAGGCATGATGCGCCGCGATGCCCAGCACACCCGAGGAGCTGACCGAGGACGAGCGCCGCCGGCTGCGCCGCGCCGGCGAGCGCCTGCGCACGGCCGCCAAGGAGCTCGAGTCGCTCGTCGCGACCGAACCGATCAAGAACCGCTGGACGCCCGAGCCGGCGCCGCCCGAGATCCTCGAGGCCGCCCGCAGCGAGCTGTGGACCGCCTGGAGCGAGCTCGCGCGCAGCTACCGCGAGCTGCTGGGCTGGGAGCCGCCGGCTCCGCCGACCTGACGCCCGGCGCCGCGGCGCAGGCGATAGCCGAGGAAGCGCCGCCGACCGTCGGAGGCGTCGGCGTAGGCGCGCTCGATGCGGTGCCCGGCCTGTTCGAGCTCGAAGATCGTGTTGGCGGGATCGTCGATGCCCGCGTCGGCGAGGACCTGCTTGGCGACGGGCTCGCCATCGGCCTCGCGCAGCACGCCGAGCAGCCGGCGCTCGGCCGACGGGGGAGTGGCGCCGTGGCGCTCGGCGTCGTTGCGCGCCTCGGCCCCGCTGCGCCGATTGCCACACAACGCCAGCGTGCCACCGCATACACCACACGGAACGCCGTGACGGATGAGGCTCTTGGCCTCCGCGCTGCTGATCACCGCCCGGCAGCGCTCACATCGCATCAACACCGGCGAAAGCCCCGTCATGTCGATCCCCCTTGTCCCCGCGATGGGTCCGCGCCGTGAGGTCGCCGCCCCCCGCCGTGTCCCTTACACCTGCAACAGGCCGTCACGCGCAGCCACACGCCCGGCCCAGTCGGAAGTATGCACCCCGAGCAGGACAAACCAAACCTCCTCGTCAAAGAAATCGCCGGCGGTCGCCGGCCCGGCCGCCGCCGGGCTTGCCTCAGACCTTGGCGACCTCGCGCCGCGCGACGCGCAGGACGGTCGTGCGGGCCTTGTGGGCGCGCTCGTAGTCGCGGACCTGCGCCGCGGTCTGCTCGTCGGCGTCGCGCAGGCGCTCGGCGATCTCGTCGGCCGTCATCTCGTCGTAGCCGGCCCACGGCGCGTCTGCGCGCAGCGCGGCGATGCGGTCGAGCACGGTCGTGCGGTCCTGGCCGCGGCGCTCGTAGACCTCGACCTTCGTGAGCTCGACCTGTGAGAGCGCGGGCAGCTTGGCGACGACGTCCTCGACGGTGAGCGCGTCGTAGCCGGCGATCGGCAGGTCCTCCTCGGACGCCACGGCGCCCTTCGCGGCGCCCTCGACCTGAGCCGCCCCGGGGGCGCGGCGTGCCTGGCGGGCGGTCGTGCGCGTGGCCTTGCGTGCCGTGCCGCGCGCGGTGCGAGCCGTCTGCTGGGCCGCTTCGCGAACGGTCTCGCCGGCGCCGGTGTCGGCGATGTCGTAGGAGCCCTCGCCGTCGACGTCGGCGCGCACGACGGCCTTGGCCAGCCCGGGCAGCTCGCGCTGGATGGCTGCCAGCATCGCCTCTTCGTCGGCGCGGATCGATGCCGCCAGCTCGGCGGTCTGCGTGTCGCCGGCGGCGCGCGCGAGATGCTCGAGCGCGATGTACGTCGCGATCTCCAGCGCCTCTGTGGCGCAGGCGTCCTTGGCGTTCTTGAGCACTTTCTCCTCGCCGCCCGATCCGCGCACGATGTCCAGCGGCGCCTTGGCGAGCGCGAGCATCTGGCCGATGGCGTCCTGCGCCGTGCCGACGATCGCGGCGATCGGGTCGCCGCCGCCGCCCTGCAGCTCGTGACGCCGGGCCGCGACGCGGGTGGCGTGGTCACGGGTCTCGCGCAGGTGCTTGTCGAGCGCGCTGCGGTAGCGGCCGCGCGGGGTCATCGCGATCTGCTCCTGCAGCACGCGCACGAGCGCCGTCTCGGTGGCGTGGGCCTCGTTGAGGTACTGGACGATCTTCTGCTCGGGCGTGGTCGTCATTGGCGGCTCCTTGGCTCGCAGACGTGCGTGCTTCCCATGGGGCTACCCGCTTCGTCGCCGCTGACGCGTCGGCGGCGACGGCGACGGCGACGGCGGCGCGCGTCAGCCGATCCTCAGCGACGAGACGAAGCGTGTGTAGGCGGCGGGCGGCGACCGCACGTCGGCGCCGCCGGTGACGAACTGCAGCTGAAACACGCGTCCTCGGGCGAGGATCACGCGCGCGAAGACCGTGCCCTTGTTGCCGTTCTGGTCGGCGGCGTTCGTGATCCGCGCGTCGCGCGCCGGGTAGCCCTGGTAGCGCGTCGGGCGACTGTCCTTCAGCGTGCCCCGCACGCTCGAGGCGGCGCCGCGCACCGCGCTCGCGAGGTCGCTCCTGACGCCCTTGGGGACCTTCAGCACGCTCATCGAGAAGCCCTCCTCGCCGCCCTCGGTGATGTACGCCGTGATCGGCACGGGGCCGGCCGAGGTCTGCGCGGTGATCACCTGGCGCTTGGGCGAGCCGGGCATCTGCACGCTGAAGCCGTCGCCCTTCAGGGTGGCCGCCGGCGTGTCGGTCGCGCTCTCCTCGCCGCCTCCGCAGGCGGCGACGGGCCCGCCGAGCAGCGCGACGAGCGCGAGCGGCGCCACGCGGTGCGGGATGCGCATGCGGCAAGCCTCTCACCGATCGCGGCGACGCGTCGCGGCGAGCCGGGGCTGTAGCGTTGGGGTGGTGCCACGGGTGGCCGTCGCCGGCAGCGAGCTGCACTACGAACGCCGCGGACAGGGGCCGCCGCTGCTGCTCATCCAGGGGATGGGCGCCAACGGCACGCACTGGGGCGAGCCGTTTCTGACCGAGCTCGAACGCGACTTCTCGCTGATCCTCTACGACCACCGCGGCATCGGCCGCAGCGCGCCGCTGCAGGGCTCGGCGGCGCTCACGGTCGCCGGTCTGGCGCACGACGCGGTGAGCCTGCTCGACGCGCTGGGGGTGGCGCAGGCCCACGTGCTCGGCATCTCGATGGGCGGCATGATCGCCCAGGAGCTCGCCCTGGCCGCGCCGGAACGGGTGCTGTCGCTCGTGCTCGGCGCGACGTCCTGCGGCGGCACGCAGTCGCGCGCGACCGCGCCCGAGGTCGTCCAGCGCCTGACGACGGTCGCCCTCTCGCGTGACCGCGAGCTCATGCTGCGCACGGGCTTCGAGCTCGTCGTCTCGCGCCGCCACGCCGCCGACCCGGCGCACTTCGCCGAGTTCGCCGCGGCCGTGGAGCAGTTCCCGGCGACGCTGCCGGTCCTGTTCGCCCAGAAGGGCGCCGCCGACGGGCACGACGCGTACTCGCGCCTGCGCGCGCTGCGGGTGCCGACGCTCGTCATCCACGGCACCGCCGACGAGCTGCTGGCGTCGATCAACGGCGACCTCGTCGCGTCGCTGATCCCGGGCGCGCGGCTGGAGCTGCTGGAGGGCGTCGGGCACCTGTTCTTCTGGGAGCAGCCGCAGCGCTCGGCCGAGCTCGTGCGGGGGTTCGCGCTCGACGCGCGGGTACTGTCTGGCGCATGACGCACATCGAGGTAACCGAGCGCGGGCAGACGATCGCGTACTCGTTCGAGGACATGATGAAGTACCACGGCCCCGGCTCTCCCGGCGGCGTGGCGCAGGCGTTCAAGGTCATGGAGCGCGGCTTTCCGGTGCTCTCGCCCGGCGGCCCCCCGAACCGGCGCGACGTGTCGATCCGCACCTCCTTCGGCGGGCCCGGCGCGCGCGACGGCTTCGAGGCCGTGACGCGCGCGTTCACCGGTGAGCGCTACACCGTCGACCCGGGGCTGGCGCGTCCGGAGCTCGGCCGCGAGCGCGAGCGCTTCGTCTTCGAGCTCACCGACGGCGAGCGCACGGTCACGCTCGTGGTGCGCGAGGGGATCATCGATCCGGAGTTCATCGACCTCGTGCGCACCGAGGGCCGCACCGACGAGCAGAAGGAGCGCCTCGAGGTGCTCAAGGCCGAGCTGGCCGAGCGCACGATGAGCACCGCCGCAGCGGACGCCTACGACATCGACGAGAGCTAGGCTCCCGACGATGCACGTGCTGGCGGCCCTCGGAGACGCCCCGACTGCGGCGATCGCGGTCGTGGCGATCGCGCTCGGGCTGTTCTTCGCCGCGCGCGGGCCGCGCGAGAAGCGGATGGCGAGCGGTGGCGGCGACGGCGACGCTCCCGGGCCGGCGATGGTCACCCTGCCCGCGCCGTCGGCGGCTTCGGAGGAGGCCGGCGAGCCCGGTTTCGTCGGGCCCGAGGGCGAGATCGTCGGGCACGGCACCATCCGGCTCGGCATCCATGGTCCGCTCGGCGCAGCGCCCGAGCCCGAGCCCGCGCCCGCGCCGCCGCCCGAGCCGCCGCTGCCCGCGCCGGCGCCGCTCGCGCAGCCCACCGTCGCCGCGGCGTCGCCCACGGCCGAGCCGCCCGTCGTGGAGACGCCGCCGCAGGCGCCCGCGCCGGCCGAGCCCAAGGACCCGGCGTGGCGCGTCGCCGCGCGCGCGGCCAACTCCGCGGTGCACTTCCGCCAGGGCACGATCAAGCTCGGCGGCAAGCCCGCCAACAAGAAGGACGACTAGAACGCAAAAGAGCCCGCCGGCGCAGGACGCCGACGGGCTCGTGTTGCTGCGTCATCCACCGGCCGGGCGCCGGCGGGGACGATGGGTGAGCCGGGGCTACGCGGCTTCGCGCAGCCCGGCCAGTGCCGCTTCGCCCTCGAGGCTGCGCATCGCGGCCTCTTCGAGCTGACGGGCGCGGTCACGGGTGATGCTCAGCTCGCGGCTCGTCGCCTCGATCGAGCGCTCGCGGCCGTCGCGCAGCCCGTAGCGCAGCTCGACGACGCGGCGCTCCTCGCCGGTCAGACGCCCGAGGGCGTCGGCGACCGTGCGCTCGAGCTCTGAGGACTGAGCCTCTTCGCTCGGGTCCGGGCGGTCGCTGGCGATGAAGTCGCCGAGGTTCGAGTCGCCGTCATCGCCGATCGGCACGTCGAGGCTCGTGACGTGACGGCGCGCCTCGCGCAGTGCGAGCACGTCGGCCACCGTCATGTCGGCCGCTGCCGCGACCTCCTCGTCGGACGGATCGTGCGAGAGCTTCGCCGTCAGGTCGCGCTCGACCCGCGAGAGCTTGCGCTCGCGCTGCTCGATGTGCGTGGGGAGGCGGATCGTCCGCGACGTGTTGGCGAGGCCGCGCTGGATGCTCTGGCGAATCCACAGCGTCGCGTACGTCGAGAACTTGAAGCCCTTGCGCCAGTCGAACTTCTCCGCGGCGCGGATCAGCCCGAGGGTGCCCTCCTGGACGAGGTCGCCCAGCGGGAGCCCGAGGCCCTGGTAGCGGCGTGCCTGCGAGACGACGAGGCGCAGGTTCGCGTTGATCATGCGGTCCTTGGCATCGACGTCGCCGCGCTCGATGCGCTTGGCGAGGGCGATCTCCTCGGCCGCGGTGAGCAGCTCGTAGCGCGACGCCTGGTTGAGGAACGTCTGCAGCGAGTCGGCGGTCATCTCCGCCTGGGCGCGGGCCGTCTGGCGTGCGGATTCCTCAGCGGGCGTCCGCCGCTTCGGTCGCTTCGGGGGGGCGCTGTGTTCGCCTCGGCGGCGCGCGCTCGTTGTCGTAGTCCTGGCCATGCGATCCCTTTCAGATGTGTCCACGCGCCATGTTCGCGACTCACCTTGACCCGTCAGCTTGTTGCCACCCCGGAGGCGACACGTCAGATGACAGGAGAGGAGGCGGTCTGCGAGTGGGAGGGGGGTTCCCACACGACGCCGAGAAGAATCGTACCAGATGATTGCGCGAGCAACAAATCCGGCGCGATATGCTCTGCCGGTGCGCCGCGTACCCGCTTACGCGGTCCTGCTCACCTGCGGCGTGATCGGCGCTTGCGCCCGTGTCCGCGGTGGGTGCCGCCGAGCATAGCTGCACCGGGCACCCGGGTGCGGACGCGACCCGCTTCGCGGGACCGGCGAGCACCCCGGCCGGGTCGGCGCCGCTGCGAGCCCGGACCGAACGCCTCCGGCCAGACATGCTGCACGCTCTCAGGGGTCGGTCCTCGATGCGCGGCGGCCGGTCCGGCCAGCACGGTCAGAGCGCCGCCTCAGCTCAGCGCCAGCAGCTCGAACCTGATCGCGCCGTCCTCGACCGTCGCGATTCCCATCGTCCGTGCCGGCGCCCGCCGCCGCTCGGTGGGGGAGCCGGGGTTGAAGATCTGAAAGCCGTCGCGCTCTTCGTGCTCGGGCATGTGGGTGTGGCCGAATATGACGGCGTCGCAGTTGGGAAAGGCGGCGCGCAGGCGCTCGAGCCGGCGCGCCGCCGGACCCGGGATGTGGACCATCCCGATGCGCGCCCCGCCGAACTCGAGCTGCAGGCGCGCCGGCACGAGGCGACGGACCGCCTCGGTGTCGACGTTGCCGCTGATCGCGTGCAGCGGCGGGCCGAGCGAGCGCAGCAGCTCGAGCACCGCGACGTCGACGAGGTCGCCGGCGTGCAGGATCGCGTCGGCGGCGCGGCAGCGCTCGAGGCAGTCCTGCGGGAGCGCGCGGGCGCCGCGCGGCATGTGCGTGTCGCTGATGATCGCCAGCTGCATCCGCCCGCAGGTTGGCAGCCCGCGCGGGGTACCGTCGCCGCGTGGCCTCCCCGCGCTCAGGGCTGACCGTCGCCGTCACCGGCCCGACCGGCACATTCGGCTTCGGGCTGATCCCGCTGCTGCAGGCCGATCCGCAGATCGCCGCGATCACCGGCATCGCCCGGCGCCCGTTCGATCCCGCCGACCACGGCTGGACGAAGATGCGCTACCGCGAGGGCGACGTCCGCGACGAGGCCGCGCTCGAAGGGGCGTTCGCCGGAGCCGACGTCGTCGTGCACCTCGCGTTCAACATCACGGGACGCGGCGATCACGACGCGATCCGCGCGATCAACGTCGACGGCACGCTGAACGCGTTCGCGGCGGCGGCCGCCGCGGGCGCCAAGCGCTTCGTCTACGCCTCGTCGGTCGCCGCGTACGGCTTCGGCGCCGACAACCCGATCGGGATGACCGAGGACTGGCCGACCCGGCCGGCCGAACACCTCTTCTACGCCCGCGAGAAGGCCGAGATCGAACGGCTCCTGCACTCGGCCGCCGCGGCGCAGCCCGCGACCGGCCTGTACCTCGTGCGCCCGCCCATCGTGCTCGGGCCCCACACGGTCGGCGCCAAGGCGCTGGTTGCGCCGGCGCTCGAGCCGCTTGCGCGGCGGATCGCCGGGCTCGCCCTGCGGCTGCCGGTCGCGCCGCCCGTGCTCGTGCCGCCGCTCGCGGTCCAGTTCATCCACGAGGCGGACGTCGGCGAGGCGCTGCGCCTCTGCGTCCTCGGCGCCGGCCCGCCCGGCGCCTACAACATCGCCGGCGACGGGGAGCTGACCGCCGTCGACGTCGCCCGCGAGCTCGGCCTGCGGGCGATCGCCGTGCCGCAGGCGCCGGTGCAGGCCGCCGCGCGGCTGCTCGCAGCGCTGCCGCTGGCGCCGCCCTCGCTCGGCTGGGCCGAGGCGCTCGCCGCCCCGGTGATCATGGACACGACGAAGGCCCGCCGCGAGCTCGGCTGGCGCCCGCGCTGGACGGGGCTGGAGGCGCTGCGCGAGACACTCGCGGCCCAGCGCTGCGGCTGACTCGCACGCGCCTCAGGCGGTGCCCGCCCGCGCCAGCACGCGCAGCGCCGCCACGCGCACGGCCTCGTCGAGCATCTGCCCGTCGAGCGCCACCGCTCCGGCGCCGCCGTCGCGCTCGGCCGCGGCCAGCGCGTCGATGACCGCCCGCGCGTGCTCGACCTCCGCCTCCGACGGCGTGAAGAGCTCGTTCAGGGCCGCCACCTGGGCCGGATGGATCGCCCACTTGCCGTCGAAGCCCATGTCGCGGGCGCGCTCGGCGGCGGCGGTGAAGCCCTCGTCGACCTTGATCCCGAGGTAGGGACCGTCGATCGCGGCGACGTCGTGGGTGCGGGCGGCGACGAGGATCGCGTCCTGGATCGCGCGCCACGAGTCGAGCTCCGCGCGCGCCCCCGCGGCGCGCCCGAGCGACGCGGAGAGGTCGGCGTAGCCGAGGATCAACGAGTCCAGGCGCGGCGAGGCGCCGGCGATCTCGTCCAGGCGCGCGACGCCGGCCGCCGTCTCGATGAGCGCCTGCACGCGCAGCGGTGCACGGCCGGTCCGGGCCGCCGCCTCGGCGCCGTCGAGCAGGCGGTCGACGAACTCGAGGTCGCCGCGGCTCTCGACCTTCGGGACGATGATCGAGTCCGGTCCGCGCTCGGCCGACGCCATCGCGACGATGTCGGCGTGACACCATGGCGTGCGCGGCGCGTTCACCCGCACGCTCGTGCGCACGCCCTCCCATTGCGGCTCGCGCAGCGCGGCGACGACGGTCCCGCGGGCCTCGTCCTTGGCCGACGTGGCGACGGCGTCCTCGAGGTCGATGATGACCTCGTCGGCGCCGCGCAGGGGCGCCTTGGCGAGCATCGAGGCCGACGAGCCGGGAACCGAGAGGCACGAGCGGCGGGCGGTGGGAGTGGGAGCGGTGGCCATGCGCGCAGCGTAATGGGCGGCCGCACGCGACCGCCTCCACGCGCGCGGCCGTCGCTCAGACCGGCCGGACCGACGCGATCGCCGGCAGGCGTTGCGCCACCGAGAACCAGGTGCGCCCCGCGTCGCCCGAGCCGAACATCTCACCCGACGTCGCGCCGAAGTACAGCTCGAGCGTGTCGCCCGCGCCGGTCGCGGCGAAGGACTGGCGCAGCACCGACAGGTAGGCGTCGCCCCGTGGCAGACCCTGGTCGCGCGGGGTCCACGTGGCGCCCGCGTCGCGCGTCTCGTAGACGACGACGCGGCCGTCGGTCACCCGGTCGGCCGTCGTGACCGGGATGACGTAGGCGCTGTCGGGGTCGGCGGGGTCCAGCACGACGGGGAAGCCGAAGTCGTGGGGCAGGCCGGCGGCGATGTCGGTCCAGGTGCGGCCGGCGTCGTCGGAGCGGTAGACGCCGCCGTGAAACTGCAGGAACAGCCGCTCCGGGCGGGCCGGGGCGCGCTCGAGGTGGTGCACGCAGAGGTCGATCGCCGTCGCGCGCGCCGCCTCGGGCAGGTAGTCGGCGACGATGCCCTCGTTGCCGTGCGCCCACGTCGCGCCGCCGTCCTCGGTGAGCCAGACGCCCGCGGCGGAGATCGCCAGCGCGAGCCGCTGCGGGTCGCCCGGCCACGGCGCGATCGAGTGCACCGAGAGGCCGCCGGAGTCGCGCCGCCAGCGCGGGCGCGTCGGGTGCTCCCACAGCGCGCGGTTGAGCTCCCAGGTCTCGCCGTCGTCGCGGCTGGCAAACAGCACGCCGGGATCGCCGCCGGCGTAGAGCAGCCCATCGGCCTCGCCCGGCACGATCACCCACACGCGCTTGAGCGCATCCGTGCCGCCCTTGGGCAGCGCGACGCCGCGGGCGGGCTGCCACTCGTCGCCGAGGTCGTCGGCGTACCAGATCCGCGGACCCCAGAAGGGCGAGGTCACGGCGGCGAACACGCGCCCGGTGCGCGGATCGCGGACCGCGTAGTCGACGGGCTCGCCGACGAACGCCCGCGTCCTGACCTCAAACCGCGATCCCGGCTCGCCCTCGAGCACGAAGAGACCCTTGCGGGTCCCTACGAGCAGCTCCGTCACGTGTGCTGCGTCATCCGCCGGAGATCGCGGGCAGGATCTCGATCTTGTCCTTGCCCTCGATCGACGTGTCCGGCTCGGCCGGCTCACCGTTGACGAAGACGTTGATGTGGCGACGCAGCACGCCGCGCTCGTCGAGGATCCAGCCCTCCAGGCCGGAGTGGTCCTGCTCGAGCTGCTGCAGGAGCGCGTTGACGGTGTCGGCGTCGACGTCGAGCTCCGACGTCCCGCCCGCGAGCTTTTCGAGCTGTCCTCGGAGTCGTACGGTGGCCATCGCTGAATCTTAGGTTCCCCGGCGGCTTGGCGCCCTAACGCGCGCCGGACTCGTCCTCGATCTGGGCGATCATCAGGACGTAGCCGTCGGGGTCCTCCACGCGCATCTCCTGCTTGGGCCCCGGCGTGCCGTCGCCGATCTCGCTCACCACGACGTCGTGGGCGACGAGGTGGTCGCGCAGGCCGGCGAGGTCGTCCGCGTACAGATAGAAGAGGACCGCCTGCACGCGGTGATCGACCGGCGCGTCGGCGCGGGCGAGCATGAGCTGCGCCGGCCCGCTCTCCAGAAACGCCCAGACGACCTCGTCGTGCGGCGCGTGGGAGGCGACCGCCTCGAACCCGAGGCGGCGGTAGAACGTCAGCGAGCGCGCCATGTCGGCGACGTGCACGAAGGCGACGAGGCCGCTGACGGCGGGCGGCGGGCGACCGGGCGCGTCCGCCGGCGGGCCCGCCGCGCGCAGGGCGAGGTCGTGCTCGGCGACGGACCGGTCGTCGTAGCCCTGCATCCGCGAGACCAGCCCGTCGGCGTCGAACGTGAGCACGAACCAGCGCTCGACGTCGCGGCCGGGCCAGGTGACGAGCAGGATGGCGTGGTCGCCGTGCAGCTGCGCGTTGCTCAGCCGCGGCGGCGCAGCGTCGCCGCCGCCGAGCATCCCGCGCAGCGTCGCCAGCACCTCGTCGCGCGAGCGGCAGCCGTTCCAGCGCACGCCCGGGGCTGAGCACGCGCTCCAGCGGCGCCAGATCGCCGCTCGTCAACGCGGTGCGGACAACCTCGAGCGTCGCCGCGTTCGCGCCGCCTGGGTCGCCGGTCATGCCGACAGTCAACCACGCTCAAGTGTGCTGCGCCGAGCGTCGATAGAGCGGCACGACGGGCCCCCGCATGCGTCGCCTCCGCTCCCTCACCTCGCTCGCGATGCTCGCGCTCACGGCGCTCCTCGCCATCCCCGCGACCGGGTCGGCGGCGTCCGACGAGAGCAGCGCCCCGCCCGAGCCGACGATGCGGCCGCTCGTCACGATCGAGCCCGCCGAGTGCGCCCGCATGCTCGCCGACGACGGCGTCAGGCTCCTGCGGTTGACGAGCCGCAAGGCGCTGCGGCGCGGGCCGGAGATCAAGCTCTACGCGTTCCAGCCCGGCCGCAACGCGCTGAAGATCACGCTGCGCCGCAAGGGCGACACCGTCGCCGTCGCCCGCGCCGAGGCGCGCTTCGACGCTGCCGGGACTCGCACCGTCCGTCTGCGCATCACCGCGGCCGGCCGGCGCGCGCTGGCCGGCCAGGGCAAGCTCACGCTCCGGGTTCGCGCGACGGCGACGCCGGACGCTGCTCCCCCCGCCGCCGCGACGCGCGTCGTTCGCGTCTGACGAGCACCGCCCGGCCGCCGAAGCCCGGCGGGATCCGTCCGCCCGTCGCCAGCCACGAGCCGGCCAGGATGAGCAGCAGGCCGGCCGCCGCGCCCGCGCCCGGCCGCTCGCCGAGCACCGCCACGCCCAGAGCGACCGCCACCACCGGCGCGATGTACGTGATGACGAGCGCGCGCCCGGCGCCGGCCTCGGCCACGAGCGCGCCGTAGAACCAGAACGCCGCGGCGGTGCAGAAGATCCCCAGGATCACGAGCGAGGCCAGCGCGCTTGTCGACGGCGTGGCCTGCGGCGGCGCGAGCAGGGCGGCGGGGGTGAGGATGAGCGCCGCGATCGCCAGCGCCGCACCCATCGACGCGCGCGGATCGAGGTCGGCGAGATGGCGCTTGAGCAGCATCGGGCCGACGGCGTAGCAGAAGGCCGAGAGGAGGATCGCGCCCGCCCCGAGCAGCTCCTCGCCCGAGCCGGTCGCGTCGATGCCGACGAGCGCGATGACGCCGACGAGGCCGATCAGCAGGCCGACGAGCCGGGCGCCGCCGACGCGCTCGCTGTCGTCGAAGCGCAGCGCCAGCAGCGCGACGAAGAGCGGCGCGGCGGCGACGATGATCGCCGCCAGCGACGAGTCGACGTGCTGCTCGCCGGCCGCGATGAGCGGAAACGGGAACACGATCTCGACCACGGCGAACACGGCCAGCCAGCGCCAGCGCCCCCGCAGCGGCGCGAGCACGCCGGCCGACCAGGCCAGGCCGAGCAGGACGGCGCCGCCGAGCACGACGCGCACCCACGCCAGGAACGCGGGCGGCACGCCGTCGTCGACGGCGACCTTGATGAACAGGTAGGGGATCCCCCAGAGCGTCGAGACCGCGGCGAACGCGATCCAGGCGCGGGGGCTCATCCCGAGCGGTTGATCATGTGGTGGGCCGTCGACTCGAGGTAGCTCCAGAGCTGCTCGCGGTGCGGCTCGGCGAGGCCGGCCTCGTCGACGGCGACGCGCATCGCCCGCAGCCAGGCGTCGCGCTCGGCGATGCCGATCGCGAAGGGGTGGTGGCGCATCCGCAGGCGCGGGTGGCCGCGCTCGTCGGAGTACGTCGTCGGGCCGCCCCAGTACTGCATGAGAAACAGGCGCAGGCGGTCCTCGGCGGGCCCGAGGTCGTCGTCGGTGTACACGGCGCGCAGGACCGGATCGGTGGCGACCTGTTCGAAGAAGCGCGCGACGATCCGCCGGAACGTCGGCTCGCCGCCGATCGCCTCGTAGAAGCCCGTCGCCGGGGGCGTCGGGACGGTCGGAAGCGACATGCACGCGAGGGTAGCTGGCGCGCGCCGCCGGCCCTGTCGCACGCCCGACCCCCCGACCTGTACCCGATCCTCCCCCCACACGGGGGGAACCCCTGTTCTCCCTATGGATCGCGCGCAACGGTAAGGATGTGTTCGATTCCAGCCCCACTGCCGTCCTCTTCCCCGGACAGGGCAGCCAGACCCAGGACATGCGCGCCCTCGTGGCCGCAGTGCGTCCCGACCTGCTCGACGCGGCGATCGAGCTCATCGGTGAGGACCCCTTCCCGCGCGTGGACGAGTCCACGCGCTTCGCCCAGCCCGCGATCCTCTGCGCCTCGCTGGCGAGCTGGACGCGGCTGCGCGGCTACGTCGACCCGATCGCCGTGGCCGGCCACTCGCTCGGCGAGTTCTCGGCGCTGGCGGCCGCCGGCGCGATCCTCGACCACGACGCGCTGCGCCTCGTCGTCCTGCGCGGCGACCACATGGCGCGCTCCGGCGAGGCCTCCGGCGGCGGGACGATGCTCGCCCTGCTCGGCGCCTCGCCCGATGCGGCGGCGACGCTGGCCGACCGCCACGGCGTGAGCCTCGCCAACGACAACGCCCCCGGCCAGGTCGTGCTCTCCGGCGCGCCGGCCGCGCTCGACACCGCCCGCGAGGACGCCGAGGCCCAGGGCCTGCGCGCGCTGCCGCTCGGCGTCGCCGGCGCCTTTCACTCGCCGCAGATGCAGGGCGCCGTCGCCCCGTTCACCGCCGCCCTGCGCGACGTCACCTTCCACGAGCCCGACGTCACGGTCTTCTCCTGCGCCGCCGCCGCGCCGTTCACCGACCCCGCGACGCAGCTCGCCGACGCGCTCGTCGCGCCGGTGCGCTGGCGCGAGACGATGTCCGCGCTCGACGACTTCGGCAGCGAGTTCTACGTCGACAGCGGGCCCGGCCGCGTGCTGTCCAAGCTCGCGCCGCGCTGCATCAAGGGCGCCAAGGCCGTCACCGCCGAGGCGCTGCTGGAGGACATCGGTGCCCGCGTCTAGGCTCCTCGAGCCGGTCCCGGTCACGTCGCCGGCGGACCCCCGCCGGCACACCGCAGGGATCGCCGGTTTCGGCCGCGCCCTGCCCGCAACCGTCGTCGACAACGCGCCGATCGCGGCGCGAATCGGCGTCGAGCCGGCCTGGATCACGAAGCGCACCGGCATCTCCCACCGCCGCCGCAGCGCGGAGGGCGAGGGCCTGACGGAGCTGGCGATCGACGCCGGCGCCCGCGCGCTCGCCACCGCCGGCTTCGACGCCGCCGAGCTTGACGTCGTGCTCGTCGCGACCTCCTCGGCCGACGACATCGTCCCGCAGGCCGCGCCGCTCGTCGCCGGCGCGCTCGGCGCCGACCGCGCGATGTCGTGGGACGTCGGCCTGGCCTGCACGGGCTTTCTCGCCGGCCTGCAGCAGGGCGCCGCGCTCATCGAGAGCGGCCGCGCCGGCAGCGTCCTGCTCATCGGCGCCGACATCCTCACGCGCTACACCGATCCCGACGACCGCCAGACGGCGGCGCTCTTCGGCGACGGCGCCGGCGCCGCGCTGCTCGTGCCCGATCGAGGCGGCGAGGGCAGCATCGGCCCGGTCGTCATCGGCGGCGAGCCGCAGCGCGACGTGCTCTACATCGACCGCGCCGACCATCTCGTGCGGATGGACGGCCGCTTCGTCTACCAGCACGCGGTCGACCGGATGGAGCGCGCCTGCCGCGAGCTGCTGGAGATTGCCGAGCTCCGCATCGACGACATCGCCCTCGTCATCGCCCACCAGGCCAACGGGCGGATCATCAACGCCGTCCGCGAGCGCTTCGACCTCGACCCGGCCCGCGTCGCCGACTACGTCGCGGACCTCGGCAACACCTCTGCCGCCTCGATCCCGCTGGCCCTCTCGCTGGCCCAGGACGACGGCCGGCTGCCCGAGCAGGGCCACGTCCTGCTGACCGCCTTCGGCGCCGGGTTCTCCTGGGGCGCCGCACTACTCACGTTCGGAGACACGCCATGACCCCCGCCACCACATCCGCCCGCTCCGACAACGGACATGAAGCGGCGCCCGAGCCCGCCACCCGCGACGGTTGCCGCCCCGACGGCGCGGTCGTCCTCGTCACCGGCGCCTCGACCGGCATCGGCGCCGCCATCGCCCGCGAGCTCGCCGCCGACGGCTGGGCCGTCGCGGCCGGCTTTCGCTCCGACGCCGACGGCGCGGCGCGCACGGTCGAGGCGATCGAGCGCCGCGGCGGCACGGCGCTGGCGATCGGCGGCGACGTCACCGACCCCGAGGCGATGGCCGACGTGCTCGCCGAGGCGCAGGACCGCCTCGGCCCCGTGCTCGGCCTCGTCAACAACGCCGGCGTGCGCGCCGACGGCCTCGCGATCCAGATCGACGACGCCGCCTGGGACCGCGTGCTCGACACGAACCTCGGCGCCGCCTTCAAGCTCACGCGCAGCGTGATCCGGCCGATGATGACGGCACGCTTCGGGCGCGTCGTCAACGTCGCGTCGGTGGTCGGACCGCGCGCCAACGCCGGCCAGGCCAACTACGCCGCCGCGAAGGCCGGGCTGATCGGCATGACGAAGACGATCGGCGTCGAGATCGCCCGCCGCAACGTGACGGTCAACGCCGTCGCGCCGGGCTTCATCGAGACCGAGATGACGGCCGACGTGCCGAAGGACGTGCTCGCGGCCGTGCCGGCGCGCCGGGCCGGACGCCCCGACGAGGTCGCCGCCGCCGTGCGCTTCCTCGCCTCCGACGCCGCCGGCTACGTGACCGCCACGACGCTGTTCGTCGACGGCGGCATGAGCGCCTGAGGCGGTATGAGCACGCTCGCACTCGTCGAACAGACCGCGGAGAAGCTCTCCGCCCGCGAGCGCCTCGAAGCGCTCTGCGACGCCGGCTCCCTGCAGCTCGTCCGCAGCGAGGTCCGCGGACGGCGCATGGGCGACCGCACGAGCCCCAACGACGGCGTGGTCGGCGCCACCGGGTTCGTCGGCGGGCGCCCGATCGCCGGCTACGCCCAGGATCCCTCCTACCTCGGCGGCTCGCTCGGCGAGGTCCAGGCCGAGACGATCTGCCGCGTGCTGCGCACCGCCGGCCGCGCGCGGATGCCGGTCGTCTCCTTCATCGAGTCCGCCGGCGCGCGCCTGCAGGAGGGCGTCGCCGCGCTCGCGGGCTACGGGCGGATCTTCAACGACAACGTCGCGCTGTCGGGCCAGGTGCCGCAGATCTCGGTGATCTGCGGAGCGTCGGCGGGCGGCGGCTCGTACTCGCCCGCGCTGACGGACTTCGTCGTGATGACCGACCGGGCCTCGATGTTCCTCACCGGCCCGAGCGTCGTGAAGGAGGTCATGGGCGAGGACGTCGACGCGGCCGCGCTCGGCGGCACGCGGATCCACGACCGCAACGGCGTCTGCCAGCTCGGCGCCGCCAGCGACATCGAGGCCGTCTGGCTCGTGCGCGAGCTGCTGGGGTACCTGCCGCAGCACGCCGTGGCGCCCGCTGCGCGGACGCCGGTCGTCGCCCCCGCCGAGGGTCCGCCGGACCGTGCCGTGCCGCAGTCCAAGCGCCAGGTCTACGACGTGCGCGACGTCGTGCGCACGCTCGCCGACGGCGGGCGCCTGCTGGAGATCAGCCCGCGCTGGGCGCGCAACATGCTCACCGGGTTCGCGCGCCTCGACGGCCGCACGGTCGGCATCGTCGCCAACCAGCCGCGCTACCTCGGCGGCGTGCTCGACGCCCAGGCGGCGACGAAGGGCGCGCGCTTCGTACGCACGTGCGACCTGTACGGCATCCCGCTCGTCGTGCTCGTCGACACGCCCGGCTTCCTGCCCGGCACATCGCAGGAGAAGCTCGGCGTCATCCGCCACGGCGCCAAGCTCGTCCATGCCTTCAGCGCCGCGACCGTCCCGCGCGTGACCGTCGTGCTGCGCAAGGCCTTCGGCGGGGCGTTCATCGCGATGAACAGCCGCGAGCTCGGCGCGGACCTCGCGCTGGCCTGGCCGCAGGCCCAGCTCGGCGTCATGGGCGGCCCGCAGGCGGTCGACCTCGTGGCGCGCCGCGCGATCGCCGCCGCCGGCGACCCGGCCGCCGAGCGCTCGCGCCTGGCGCAGGAGTACGAGCGCGACTCGCTGACCGCCGAGGTGGCCGCGCGCGAGGGCGTCGTCGACGAGATCGTCGAGCCGTGTCATACGCGCGTGCGGCTGGCCGCCGCGCTGCGGATGCTCGAGGGCACGCCGCGCACGCCCTCGCCGAACCGCAACATCCCGCTGTAGCCGGGGGTGCGTCGAAACGCTCGCGTCTGCCGCGAGGTATTCGACGCACCCCGGTCCCGGCTGAGCCGCCGCGCCATACTCTTGCCATGGCCAGCCGCGTCGTCGTCTTCTCCACCGATGCCTGCACGTACTGCGAGCACGCGAAGAACCTGCTGCGCAAGCGCGGCGTCCCCTTCGAGGACGTCGACCTCGGTTCGGACCCCGAGCTGCAGGCTCAGCTGACCGAGATCACCGGCATGGAGAGCTACCCGCAGATCGTCGTGGACGGCGAACCGCTCGGCGGCCTCAACGAGCTGCGGGCGGCCGAGAAGAGCGGCGTGATGGCCGCCTGGACCGCCGCCGGCTGACCGGCCTCGCCGTCGCGACGCTTCTGCGGGGCGTGGCGAATGGCTCGCGCCTGCGCGAAGGATTCGCCACACCGTCGGCCCGGGCAGGCACCATGGCGTGACGATGGATCCCGACGAGCTCTACGGCCTGCCGCTGGACCGGTTCATCCCCGAGCGCGGCGCGCTGGCGAAGGCGCTGCGCGCCGACAAGCGCCGCGCGGAGGCGGCCGAGGTCGCGGCGCTGCGCAAGCCTTCGGTGGCGGCATGGGCGGTCAACCAGCTCGTGCGGTCGCAGGCGGCGGGGGTGGAGGAGCTCTTCGCGGCCGGCGACGAGCTGCGCGACGCCCAGGCCGCGCTGCTGGCGGGCAGCGGCGACGGCCGGGCGCTGCGCGCGGCCAACGAGCGTGAGCGCGCCGCGGTCGACGAGCTCGTCGACGCCGCGCGCGGGCTGCTCTCGTCGGAGGGCCACGAGCTCAGCCCGGCCGTCGTCGAGCGCGTCGCCGACACGCTGCATGCGGCCGCGCTCGACGAGGGCGCGCGCGAGCAGGTGAGCGCGGGCCGCCTGGAGCGCGAGCTGCGCCACATCGGGCTCGGGCTCGGCGAGGCGGCCGATCCCTTCGCCGTCGCGCCGCCGGCGCGGGCGCCGGCCAAGCCGCGCGCGAAGCCCGCGGCGGGCTCGGGCAAGGCGAAGACGCCGGCGCCCGCCAAGCAGAAGCCCGCCGCGAAGACGTCGGCCGCCAAGCCGGCCCCGAAGCCGTCGGCCGAGGAGCGCCGCGCCGCGCGCGAGCAGGCCAAGCGCGACCGCGAGGCACGCGAGCGCGCCGAGCGTGAGCGCGCGGACGCGCGCAAGGCGGCCCGCACCGCCGAGGCGGAGGCCCGGCGCCGCGCCGAGCGCGCCGGGCACGCCCTGAAGGCCGCCGACGAGCGCCGGGAGCGCGCGGCGACGGCGCTCGCCAAGGCCGAGGAGGCGCTCGCCGCCGCCCAGGCCGAGGCGCGCGACGCGCTGCGCGCGCAGAAGGAGGCGCAGGCCAAGCTCGACGCGCTCTGACCGCCGTCGCCGCGTCGCGCGTCGCGTCGCTGCGTCGCCGACGCCACCGACGCCGGGATCAGGCGGCGAGGCGGGCCGTCGGCTCGCAGGTCAGGCCGCGCGGCCCGGGACGCACGCACGGTCACGCGGTCGCTAGCGCTGTTCCTCGCCGGCGGGCTCCGGGTCGGGCACGTTGCGGTTCCAGACGACCTGCTGGGGGAACGGGATCTCGATCCCCTCGGCGTCGAAGGCCTCCTTCAGGCGCTGGCGCAGCTCGCGGCTGACGTCGTACTGGTCGGCGGGCCGCGTCTTCACCACGAGCCGGATCACGATCGCGTTGGGGCCGAGCCGCTCGACGCCCCACACCTCGGGCTCCTCGAGGATGTCCTCGCGCTCGTGCCACAGCGTGTCGGCGACCTGCTTGATGACGCCCTTGGCCTGCTCGATGTCCGTGTTGTAGGCGACCTCGACGTCCAGCAGGGCCCGCGACCAGTGCTGGCTCTTGTTGCCGACGCGGCGGATGTCGCCGTTGGGCACGTGCCAGACGGTGCCGTCGACGGCGCGCAGGCGCGTCGTGCGCAGCGAGACGGCCTCCACGGTGCCCGACGTCTGCTGGTCGAGGTCGACGATGTCGCCGACGCCGAACTGGTCCTCGACGAGGATGAAGACCCCCGACAGGAAGTCCTTGACGAGCGACTGCGCCCCGAAGCCGAGCGCGATCCCGACGATCCCGGCGCCGGCCAGCAGCGGCGCGAGGTTGATCCCGAACTCGCCGATGATGAGGAGGATCGCGATCGCGAAGATGACGGCCGTCGCGACGCTGCGCATGACGCTCGTCAGCGCGTTGATGCGCTGCTCGGCGCGCAGGCTCATGTCGCCGGGCTCCAGCAGCGCCGCCGGCGTGCGGCGGCGGATCGAGCCGATCCGCTCGTGTACGGCGCCCGAGTGCAGCGTGCGCAGGGCGCGCCGGACGGCGCGGCCGACGATCTTGTTGATGACGTACGCGACGAGGAGGATCGCGATCGCGGTCAGCGTCGCGCCCAGCGCCTTGTCGGCGAGCTCGGCGAGGGAGCGGTCCTCGGTCCACTCGAAGACCGCGCGACAGAAGAAGCCCGGCTCGTCACCGCAGGCGTCGCGCAGCGCCTCGGGCGTCACCGCTGAGAGCGGGAGGAACACAGCGATCGACACGCTAGTGCATCGTCCGCACCCGGTGAACGATGCACGAGGACGGCCTGGACGGATCTTCGCCAGCCGTTAACAACCCCATCTAGACTCAGCCGATGGCCGTCGCCGTCGCCCGCGAGCTGTCCGGACCCGCTCGGCTGGGCCGACGCACGAAGCTCATCGTCAAGACGCTCGCCACGGGTGAGATCGCCGTGCTCGACCACAAGGACCTCGATCGGGTCTCCGCCGAGGATCTCATCGGCGCCGGCGTTCTGGCGGTGCTCAACTGCAGCCAGTCCTCGACGGGCGCCTATCCCAACATGGGGCCGCTCCTGCTCGTGCAGGCGGGAATCCATCTCGTCGACATGCCCGACGACACGCTCTTCGAGCGCCTGAAGGACGGCGACCGCATCACGATCCGCGGTGGCGAGATCCTGCGCGACCAGAAGGTCGTGGCCACCGGCGTGGTGCAGGAGCCGGCGGCTGTCCGCGCCGCCACCGACGAGCGCCGGCGGGAGATCGGCGACGCGCTGGAGGCGTTCGCGCGCAACACGATCGAGCACATGCTCGAGGAGCGCGAGCTGCTCTCCGGGCGCATCGAGCTGCCGCGCTTCGACACCGACTTTCGCGATCACCCCGCGCTGATCGTCGTGCGCGGCGTCGACCACGAGAAGGACCTGCGGATGCTGCGGCCCTACATCCGCGACGTGAAGCCGAAGATCATCGCCGTCGACGGCGGCGCCAACGCGCTGCTCGCCGCGGGCTTCAGGCCCGACATGATCGTCGGCGACATGGACTCCGCCAGCGACACCGCGCTGCGCTGCGGGGCCGAGCTCGTCGTCCACGCCTACCCCGACGGCCGCGCGCCCGGCCGCGAGCACCTCGAGTCGCTGGAGCTGCCGTTCAAGCTCGTGCCCGCCCCCGGCACGAGCCAGGACGTCGCGATGATCATCGCCGCCGAGAAGGGCGCCGAGCTGATCGTCTCGGTCGGATCGCAGTTCAACCTCGTCGAGTTTCTCGACAAGAACCGCCGCGGGATGGCCTCGACGTTCCTCACGCGCCTGCGTCTCGGCGAGATCCTCGTCGACGCCAAGGGCGTGAGCCGGCTGTACCGGCCGCTGCCGGGTCGCTCGCCGGTGGCCTTCGTCGTGGCGGCGGGCCTGCTGTGCCTGCTGGCTATCGTCATCCTGACGCCGGCGCTGCGCGATCTCGCCGACCTCATGTGGCTCAAGCTCGAAGTCGTTCTCGGGCTCGAGTGAGCCGCTCGGCCCACCCCTGAATGTTCGACTTCCGTTACCACGCGCTGTCTCTGGCAGCCATCTTCATCGCGCTTGTCATCGGGCTGCTGCTCGGCGTCGCGATCGGCGACAAGGAGCTCGTCTCCTCGGCCCGCAGCGACCTGCGCGATTCGCTGCGCGCCGACGTGCGCCAGGCCGACCAGGAGCGCGACGAGGCCAAGGCGCGCCTGCGTGAGCAGGAGCAGTTCGCCGACTCTGCCTACCCGATCCTCACGCGCGACCAGCTCAACGGACGGCGTGTGGGGCTCGTCGTGCTGGGCGATGACGAGCGCTCGCCGAGCATGATCCGCCGCGCGCTGGATCCGACGGGCGCCGACCTGGCGTTCGTGGCCGTGCTGCGCGAGAACGCGGAGCTCGACGCGCTTGCCGAGCGCGCCGTCGGCACGCGCTACGCCGACCTTGTGAACGAGCCCGAGCTGCTGGACGACCTCGGCCGCCGGGTCGGCATCCAGATGGTCCTCGGCGGCCGCCTCGTCCGGCAGCTGCGCACGGCGCTGCTCGATCCGCTGAGCGGCAGCTTCGGCGACGTCGACGGCGTCATCGTCATGCGTCCTCCCGGCAAGCCGCAGGATCGCGCGGCCGCCGACCGCCTCGCCGAGCTGCAGGACGGCATCGCGCGCGGGCTCGCGCAGACCGGGGTGAAGGTCGTCGGCGTCGAGTCGCGCGCCAGCGACCCGTCGAGCATCGGCTGGTTCCGCGACCGCGACATGTCGACCGTCGACAACGTCAACGAGCAGGCGGGCCGCGCCGCGATGGTCTTCGTGCTGGCGGGGGCGCAGGGCGCTTACGGGCGACGCGACAGCGCGCAGGACCTGCTGCCGCCGGTCGTCGGGCAGGTGCGTTGACCGCGCGGGGCCGCGGGCGCGGGCTCGGGCCGACCTTCCGCCGCCCACCTCGCTAGGTTCCTGAACCGGTGCAAGCCCTGCCGTTCGTCTTCTCGTTGCTGATCGCCGTGGGGCTTATGCCGCTGGTGCTCTCCCGGCTCTCCGAGGCGGGCCTGACGCGCGAGAACTACCGCGGCCGCGCGCTGCCGGTGCCGCTGGGCCTCGCGATCGTCCCGGTCGCGCTCATCGCGCTCATCCCGGTGATGCTGCTCGCCCGTCTGACCGATCTCGACGTCTACCCCGACAACCTCGGCTTCGCGATCGTCTTCGTGCCGGGGATCGCGCTGCTCGGGCTCGTCGACGACGTGCTCTCCGGCGCCGGCCGCGGGTGGCGCGGGCACGGCCGGGACGTCATGAGCGGCGCACTGTCGACCGGCCTGCTGAAGGCCGCCGGCACGCTCGGGCTGGCGCTGCTCGTCGCGTCGTCGCTGCCGGGCTCGGACGCCGAATTCCTGCTCGCCGCCGCCGTCCTCGTGCTCGCGACGAACACGTTCAACCTGCTCGACCTGCGCCCCGGGCGCTCGGTCAAGGCGTTCGTCCTGCTCGGCGCCGGGCTGACGATCGCCACGACGAACACCCAGGCGCTCGCGGGGCTGGGCATCTTCCTCGGCCCGGTGCTCGTCGCCGGCTTCTTCGACCTGCGCGAGAAGGCGATGCTCGGCGACGCCGGGGCCAACGCGATCGGCGCGCTCGCCGGGCTGTGGCTCGTGCTCACGCTCGACACCGACGGCCAGCTGATCGCCCTCGCCGTGCTGGCGCTCGTGAATCTTTTCGGGGAATTTCGGTCAATCTCGAACGTCGTCGAGAAGCTTCCGCTGGTGCGCCACCTAGACTCGCTGGGAAGGCCCAAATGACCCCGTCCGCACAGCCACACCGCCGCACGCGCTTCATCTTCATCACCGGTGGCGTCGTCTCGTCGCTCGGCAAGGGCATCGCCGCCGCCTCGATCGGGCGCCTGCTCGTGGCCCGCGGCCTGTCGGTCGGCCTGCAGAAGTTCGATCCGTACATCAACGTCGATCCGGGCACGATGTCGCCCTACCAGCACGGCGAGGTCTTCGTCACCGAGGACGGCGCGGAGACCGATCTCGACCTCGGCCACTACGAGCGCTACACCGACGCCAACACGTCGCGCGCGTCGAACGTCACCGCCGGCGGGATCTACAACTCGGTCATCCGTCGCGAGCGCCGCGGCGACTACCTCGGCGGCACCGTGCAGGTCGTCCCGCACATCACCGACGAGATCAAGCACCGCGTCAAGCTGCTCGCCGAGACGCAGGACGCGGACATCATCATCACCGAGATCGGCGGCACGGTCGGCGACATCGAGTCGCTGCCGTTCCTCGAGGCGATCCGCCAGTTCCCCGTCGACGTCGGCCGCCGCGACTGCATGTTCATCCACCTCACGCTCGTGCCCTACATCGGCCACGCGGGGGAGCTGAAGACCAAGCCCACGCAGCACTCCGTCAACGAGCTGCGGCGGATCGGCATCCAGCCCGACATGCTGCTGTGCCGCTCGGAGTCCGAGCTGGGCACCGACATCCGCAAGAAGATCGCGCTCTTCGCGTCGCTGCCGGTCGAGGCCGTCATCAGCGCCAAGGACGTCGACAACATCTACAAGGTGCCGCTGTGGTTCGCCGACGAGGGCGTCGACGACCTCATCTGCGAGCACTTCTCGATCGACGCGCCCCAGCCCGACCTGTCGGTGTGGGGGGAGATCACGCGCCGCGCGGGCGCCGCCTCCGACACCGTGAAGATCGCGCTCGTCGGCAAGTACGTCGCCCTGCAGGACGCCTACCTCTCGGTCGCCGAGGCGCTGCGCCACTCGGGCTTTCACCATGACTGCAAGGTCGACATCGACTGGGTGGACTCCGAGCTGCTGACCAACGACGCGGTCGCGCTCGAGCGGCTCGGCTGCGCCGACGGCATCCTCATCCCCGGCGGCTTCGGCGGCCGCGGCATCGAGGGCAAGATCCGCGCCGCGCGCGTCGCCCGCGAGCAGCGCATCCCGTACCTCGGCGTCTGCCTCGGCATGCAGGTCGCGGTCATGGAGTTCGGCCGCCACGTCGCCGGCATGGACGGCGCCAACTCGACGGAGTTCGATCCCGAGACGCCGCATCCGGTGATCGACCTGCTGCCCGAGCAGAAGGAGGTCACCGACCTCGGCGGGACGATGCGCCTCGGCGCCGACCCGGTGAAGATCCACGCCGACACCCGTGCGCGCGAGCTCTACGGCGAGGCGGTCATCTACGAGCGCCACCGCCACCGCTACGAGGTCAACCTCTTCCTGCGCCGGCGCCTGGAGGCGGCGGGCCTCATCGTCAGCGGCACGTCGCCCGACGAGCGCCTCGTCGAGATGATCGAGCTCGACGACCACCCGTTCTTCGTCGCCTCGCAGTTCCATCCCGAGTTCAAATCACGGCCCGAGCGGCCCGCGCCGCTGTTTCGCGACTTCGTCGGCGCCGCGCTGCAGCGCGGGCGCGGCCGGTCGCGCGGCGACGGCGACGGCGAGCGCGTCGGCGCGGCCGACGAGCTGCGCATCTCGCGCGGCTGACCGAACGTCTCAGATCTCCGGGCCGACGGGTCCGGCGGCGGTGAGGACGTACCCCAGGGGGTAGGGGTCTCGGCGAGGCGGCCCTTCGCCGCGAGCCGGCCCTGTCCAGGAGCGAGATCCGCGTGAGAGAAAGAGGACTTCATGGCTGACGATGCAGGCAGCAGTGGACGCTTCTACGGATCCGCATCACCCTCCGGCCGGACACGCGAGTTCACCGGCCGTCACGTCGTGGTCTTCAGCGACGACGTGACCGCGGACGTGGACGCCGCGATCGACGCGCTCAAGGCGATCGCGGGCGTCGAGCGGCCCGTTCTGAGCTCGGACTACGCCGGCGGCGCCGAGGGCTTGCGCGGCGATCCGTCCGCGCCGGCCGACGCGGTGATCTTCGCGCGGCTCGGCGTGGCGGTCGTGAACGCCGACACTGCCCGCACGGGGGACCTCGCCGAACGGGCCGCGGGCGATGCGCGCATCCTGGCGGTCGAGCCGGAGCGCATCCTCTACGCGATCGACGAGCGCCCCCTGTCGCTCGAGTACGTGCGCGGCTTTCGCGACGGCGTCAGCTGCCTCTACGACCAGCTGAAGGCCGGCGGCGCCGACGACGCGGCCGAACCGGGCTTCAGCGACGACGACAGCTTCACGTGGGGCCTGCAGGCCACGCAGGCGTCGGTCTCGTCGCAGACGGGCGCCGACATCGCGGTGGCGATCCTCGACACCGGCTTCGATCTCGAGCACCCCGACTTCGCGGGCCGGCCGATCGTGTCGCAGTCCTTCGTCGACGGTCAGACCGTCCAGGACGGCCATGGTCACGGGACGCACTGCGTCGGGACCTCCTGCGGACCGCAGGATCCACCCGGCGCCAGCCGCCGGTACGGCGTCGCCACGCAGGCCACGATCTACGTCGGCAAGGTGCTCAACGATCAGGGCGCCGGCACCGACAGCGAGATCCTCGCGGGCATCGACTGGGCGCTCACCAACGGGGTCCACGTCATCTCGATGTCGCTCGGCGCCGACGTGCCGGAGGTCTCCCAGACCTACGAGACCGTCGGGCGCCGCGCCCTGGACGCCGGCACGCTGATCGTGGCGGCCGCCGGCAACAACGCCGAGCGCAGCGCCGGCAACGTCGGCTTCGTCGGCGTGCCCGCGAACAGCCCGTCGATCATGGCGATCGGCGCCGTCGACTCCGACCTGCAGATCGCCGACTTCTCGGCGCGCAGCGGCACGGTCGAGGGCGGCAAGGTCGACCTCGCCGCGCCGGGCGTCGATGTCTACTCGTCCTGGCCGATGCCGACCCGGTACCGGAGCATCTCGGGGACGAGCATGGCGACCCCTCATGTCGCGGGCGTGGCTGCGCTCCTCAGCCAGGCCGGCGGGGCTCGCGGCGCCGAGCTGTGGACGAGGCTGACCCAGACGGCGCTGCCCATGAGCCTGGCATCGGCCGACGTCGGCGCCGGTCTTGTCCAAGCGCCGGCGTAGAGGCCGGCCCAGGAGCTCCGCCGGGCGGTAGCCTCGCACGGCGATGGACGAGCAGATCACGGTGACGCTGGCGGCGGATGCGGACCCCGAGGTGGTGGCCGAGCAACTGCGCGCCGCCGGGATGACGGTCGAGCACGTCCTTCCCGCAATCGGCGTCATCACCGGCACCATCGCCGCCGAGCAGCGCACTGCGCTGGCCGATCTGCCCGGCGTCCTCGCGGTCGAGCCGGAGCAGACCTTCCGGCTCCCCCCGCCGGACGCCGAGATCCAGTAGGCCGTCGCCGCGCGCGTTCAGGGAGAAGGACCGGCTCGGCGCTCCTGCCGAGAAACGGCGCCCGCGCCACACGGTCGTGGAGGACGACTCCAACGCCGTGCTCGTCCCGCGCCGGACGACCAAGAACACGCAGGGCCCCGAATAGCTCGATTCGCCGACCCGCGAGATCGCTGCTCAGCGCGAACCGACCGATTCGTCGCGCTCGAGCTGTGGCCCGCCGGCGCCGCCATCGCGGTTGCCGCGCGTCGTCCCGGCGCGGGAGGCCGCCTGGCGTTCCGCGGCGCGCCGCGCCGGCGAGTCCTTGGGGAGGTCGTGCGGGCTGATCTCGTCGTGCGCCTCGGCGGTGTCGCCGATCGGGCGGCCGTCGGGGATGACGTGCGCGGCCGGCACGGGGTCGTCGCCGTCTCTCTGCGCCGCGCGCGGGTCGCCGCCATGGCGCGCCAGGCTGCGCCGCGCGAGCAGGGCATTGAGCATGAAGAAGCCGATGACCAGGACCGCGAGGAGCGCGATCGGCAGGACGAACTCCGCACCGGCGAGGGCGCCTGCGGCGGTCGCGAACACGGCGAACAGCATTGCGGTGGCGGCGTAGAGAGCCAGCCTGCCGGACGGGGTCGTTCTCATGGGTGGGCGTCGTGTCCACGCCGGCGGGCCGTCATGCGCCGCGGAGCGTGCCCACGCGCCCGCTCGACCGAACTTGGCGCTTTCGCGTTGCACATCGCGGGTCGGGCACGCACGGCGAGACGGGGCCATGAAGACCCCCAGCGCGGCGGCGTCGCCGAGTCCGCGTCACACTGACGAGCCATGCGCCCCGCCTCCGAGGTCGAGCGCCGCCGCCTGAACGAGACGTTCGCGCGGTTGTGCGCGATCCCGAGCCCGTTCGGCTCCGAGCGTGCCTGCGCCGAGGCGGTCGCGCGCGAGCTGCGCACGATGGGCCTCGACGTCGAGGAGGACGGCGCCGCGCCCGAGACCGGCGCGGAGTGCGGCAACCTGCTCGCGCGGATCCGGGGCCGCGCGGAGCGCACGATCCTGCTCTGCGCGCACCTCGACACCGTGCCGGAGGCCGGCGTCATCGAGCCCGTCGTCGACGACGGCGCCTGGGTCAGCCGCGGCGACACGATCCTCGGCGCCGACAACAAGGCCGCTGTCGCGGTGATTCTCGAGGTTGCGCGCCGCTGCGCCGTCGAAGGCTCACCGGTCGGGTTGGAGCTGCTGTTCACCGTCAGCGAGGAGAACGCGCTCGCCGGCGCCAAGGCGTTCGACGTGAGGTCGATCGTGAGCGACTGGGGCTACGTCTTCGACCACGCCTCGCCGATCGGCGAGATCATCGTCGCCGCGCCGACGTACTACCGCTTCGAGGCCGAGTTTCGCGGCACGCCCGCGCACGCGGGCATTCGTCCCGAGGACGGGCGCAGCGCGATCCAGGCGGCCGCGCGGGCGATCGGCACGATGCCGCTCGGCCGCATCGACGAGGAGACGACGGCGAACGTCGGCTCGATCGAGGGCGGCCAGCGCGGCGGCACGAACATCGTCGCGGCGCGCTGCCGGGTCGTGGGGGAGGCCCGCTCGCTGGATCCGGGCAAGGCCGACGACACGATCGCCGCGATCATCGCCCACATCCACGACGCCGCCAACACGCCGGCCTGCTTCTGCGACGTCGACGTGACCACCGAGCGCCTCTTCGACGGCTACCGCCACGCCACGAACGCGCCGGCCGTGCTTGCCGCCGAGGACGCGCTACGGGCGTGCGGCTACACACCGAAGCGGCGCACGACAGGCGGCGGGTCGGACGCCAGCGCGTTCGAGGCCAACGGCTTTCACTGCACGAACCTCGCCAACGGCACCGAGCGAAACCACGAGCCCGACGAGCGCGTCAGCGTGGCGGCGCTGGAGGGCATGCTCGACGTGACGTTCGCGCTGCTGGACGCATGCTCCGCCTGAGGCGCGCGACCGTCGCGGTGGCCGGGCCGGCCGACGCGATCGAGCAGCGTCTGGCCATCCACGTCGGCGACGAGCGCCGCACCGCGATCGCCGACGTCGCGCTCGTGGGGCCCTCGCAGCCGGGCGACGAGATCGTCGTCAACGTCGAGGCGGTCGAGCTCGGCCTCGGCTCGGGCGGCGCGGACATCGTGCACGTCAACCTCACGCGCGGCCTCGACGGCGCCGGGACGCCGGGCGCGCACGTGATGAAGCTCAACTACACGAGCCTGCAGCACGCGGTGGCGCCGGTCGAGGAGGGCGACGCCGGCGCGACCCCGGCCGCGCCTTCGCTCCCGCTCGGCAAGCCCGTCGCGGTCATCGCGCTGCACGGCCAGCTTGCGGCTGTGGCCTGGGCCTATCACCAGGCGACGAGCGGCGCGGGCCGGCTCGGCTACGTGCAGACCGCCGGCGGAGCCCTGCCCGGCGGGCACTCCTGCGTCGTGCGCGAGCTGCGCACGGGCGGCATGCTCGCGGGCCACCTCACCGCCGGGCCGGCCTTCGGCGGCGCCGACGGCGAGGCGATCACCACCGCGGCGGCTCTGCACCACGGGCTCACCGAGATGGGCTGGGACGCCGCCGTCGCCGGCCCCGGTCCGGGCATCCTCGGCTCGGGATCGGCGCTCGGCCACGGCGGACTGCAGGCGCTGGACTCCGCGCACACCGCGCTCGCGCTGGGCTGCCGGACGCTGCTCGTCGCCCGCATGTCCTGCACCGACACGCGCGAGCGCCACCGCGCGCTCAGCCACCACACGCGCACGGTGCTCGAGCTGCTGCTCGCGCCGGTCAGCGTCGCGATCCCCGACGACTGGCCCGGACCGCCGCCGGACGAGCGCCATGACTGGATCGCGCTTCCGGCCGACCTCGACGGGTACACCGCCAGCGGCCTGCCGACACGCTCGATGGGCCGCGAGGACCCGCTGTTCTTCGCCGCCGCGCTCGCGGCGGGCAGCGCGCTCGCCCGATCATCATGAGCCGAGAACGCGACAACGACGACGACGGCAACGGCGACGACCAGGCGATCGAACCCCTGGGGGGCGAGACCGTCTACGAGTGCAGCCAGTTCTCGGTGCGCGTCGAGCGCTTCCGCCACGCCGACGGCGAGGAGGTCGAGCGCGAGATCGTGCGGCGGATGGACGCCGCCGCGATCGTCGCCTACGACGACGAGCACGTCTGGCTCGTGCGCCAGCCGCGCGAGGCGCTCGGCGAGTACACGCTCGAGATCCCCGCCGGCAAGCTCGACGTCGAGGGCGAGTCGCCGCTGCAGACCGCCCAGCGCGAGCTCGCCGAGGAGATCGGCCGCGCGGCCGAGCACTGGGAGGAGGTCCGCGCCTACTACCCCTCCAGCGGCTACAGCGACGAGCTCGTCCACATCTTCGCCGCGACCGGGCTGCGCGCGAGCGAGGACGCCGAGCCCGTGCCCGGCGAGCGCATCGAGATCGTGCCGTGGCCGCTGGCCGATCTCGACGCGGCGCTGGCGGCGACGAACGACGCCAAGACCGTCATCGGGCTGCAGTGGCTGCGCGCGACGCTGCGCTGAGCCCAGCTCATCGCGGCGATCTCGCGCACGCCGCGTTGCACCGGAATGGACCCCGCCGGGCACGGCGAAGTCCGCGTCCATGGCCGTCACGCGCACCCACCCCGCCACACGCCCCTTCGAGCACCACGTCATCGACTTCCTCGCGTATCTCGAATTCGAGCGTGGCCTGTCGCGCAACACGCTGGAGGCCTATCGCTCCGACCTGCTGCAGTTCGGCCACTTCCTCGTGCGAAACCGCCTGGACGCTACGACGCTCGGTCACGCCGAGCTCGCGCGCTTTCTCTCCGAGCTGACCGCGGGCGGGCCGCAGCGCCCGCCCGTCGCTCCGGCGACGATCCAGCGAAAGACCGCCTGCCTGCGGTCCTTCTACCGCCATCTGCGCCGCGAGGAGATCATCGGACACGACCCGACGGCGGACCTGCGCGCGCCGCGCAAGAGCCAGAAGCTGCCGCAGGTCCTCAGCCGCGACGAGGTCGCCAAGCTGCTCGCGTCGCCGCGCGGCAACGAGCCCGCCGCGCTGCGCGACCGGGCGATGCTCGAGCTCATGTACGCCTGTGGGCTGCGCGCCAGCGAGGCCGTCGACCTCACCGTCGGCAGCGTCGATCTGCGCGCCGGCGTCGTGCGCGCCCACGGCAAGGGCTCCAAGGAGCGGCTGATCCCGGTCGGCCGCCAGGCGGTGCTGGCCGCCCGCACGTACCTCGAGCACGGCCGTCCCAAGCTCGTCGGCCTGCGCGATGAGCGCCACCTGTTCGTCAACCATCGCGGCACCGGGCTGACCCGGCAGGGCCTCTACAAGATCGTCCAGCGCCACGCCGCCGGCGCCGGCCTGGCCGGCCGCATGAGCCCGCACACGCTGCGCCACACGTTCGCCACGCATCTGCTCGCCGGCGGCTGCGACCTGCGTTCGCTGCAGGAGATGCTCGGCCACGCCGACGTCGCGACGACCCAGATCTACACGCACCTCTCGGCCGACCGCCTCAAGGACGTGTACTTCCGCGCCCATCCGCGCGCGGGCGTGGGTGCGGCCGGCGGCGCGCCGTCGGGCAGTTGAGACAATGAGCGGGTGCGCCGCACCCTGCCCACGATTGCCGCTGCCGCTGCCGCCGTCCTGCTGACGGGCTGCGGCAACGACCGCGCGCCGGTTCCCGAGCTCGGCCTGATCCCGACGCCGAAGGCCTTTCGCGACGCGCCGTTCCTCGCGCACGGCGTGCAGCTGCGCGCGCCCGTGAACTGGCGTGTCGTCAACGGCGAGGGCACACACCTGGCGACGGTCGCAGTGGGCGATGCGCAGGTCGCGATCTGGCGCTATCCGCGCACCGAGCCGCTGCCGGAGACGCGCGCGCAGCTCGCCGCGGCGCGCCAGGCGCTCGTCGCGCAGATCGAGCGCCGCGACCCGACGTTCAAGCTCACGTCCACGCGCCTGGTCCTCAAGCCCGGCTTCCGCGGCGTCGAGGTGGTCGGCGTCGGCACGAACCTGACGAACGCCAAGATCCAGCGCTCGATGCGCTCGCTGCACGCCTACGGCCACGGCGGCGAGGTGGTCATGGACGCGTTCGCCCCGCCGCGCCAATTCGCGCGCGTCGACGAGCAGGCGTTCGGGCCGATGGCGCGGTCGCTGCGGCTCAGCGCGCCGCGGGCGAGCGCGACGCCCTGACGGCGCGGCGGCGGCGCGGCGCGGCGGGGCGGGCGGGGCCTGGGGCAGGGCTACGCTCAACGGCAGCGATGCCCGAGCTTCCCGAGGTCGAGACGATCCGCCGCCGCCTCGCACCGCTCGTCGAGGGCCGCACGCTGCGCACGCTCGACGTGCTCGATGCGAAGTGGTGTCAGCCACTGCACCCGGCGGAGCTGAAGGACGTGCTCGAGGGGCGCGCGGTGGAGCGCCTCTCGCGGCGCGGCAAGTACCTCATCTGGGAGGCGCAGGACGAGGTCTACCTGCTCATGCACCTGCGCATGACCGGCACGGTGCTTCTCGACCCGCCGCCCGAGACGCTCTACACCCGCGTGCGCTTCGAGCTCGACGACGGCCGGCGGCTGAGCTTCTGCGATCCGCGCCGCTTCGGCACGGGCGAACTCGCGCTCGGCTACGACGACCTCGAGCAGTTCCTCGACGCGCGCCTCGGCGTCGAGCCGCTCGGACCCGAGTTCACGACCGAGCACCTGTACCTGCAGACGCGCAAGCGGCGCGCGCCGATCAAGGCGCTGCTGCTCGACCAGCGACGCGTGGCGGGCGTCGGCAACATCTACGCCAACGAGGCCTTGTTTCGCGCCCGCATCCATCCGCTGCGCAGCGCGGGCGTCCTCAAGCGTTCGCAGGTCGCGGCGCTGCGCGACGCGATCGTCGCCTCCCTGGAGGCCGGCCTCGGCGCCGGCGGCGCGTCGATCGACGACTTCCGCCATCCCGACGGCGTCAAGGGCGCCTTTCAGAACGAGTTTCTCGTCCACGCTCGCGAGGGCGAGCCGTGCACGGTCTGCGGCACTCCGGTGCGCAAGTTCGTCGCCGCCGGCCGCGGCACCTACGCCTGCGAGTCCTGCCAGACGCGCCCGCGGGCGCGGCGCTCTGCGTGAGCGGGCGGCCGCTCGAGCGTGGCGGGTTGATGTTCGCTACGAGCATCTTCGCGCCACGCTGCGTGGGGTGTGGTCGTCGGGCGAGGAGCGTGGCGGGTTGATGTTCGCTACGAACATCTTCGCGCCTCGCTTCCGTCGAAGGGGGGCGAGGAATCGTCGGCTGGCGCCTTGTAGGCACGTGGGATCACCACACGCCGCGACCACACCAGACGCCGCGATCGCGCGGCTTGCCTTCACGCAGCACGGTGTCGTCACCTTCGAGCAACTCCGCGCCGCCGGGCTCGGCGCGGGGGCGATCAACCTCCGCGTGCGAAACGGACGGCTGCACCGCCTGCACCGCGGCGTGTTCGCCGTCGGCCATACGCGGGTCTCGCGGGAGGGGCGCTGGCTGGCCGCCGTGCTCGCGCTCGGCGACGGCGCCGTCCTGAGCCACGTGAGCGCCGCGGCGCTGTGGGGCATCCGGCACAGCAGCTCCGCGTATGTGCACGTGACCGTGCCCACCGCCGCAGGTCGCGCGCGGCGCCAAGCGATCATCGTTCACCGAGCGCGGGCGCTCTCACCAGCGGATGTCGCCGAACAGCAGGGCATCGCCGTCACCTCCGTGAGCCGCACCCTGCTCGACCTGGCCGGCATGCTCACGCCGACGCGGCTCGAGCGCGCGGTCGAGCGCTCGCTCGCACTGCGGCTCTTCGACCTGCGCGCCGTCGAAGCCGTCCTGGCGGCCAACCCGCGGCGGCCGGGCGCGGCGTCGCTGGCCGAGATCGTCGCCCGCGTCCACGACGAGCCATCGCTCACCCGCCGCGAGCTCGAGGCGCTCATGCTCGACCTCTGCGACGCCCATGGCATCGAGCGCCCCGAGGTCAACGTGCTCGTCGGCGGCCTCGAGGTCGACTTTCTGTGGCGGGCACAGCGCCTGATCGTCGAGACCGACGGCCGTGCGGATCACGAGACGCCCATCGCCTTCGGCCGGGACCGCGAGCGCGACGAGCAGCTGACGGTCCTCGGCTACCGCGTCGTCCGCTTCACGTACCGTCGCATCGTCGACCACCCGGACGCCGTCGCCGCAACCCTCCGCGCGCTGCTGCGCTGAGCGAGACCGGGCTAGTCGGCCATGAGGTCGGCGAGCATGCCCGACGAGGCGGCGCGGGCCGTCTCGTCGTAGCCGCCGACGAGGATGCCGCCGACCGTGACCTGCGGCAGCGTCATCATGCCGGTCTTCTCGGCGAGCGCGATGACGCCCTCGGGATCGCCGGCGAGGTTGACCTCGGAGAAGTCGATCGCCTGCGAGCGCAGGAGCATCTTGACCCGGGTGCAGAACGAGCAGGACTCGGTCGTGTAGACGATGACGTCGCGCATAGCTTCAGAAAGGATAGTGCCCGTCCACGCGTGCTCCGCGGGCCTGGCGCGGCGGCGGTTGGGACGTCAATCGACGAGCAGGTCGGCGAGCATGCCGGCCTGGTCGGCGGCCAGCGTCTCCTGGTAGCCGCCGAGCAGCAGGCTGCCGATGAACACCTGCGGCAGCGACTTCATGCCCGTCCGCTGGACGAGCTCGTCGTAGGCGTCCGTGCCTTCCTCCACCATGACCTTCTCGTATGGGATGTCACGGACGTTGAGCAGGTTCTCCACCGAATGACACAGCGTGCAGATCTCGTCGCTGTAGACGGTGACCGGGCGCATCGTCAGTCGACCAGCAGGTCGTCGAGCATGCCGTTGACCGACGCCGCCTGGACCTCCTGGGCGCTGCCGAGCGGGATGACGCCGATGAAGGCCTGCGGCAGCTTCATCGAGCCGGCGCGCTCACCGAGCGCGTGGTGTTCGGGCGAGTCGAGCGTGATCAGCGTCTCCTCGTACGGGATGTTGCGCTCCTCGAGCAGTTCCCGCAGCGAAGCGCTGAACCCGCAGCCCTCTTTGGTGTAGATCTGCATGGTTCTCATGTCTGCCCAAGTCTAATGCCCGGCTCCGTCAAGACCGAAGCCGTCGTCCTGCGCACGCTGCGCTTCGGCGAGGCCGATCGGATCCTTCATCTGTACACCCCGCAGCGGGGCCGGGTCGCCGCGATCGCCAAGGGCGTGCGGCGCGCGAAGAGCCGCTTCGGCGGGCGCCTGGAGCCGTACTTTCGCCTGCAAATGGTGCTGTATGAAGGCCGCAGCGAGCTGCTGACCGTGACGAGCGCGGACACGATCGCGGGTCATCCGCACCTCAGAGAGCACGGCCCCGCGCTCGACAGCGCCGCCCGCGCCTGCGACGCCGTGACGCGCCTGTTCGAGACGGCCGATCCGCATCCTGGCGTGTTCGCGCTGCTCTGCAACGAGCTGGCGCTGCTCGACGCGCGGCCCGAGCAGGCGACGCACGCCAACCAGCTCGCGTTTCGCCTCAAGCTCCTGCTCGCCGCCGGCCTGGCACCGCAGCTCGCCGCCTGCGCCGCCTGCGGCGAGGCCGACCACCTGTCGGCGTTCTCGGGCGCCGCCGGCGGCGTCGTCTGCAGCGCCTGCGAGGCGACCGGCTTCGTACTCGGCGAGGAGGCGCACTCGTTCATGACCGGCGCGCTGGGCTCTCCGCTGGCCGATGCGCCGGCGGCCGGAGAGCTTGCGCTGCGCCAGGCGGAGCGGGCGATCGCCGAGACCGTCGAGCACCACGGGCACGTCCGCTGGCGGGCGGCGCTCCCCGCAGCCCGCCGACGGCTATAGGATCGCGCGCCATGGGAGTAGCTGCAGCCGGTACGAAGTGGGTCTACGACTTCGCCGAGGGCGCGAAGGAGATGCGCAACCTCCTCGGCGGAAAGGGCGCGAACGTCGCCGAGATGACGCGCATCCTGGGCGCCGACCGCGTCCCGGCCGGGTTCACGATCACGACGGAGGCGTGTGTCTCCTACATGGAGCACGGCCAATCGGTCCCGGACGGGATGGATGGCGAGGTCGACGACGCGCTCGCCCGGCTGGAGGCCGCCGCCGGCAAGACGCTCGGCGATCCCGAGGACCCGCTGCTGGTCTCCGTGCGCAGCGGCGCGCGCGAGTCGATGCCCGGCATGCTTGACACGGTCCTCAACCTCGGGCTCAACGACGAGTCGGTCGAGGGTCTCGCCGAGAAGACCGGCAACCCCCGCTTCGCCTGGGATTCCTACCGGCGCTTCGTGCAGATGTTCGGCAACGTCGTGCGCAACATCCCCGGGGAGCGCTTCGAGCAGGCGATCAAGGAGGCCAAGCTCCAGCACGGCGTCAAGCTCGACACCGAGCTGGACGTCGCCGCGCTGCAGGCGCTCACGGCGCGCTTTCGCGAGATCTTCCAGGAGGCCACGGGAGAGGAGTTCCCGCAGGAGCCGCGCGACCAGCTCGCCCAGGCGATCCGCGCGGTCTTCGACTCCTGGACGGGCGACCGCGCCGTCACCTACCGGCGCCTGAACCGCATCCCCGACGATTGGGGCACCGCGGTGAACGTCCAGCAGATGGTGTTCGGCAACAAGGGTGACACCTCCGGCTCCGGCGTCGCGTTCAGTCGCGACGAGGTGACAGGTGAACCCGATCCGTCCGGTGACTTTCTGGTGAACGCGCAGGGTGAGGACGTGGTGTCGGGCGTGCGCAACACGCAGGACATCGCCGAGCTTCGCGACGTCATGCCCGAGGCGCACGCGACGCTCATGGAGATCCTGCGCACGCTCGAGGCGCACTACAAGGACATGCAGGACACCGAGTTCACGATCGAGGAAGGCCGTCTGTACATGCTGCAGACGCGCAACGCCAAGCGCCCGGCGCAGGCGATGGTGCGCTTCGCCTGCGACGTCGTCGACGAGGGGCTGCTGACCAAGGCCGAGGCGATCGCGACGATCGACTGCGAGAAGCTCGACGCGCTGTTGCACCCGACCTTCGACCCGACGGTCGAGTACGCGATCCTCGCCAAGGGCGTCGCCGCCTCGCCCGGAGCGGCCAAGGGCCAGATCGTCTTCACCGCGCTCGACGCGGTCGCGGCCGCCGCCGAGGGCCGCGACGTGATCCTCGTGCGCCCGTTCACGGAGGCAGAGGACGTCGCCGGCTTCGACGCCGCGCGCGGCATCCTCACCGCCGAGGGCGGCAAGGCCAGCCACGCCGCGCTCGTCGCCCGCGGCATGGGCCGCCCCGCCGTCACCGGCGCGAGCAGCCTGGAGATCGACCTCACCGCCAAGGAGCTGCGCGTGGGGGAGACCCTGCTGTGCGAGGGCGACTGCATCGCGATCGACGGCACGACCGGCCAGGTCACGGTCGACGACGTCCCGCTCGTCGAGCCGCAGATGGACGAGCACTTCGAGCGCGTCCTGGAGTGGTCCGACGAGCTGCGCCGGCTCGGCATCCGCGCCAACGCCGACACCCCCGAGGACGCGCGCAAGGCCCGCGAGTTCGGCGCCGCCGGGATCGGCCTGTGCCGCACCGAGCACATGTTCATGGCCGCCGACCGCCAGCCGAAGATGCGCGAGATGATCCTCTCGGACACGATCGAGGGGCGGCGTGCCGCGCTCGACGAGCTGCTGCCGCTGCAGCAGCAGGACTTCGAGGACATCCTCGAGGCGATGGACGGGCTGCCGGTCACGATCCGCCTGCTCGACCCGCCGCTGCACGAGTTCCTGCCGCCCGACGAGGACGATCCGCGCGCGCACGCGCTGCGCGAGGTCAACCCGATGCTCGGCACCCGCGGCTGTCGCCTCGCCATCCTGCATCCGGAGATCTACGAGATGCAGGTCCGCGCGATCATGCGCGCGCAGTGCGCCGTGACCAGCCGGCTCGGCCATCCGCCGCGCCTGGAGGTCATGGTCCCGCTGATCGACTACGAGCGCGAGCTGGAGATCATCGAGGAGCTGATCTTCCGGGTCGCGGCCGAAGAGGGGGTCAAGCGCGAGGACTACCTGTGCGGCACGATGATCGAGCTGCCGCGGGCCTGCTTTCTCGCCGACACGATCGCCCAGCACGCCGACTTCTTCTCCTTCGGCACCAACGACCTCACGCAGACCGCGCTCGGCTTCAGCCGCGACGACATCGAGGGCAAGATCCTCGCGCCGTACATCGAGGGCAAGGTCTTCGACCGCTCGCCGTTCGAGACGCTCGACACGCCCGGCGTCGGGCAGCTCGTGCGGATGGGCGCCTGGCTGGGGCGCAAGGCCAAGCCCGAGCTGAAGCTCGGCGTCTGCGGCGAGCACGGCGGCGACCCGGACTCGATCGACTTCTTTCACAACTCGGGACTGGACTACGTGTCGTGCTCGCCGTTTCGCGTGCCGGTCGCGCGCGTCGCGGCGGCGCAGGCGGCGATCCGCAGGGGTGACGACGGGGGCTGGTGAGCCTCCGGATCAGTCGACGTGCAGGACCGCCTTGCCGGCGACCCGACGCTCCAGCAGCGCCGCGATCGCCGGCGCCGGATCGCGCCACGAGCCCTCGAGGTCGATCTGCGTGTCGAGCTCGCCGGCCGCGACGAGGGCGGCCAGCCGCGCGAGGTCGTTGCCGCCGGTGCCGGTGCGCTCGATCTCCTCGAAGACGAACAGGCCGTGCAGGCGGGCACCCGGCGCGCGTCCGAACAGCGTGCGCGCCGGAAAGCTCACGGGCTCGGGGTCGCTCGAGGCGAAGGAGACGACGACGCCGCGGCCGGCCACCCGCCCCATCGCGGCGCCGAGCGTCGCGCCGCCGACACCCTCGATCACCGCGTCGTAGGTCGATTCACCGGAAAGGTCGAACACCACCTCCGTGGCGCCGAGCTCACGCAATCCCCGTGCGCGCTGCTCGTTGCGCGACACCGCGGTGACGCGCGCGCCCGCGCGCGAGGCGAGCTGGACCGCGAAGCGCCCGACCCCGCCGCTGGCGCCGGTCACGAGGACGCGCTTGCCGAGCACGAAGCCGCAGATCTCCAGCGCCCGCAGCGCGGTGACGCCGGCGACCGGCAGCGTCGCGGCCTGCGCGAAGCTCACGCTGTCGGGCAGCTCGGCCAGGTTCACGGTCGCCACCGCGACCGCCTCGGCCCACGCGCCGTTGCGCACGATCCCGACGACGCGCGCGCCCTGCGGCGGGCCGCTGCCGTCGGCGGCGGCCTGCGCGACGACGCCGGCGACGTCCCAGCCCGGCACGGAGTCCGGCGGGCGATCAGGCAGCTGGCGCGATTCGCCGCGGTTCAGCGAGAAGGCCTTGACGGCGACGAGCGCCTGAGACGGCAGCGGATCGGGATCGGCGACCTCGGTCAGCGCGACGTGCGGCGGCTGCGGTACGACCGTGAGAGCAAGCACCGACCTGAGCGTAACGGGGCCGCCCGGCGCGTGGCACGAGTGCCGTTGCCCGCGGCTGCGAGAATCGGTGCATGGACGCCGTCACCGCACCGGGCACCGTCGCGCTGCGCTTCGCCGCGCGCCGCCGCGCGTGGGAGGAGGCGGAGCTCTCCCCGCTGGCGACGCGCTCCTATCCCGCCCAGCGCGCCGTCGCCGAGGAGGACTGCGCGCTGCGCACGCCGCTGCAGCGCGACCGCGACCGCATCGTGCACTGCAAGGCGTTCCGTCGGCTGAAGCACAAGACGCAGGTCTTCGTCGCGCCCGAGGGCGACCACTACCGCACGCGCATGACGCATACGCTGGAGGTCACGCAGATCGCCCGCACGGTCGCGCGCGCGCTCGCGCTCAACGAGGATCTCGTCGAGGCGATCGGCCTCGGCCACGACCTCGGCCACCCGCCGTTCGGGCACATCGGAGAGGCGATCCTCGACACGTGCCTGGCCGAGCGCTTCGGCGGCGGCTTTCGCCACTACGAGCATTCGCTGCGCGTCGTCGACGTCCTCGAGCCGACGCCCAAGCGCTCGGACGTCGCGCGCACGCGCCGGGCTGAACCTCTGCGCGAGCGTGAGGGACGGGATCGCCTGCCACTCCGGTCGCGCGCCCGCAGCCGGCAACGCTCGAGGGCCGGATCGTGCGCATCGTCGATCGCGTGGCCTACATCAACCACGACATCGACGACGCGCTGCGCGCCGGCGTTCTGCACGAGTCCGAGCTGCCGGGGGCGGCGATCGCCGTCCTCGGCGAGACCGGCGCGGCGCGGATCGACGCGCTCGTCCACGACATCGTCGAGACCTCGGAGGCCGCAGGCGACATCGTCCAGGGCGAAGCGGTCGGGACGGCGATGTCGGCGCTGCGCGAGTTCATGTTCGAGCACGTCTACCTCGGCGACGCCGCGCGGCGCGAGCACTCGCGGATCGAACGGGTCCTGCGCACGCTCTTCGAGCACTACGCCGCCGATCCCGCCAACGTGCCCGACGGCGGGGGCGCGCCGGGCGCCGATCACGCCCAGCGGGTGACCGACTATCTGGCCGGGATGACCGATCGCTACGCCGTTCGCGCCTTCGAGGCGCTCAGCGTGCCCACGTCGTTCGCGCTCTGACGGGAGCCCGGCGCCGTGGCCCTCTACACCAACGACTCCAAGGAGCGCGTGCGTGACGCCGTCGACATGGTCGACCTCGTGTCCTCGCGCGTGGAGCTCAAGCGCGCGGGCGCCAACCGCCTCACCGGCCTGTGCCCGTTTCACGACGAGCGCACCCCGTCGTTCGGCATCAACCCCGCCGAGAAGGTCTATCACTGCTTCGGCTGCCAGGCGTCGGGCGACGCGTTCACGTTCGTCATGGAGACCGAGGGCGTCGACTTCAAGGGCGCGCTCGAGCACCTGGCCGACCGTTACAAGGTCACGCTCGAGCTCGAGGACGAGGACCCGCAGGCGGCCGAGCAGCGCAAGCGCCGCGAGCGGCTGCTGGAGCTGCTCGAGCGCACCGCGACGTACTACGTGCGCCAGCTGTGGGAGTCCGCGGAGGCGGCGAAGGCGCGCGCGTACCTCGCCGGACGCGGGCTGCAACGAGGCGACGCTGCGCGAATTTCGCGTCGGCTACGCGCCGAGCGCCTGGGACACCGTGCTCAACGCCTCGCGGCGCGCGGGCTTCGGCAACCGCGAGCTCTACGACGCCGGCCTCGCCCAGAAATCGCAGACCGGCGGCCGCATCTACGACCGCTTCCGCTCGCAGATCATCTTCCCGCTGGCCGACCCGCGCGGCCGCGTGCGCGGCTTCGCCGGGCGCACGCTGGGCGCCGACGCCAACGATCGGCGCCCGAAGTACGTCAACAGCCCCGAGGGCGAGCTCTTCCACAAGGGCAAGACGCTCTTCGCGCGCGGACCTCGCTCGCGGGCCCGCCGCGAAGGCGCAGAGCGTCGTCGCGGCCGAGGGCTACACCGACGTCATCGCCCTGCATCAGGTCGGCGTGCGCAACGTCGTCGGCATCATGGGCACGGCGCTGACCGAGGACCAGATCGCCGAGCTGGCCCGTCTCGCGCCTGAGGTCAAGCTCGCGCTCGATGCCGACAGCGCGGGCCAGGAGGCGATGCTGCGCGCCGCGCGCATGGCCGCCGGGCGCAAGCCGCCGCTGCGCCTGCGCGTCGTGGCGCTGCCGCCGGGCGACGATCCGGCCGACCTCGTCCAGCGCGAGGGCGGCGACGCTGATCTCGCGCCTCGTCGAGGAGGCCGTGCCGTTCGCTCGCTTTCGGATCCTGCGCCGGCTTGACAGCGGCGATCTGGCGAGCGCGGAGGGCCGCGACCGGGTCCTGGATGCGCTGCGCGACGACTTCTCGCTGCTCGAGCCGAGCGCGGAGCGCGAGGAGCTGGCGCGGATCGCGGCGTCCCGCCTGGACCTGTCGCCGGAGCTGCTGGCGTCGTTGCTCGCGCGGGCGCCGGCGCGCGCGGCTCGGCGCCAGCCGCCGGCAATGGCCGCCGATCACCGCGTCGAGCGCCCGCCGCAGCTCGGCCGCCGCGATCCGACGGAGCGCTCCTTTCTCGCGCTGTGCATCGCGCTGCCCGAGCTCGGCGGGCCGGCGCTCGCCGAGCTCGACCCCGAGGCCGACCTCACGTCGGACGTCGCGCGCCGCGCGGTCGCGCACCTTCGCGCCCACCTGCGGGCGCCCGACCGACGGGCTCGACGAGCTGTACGACGGCGAGCTCGTAGCGCTCATCCGCGAGCTCGCCGTGCGCGCCGCGGCGATGGCAGCGACCTCGCGTCGCGACTTCGAGATCGAGCGGTTGCAGCTTGCGCTCGCACGCGTCGAGCCGCGAGATCGCCGCTGCGCGCTCGCGCGGCGCGGCGATCGAGGAGCTCGCGGCGCGCCGCGGCGCAGCTGCGGGCGCAGCTGGACACGCTCATGGAGCAGGTCTGAATGGCCGCGCGTGTGTCAAGCGCGCGCTGAGATCTGATCTCGCCCTCACGCCGAGACTTCGAGATCGAGCGTTTGCAGTTGGCGCTGGCCCGCGCCGATCGCGCGATCGCGGGTGCGCGGCGCAGCGGCGCGCCGATCGAGGCGCTGGCGGCGCAGCGCGGGGCGTTACGAGCGAAACTGGACGGGCTCATGGAGCACGTGTAGACCGGCCGGCCGCGACGTGGTCGTCTGGCGAGCGCGATGTGACGAAATCCGGGTATCTGCAAACTCCGTTTAGACGTATCGGTTGTTGGATACTGTCGGACGTTGCCACCATCGGCGTCGATGTCCAAAGCAAAGCGGGGCGGGAATGGATTCAAATCTCGGGGGAAGCTGCATGACACCTATGGACTCGGTTCCGGCGCGCTGGCCGCGTCGCCGCGCGCGTGTGGTGGCGCAGGTGTGCGCCGGCGTCATTGGCGTCCTGGTCGCTCCGGCGTCGGCGTCGGCGGCCCTGCTGATCGTTCCTGGGCCGAGCTTCCCGTCAACGGTGACCGTTGGTCAGAGCTTCACGGGATCGGTCTCGGTGCTCAACGGCTCAACGGAGCCTGAGCGAACGCAGTATCCGACGGTCCGAATGCAGGATCTCACGCTCGCACCGTCCTGCGCCCCCACCACCGGCGGCACCGCGAACGACTGCCCGTCCCCGGGGTACCTCAGGGAGGCCGACGTCTTCGCCCTCAACGCGACCGGCACCGGCGTGCAGGAGTCGGGCACCCCGCAGGGCTGTCTGGGCACGTGGACGATCGCGCAGTCGTCGCCTGGGCTGTGGAGCTTCACCCCGCCGGGCGGGAACGGAACCCTGATCGAGGCCTCCGGGGACATCTGCCGGGTCGACTTCGGTGTCCTGACGCTGCGCGTTCCCACGAACGACACCGCGGTGAACGCTGGCATCCAGACCAACCAGGTCGCGACCGTTACGAGCTTCCCGAGAACGCCTGCCGGCGTCGATGCGACGGACGTGCCGCCCGTCAGGAACGCCGGCCAGGACGTCACGACCGTGGCGCGCGCCACGCCGGGCATCTCGACGCAGGTCTCCAATCCGACGCGCACGCTCGGCGAGTCGTTCACCGATACCGCGACGGTGACCTACCCGGCCGGCGCGGCGGTGCCGACGGGCACCGTGACCTTCCGCGTCTATGGACCAAACGACGCAACGTGCGCCACCCCGATCGAGAGCGCCACGTCAACCGGAGCGTTGTCGGGTACTCCGCCGACCGCCGTGTCGGCAGGCTTCGCGCCGACGACGGTGGGCGAGTACCGGGTGATCGCCACGTACAACGGCGATGCGAACTACACCTCCGTCGCGGGACTGTGTGGCGATGCCAACGAGCAGGTGGTCGTGAGTACGACGCCACCGCCACCGCCGCCACCGCCGCCGCCGCCGCCACCGCCGCCGCCGCCCGCGCTGCCGTGCGTTGAGGCGCCGGGCCCTGGTCAGCCGACGCCGACGCTCCTGCCCGGCCAGGAGCTGTGCGGAGGCGCTGCGGTGCTGCCGCAGACGTCTCCCGGAGCCGCGAGGGTGGTCGGTCCCACCGGGTGTGTGACGAGGAACTTCAACGTCACGGTCTCCGGCCGGAGCATCCGGCAGGTGGTGTTCTACCTCGACGGCAAGAAGGTCAAGACGCTGAAGCGGCCCAACAGCAGCACGCGCTTCGTGCTGAGGGTGCGGCCCAACAGGCTGCGTCGCGGCACCCACCGCGTCCTCGCCGTGACGTACTTCACGAAAGCAAGCAACACGAAGAAGCGCACGCTGCGTGTCGTCTTTCAGCGCTGTGCCCGGGCCGCCGTGGCGCCCTCGTTCACCGGCTAGACGGCTTCGACCGGAGCGCGCACTCGGTGGCTGATGGTCGGACACCATCGCCGCCGAGGGCCGCCAGGCCGCTCCGAACGGTGGCGACGGCCCCGGGCCGCCGTCGCGGATCGTGGAGGGTGCGGCCGGCGGGATGAGCGTCCATGCGCAAGTTTGCCGCCAATAGCTTGCCATTTTGCGACGGCCGGGTGGTCGGCCTGAGCGAGGAAGTGTTTTCCCGCACGGTCACGTATCTGAAGGAGCGCAAGCAGTTCGGCAAGGCGATCGGCAATTCCAGGCGCTGCAGCATCGCGCCGCCCAGCTCTATATCGACATCGAGATTACGCGCGCCGCCGTGCTGAAGGCGCTGCAGACGCTCGATGCGAATTTCGATGGCGCAGCCAACGCCGTGGCCGTCGCCAAGGCACGTGCCGGCACCACCGCAACGCGCGCGGTGCAGGAGGGCGTGCAGATGCACGGCACCTGGGCATGACCGACCAGTTCGACATCGGCTTCTTCATGAAGCGCGCGCGGGTCTGCGAGGAATTGTTCGGCGATGCCAATTTCCATGCCGACCGTTTGGCGCGGATGCGGAGCTATTAACAAGGTGAGTCTGAGTTGAAGCTGTATCCAGGGACTCCATTCACCTCTCCCCAGAGGGGAGAGGTCGAATTGCGAAGCAATTCGGGTGAGGGGGCTGGGTTTAATGTCAGACCTCAACCCCTCACCCGGATTGCATCTGATGATGCAATCCGACCTCTCCCTATGGGAGAGGCGATTCCTTCGTACAATTTAGAGCGAAGACGTGGAGATCAGCATGACATCAACAAGCGCACCCATTCGATTCCGCGACAAGGCGATCACCTTCGCCAATGGATCGACAGGCGAGACCATCGCATCCCCTCGGCCTCGCCCACCAACTATCACCACGTCATTACAACGCGCGGCGCCATGCCGAAGGTGGCGCTCGACGGCAAGGTTCTTGCCGCCCGCCGCCAAACGCGCCGCCGGTAAGCTGCCGCTGGTCATCGTCGTTCCCGGCAGTCTCGGCGTCGCGCCGTCGCACGTCACCCATGCCGAAACCTTGACCGACAACGGCATCGCGGCTTTCGTGCTCGACAATTTCGGCGGCCGCGATGTCACCTCGACGGTGGCCAACCAGACCCAGTTCTCGTTTGCGGCCAGCGCCTATGACGTGCTCGCGGCATGGGTCCTGCTGTCGGCCATCCCGAGATCGACGGCACGCGGATTGGTGCGCAAGGCCACAGCCGCGGTGGCTCCGCCGTGCTGACGGCAGCGACGCGGCGTTTTGCCGACGCCATTGTCGGCAAGGGCAGGGGGCCTGATCGCCATCCTCGCGGCCTATCCCTGGTGCGGCCATCAGTTTCTCGATCCGCGCGTCGGCACGTCAGAAGTGCGCGTTCTCATGGGCGACGCCGACGAGTGGTGCTCGCCGATGCAGGCGCAGGGACATGTCCAGGCGCTGCGCCTTGCCGGAGCGGAAGCAAGCATGCGCCTGTTTGCCGGCGCGCAACACAGTTTTGATCGCGGCACCGGCATCGTGAACGTGCCGGATGCCGCGGTGTCGCCGGCCGCGCCGACCGCCTATCTCGCCGACGACGGCGCCTTCATCCATCCAATCGAGGGAACGCCGAACGCGGCCTTGGTCGATCGCGACCTCATGGTCTACGGCCTCAAGGCCGGTTACGGCCGCAAGGGCGCGCGGATCGGCAGCCGCGACGGCGACGACAAAGCGTTCCGCGATGACATGGTG
>CAVUND010000023.1:0-217576 GCA_963742745.1 uncultured Actinomycetes bacterium
GCCGACCTCGACGTGCCGCCCGAGAACTCGTAGCGGTCGCTCCAGCAGATCCTCGCACCGGGACTTGCTGGAGAAACCACCCAGACGCCGTCAGTCTCTACGCGCCACCGTCGGCCCCACCGGGTCGGCCGTGGCGCTCCGGCGTTCTTCGGCGGGCTTAACCCGGCCGCGTTAGGGTCGCCGCGATGCGGCGTCTCAGCGTGCTCGCTTCATTCGCGCTGGTGTGCGCCGCCGTCGCGCTGACGGCTGCTCCCGCGGCGTTGTCTGCGGCGGGCGAGCCGCGCCGGGCGCTGCTCGTGTTCTACGCCGCCGACCCGGCCGACGTCCTCGATCGCGCGGACGGCGCGACGACGGATTCGCTTCTGCGCGTTCTCGGCGGGCAGCGGGGGCTGCGGACCGGCCTGTGGAGCTCGACGCAGGGCAGCTACCAGCGCCAGCAGATCCTGCTGGACATCTCGCAGGGCACGCGCCAGCCGACGGGCCTGTACGCCGCCGTCGATGAGGACGGCGACGGCGAGCTCGACAACCTGCGCTTCGATGCCCGAGCGCGGGCGTTCTCCAACTGGCAGCCGTTTCGCGCGCGCGCGCGCGACGTGTCGACGACGCTGCGGCCGGGCCTGCTCGGCGCCTCGGTGCCCGGCGGAGCGGCGTTCGCCGTCGCCCGCGGCGGGCCGCTGCGCGCGGCGATCGCCGCCGCCGACGAGCGCGGGCGCGTGGCGGACGTCTCGTTCGGGTCGGTGGCCACGCTGGCCGCTCGCGCGCGTGACCTCGCGCGTGCGCGGCGGCTCGTCGTTGTGTCGGTGCCGGCCGGCGCGGCCGGCCGCGCCCAGCTCGCGGCGCTCGCGGACGAGCGCAGGCCAGCCGACCTGCTGCTGATCGTCCAGCTCCCCGAGACGCCGGTGGCGGGGGCGTTCGGCGCGCCGCCGGCGCGGTACCTGCGCCAGCCGGTGGTCGCGATCGGCGACGGACGGGCGGGTAGCCCGGTGTCGCCGTCGACGCGCCGCGACGGCCTCGTCTCGTCGATCGACTTCGCCCCGACGATCCTCGACTGGATCGGCGTGACGCCACCGAACCGCATGCGAGGCGCGGTGCTCCAGGCCGGCGCGACGGTGCCGGTCGCGCGCCTGGACGAGCTGCGCAGGCGCTGGACGGCCGTGCGCGACGGGCGCCAGGCCGATTCGTTCCTCGCGGTCGGGCTGCTCGCGGGCATCCTCTTCCTGCTGCTGGGAACATGGCGCGGCATCCGCGCGGCGGTGCGTCCGGCGCTGCGCGCCGGCGCGCTCGGGATGCTGTGGTGGCCGTCGGCGGTGCTGTTCGCCGCGGCCGTCGAGCCGGGCACGCACAACGGCGAGGTGTTCCTCATCGCCGGCGTTGCGATCGCGCTCGGCGCTCTGACCGAGCGCCTTCTGCCGTGGGCGCGCGCGCCGGCCGTGCCCGCGGTGGTCTGCCTGCTGGCCTACACCGCCGACCTCGCGCTCGGCGGCGACCTGCTGACGCGCTCCGCGCTGGGCCCGAGCGTCGGCTCGGGATCGCGGTTCTACGGCGTCTCCAACGAGCTCGAACCGATCCTGCCCATCGTGCTGCTGGTCGGCCTGGCCGCGTTGACGACCGGCCGCGTGCTCAGCCGCGGGACGCTGCTGCTCTACGGGCTGGCCGGCCTGGCGCTGCTCGTCGTCGTCGGCTGGGGGCGGCTCGGGGCCGACGTCGGTGGCGTGATCACCGTCGGCGCGGCCGTCGCGGTCGCGATCCTCGTCATGCTCCCGGGCCCGGTCACGGCGCGCCGGCTCGTGAGCGCCGCGGTCGTGCCCGTCGGCGCGGTGGCGCTGCTCATCGTCATCGACCTTGCGCTGGCCGGTGGCGGTCACCTCACGCGCAACCTGCTGCGCGCCGACAACCCAAGCGAGCTCTGGGAGCTCGTGACGCGCCGCTACGAGCTCTCGTGGCGCATCCTGAGCAGCGGGATGAAGCCCGCGTACTTCCTGGGGGCCGCGCTCGCCGTGGCGTTCGCGTGGCGCAACCGCGCCCGGCTGTACCCCGCGCCGGTGCACCGCGCGTGGGCCGCGGCGCTCGCCGGCGGCCTGGCCGCCGGCGTGGCCGGCGCGCTGACGAACGACTCCGGCCCGGTGCTGTTCATCAACGCGGTCATCGGCCTCGCCGGCCTCACCGCCTACGTGCTCGGGCGCCCCGAGCCTCCTGACGAGCGGGCGCCCATCGCCGACCGTCCGGTCGCGTAGCGCGGGGGCCCGCGCGTCAAGCTCGGTGCCGGCGGAGCCGATCCGCCCTTGTGTGGATCGCCGCCGCTGGCTTGTCGTCCTGATCGTGCCGGTCGCGGTCGCGTTCGGCGGCGCGGGCGACCCGCGCCCCGCGCCGCCGGCCCGCGCTGCGTCCGACGTCCACGCCGTGCTGACGCCGGCGCAGATGGCGGCGGCGCGCGCGGCCGTGGCGCAGCGCGCCCGCGCGCGCCGGGCGGCGGCTCGCCGGGCGGAGGCCCGGCGGCTGCGGCGCTCGACGAGCGTCAAGGGCGCTCTGCGGCGGGCGTGGCTGACGGGAGCGATCAGCCGCCGGCGCTACGAGTCGCTGCGGCGCACGTGGTGGCTGGCGCGCCGCGACGCGGCACGGCTCGGCGGGACGCGGCGCGCGGAGCTCTCGGCCGTGCTGCGGATGACCGAGCGCCTGGCCGCCGCGCGCCTGCTCACGGCCAGCCGGCTGGAGCCCGTCTTCCTGACGATCCGCCGCAACCGCGAGGTCTGGACGACGCGCGCGCTGCCCGCGCCGCGGTCGCGGCTGAGCTTCCGCGGCGATCCCGTGATCTTCGAGTACTACTCCGGCCGCGGGGTGGCGATCCAGCCGCTGGCGAGCTTCGGCCGCGCCAACGCGCTGGCCGCGTCGTGCGTGCGGTCCTCGTCGCGGCATCGCTGCCGGCCGGCCGCGCTGCGCCGCCTGCTGGACCGGATGGTCGCGCTGGGCAGCGAGCGCGGGGGCTTTCTGGCGTGGGAGCACTTCTTCGCCTTCGGCAGCGGGTCGCCGCCGTGGATCAGCGCGATGACCCAGGCGACCGGCGCGCAGGCCCTGGCCCGCGGCAGCCGCGCGCTCGGCGAGGCCGCCGGGGGCGCGCGGTACGCCCGCGCGGCGCGGCGGGCGCTCGGCGCCTTCGACGCGCGGACGCCGCTCGGGGTCGCGGTCGGATCGGGGCGCGGGGTGCGCTACACGATGTACTCCTTCGCGCCGGACCTGCGGATCCTCAACGGCGAGCTGCAGACGCTGATCGGGCTGCGTGACGTCGCGCGGATCACCGGCAGCGCCCGCGCGCGGCGCCTGTTCGCGCGCGCTGAGCCGGCCGCGCGGCGGGCGGTGCGCGGCTTCGACACCGGCGCGTGGTCGCTGTACAGCGCCGACGGCAGGGAGTCGACGCTCGGCTATCACCGTCTCGTGGCGGGCTTTCTCGGCGGGCTGTGCCGGCGTACCGGCGCGCGGACGTACTGCGCCGCCGGCGAGCGCTTCGCGCGCTACGTGCGCGAGCCGCCGCGCGTGCACGTGCGCACGCTGCGCACGGTGCGCGTGCGCCGGCCCACGACGATCCGCTTCACGCTGTCGAAGATCTCCGACGTGGAGCTGCAGGTCCGCGACCGCCGTGGTCGCGTCACGCTGTCACGCGGGCTGCGCGCGCTGCCCCGCGGGCGCCACAGCGTCGCGTGGCGACCGGCGCGGGCCGGTCGCCACCGTCTGCGGATCGTCGCGATCGGGCCGGCCGCGACGCGTGCGGTGCTGCGCCGCACGCTGACGGTGCGGTCGGTGAGCCGCCGGCAGAAGTCCAAGCGGGCCCGGCGCGCGACGTCGCGGCGGGCGCGCGCGGCGGCGCGCCACTGACCGTCCGGTACCGCTACGGCAGCGGTGCGAGGTGCGGCGGTGGGGGCGAGGCGGGGGCGGGGGCGGGCGGCGCCGTAGCTGACGAGCGCGGCGGCGACCGTCGCCTGCTCGTCCTCGTCGAGCACCCGGGGGGTGCCGATCGCGCAGGCGTGCACGTAGACCCCGCAGGCCCATTCGAGCAGCTGGGTCGCGGCCGTCGCGGCGGCGACGTCGGCGCCGTGGGTGACGGCACCGTGGCCGCCCATCAGCACCGCGCTGCGTCCGCCCAGGGCGTCGACGACGCTCGCGGCGAGCTCCTCGGTGCCGAACGTCGCGTAGGGCGCGACGCGGATCGCGCCGCCCAGGGTCAGCAGCGTGTAGTGGATGCAGGGCAGCTCGTCGGCGACGCACGCGACGGCGGTCGCCATCGGCGGGTGGGTGTGCACGACGGCTCCGGTGTCGCAGTGGCGATAGACGGCGAGGTGGAGGGGAAGCTCGGAGGTCGGCAGCAGCGGGCCGTCCACGAGCGTGCCGTCGAGATCGACGACCGCGAGCTCGTCCTCGGTGACCGTCGCGAGCTGCGCGCCGGTCGGCGTGACGACGACGAGGTCGCCCGCCCGCGCGCTCACGTTGCCCGCCGAGCCGAGCACGAGCCCCGCGCCCGCCAGCTCGTGGCAGGCCTCCACGACGCCCGTGCGCACCCTGTCGATCCCCTCATTGACAGATGCCTCCGGCAACCGGCTGACTCCACGATCAAGATCCATCATTCGTCTATCGGCGCCAGGCGTCCCGCCCTTGACCTGTTCTGCATGGTCCCGACCCGGCGCGCGGCCCGCAAGGGCGGATCGCGATCTCTCACGGCGGCCCCACCCGATCCTCCGCCGCGGCCTGTTCCAACGCCGCTGCGAAGCGATCCCCCTCGCCCGCGGCCGTCTCGACGACCGACCGGGCGCCCAGGCACGTGCGCACCCGCCACGGCCCCACGCCACGGTCGATTCGCACCACGGCGCCGGCGCCGTCGCGCCACACGAGGTCCAGCGCGAAGCGCATCCCGATCGTGTGCACCGACCGGCAGCGCTCGAACAGCAGCGCGTGGCCGCGCGGCAGCGCGCCCTCGTCGAGTCGCGCCAGCCCGCGCCGGCGCGAGCGCCGGTCACCGGTCACGAGCAGCGTCAGATCATCGGGCAGCGGCCGGCGCCCGAGCCCGGCCAGCCGATCGCTCATCGCGCGCCCGCCACGCCGCCGCCCCGGGCCTGCAGCTCGTCGACGTGCGCGGCGACGAGGCCGACCGCGTCGATCGCCGCGAGCTTCCGGTGCGCGTGCCCGCGTCCTGTTTCTCTCGAAAAGGAGAGAAACGGCAGTCCGTGGGGTAGGGCCAGCGCGTGCGGCAGATGCTCGTCGGCCTTCTTCTCCCATCCGCTGCACCGGACGAGGTCGAAGGCCGCGGCGAGCGTGAGCAGGTGGATTCCGGCGTCGGACGAAAGGAAATGGATGATCTTGTCGACATTGTGGAAGGCCCCGGCTGGACGGCTGTCCGACGCGAATCCCCACAATGAGACGACGCCGTCGATGTCAACGAAGAGCAGCGGTTTGTCCATGATTTGCGGCACCTTTGTGACGAAAGGGCGCCCTCGGCGCGCCTGGCCGGAGATCACGCTAGCCTCCGTGGAGCACGCTTTGCGCGTCAAGCAAGTCCACCGGGCTGTCGATGGTAGGGGTGTCGCCCGGCGCCGAGACTTCCGCTCGACGTGCGCGCTGCGCTGCCTTTCATGAGCCTCTATTTCGGAATCCTCATCGCCCTGCTCTGCGCGTTCGCGTCGAACCTGGCCTTCCTCTACAAGCACCGCGGCTGCAGCACGGCCTGCACGGTCGACATCCGCCACCCGCTGCGCACCGCCGGCTCGCTCTGGAGCCAGCGCTGGTTCGCGATCGGCATGGGCGTCGGCCTCGCCGCCTGGCTGCTGCACGTCGCCGCGATCTCGCTGGCGCCGCTCTCCGTCGTGCAGGCGGTGCTCTCCGGCGGCCTCGTGCTGCTGGCCGTGATGGCCGACCGCCTCTTCGGCTTCAGCATCGGCCCGCGTCAGTGGTGGGGCCTGGGCATGACCTGCGTCGGGCTGATCCTGCTGGCGATCACGCTGCCCAAGACGCACGGCGCGAGCTCGACCTTCTCGTCCACCGCGATGATCGCCTTCGAGGCCGGCCTCTTCGGCCTCGGCGCCCTGTTCATCATGGGCAAGCGCCTCGGCGGTCCCGCCGAGCACCACGGCATCATGCTCGCCGCCGCCGCCGGCATCCTCTTCGGCGTCTGCAACCTCGCCGTCAAGGCGCTGACCGGCGTCATCGGCGACAGCGGCGCGATGGGCGTCGTCCTCAGCCCCTGGACGTGGGTCGCGCTGAGCGCCTCGGCCGCCGCCTTCTACGCCTCGGCGCGCTCGCTGCAGGACGGCGACGCCGTTCCGGTCATCGCCATCACCGGCACCGCCGCGAACATCGCGACGATCGCCGGCGGCATCATCGTCTTCGGCGACCCGCTGCCCAACAACGCGCTCGGCATCGCGTTGCAGGCACTGGCCTTCGTGCTCGTGATCGTGGCCTCGGCGCTGACGCCGGCGCCGGTTCGCGCCGCCGGCGTCGCCGCAGGCACCGCAGCGCCAGCGCCCTCCGGCGCGTAGTCGCGGATCCACGACCGTAACAGCGGGGGTGTGTCGACTACCTCGCGCCAGGCGCGAGGAATTCGACACACCCCCCGCTCGGCGTCGGCCGGCCCCGGCCGGGACGCCGCCTCCCCGACCCCTGACTCCCTCATCGATGCCGCCGACGGGTGAGCACCGCGCCGGTCATGCAGTTTTCAGCAGGGCCGCCACGACGACCGCGCCGCGCGCCGCGCACCACTCACCGCACCGGCTGCGGAGTCACCCTCTCGCGCGCTTCGCCCGCCGCGGCTGCGTTCAGCCCAGGTCGAGCAGGTACTCGGCGAGCTCCAGGCCAAGCTCGCCGGACGTCTCGTGCTCGCCGGTCGCGCGCCAGCCCTCGCGCTCGTAGAAGGCGCGGGCGCGCTGATGACCGGCGGCGACGAGCAGCCGCCCCTGCGCGAAGCCGCGCTGCTTCATGTCGGTGGCGCCGAGCGCGTTGAGCTCGGCGGCGAGGCCGCTGCCCCAGTACTCCTCGCGCACGAAGAGCTGCGTCAGCAGCGCCACGTCGCTGCGCGGCTTGTCGTCGCCGTCGCGATCCGGCCGCAGGCTGATGTGACCGGCCGGCCGCGGGCCCTCGGAGGCGATGTGCGCCCACGACCCGTCGTGCGGGAAGCGCTGCAGCAGGCCGATGAGCATCTCGGTGCGTCCCGGCGGATTCCAGCCGATCGGCGTCCAGCCACGGTAGGTCGACAGGCCGGCGACGAGGCTGTCGGCGATCGTGCCGAGGTCGGCGGTGGTGGCCGGCCGGATCGTGAAGCGCTCGCTCATCGCGCGCCGACAGTAGTGCACCGTCAGCGCACGAGTCCTCCGTAGCGGTCAGACTGCGCGCATGAGGCGCTCCGCGACGATCGCTGCCCTGCTCGCGCTCGCCCTGGCCTCCATGCTCGCGCCGGCGGCGGCGGCGCAGACGAAGGCCAAGGCGCCGACGGTCAAGCCCAGACCCGCCAAGCCGGCGCCGCCGGTCTCGACCAAGGGCCTGGAAACGATCCTCCAGGACGACGGCCTGCTGCTGTATCGCCCGGTGGCCGAGGTCGAGGCCGCCGTCGCGCGGATGCGCGAGCTCGGCGTCGACCGGGTGCGCATCACCGCCAGCTGGTCCTCGCTGACCCGCGCGCCCGAGGAGGAGACCAAGCCCGAGGGCTTCGACGCCGCGGACCCCGGTGCCTACGAGCAGGCCCGCTGGGCCGGCCTGGACACCGCGATCCGGTCGATCCGCGCCGCCGGGATGAAGGCCCTCGTCGACATCGGCTTCTGGGCGCCGCACTGGGCGACCGACGACCCGCCCGGCCCGCGCGCGCGCTCGAACATCGACCCGCAGGCCTATGCCGACTTCGCCACCGCCGTCGCGCTGCGCTACTCCGGCGCGTTCACGCCGCCCGCCCCCGCCGGGGCGCCACCGCCGGAGCCGACCGAGGACGCGAGCCTGATCGCGCAGTACATCCAGCCGCTCGTTCCCTTCCCGGTGCCCGATCCGCCGCTGCCGATCCCGCCGCTGCCGTTGTCGGGCGCCACGGCGCGGGCCGCCGCCGCCCAGGCCGCGCAGGCCGCACCCACACCCGGCCCCCTGCCGAGCGTCGATCGCTTCATCATCTGGAACGAGCCCAACCACCAGGGCCTGCTGCTGCCGCAGTGGAAGGCCGACAAGTCCACGCCCGCCAGCCCCGCCGTCTACCGCGCGATGCTGCGCTCGGGCTACGCGGCGGTCAAGGCCGTGCGCCGCACCGCCACCGTCCTCATCGGCAACACCTCGAGCACGGGCGGCCAGCGCGGCAATGGCCCGGTGGCGCCGCTGGAGTTCCTGCGCGAGCTCGCCTGCGTCGACGCGAAGCTCAAGGCGCGCACCGGCGGCGACTGCGCGAACTTCACGCAGCTGCCCGGCGACGGGTGGGCGCATCACCCCTACTCCCAGAACGAGCGCCCCGAGCGCGTCTCGGACCCCAAGAAGGAGCCCGGCGACCTGCGCCTCGCCGACACGCCGGTGCTCGCCAGGACGCTCGACCGGCTCGTGCGGATGGGCCGCCTGGCCGCCGCCAACCGCAACATCCACCTCACCGAGTTCGGCTACGAGACGAAGGGCATCCCCGGCCGGCCGCGCGTCAACGAGACCCAGCAGGCGCGCTGGATGACCTGGGCCGAGCACATCGCCGACCGCGTCCCGACGGTCCGCTCCTTCGCGCAGTTCCTCCTGCGTGACCAGCCGCCGGCGCCGGTCCGCGTCTCGCAGAGCGACAAGCGCCCGTTCGGCGAGTACTCGACGGGCCTGCTGCACGTCGACGGCTCGGAGAAGGTCATCGCCCGCACGTTCCTGGCCGGCCTGTTCGCCCAGCGCCGGCCGAAGGGCAAGGTGCTCCTCTACGGGCGCCTGCGGCTCGGCGCCGGCCCCAAGGTCATCGTGCTGCAGCGCCAGGTCAAGGGCGGGGCGTGGAAGCGCGTCGGCCGCCTGACGATCGACGGGCGCCACGCATTCCAACGCACGATCACGCACCGCGCGGGAGCCTCCTACCGCCTCACCTATCCCGCCGCCGACGGCAAGCGCCGCGCCGGGCTGGCCATCAAGCCCGTTCCCGCCGCTCCCTGAGGCCCGGCGAGGGTTGCTAGCATCACCGCCCGCATGCCTACGACTTCCCAGCTCGTCCGCAAGGGCCGCAAGGTGCCCAAGAAGAAGCTCTCCACCCCCGGCCTGAAGTCCGGCAAGGGGCGCAAGAAGAAGGTCGCTGCCCCGCAGCGCCGCGGTGTCTGCACGCGCGTCTACACGACGACGCCGAAGAAGCCGAACTCCGCGCTGCGCAAGGTCGCGCGTGTGAGGATCACCGGCTCGATCGAGGTCACCGCCTACATCCCCGGCGAGGGCCACAACCTTCAGGAGCACTCCGTCGTGCTCGTCCGCGGCGGTCGCGTCAAGGACCTGCCGGGCGTGCGCTACAAGGTCGTCCGCGGGACGCTCGACGCCGCCGGCGTGAGCGACCGCAAGAAGGCCCGCAGCTCCTACGGCGTGAAGAAGAAGTAATGCCGCGCCGCTCTGCCGCGACCATCCGGCCCATCGAGCCGGACCCCCTGCATCGCTCGCGCATCGTCCAGCAGGTCATCAACCGCGTGATGCTCGACGGCAAGAAGTCGGTCGCCGAGAAGATCGTCTACGACGCCCTCGCGATCATCGGCGAGCGCACCGGCAAGGATCCGGTCGAGCAGCTCGAGCTGTCGATCAAGGCCCTGACCCCGGTGCTCGAGGTCCGCTCCCGCCGTGTCGGCGGTGCGACCTACCAGGTGCCCGTCGAGGTCCCCTCGCGGCGCGCCCGCACGCTGGCCGTGCGCTGGCTCGTCGAGTTCGCCCGCCAGCGTCGCGAGCGCACGATGGCCCAGCGCCTCGCCAACGAGCTCATGGATGTGCAGTCCCAGCAGGGCGGCGCCTACAAGCGCAAGGACGACATCTACCGCATGGCCCAGGCCAACAAGGCCTTCGCCCACTACCGCTGGTAGCACCCCGCGGCGCCTGCGCCGCTGCACGCCAGCTTGCCGCCGGCGCGCGCCCGATGTCGCGTTGCGACGCTACTTGCGTGCCCCTGAGCGGTTGCTACCTCCCATGAAGCTGCGCGTCGCCACGATCCTCTGCGGCCTGGTCTTCGTGCTCGCGCTGCTCGGCCTGGCCGGCAGCGCACAGGGTGCGTCCAAGGCGCCGCGCCTGACGGGCGTGCGCTGCGTGCCGGTCACGGCCAAGGCCTGCAAGCAGAGCGTGCGGGTCGCCGTCGGCAAGCAGATCCAGCTGCAGGGCCGCGGCCTGCGGCGCGGGATGCGCGTGACGTTTCGCTGGTCGCGCGGCGCGCTGGCGACCAAGCTCGCGCGCTCACGCGGCGGCTGGACGGTGCGGGTGCCGGCGGGCACCGCGCTGGGCACGGTCGGCGTCACCGTGCGCGACGGCGCGGGCCGGCGCTCGAACAAGCGCAACATCAGGGTCGTCGCACTCGCGCCGCTGCCGTCGCTGAACGCCGCCAGGCCGGGCTCGCTGCCCGCGGTCTTCGCCGGCGACGGCATGTGGATCTGGTACGTCAGCAAGTCCGACGGCGGCAACCTCGACGCGATCGCCGCCCGCGCGAAGGCCGCCGGGATGAGCACCGTCTTCGTCAAGAGCGCCGACGGCGGCGACGTCTGGGAGCAGTTCTCGCCCCAGCTCGTCGCCGACCTGCACGCCCGCGGGCTGCGCGCCTGCGCCTGGCAGTTCGTCTACGGCGCCGACCCACAGGCCGAGGCGAACGCCGCCGCCGCGTCGATCGCCGCCGGCGCGGACTGCTTCGTCATCGACGCCGAGACGAAGTACGAGGGCCGCTACGCCGCCGCCCAGCGCTACCTCGCCGCGCTGCGCGGCGCGATCGGGCCGGCCTATCCGCTCGGCTTCACCTCGTTTCCCTACGTCGACTACCACCCGCGCCTGCCCTACTCGGTCTTCCTCGGCCCGGGCGGCGCGCAGGCCAACCTGCCGCAGGTCTACTGGAAGGCGATCGGCGGCTCGGTCGACGCCGTGAGCGCCAAGACCGTCGCCCAGAACCGCATCTACGGCACGCCGATCGCCCCGCTCGGCCAGTCCTACGACACGCCGAAGGCCGCCGACCTGCGCCGCTTCCGCGCGCTCTGGGCCGGCTACGGCGCCGGCGGGCAGTCGTGGTGGAGCTGGCAGGCCACGGGCGCGGCCGCATGGACGGTGCTCACCGAGCCCGCGCCGGCGCCCGTCGTGCCGTCCGATCCCGGTTGGCCCGCGCTCGACGAGGGCTCGACCGGCGACCAGGTCATCTGGCTGCAGCAGCACCTCGCCTCCGCCGACCCGACGGTGGCCATCGACGCGAAGTTCACGTGCGGCGACGAAGGCGTCGCTCGAGGCCTTCCAGTCGGCGCGCGGGCTGGCGGTGACCGGCGAGACGGACGCGGCGACGTGGCAGGCGCTGCTGACCTGCCGGTGCGCGTGGTGGATTGGACCGCCGGCCGGTAAGGGTCGCTGCGTGGTCTCGCGGGTTTGGAGCACGGCTGCGTCCGCGTTGGTATCGCAAGAACTGCATCATTGAGGGCTGAGTCGAACGCTCGCGGCGCTCGCGTTCGTGCGAGCGTCCGCCGCGCCGGGACGGTTGGAAGGGGGTCCCCAAGAAAACGTCCCCCATATGGACGTTTTCTTGAGGACCCCCCGCCGCTCGGAGCCTTCGGCGTCGCGCGTCCGTGAGCGCTCGCGCGCGCGAGGTGGCACCGACCACCCACCGTCAGCGCTGCAGTTCGCCGGCGCTCAACCCGACGCGGGGCGTCGCCCAGCCGCAGCCGCGGCACCGAACGCCAGCAACCCACCCGCCACCACCAGCAGCACCCCGCCCACGAGCTCCAGCCCCAGCGCCGCCCCCGCCCGCGCGCGTGCGTCCTCGTACGCCAGCGACTCCGGCAGCCGGCCCGAGCCGCGCGTGTCGGGCCGGTCGACCGCCAGCGCCACCACGAGCACGACGGCGCCGAGGGCGACGAGCGCCAGTCCCGGCGCGCGGCCCCCGCCGCGCAACCCGAGCAGCGTCAGCACGACCGCGAACACCGCCACGACGAGCAGCGCGTAGCCGTGGTTCTCGCCTCCGCTCGCGGAGCGCTGGACGACCTCCAGCGAGCCCACGGTGACCTCGTAGACCGTCGAGAACTCGGCCGCCAGGAGCAGCGCGACCGCAACGATCGAGAGCGCCGCGGCAAGGCGCCGGAGGATCACGAAAGCCCCGGGCGGGCCAGGCACCCTTTGCTATAGTGGCGGATCGCTCCCCGGGCCGATGTGCTCATCCGCGGCCGCCCCGGGACGCAGTGCGCACCACGATGGATTTCTCGACCACATAGCGCGCAGGGCCTGACAGCGATCAGACGTGCGCGCGGGCCCCAGGGGCCCGCTTTTTTTGGTCGCGACCGAAGAGAAGAGACAAGAGACGACATGCCACGTACACACTCGCTCGAGAAGACCCGGAACATCGGGATCATGGCGCACATCGACGCCGGCAAGACGACCACCACCGAACGCATCCTGTACTACACGGGACGCACCTACAAGATCGGTGAGGTCCACGAAGGCGCCGCCACGATGGACTGGATGGAGCAGGAGCAGGAGCGCGGGATCACGATCACGTCGGCCGCGACGACCTGCGAATGGCGCGACCATCGCATCAACATCATCGACACGCCCGGCCACGTCGACTTCACGGTCGAGGTAGAGCGCTCGCTGCGCGTCCTCGACGGCGCGATCGCGCTGTTCGACTCCGTCGCCGGGGTCGAGCCGCAGTCCGAGACCGTCTGGCGCCAGGCCGACAAGTACGCCGTTCCGCGGATCGCGTTCATCAACAAGATGGACCGCATCGGCGCAGACTTCGAGGGCTCGTTGAAGACGATGGAGACCCGCCTGGGCGCGAACGCCGTGCCCGTGCAGATCCCGATCGGCTCCGAGTCGGAGTTCAAGGGCATCATCGACCTGCTCGAGATGAAGGCGATCGTCTACCTCGACGACCTCGGCAAGGACCAGGACGTCATCGACATCCCGGCCGACTTCGCCGACGCCGCCGACGCCGGGCGCGAGCGGCTGCTGACCCAGCTCGCCGACCTCGACGACGAGATCGCCGAGCTGTACCTCGCCGAGGAGCACGTCCCCACGGACATGATCAAGGCGGCGCTGCGCAAGGCGACGCTGTCGATCGCGATCACGCCGGTCTTCTGCGGCTCGGCCTTCAAGAACAAGGGCGTCCAGCCGCTGCTCGACGCGGTGCTCGACTACCTGCCCTCCCCGCTGGAGGTCAAGGCGATCGAGGGCCACCTCGTCGACAAGCACGGCGACTCCACGGGCGAGATCATCCTCGAGCCCAACGACGAGGACCCGTTCACGTCGCTGGCCTTCAAGATCATGGCCGACCCGTTCGTCGGCAAGCTCACGTACTTCCGCGTCTACTCCGGCAAGCTCGAGGCGGGGTCGAAGATCCTCAACGTCTCGACCGGCCGCCAGGAGCGCGTCGGCCGGCTGCTGGTCATGCACGCCAACGACCGCGAGGAGGTCAGCACCGTCTACGCGGGCGACATCGCCGCGGCGGTGGGCATCAAGCAGATCGTCACCGGCGACACCCTCTGCGACCCCACGCGGCCCGTGAAGCTCGAGATGATCGACTTCCCCGAGCCCGTCATCAAGGTCGCGGTCGAGCCCAAGACGAAGGCCGACCAGCAGAAGATGTCGGTCGCGCTCGCGCGCCTCGCCGAGGAGGACCCGACCTTCCAGGTGCAGACCAACGAGGAGACCGGCCAGACCGAGATCTCCGGCATGGGCGAGCTGCACCTCGAGATCCTCGTCGACCGCATGAAGCGCGAGTACAAGGTCGAGGCCAACGTCGGCCGCCCGCAGGTCTCCTACCGCGAGACGATCCGCGGCACCGCCGAGAAGGTCGAGGGGCGCTTCGTCAAGCAGACGGGCGGCTCGGGCCAGTTCGGCATCGTCTACATCAACATCGAGCCGGCGCCCGGCGAGGGCTTTGACTTCGTCTCGAAGATCCGCGGCGGCTCCGTGCCGAGCGAGTTCATCCCCGCCGTCGAGAAGGGCGTCGAGGAAGCGCTGAGCACCGGCGTGAAGGCCGGCTACCCGATGGTCGACGTGCGCGTGACGCTCGTCGACGGCAAGTACCACGACACGGACTCCTCGGAGATCGCGTTCAAGGTCGCGGGCTCGCTAGCCTTCAAGGAAGCCGCACGGCGCGCCAAGCCCGTCCTGCTCGAGCCGGTGTTCGCCGTCGAGGTCGTGACCCCAGAGGATTTCCTCGGCGAGGTCATCGGCGATCTCAACAGGCGACGCGGACGGATCGAGGGGCAGGAACGGCGCGGCAACGCGCTCGCGGTCACCGGCCGCGTGCCGCTGAGCGAGATGTTCGGCTACGTGAACGACCTGCGTTCGAACACGCAGGGCAGGGCCAGCTACACGATGCAGTTCGACGGATACGAGGAAGTGCCGCCGAACATCGCCGAGAAGCTCGTGGAGCACCGGTTGGGCGAGTCGCAAGCCGCCTGATCGCACCAGATTCGGTAGTTTCATCCAGTTCATCGACAGACGTAGAGGAGCGAATCGAAAGTGGCAAAGGAGAAGTTCGAGCGCGACAAGCCGCACGTCAACGTCGGCACGATCGGTCATATCGACCACGGCAAGACGACGCTGACTGCTGCCATCACGACCGTGCTCGCCGAGCACGGCGGTGGCGAGGCGCGCAGCTTCGCCGAGATCGACAACGCGCCCGAGGAGAAGGCGCGTGGCATCACGATCGCCACCTCGCACGTCGAGTACCAGACCGACAACCGGCACTACGCCCACGTCGATTGTCCGGGACACGCCGACTACATCAAGAACATGATCACCGGCGCCGCCCAGATGGACGGCGCGATCCTCGTGGTCTCCGCCGCCGACGGCCCGATGCCGCAGACGCGCGAGCACATCCTGCTCGCCCGCCAGGTCGGCGTGCCGTACATCGTCGTGTTCCTCAACAAGGCCGACCTCGTCGACGACGAGGAGCTGCTCGAGCTCGTCGAGCTCGAGGTCCGCGAGCTGCTGACCTCCTACGACTTCCCCGGCGACGACATCCCGTTCGTCATCGGGTCGGCGACGCAGGCGCTCGAGGGCGACGCGGATGCCAAGGCGAAGATCATGGAGCTCGCCGAGGCGCTGGACACGTACATCCCGGAGCCCGAGCGCGCGCTCGACAAGCCGTTTCTCATGCCGGTCGAGGACGTCTTCTCGATCACGGGCCGCGGCACCGTCGCGACCGGCCGCATCGAGCAGGGCATCGTCCACACCGGCGACCAGGTCGAGATCGTGGGCATCCGCCCGCAGTCCTCGACGACCGTCGTCACCGGCGTCGAGATGTTCCGCAAGATCCTCGACGAGGGGCGTGCGGGCGACAACGTCGGCTGCCTGCTGCGTGGCACCAAGCGCGAGGACATCGAGCGCGGTCAGGTGCTGTGCAAGCCCAAGTCGATCACGCCGCACACGAAGTTCAAGTCCGAGGTCTACGTCCTCAAGAAGGAGGAGGGTGGCCGTCACACCCCGTTCTTCACGGGCTACCGGCCGCAGTTCTACTTCCGCACGACCGACGTGACCGGCTCCGCGCACCTTCCCGAGGGCGTCGAGATGGTCATGCCGGGCGACAACGTCACGATGGAGATCGAGCTCATCCAGCCGATCGCCATGGATCCGGGCCTGCGCTTCGCCATCCGCGAGGGCGGCCGTACGGTCGGCTCTGGCGTCGTGACGGAGATCATCGAGTAAGGAGCACGCGGGTTCTCTGAGCAGCACGAAGGGCGGTCCCGGACGTTCTCGGGTTCCGCCCTTTCTGCGGCTCTCACGCACGCACGCACACCATGGCTACCACCACAGAAAACAAGATCCGCATCCGCCTGAAGGCGTATGACCACTCGGCGATCGAGACGGCCGCCAAGGAGATCGTCGACACCGCGACGCGGACCGGTGCAACCGTTTCTGGGCCGGTGCCGTTGCCGACCGAGAAGAACGTGTACTGCGTGATTCGCTCGCCGTTCAAGGACAAGGACTCGCGCGAGCACTTCGAGATCCGCACCCACAAGCGGCTCATCGACATCCATCAGCCCACGCCCAAGACCGTCGACTCGCTGCAGCGCCTCGACCATCTGCCGGCCGGCGTCGACATCGAAATCCGCCTGGCCACCTGAGCGATGCCCGCGATCCTCGCCAAGAAGCTCGGCATGACGCAGGTGTTCCTCGAGGACGGGACCGTCGAGCGCGTGACCGTGCTCGAGGCCGGACCCTGTCCGGTCACGGGCGTGCGCACGCACGAGGTCGACGGCTACGAGGCCGTCCAGCTCGCGTTCGGCTCGGTCAAGGAGAAGTACCTCACCAAGCCCGAGCTCGGCCATCTCAAGAAGGCCGGCGCTCCGCCGATGCGCCTCGTCAAGGAGTTCCGCGACGAGGCCGGCGAGCATCTCGTCGGCGAGACCGTCACGGTCGAGGCCTTCGAGGTCGGCCAGAAGGTGAAGGTCTCCGGGACGTCCAAGGGCAAGGGCTTTCAGGGCACGATCAAGCGCCACAACTTCGCCAGCGGCCCCAAGTCGCACGGCTCGCACAACGTGCGCGCCCCGGGCTCGATCGGCGCCTCGGCGTGGCCGGCGCGCGTGATGAAGGGCATCAAGGGCCCGGGTCAGATGGGCAACAAGCGCGTGACCCAGAAGGGCCTTGAGATCGTCCGCCTCGACACGAGCGAGAACCTCATGCTCGTGCGCGGCTCCGTGCCGGGTCCCCGCAACGGCTTCGTGGAGGTACGCACCGATGCCTAGCGCCAAGATCCTCGGCGGCTCGAAGAAGGCCAAGCTCGACGACACCGCCTTCGGCGCGTCCTTCAACGAGGCCCTCGTGCACGAGACCGTCCGCGCCGAGCTCAACGCTCGCCGCCAGGGCACGCACGCCACGAAGACGCGCGGCAACGTGCGCGGCGGCGGCGCCAAGCCGTGGCGCCAGAAGGGCACCGGCCGTGCCCGCGCCGGCTCCTCGCGCTCGCCGATCTGGACGGGCGGCGGCACGACCTTCGGTCCCTCGCCGCGCCACTACACCTTCAAGGTCAACCGCAAGGAGCGCCGCGCCGCGCTGCGCAGCGCGCTGTCGGTCCACGCCGCCCGCGACTCGATCGCGGTCTTCGACCCCAAGCCGTTCGACACGCCCTCGACGAAGAAGGCGTTCGGGCTGCTGGCCGACGCGGGCCTGGCCTTGCCGACGCTCGTCATCCTCGCCGACGACCAGGAGCAGGCGGCGCTGTCGTTTCGCAACATGAAGCGCATCTCGGTGCTGTCGACGTCGATGGTCGGGATCGCCGATCTCATCGGCGCCCGGTCGGTCATCTGCTCGCAGGAGGCGCTCGACGCGCTGACCGCGCGCGCCAAGGGCGAGCGCGGCGCCGACACCGCCGAAGCGCCGAGGAGGCCAAGGCCTGATGGATCCCAGCCAGGTTGTCATCCGCCCGGTCGTCTCCGAGAAGTCCTACGTGCTCGCGACGGCCAACAAATACGTCTTCCGCGTCCACGCCGACGCCCACAAGACGCAGATCCGCCAGGCCGTCGAGGCGCTCTTCGACGTCTCGGTCATCTCCGTGCACACGATGAGCGTCAAGTCCAAGCCCAAGCGGCGCGGGCAGATCCACGGCCGCACGCGGCAGTGGAAGAAGGCCATCGTCCACGTGGGCGAGGGCGACTCCATCCCCATTTTCCAGGGCCTCGAGTCCCTCGAGGACTAGAGATCACATGGCCATTCGCAAGCCCAAGCCCACGAGCCCCGGTCGTCGCTTCTCGACGTATCCCGACTTCGCGGAGATCACGAAGGACGAGCCCGAGAAGACGCTCGTCGAGGGTCTCACGAAGTCCGGCGGGCGCAACGCCCGCGGGCGCAAGACGGCCCGCCACCGCGGTGGCGGCGCCAAGCGCCTGTACCGCAGGATCGACTTCAAGCGGCGCAAGGACGGCGTGCCCGGCAAGGTCGCCGCGATCGAGTACGACCCCAACCGGTCGGCCTACATCGCGCTGATCCACTACATCGACGGCGAGAAGGCCTACATCCTCGCGCCGCAGCGCCTGCGCGTCGGCATGACGGTGGAGTCCGGCGAGGAGGCGGACATCACCCCGGGCAACTGCCTGCCGCTGGCGCGCATCCCGATCGGCACGGTCATCCACAACGTCGAGCTCGAGCCCGGCCGCGGCGGCCAGCTCGCGCGCTCCGCCGGGACCGGCGTGCAGCTCATGGCCCGCGAGAACGGCATGGCCACGCTGCGCCTGCCCTCCGGTGAGATGCGCCTCGTGCGCGACAGCTGCCGCGGCACGGTGGGCACGATCGGCAACGCCGATCACCAGAACGTCAAGATCGGCAAGGCCGGCCGCAAGCGCCACATGGGCGTTCGCCCGCAGACGCGCGGCACGGCCATGAACCCCGTCGACCATCCGCACGGCGGTGGCGAGGGTTCGACGACTGCAGGTCGCCATCCGGTGACCCCGTGGGGTGTGCCGACGCTCGGCTACCGCACGCGCAAGAAGAACAAGCCGTCCGACCGCTACATCGTGCGCGGTCGAAGGAGAGGGAAGAAGCGGTGAGCCGATGAGTCGCTCAAGCAAGAAGGGGCCGTGGGTCGAGGAGCGCCTCATGGCGCGTGTCGAGGCCCTCAACGCCTCCAACTCCAAGCAGATGCTCAAGACCTGGTCGCGGACCTCGACGATCTTCCCGGAGATGGTCGGTCACACGATCGCCGTCCACGACGGCCGCAAGCACGTGCCCGTCTTCGTGTCGGAGTCGATGGTCGGCCACAAGCTCGGCGAGTTCGCGCCGACGCGCCTGTATCGCGGCCACGCCGGCAGCGGGAAGGTCCGCTAGCGATGGCCGAGAAGAAGGATCCCAAGGACGAGGCCGCGCAGACGCCGGCCAAGAAGCCGCGCGCCCCGCGTCGCAAGAAGCCGGCTGCCGCGAAGGCCGAGCCGGCCGCCGCGGCCGCTGCGGCCCCCGAGGAGGTGACGGCCACCGTCGACGAGCCGACGACCAAGACGGCCGCCAAGCGCGCCGCCGGGACGACGCCCGCCTCCAAGAAGACGGCTGCCGCCAAGGCCGCCGTCGCCGAGACGACCCCCGACGCCGCGGACAAGCCCGCCAAGCCGGCGCGCCGCACGCGCCGCAAGGCCGAGCCCGATCCGCCCGCCGCTCCGGCCGCCAAGCCCAAGCGCGCTGCCGTGCTCACGTCGGACGGCCCGCCGATGGTCCGCGCGCACGCCAAGTACGTGCGCACGTCCGCGCGCAAGGCGCGTCTGGTCTGCGACCACATCCGCGGCAAGTCCGTCGACGAGGCCCGCGCGATCCTGGCTCACGCCAGCCGCGACGTCGCCCGCGACTGGTCCAAGCTGCTGGAGTCGGCGGTCGCCAACGCCGAGCACAACCACGAGCTGCTGGGCGATGACCTGCGCATCCACGCGGTCAAGGCCGACGAGGGGCCGACGCTGAAGCGCTTCCGACCTCGCGCGATGGGTCGCGCGACGAAGATCCGCAAGCGCACGAGCCACCTTTCCATCACGTTGACGCCGAAGGACGAGGACTGAACATGGGTCAGAAGGTTCATCCCGAGTCCATGCGCGTGGGCTACATCCACGACTGGAAGTCCAACTGGTTCAACGAGAAGCACTTCGCCGACTACCTCGCCGAGGACGTCGCGATCCGTGGCCACATCCAGGGCAAGCTCTCGCACGCCGGTCTGTCGGACATCACGATCCGCAAGGACGCCAACGAGGTGGAGGTCAACATCCACACGGCGCGTCCGGGCATCGTCATCGGCAAGTCGGGCTCGGAGGTCGACGCCCTGCGCAAGGACCTGCACCGCATCACGCGCAAGCAGATCAAGGTCAACATCCTCGAGATCAAGCGCCCCGAGCTCGACGCCAAGCTCGTCGCGCAGTCGGTCGCCGAGCAGTTGCAGAACCGCGTCGCCTTCCGGCGCGCGATGAAGCGCGCCCTGACGAGCGCGATGCGCTCCGGCGCCAAGGGCTGCAAGATCCAGGTCGGCGGCCGCCTCGGCGGCGCTGAGATGGCGCGGACCGAGAGCTACTCCGACGGCCGCGTCCCCCTGCACACGCTGCGCGCCGACATCGACTACGGCTTCTTCGAGGCCAAGACGACGTTCGGCCGCATCGGCGTGAAGTGCTGGATCAACAAGGGCGAGATCATGCCCGAGGGCTACTCCGGCGCGGACCTGACCGACATGGAGGGCCCGTCCAACCAGCAGCAGGATCGCGACGGCGGCCGTGGCCGCGGGCGCGGCGACCGCGACGGTCGCGGCGGCGGCGGTGGCGGCGGAGGCCGTGGCGGCGGCGGTGGCGGCGGTGGACGCGGCGGACCGCGTGGTGGCGGCGGTGGCGCCGGCGGCGGCGGGACCTCGCGACCCGGCTTCGGCCCCGGTGCCCGTGGAGGAGGCGGTCGCTGATGCTGTCTCCCAAGCGCGTCAAGCACCGCAAGCAGCACCGTGGCCGCAGGGCCGGGCTGTCGCGCGGACAGACCTCGATCCAGTTCGGCGAGTACGGCCTGAAGTCGCTCGACGCCGGCTGGCTGACCAACCGCCAGATCGAGGCCGCTCGTATCGCGATGACCCGCAAGATCAAGCGTGGCGGCAAGGTCTGGATCAACGTCTATCCCGACAAGCCCGTGACGAAGAAGCCCGCCGAGACCCGCATGGGCTCCGGCAAGGGCTCGCCCGAGGGCTGGGTCGCCGTGGTCAAGCCCGGGCGCGTCATGTTCGAGCTCGCCGGCGTGCCGGAGCCGCTCGCCCGCGAGGCGATGCGCCTGGCCAGCCACAAGCTGCCCGTCAAGACGAAGTTCGTGATGCGGGAGGACACCCCCTCATGACCGCCAAGGATTTGCGCGATCTGTCCGAGAAGGAGCTCGTCGCGCACGTCGCGACGACCCGCAAGGACCTCTTCGGACTGCGCTTCCAGCACGCCACGGGCGAGCTGGAGAACACCGCCGGCATCCGGCTCGCCAAGCGCGACCTGGCCCGTGCATTCACCGTCGCGCGTGAGCGCGGCGTACAGATTCCCAACCGGAAGTAAGCGATGGCCGACGACGAAACTCCCGAGACCGAAGAGACCGCCGACGCGACCGTCGCGCAGACGCCTGCCGAGCCTGCGGGTCCGACGCTGAGCGCCCGCGAGCAGCGTGCCGCCAGCCGGCACGCCGCGCGCTCGCAGCGTCCCGCCCGGACGGCCGAGGAGCGTGACGCCGAGCGCCGCGAGCTGCGCAAGAGCAAGGCGGCCGCGCGCTCCCGCCGGCGCGCGCAGGAGAAGGTCAAGCGGGCCGAGGCGGCCTCTGGGGCCTCTGGCGCAAGCCACCGGGGCACGCCGCCGGCCGAGCCCAAGGTCTCGACGCCGCAGCTGCGCACCGGCAAGGTCGTGTCGGCCAAGCCCGACAAGACGATCGTGGTCCAGATCGACCACGCCCGCCGGCACCGCAAGTACGAGAAGATCGTGCGCTCGACGACCAAGCTGCACGCCCACGACGAGACCAACGACGCCGGCGAGGGCGACCTCGTGCGCGTCGTCGAGAGCCGTCCGCTCTCGCGCACGAAGCGCTGGAAGCTCGTCGAAGTCCTGGAGCGCGCGAAGTGATCCAGAACGAGACACGCCTCAAGGTCGCCGACAACACCGGCGCCCGCGAGATCCTCTGCATCCGCGTCAAGGGGGGGTCTCGACGTCGCTATGCGTTCGTCGGCGACATCATCACGGCGACCGTCAAGCAGGCCAACCCGCAGGGGACGGTCAAGAAGGGCGAGGTCGTGACCGCCGTGGTCGTGCGGACGAAGAAGTCCTTCGGCCGCGACGACGGCACGTACATCGCCTTCGACGAGAACGCCGCGGTCATCATCGACGCCGCCAACAACCCGCGCGGGACGCGCATCTTCGGACCGGTCGCCCGCGAGCTGCGCGACCGCAACTTCATGAAGATCGTCTCCCTCGCCCCCGAGGTGCTCTGACGTGTTCGCTCGGATTCACAGGAGGGAGCACTGATGCCCGCACGCATCACCAAGGGCGACGAGGTCGTCGTCATCAGCGGAAAGGACCGCGGCAAGCAGGGCAAGGTGCTGCGCGTCGATCCCAAGAAGGACCGCGTCTTCGTCGAGGGCCTGAACATCATCAAGCGCCACACGCGCCCGCGCCCCGGCTCCATGGAGCCGGGCGGCGTGATCGAGCGCGAGGCGTCGATCCATCTTTCCAACGTCGCGCTGCGCGATCCGAAGGACAAGAAGCCCACGCGCGTGAAGACCATCGAGGAGCACGGCAAGCGCCTGCGCGCGTCGGCCCGGACCGGAGCGAAGTTCTAGATGTCGACCCAGACCGCCGCACCACCCGCGCGCCTGAAGAAGCGCTACCTCGAGGAGATCCGCCCCGCGCTCGTGGAGCGCTTCGGCTACACCTCGGTCATGCAGGCGCCGAAGATCGAGAAGATCACGGTCAACATGGGCGTCGGCGACGCCAAGCAGGACTCCAAGGCCCTCGAGGCCGCGCAGGAGCAGCTGGCGACGATCGCCGGCCAGAAGCCCAACGTGCGCCGCGCCCGCAAGTCGATCGCGAACTTCAAGCTGCGCGAGGGCATGCCCGTGGGCCTCGCCGTCACGCTGCGCAACGAGCGCGCCTACGAGTTCCTCGACCGGCTCATGTCGGTCGCGATCCCGCGGATCCGCGACTTCCGCGGCCTGAAGGCCAACGCCTTCGACGGCCGCGGCAACTACTCGCTGGGCGTCCGCGAGCAGACGATCTTCCCGGAGATCGACTACGACTCGGTCGACACCGTGCGCGGGCTGGACGTCACGATCACGACGACGGCGAAGACCGACCTCGAGGCGTTCGCGCTGCTGGAGGCCTTCGGCATGCCGTTCACGAAGGAGAACCGGCCCGATCGCGCTGAGCAGGAGGCACGGGCGGCGGCTGCCGCCGAGGCCGCGCACCACGAGGAGCTGCGCGCGAAGGCGGAGGCCGAGCAGGCCGCGCTGGAGCAGCTCAAGGAGGAGAACCCGGAGGCCTACGAGAAGCCGCCCGAGGAGCCCGCCGAGGAAACCGAAGAGGAAGCAGACTAAGATGGCCAAGACATCTCAGCGGGTCCGCCAGGCACGACCCGCGAAGTTCAAGACCCGGGAGTACAGCCGTTGCCGCCGTTGCGGCCGGGCCCGCTCCGTCTATCGCAAGTTCGGCCTGTGCCGGATCTGCCTGCGTGAGATGGCGCATGAGGGCTATGTGCCCGGCATGACGAAGTCTTCGTGGTAACCCAGAGCATCTAACGAGAGCACGACTGTGAGCGCCAGCACCGACCCCATCGCCGATTTCCTGACCCGGATTCGCAACGCGATCCAGGCCGCCCATGAGACGGTCGACATCCCGTCGTCCCGCCTGAAGTCCGAGTGCGCGCGCATCCTCGCCGAGCAGGGCTACATCGACGGCTACGACGTCGTCGCCCCTGACGCCGACCATCCGGGCGAGCTCATCCGCGTGCGCCTGAAGTACACCTCCGACCGCCGCTCGGCGATCTCCGGCCTCAAGCGCGTCTCGCGCCCGGGCCGTCGCACGTACGCCGGCGCCGCCGACATCCCCAAGGTCCTCGGCGGCATGGGCACCGCCATCGTCTCCACCTCGCGCGGCGTGATGACCGGCCACGAGGCCCGCAGCGCGGGCGTCGGCGGCGAAGTCGTCGCGCACATCTGGTAGCCGAGATATGTCGCGAATCGGAAAGAAGCCCATCCCCCTGCCGACCGGCGTGACCGTGTCGATCGAGCCCGAGCTCGTGCGCGTCAACGGCCCCCGCGGCGAGCTGTTCGAGCGCGTCCCGCTGGCGATCTCCGTCGAGCAGGACGGCGATCAGCTCGTCGTCAAGCGCCCGACCGATCGCGGCGAGCATCGCGCGCTGCACGGCCTGACCCGCTCGCTGGTCGCCAACATGGTCGAGGGCGTCACCACCGGCTACACGAAGACCCTCGAGATCCAGGGCGTCGGCTACCGCGCGCTGCTCAAGGGCCGCGACCTCGAACTCGCGCTGGGCTACTCGCACCCCGTGCCGATCAAGGCGCCCGACGGCATCGAGTTCGAAGTGCCGATGCCGACGCGCGTCATCGTCAAGGGGAACTCCAAGCAGCAGGTCGGCGAGACCGCCGCCAACATCCGCAAGCAGCGCCCGCCGGAGCCCTACAAGGGCAAGGGCATCCGCTACGAGGGCGAGTACGTCGCCCGGAAGGTCGGTAAGCGCGCATGACCGTCAAAACTCAGCCGCAGAAGCGCCTCAAGCGCCGCCGCCGCGTCCGCGCGAAGATCACCGGCACCGCCCAGCGGCCGCGGATCTCCGTCTTTCGCTCCAATCGCGGCATCGCCGCGCAGCTCGTCGACGACGTCGCCGGCCACACGCTGGCGGCCGTCGCCTGGACCGAGGCGCCGCTGCGCGACAAGGCGCCGATGGAGCAGGCGGCCGAGGCGGGCAAGCTGCTCGCCGAGCGCGCGTCTGCCGCGGGCGTCACCGTCGCGGTCTTCGACCGCGGCGGCTACCAGTACCACGGCCGTGTGAAGGCCTTCGCAGAGGGCGTCCGCGAAGGAGGCATCACCGTATGAGCGCACCAGTCGTCGACCGCTCCGTCAACCAGGCCGGGCTGGATCTGCAGGAGCGCGTGGTCGAGATCAACCGCGTCGCCAAGGTCGTCAAGGGCGGCCGTCGCTTCTCGTTCACGGCGCTCGTCGTCGTCGGCGACGAACGCGACGTCGTCGGCGTCGGCTACGGCAAGGCCAACGAGGTCCCGCTGGCGATCCAGAAGGGCGTCGAGCAGGCCAAGAAGAACCTCTTCCGCGTGCCCAAGCACGGCGCGACGATCACGCACCAGACGATGGGCATCTACGGTGCCGGCCGCGTCTTCATGAAGCCCGCGTCCCCCGGTACCGGCGTCATCGCCGGCGGCGGCGTGCGCGCGGTGCTCGAGCTCGCCGGGATCCACGACATCCTCTCCAAGTCGCTGGGCTCGCAGAACCCGATCAACCTCGTCAAGGCGACGGTCGCCGGCCTGCAGGGCCTGCGCCGCCCGGAGGAGGTCGCCGAGCTGCGCGGCCTGTCGATCAACCAGGTGCTCGGCCTCGGTGGCAACGGTGGCGAGGAGGAGAGGTCGCTTCGGAGACGATCGCCAACGGCGCGGACTCGGAGGCCGACACCGGCGAGCCGATCGCCGACCCCGAGACGGGCCTGGACGACGCGGTGGCCGAGGAGATCGCCGGCACCGACGCCGAGGCCGGCGTCGACGAGGCGGTCGCCGACGCGCCCGCCGCCGAGCCAGAGCCCGCCGAGCCGGCGGCCCCCGCGGAGGATGAGTCGGCGTGACGATCACGCAGTACAAGTCCAAGAACGGCTCCGACCAGCGCCAGCTCGACACGCTGCGCTCGCTCGGCCTGCACCGGATCGGCCAGGTCGTGGAGATCGAAGACACCCCGCAGGCGCGCGGCATGATCCATCGCGTGCGCCATCTCGTTCGCATCGTCGAGGAGCAGTCATGACCCCGCCCAAGTCCAGCGAGACCGACCCCCAGGACATCGGGCTGCACACGCTCAAGCCGGCCCCCGGAAGCCGCAAGACGCGCAAGCGCGTCGGCCGCGGCCACGGCTCGGGCACCGGCAAGACGTCGGGTCGCGGCCACAAGGGCGCCGGCGCGCGCTCGGGCTCCAAGAGCCGGCCGGGCTTCGAGGGCGGCCAGATGCCGATTCACATGCGGATGCGCAAGCTGCGCGGCCCGCAGATGAAGAAGTCGATGCCGTTCGAGCCCTTCCGCACGCACACGCAGGCCGTCAACCTGCAGGACCTCGAGCGCCGCTTCGACAAGGGCGACGACGTCACGATCGAGGCGATGAAGGCCAAGGGCCTCGCCTCCCGCAAGGACGTCCAGGTCAAGGTCCTCGCCAAGGGCGCGATCTCCAAGCCGCTGACCGTGCACGCCCATCGCTTCAGCGCCAGCGCGCGCGAAGCGATCGAGGCCGCCGGCGGGACCTGTCACACCGTCGCTGACTGACGTCTAACCTGATCCGTCGTGCTCGCCACGATCCTCACGGCCTTCAAGGTCGCCGACATTCGCAAGAAGCTTGCGATCACGATGTTCATCCTCGCGCTGTATCGCCTGGGTGCTCACATCCCCGTGCCCGGGATCAACGTCGAGGCCGTCAAGGCCGTGCAGGAATCGTTCAGCGGCTCGAGCATCCTCGGCTTCCTGAACCTCTTCAGCGGCGGCGGGCTGGCCCGCATCGCCCTGTTCGCGCTGGGGATCATGCCGTACATCACGGCCTCGATCATCCTGCAGCTCCTGACGGTCGTCGTGCCGTCGCTGGAGAAGCTGCAGAAGGAGGGCGAGGTCGGCCAGCAGCGGATCACGCAGTACACGCGCTACCTCACCGTCGGCCTGGCCTTCGCCCAGTCGATCGGCTACGTGTTCCTCTTCAAGTCCTTCACGGCCTCCGCCGGGACGCCGATCATCGACAACTTCAGCGCCGCGCGGGTCTTCCTGATCGTCATCTCGCTGACGGCGGGCTGCGTGCTGATCATGTGGATGGGCGAGCTGATCACCCAGCGCGGCATCGGCAACGGCATCTCCCTGATGATCTTCGCCTCGATCGTGTCCGGTCTGCCCAACGGCATCCAGGCGTGGGCGACGAGCTCCGACGCGGTCTTCAAGGTCATGATGCCGTTCATCGCGCTCGGCGTGATCGCGGCGATCGTCTTCGTGCAGGAGGGTCAGCGGCGCATCCCGATCCAGTACGCCAAGCGCGTCATCGGCCGGCGGATGACGCAGGGCGGCCAGACCTACCTGCCGTTGCGCGTGAACATGGCGGGCGTCATCCCGGTCATCTTCGCCGCGTCGATCATGGCCTTCCCGCCGACCGTCGGGCAGCTCATGAACAACGAGTTCGGGCGTGACTTCGCCGCGTTCTTCTCGCCCAACGGCTGGGCCTACATCGTGGGCGAGTCGGTCTTCATCGTGCTCTTCACGTACTTCTACACGGCGGTCACGTTCAATCCGGTCGACCAGGCCGACAACCTCAAGAAGTACGGCGGCTTCATTCCCGGGGTGAGACCCGGCCGACCAACGGCGGAGTTCCTGGACCGCGTGCTCGCGCGGTTGACGTTCCCGGGGGCGCTGTACCTCGCGGCCGTCGCGGCGATGCCGACGATCCTCATCAACCAGACGAGCGCGAACTTCTTCTTCGGCGGCACCTCGATCCTCATCGTCGTCGGCGTCGCCCTGGACACGATGAAGCAACTCGAGGCGCAGCTGATGATGCGCAACTACGAGGGCTTCCTGAAGTAACGTCGTCCGGAGGCCGACGGTTCCGGCGGTCCCGGGACGCGGGGGCGACCCGGCGCCGCCCGCCGGGTTCGGCGGCCGGAGGCCGAAACAGGTTTACGGGTCGGTGCCGAGCTCGGGCCAGTAGTCTCCGATCGCCTGATGTCGAGCGAGCTCAACCTCATCCTCCTCGGACCGCCGGGCGCCGGCAAGGGCACCCAGGCCGAGCGTCTCACCGACGACTTCAACCTGCCGTACATCGCGACCGGCAACATCCTGCGCGCGGCGATCCGCGACGAGACGCCGCTGGGCCAGCAGGCCAAGGACTACATGGACAAGGGCGAGCTCGTGCCCGACGACGTCATCACGGGCGTGATCCTCGAGGCGCTCGGCAGTGCCGACGCGCGCGACGGCTTCCTGCTCGACGGCTTTCCGCGCACGATCCCGCAGGCCGAGGCGCTGGAGGCCGGGCTGAAGGCGGCCGAGCGCCGGCTCACCGCGGTGATCCTCATCGACGTGCCCGACGAGGAGGTCCAGCGCCGCCTCTCCGGCCGGCGCGTGAGCGTGAAGACCGGCCGCGTCTACCACGTCGAGTTCGACCCGCCCAAGCACGAGGGCCGCTGTGACATCGACGGCTCGCGCCTGGTCCAGCGCGACGACGACCAGCCCGAGACGATCGCCAACCGCCTGACGGTCTACCACGCCGCCACCGAGCCGCTCGTGGAGTTCTACGAGCAGCGCGGGCTGCTGCGCCGTTTCGACGGGACCCGCACCCCGACCGAGGTGCACGACCACATCCGCGCGACGATCGCCACGCTGCGACTCGAAGACGAGCTGTAGGACCTGCAGGCTTGATCATCAAGAAGACCCCGGAGCAGATCGAGAAGATGCGGGCCGCCGGGGACGTCCTCGTCCGCACCCTCGAGCTCGTCGAGCGCAAGATCCGCGCCGGGGTGACGACGAAGGAGCTCGACACCGCCGCGGAGAAGTTCATCCGCTCGCAGGGCGCGACGCCGGCGTTCAAGGGCTACCGCGGCTTCCCCGGCTCGCTGTGCACGTCGCCGAACTCGATGGTCGTGCACGGCATCCCCGGTCCGTACGCGCTGCGCAAGGGCGACGTGCTGTCGGTCGACTGCGGCGTCGTGCTCGACGGCTGGGTCGCCGACGCCGCGCGGACCTTTCCCGTGGGCTCGATCTCGCAGACGGCGCGCAAGCTGCTGGACGCCACCGCGGCGTCGCTGTTGCACGCCGTCGAGCAGTGCCGGGTCGGCAACCGCCTCGGCGACGTGTCGCACGCGGTGCAGGAGGTCGTCGAGGCCGAGGGCCTGTCGGTCGTGCGCTCGCTCGTCGGCCACGGCATCGGCCGCGACATGCACGAGGACCCGCAGATCCCCAACTACGGACCCGCCGGCAAGGGCATCAAGCTCGAGGAGGGGATGGTCTTCGCGATCGAGCCGATGGTCACCACGGGGCGCCATGCGGTGCGCATGGGCGAGGACCACTGGTCGATCTACTCGCAGGACGGATCGCTCGCCGCGCACTTCGAGTTCACGGTCGCGATCACCGCCGATGGGCCCAGGGTCCTCACGCCCTGGCACGAGTCGGACAGCTAAACAGCTTTGCTACCCTCATTGGTCGCGCTCGCGGCGGGATGTTTGTTGTCCTGCGCGCGTTTCCTCCCGTCTGCAAGAAGGGGCTCATGAAGGTACGTCCGTCGGTCAAGCCGATGTGTGAAAAGTGCAAGATCATCCGCCGCCACGGGGCGGTCCTGGTGATCTGCTCCAATCCGCGTCACAAGCAGCGTCAGGGGTAGTTGCGTGGCTCGTATTGCCGGCATCAACATCCCGCTCAACAAGCGCGCCGAGATCGGCCTGACGTACATCTACGGCGTCGGACGCCCCACGGCCAACGAGATCCTCAAGGCGACGAACATCGAGCCCGACCGCAAGGTCCGCGACCTCACCGAGGACGAGGTGTCCCGCCTGCGCGAGGCGATCGACGACCTGACGGTCGAGGGCGACCTGCGGCGCGAGCGCTCGCAGAACATCAAGCGCCTGATGGAGATCGGCTGCTACCGCGGCCTGCGTCATCGCCGCAACCTGCCCGTCCGCGGGCAGAACACGAAGACCAACGCCCGCACGCGCAAAGGGCCCAAGCGCATGCAGGTCGCCGGCAAGAAGAAGGCCACGAAGAAGTAAAGGATCCAGTTGCCCGCTCCTAAGCGCCCTCAGCGTGGCCGCCGCAAGCCGAAGAAGAACATTCCGATCGGCCAGGCCCACATCAAGACTTCGTTCAACAACACGATCGTGTCGTTGTCCGATCCCCAGGGCAACGTGATTGCCTGGGAGTCCGCCGGCGGTGCCGGCTTCAAGGGCTCGCGCAAGTCCACGCCGTTCGCCGCGCAGGTCACGGCCGATGCCGCGGCGCGCAAGGGCATCGACCAGGGCCTGCAGAAGGTCGAGGTCTTCGTCAAGGGCCCCGGATCCGGTCGCGAGACCGCGATCCGCTCGCTGCAGGCGGCCGGCCTGGAGGTCACGGGCGTCAAGGACGTCACCCCGCAGGCGCACAACGGCTGCCGTCCCCGCAAGAGGAGGCGTGTCTGATGGCGCGTAACACCGGACCTGCCTGCAAGCAGTGCCGCCGCGAAGGCCAGAAGCTCTTTCTCAAGGGCGAGCGCTGCCTGACCGACAAGTGCGGCGTCGAGCGACGGGCCTACCCGCCGGGCGACCATGGGCGCGGTCGCCAGAAGCAATCTGAGTACCGCGTCCAGCTGCGCGAGAAGCAGAAGGCGCGGCGCTACTACGGCGTGCTCGAGAAGCAGTTTCGCATCTACTACGCCAAGGCCTCCCGCCAGGAGGGCATCACCGGCGAGAACCTGCTGCGCATCCTCGAGTCGCGCCTGGACAACGTCCTCGTGCGTCTCGGCTTCGCCGGCTCGCGCAGCCAGGCGCGCCAGTTCATCCGCCACGGCCATTGGACCGTCAACGGCCGGCGCGTGGACATCCCCAGCTACCAGGTGCGCGACGGGGACGTGATCGCCGTCAAGGCCGGCGCGCCCGTGGAACCCCTCATCCGTGATGCCACCGAGCTGACCGCCCAGGTCCCCGCGTGGCTGCAGGCCGACCATGACTCCCTGACCGCGAAGGTGCTGCGCAAGCCCGAGCGCAGGGAGATCGCTGCTCCGGTTCAGGAACAGCTCATCGTCGAGCTCTACTCGAAGTAACCCCGCTTTCGCCTTGCCCGTGCGCGCACGGATGCTTCAGCGCACAGCGGCCCCCCAGTGACACCCCGACGTTAGGACCCCGATGCTCGACTTCCAAGTCCCCCGGATCACCAGTGAGACGGTCGAGGAGAACCGTGGCTCGTTCACCATCGAGCCCCTCGACCGTGGTTTCGGATACACGTTTGGCAACTCGCTTCGCCGAGTTCTGCTGAGCTCGCTCGCCGGCGCAGCCGTGACGAGCGTGCGCATCGAGGGGGTCGCCCACGAGTTCTCGACGATCAAGGGCGTCAAGGAGGACGTGACCGACATCGTCCTCAACCTCAAGGGCATCGTCTGCCGGATGCATTCCGACGCGACCGAGGTCGAGGCCCCGCTCGTCGTCACCGGCCCCGGCGACATCACGGCCAAGGACATCGACCTGCCCGCGGGCGTGGAGGTCCTCAACCCGGACGTCCACATCGCGACGCTCGAGAAGAAGACCAAGCTCGAGCTGTACCTCACGGTCGGCCGCGGCCGCGGCTACCGCCAGTCGGAGGACAACAAGTCCCCCGACCAGCCGATCGGCGTCATCCCGATCGACTCGATCTTCTCGCCGGTGCGGCGCGTCGCCTACGGCGTCGAGCCCGCCCGCGTCGGTCAGCGCACGGACTTCGACAAGCTCACGCTCGACATCGAGACCGACGGGTCGATCGACCCGCAGGCCGCGCTGCGCGAGGCGGCGGAGATCCTCATCGCCCAGCTGGCGATCTTCACCGACGCCGACCGCATCGAGGAGCTGCGCGCCGGCCCCGGTGGCCAGCTCGAGGGCACCAACGGGCACGGCACGCTCGCCGGCGCCGCGGGCGGCGCCACCTCGGCGGGCCCGATGCACGACATCCTCATCGAGGAGCTCGAGCTCGGCGTGCGCTCCTACAACTGCCTCAAGCGGGCCGGCATCCAGACCGTCGGCGACCTCATCGCCAAGTCCGAGGGCGAGCTCAACGCGATCCCGAACTTCGGCAAGAAGTCCATCGACGAGGTGATCGAGACGCTGCACAATCGCGGCCTCGGTCTCCGCGACGACTAGACTCGCCCGCGACCATGCGCCATCAGAAGACCCGCAACAAGCTCAGCCGCTCCTCCTCGCACCGCAAGGCGCTGCTGATGAACCTCTGCAAGGAGGTCATCGAGCACGAGCGCATCAGGACGACCGAGGCCAAGGCCAAGGCCGTCAAGCCGGAGATCGAGAAGCTCATCACGCTGGCCAAGCGCGGCGATCTGCATGCGCGCCGCCAGGCGCTCTCGACGCTCGGGCAGGACAAGTTCGTGGTGCACACGCTGTTCGCCGAGGTCGCCCCGCGCTACGCGGAGCGGCCGGGCGGCTACACGCGCATCCTGAAGCTCGGGCCGAGGCGCTCGGACTCGACGGAGATGGTCTACCTCGAGCTGGTGTAGCCCGGGGGTCGTTCCCCGGGCTCGTTGGTACGGCCGGTCACCTCGCCGTAGTCTGCGGTTGTGACCAACGAGGAGGCGCACCGTCTCGCGCGCGAGAAGGGCGTCTCGCGACCGCTGTACGCGGTCATCAAGCTGCTCGTGACGCCGTTCATGCGTCTGTGGTTCGGGCTGCGCACAAGCGGCGTCGACCGGATCCCGGACGAGGGGCCGGTCGTCATCGCGCCGAACCACAAGAGCTTCTGGGATGCGTTCTTCATCGGCGTCGCGACGCCGCGCCACGTGCGCTTCATGGGCAAGACCGAGCTGTTCGAGGGACGGCTCGGTCCGTTGTTCGTGCGGCTCGGGGCGTTTCCGGTGCGGCGGGGAAAGGCGGACGAGGACGCGCTCGAGACGGCGCGGGTGGTCCTGCGTCAGGGCGGCGTGCTCGCGCTCTTTCCGGAGGGGACGCGGATCCGCGACCCGGAGGCGCTCGGCGAGCCGCGCAGCGGCGCGGGTCGGCTCGCGCTGGAGACCGGCGCGCCGCTCGTGCCGGCGGCGATCAGCGGTAGCGAGCGGCTCTTCCTCGGCCCGCTGCCCAAGCCGCGGCGCGTCCGGCTGTCGTTCGGCGAGCCGATCGCGGTGGACGGCCTGGAGGCGTCGCGGGCGATGGCGCACGAGCTCATCGCCGAGGAGGTGTGGCCCGAGGTCGAGCGCGAGTTCGGCCGCCTGCGCGCGCATCGCGGGGCGATCGCGGTCGCGCTGGCGGCGCTCGGGATCGGCGCGGGTGCCGGGGTTGCGGCGCGCCGCCGTCGCCGGCCGCCACGGCGCCCGTGGCAACGTCGCAGGCGGGGCCGCCGATGATCAGCCCGCGGGCCTGGCGGTTGCGGGTCAGGATTCGAGCAGCTTGCGGACCGACGCGACCTTGTCGTCGAGCGTCTGTTCCTTGTCGCGGCGTTCGTCGAGCTTGAGCACCGTGTAGACGCGCGGCACGCCGAGCTCGAAGGGAACGGCGTGCAACTCGCCGACGACGGCGAGGATGTCCGCGGTGCCGCCCTCCAGCGAGGTGCCCATCGCGTGCATCGTGTAGCGCACGCGGTCCTGTGCCGCGAGCCGGCGCTGGATCTCGGCGATGTAGGCGGAGGCGGAGGCGTCGGGCCGGCCGAGCGCGATCACGGTGAGGTCGGCGGTCGCCATCGCGTCACGCTATCTGACCTAGGGTGCACGCCATGACCAGCCGGATGCTCCTCGAGTACGACGGGACGGCGTTCGCGGGCTGGGCGCGCCAGCCGGGGCAGCGGACCGTGCAGGACGAGGTCGAGCGCGCGCTGTGCACGGTGCTGCGCGAGGAGGAGGTGGCGCTCGTCGTTGCGGGCCGGACGGACCGCGGCGTGCACGCGTGGGGCCAGGTGTGCTCCTACGAGCACGAGGCGGTCGATCCCGCGCGGCTGAACGCGCTGCTGCCGCGCGACGTCGCGGTGCTCGACTGTAATCCAGCCGCGGCGGGCTTCAGCGCGCGCCACGACGCGATCTCGCGGACATACTGCTATCGCGTGCTGCACCGCCGCGCGCGGTCGGTGTGGCTCGACGGGCGCGCGCTGTGGCACGGCTGGGACCTCGACCGCGCGGCGCTCGACGCGTGCGCGGCGGCGCTGGCGGGCGAGCACGACTTCACCGCGTTCACGCCGACGGACACCTACCACACGCGCTTTGCGCGCATCGTCCGGTCGGCGGAGTGGCGGGACGACGGCGACCTGCTGGAGTTCTGGATCACGGCCGACACGTTCATGCGCGCGATGAACCGCATCCTCGTCGGGACGATGCTCGAGGTCGCCACGGGGCGGCGCGCGCTGGAGGACTTCACGGCCCTGCTGCGGGGCGCGCCGCGCGCGCAGGCGGGGCCGACCGCGGCGGCGCACGGCCTGGCGCTCGCGAGCGTCGAATACCCACCGCAGCCCTGACTATCCTCGTCGGCAGACCATGCGGGTACTGCTGACCAACGACGACGGGATCGAGGCCGACGGCCTGCAGACGCTGCGCCGCGCGCTCCTGCAGGTGCCCGGCATCGAGCTCGTCGTGATCGCTCCCGACGGCAACCGCTCGGCGATGGCGCGTTCGATCACGACGATGCGCCCGCTGTGGGTCGAGGAGATCGCCTTCGACGACGGCACGACCGGCTACGCGACCGACGGGACGCCGGTGGACTGCGTGCGGCTGGCCAACCTCGGCCTCGTCGAGGGCTTCGAGGCCGAGCTCATCGTCTCGGGCATCAACCACGGCGCCAACCTCGGCGACGACATCACGTACTCCGGCACGGTCGCCGCGGCGCTGGAGGGCGTCATCCTCGGCCTGCCGGCGATCGCCGTCTCGCAGCAGTCCTCCGCGCGCGAGATGGACTTCCGCCTCTCCGACAGCTTCGACTTCGCCGAGGGGGCGCGCTTCGTGGCGCGCGTCGTCGAGGAGATCGACGACGTGCCCCTGCCCGAGGGCACGCTGCTGAACATCAACTGCCCGGCCGGCGACGCGACCGGCGTCCAGGTCACGCGCCTCGGCAAGCGCATCTACCGCGACGAGCTGACGCTCTCAGATCCCGACGGCGACCACGAGGGGCGGGCGGGATCGGTGTCCCGCCGCAAGCGCTACTGGGTCTACGGCCGCGACCACGGCTTCCACGACGAGCCGGGCACGGACCTCTGCGCCGTGGCCGCGGGCGACATCGCCGTCACGCCGCTGCACTTCGACCTCACCGATGCGGCGGGCATGGACGCGCTCGAGCGCCACGACCTCGGGCGCCTGCTCGCGCCGGCCGCCGAGGAGGTGGAGTGAGCACCACGGCGCAGGTGCAGGCGCGTGCCGAGCAGCTGCGCGACGAGCTGCACCACCACGGCTACCGCTACTACGTCCTCGACGATCCCGAGATCGGCGACGACGACTACGACGCGCTGCTCGACGAGCTGCGCGCCATCGAGGCCGCCCATCCCGACCTCGTCACGCCCGACTCGCCGACGCAGCGCGTCGGCGGCGAGCCGGTCTCGGCGCTGCCGAAGGTCCGCCACGAGATCCCGATGCTGTCGCTCGCCAACGCGCGCACCGAGGAGGAGCTGCGAGCCTGGGTCGCGCGGATGCGCTCGCACCTCGCGCGCGAGGGGATCGAGGACCCGCAGTTTCAGTTCGTGGCCGAGCCGAAGATCGACGGCCTGGCGATCTCGCTGCGCTACGAGGACGGCATCTTCGTCCAGGGCGCCACGCGCGGCAACGGCGAGATCGGCGAGGACGTCACGCACAACCTGCGCACGATCCCGACGATCCCGCTGAGGATCGCCGACGCGCCGCCGGTGCTCGAGGTGCGCGGCGAGATCTACATGTCGCTGAAGGACTTCGCGGCCCTCAACGAGCGCCGCGCGGAGGCTGGGCTGTCGACGTTCATGAACCCCCGTAACGCCGCCGCGGGCACGATCCGCCAGCTCGACCCCAAGCTCGCCAAGGACCGTCCGCTGTCGATGTGGAGCTACGGCATCGGCCGTGTCGACGGGCTGCGGTTCGACCTCAACGGTCACTGGGAGGCGCTGCAGTGGCTGCGCGAGCACGGCTTTCGCGTCAACGCCGACGTCCAGCTGCTGGACTCCGAAGACGAGGTCGTCGCGCAGTGCCTGGCCTGGCAGGAGCGCCGCGGCAGCCTCGACTTCGAGATCGACGGCGTCGTCGTGAAGGTCTCCGACCTCGAGCTGCAGCGCCGCCTCGGCGTCGTGGGCCGCGATCCGCGCTGGGCGATCGCCTGGAAGTTCCCGCCGACGACGAAGGTCACGACGCTGAAGGACATCATGTGGAACGTCGGCAAGTTCGGCGACCTGCACCCGTTCGCCATGCTCGAGCCGGTGCACGTCGGCGGGGTGACGGTCAAGCTCGCGACGCTGCACAACGAGGAGGACCTCGCGCGCAAGGATCTGCGCGTCGGCGACGAGGTCATCGTCCTGCGCGCCGGCGACGTCATCCCGCAGGTCCTCTCGCCGGCGCCGCACGCCGCCGAGCGGCCCGATCGCGCCGACCCCCCGCACCCGCCCGCGCACTGCCGCACCTGCGGGACGGCGACCGTCAAGCCGCCCGACTCGGTCTTCACGAAGTGCCCGAACCGCCTGTGCCCCGAGCGCCAGTGGCAGCTGCTGAAGCACTTCGTCTCGCGCGGTGCGATGGACATCGACGGCCTCGGCGAGAAGCAGGTCGGCCAGCTCCAGCACGCCGGCCTCATCACGACCGCCGCGGACTTCTACCGCCTCAGCCCCGAGCAGCTGCTCGAGCTCGAGGGCTACGGCGAGATCTCCGCCAACCGCACGGTGCAGAGCATCGCCGAGTCCAAGGAGCGCCCGTTCGGCCGCGTGCTGTTCGCGATCGGCCTCGAGGAGGTCGGCTTCGTCACCGGCCGCAACCTCGCCCAGCGCTTCCGCAACGTCGACGCCCTGCTGGCGGCGAGCGCCGAGGACATCGAGCAGACCCCGGGCGTGGGCCCGAAGATGGCGCTGAAGATCCACGAGCAGCTCGCGGACGAGCAGATGCGCGCGCTCGTCGAGGACCTGCGCTCGGTCGGCGTCAGCCTGGCGCTCGAGGGCCCGCCGCCCGGCGAGGGCCCGCTCGCGGGCAAGACCTTCGTGCTGACCGGGACGCTCCCCGATCTCACCCGCGAGGAGGCGACCGAGCGGATCGAGTCCGCCGGCGGCCGCGTGACCTCCGGCGTCTCGAAGAAGACCGACTACGTCGTCGCCGGCGCATCGCCGGGCACGAAGCTCGCCAAGGCCGAGCGCTTGGGCGTACCGGTGCTCGACGAGGCGGGGCTGCTGGCCCTGCTGGGCTGAACGTCAGCCTGGCCGGCATGCCCTCCCGCGTCTCGGATCGACTCAGTCGGCCGCGGCCGCCCCGACGGTCGTCTCCTCGATCATGCCCTTCGCGACGTGCGGCTCCCCGCCGTCGCGATCGCTGATGAAGCAGATGACCGCGTAGCGCCCGGCGTCGAGGTCGAGCGTGACGTTCTGCTCGATGCCGGCATCGATGACCTTCGTGCCGACGATCTTGGAGAAGTCGACCGGCGGCGGCCCGGCCGGCGGCTCGTCCGACGAGAGGTACGTCTTGGCCTGGGCGATCGTCGCGCCCTTGCGCATCGGGACGAACAGCGCGTGGTGCAGCTCCCTGCCCGTGTTCTGGAAGTGCACCTGGTTGGTCCCCGGCTTCAGGCCCTCCACGCGGTAGCCGTACGTCTCGAGGTCGCCCTCGACCGCGTCCTCGGCGGTGATCGTCGCCTCGGCCGCGGGCAGGCGGGCCGTCGAGCGCTCGCCGGTGACGGTGAACTGGCCCACCGCACCGAGCTCGGCGTAGCTCTTGGCGTTGTCGCCCCGGCCCGACTCGTCGTCGAGGAGCACGTAGCGACCCGGCGCCAGCACCTGCGAGGCGGTCGCGCTCGCGCCCGGCTCGACGGCGGGGACGCCGCCGCCGTCCTGGATCCAGGCCGGAATCTCCTCGCCGTCGCCGGTGACGACCTTCACGACCTCGTCGAGCGATTGGTTGCCGACGACCCGCAGCAGCTGCGCCGAGCGCGGCACGCTGTCGGAGTTGGTCAGCGTCATGTTCACGAGGCCGGCCTCGATGCTCGACGGGATCGTCATCGCCTTGCTGTTCGCGCCCTCGGCCGTGGCCGTGATCGCCATGGCCACGGGCTTGCTGGGCGCGGTCGACGCGGCGTCCGGGTCGTCGTCGTCTCCGCCGCCGCAGCCGGCGACCAACGCCACGACGGCGATGGCGGCGCAGGCGCCGAGGATCGAGCGCCTGCTGCGAGGCTGCATCATGGCCGGCATCGGAGTCCCTTCGAGTCGAACGTCGCGCCAGTGTGGCCGACCCGCTCGCAGAAAGCCAGCGCGGCGAGGCGGGGCCGCGTGACGCAGCCCCGCCCGCCGCTGCCTACTCGATGGTCAGCTCCTTGAGCATGCCCTTGGCGGCATGCGGCTTGCCGCCTGCGCGGTCGCTGATGAAGCAGATGACCGCGTACTTGCCGGCCGCGAGATCCAGCGAGATGTTCTGAGCGATCCCGCCGTCGATCACGGTTGTGCCCACCCCCTTCGCAAAGTCGATCGGCGGCGGTCCCCCCGACTCCCCTTCAGACCCCACGAAGTCCTCGACCTGCTTGATCGTCGCGCCCTTGTTCATCGGGAAGAAGAGCGCGTGGTGCAGCTCATCGCCGGTGTTCTCGAAGCGGACCGCGTTCGTGCCGGCCTTGAGGCCGTCGAACTCGAAGTCGTATGTCTTCTCCTTGCCCTCACCCTCGTCGATCGCCGTCACCTTCGCATCCTGCTCGGGCAGCTCGGCATCCGAGGCCTCGCCGGTCACGGTGAACTCGCCCTTCGCGCCGAGATCGCTGTTGCCCGGCCCCTCGTCGCCACCCTCGTCATCCCAGATGACCCACTTGCCGGGCGCCAGCACCTGCGTGGCGCTCGCAGACGAGCCGGGCGCGACGGCGCCGAGGCCGCCACCGTCCTGCATGAAGGCCGGGATCTTCGTTGCCTCTTCCGCGTCGACGATCTTCAGCACGTCGTCGACGGTCTGATCGCCGGTGACACGGATGATCTGCGCCGAGCGCGGCGCCTTGTCGGAGTTCGTCAGCGTGATCGTGACGAGACCGGCCTTGACCGTCTTCGGGAACTCGAGCGCCTTCTTCTTCTCGCCTTCCGCCGTCGCATTGATCGCGAAGGTCGTCGGCTTCGCCGCGGCGTCGGACGACGATTCGTCGTCGTCGGTGCCGCAGCCGGCGGCGAGCAGCGCCACCGCCGCGACGCAGCAGGTCGTGAGGATGCGGCGCGCGCGCCGGCGGTCCGTCATCGCGGTCATGGGAGTCCTTTCACGTCGGAAGTCGCGAGAGTCTGCCCCACCCCTGAACGAAAAGCTAGTCCGCGGTGCATTGCTGGGGACCCCAGGGTTACCGACCCGGGCGGGCCCGCTCGGGCTCAGCGCTGCGGGACGACGCCGCCGCCCGGCGCCGCGGTGGCCGCGGGCGGATCGCTGAGCCGCGCGATCGCCACCGTGATGCGGTCCTCGCGGGCCTTCGCCGCGGGGGTGTTGGCCTTGTTGAACATCAGCGCGAAGCCGATGTCGCGCCCGCCCGCCGTGCGGCAGAAGCCCGCCAGCGCGCTGACGAGGCGCAGCGTGCCGGTCTTCACGTTGCACCGGCCCGCGGCGGCCGTTCTGCGCATTCGCAGCTTGACGGTGCCCGTGACCCCGGTGATGGCCAGCGACTCGCGGAACGTTCTCGCGACGTCCTGGTTGTGCATGCGCTCGAGCAGCCGCACGACCTCGCGCGGGGTGGCGCGGTTGGAGCGCGACAGGCCCGACCCGTCGACGATCTTCGGGCGCACGCCGAAGTCGTCGAGCGTGTCGCGCACGACGTCGGCGCCCGCGGCCAGCGACCCCTCCTCGCGATAGCGCGCCCCGAGCTCGCGGAAGAGCATCTCGGCGGCGAAGTTGTTGGAGGGGACGTTGATGTAGCGCGCCAGCTCGCCGACGGGCAGCGAGGCGACGAAGGCGACGGTCTTGGCGCCCTCCGGCGCCGGGCCCGCCGTGCTCTTGCCGGTCGCCGTCACCCCCGCGGCCTTCAGCTGCGCGGCGAAGCGGGCGGCGGCGAAGCGCGCGGCGTCGAGGCGGGCGCGGCCGCGGAAGATCCCGCGATCGTAGGCGAGCGCGCTCAGCACGCCGCCGAGGTCGGGGTCGTAGCCCGCGCAGCAGCCCGAGCGCTGCGCGTCGAAGGCGCTCTCGTCGCCGACGACCGAACCCGCGATGCGGCGGATACCGGCAGCACGGATCGACTTCGCGAGCTTCGTGGCGGCCTCGTCGCCGAAGAACGGGTCGCCGCCGCCGACGAGGACGAGGTCGCCGCGCAGGGTCCCGCCCGGCTCGACGATGGCGTCGGGGGCCGCGACGGCCTTCGTCGTCAGCGTCTCGGTGGCCCCGAGGCGCAGCAGCGCGGCCGACGTCGTGAACAGCTTCTCGACGGAGGCCGGGATGCGAACGCGGTTCTCACGCAGGGCGTAGAGCTCGGCGCCGGTGTCCATGTCGCGCAGGTAGGCGCCCGAGGCGGCCGGGGCCTTGGCCATCTCGCGGGCGATCGTCCGCTTCAGGGTCGACTGGCTGATCGCCGTGGCCGGGGCGGCGCCGGCGAGCATTGCGGCGAGCGCCAGCAGCGCTGCGATCGAGCTTCGCATCGTCGATAGAGAACAACACGCGGCGGCCGGAGGTGCGCCGCGTGGCCATATTCCTGACGGTGCGGCCGTAGAATTCGCTGATGGGCGATGTCGTCAAGCTCGATCCGGCAGAGCGGATCGCTCCGAAGCCGCGGTCGCGGGGCAAGCGCTCGAAGACCGCCCTCGTGCTCGGCGGCGGGGGCCTCACCGGCGGCGTCTACGAGATCGGCGCCCTGCGCGCGCTGGACCTGCTGACCGTCAACCGCACGGTCAACGACTTCGACGTCTACGTCGGCACGAGCGCCGGCTCGTTCGTGGGCTCGATGGTCGCCAACGGCGTGACGCCCGAGGAGATGATGCGCGTCGTCGACCACCAGCGCCCGACGCCGTTTGCCGAGCTTGACCTCGGCAACCTCCTGCGGCCGAACCTCGCCGGCCTCGCGCGCAGCGCCGTCACGCTGCCGCTGCGCACGGCCCAGCTGCTGCGCGGCGTGGCGGGCCAGCTCGGCCAGGTCTCGGCGATGGACCTCGTGCTCGGGCTCGCCGAGGGGCTGCCGTCGGGCGCCTACTCCGGCGCCGGCGTCGAGCAGTACCTGCACAAGGTGCTCACGAGCGATCCCTCGCGCACCGACGACTTCCGGCTCGTGGGGCCCGAGCTCTACATCCCCGCCACCGATCTCGACACGTGCGAGCGGATCGTCTTCGGCGCCGAGGGCTGGGACGACGTGCCGATCTCCACGGCCGTGCGTGCGTCGACGGCGCTGCCGATGGTCTACTCGCCGGTCAAGGTCCGCGACCGCGAGCTCGTCGACGGCGGGGTCGTGTCGACGACGAACCTCGACATCGCCGTGAGCGCGGGCGCGAAGTTCATCGTCGTCGTCAACCCGCTCGTGCCCTACGTCAACGACTTCAAGACGAAGATCCGGACGCTGGGCGGCACGCGCACGCGGCACGTCAGCGACATGGGCTTCCCGCAGATCGGCTACCAGGCGTTCAAGATGGTCGCCTACCAGCGCCTGCACGAGATGGCGCGCCAGTGGGAGCAGCGCTACCCGGGCGTCGACATCATCCTCATCGAGCCCGAGCCCGACGACGAGCTCATGTTCCAGACGCCGATCATGAACTACACCTCCCGCGTGGAGGTCGCCCGCCACGGCTTTCAGTCGGTCACGACGCAGCTGGCCTTCGGCTATCCGCGCTTCCGCGAGATCTGCCGGCGCCACGGCATCCAGATCTCGGCGACCCGCGTGCGCAACGTCATGAAGCACTTCGAGGCCGAGCAGGGGCGCACGCGCGCGTGGCGCAAGATCCTCGAGCAGACGACCGGCGCGCTGCTGCGCCAGTCCGCCGACCAGGGCGAACGGGGCTAGTGTCCCGACACTAGCCCGAGCGGCAGGGCGTTTCGGGCGGGGCGGCCGGCGCCGCCGCAGCGACCTGCGCCCGCGAGGATGCGGGCGCAGAACGCGAAACTCGTGTGGCGAGCGGCTAGAGCTTGGCGGGCTCGCGCTCGCGCTGCTCAGCGTCGAGGCTCGTGAGGAAGAGGGACTTGTCGATCCTGCCCTGGAAGATCGGTACCCCCATCTCCATGCACTTGGAGATCACGTCGCGGCGGTCAAGGCCTGATTCGCGCGCGAGTTCCGTGGGGGTGAGGTGATTGGGCATCGGCAGAGACCCTCCTGGTGTGGTTTAGAGCACACATGTCTTGTACCACCCCGGGTGGACGGGCTCAACGTCAATTGTCAGATCGGATTCGGAATCTCGACGAATTCATGCCGAATCTCGAAGTTTTCGGCGAGCAGATCGCCGAGCCGGCGCACCCCGAACGTCTCGGTCGCGTAGTGGCCGCCGGCGATGAAATTGATCCCCTCGTCGCGTGCGTGGTTCATCACGCGCTCGGCCGGCTCACCGGTGAGGAAGGCGTCGTGGCCGGCGGCGACCGAATCGGCGAGGTAGTCCGACCCCGACCCCGACACGATGCCGATGCGGCGCACGCGCTCGGGCCCGGCGAGGAACGCCAGCGGCGGCTGGCCGGTCAGCCGCTGCACCCGCTCGACGAGCTCGCCGGCCGGGATGCCATCGTCCGCAAAGCACGCTGCGACGCCGATCGCCGAGCCGCGATGGACGGCGAACGGCTCGTGGGCCGCGCAGCCCAGGCCGTCGGCGAGCAGCGCGTTGTTGCCGACCTCCGGATGGCCGTCGAGCGGCAGGTGGTAGGCGGCCAGGCCCATGTCGTGCTCGAAGAGCAGCTGCAGGCGTCGCTTCGCCGCCGCCGTCAGGGCCAGCGGAGCGCCGTTCCAGAACAACCCGTGGTGGACGACCACGAGGTCGGCGCCCAGCTCGGCGGCCCGCTCGAACAGCTCGGCGCCCGCCGACACGCCGGTCACCACCGTGCGGATCTCCTGGGGACCGGGTACCTGCAGTCCGTTGGGCCCGTAGTCCTGAAACGATGCGGGTGAGAGCAACTCGTCGAGGTAGGCCAGGATGTTGTTGAGCACGAGATCCAACGCTACAGTTGACCGACCTTCGCGGGATCAATGGCGCGGACGCCGGCCCACGCAGGCATCAGTTCCACTGGAGGGATAGGGAGATCATGTCTGCCTTGGCAGTCGCCACCGGATCTGAGGACCGCGAGCTCGAGGACCTCGAACTGGTCGCTGCGGCTCGCGCCGGTGACGATCGCGCGTTCGAGGCGCTCTTCCTGCGCTACCAGCCGCGCATAGCGGCGTACGTCGCCGGGATGGTGCGCGACCACGGACGGGCCGAGGACATCACGCAAGAGGTCTTCATGTCGGCGCTGCGGCGCCTGCGCGACGGCGACGACGAGCGCGAGATCGTCTTCCGGCCGTGGATCTACGAGATCGCCAAGAACAAGTGCATCGACTCCTACCGGCGCGGGCGCAACACGACCGAGCTCTCCTTCGACGCGCACGACCAGATCGGCGCCGCCGAGCACGGCCGTCTCGCCGAGCCCGGGGCGACGCCCGACGCCGCGGTCGAGGGCAAGCTCGACCTCGACAACCTGCGCGGCGCCTTCGGCGGGCTCTCGCCGGTGCACCACGAGATCCTCGTGATGCGCGAGTTCGAGGGGCTCTCATACCGTGAGATCGGCGACCGGCTGGGCATGAGCCGGGCCGCGGTCGAGAGCACGCTGTTTCGCGCGCGCAAGCGGTTGGGCGAGGAGTACGAGGAGCTCGTCAGCGGCAAGCGCTGCCTGCGGGTGCAGGGCATCGTCGACGACAGCGGCGCCCGTGGGGCGGGCCTGCGCGATCAGCGCCGGGTCGCGCGCCACCTCGCGCATTGCCAGTCCTGCCGGCGCCACGCCTTCCTCGCCGGCGCGGACCTCGACGCGCTCGCGCGCCCGGCCTCGGTGGCCGCGCGCGTGGCCGCGTTCCTGCCGCTGCCGGCGTTCCTGCGCCGCCGATGGGGCGGCGAGGAGGTCTCGCAGTTTCTCGGCGAACAGTCCGCGCGGCCGGCCGCGCAGTGGTCGGCCCAGGTCGCCGGCGTACTGGATCCGGGCGCGGTGTCGGGCTGGGCGAAGGTCGCCGCGACGGCAGCCACCGTCGCGCTAGCGGGGGTCGGCGGCGCCGCGATCGAGCATCGTGCGGCCCCGGCACCGGCCCCCGTGACGGCCGCGGCCGCGGCCGCCGATGCCGCCAAGGCGCAGAATGCCGGCGCCTCGGACTCCGCGGCGCTTGGCCGGCGGGCTTCCCATGCCGCCGGGCGCCGATCCCGCGGACTCGCCGGGCGGCCTGCAGACGCCGGCGGACGCGGCCGCCCTGGATCCGACGACTGCCGCGCCGGGGACGCCGGAGCACGCCGGCGACGCGAGGCCCGGCGAGGTTGTCGCCGGCGACGGGCCGCAGCATCCGATCGACGGGCTGGCGCACCCGCCGCTCGATCCGCTCGATCCGCTCGCACCGCTGGAGGGCACCTCCGGCATGGGTGCTGCGCCGGTGGTCGGCGCAGTGAACGGTCCAGGCGGCGGGCTGAGCGTGCCGGCTCGCGATGACGGCGACAACCGCCCGGCGGGCGCGCTCTCCGATCCCGGCAACCTCGTGCGGCCGCTCCTGCCCCCGGCCGCGCCCGGCGCGCCGGCGGCGCCGGACGTCGAGGAGACCAGCGGCGACGCGACCGTCCCGAAGGACACGGTCAAGCCGCTGGTCAAGGAGAAGTCGCCTGCATCTGCGCCCGCGCCGGCGTTGTCCCAGGCAACCGAGTCGGCGCCCGGGTCCGCCGACGACGCGGCGACGGCGCCCGGGCGCAGCGGCGAGCCGCACGCCAATGCCGACAAGGTGAAGGCCGACAAGGTGAAGAACGCTCCGGCCGGCAAGCTGGGGAGCGCACAGGGGTCGCCGCCGAACGGAAGTGGCAAGGGCAAGCCGCGCGCGTTTCAGACCCTCCAGAACACGACCGCCGCAGCCCGCCTTGGCTGATGAGCACGGCGGCGGTGAGCTGGAGCCGTTCACCGATACCGCCCTCTACGCGCTGGGCGCGTACTTCGCCGATCGCCACCCCGACCTGATGGACGATGTCGTCAGCCAGGCCCAGCGAATCGAGGAGCTGGGCGCCGCGCGCTACGCTCACAAGGAGGGCGTCTCCCTGGAGAGCGCCCTGCAGACGCTCATCACGGGTCTCGCCGTCCGGTACTACCGGGCGGTGGCCGGTTCGTCGTGAGATAATCGTCTGGCATCGGGGCGTGGCGCAGCCTGGTAGCGCGCACCGTTCGGGTCGGTGAGGTCCCGAGTTCAAATCTCGGCGCCCCGATAGGGCAGGACGGCAGGAGAGGTTCTGAGACGCGCTGCGAAGCCCTGCGAGACCGCGAGCGGCGGTTGAGGGTTTCGCAGCCGCGCACGCGCCTGACGGGGCCAGCCCCGCCCGACTGGCCTGCCCAGGACACGGCGCTGACCGGCGACACCGCCACGGGGTGTGTCGAGTTCCTCGTGCCCGGCGCGAGGTATTCGACACACCCCTCGTGCTCGACGTGGCCCGCTCGCTGCCCTCGTCGGTCACGCAGGCATCCGGCTGCCGGCTGCCGGCTGCCGGTCGCCGGGTCCGGCCATGCATCGGGTCACTCACGGGCGGTGGTCGGCGCGAGTCGTCTGGCCTTGGGAGGAGCGCGGCCCGGAGTCGTCGGCGGCCACGGCGACGAGACGGCACATCAACTCGGCGGCGTCGTTGACGTCGATGTCCGCGCGGGCACTCGCCGCGCCCCTGCATCGCCACACGCGCGAGGACGAGTACAGCTGTCGCCGTCGTGCGGCGCTATCCGCTCGCGGTGCTCGCCGACGGCTGCGTGCCGAGCGTCACCGTGATCTCGACGGCCTCCGAGCCGCGCGCGGCGGCAACCGTCACCTTGTCGCCCGGTTCGTGATCGGCGATCGCGGCGACGAGGTCGTTGGCGTTCGTGATCGGCGTGCCGGCGAGCTTCGTGACGATGTCGCCGGCGCGCAGTCCGGCGTCGGCGGCCGGGCCACCGGGGGTCAGGGTGCCGAGGACCGCGCCGCGGGTGGTCGTCGAGGCGCCGGAGGTGGCGACGCCGAGGTAGGCGTGGGTGACCTTCTCGCCCGCCTTGAGCTTCTCGAGCGACGCGGTGACGAGGTCGATCGGGATCGCGAAGCCGACGCCGGCGTTCTGCTCGGTACCGCCCGTGGCGATCTGGTCGGCGATGCCGACGACCTCGCCGGCGGCGTTGAGCAGCGGACCGCCGGAGTTGCCGGGGTTCAGCGCCGCGTCGGTCTGGATCGCGTGGGCGACGGTGAAGCCGTTGGGGGCCTCGATCGTGCGGTCGACGCCCGACACGATCCCGGTGCTGATGCTGCGCGCGTAGCCGAACGGGTCGCCGATCGCCGCGACCTCGTCGCCGACGTCGAGCGACGCCGAGCCGGCGAGCTTCAGCGGGTGGAGCTTCAGGCCCTCCGCCTCGATCTTCAGGACCGCGACGTCGGTCGCGTCGTCCTGGCCGAGCAGGGTCGCGGTGCGCGTCGTGCCGTCCTCGAAGCTGATCGTGATCGACGACGCGCCGTCGACGACGTGCGACGCGGTGACGATGTGGCCGGCGTCGTCGATCACGAAGCCGGTCCCGGTCGCGGTCGACTGCGGCTGCTGCGGCGCGCCGCCGAACGGCGTGGGCCGCGTGTTGCCGGACGCGACGCCCCTGGCCGTGATGTCCACCACGCCCGCCGACGTGCTCGCGTACAGCGCCTCGGCGTCGAGCCGGCCGTCGCCGGCGTCACCCGATGAGGACGAGGCGGCCCCGTTCTGGACCACGGTCGTCGTCCCCGCCGCGCCACCGCCGACGGCACCGGTCGCGGCGAGTACGCCGGCGCTGACGCCGCCGCCGAGCAGCGCGCTGAGGACGAGCAGGAGCGCCAGCGGGGCGCGGCGCGGCGACCGGCCTGCGGGCGCGCGCGGCCGGCCGCCGGCGCCGCCGTCACCCGCGCCGCCCGGTCCGCCACCGCCCGGCGGCGTCGCCGTCCGCTCCGAGTCGGAGGCCCAGAGATCGGGGCGTTCAGGCGGACGCAGCAGGGATGTGCTCATGGGGGTTCCTTCGCGTTCGGGGGGAGGACGTCCAGGACGAGCCGGGGTACGGGTTTGGAGCGGGCGGCACGATCTCGACGACGCCGCCGGCGAGCACGATCACGCCGCCGTCGCGCAGCACGCGCGCCGCATGCTCGGGACCCGCGAGGAGCGCCGTCTTCGCCAGCACCTCGGCCCGCAGGCCGGTCGGGGCAAGCGCGGTCACCTGCAGGACGCCGGTGTCGGCCGGCCTGCCGGTGCGCGGGTCGACGAGGTGGTGGCCGTCGCGGCGGCGGCGCGTCGTGCCGCTCGTCGCCACCGCCGCGCGGCCGACAGCGAACGCGTGCAGCACGGCGTCGTCGTCGAACGGGTCGCGCACGTGGACCGTGCGGGTGCGGTCGGCGTGACCGCCGGCGCGCAGGTCACCGCCGCAGTCGACGACCCATGCATCCAGGCCGCAGAGCGCCTCGGCCATGAGGTCGGCGGCCAGGCCCTTGCCGAGCCCGCCGCTGTCGAGGCGCACGCCGCGCGGGCGCACGACCGCGTCGCCCTCGACCCGGACGAACCGCCACGCCTCGTCGATGAGAGGAGCCGGTGTCGGTGGGCCGGCGGCGAGCTCCGCGCCCGGATCCCAGTGCTGCCAGTAGCCGGCGAGCCTCGACGGCGGGCAGGCACGTGGCGTCGACGAGCCCGCCCGACTGCTCACCGGCCACCGCCACCGCGGCGGCGAAGCGCCGCATGAGCGCGCTCGCCGGAACGCGTTCGCGCGGATCGGCGTTCAGGCGGCACAGCTCGCTGTCGGGGTCGAAGCGGCTCAGCCGGCGCTGGATCTCGAAGGCGATGTCGCGAGCGCGCGCCGTCGCCACGAGCAGGCCGGGCCCGCGGCCCTCGGCGCGGATCGTCACGGTGGAGCCGAAGCAGGCAAACCGCTCGAGGCGATGGGCCGTGGGGTGGGCGATCGTCGTCATGCAGCGATCCTCGGCGACGGATCTCTGCCCGGCGTATGAACCACGTGAGAATTGGCGAAGAGCACGCTCGAAGAGCAGGGCCCGCGTCGTGGCCACGACCCGCCGGCGCAGCGCCGTGATGCGGGCGGCGCGCGCCCGCTCGCGCACACCCCTATGTTCCAAGACGTGGCCGCAGCGCGCACGCACAGACCGAAGACGGCCGGGCGCGGCCCGGCGCCGGGGGCGGCCTGATGCCGCAGGCGGACCTCGTCCTCGAGGGCGGCGGCATGAAGGGGATCGGCCTCGGCGGCGCGGTCACCGCGCTCATGCGCGCGGGCTACACGTTCCCGCGCGTGGCCGGCACCTCGGCCGGCGCGATCGTGGCCGCGCTGCTGGCGGCCGGGCTCGGCGAGCGCGCGCTCGTCGACGCGATGACGCGGCTGCAATACGACCGCGTCCCCGACCGCGGGCTGCCGAAGATCCCGGTTCTCAGCGAGGGCATCTCGCTGCTGCACTCGGCCGGCGCCTACCAGGGCGACTACATCCACCACTTCGTGCGCGACGAGCTCGAGCGCGCCGGCGTGCGCACCTTCGGCGACCTGCGCCGCAGCGACGGCGGCGACGACGCAACGCTCCCGCCGGAGCGCCGCTACGGCATCGTCGTGACGGCGACCGACGTCACGCACGGCCGGCTGCTGCGCCTGCCCTGGGACTACCCGCTGCTCGGCCTCGACCCCGACGAGCAGCTCGTCGCCGACGCCGTGCGGGCGTCGATCTCGATCCCGCTGTACTTCGAGCCGGTGATCGTGCGCCACGGCGACACCGGCGAGCGCATCACGCTCGTCGACGGCGGCGTGCTGTCGAACTACCCGATCGCGATCTTCGACCGCACGGACCTGCGCACGCCGCGCTGGCCGACGCTCGGCGTGAAGGTCATGCCGAGCCTGCCGGCCGGCGACGCCGACCTCTTCCCGGGCGTCGCGCTGCCCGCGCTGGCGCCGGTCAAGCTGCTCGAGCAGGTCGTCGCGACCGCGATCGTCGGCAACGACCAGACCTACCTCGAGCGCCCGTGCGTGCGGCGGCGCACGATCTTCGTCGACACGAGCTCGGTCGGGATCGTCGAGTTCGACGCCTCCGGCGAGCAGCGCGCGACGGCGATCGCCAACGGGACGGCGGCCGCGGAGCGCTTCCTGCAGACGTGGGACTGGGAGACGTTTCGCCGCGAGTGCCCGCCGCTGCCGGCGGGGTAGGCGCTCAGCGCTCAGCGCTCAGCAGTCAGCGCTCAGCCGTCGCGCAGCGTGAGCACCGCGACCTCGCCCGGGCCGAGCGTCAGCTTCAGGCGTCCCTTCGCGATGCGCCCACCGGTCGGGCTGAACCCCGGCCAGGTGCCGTCGGCGGCGACGGCGCGGCCGTCGATGCGCACCTGCGGCGCGTCGAGCGTGCGTCCGCCGCCGGTCGGGTCGTACGGCGTCATGCGATCGAGCATGTAGCGCGACTCGGGGACCCGCAGCGCGAGCATCTGGGGGACGCCCGACATGTTCGCCACGAACAGCCGGCGGCCGGCGCGGCCGCGGACGACCTGCCAGGCCTTCAGCGGCGCGGCGGCGCCACCCTCGGCGCTCGGCGCGATCGGCACGGGCCGCAGACCCTGCGTGTCCTGCGCGAAGCGCGAGAAGAGCAGCAGCGCGTAGTAGGGCGGGCGCGCCTGCGGGGCGCCCATGGCCGGCGACGGGTCGTAGTCGATCGCGTTGTAGAACGCGTTGCCCTCCTCGGGGGCGAAGAAGCGGTTGACCTCGGCGTTGTGGAGGTTCACGCCGACCGATCCGGTCGCGCAGTCGGCGTTGGCGCCGGGCGCGTCGGGCGGCTGCGGGCAGGCCGCCTCGAACATCATCGCGATCGCCCAGGTCGCGGCGGCCGCGACATCGCTGACGCCCTGCACGCCGCGCCCGGCGGCGGAGCTGACCTCCTGCAGGCGGTAGTCCAGACCGCGCTCGCGGGCCAGGGCGGCATGCAGGTAGGTGTTGTAGGCGAGGTTGTCCAGGCGCTCCTGCGAGAGCAGGCGCTCGATCGTCGCGCAGCGGTACTCGTCGGTCGTGCAGCCGCGCGCGGCGGGATAGAAGTGGTCGGTGGCCAGCGCGCCGTACGCGCCGCTGCGGGCGCTCATCGCGGGCGCGATGACGTCGAGGATCGCCGGCCAGTCCCAGAAGAAGCGCGTCTGCACGCTGCGCGCCTGGATCGCCTGCCAGGGCGCGATCGTCTCGCTCGTGCTCGGCGCGGCGATCGGTAGCGAGCCGGTCACGTCGGCGTCGCGGTAGGCGGCGAGGTCGGCGAGGTAGGGCGCGAGGTCGTAGCCGTAGGAGATGTCGGGCTCGTTGCCCAGGCCGATGCCGGCGACGGTGCGCTCCGCGCCGGCGAACGCCGGCAGCACGCCCTCGGTCACGAACCGGCGCGCGTGCTCCGGCCCCACCCACGGCCGCTGCGCCTCGACCGGCGCGAGCGCCGTGCCGAGGATCGTGCCCCAGCTCGGCGCGGGCCGGCGTCCGTCGCCGGCGTTGGCGGCGTCGAGCGCCGCGCGGACGGCGCGCAGGTCCTCCGGCGTGATGACGCGGTTGGTGTTCTCCGCGGCGGGATCGAACGCCATGAGGTCCTGCGAGCTGCCGCCGATGCGCAGCTCGCCGGTGCCGAGGTTGCGCAGGAGGTTGGCGAACGCCGGCCGCGCCGCATCGCCCATGTAGCGCTCGATGAGCGACCACTCGATGCTGAAGCCGACGAAGTGCGGCGCGATGCGGCCACCCCCGGGACGGGCGTGGTCGAGGGTGATCGTGGCATCGACGGCGGGCGAAGGGCCGGCGCCGGAGACCGTCGCCGAGCCGCCGCGGGGCTGCTGCGCGGCGGCGTTCGCGGCGGTGGCGCCAAGCAGGAGGACGATGGCCAGCGCGACGGCGGCCGACGGGTTGCGCCGGCGGCGGTTGGGCGTGGAACGCACGAACGCAGCTCTACCCGTGGCCTCGCCGGCCAAGCGCGGATCGCCGGCGCTACGAGGAGCCGCGCGGCGGCATCCGCGTCACCTCGCCGACCGGCAGCGTGAGCTCGGTGCCGCCGGGGAAGCGGACGACGACCTGGTACTCGTCGACCATCCCGAGCACCGTCGCCTCGATGATCTGGATGTCTCCGGTGATCGGCGCGGTGCGCATGAGTGCGACGCGATCGCCCTGCTCGTAGGTCGGTGCTTCGTCGCTCATCGCGGGTCCCGCGCCGATCCTCCCACGAAGGGCGACGCGCGGCCGAGGATGTGCGGCACGGCCGGCAGCGGCGGTCGGGGGGAGAAGTCGAAGCGGCGCACGTCGGTGACGGTGAAGCCCGCGTCCTCGATCGCGCGCAGCGTGTCGCGCGACGCGTGACAGCCTCCCGCCACGCGCGGCCAGAGCGTGCTCGCATCGCCGAGGGCCAGCACCGCGCGCAACGGCTGGCGCTCGGGGCGGACGTGCTCGAGGAAGCGCAGCTCGCCGCCCGGGCGCAGGACGCGGCGCAGCTCCGCCAGCGCGGCGCGCTGGTCGGGCACCGTGCACAGGACGAGGCAGGCCACGGCGGCGTCGAAGCTCGCGTCGGCGAACGGCAGGGCGCCCGCGACGCCGTCGCGCACGCGGATCCGGCCGCGCACGCGCGGCTCGGCGGCCGCGCGATGGGCGAGCGCACGCAGGCGCGGCTCGGGCTCGACCGCCACGACCTCATCCACGGCGGGCGGATAGAAGCCGAAGTTGCGCCCGTTGCCGGCGCCCACCTCGATCACCCGGCCGCGCAAGCCGGCGAGCGTCTCGCGGCGGTGCTCCACCTGCTCGGCGGACTCGAGCTCGCTGCAGCGCGCGTAGACGCGGGCGAAGAGCGGGTTGCTTACGGCCTCGGCGCCGCCGGCTGGGGCTCTGGCTGCCATGTCGCCTCACAGGATGCCCCACCGAGGCGCAGCGCTGACAATGCCGCTCCGGCCGGCGCCCATCGCCGCGAGCAGCATCGTGCTGAGCGTCAGCAGGGCGAGGCACGCCGGCGGCCGGCAGGCGATGGCCGCGGGCGCAGCCCTCGGGCAGCGCGTCGCGCAGCAGTGCGATCGCGCACCCGCCGCGACACCTTGCCGAACTTCGGGGGCTCTGAGCCCGCGCGTTAGGCGAGCCAGTACGCGGCGAGCGTCGAGACGACGACCACCTCGGTGACGAGCACCGCGGCGCCCAGCGTGTCGCCGGTGCGGCCGCCGACGAGCCGGCGGGCTGCGCCCGCGGTCGCGGCGGCGGCGAGCGCCGCGCCCGCCAGCGCCGACAGGCCGGCGCCGATCCCGGCGGCGGCGAGCGCGATCGCGACCGCCGTCGCGGAGCCGATTGCCAGCGATGGCGTCGTGGCCGCAAACGTCGCGCCGAGGCCGTCCGCGCGGGCGGGGGCGACGAGCGCGAGCTGGGCGAGCGCCGCCCAGCGACCCAGCGCGTGGCCGCAGACGATCGCGGCGGCGGCGTCGGGCGCGCTGAGCTGAGCCAGCGCGCCCGTCCAGAGCAGGGCGTAGGCGACGAGGGCGAGCGTGCCGTAGGCGCCGATCCCGGGGTCGCGCATGACCGCGAGGCGGCGGGTGCGGTCGCCGCGGACGCCGAGGCCGTCGGCCATGTCGGCGAGGCCGTCGTGGTGCAGCGCGCCGGTCACGATCGCCGCCACCGCGAGCGCGAGCGCGGCGCCGTAGAACCCGCCGAGCAGCGTCTCGCCGAGGGCGTACGCAGCGGCGCAGAGGACGCCGATCAGGCCGCCGACGAGCGGCAGCCAGAGCGCGGCGCCGGCCTGGGCGTCGTCGGCGAGTGGGCGGCGACCGACGGGCACGATCGTCAGCAGGCCGACGGCCGCCCGCGCCTCGTCGAGCGCGGTCATCCGGACTGCGGGTGGGCGTCGATGTCGGCCTCGGCGAACGTCGCCATCTGCGCGTGCAGCAGCCCGGCCCGCGCGATGAGCGGCAGCGCCATGAGCGCGCCGGACGCCTCGCCGAGGCGCATGCGCAGGTCCAGCAGCGGCTCGAGGCCGAGCTCGGTGAGCACGAGCGCGTGGCCGGGCTCGGCGGAGAGGTGGCTGGCGAACACACCCGCGCCGGCGGCGGGCTCGATGCGCGCGGCGGCGAGCGCGGCGACCGCGGTGGCGTAGCCGTCGAGGACGACCGGCAGGCGCTGCTGCCAGGCCTCGAGGACGGCGCCGGCCAGCGCCGCGAGCTCGAGGCCGCCGGTGGCGGCGAGCATCGCCTCGGGTGTCGCGGCGGCGCCTGCGTGGAGCGCGACCGTCTGCGCCACGAGCGCGCGCTTTCGCTCGAGGGCGGCCGCATCGACGCCGGTGCCACGGCCGACGGTCACGCTCGCGGGCGCGCCCGTCAGGAGGCAGGCGAGGGCGGCGGCCGTCGCGGTATTGCCCATGCCGATCTCGCCGAGGACGAGGCAATCCACGCCGCCCGCGGCCATCTGCACGGTGAGCGCGCGCCCCGCGTCGAGCGCCGCTTGAAGCTGCTCGGGCGAGAGCGCGACGCCGGCCGTCATGTCGGCGCTGCCTTCAGCGACCTTGCGGTCCGTCACGCCCCCGGGAGTCGGCCCGTGCAGGCCGATGTCGGCGACGAGCAGCGCGTGCCCGCCGTCGCGGGCGAGCACGCCGGCGGCGCTCTCGCCGCGCGCCGCCGCCGCCGCGACCTGCGATGAGACCTCGCTGCCGAACAGGCTCGTGCCGTGCATGGTGTGGCCGTGGTCGGCGGCGCAGACGAGCACGCCGGCGTGCAGGCGCGGCGGCGGCGGCGCGCCGGTGGCGGCGGCCCAGCGCTCGATCAGCCCCTCGAGCAGGCCGAGGCTGCCGCCCGGCTTGACGAGCGTGTCGGCGCGGTCTCGGGCCCGAATGGCGGCGGCCCGGTCCGGCTCGCGCGACGCGGGTGGCCGGCCGGATGCGGGGGTCGCCTGCGGGGCTGCAGCGTCCGGCTCCTGCCAGCGCTCGCGCATGACGACGTGATCGAGCCCGACCCGCTGCGCCCAGCCGCTGGACTCCAGGCCCGGTCGCACCGGGCGCTCGTCGGGCCAGCCTACGCAGAGGTAGGCGATCGGGTCCACGCGCGACGGGATGGCGAGGATCGCGCGCAGGTCGGCGAGGCGGTAGAAGCTCACCCAGCCGACGCCGAGCCCCTCCGCGCGCGCGGCGAGCCACAGGTTCTGGATCGCGCACGCCGTGCTGTAGACGTCGGTCTCGGGGATCGTGCCGCGGCCGAGGATCTCCGCGCCCGGCTCGCCGTGGTCGCAGCAGACGCAGACTCCCAAGGGCGCCTCGACGATCCCCTCGACCTTCTGGTCGAGGAATGCGCGCGCCCGCTCGTCGAAGCGGCCGGCCTGGCGCAGGCGCTCGCGGGCGGCGACGTCGCGGATCGCCATGCGCGGCTGGATGTCGCGGACGACGATGAGCCGCCAGGGCTGCATCAGGCCCACCGAGGGCGCGCGGTGGGCGGCGCAGAGCACGCGTTCGAGGACGTCGTCGGGCACCGGGTCGGGGCGGAAGCGGCGGATGTCGCGGCGCTCGGCGATGACGCGGTGGACGATCTGCAGCGCGTCGTCGTCGTAGCGCCAGCCGCGCGGATCGGCCGCACGCTGGGCCGCGCGGGAGGGGTCGTGCCCCTCGGGCGTCGGCGGCCGGGTCAGGCGCGTCGCATCGTGCATGCGCGGCGACACGGTAGTGCGGTAGGTTCCCGGACGTCAGCGTGGCGGCGCGAGGAACCCGGTGGGAATCCGGGACGGTAGCGCCACTGTGACGGGGTCGACGAGGATCCCGCGAGTCAGGAACTCGACCGCCGCGGCACCTTCCATGAGGGACGCACCATCCCGAGGAGGCAGTCCATGCAGACCGTCGACGTTCAGCCGTTTCCTCTCCGCCAGCTCCTGCCCGCCCTGCTGCTCGGCGTGCTCTTCGTCCTCACGATCTACCTCGTGCAGTACGACCAGGGCGTCCTGTCACAGAGCGGCACGTTCCTCCATGAGCTGATGCACGACGGGCGCCACCTGCTCGGCGTGCCCTGCCACTGAGCGCTCCGGGCCTCCGGCATCAGGTACAAGCCCATGGTCTGGACCCTGGTTCGCAGGGGCCTCGTCGTCGGCGCGATCGCGGGCCTGCTGGCCGGCGTGTTCGCGTTCGTCTTCGGCGAGCCGCGCGTGCAGGACGCGATCGACATCGAGAACGCGCGCTCGGCGCACGCGTCGCTGGCGGCGCTTCCGCTCGCCCACGTGAGCGACTGGGTCGTCGGCCGCGGCGAGCAGCGCGGCGGCCTGTTCCTCGCGACAGCGCTGTACGGCGTCGCCGCCGGCGGCCTGTTCGCGATCGCCTTCGCCACGCTGCGGGGCCGCGGCGCGCGGCGCAGCGACTGGGAGCTGGCGACGCGGCTGGCGGGCGCGATCTTCGTCGCGATCGTGCTCGTGCCGTTCCTGAAGTACCCGCCGAACCCGCCCGCCGTCGGCGATCCGGAGACGATCGGCGACCGCACCGCCTTCTACGTGATCCTGCTCGCGGGCTCGGCGCTGGCGATGCTCGCCGCCGCGCGGGTGATGTGGTCGCTGCGGCCCGCCGCGCCGGTGTGGGCGCGGCCGCTGGCGGGCGCCGGCACGTTCATCGCGGTCGCCGGCGGGCTGGCGCTGGCGCTGCCCGGCGTCCAGGAGGTCCCGGCCGGCTTCCCCGCGCCGCTCATCTGGGAGTTCCGGCTCAGCTCGCTCGGCACGCAGGCCGTCCTGTGGGCGGCGCTCGGGATCGGCTACGGGATCGCGATGCAGCGCGCGTCGGCGGCGGCGCCGCCGGCGCCGCCCGCGAGCGCAGGCGCATGAGGCGGCTGGTGCTCATCCGCCATGCCTCGACGGGTGCCGTGCGGCGCGCGGCGTTTCCGGTCGACGAGCCGCTCGACGGCGCCGGCCTCGCGGCGGCGCGGGCGCTCGCGGGCCGGCTCGGGCGCGGTGACGCGCTGAGCAGCCCGGCGCTGCGCGCGCGCGACACGGCGGCGGCGGCAGGCCTGCGGGCCGCGGTCGAGCCGGCGCTGCGAGAGTGCGACTTCGGCGCGTGGGCCGGCCGCACGCTGGCCGAGGTGCACGAGCAGGACCCCGACGCGGCCGTTGCGTGGATGACCGATCCGGTGGTGAGGCCCCACGGCGGCGAGTCGCTCGCCGCGCTGCTCGGACGGGTCGCCGGCTGGCTCGACGAGCAGGCGGCGCGTGACGGCCGCGCCGTCGCGGTGACGCACGGCGGCGTCGTGAAGGCGGCGGTCGTCCACGCGCTGGCCGCGCCGCCCGAGGCGTTCTGGCGCATCGACGTGACGCCGCTGGCGCTGACCGAGCTGCACGCTCACGACGGGCGCTGGACGGTCACCCGCGTCAACGCGCCCGTATCGGCGTCCGAAGGTCAGCGCGTGCGATGACCGCAGGCCGCAATGCGTTCTGCGCGGCCGGGCTGGCGCTCGGCTATGGCGCCGACCTCGCGCTCGGGGACCCGCGGCGCGGGCATCCGGTGGCCGGCTTCGGGCGGCTCGCGCTCGGGCTCGAGCGTGTCCTGTACGCCCGCAGCCGCGCCCGCGGTGCGCTGTTCTGCGGCCTGCTCGTCGGCGGTGCCGCGCTCGCCGGCCACGGGCTGGCGCGGCTGCTCGGGCGTCCCGCCGCGCTCGCGCTGCTGACGTGGACGGCGCTGGGCGGGCGGTCGTTGCGCCGCGAGGCCGCGCGGATCGCAGGACGGCTGCACGCCGGCGACCTCGCCGGCGCGCGCCTTGCGCTGCCCGCGCTGGCCGGTCGCGACGCGGCGTCGCTCGACGCCGGCGGTGTCGCTCGCGCCGTCGTCGAGTCGGTCGCCGAGAACACGAGCGACGCGGTCGTCGGCACGCTGCTGTGGGGAGCGGTCGGCGGGCCGGCCGGCGTGGCCGCCTATCGCGCGGCCAACACGCTCGACGCGATGGTCGGGCACCGCACGCCGCGCTACGCGCGCTTCGGCTGGGCGTCGGCGCGGCTCGACGACGCGCTCAACTGGCCCGCCGCGCGCGCCGGCGCGGCCCTGACGATGCTGTGCGGCGCCGCGCCCGCGCGCACGCTGCGCGTCCTGCGCCGCGACGGCGCCGCGCACCCGAGCCCGAACGCCGGCCGCATGGAGGCCGCCTTCGCCGGCGCTCTGCACCTGCGCCTCGGCGGGCCGCTGGCCTACGGCGGGGTCGTCGAGCTGCGCCCGTCGCTCGGCGACGGCCGCGCGCCGGTGGCCGGCGACATCGCGCGCGCCAACGCGCTGTCGCGCCGCGTCGGCGCCGCCGCGTTGCTGGCGGCGGCGGTCCTGGGGCGACTGCGATGAGCGGCGCGCTGCTCGTCTGCGGGACGCACTCCGACGCCGGCAAGTCGGTCGTCACCGCCGGCCTGTGTCGGTGGCTCGCGCGCCGCGGTGTCTCGGTCGCGCCGTTCAAGGCGCAGAACATGGCGCTGAACTCCGTCGTCACGCCGGGCGGGGCGGAGATCGGCCGGGCCCAGGCGATGCAGGCGGCGGCGGCCGGGCTTGAGCCGGAGGCGGCGATGAACCCGGTCCTCATCAAGCCGTCGGGCGAGCGCCACAGCCAGGTCATCGTCATGGGCGAGCCGTACGCCGACGCCGACGCGCGCTCCTATCAGGCGCTGAAGGCGCGGCTGCGCCCGATCGTCGCCGGCGCGCTCGCCGACCTGCGCGCCCGCTACGACGTCGTCATCTGCGAGGGCGCGGGCTCGCCCGCGGAGATCAACCTGCGCGCCGGCGACATCACGAACATGGGGCTCGCGCGGGCCGCCGGACTGCCGGTGCTCGTCGTCGGCGACATCGACCGCGGCGGCGTCTTCGCCGCGCTGTTCGGGACGCTCGCGCTGCTCGAGCCCGCCGACCAGGCGCTCGTGGCCGGCTTCGTGATCAACAAGTTCCGCGGCGACGCGTCGATCCTCGCGCCGGGCCTGGACGACCTGCGCGCGCGCACCGGCCGGCCCGTGCTCGGCGTGCTGCCGTTCGCCGAGGACCTCGGGATGGACGGCGAGGACTCGCTCGCCCTCGAGGCGCGCGCGCCCGAGACCCCGGCGCTGCCCGGCGGCGACACGCTCGACGTCGCCGTCATCCGGCTGCGCTGGATGAGCAACTTCACCGACGTCGACGCGCTCGGCGCGGAGCCCGGCGTGCGGGTGCGCTTCACGCGCTCGCCGGCCGACATCGAGCGCGCCGATCTCGTCGTGCTGCCGGGGACGAAGGCGACGCTCGAGGATCTTGCGCGGCTTCGCGCCGCGGGCCTGGACCGCGCGCTGGTGGCGCGTGCGGCGGCGGGCGCGCCGATCCTCGGGATCTGCGGCGGCTACCAGATGCTCGGCGAGCGGATCTCGGATGCGGGGATCGAAGCCCGCGCGGCGGGGACCGTCGACGGGCTCGGGCTGCTGGCGGTGCGCACGGTGTTCGAGCGGTCGAAGATCCTGCGCCGCCGCGCCGGCGCGTGCCGCTCGCTCGGCGGCGCGCGGACGACGACCGGCTACGAGATCCGCCATGGCCGCCTCGCCCGCCAGGGCGGGATCGAGCCGCTCCTCGTCGCCGACGACGGCGAGCCCGACGGCTGCCGCGCCGGCCAGACGTTCGGCACGTCATGGCACGGCGCGTTCGAGGGCGACGAGCTGCGGCGCGCGTTGCTGCACGCGGTCGCCGCCGCGCGCGGGCGCACGTTCGTGCCCGGCGCCGACTCGTTCGCCGCCGCCCGCGAGCGGCGCCTGGACGTGCTCGGCGACCTCGTCGAGTGCCACGTCGACACCGATGCGGTGCTCGCGCTCCTGCGCGACGGTGCGCCCGACGACCTGCCCACGATCGACTCGCACCTGGAGGTGGTCGAAGAAACGTCTGCATATCAGACGAAAACTCGACGACCCCCGGTCAGGGGAGCTGTCTAGATGCTGCGCTTCGTCACGACCGCCGACACCGAGATCCTCGCCGCGGCCGCCGCCGTGCAGCGGCTCGGCGACGACTTCCCCGCCGTGCGTTGCGCCAACCCGGCCGGCGCGATCGACCAGGCGGCATTCGTCGACGACGTGCTCGACGGCGCGCGGGTCGTCCTGTGCCGGATCCTCGGCGGGCGGCGCGGCTGGCCCGTGGGGTTCGACCTGCTGCGCGACCGCTGCCGTGAGCGCGGCATCGCGCTGGTCGCACTCGGTGGCGAGCTCGAGCCCGACGCCGAGATGACGGGCCTCTCGCTCGTGCCGGCCGGCGCGGTCGCCCAGGCCGGCGAGTACCTGCGCCACGGCGACGTCGACAACGTCGAGCAGCTGCTGCGCTTCCTCGCCGACACGTTCCTGCTCGAGGGCCACGGCTTCGCGCCGCCGCACGAGGTGCCCGACCTCGGCGTCTACGTTCCCGGTACCGGCGACGTGGCGCTCGCGGACGCGCTGGCGGCGCTGGACCCGGAGCGTCCGACGGTCGGCATCTGCTTCTACCGCTCGCATCGGCTCACCGGCAACGCCGCCTGGGTCGACGAGCTCGCCGCCCAGCTCGACGCGGCCGGTGCGAACGCCCTGGCGGTGTGGTCGACGACCCTGCGGCGTGACAGCGACGACCACGTCCCCGCGCTCGCGCTGCTCGACGGTCAGGTCGACGCGCTGCTCGTGACGATGCTCGCCACCGGCGGCTCGCACGCCGGCGACGCCGACGAGCGCTGGGACGCACGCGCGCTCGAGGCGCTCGACGTCCCGGTCCTGCAGGCGGTCTGCGCGACCTGCACCCGCGCGGCATGGGAGGCGTCGGCCAGCGGCCTGACGCCGCTCGACGCCGCCACCCAGGTCGCGATTCCCGAGTTCGACGGGCGCCTGCTCGGCGGCGTGGTCTCCTTCAAGGAGCGCGGCGACGCGAGCCAGTCCAACGTCGGCACGCCGATCGCCCGCTACGTCGCCGACCGCGAGCGCTGCGCCCGCGTCGCGCGCCTCGCCGTCCGCCACGCCCGGCTGCGCGCGACGCCCAACGCGGCCAAGCGGATCGCCGTGCTGCTCACGAGCTTTCCGACCAAGCACGCGCGCGTCGGCATGGCGGTCGGGCTCGACACGCCGGCCAGCGCGCTCGGCCTGCTCGGCGCGCTCGACGACGCCGGCTACGCGGTCGAGCGCCCCTACGGCGACGGCGACGAGCTCATGCACGAGCTCATCGCGGGCGGCGGCCACGACCCCGAGTTCGTCAGCGACGAGCAGCTCGGCGAGGCCACGCTGCGCTTCCCGATCGCCGCGTACGAGCGCTGGTACGCGACGCTTCCGCACGCGTTGCGCGGCGCGATCGAGGAACGCTGGGGACCGCCGCCCGGCGATCAGTTCGTCGACGGCGAGGACTTCGTGGTGGCGGGCCTCGAGCTGGGCAACGTCCTCATCGCGATCCAGCCCCCGCGCGGCTACGGCGACGATCAAGTCGGCATCTACCACGACCCCGAGCTGCCGCCGACGCACCACTACCTCGCCTGCTACCGCTTCCTCGACGCGGCCTGGGGCGCCGACGCGATCGTCCACCTCGGCAAGCACGGCACGCTGGAATGGCTGCCGGGCAAGATGCTCGCGCTGTCGGCCGGATGCTCGCCCGATGCGGCGCTCGGCGACATGCCGCTCGTCTACCCGTTCATCGTCAACGACCCCGGCGAGGGCGTGCAGGCCAAGCGCCGCGCCCACGCGGTGATCGTCGACCACCTCGTGCCGCCGATGATGCGCGCCGAGACCTATGACGAGCTCGCCGAGCTCGAGGCGCTGCTCGACGAGTACGCGCGCCTGGAGATCCTCGACCCGCCGAAGCTGCCCGGCCTCGCGGCGCAGATCTGGGACGCGATCGAGCGGGCGAACCTGCAGTCGGACCTCGGCGTGTCCGAGCGGCCCGACGACCTCGGCCTGCTCGTCGAGCACATCGACGGCTACCTCTGCGAGGTCAAGGACATCCAGGTCAAGGACGGGCTGCACGTCCTCGGCGTGGCGCCCGCGGGGGAGCAGCTGCGCGGGCTCGTCGGCGCGGTGCTGCGGCTGGGCAACGGCGACGCCCCGGGCCTGCGCGCGGCGCTGGCGGCGGCGCTCCGCCTCGACGACGACGCGCTCGCGACCACGGCCGGCGCCGATCGCCTCGAGGCGCGCCAGGCGGCGCTGCTCGACGCGCTCGCCGCGACGGGCTGGTCGGCCGGCGCGGTCGCGGACGTCGTGCGCGACGAGCTCGGCGGCGCCGACGGCGACGTGCAGCATGCGCTGCGCTTCGCCTGCGAGACCGTCGTGCCGCGCATCATGCAGACGCCGGACGAGCTCGCGCACGTGCTGGCCGCGCTCGACGGCCGCCACGTTCCGGCCGGCCCGAGCGGCAGCCCGACGCGCGGCCGCGTCGACGTCCTGCCGACCGGGCGCAACTTCTACTCCGTCGACCCGCGCGCGCTGCCCTCGCAGCTGTCGTGGGAGACCGGCCGCCGGCTGGCCGACGCGCTGCTGGCCCGCCACGTACAGGACCACGGCGAGCTGCCGCGGATGGTCGGCCTCGTCGCCTGGGGCACGAGCGCGATGCGCACGCAGGGCGACGACGCCGCCGAGATCCTCGCCCTGCTCGGCGTGCGTCCGCTGTGGGCGCGCGAATCGCGTCGCGTCACCGGCCTGGAGGTCATCGCGCTCGAGGAGCTCGGCCGGCCGCGGATCGACGTGACGGTCCGCATCTCGGGATTCTTCCGTGACGCGTTTCCCCATCTCGTCCGGCTCCTGGACGACGCGGTCTCGCTCGCCGCCTCGCTCGAGGAGCCGGCCGAGCAGAACTTCGTCGCCGCGCATGCCCGCGAGGACGCCGCGGCGCTGGCCGGATCGCTCGACGCCCAGCCCGCCTGGCGCCAGGCGACCACGCGCATCTTCGGCTCAAAGCCCGGGGCCTACGGCGCAGGTCTGGCGCAGCTGCTGGACACGCGCGACTGGCGCGGCGAGGGCGACCTCGCCGAGGTCTACGAGGTCTGGGGCGGCCACGCCTACGGCCGCGGCCTGGACGGCGAGCGGGCGCGCGACGCGCACCGCACGTGCTTCGGGCGCATCGACGTCGCCGTCAAGAACGTCGACAGCCGCGAGCACGACATCCTCGACTCGGGCGACTACTACGAGTACCACGGCGGCATGGTCGCGACGGTGCGCGCGATCCGCGGCCTCGAGCCCGCCGCGGTGCTCGGCGACTCGTCGGACCCGTCGCGCGTCGTGACGCGCTCGCTCGCACAGGAGACGCGGCGCGTGTTTCGGGCCCGCGTCGCCAACCCGCGCTGGATCGCCTCGATGATCCGCCACGGCTACAAGGGCGCGGCCGAGCTCGCCGCCACCGTCGACTACCTCTTCGGCTACGACGCGACGACCGGTGTGGCGGAGGACTGGATGTACGAGGACGTCGCGCGCAAGTACCTGCTCGATCCCGACGTCGGCGCGTTCATGACGCGTTCGAACCCGTGGGCGGCGCAGGCGATCGCCGAGCGGCTGCTCGAAGCGGCCGACCGCGGCCAGTGGCAGGCGCCGGCGGAGGAGAGCCTCGACGCGATCCGCGCGCGCTACCTCGAGCTCGAGGGCGAGCTCGAGGAGGCGTCGGCATGACCGCACCCGGCTATCCGTTCTCGGCGATCGTCGGCCAGGCGGCGTTGCGCGAGGCGCTGCTCGTCAACGCCGTCGCGCCCGAGGTCGGCGGTGTGCTCGTGCGCGGCGAGCGCGGGACCGCGAAGTCGACGGCCGTGCGCGCGCTCGCCCCGCTGCTGCCGCCGGTCCCCGCGGCGGCCGGGCAGGCGCTCTGCTTCGGACCGGGCGACCTCGCGCCGGACGGTCCGGTGGATGGCGGCGCCGCGGTGCGGCCGCGCCCGGCGCCGCTCGTCGAGCTGCCCGTCGGCGCGACGATCGATCGGCTGGTCGGCGCGCTGGACCTCGGCCGCGCGCTGGCCGGCGAGCGCGCCTTCGAGGCCGGCCTGCTGGCTCGCGCGCACCGCGGCGTGCTCTACGTCGACGAGGTCAACCTGCTGCCCGACCACCTCGTCGACGTCCTGCTCGACGCCGCCGCGACGGGCGTCTGTCATGTCGAGCGCGACGCGATCTCCGTGCGCCACGACGCGCGCTTCCTGCTCGTCGGCACGATGAACGTCGAGGAGGGCGAGCTGCGCCCGCAGCTGCTCGACCGCTTCGGGCTCGGCGTCGAGGTGAGCGCGCCGGCCGAGCCGTCCGAGCGCGCGGAGATCGTGCGCCGGCGGCTGGCCTACGAGGCCGATCCGGTCGCGTTCGCGGAGCGGTTCGCCGCCGCCGAGGCCGATGTCGCGGCGTCGATCGTGGCGGCGCGCGAGCGGCTGGCGTCGGTCCGGCTGCCCGAGCGCGAGCTCGACCGCATCGTCCGCGTGTGCGTGCAGATCGGCGTCGACGGCATGCGCGGCGACGTCGTCACCGCGCGCACCGCGCGGGTGCTGGCGGCGCTGGACGGCGTCGACGCGGTCGATGCCGAGCACGTGCGCCGGGCCGCGCACCTCGCGCTCGTGCACCGGCGCCGGCGCGACCCGCTGGCCGGCGGTGCGGCCGCCGATCCCGGCGACATCGACAGGGCGCTCGACGATGCCGGCGACCACGAGCCCGACGGGCCGCCCGACGCGCCGCCGCCCACGCCGCGCGGTGGCGGTGGCGGTGACGGTGGCCCCGTATCGGAGCGCGGCGCCACCCCCGAGCGCGGCGCGACCGCCGGGCGCGGCGAGACCCGCGAGCGCCGCGACGCGCCCGCGCCGCGCGAGCGCCGCGACGCGCCCGCGCCCGCGCAGCCGCTCGCCCTGGCGCCGCTGCCGCGCGCGGCCGGCGGCTCGCACAGCGCAGCGATCGACAGCCGCCCGGCCGCGGCGGGCGAGACCGACATCGCGCTCGTCGCCACGTTGCGCGAACGGCTGGCCAGCGGCAACGCCGGCGCGCGCCGCGGCAACGTTCGCGCCGCGCGCGACGAGACGCTGCTCTGCCTCGTGGTCGACGCGAGCGGGTCGATGGGCGCGCGGCGGCGGATGGCGCGCGTCAAGGGCGCGCTGCTCGAGCTCCTGCGCGAGGCGTACGCGCGCCGCGAGCGCGTCGCCATCGTCGCGTTTCGCGAGGCCCGGGCGCACGTCGTGCACGCGCCGGGCGCGCCGCTCGAGCAGGCGGCCGCGGCCATCCTCGCCCTGCGCACCGGCGGTCGGACGCCGCTGGCCGCAGGCCTCGACGTCGCCGGTGAGCTCATCCGCCGCGAGCGCCGACGCGATCGGGGCGGCCGCGCGCGCGCCGTCGTCCTCACCGACGGGCGGGCCCCCGCCGCCGCCGGCGCCGCCGCACGACTGGGCCGCTGCGCGGACGCCGTCTACGTCGTCGACACCGAGCAGGGCGCGGTCCGGCTCGGGCTGGCGCGGGCGCTGGCCGAGGCCGCCGGCGGCAGCCTCGTGTCGCTCGGGAGTGCGGCATGAGCGACGCCGGCCCGCTCACCCGCCACGGCGGCGCCGACGTCGACGTCCCGCACCGCCCGGGCGACCGCGGTAGCGCCGAGCCCAAGCGCCGCAAGCGCCGCGACCGGCCGCTGCTCATCGTCATCACCGGCCACGGCAAGGGCAAGTCGACGGCCGCCTTCGGGATGCTCATGCGGTCCTGGGCGCGCGGGTATGCGTGCGGCGTCTTTCAGTTCGTGAAGTCCGGCAAGTGGAAGGTCGGCGAGGCGAAGGCGGCGGCCGCGCTGGGCGGGATCGACTGGGAGAAGATGGGCGACGGCTGGTCCTGGCTCTCGCAGGACCTCGACGAGTCGGCCGAGCTCGCGCGCGCCGGCTGGGACGGCGTCAAGCGGGCGATCGCCGAGGAGCGCTACGAGTTCCTCATCCTCGACGAGATCACCTATCCGCTGAAGTGGGGCTGGATCGACGTCGAGGACTTCGTCACGACGCTGCGCGAGCGGCCGGGCTTTCAGCACGTCGTCGTGACCGGCCGCGACGCGCCGGCCGAGCTCATCGCCGCCGCCGACCTCGTGTCCGAGGTGACGAAGGTCAAGCACCCGATGGACGACGGCATCCGCGCCCAGCAGGGGATCGAGTGGTGACGGCGATCCCGCGCATCGTCGTCGCGGGCACGAGCTCGGGCGCGGGCAAGACCTCGGTCGCCTGCGGGCTGATCAGCGCGCTGCGCGCCCGCGGGCTCGTCGTGCAGGGCTTCAAGGTCGGCCCGGACTACATCGACCCGGGCTACCACGCGCTCGCGTCCGGCCGGCCCGGGCGCAACCTCGACGCCTTCCTGTCGGGTCCGGAGCTGATCGCGCCACTGGCGCTGCACGGCGCGGCGGGCGCGGACATCGCGGTCATCGAGGGCGTCATGGGCCTGTTCGACGGGGCGAGCGGGCGGGGCGAGCTGGCGTCGAGCGCCCACGTCGCGAAGCTGCTCGGCGCGCCGGTCCTGCTCGTGCTCGACGCCGCCTCGATGGCCCGCAGCGCCGCCGCGATCGTCCACGGCTACATGACGTTCGACGCCGGCGTGCGGATCGCCGGCGTCATCGTCAACAAGGTCGGCTCCGACCACCACGAGCTCCTGCTGCGCGAGGCGATCGAGCCGCTCGGCGTGCCGGTCGTCGGCGCGCTGCGCCGCGACGACCGCGTGGCGGCGCCGGAGCGCCACCTCGGGCTCGTGCCGGCCGGCGAGCGCGAGGCGCGCACGCGGGCGGCGATCGGCGCGCTCGGCGCGGCGGTCGGCGCGCGGGTCGATCTCGCCGCCGTCCTCGCGCTGGCGCGAAGCGCGCCGCCGCTGAGCGGGCCGGCGTGGACGCCGGGGTCGTGTGGCCGTGCCCCTTCGCCTGCGCCCGAGCCGTCCCCGCCATCAGGGGCGATAGCGGGGGCTGCTCGCCGCGAGGATGAGACCCCGAGTGGCGCCGCGCCGGCGGTCCGAGGCGCGAGCACGGATCCGCCCACCGCCACCATCGCCATCGCGAGGGGACCCGCGTTCTCGTTTCACTACGAGGAGAACCTCGAGCTCCTACGCGCCGCCGGCGCGACGCTCGCGCCGTTCGACCCCGCCCACGACGAAGCGCTGCCCGCCGACGCGGGCGCCCTCGTCCTGGCGGGCGGCTTCCCGGAGGTCTTCGGCGTGCGGCTGTCCGCCAACACGGCGATGCGCGAGCAGGTCGCCGCGTTCGCGCGCTCCGGGCGGCCCGTGCACGCGGAATGCGGCGGGCTGCTGTACCTCTGCGAGACGCTCGACGAGCTGCCCATGTGCGGCGTGCTGCCGGCCCGCGGGCGGATGGCGGGGCGGCTGTCGATCGGCTACCGCGAGGCGGTCGCGCTGAGCGACTCGCCGCTCTGGCGCCGAGGGGAGACCGTGCGCGGGCACGAGTTTCACTACTCCGCCGCGGAGGGCGACGGCACCCCGGCATGGGAGCTGACGTCGCGCGGCTCGACGCGACCGGAGGGCTTCGTCGCCGGCGGCGTGCACGCGTCCTACCTGCACGTCCACTGGGCCGCCTTCCCGCACGTGGCGTGGCGGCTCGTCGCGGCGGCAGCGCGCGAGCGAGCGGGCGCATGGGCCTGACGCTCGTCGTCGGCGGAACGCGCTCGGGCAAGAGCGCGCACGCGGAGGGGCTGGCGCGCGCGAGCGGGCTGCCGGTGCGCTACCTCGCGACCGCCGATCCCGACGACGACTCGATGGCCGCACGGATCGCCGGCCATGTCCTGCGCCGGCCGCCGGAGTGGGAGACGGTGGTCGCCGGCGACGACCTGGCCACGGCGCTGCGGACCGAGCGCTGCGTGCTCCTCGACGGCCTCGGCAACTGGATCGCGGGCGTCATGTTCCGCGGCGGCGACGTCCGTGCGCGGGTCGCCGAGCTCGTCGCAGCGATCGCGACCACGCGCTCGCCGGTGATCGTCGTCGCCGAGCAGGCGGGGGCCGGGCTGCTGCCGCCCGACCCGCTCGCGCGCGACTGGCTCGACCGGCTCGGCGAGGCGACGCAGGCGCTCGCCGCGGTCGCGGAGCGCGCCGTGCTCGTCGTCGCCGGGCGGGCGCTCGACCTGATGCCGGAGGCCCCGGCCGCGAGCATCGCGCTCGACGGACATGCAGACCTGCGTCGTCACGGCGACACGCTCGTGCGCCCCGGCGACGCCGACCACGCCGTCAACGTCGTCGCGGGCGGCCCGCCGCCGTGGCTGTGCGAGGCGCTGCAGGCAGCGCTCGCCGGCGGCGACCTCGCCTCCTACCCGTGCGAGGACGCGGCCGTCGCCGCGCTCGCCGCGCTGCACGGCCGCATGCCCGAGGAGATCGTGCCGACCAACGGCGCCGCGCAGGCGCTCTGGCTGCTGCCCGCCGCGCTGCGCCCGCGCCTGGCCGCCTGCGTGCACCCCGCCTTCACCGAGACCGAGGCCGCGCTGCGCGCCCACGGCATCGCGGTCACGCGCGTCCTCACCGAGCCCGGCGACGGCTTCACGCTGCGCCCGCAGGACGTCCCGGAGGCGGCCGACCTCGTCGTCGTCGGCAACCCCTCCTCGCCGAGCGGCACGCTGGTGCCCGCCACGACGCTGCTCGCGCTGCGCCGGCCGGGCCGCACGGTCGTCGTCGACGAGGCGTTCATGGACATGGTTCCCGGCGAGCCGGGGTCGCTCGTCCGCGAGGCGCACGCCGGCGTCGTCGTCGTGCGCTCCCTGACGAAGTCGCTCGCGGTTCCCGGCCTGCGCGCCGGCTACGCGCTGGCGCCGCCGCCGCTGAGCGACCGCCTGCGCGCCGTGCGCCCGCCGTGGTCGTGCAACGCGCTCGCGCTCGCGGCGCTGACCGCGCTGGCGCAACGGCCGGAGGCGCTCGCGCGCAACGCCGTGCGCGCGCAGGCCGAGCGCGCCGACCTCGAGGCGCGGCTCGCCGGCATCCCCGGCGTTCGCACCTGGCCGGCCGCCGCCAACTACGTGCTCGTGCGCGTCGCGGGCTACGGTCCCGGCGTGATCGACCACCTGCGCGAGCAGCGGATCGCGATCCGCCCGGCGGCCTCGTTTCCGGGCCTGACCGCCGACGACCTGCGCCTCACCGCGCGCGAGCCCGAGGCCAACGAGCGTCTCGCCCGCGCCCTGGCCGACGCCGTGGCCGTCGCCCGATGATCACCGTGATCGGCATCGGCGCCGACGGCTGGCCGAGCCTCGGCGAGGAGGCCCGCGCGGCCGTCCTGGCGGCCGACCTGCTCGTCGGCGGCGAGCGCCAGCTCGGCCTCGTGCCGGCCGAGGCGCCCGGCGAGCGGCGCGCCTGGCCCACGCGGCTGATCGACCTCGTCGACGAGCTGCCCGCGCTCGCGCAACAGCGCAGCGTCGTCGTGCTCGCCAGCGGGGACCCGCTGCTGCACGGGGTCGGCGCGACGATCCTGCGCCGGATCGGCGACGAGGAGGGGCGCACGCGCTTCATCCCCGGGGTCTCCTCCTTCGCGCTGGCCTGCGCGCGGCTGCGCTGGCCGGTCGCCGACGTCGAGCTCGTCTCGGCGACGAGCCGGATCGCGGAGGTCGTCGCGCCCGCGCTGCAGCCCGGCCGGCGCCTCGTGGTCCTCGGCTTCGGTCCCCGCACCGCGGCGCAGATCGCGCGCGTGGCCCGCGAGCGCGGCTTCGGCGCCAGCCGACTCGTCGTCCTCGCGGAGCTCGGCGCCGAGGAGCGCGAGCGCGTCGAGGAGTCGACCGCCGACGCCTGGGGCGATCGCGAGGCGGCGGAGCTGCACCTCGTCGCGCTCGAGGTGCGAGGCAAGGCGCCGCTGATGGGACGGACGCCCGGCCTGCCCGACGACGCCTACGAGCACGACGGCCAGATCACCAAGCGCGAGGTCCGCGCCGTGACGCTCGCGGCGCTCGTACCGGTGCCCGGCCAGCTGCTGTGGGACGTCGGCGCCGGCAGCGGCTCGATCGCGATCGAGTGGCTGCGCGCGGCGCCCGGCGCCCGCGCGATCGCCGTCGAGCGCGACGCCGAGCGCGCCGCACGGATCGCCCGCAACGCGCTCACGCTCGGCGTGCCCGCGCTGCGCGTCGTCACCGGAGAGGCGCCCGACGTCCTCGACGAGCTCGAGGAGCGGCCCGACGCGATCTTCGTCGGCGGCGGCCTGACGACCTACGGCCTGCTGACGCGCTGCCGCAAGGCGCTCGCGCCCGGTGGCCGCCTCGTCGCCAACGTCGTGACCGTCGAGGGCGAGACGCTCGTCGCACGGGCGCAGGCCGAGCAGGGCGGCCGGCTGAGCCGGATCGCGGTCTCGCACGCCGAGCCGCTCGGCGGGTTCACCGGCTGGCGCCCGACCATGACCGTCACGCAGTACGAGCTGCGGGCGCCGTGACCGTCCACTTCATCGGCGCCGGGCCCGGCGCTGCCGACCTCATCACGCTGCGCGCCCAGCGCCTCGTCGCCGCCGCGCCGGTCGTGCTCTACGCCGGCGCGCTCGTCCCGCCGGAGGTGCTCGCGCACGCGCCGCGCGGCGCACGGCTCGTCGACACCCGCCACCTCGACCTCGACGCGATCGTCGCCGAGTACGCGGACGCCGAGCGCCAGGGCCATGACGTCGCCCGGCTGCACTCCGGCGACATCTCGATCTGGAGCGCCGCCGCCGAGCAGATGCGCCGCCTCGACGCGCTCGGCATCGCCTACGACGTCACGCCGGGGGTTCCCGCGTTCGCCGCCGCCGCGGCGGCGCTGGGCCGCGAGCTGACGCTGCCCGGCGTCGCGCAGACGGTGATCCTCACCCGCCACGCGCGCCGCGCGACGCCGATGCCACCGGGCGAGGAGCTCGACGCGCTCGCCGCCCACGGCGCGACGTTCGTCCTGCACCTGGCCGTCCAGGCGATCGACGAGCTGGCACCCCGGCTGGCCCGCCACTACGGCGCCGACGGGCCGGTCGCCGTCGTCGCCCGCGCCTCGCAGCCCGACGAGGTCGTCCTGCGCGGCACGCTCGCCACCATCGCCGAGCAGGTCCGGGCAGCCAACGTGCGGCGGACGGCCGTGATCATCGTCGGGCCGGCGCTGGGCGAGCCGGGGTTCTGCGACAGCCACCTGTATTCGTCCGAGCGCGAGCGCGAGCGCGATCGCAGCGCCCCGTGACGCGGCCGGCTCAGACGTCCAGCGGCGGCGGGTCGGCCGTGTTGACGATCTCCAGGTCCTCCAGCGCCGTGCGCACCACGTCCTCGTCGCCCATCGCCCGGCCCAGCTCGAGCACGTGCGTGAGCTCGCGCCGCGCCTTCTCGAACACGCGCTGCTCGATCGCGATCGAGGCGAGGCTGTGGCGCGTCGCCGCCTGGCCGACGAGGTCGCCGAGCTCGCGGTAGACGGCGAGGATGCGCATGAACTCGCGGCGCGCGTCGTCGAGCGAGCCGAGCTCGATGCCGAGGCGCGCGAGGTTGTGGCGCGCGTCGGCCTCGCCATGGCGGTCGCCGAGCGCGCGGTAGATCTCCAGCGCCGCGTCGAGCTCGCTGCGCGCCTGGTCGAAGTCGCCCGTCTCCATGTCCAGCCGGGCGATGCGCAGGCGCGTGCTCGCCTCGCCGCGGCGGTCGCCGTCGGCCTGCTCGAGCTGCATGACCGCCACGAGGTTGGCGCGGGCCGGCGCGTGCGCGCCGAGCGCCACGTCGATCCCGGCCAGGCTCTCGCGCGTCGCGGCCTCGCCGTCGCGGTCGCCGATCTCGCGGTAGATCTCGAGCACGAAGGCGAGCTCCAGACGTGCCGCCTCCTGCGAGCCGCGGCGACTCTCGATGAGGGCGATCGCGGCGCGGGCGTCGGCCTCGCCCTTGCGATCGGCGAGCTCGCGATACAGCCCGAGCGCCAGCTGCAGGGTCTGGCGCGCGGCATCGTAGTCGCCGAGCTTGAACTCGAGCACGCCGCTCAGGTACAGCGCCTCCGCGCGCACCTCGCGCCGCGGCGCGAGCCGGTACGCCGCCTGCGCAAAGCGCAGCCCGTCCTCGTGCGGGCCGCCGCCCGACAGGCTGCGCGCCGCGGCGAGCAGGATCTCCGCCGACCGGCGGCGATCGGGGCTGGCCTGTGGATCGGCCCGCGCCAGCAGCGCCTCGGCGCGCCAGACGAGCACGTCGGTGCTGGGGCCGGCGTCGGCCATCCGCCGGTAGCGGCGTGCCGCCTGCGGATCGCCGGCGAGCTCGTACAGGCGCGCGAGCGTGGGCGCCACGTAGCGCGGACCGCCGTAGGCGTCGAGCAGGGCCTGCGCGACCACACGCGCCGCCGCACTGCGTGCGGGCTCGGCGAGGCCGTGGTGGGCCAGCGTCAGCCAGTCCAGCTCGGCGTCGAAGCGATACAGCCACAGGTGTCGCTTGGCGCCGAGATCGTCCTCGACGTCGATCGACCCGGCCTCGTGCACGACGCCGTGGGGATGCTCGTCGTCGTGCAGGAGCGCGTCGTCGAGCAGGTCGATGACGCCGTCGCGGTCGCGCCGCAGCACGCGCGCCAGGGCGTCGGCGGTGAAGACGGGTCCTTCGAGCGCGGCCCGGGACAGCAGCTTGCGCCCCCCGCCGATCGAGGCGCGGATCACGGACAGGTCGACATCCTGCGCGCCGGCCCGGGCGATCCGCGTCAGCCGCTCGCCGAACACGTCCTCGAAGGGATCGAGCGTGCGCGCGAGCCCGCCCTCGGCGAACCGCCACGGCGGCGCATCGCCCGCCGCGGCCTCGTCCCCGGGCTCGCCCGCCACGACCACCCCGCTCGCCCGCCAGTGACGCCATAGGTCCGCCGCCCAGGCGGCGCGGCCGCCGGTCACCTCGAGCAGCCGCTCGAGCACCCCGGCCGCCGCCGGCCCGGTCCACTCCGCGAGCTGCTCGATCGCCACCGGCTCGAGCGTCACCCAGCGCGCGCGGCCGCGCCCGCGCAGGCGCCGCGCCAGGTACAGGCTCTCCGGCTCGTCGTCCTCGTGCATGTCGAGCTGCGCGGGGCGCTCGATCGCGAGCACGAACAGCAGCGGGCGGTCGCGCGCGACGCGCTCGGCGAGGTCCACCACGGCGTCGCCCCACAGCCCGCCGGGCGCGTGGTCGGCGTCGTCGACGAGCAGCACGACCGGACCCTCCGAGCACAGCTCGCGCAGGAGCATCGGCAGGAACTCCGTCGGCGCGAGCAGGTCGCTGCGCCCGAACAGCCTGCGCACGAGCGCGAGCGGCGCCTCGCCGCGCGACATCGCCTGGCCGACGAGCGCCGCGTACGGGACGAGCCCCTCCGGCAGCGAGGCGACCTTCTCGACGACCGCCGTGACCCGCTCGGCCGGCGGCCCGCTGTCGTCCCACGACACGAAGCGCCCGTTCTCGAAGGCCCCCGCCAGCACGGCCGGGGAGTCGTCGAGCGCCTCGAGCTCGGTCGCGAAGGCGCGCAGCAGCCCGCTGCGGCCGCTGCCGGTGAGGCCCGCGACGTAGAGCGTCTGGCCGCCGGTGCCATCGCGGGCGGTCCGCGCGTAGGCCATCCGCAGCCGCGCGAGGTGGGCCTCGCGGCCGGGTACGTCAGTCGCCATGCTCTGCCTCCATACCCGCGATCCTCGCGGGTCCGGCCCGGCGGCGCAGCACGTAGGTGTCCATGATCCATCCCTTGCGCTCGCGCGCGGCCGTGCGCACCCGCTCGATCTCTGCGCCGACCCGCGCCAGCCCCCCCGCCACGAGGAGCTCGTCGGGCGTGCCGAGATACGCTCCCCAGTAGATGTCGACTTCGTCCTGATCGGCGACCCCGCGAAAGGCGCAGCGGGCGTCGAGCATGACCACCACGTCGGGGACGCCGGGCGGCCAGCCGTCGCGCGCGAGGCGCCGCCCGGTCGTGATCAGGACCCCCTGTCCCACGCGGTTGAGCGCGATCGCGTGGCGCGCGCACAGCGCCGCGATCGCGCTCACGCCCGGGATCACCTCGATCTCGAAGCGCACCCGGCCGCCGGCACGGATCGAGTCGACGATCGCCAGCGTCGAGTCGTACAGCGACGGGTCGCCCCAGACGAGGATGGCGCCGACGCCGTCGTCGCCGAGCTCGCTGCCGATGAGCCGCTCCCAGATCGCCGCGCGGGCGGCGCGCCAGTCCTCGACGGCGTCCGCGTAGGCGGCGGCGTCGCGATCGCGCTCGGGGTCGCGCACTGCGACGATCCGGTAGGACTCGCCGTCGATGTAGCGCGCGCAGATCTCGCGGCGCAGCGCGACGAGCTCGTCCCTGGCCTCGCTCTTGTGCATGACGAAGAACACATCCACCTCGTTGAGCGCCCGGATCGCCTGCTGGGTGACGTACGCCGGGTCGCCGGCGCCGATGCCGATGAGCAGCAGCCGCCTCATCGGGCGAGCCTGAGCCGGTGACGCCGGCCGCCCGCACCGTGCTCGTGCTCGGAGGCACGGGCGAGGCGCGCGCCCTGGCGGGCGCGCTCGACGACGGCGCGGGCGGGGACGGCGTCAGGGTCATCTCGACGCTCGCCGGCCGTGTCGGCAAGCCGCGCCTGCCGCGCGGCGAGGTCCGCACCGGCGGCTTCGGCGGGCCCGACGGGCTGGCCGCGTTCATCCGCGCCGAGAGGGTGGGCGCCGTGGTCGACGCGACGCACCCGTTCGCCCAGCGCATGTCCTGGTCGGCATCCGCGGCGTGTGCGGCCGCCGGCACGAAGCTGCTGCGCCTCGAGCGCCCGCCGTTCGCGCGCGACCCGGCGATCGACTGGCGCGAGGTGCGCACCCTCGAGGAGGCGGCCGCGCTGCTGCCCGCGGCCGGCCGCCGCGTCTTCCTCACGACCGGCCGCCAGGGGCTCGCGGCGTTTCGGCCCGTCGCCGGCGCGTTCTTTCTCGTGCGCTGCGTCGACGCGCCCGATCCCGCGGCGCTGCCGCTGCACCACGAGCTGCTGCTCGACCGCGGGCCCTACGACATCGCCGGCGAGCTCGCGCTGATCGACCGTCATGCGCTCGACGTGCTCGTCACGAAGGACTCCGGCGGCGCGCTGACGCGCGCCAAGCTCGACGCCGCGGGCGAGCGGGGCCTGCCGGTCATCGTGGTCGCGCGCCCGCCGCGGCCCGACGGCGAGACCGTGACCAGCGTCGAGCAGGCACTCGCCTGGCTGGGGTGTCACGCCGGGTAGTCGCGCGGGGTGTAGACGAGCTCGCGGCCCGCTCGACCGGCGATGACGCGCGTCGTCGACGAGCCGACGACGAGCAGCGTGCGCATGTCGACCCGCGCGGCGTCGAAGCCGCCGAGCGTCGTGACCGAGACCTCCTCGCCCGCGCCGCCGACATCGCGGGCGACGACGACCGGAGTATCGGGCGAGCGGTGGCGCAGGAGCACCGCGCGCGCCCGCTCGAGCTGGGCACGGCGCGTCCTGGAGGCCGGGTTGTAGAGCGCGAGCGCGAAGTCGGCCGCGCCCGCCGCCTCCAGCCGGCGCTCGATGATCGCCCACGGCTTGCGCCGGTCCGACAGCGAGATGACCGCGAAGTCGTGCCCGAGCGGGGCGCCCACCCGAGCGGCGGCGGCGTGCATCGCCGACAGGCCCGGCACGACGCGCAGGTCAACCTGCGCGAACTGCCCGTTGCCCGACTCGACGGCCTCCAGGACGGCGGTCGCCATCGCGAAGATGCCGGGATCGCCCGACGACAGGACGGCGACCGTGGCGCCCCCGGCGGCGAGCTGGAGGGCGTGCCGCGCACGATCGAGCTCGACGCGGTTGTCGCTGGCGTGGCGGCGCTGGCCGGCGCGCCGCGGCACGCGGTCGAGGTACGGGCCGTAGCCGACGAGCTCGTCCGCGGCGGCGATCGCGGCGCTCGCCTCGGGTGTCAGCCAGTCCGGGCCGGCCGGGCCGAGGCCGACGACGGCGAGCGAGCCGCCGCGCGCGGCCGGCGCCTGCGCGGAGGCCACCGCCGGCGAGGGCGAGGGCGAGGGCGAGGGCGCGGGCGCGTGGCGCGCCGTCGGCACGAGCACGAGTGCCATGTACGGCACGTCGCCACCGGCCTCGCCGAGCGCCGTGACCCGCTCGCCCTCGCACGAGGCGCGTTCGACGTACACGCCGCGGTCGGCGACGTCCGCTCCCGCCAGCGCCACCGCGGCGCGCACGGCGTCGAAGCGGCGCCCGAGCTTCATGACGACGGCCGCGTCGGCGTCACGCAGGTGCGCGGCGAGCCGGTCGGGCGCCAGCGTCCCCGGGGCGACGACGAGCACGTCGTCACGCTTGGCCAGCGGCGTGCCGGCGGCCGCGGCGGCGGCGCTGAACGCGGTGATTCCCGGTACGACCTGTGTCTCGTAGATGGCCGCGAGCCGCTCGTGCAGGTACATGTAGGAGCCGTAGAAGAACGGGTCGCCCTCGCAGAGCACCGCGACGTCGCAGCCGGAGTCGAGCCGCTCGGCGATCCGCTGCGCCCCCGCGTCGTAGTAGTCGCGCAGGGCGCCTTCGTAGCCCTCGGGGTGATCGGTCTCGCCGGTCGTCACCGGGTAGACGAGCGCAAGCTCCTCGCAGCCGTCGGCGATCCAGGGCGCCGCCGCGCGCCGCGCGATCGAGCCGCCCGGCCGCTTCTCCGGATAGGCGACCGCGTCGCACGCGCCGATGATGCGCTGCGCCTTGACGGTCACGAGCTCGGGGTCGCCGGGACCGACGCCGACGCCGAACAGCCGCCCGGGGCTCATTCGGCCTCCTGCGCCAGCGCGTTGACGGCGGCCGCGGCGATCGCGCTGCCGCCGCGCCGGCCGCGCACGACGAGGTACTGCAGCCCGTCCGCGTTCGCGGCGAGCGCGTCCTTGGACTCCGCGGCCCCGATGAAGCCGACCGGGACGCCGATCACCGCCGCCGGCGGGGCGGGCCCGTCGGCCTCGCCGACGAGCTCGAGCAGGCGAAACAGCGCCGTCGGCGCGTTGCCGACGACCACGAGCGCGCCGCCCAGGCGGTCGCGCCACAGCTCCATCGCGGCGGCGCTGCGCGTCGTCTGCAGCGCCTGGGCGAGGTCGCCGACGCTCGGTGCCGTCAGCGTGCAGACGACGTCGTTGTCCGCCGGCAGGCGTGCGCGGGTCACGCCCGCGGCGACCATCGACGTGTCGCAGAGGATCGGCGCGCCGGCGCGCAGCGCGGCCTGCGCCGCGGCGCCGAAGCCGTCCGAGGCGTCGACGTCGGCGGCGAGGTCGACCATCCCGCAGGCGTGGATCATCCGCACCGCGACGCGCTCGAGGATCGGGTCGAAGCGGTCGAGCGGGGCCTCCGCGCGGATCGTCGCGAACGAGCGCCGGTAGATCTCCGCGCCATCGCGCTCGTAGGCGATCATCGCGCCGCCTCGAGGCGCAGGCGCGCGGCGGCGTGCGCGAGCGTCGGCGCGTGCCACGTCGTCTCGTGCCGGCGCACCTCGACAGCGTCCGCAGCGCCGGCGGCCACCGTCACGGGCGTCGCCGGCAGCTCGCCGCAGCGCCGCTCGCACGCTGCCCAGTGCTCGGCGGGGTCGCGCGCCGAGCGCGCGAGCGCTCGCTCGGACGCCGCGGCGCGGACGTCGGCCAGCGCGCGCGCGCAGGCGCCAGCTGCCGGCGCACGCGGTCAGCCCCACCCAGCCCGACGCGGCGTCGAGCACGAGACCGGCCTCGTCCAGCGCCGCGCGCATCGCCACGACCTGCCCGCCGTCGAGGTCGACGAGCGTCACGGTTCGCTGCGCCGACAGCCGCACGCCTGCGGGGCTCAACCGGGCGAGCTCGCGCAGCAGCGCGGGCGAGAGCTGGCCGAGCGGCGCCAGCGCCGTCAGCGCGACACGCCCGTCGCGCTGCCCGACCGCGCCCGGGCCGAACGTACGGGAGCGCATCGCGCGCGCCACGGGCTCGAGCGCGAGGCCGAGCGCGGCGGCGATCGTCGACGCGCCGCCCGGCGTCTCCGACAGCCGCCAGGCGTCGCCGCCGGCGCCCACGAACGCCTCGGCGGCGGCCACCGCGACGGCGACCGCGGCCGCCCCGTCGCCCTCGAAGTCCAGCTCGCGGGCGTCCAGGGCGACGCCGAAGTTCCCGCCGCCGCGCGCGAGGACGGTGACGTCGGGGCCGATCTCGCGGCCCGCGCCCGTGCCGTCGTCGGCCAGAAAGCAGAAGCGGCCGGGCAGGTCGCGCAGGGTGGCGCTCGCGCAGATCCCGGCGTCGAGCAGCGCGACGATGTCGTCCACGGCGTCCAGCGCGCCGGGCGCGCGGCCGGCGAGCGGGCTGGCCAGGACGTTGCGGGCGCGGTCGTGCGCGACCGACGGCAGCAGGCCGGCGTCGCCCAGGCGGGTCGCCAGCTCGGCGGCGACGTCGGCGCCGGCGCGCAGCCCGCGCAGCTGGAGGTTCGCCCGCGCGGTGATGTCCAGGAGGCCGCTGCCGAGGGCCTCGGAGGCGGCCGCGAGCGCGAGCAGCGCACGCGCGCTCAGCCGCCCACCCGGCACGCGCACGCGGGCCAGCCGGCCGTCGGCGGCATCGTGCAGCGCGAGCACACCGGGGCAGCGATCCTGGTGGGGGCGCTCATCCGGCGCTGGGGGCGACACGACGCGGCAACTCCAATCCCTCGTGGAAAACGAAGGCGGCGCAAGTGTCCTGACTTCCGGATCGTCGCCTTCAGTCCGCCTTCCCAGGCGCGTGAGCGCCCAGTGGCCCGGATGGACTTGGCTCCCCGGTCACAGTGGCGAGGACCGCCCCGGAATCACGCCGGGTTCCTTGCGTCGCCGCGGCCAATGCTAGTTCTTCGGCACCCCGGAGCGCGGCCTCGCCACCGCGGGCCGGCTACCGTTCGCGTCCGTGACCTGGCCCGTCGCCTCCGGCTCGCTCCTGCTCGGCTTCGCCGTCGCGCAGCTGACCGGCATCCGCCCGCTCGGCGGGATCGTGCTCGTCGCCGGCTGCGCGTGGTGCGCGCTGCGCTGGCTGCGCGGGGGCGGGCGGGGCGGATCCGCGCGGACGGTCGTGCTCGTCTTGCTCTACCTCGGCGGGTTCGTCGTGTCTCACCTCATCGCCGACACGCTCGGCGCCTGGCCGTCCGTGCTGTTGGTGGCAGCAGTCGTCGGCGCAGCCACGTATGTGCTCGCCGACGCCGCCGCATCGCGCGTCAGTCCTGCCCGCGCTCGACCTTGACGCCCTCGAACGTGACGTCGACCGCCTCCTTGAAGCGGCAGCCGTTGACCTCGTCGTGGCGCATGAACGTCGGCGGGTCGATGTGCACCTTCAGCGTGTACTCGCCGTCGGCCGGGACCGTCCAGTTGCGCCCGTAGTGGTAGAGCATCGGATGCCAGAGCATCTCGTGCTCGTGCGTGCCGACCTCGTTGCCGTCGGGGTCGATCAGCGTGCCGGTGACCTTCAGGCAGGGGACGAAGCGCTCGTCTGACGCGTCGAGGACCGCGATCTCGACGTGGAGGTTCGCGTCGCCGGGCTCCTGCCAGGCGAGCTCGCCGTCCTCCCACATGTACATGCCCTCGGCCTCCTCGACGGCGTAGCCGACGATGTATTCGCCGGCCTCCTTCGTGCCGCCGTCGTGGGCGACCTCGGTCGCCATGTGGTCGAGTGCCTGGCGGTACATCGCGCCCTGCTTGCGGGCGAGCTCGAGCTGCTCGGGATCGGCTTCGGAGCTGGTCGGGTCCATCGGTGGCTGGTGTGCGCTCATGGCCCGTGCGGTACCCCGTCGGCGGCTCCTACACGCTGCGCGTGATCCGCTCGAACGCGCGCTCGTCGGTCGGCGCCTCGGTGCAGATCACGAGCGCGGCGGGCCGGGGCGCCAGCCCGAAGCGCTGCCAGGTGCCGTCCGGATGGGCGGCACGCAGGGCGAGCAGGCCGGCCAGGCCGGAGGCGCCGGACTCGCCGGCGCGCAGCCCGTCCGCGAACAGGAGGCGCACCGCCGCCTCGGCGTCGGCGTCCTCGACGGTGCAGAAGGCGGCGATCCCCGCCACCATGTCCGCCAGCGCGACCTGCGAGGCGAGGCCGCAGTTCAGCCCGGCCATGATCGAGCCGTGCGGGCCGGGGACGAGCACCGGCCGGCCATCGTTGCGCACGGCCTGCAGGGCGCAGGCGGCGTCGGCCGGCTCGACGCCGACGATCACCCGCTCGCCGTCGGCGAGCGCGCGCACCGCCGCGCAGGCGAGCGCGCCGACGCCGATCTGGATCGGCACGAGCGCCGGGGCCGGCTCGTCGCCGAGCTGCTCGGCGAGCTCCTCGAAGATCGTCGAGTAGCCGTCGGCGACCCAGCCCGGCACCTCCTCGTAGCCCGGCCACGACGTGTCGGAGATGACGATGTGCTCGTCGTCGGCGAGCGCTGCCGACAGCTTGACCGCGTCGTCGTAGCTGCCGCGCACGAGGTCGACCTGCGCGCCCTCGGCGGCGATCGCGTCGACGCGCGCCTGCGCCGAGTGCTCGGGGATGAGGATCCGCGCCCCGAGGCCGAGCAGCTTCGCCATCCGCGCCACCGCACGGCCGTGGTTTCCGTCGGTCGCGGCGACGAGCGACAGCCCGTCGAGCCGGGGCAGGGCGCCGCGCAGCTCGTCGAACGTCGCGACCGGCTCGTCGACCGGGCCGAGCCGGCGGCTCAGCGCCCGGCACGTCGCCCACGAGGCGCCGAGCACCTTGAAGGAGGGCAGGCCGAAGCGCTCGGTCTCGAGCTTGACGACGAGCTTCTCGAGGCCGAGCTGCGCGGCGGCGGTGGGGGCCGGCGCCACTTCGGTCGGGGTGTAGCCGGGCATGCTGCGATGAAAGCGCGCGGCCCGCGGATCGATCCGCACGTGGACGGGCCCGGCGGCCGCGGAGTTGTCGAGGAGGTCGACGAGGCTCACGGGTGGCGGAGCCTAGCGACGGCGGGTGAGGGTATTCCGGCGTTTGCGCAAGGCCCGGCGAACCGGCTCGTATAGACCGCAGGTGTCCGGTGCGGCGCGTCCGTTCGGACTTGGCCCAGATCGGTTGCCCCGCTCCACGGTCTGTGCAACGCTCGAAGCACCGCCCGGTGGCCTCGTGCGTTCGTGCTCAGAGGCCCTGATGGCCGTGGAACCTCTCCGGCTGATCGCGGGCAGACACACCCTGCACCCTCGGTGCAGAGAGGAGAGCACCATGGCGCTTGACGCTCAACGCTTGACGCCCGAGCCACGTCCCCTGCTGACCGGATCGACCCCCACCACCGGGCCGCTGGCCCGTGGCGCCCGCGCGCGCCGGCCCATCCGCGCCGCCGTCCGCCGCCGCTTCGACGAGGCGGCGCTGGCCGCGGCGGTGCGCGAGCTGCGCACCCGCCGCAACCCCCGCCTGCCCGGCTGACCCGGATCGGGCGCGCCAGGCGCAACCGCTCGGCGCGTCAGGACTCGGCCGGGCCCTTCTGTCGCCACGCTCCGGTCGGCAGGTCGTGGCCCTGATCGAGCGCGCTGGGGGCGTCGATCTTGTACTTCACGTGCGCTTCCAGCGCGATCGCGTAGATCACGTCGCGGCGCTTGCCGAGACGCTTGGCGACCTTCTCGGCCTCCTGGAAGAGATCCTCGGGGACCTCGATCGTGAGCTTCGGCGAGGAGGCCGGCATCCGGCCGCGGTTGCGCAGCGCACCCGGCCGCGTGTGTTTGTTGGCCTCGATGAACTCGACGATCGCCGTCTCGTAGAGGTCGTCGATCTTCTTGCCGGCCGCCTGGGCGGCGTCCGCCGCGACCTGCAGCAGCGGGTCGGGAATGCTGACCTTGACGCGTGGCATGCCGATCGGACTCTACGCCGACCGGCCGCCGGATGGCGGCGGCATCGGCGTCGGCGCGGCGCGCTTGCAGCGAACCGCGGTCTATGTAACGATTGTTGCATTCGTGCGGAAGAGGGGAGCCGGGCGGTATGCGTAAGCCGATTCACGACGAGACGGACGCCTTCTACCTCGCGCTGGGGGGCGCCGGCCTGACGGCGGCGTCGGCGGCGCTCGGCGCGCTCGTCGACCCGATCGCCGGTGGCGCGCTCTTCGTCGGTGCGCTGACCGGCGCGCTCGTGTGGGAGCTCTCCGGGCAGGACCCCGATCGTCGCCGGCCGCTGCGCGAGGCGGCGGCCGAGGGCCGCCGGACGGCGCCGTCGCCGGGATCGCGCGTCCTCGTCGTCGCCAACCGCACGCTGCAGGGCGAGGAGCTCGCCGACCGTCTGCGCCGCCGCGGCGACAGCGAGCTGCGCATCGTCGCGCCGATCCTCGTGTCACGCGTGCGCTACCTCGCGTCGGACGTCGACCGCGAGATCTCCGAGGCGCACGAGCGCCTCGCCGCGGCACTCGTCTGGGCACGGTCGGAAGGCATCCAGGCCAGCGGCAAGGTCGGCGACCCCTTCGTGGCGCTCGGCGCGATCGAGGACGAGCTGCGCCACTTCGCGGCCGACGAGGTGCTCATCTCGACGTACCCGCCGGGGATGTCGAACTGGCTGGAGACCAACATCGTCGGGCGTCTGGAGGAGGAGCTCGAGATCCCCGTCACGCACGTCATCGTCGAGGCTGCCGACGCTCCGGTGGCGCTGAAGCGCTAACCGACGATCGTGTGACGAAGACCACCCTCGCGCGCCGAGCACGCGGGTAGGCTGGCGCGCATGGAGCGCGCCTACGACGCGATCGTCGTCGGCTCGGGCTTCGGAGGCGGGATCGCCGCCTGCCGGCTGGCCGAGCAGGGCATGCGCGTGTGCGTGCTCGAGCGCGGCCGGCGCTTCGGTCCCGGCGACTATCCCGACCGCCTCGCCCAGTTCCCGCACGCGCTGTTTCATCCGCGCCACAACCCGGGCGGCATGTTCGACGTGCGGATCATGAAGGACGTCGCCGTCGTGACCGGCGCGGGCGTCGGCGGCGGCTCGCTCGTCTACGCCAACGTCCAGCTGCGCGCGCCCGACGCGATCTTCGACGACCCCGCCTGGCCGGCGGCGATCGACGCGGCCGAGCTCGACCGCTTCTACACCCGCACCGAGGCGGCGCTGGACCCACGGACGACGCCGCGCACGCCGCTGCTGCCGAAGGTCGCCGCGTTCGAGGCGATGGCGAGCGCCTCCGGCCGCGAGGCGCTCGCGCTGCCGATCGCCGTGCACTTCGGCGAGGAGCGCCACCACCCGTTCAGCGGCGTCTTCCAGCAGGGCTGCGACAACCTCGGGCGCTGCGACGTCGGCTGCCCGCGGATGTCGAAGAACACGATCGACATCACCTACCTCGCGCGCGCCGAGACGCTCGGTGCCGAGATCTACCCGCTGCACGAGGTGCATGACATCCACCCGCCCGCGCGCGCCGGCGACGACTGGCGGGTGGGCTTCGCCGACCTGCAGTACAAGACCAAGGGCGACGTCGCGGCGCCGCTGCTCGTGCTCGCCGCCGGCACGCTCGGCTCGACGCGGCTGCTGCTGCGCAACCGCAGGCGCCTGTCGAAGCTCTCGCCGGCGCTGGGCAGCCGCTACTCGGGCAACGGCGACGCGCTGGCGCTGGCCATGGACCCGACCGCGGAGGGCGTCAAGAACGCGCGCACGGAGTTCGGCCCGGTCATGACCAGCCGCATCGACGAGTTGGACGAGCGCGGCCTGATGATCGCCGACGGCGGCCTGCCGCGCAGCTTCGACGACGTGCTCGAGGTGCTGCGCGGCGTGCGGGTCCTCACCGGCCTGGGCCGCATCCGCGTGGCGGCGAAGAACGCCGCCACGAAGCTCGGTCTGTCGGACCGCGCGCTGGCCCCGGCCGACATGCGCGTGCGCCGGCGCCCGCCGATCGGCGACTCGCTCATCTTCCTGTGCATCGGCCGCGACGCCGCCGACGGGCAGGCGCGCCTGACCCCGGTCTTCCGGCGCTTGGACATCCGCTTCGACCGCGCGCGCAGCGAGGCGCTCTTTCACCGCATGCGCGAGACCGTGAGCGAGCTGTGCGCGGCGGCCGGGGCGACCGCGTTCTTCGCCCTCGACGCCGGACCGCTGGGCAAGTACGTCACGGTCCACCCGCTCGGCGGCTGCCCGATGTCCGACGACCCCGCCGCGGGCGTCGTCGACGACGGAGGAAAGGTCTTCGGGTACGAGGGCCTCTACGTGCTCGACGGCTCGATCGTCCCGACGGCGATCGGCGTCAATCCCTCCAAGACGATCGCGGCGCTCGCCGAGCGCGGGGTCGAGCGGCTGCTCGCCGAGCGCGGGAACGCGCGCGCCGACGGGCGCTGACGGGGTGCTGACGGCGATGGAGTTCGAGACCCGCGCGACCTGGAAGAACCACCTCGGCAACGAGCGCATCGACCCGCTGCGGATCTACCGGCCTCGTTCGATCGCCGACGTCCAGGCAATCGTGCGTGAGGCCCGCGACGCCGGCGTCAACGTGCGCGCCGTCGGCTCGGGCCACTCGTGGTCGGACGTCGCGCTGACCGAGGGATTTCTCCTGCGCCCCGACGGCATGACGCGTGTGCCCGCGCCCGAGCCGGACTTCGTGCGGTCGGAATGGAGTGAGCGCCGGCTCGTGCGCGCCGAGGCCGGCACGCGCATCAAGGAGCTCAACGCCTACCTCGACGACAACGGCATGGGCCTGACGAACATGGGCGGCTACGACCACCAGACGATCGCCGGCGTCACCGCCACCTCGACGCACGGCTCCGGGAAGCTGTTCGGTCCGCTCAACGACGCGCTGCGCTCGCTCGACGTCGTCGTGGGCGACGGCAGCGTGCGGCGCATCGAGCCGGCCGACGGCCCGACGGACCGCGCCGCCTACGACGCCCACCATCGCGGTGAGCGCACGCTCGTGCAGGACGACCATGTGTTCGACGCGATCTGCGTCGGCATGGGCTGCATGGGCGTCATCTGCACCGCGATGGTCGAGGTCGGCCCGCGCTTTCACATGCGCGAGGTGCGCACGCTGCACCCCTGGGCGAAGGTCAAGGCCGACCTCGAGGACGGGTCGGTCCTCGATCGCCACGAGCACTACGAGCTCGCCTTCAGCCCGTACGACGACGACTACGCCTATCCGTTCCTCGTCACCACGCGCGACACCGTCAGCGACCCGCGCCACCGCTTCTGGCACACGCGCACGCGCAACCTGCTCGTCGAGGCCGCGGCGCTGTTTCCCTTCACACCGCACGTCATCAACCTCCTGCTCGACATCCGCCCCAGCCTCGCGCCCAAGCTCCTGCTTGCGTCGCTCAAGGCGCTCGTCAAGAAGCGCTACGACAACGTCAGCTTCAAGGTCTTCAACATCGGCAACGCGAACATCCTGCCGGCGTACTCGTGCGAGATCGGCGTGCCGATGGACGGCCGTCACATCGAGGCCGTCGAGACGATCTTCCGCGTGGCGGCGGAGCGGCGCGCGCTGGGACGCGTCTACCAGAGCTCGCCGATCGCGCTGCGCTTCGTGAAGGCGTCGCCGGCCTACCTGTCGATGATGAACGGGCGCGACACGATGATGATCGAGCTCATCGGGCTCAACGGCAACGACGGCGGCATCGAGCTGCTGAAGGCCTACGAGGAGGCGCTCTACGAGTGCAGCGGCCGCCCGCACTGGGGCCACATCAACACGCTGAGCGGCAGCCACGGCTTCGTCGAGGCGATGTATCCGCGCTACGCCGACTGGATGGATGTGCGCGCGCGGCTGGATCCCGACGGGGTGTTCGACTCGCCGTTCACCAAGCGCGTCGGGCTCTCGTCGGATCGCTTCGCGACGTAGCCGCGCGCGGGGCGGGCTGCGTCAGTGGGCGTCGGCGTCGGCGCCGGAGCTGAGCTTCAGCGCGTGGGGGAGCATCGGCTCGAGGACGCCGAGGCACTCGCGGACGGCCTTCGGGTTGCCGGGCAGGTTGATGATCAGCGTGCGCCCGCGCGTGCCCGCGACCGCGCGCGAGAGCCAGGCGAGGCGCTGAAACTGCGCGGTCTCGGCGCGCATCGCCTCGGCGATGCCGGGCGCCTCGCGGTCGATGACCGAGCGCGTCGCCTCGGGCGTGACGTCGCGTGGCGCGAGGCCGGTGCCGCCCGACGTGAGGACGAGATCGGCGCCGTCGCAGAGCTCGACGATCGCCTCGGCGATCTGGTCCTGCTCGTCGGGCACGAGCCGCGTCGTGGCGACCTGCATGCCGATCTGCTCGAGCAGCTGCACCATCAGCGCGGTCGTCGTGTCCTCGCGCGTGCCGGCCGAGCGGGTGTCTGAGATCGTGAGGATCGCGGCCGTTAGCATCAGTTCGATGGACGTTACCGTGAGACTCTTCGCCAGCCTGCGCGAGCACGCGGGCGCCGGAACGCTGGCGCTGCGGCTCGGCGACGGGGCGACCGTCGCCGACGCGATCACCGAGCTGCGCGGCGGCGCGCTCGCCGGTCTGCCCGAGAACGCGCCGTTCGTCGCCGCCGTCGCGCGCGAATACGTCGAGCGCGACCACCCGCTGTCGGACGGCGACGAGCTCGCGCTCGTGCCGCCGGTGAGCGGCGGCGCGGGTCCGAGCGTCGGCTCCGAGCGGGTGCGCCTGGCGGAGATCACCGGCGAGCCGCTGGACGTCGAGGCCGTGCGGCGGCTGGTGGCCGATCGCTCGACCGGCGCGACGGTGGTCTTCTGCGGCACGACGCGCGAGGTGCCGTCGCTGGAGTACGAGGCCTACGTCGAGATGGCCGAGGAGAAGATCCGCGAGCTGGCGGAGGTCGTCGTCGCGGAGCACGGGCTGGCGGCGATCGCGTGCGCGCATCGCACGGGCACGGTCGAGCTGATGGAGCCGAGCATCTGCATCGCGGCGTCGGCCGCGCACCGCGCGGAGGCGTTCGCGGGGGCGCGGGCGTTGCTGGACGCCGTGAAGTCGCAGGCGCCGGTGTGGAAGAAGGAGCATCCGCAGGACGGGCCGCCGGAGTGGGTCGCGGGGACGCTGCCTGAAGTGTGAGGCGTTGGGGTCAGCCGCCCTGCTGATCTGAACGCAACCGAATTGCACCTATGCAATGCTTAGGCACATGCGCTCCGCTCTGCCTACGTTCGCCCTGCTTCTCGCCACCCTTGCCCTCGGCGTCGCCGGCTGCGGCTCCTCCGACGACGACGGCGGGGACGTGCTCGTGTCCGCCGCGACCTCGCTGAAGAGCGCCTTCACGAGCTACGGCGAGCAGTTCGACGACGCGAAGGCGCAGTTCTCGTTCGCCGGCTCCGACGAGCTCGCGGCGCAGATCCGCACGGGCGCCAAGCCGGACGTGTTCGCGTCGGCGAACACGAAGCTGCCCGACGAGCTGTTCGCGAAGGGGCTCGTCGAACGCCCGCAGGTCTTCGCGACCAACCGGCTCGTGCTCGCGGTGCCGGCCGAGGACGCGAAGGTGGCCGGCCTCGAGGATCTCGAGCGCAAGGGCGTGACGATCGCGATCGGCGCGGCCGGCGTGCCCGTCGGCGCATACACGCGCAAGGTGCTCGACCGTCTCGGCGCGGCGCAGCGCAGGGCGATCCTCGCCAACGTCCGCTCGGAGGAGCCCGACGTCGGCGGCATCGCGGCGAAGCTCGGCCAGGGCGCCGTCGACGCCGGGTTTCTCTACATCACCGACGTCATCGGCGCGAACGACCGGCTGAAGGCGATCGAGCTGCCCGACGCGCTGCAGCCCGAGGTCGCCTACGGCGTCGCGATCGTCAAGGGCGCGCCGCATCGCGAGGCAGCGCGCAGGTTCATCGCGGGGCTGCTGGAGGGCGACGGCGCGAGCGCGCTCGAGCAGGCCGGCTTCGGGGTGGCGGGTGCCCGGCCGAGCGAGAGCTTCTGAGCGGGCCGCGGCGCCCGCCGGGGTCGCGCCGCCGCCCGCCGGCGAGCGGCTACGGTGACGGCATGAGCGGCGCCGGCCCCAGCCTGCCCCGGCAGTGAAGCGCGGCCGTTGGTTCGCGCCGGCGCTCGTGTTCGCGCTGGCCGTGGCGCTGACGTTCCTCACGCTGCCCGTCGTCGCGATCTTCGTCCGCACGAGCCCCGGCCATCTGATCGGCGCGCTCGACGACCCCGGCGTGCTCGACGCGCTGTGGCTGAGCCTGCGCACGACGCTCATCGCGCTGGCGATCATCGTGCTCGTCGGCACGCCCGCCGCCTACATGCTGGCGACGCGCACGTTCAAGGGCCACGCGCTCGTCGTGACGCTCGTCGAGCTGCCGCTCGTGCTGCCCCCCGCCGTGGCCGGTGTCGGCCTGCTCGCGGCGCTCGGCCCGGGCGGCATCATCGGCGGCTACATCGCCGACACCGGGCTGCGCCTCGCGCTCGAGACGGCGGGCGTCGTCGTCGCCCTCACGTTCGTCGCCGCGCCGTTCTTCATCCGCGGCGCGCAGACGGCGTTCGCCGCGGTCGACCGCTCCTGGCTGGAGGCCTCGCGCACGCTCGGCGCCTCGGAGGCGCGCACGTTCGTGCGCATCGCGATTCCCGCCGCCGCCCCCGGCATGCTGGCCGGGCTCGCGCTCGCGTGGGGGCGCGCCGTCGGCGAGTTCGGCGCGACGCTGATCTTCGCCGGCTCCTTCCGCGGCCGCACGCAGACCGCGCCGCTGGCGATCTACGAGCGCCTCGGCACGGACTTCGACGCCGCGCTCGCGCTGTCGGCGGTGCTCGTCATCGTGTCCGGCACGCTGCTGCTGTCGGCGAAACTGCTCGGCCGCGACGAGACGAGGGTGCTGCGTGCTGCGCGTTGAGGCCCGCACGACGCTCGGCGGCGCGGCGACCTCGACCTCTGGTGCAGGTTTCCGGCTCGACGCGATCCTCGAGGCGCCGGCCGGCAGCTGCCTCGCGCTCGCCGGCCCGTCGGGCGCCGGCAAGAGCACCCTGCTGCGGGTCGCCGCCGGCCTGCTGCGCCCCGACCACGGCAGCGTCACCTGCGGCGACGAGGTCTGGCTCGACACGGCGACCAAGCAGGAGCTCGCACCCGAGCGGCGGCGCTGCGGATACGTCTTTCAGGACTACGCGCTGTTCGGCCACATGGCCGTCTGGCAGAACGTCGCCTACGGCCTGCGCGACGGCACGCGCGCCGAGCGCCGCCGCCGCGCCGAGGACCTGCTGGACCGCTTCGGCATCCGCGACCTCGCCGACGCGCGGCCGCGCACGCTGTCGGGCGGCGAGCGTCAGCGCGTCGCCCTCGCCCGCGCGCTCGCGCCGCAGCCGCGCGCGCTGCTGCTCGACGAGCCCCTGTCGGCGCTCGACGCGCGCACCCGCGCGAGCGCCTCGCGCGAACTGGCCGGCGTCCTGCGCGACAGCGGCGTCCCGGCGCTGCTGGTGACGCACGACTTCACCGAGGCGGCCGTGCTCGGCGACCGCGTCGCGGTCATCGACGGTGGACGGATCGTGCAGGAGGGCACGGCGGGCGAACTCGCCGCCGCGCCGGCGTCGGCGTTCGTGGCGGACTTCACCGGCGCGGTCGTGCTGACGGGCATCGCGCATCCGGGAGCGGGCGATCTCACGGTCGTCGAGCTCGACGGCGGCGGCATCGCCACGAGCACCGACCGGCGCACCGGCCCGGTCGCGCTGAGCGTGCACCCGTGGGAGATCGCGCTCGAGCCGGCCGGCACGCACATCGAGGGCTCGATGCAGAACCGTCTCGAGGCCGAGGTGCTCACCGTGACGCAGGTCGGCAACCGCGTGCGCGTGGGCCTCGCCGCGCCGCAGCCGCTCGTCGCGGAGATCACGAGCGCCGCGCTCGGCGGGCTGCACCTCGCGCCGGGCGTGCGGGTCATCGCGACGTGGAAGGCGACCGCGACGCGCCTGGTCAGCCTGTGACGCCGAGCAGCTCGAGCGTCGCGGCGAAGCGCGTCCACGGCGCGAGCGTGGCGACCGCGGCGGCGTCGGCGAACGTGTCGACGTCACGCAATGCCTCGAGCGGCGCCGTGCGCAGGCCGAGCTGCTCCAGGCGCGCGCGCTGCTCCGCGCCCGTCTCTGGCGTGCTCATCGGCACGCCGTCGAAGACGCCCGGGTCGGCGCGTGCGAGGCCGATCGCCCAGTAGCCGCCGTCGGGCGTCGGCCCGAGCACGGCGTCGACGTCGGGGTCGTCGAGGCGCTCCAGCGCGCCGGCCAGCTGCGCCCGCGTGAGCTGCGGCGTGTCCATGCCGACCATGAGCAGCGGCTCGCCGACGTCGCGCACGGCGTTGGCCAGCCGCTCGCCGAACGCGCCCCCGCGCTGGGCGACGACGTCGAACCCTTCGGGCAGCCACGGCCCGGGCTCGCCGTCGAGCACGAGCACGCGCCGCGCGGCGCCGGGCGTCCAGGCGACGGCCTGCAGCGTGTCGGCGAGCGCGGCCTCGGCGAGCGTCGCGGCCTGCTCGGGCGACAGCGGCGGGCACAGCCGCGTCTTGCTCTGCCCGGCGACCGGAGCCTTGGCGATGACGACGAGCGCGGCGGGCATCGGCGGCGGACGCTAGCGCGCTCGTTGCCGGCGCAGGGCAACCGGCGCCATGACGCCGCTGAGGGCCCTGCGGGACCCATCCATGCGCTGCACTTCGGGTGAACGGTGCGACGTTCACCATGTGACTGCGTCATCGCCGCGTGAACGCGTGAGATGCTGATGGCGTGTCGCGCCTCGGATTGACGCTCGCCTGCTGTCTGACGCTCGCCGTCCTCGGGGCCTGCGGATCGGACGACAGCGACGCCGACACTGCGGCCCCGACGGCAACGGCACCGGCGCCGGCCACCGCTTCGCAGACGCAGACGACGCAAGCCCGGCCGTCGGCCGCCGACGGGGTGAAGCTCGTCGGGATCGGCACGTTCGAGTCCCCCGTCTACGTCACGGCGCCGCCCGGCGACACGCGGCGGGTCTTCGTCGTCGAGCAGGGCGGCACGATCCGGGTGATCACCGGCGGCAAGCGCGTCTCGCGCCCCTTCCTCGACCTGCGCGGCAAGGTCATCGCCGGCGGCGAGCAGGGCCTGCTGTCGATGGCGTTCGCGCCCGACTACGCGACGACGCGGCGCTTCTACGTCAACTACACCGACCGCGGCGGCACGCAGAGCGTCGTCGAGTACCGCCGCTCGAAGTCCAGCCGCGACCGCGCCGACGGCGCCAGCGCGCGGCGCGTCCTGCGCTACGACGACGAGGAGGCCAATCACAACGGCGGCCTCGTCACGTTCGGCCCGGACAAGATGCTCTACATCGGCACCGGCGACGGCGGCGGCGCCGACGACCAGCACGGCGCGCGCGGCAACGCCCAGGACCTCGGCAGCCTGCTCGGCAAGCTGTTGCGCATCGATCCCCGCCGGACCGGGAGCCGGGCCTACCGCGTCCCGCCGAGCAACCCGTTCACCGGGCGTTCCGGCGCCCGCCCCGAGATCTACTCCTACGGCCTGCGCAACCCGTGGCGCTTCTCGTTCGACCGCAGCACCGGCGACCTGACGATCGCCGACGTCGGCCAGAACGCCGTCGAGGAGGTCGACTTCGCGACGAAGGGGGCGGCGCGCGGGGTCAACTACGGCTGGCGGCCGTTCGAGGGCACGCGGCGCAACTTCCAGGAGCCCGCCCCGGACGCGGTCGCGCCGGTCATCGAGCTGTCGCACGAGGACGGCAACTGCTCGATCACCGGCGGCTATGTCGTGCGCGACCGCGGCGTCCCCGCGCTGCTGGGCCGCTACGTCTACGGTGACCTGTGCGTCGGCCGGCTGCGCTCGGCGAAGCTCGCCGCCGGCTCGGCCCAGGGCGACGCCAACATCCCTGGTCTCGCGAAGGTCGACCAGCTCGCCTCCTTCGGCGAGGACGCGCGCGGACGCGTCTACGTCGTGTCGCTCAACGGGCCGGTCTACCGGCTCGCCGCCGGCTGAGCCGCCGCTCCCGGCGACGCGCACGCGCATAAGGTTGCACGCCATGACGCTGGAGCGCTTCGACGTCGCGCTCGTGCCCGCCGACAACCCCGGCCCGTTCACGCTGACCGGCACGAACACCTGGATCGTCGGGCGCGACCCCTGCTGGATCGTCGATCCGGGCCCCGATCTCGACGCGCACGTCGCCGCGGTCCTGGCCGAGACCGCGCGGCGCGGCGGCGCGGCCGGCATCGCGCTCACCCACGACCACGGCGACCACGCCGGCGCGGCGCCCGCCGTGCGCGACGGGGCCGGCGGCGTCCCGGTCGGCGCCGCGCGCTGGGAGGGCGCCGACGTCACGCTCGCCGACGGCGACGCCTTCGGCCCGCTGGCCGTGGTCGGCACGCCGGGCCACGCGACCGACCACCTCGCGTTCGTGCACGCCGGCGCGGTCTGCTTCACCGGCGACGCGGTGCTCGCGCAGAGCAGCGTCTTCGTCGCCCCCGACCCGGGAGCGTTGCGCGGCTACCTCGCCGCGCTGCGGCGCCTGCGCGCGATGGACCTCGAGCTGCTGTGCACCGGCCACGGCCCGCCGGTCACCGATCCCGCGGCCCTGCTGGACCGCTACCTCGCGCACCGCGCCGAGCGCGAGCGGCGGCTGCTCGCCGCGCTCGGCGACGGCCTGCGCACGACCGACGAGCTGCTGGACCGCGTCTGGGACGACGCCGCGGCGAGCCTGCGCCTCGCCGCCACCGCCACGCTGGCGGCGCACCTCGGCAAGCTCGACGAGGAGGGGCGCCTGCCGGACGGCGTGCAGCGCCCCGAGTGGCCACCGGCCGGCGGGCTGCGCCCGGTCGTGTAGGGACCCCTGGTCGGTCTGTTCAGGTGGGGCATGAACACAGACACCCACCCGCCGCACCACAAGCCGTCAGCCCGCGGTGTCCGCCTCCGCCTCCGCCTCCGTCTCCGCCTCCGCCAGCCGCTCCCGCGCGAGCACCATCGCCGCATCGAGCGGCGAGACCGCGCGCGCCGCCGCGTCGTCGAAGATCCGCTCGAGCGTGGCGGCGATCCCGCGCACGCGCTCGCCGGCGCGGCGCGGGTCGTAGCCGCCCTCCTCGAACTCGACCGAGATGTTGATGACGCCGCCCGCGTTGGCGACGAAGTCGGGCGCCCACAGGACGCCGCGCTCGACGAGCAGCGCCGCGATCTCGTCGCCGGCGAGCTGGTTGTTCGCCGCGCCCGCGACGATCGGGGCGCCGAGGCGCAGCACGCTCTCGTGGTCGAGCAGCCCGCCGAGCGCACACGGCACGAAGACGTCGACCGGGGCCGACAGCGCCTCGCCGGGCTCGACCCAGCGGGCGTTCAGGCTGTCGGCCAGCGCGCGCTTGCGCGGGTCGATGTCGGAGACGAGCAGCGTGGCGCCGGCCTCCGCGCACGCCGTCGCCACCCGCCCGCCGACGTTGCCCAGCCCGGCGACGGCGATCGTCCGGCCGGCGAGCGACGCCGTGCCGAAGACGCGCTCACAGCAGACGCCGATCGCCGCCTGCACGCCGAGCGCCGTCCAGGGGCTAGGGTCGCCGGAGCCGCCCAGCCGCCGCGCGAGCCCGGTGACGTGGCGCGTCGACAGGGCGATCGTCTCCATGTCGCGCGACGACGTGCCGACGTCCTCGGCCGTGACGTAGCTTCCGCCGAGCGCGTCGACGGTCTCGCCGAAGTCCAGCAGCGCGTCGGTGCGCCAGTCGCGGTCGCCGGCCGCGGCGGGGTCGGGCGCCATGATCACGCCCTTGCCGCCGCCGAGCGGAAGGCCCGCCACGGCGGACTTGAAGGTCATCGCCCGCGACAGGCGCAGCGCGTCGCGCACCGCGGCCCGCGAGTCGTCGTAGTGCCATAGCCGGCAGCCGCCCAGTCCGGGTCCGCGTGCCGTCGAGTGCACGGCGACGATCGTGAAGCATCCCGAGCGCCGGCCGCGGCGCACGAGGAGGGTCTCGTGGTCGAGTGTCGCGAGGTAGCGGTCGATGCCTACGACGCTACTTGAACGATCCGGGCACGGTCTCGGCCGCTGCGGCCGAGGTCGTGCCGGGAGCGGCGGCCCCGCTGGACCCCGCCGGAGCGTCCGCCGGTCCGGTGGCGCCGCCGCCGGCCGGCGGGGCGGAAGGCGCACCGGAACCACCGGGCGGGACCTCCGTGCGCGGCGTCAGCCCGTCGACGCCATGGCCGAAGCCGTTCTCCTCGTCGGGTGCGGTCGCGCCGCCGGTCACCGCGTCGGCCGGACCGGCCACGGCCGCGGCCGGCGCGGACTCCGCGACCCGCGTCGGTGAGGTCGTGTTGCGCGCGAGCTCGGCGCCGCCCGCGCCCGCGGCGAGCCGGGCCGCGCGCTTGGCGGCGGCCGTCGCCGCGGCCGACAGCTTGACGACCGACTGCGACGCGCTGAACGTGCGATGCGTCGCCGCCGCGCTCACCCCGGCACTCCCGGCGGGAGCCTTCGCCGCCGCGCCGCCGGCGGCGCCCGCGCCGGCGCCGCGCGTCGGCTCGATGATCTTGTGCGTCACCTCGGCGGCGCCGCCCGCGGCGAGTGCCGCGCAGCAGACGACGGCGGTCACCTTCGCGGCGGTCCCACCGCCGGCGACGACGATCGCGCCGCCGCCCGCGGCCGCGCCGCCGGAGGCCGCGCCGCCACCCGCCGCGCCGCCGATGCCGAGCAGCTTCAGGGCGGCCGCCAGCGGCCCGGGCCCCGGTGACAGCGCGCCCAGGCCCTCGCGCACGCCGCGCAGCTGGCCGCGGTACTCGCTGCAGGCGCTGCAGTCGCGCATGTGCTTGCGCGCGCGGCCGCTCGCGCGCACGCCGCGGTCGAAGGCGTCGGCGAGGTCGTGGCGGATCTCCACGCATGCGGTCTCGCGCGCCTCGACGGCCTCGACGAGGCCGATCCGCGCGCGGACGAGCAGCGACTTGACGGCCTGCAGCGAGACCCCCAGCACCTCGCTGAGCTCGGCGTAGCTCAGGCCGTCCATCTCGCGCATGAGCAGCGCCGAGCGCTGCTGCTCGGGCAGCCGGCGCACGTCCTCGATCAGCCGGCGCAGGTCGTCGCGCTGCTCGGCCTCGACCGTCGGGTCGTGCAGCGGCCGGCGCGAGGTCTCGAAGAGGTCGATCGCGGGCGGGACCGGCTTGCGCAGGTGGTCGATGCAGCGGTTGTGCGCGACGCGGTACAGCCACGCGCGCAGCGACACGGGCCGGTCGCTGACGCGCAGCGAGGAGTAGGCGCGCAGGAAGACGTCCTGCAGCGCGTCCTCCGCATCCTGGTGCGAGCCGCCGAGCATCTGGCGCGCGTAGACGAACAGCCGCTGGCGATAGCGATCGTGGATGACGCTGAAGGCGGCGTCGTTGCCGGTGCGAAAGAGGGCGACGAGCTGCTCATCGGAGCGCAGCCGCAGCAAAGGCGCCGTGACCGAGATCCGGTTGCGTGCGGCGGGTGCTCTGAGTGCTCCGGCCTCCATGTCCCAATCCCGGTGAACTGTAACCGCAGGAACCGGCGGAAGTTGTGGCAGTGAGGCGGTGTGGACCCGACTGTCACACCTCGGCGTGGCTGCGCAGCGAGGCGGCCGTGACGATGAGCAGGATGCCGGCGCTCTCGACGAGCCCCGGCACCTGACCGAGGACGATGGCGCCGACGACCGTCGCCGTCGCCGGCAGCAGCGCGAGCAGCAGCGCGAAGCGCGCTCGCGGCAGGCGCTTCATCGCGACCTGCTCGAGGCCGTAGGGCACCACGCTCGACGCCACGCCGACCGCCAGGCAGGCCGCCAGCAGAAGCGGGTCGACGAGCGCCGGCACCGCGCTGACGACGAGAAACGGCGCCAGCGCCACGGCGCCGATCGCCATCGCGAGCGCCAGTCCGTCGGCGGGACGCAGCTCGCGATCGGCGGCCACCCGATGGCCGAGGACGATGTACGCCGCCCACATCACGCCGGCGGCGATCGCGAGCGCGAAGCCGGTGGGGCTGCCGGTCAGGTGCACGTCGGCGAGCGCGAGCACGCCGGCGGCAGCGAGCAGGAGCGCGAGCGCGTCGCGCCGCGTCCGCGAGCCCAGCGCCGCGACCGCGATCGGCCCGGCGAACTCGATCGCCACCGCCGTGCCGAGCGGCAGGCGGTCGATCGCGAGATAGAAGGCGAGGTTCATGAGCGCCAGCGCGACGCCGAACGCCGCCGTCAGCCGCAGCCGCGCCGCCGTCCAGCGCGTCTGCCACGGCCGGCGCCACGCTACGAGCACCGCGGCCGCGGCGACGACGCGCAGCCAGGCGACGCCGGCCGCCGGGACCGAGGCGAAGAGCAGCACCGCCAGCGCCGCGCCGACGTACTGCGAGATCGCGCCCATGACGAACAGCGCGTGCGCTGGGAGCCGGTCGGTGATCCCGGGCGGCTCGGTGGCGCTTGCAGCGGGCGCGGACGCGGGGCGCGGCATCCGAGCAGGCTAGTGTCGTGACACGAGATCCCCGGCCGGGCAGGGCCGCCCCGCACACGACCTTCACACGATCCACACACGATCTCTGCCCCGCGAGCACCGGCGCGACCTAGCATGCGCCGCATGGCCGAGCCCACGCCCACAGCGACGGTCGTCATCGTGGAGGACGAGCCCGCCATCGCCGACGCGCTGGCCGCCCGCCTGCGCGCGGAGGGCTTCGCCGTCGAGGTCGCCCACGACGGCCCCCGCGGCGTCGAGTTGTGCGAGCGCATCGAGCCCGACCTCGTCGTCCTCGACGTCATGCTGCCGGGCATCGACGGCCACGAGGTCTGCCGCCGCATCCAGCGCGAGCACCCGGTCCCCGTCCTCATGCTCACCGCGCTGGACGCGGAGACCGACCTGCTCGTCGGGCTCGGCGTCGGCGCCGACGACTACATGACCAAGCCGTTCAGCCAGCGCGAGTTCGTCGCGCGCGTGCGGGCGCTCCTGCGCCGCGTCCAGCGCGCCGCCGAGCAACCGCCCGCCCGGCCGATCGTCGCCGGCCCGCTGACCATCGATCCCGCGCGGCGCGAGGTCCGCCGCGACGGGGAGCTCGTGCATCTCACGCCGACGGAGTTCGACCTCGTGCACCGCCTCGCCCAGCGGCCGGGCATCGTCTTCAGCCGCGAGCAGCTGCTCGAGGACGTCTGGGGCTACGCCGACGGGTCGGCCGGCGGGCGCACCGTCGATTCCCACGTCGCCGCGGTGCGGCGCAAGCTCGGCGCCGACGTGCTGCGCACGGTGCAGGGCATCGGCTACGCGTTCGGGGTCCTGGATGGCTGATCGACCATGAGGCCGCTGCAGTCGCTGCCCTCGTTGAAGCTCAAGCTGGGCATCGTCATCGTCGCCGCGGTCTGGGTCACGGCGGTGGCGACGATCGTCGGCGTGCGCTGGCTCGGCCTGCCCTCGATCGTCGGGGCGGGCGCCGGGATCGCGCTGGCCCTGGCGTGCGTGCAGCTGCTCGCGCGCGGCACGACGAAGCCGCTGCGCGAGATGGCGTCCGTCGCGAGCGCGATGGCGCGCGGCGAGCACGGCCGCCAGGTGACCGTGACCTCCAACGACGAGGTCGGCGAGCTCGCCCGGGCGTTCAACCGGATGACGAAGGAGCTCGCCGAGACCGACCGCCTGCGCCGCGACCTCGTCGCCAACGTCTCCCACGAGCTGCGCACGCCGCTCGGCGCGCTGCAGGCGGTCCTCGAGAACGTCGTCGACGGCGTCAGCGAGGCCGATCCCGAGACGCTGCGCACGATGCTCGCGCAGACGCGACGCCTCGGGCGCCTCGTCACCCAGCTGCTCGACCTCTCGCGGCTGGAGTCCGGCGAGCAGCCCTTCGACATCCGCCCGTTCGCGATCGGCGAGCTCATGGAGGGCGCCGCCCGCGAGGCGCGCCTCCACGCGCCCGGCGACGTCGTCTTCTCGATCGACGCGCCCGACGGGCTGCTCGTCGACGGCGACGCCGAGCGCATCCACCAGGTCCTCATGAACCTCGTGGAGAACGCCGTGCGCTACTCGCCGCGGCCGGGCCACGTGTCCCTGCGCGCGGCCGGCGTCGACGGGGACGTCGTGCTGGAGGTCGACGACGAGGGCCCCGGCATCGCCGACGGGGACCTCGAGCGTGTCTTCGAGCGCTTCTACCGCGGCGACGGGCGCGAGCGCGTCGCCGACGGCGCCGACCGCGGCGGCGCCGGGCTGGGGCTGGCGATCGCGCGCTGGATCGTCGACCTGCACGGCGGCACGATCCGCGCCGAGCGCCGCGACCCGCACGGCAGCCACATGGTCGTGACGCTGCCGCGCGCGCGGGCGTGAGCGGGTCGCGGCCCTGATCGCCCCCCGGCCGGCCGCCGGTCCATGAGGACAGATTTCGGTGATGTTTCGCCGCGCGGGAGGTGCCGTACGCTGGCCGGCATGAGAGCCGGCCTCGTGCCCATCGCCGCGCTGTGCCTCGCCGCGGCCGGTTGCGGCGAGGAGCGCGGCGACGCGGCGTCCACCGTTGCGCAGCGGGTCGGCACCGTCCCGGCGCCGGACCCGCGCGCCGTCGCCATCGCCTCCGTGTCGCTCGTCGAGTACGCGTTGAAGGCGGGTCCGCCGCGCGTCGGGCGCGCCGGCGTGATCTCCTTCGAGCCGACCAACGACGGGACAGTTCGCCACGCGCTGGCGGTCGACGCGCCGGCCGGCCAGGTGCGCACGCGCGCGCTGGTCCCGGGCGAGCGGGCGATCATGTCGGTTCGCCTGCCGCCCGGCACCTACAAGTGGTACTGCCCGATCGCCGACCACGAGGCGCGCGGCATGGGCGGGCGCCTGCGCGTGGCGGAGTGAGCGCGGCGCTCACGGGTCGTCGTAGCCCGGCTCGCCGGGCAGCGCCACGCGCGGCTCGTCATCGCCGAGCACGACGCGCGGCAGCACCGCCACGATCTCCCGCCCGCGGGCGTGCTCGAGCAGATCGTCGACGGTCGCGAACGCGGCCAGCTCCTCGAGATGGCGCAGGGTGGGGAACACGAGCGCGAGCTCATCCCGGGCGTAGGCGTCCAGCGCGGCGCGCGGGGCCATCCAGCGCAGGTCGACGCACTCCTCGCCGTCCACCTGCGGCCGGGCCCCCGCCGGCGCCCGCGCGACGAAGAAGCGCGTGTCGAAGCGGATCGCGATGAGCTCGGGCGTGATCCAGCGGCTGTACTCGACGAGCGCCTCGGGCTCGAGGTTGGTCACGCCGGCCTCCTCGGCGAGCTCGCGCACGGCCGCCGCGCGGTGATCCTCGCCGGCGTCGACGGCGCCGCCGGGGAATACCCAGAAGCCGCCCATGAACCGGGCGGCGGGATTGCGCCGGACGAGCAGCAGCTCGAGGCCGCGGTCACCGTCGCGGACGACGATCAGCGAGGCCGACTGGCGCGGGGTGGCCGGGTCGCCCTCGCGCCGCAGGCGCTCGCGAATCGTCGGGCGCTTCATGTCCCGAAGGTATAGCTACCCTCCTGGCCATGACCACCGAGACCGCCACCACGCGCTGGATCTGCGAATCCTGCGGGTTCATCTACGACCCTGACGAGGGCGACCCCGATGGCGGCATCCCGCCCGGCACCGCGTTCACCGACATCCCCGACACGTGGTACTGCCCCGTCTGCGGAGCGCGCAAGAAGGACTTCACGCCCTACGAGGACTAGTTCCCGCGGTCGCCCCCGGAGCGGGGCGACCACGGTTCGAGGCGGTCACGAGGCGGTCGCGCCGGCCTCGGCGCCGGTCGTCAGGATCGGGTTGCGCGGCGGGATCGACGCAGGCTTCGTGGCACCGCGCTGCAGCACCCGCCGCGCGATGCCCGGCGCCAGCAGCGCCGTCGGCGGCCTGAGCATTCCCGTGACCTCGAAGAACGTCCGCGCGACGACCTCGTCGTGGGCGGCGACGGCCACGAGACGCTCCATGTAGCGGTTGACGACGCGGTCGGGCAGCGGCGCGGTCTGCTCGACCTCCGGCAGCGCGAGGTCGCCGCCGGTGGAGAGCTTCCAGGCGTGGTCGACCGGCCCGTTGGCGGCCTTGAAGAAGCGCTTGGCGAGGTTCGCGTCGCCGTCGCGCAGGCAGTCGCGCAGCACGATCGCCTCGAGCACGGCCACGGTCATCCCCTGGCCGTAGACCGGGTTGAAGGAGCACAGCGCGTCGCCCATGACCAGCAGCCCGTCGGGGAAGCGGCGCAGCTTGTCGTAGCGGCGGCGCACGCTCGCCGGGTAGGCGTAGGTCGCCACGTCGGTGGCCGGCTCGGCCTGGGCGATCGCCGCGGCGACGTCCGGGTCGGCGACTGTCGCGGCGAACGCGTTGAAGCCCTCGGTGTCGGTCGGTGGGCGCTGCGCCGTGCCGTAGCCCGAGAGCGTCACGTTCCAGGTGCCGTTCTCCTCGACGAGCATCGCCAGGCCGCGCGGCCGGCCGGGGTGGGCGGCGTTGACGATGAGCTTGTCGTCGCCGAGCGCGCCCGGCCGCACGCGCACGTTGCGGCTCGCGTAGGTGATGTCGACATCGACGCGATCCTCGGCGGGACGCTCGTAGCCCATCGCCTCCAGCCATTTCGGCACCCGCCCGCCGCGGCCCGAGGCGGCGACGACGAGGTTGGCGGGCAGGTCGACGGCGTCGATCGCCGGACCCCGGTCGCGAGCGCGGACCCCGACGACGTGCCGCCCGTCGCGCAGCAGGTCGACGACGCTGCACTCGTCGATCACGGTGACGTTCTCGAGCGCGCGCACGCGACGGCGGACGAGGCCTTCCAGCAGCGGGCGGCTGGCGACGGCGCCGCGGCCGCCGACCGGGGTGCGGGCGATGGCGTGGCCGGCCAGCGTGAAGCGCACGTCGATACCGGCGCGCAGCGCGGGCGCGCCCTCGGCCAGCGCCTCGTCGCGCAGGCCGGGCAGCAGCTCCTCCAGTCGTGCCTGGCCGCCGAGCTGCAGCCCGTGGGCGTGGCGGCCCTGCGGCACGGCGCGGCGGTTCTCGGTGACGCCCTCCGGCAGGCGGTCGCGGTCCAGGACGGTGACGCGGTCGTAGGAGTCCGCGAGGACGCGGGCGGCGAGCAGGCCGGCCATGCTCGCGCCGATGACGATCGCGTGCGCGCCGGCGCGCGGGGCGCCGCGGTCGATCCGGGGAGAGGACTGCTTCGTGCTGAGGGCCATGACGTTTCGCTCGCTCCTGCGGGGTGGACGGTGCATGGCGAGCACTGTGCCGGGGCGGCGCGAGCCCGCCCATCGGGCCTTCACCACATTCGTGGTTCGGTTCTCCGCCGTGTGACGAACGTCACAGTTCCCCGCCAAGTACGCTCGCTCATGGCATGGACGAGGGAATCCGGATCGGCGTCGCGGCCCAGGCGCTGGGGGTCAGCGTCGACACGCTGCGCCGCTGGGAGCGCGATGGCCGGATCGCCTTCGAGCGCCGCGGCAACAACCGCGTGCTCGCGCCCGAAGAGCTCGCGCGGGTGCTGCGCGAGCGCGGCACGAACACCCGCTCGAGCGCGCGCAACCGGATGGCCGGCGTCATCGTCGAGGTCAAGCGCGACGGGATCATGGCCCAGATCGACCTGGCCTGCGGACCGTTTCGGATCGTCTCGCTCATGTCGCGCGAGGCCGCCGACGAGCTGGACCTGCAGCCCGGGCAGCCGGCGACCGCGGTCGTGAAGTCGCCGATGGTCATCATCGAGCGCGCTTGACTCTCCAGTCGCTGGAGACGTGATCATGGGCCGATGGCCAACGACGCCGCCGATTCCGTCCTCATCACGATCGGAGCCCTCGCGCGGCTGACGGGCCTGCCGGTCCGGACGCTGCGCTTCTACTCCGACAGCGGCCTGCTCGTGCCGGCCGGGCGCAGCGACGCCGGCTACCGGCTCTACGACGCGGGCGCCGCGCCGCGGGCGGAGCTCGTGCGCACGCTGCGCGAGCTCGGCGTCGACCTGCCGACGATCAAGCGCGTGCTCGATCGCGAGCTCAGCGTGGCCGGCGTCGCCCGGGCCCACGCGGCCGCGGTCGACGCGCAGATCCGCGTGCTGCGCCTGCAGCGCGCGGTGCTCGCCGCCGCCGCGGCGCGCGAGACGACGACCCCACAGGAGATGAAGCTCATGCACGACCTGGCCCGACTCAGTGCCGCCGAGCGGCGCAACATCGTCACGGACTTCGTCGACGACGTCTTCGACGGCCTCGATGCCGATCCGGGCATCGTGGAGCGGATGCGCATGGCGATGCCCGAGCTCCCGGAGGAGCCGACGACCGAGCAGGTGCAGGCGTGGATCGAGCTCGCCGAGTTGGTCGGCGATCCGGACTTCCGGGGGCGCGTGCGGGCGATGGCGCAGCGCAGCGCGGAAGATCGCGCCGGCGGTGGCAGCGTCGGCGTCCGCGCCGCCACCGAGACGCCGGCTTCGGCCGAAGAGCGCGAACGACACGGGCGGGCGCATGAGGCCGTGCTGGAGGCCGCCGGCGCGGCGGTGCAGGACGGCATCGATCCGGCGTCCGAAGCGGGACAGGCGATCGTCGACGACCTCGTGGTGCGGATGGCGCGGCTCTACGGCACCTCGGACGGGCCCAGGTTCCGCGCCCAGCTCGCGGACATGATCGACACGTTCACCGACCGCCGCGTGGAGCGCTACTGGCAGCTGCTGGCGATCATGAACGGCTGGCCGCGACGGGAGCCGGTGAGCGTGCCGGCGTGGGAGTGGCTGCTGGCGGGGTTGCGCACGGCGGCGTGAGCGGCTCGGCTGGGTCGTTGGTGGCGTCGTGCGCCTGATCACCGGCTATCGCGCGGAGGTCATCCCGCGCGCGCTGGGGCTGACGCTCGGCGTGATCATCCGCATCCGGCCCCAACCTCGCGCGACGTCGAGCACCTCGAGGTCATCGACCTAACCGCCGGCGAGCACCACGAGGTGGCCGTCGGCGCGCAGCAGCTCGACGACCACCGTGCGGTGGTCGCCCTGCAATTCGATCACGCCGTCCTTCGCCGAGCCGCCGACGCCGCAGCGCTTCTTCAGGCGTCCGGCGAGCTCGCGCAGCGCGTCGTCGTCCAGCGGCACGTTGGAGATCGTCGTGACGGCCTTGCCGCGCCGTCCCGCCGTCTCGCGCCGGACCTTGATCGGCCCGGGATTGGCGCGCAGCTCGCGCAGGCGCGGATCGCGCGCCTTGCGCAGGTCGCCGTCGGTGGTCGACCACACGACCTTCGAGTCGCGGCGCTTGGCCATGGCCTTGACGCTAGTGGGTCACCGTCCGTCGCCAGGGGCGAATCTCGGGCTCGAGATCCCTTGAGGTGATGTGCAACGAGGCCGGGAGGCGGCGTACGATGAGGCCGGTGGTCATCGCCGAGCGAAAGACGGCGGCCGAGTATCTGGCCGAGGACTGGGAGCGCCGCACGGAGTTGGTGGCGGGCGAGATCGTCGTGCATGAGCCGCTGTGGGACCACGATCTCGTGTGCTCGAACATCCACTTCGCGCTCTCGCTGTGGACCCGGGCCGCCCCGCGGCGCGGCGCGGCCGCGCTCCCGCTCGACGTCCTGGTCTCCGAGCACGACGTCTACGCGCCCGACGTGGTGTGGTACCGCGACGGGCGGGTGCCGCGGCGCGGCGACCCGCGTCCCTACGCGGTGCCCGACCTCGTCGTCGAGGCGCGCTCGCCGAGCACGTGGCGCTTCGACATCGGCGCGAAGAAGGCCGCCTACGAGCGGGCGGGCCTCTCCGAGCTCTGGCTCGTCGATACGAGCGCGGACGTCGTGCTCGTGTTTCGCCGCTCGCCGCCGCGGGCCGAGTTTGACCTGACGCTCGAGCTCGCCGCCGGCGACACGCTCGCCTCGCCGCTGCTCCCGGGCTTCGCGCTCGCGGTCGACGCCGTCTTCGCGGAGCCGGCCGGCCACAGCTGACGCCCGCAGGGACATCGGCGCGGCAGGATCTATCGTGGAGGCCATGGCCAGGCCGACCTCCAAGCTTTCCCTCCGCAAGGCGGGGCGCCGCGCGCTGCACCGCCGCTACGAGATCGCCGCCGAGGGCGGCGACGCCGACGCGATGCTGTTTCTCGCGACGGTCCGCGCGCCCGAGGACCCCGAGGCGGCGCGCGTCTGGTTTCGCCGCGCGGCGGAGGGCGGCAACGCGCACGCGATGTACATCGTGGCGCTGTTCCTCGACGCGAGCGACCCCGAGAGCTCGCGGATGTGGCTCGAGCGTGCCGCGAAGGGCGGGCACAAGGACGCGATGATCAAGCTCGGCGTCCTCGCTCAGGAGGCCGGCGAGCTCACCGAGGCGCGCCAGCTCTACGAGCGGGCGGCCAACGCCGGCAGCACCGTCGCGATGTTCAACCTCGGGCTACTGCAGGAGAGCAGCGACCCGACCGTGGCGCGCGGCTGGTACGAGAAGGCGGCCGCGGGCGGCGACGCCGACGCGATGTTCAACCTCGGACGGATGCTGGAGAGGGATGACCCCGACGCCGCCCGCGGGCTGTTCGTGAAGGCTGCCGCGGCCGGTCAGCCGGAGGCGCAGGAGCGGCTCTGAGCTGGGCCGCCCGTCGTGGCGCGCCGAGCGCGGATATCGCACGTCACGCGCCCCGATGAGCAACCCGAGTCGGTCGTGGCGCGCCGGGTGCGGATATCGCACCTTGCGCGCCCCGACGCCTGACCGGGGGCATCAGCCACCGCGGAAGGCCTCTTCGAGCCAGTCGGCGGCGATCGTCGGGTCCACCTTGGCGTCGAGCAGCAGCGGCCCTTGCGGGTCCGCCGCCCACGCGGCGGCGGGCGCCAGGTCGTCGACACAGCGCACGGTGTGCGCGGGCACGCCGGCCCCGCGCGCGATCGCCGCGATGTCGGCCTCCGGGAACTGCGCGATGGCGACGTCCTCGCCCATCGGCGCGAAGTGGTGGACCTCCGCGCCGTAGGCGGAGTCGTTCCACACGACGACGAGGACGGGCAGCCCGAGGCGGCCGGCGGTGTCGAGCTCGGGCAGCGCGAGGAACATGCCGCCGTCGCCGACGGCGGCGACCGTGATGCGGTCGGGTCGCGCGACGGCGGCGCCGAGCGCGGCGCCGAAGCCGAGGCCGACGGACTGAAACGCGTTGCAGAACAGCCACGCATGCGGGTCGGCCACGTCGAGGTACATCGCCGGCCAGCCCGTGAAGGCGCCGGAGTCGACGGCGACCGCTCGGTCGGCCGGCAGCAGGTCGTTCAGCGCGATCGCCAGCGTCCGCGGGTCGATCGTGCCCGGCGGCGGGGCGTCGTCATAGGGCTCGTCGCACCAGCGGTGCGTCGCGATGCCCCGGGCCACCGCGTCCGTGCGGCGGCCGACCGCGCGATGCCCGCGCGCCTCGAGTTCCGCGAGCAGGAGCGCGGCCGTGGCCGCCGCGTCGCCGACGATCCCGACGTCGGCCGGCTGGTGCGCGCCGATCGCGCCCGGGTCGAGATCGGCCTGGATGAGCCGCGCGCCCGCCGCCGGCAGCGCGCCGTGCCGCGTCGTCCAGTGGTTGAGCGAGGCGCCGAGCGACAGCACGACGTCGGACTCGGCCAGCCTCTCCGCGGCGTGGCGGGAGGCGAACCCGCCCGAGATCCCGAGCGCGAACGGCAACCCGGCGAAGAGGCCGTTGGCCATGGCGGACGTCGCCAGCAGCGCGCCCGTCCGCTCGCCGAGCGCCTCGATCGGCTCGCGCGCGCCGGCCAGCACCGCCCCGCGCCCGGCGATGATGAGCGGCCGCTCGGCCACCGCCAACAGGTCGGCCGCCCACGCGATCGCCGCGGCGCCCGGCACCGGCGCCGCGGGCAGCGGCGCGGCGGCGATCCCCGCTGACGACGACCCCGCGGCCGCCGCGGCGGCCAGGTCGATCGGCATCATCAGCACGACCGGCCGGCGCTCGAGCTGCGCCCGCCCCAGCGCCCGCGCCGCGTCGGCGGCCGCAGAAGCCGGCGAGTACAGCAGCTCCGGCACGGCGCCGACCGATCGCACGAGATCGTGCTGGTCGATGCGGAAGTTCGACCGCAGCGCGCCCGCGGGCGTGTCGCCGGCCAGCACCACGAGTGGCGTGCGGGCCTTCGCGGCCTCGGCCAGCGCGGTCAGCGTGTTCGTCAGGCCCGGCCCCTGGTGCACGCTGGCGACCCCGACGCGGCCCGTCGTCCGCGCCCAGCCGTCGGCCATCGCCACCGCGCCGCCCTCGTGCCGGGCGGACACGAAGCGCGCACCGGCGGCCACGAGCGTGTTCGTCACGACGAAGTTGCCGCTGCCGGTCAGCCCGAACACGGTGTCGACGCCGAGCCGCGCGAGCGTCTCGCCGACCGCCTGCGCGACGCTGCGGGGCTCCATCTGGCGCACCCTAGTCCTGCGGCACTCGGGCATGCTCTGCACACGCGCCTGCGCCCTCCCCGCCGAAAGGAACGCCATGCCGACCGCCACCACCGACCTGCTCGACGCCCTCGCCGGCGGTGCCGTCCGCGTGGTCGACCTCACGCAGCCGCTCAGCGAGCGCACGCCGGTCATCGGGCTGCCCGATCCGTTCGCCAACACGCCGCCGCTGTCGCGCCGCGCCCTGAGCCGCTACGACGACGCCGGCCCGGCCTGGGCGTGGGACGTGCTCGAGCTCGGCGAGCACACCGGCACCCACCTCGACGCGCCGATCCACTGGATCACCGGGCGCGACGGCGAGGACGTCGGCTCGATCCCCGTCCAGCGGCTCGTCGGTCCGGCGGTCGTGATCGACCGGACCGAGGAGGCCGCGCAGAACCCCGGCTACCTGCTCACGGTCGCCGACCTCGAGGCGTGCGAGGCCGACACCGGCCCCATTCCCGCCGGCGCCTGGATCCTGTTTCGGACCGGCTGGGGCGCTCGGGCGCAAGACGCGGAGGCCTTTCTCAACGTCGGGCCCGAGGGCCCGGTCACGCCCGGTCCGGATGCCGAGGCCGCGCTGTGGCTGGCCACGGAGCGCGACATCGCCGGCTTCGGCGTCGAGACCGTCGGCATCGACGCGGGCGCGGCGGGCGGCTTCGACCCGCCGTTCCCCGTCCACCATCACCTGCTCGGAAACGGCCGCTACGGCCTCACCCAGCTCGCCAACCTCGACGCTCTGCCGCTGACCGGGGCGGTCATCGTCGTCGCGCCGCTGCGGCTCGTCGGCGGCACCGGCAGCCCGGTCCGGGCGCTCGCGCTCGTCCCGGCCTGACGTGGGCGTCTACGCCGCGGCCGCCAGCAGCACCGGCGTCGCCGTCGCCTCGGCCACCGACGCCGCCGTGATCTGGACGAGGTGAAAGAGCTCCTCCTCGCTGATCGCCAGCGGCGGCATGAGCACGACGACGTCACCCAGTGGCCGCACGATCGCGCCGCGCCGGCGCGCCGCCATCGTCACGGCGTGACCCGTGCGCGCCTGCAACGGGAAGCCCGCGAGCTCGATGCCGCACATGAGGCCGCGCCGGCGGACCTCGCCGACGCAGCGCAGCGGCGCGACGAACTCCTCCAGCAGCTCGCCGAAGAGCGCGATCTTCGGCGCCAGCGCCTCCAGCGTGCGCTCGGACCGAAACACCTCGAGCGTGGCCAGCGCCGCCGCGCAGGCGAGCGGGTTGGCCGTGTACGTATGGCCGTGGAAGAACGTCTTGAGGTCCTCGTGCTCGCCGAGGAACGCCTCGTAGACGCGCTCTGACGTGAGCGTCGCCGCGAGCGGCATGTAGCCGCCGGTCAGCCCTTTGGCGACGCACATGAGATCCGGCGCGACGTCCTCCTGCTCGCAGGCGAACATCGTGCCGGTGCGCCCGAAGCCGGTCGCGACCTCGTCGCAGATGAGCAACACGTCGTGCTCGTCGCACAGCGCGCGGACCGTGGCGAGGTAGCCCTCGGGATGCGTGAGGATCCCCGCCGCGCCCTGCACGAGCGGCTCGACGATGACCGCGGCGACCTGCCCGGAGTGCTGCTGCAGCAGCGCCGCCATGTGCGCCGCGTCGCCGGGCTCGGCCTGCCACGTGTCGAACAGCAGCGGCCCGAAGCACGCGTGGAAGAGGTCGATCCCGCCGACGGAGACCGAGCCGATCGTGTCGCCGTGGTAGGCGTCGCGCAGGCAGATGAAGCCGTTGCGCTGCGGCTCGCCGCGGTGGCGCCAGTACTGGAAGGCCATCTTCAGCGCGACCTCGGTCGCCGTCGAGCCGTTGTCGGAGTAGAAGACGCGGCTCAGGCCGGGCGGGGCGATGTCGACGAGCCGCTGCGCGAGCTCGATCGCGCCCGGGTGCGTGAGGCCGAGCATCGTCGTGTGCGCGACGCGCTCGAGCTGCTCCCGCACGGCGCGGTCGATCCGCGGGTGCGCGTGCCCGTGCACGTTGCACCACAGCGACGAGACGCCGTCGATGTAGGCGTTTGCGTCCGTGTCGTAGAGCGTGCATCCCGCCGCGCGCTCGATGATCAGCGGCTCCTCCTCGCACCAGCCCTGCTGCTGCGTGAACGGGTGCCAGAGCACCCGCTTGTCCATGTCTGCGAGCTCCCGCGTGGTCATGGAGCTGACCCTAAGAGGGCGTGCGGACGAAACCGCGTGACGGGGGCGGGCGGGGGCGTCTACGCGGTTCGCGGCGGCTGCGAGAGGCGCTTGAGGCGATCGAGCTGCTCCCAGTGACGGGCGATGCCCTGCTTGCCCGCGCGCGTGAGCGCCACGTTGGTGTTGGGCTTCCTGCGCACGAAGCGCTTCTCGATCGAAACGAGGCCGGCGTCCTCGAGCTTCGTCAGGTGGCTGGAGAGGTTGCCCTTCGTCAGCCCGGTGGTGCGTTGCAGGAACACGAAGTCGGCGTCTGTGACCGAGGACAGCACCGTGAGGATCGCCAGGCGACCGGGCTCGTGGATCAGCCGGTCGAGGACGAGATCCTCCTCAGGCGCGGACATCGCTGTGCTGAGCGTCGAGTCCGCGAGAGGGGCCGAACGTGCGCACGAGGAGGCGGTGGTCGAGGATGCCGGCCGCGGCCACCGCCACAGCTGCGAGGACGAGGCCCGCGTTGCCGCTCATCCCCTCGTTCGCCCAGATCGGGATCAGGCCGATCACCGCCAGCGTCCCGCAGATGATCTTGTGATGGGCCTTCAGGCCCACCGACGTCCCGTACGTGACGAGCATCACCAGGGCGAACCCAATCGCCGTCGGGTTGACGGGCAGATCCAGCGACCATGACGCCGTGCTCGACAGCAGCAGCGATCCGCCGATCATGGCGGGGACGCAGACGGCGACCGAGAGCGCCGCCCGCAGCTGCTGGCGCTTGGACGGCGTCACCCGGCCGTAGTGCTCGTTGTAGTAACGGGCGAGCGGCAGACACGGGGCGGCGATGAGCAGCACGCAAACCACGAAGACCCAGGCCTCGCGCAGCGGCCCGACCTCCCAGTTGCCGAGCGCCGAGAGGAGCATCAGCCCGGCCAGCGGGACCGCGTACAGGCCGCGTAGGTGGGAGTTCTCTGCGACGGCCGATTGAAGTTCGTGACGTTCCATGGGTTCTCGCTATCTGGCAGACGAGTTTGCAGCGCAGACCATACCGGGCACTGGTCGATGTTGTCAACGAGTTTGCGCTACAAACCTGAGGCTGTGTCGAATCCGTATCGCTCCCGCGTGCATGATTCGACACACCCCGGCCCGCCGCGCCCGACGGCGTGGCGCATGACTCGCGGCCGGGCGAACCGTTCGCCACACCCCACTGACCCGCCCGGCGACCGCCGCCGAATACGCTCGCACGCGCATGCGCCGCCTTCCCGAACCGCCCCTGGCCCTCATCGTCTTCGTCGTCGGCACGAGCATCCTCGGCGCCGAGATCGCCGCCGCACGCCTGCTCGCCCCGTACTTCGGCGCCTCGACGATCGTCTGGGCCAACACGATCGGCATCGTCCTCGTCGCCCTCTCGATCGGCTACTGGTACGGCGGCCGCCTCGCCGACCGCAACCCGACCCGCGACGGCCTGTACCGGATCGTCCTGCTCTCGGGCGTCCTGCTGGCGGCCGTGCCGTTCGTCGCCGACCCCTTCCTCGGCGTCGCCGTCGACGCGCTGGACTCGATCTCCGCCGGCGCCTTCGTCGGCTCGCTGCTCGGCGTGACGGTGCTCGTCGCCACGCCCGTCCTGGTCTCCGGCGCGGTCGCGCCCTACGCGCTGCGCCTCGCCGTCGGCGACGTCGCGCACGCCGGCACGGTCTCCGGGCGCCTCTACGCGATCTCGACCGTCGGCTCGCTGCTGGGCACGTTCACGTCCGCGCTGCTGTTCATCCCGCTCATCGGCACGCGGCGCACGTTCATCCTCTTCGGCCTGCTGCTCGTCATCCTCGCCGTGTGGGGCATGGCGCGCAGCCGCCTGCTGGCCGCGCCCGCGCTGCTCGCGGTCCTGCTCGTGATCCCGTTCGGGACGATCAAGGGCGAGACCGAGGCCGGCGCGCGCGTCATCCACGAGGCCGACACCGAGTACCAGTACGCCCGCGTCGTCGAGGCCCTCGACGGGACCCGCACGCTGGAGCTCAACGAGGGCCAGGCCGTGCACTCGCTCAAGCGGCCGGACTCCTATCTCACCGACAACGTCTGGGACGAGTACATGATCGTTCCCTTCGCCGCCCAGGACCGTCCGCCGGAGCAGATCGCGATCCTCGGCAACGCCGCCGGCACGACCGCCCGCGCGTACGGCCACTACTTCCCGGAGACGAAGATCGACGGCGTCGAGATCGACGGCGAGCTGACCGAGATCGGGCGGCGCTACTTCGACATGCGCTCACCGGGCCTGACGACCCACACCGCCGACGCGCGCCCGTTCCTGCGTCGCACGAAGAAGCGCTACGACGCGATCTTCGTCGACGCCTACCGCCAGCCCTACATCCCGTTCTACCTCGCCACCCGCGAGTTCTTCGAGCTCGCCCGCGACCGGCTGCGGCCGGGCGGGGTGGTCGTGGTCAACGCCGGTCACCCGGAAGGATCGGAGGACCTCGAGAAGGTCCTGGGCGCGACGATGGCGAGCGTCTTTGCGACCGTGCTGCGCGACCCCTCCCAGCGCGTGAACACGCTGCTGCTCGGCACGAACGCCGGCGCCTCGGCGCAGCGCCTGCGCGACAACGCCGCCTCGCTGCCGCCCGACCTGCGGCCGCTCGCGCTCGAGGCCGCCGGCCGGGTGGCGCCGCGCCTGCGCGGGGGGCGCGTGTACACCGACGACGTCGCCCCGGTCGAGTGGCTCATCGACTCGTCGATCGTCCAGTTCGCCGCCGGCGACGGCTGATCGCCGGCGGCGGCGGGTACCCCCCAGATCCGCATGGCTGAGCACGAGGAAGAGATGCACTTCGGCGAAGGCGAGCCGTTCACGATCGGCCTCGAGGAGGAGCTGTTCCTCGTCGATCCCGCCGACGGCCGTCTCGTCAACACCGGCCAGGAGGTGCTCGGGCAGATCGGCGAGCTGCCGCGCGGCGAGATCAAGAACGAGCTGCACCGCAGCCAGATCGAGCTCATCACCGGCGTCTGCACGACCCCCCGGGAGGCGGTCGCCGAGCTGTGCGACCTGCGTCGCGCCGTGCTCGCGACCGGCGCCGGGATCGTCGCCTGCGGCACGCATCCGACGGCCGTCGAGGGCGACTCGCAGTTCACCGACAAGCGCCGCTACGAGCGCATCCACGAGCTGCTCGGCGACGCCGGCGCGACGCCCGTCTGCGCGCTGCACATCCACGTCGGCATGCCCGACGCCGACACCGCGATCCGCGTCTTCAACGGCCTTCGCCGCCACCTGCCGCTGCTGGAGGCGATCAGCGCCAACTCGCCCTACCGCCACGGCCGCGACACCGGCCTGGCCTCCGCGCGCCAGCTGACGCTGCGGTCCTGGCCGCGCGCCGGCGTGCCGCGCGCGATGGCCGACTTCGACGACTTCCTGCGCTCGACGGCGCGGCTGACGCAGGTCGCCGAGGTCCCCGACTACACCTTCCACTGGTGGAAGCTGCGGCCCCATCCGCGCATCGGCACGGTCGAGATCCGCGCGCTCGACACGCAGCTCGCGCCGCGCCACACCGCCGCCCTCGCCGCGGCGGTGCAGTCGCTGGCGCTGCACGAGTCGCGCTGCGGCGCGGTCGAGGACCCGCCCGCCGAGGTGCTCGACGAGGCGTCGTTTCGCGCCGCGCGCGAGGGCGTGGCCGCCACCCTGCCCGACGAGGACGATCGCCTGCGGCCGGTCCCCGAGATGCTCGAGCAGATGGTGGAGGCGATTCGCCCCGCCTCCCGCGAGCTGGGCTGCGAGGCGCAGCTCGACGGCCTCGCCGAGCTGCTCGCCGAGGGCGGCGGGGCCGGCATCCAGCGCGCCGCCTGCCGCGGCGGCGGTGACGAGGACGGCATCGACGGCGTGCTCGAAGCGCTCGTCGCGCGCGCCGACCCCGCCGCCGACGAGTACGGCGACAACAAGCCGCTCAGCGACGCAGCGTGATCGTCCGCCCGTCGCGGCCGGGCGTGCGCTCCCATGAAGCGCAGCGCACCTACGGGCGCGGCAGCGAGCGGGTGTCGACGACCTCGAAGTCCTTGCCGGTGAGGCGGTCGAGCGTGTACAGGTCATCGTTGTCCCAGCGCCGGTCGGGCGCGCCGCTGAAGTACCAGGGCGAGCCGTTGTCGCCCTCAGGCGCAGCATCGGGGCGCGCGCGGTGCGATATCCGTACTCGGCGCGCCCCGACCACGCCGCACCCGGGTCTCCCGCCCGCACCCGCACGCCTCACACACCGTCAGCGATGCAGTTCAACGACGCCGGCGCTCACCCATCGGCGGCGCGAAGCGCAGCGGCACACACTCACGCCCGCACCGCCGGTGTGATCGCCACCCCCGACCCCTCCGCCAGCGTCACGTGCGACGGCTGCGCCTCAGCCAGAAACGCCCACTGCGGCCCGTACAGCGCGCCGAAGTCGACCGCCACCTCCAGCGAGCGCACCTCGTGCAGCGCCCAGACCGGATGATCGACCTCGTAGGACCGAGCGCTCCCGTCGCGCGCGCGCCCGACGCCGAGGTCGTGGTGCGTCAGCCAGTACGCCGACGAGTCCTCCGCCGGCACGACCGCCACCGGATCGGCCCACGCCTCCAGCCGGTTGCCCAGCCCGCGCCCGAAGCGGTGGCGTACGCCGACGAAGCCGCGCTCGTCGGGCCCCAGCACCTCGTCGCGCATGCGGATCGTCCGGTAGGGCTCGTTGTACGTCAGCTTCGCGACGATCGAGATCGCCGGCCGCGACACGAACTCGCGGATGAAGACGACCGCGCGGCGATCGTGCAGGCGCACGTAGAAGCGCAGGTTGATCTCGCCGAAGTTCACGTGCAGCGGGATCGGCACGCCGCGCAGTCGCGTGTGGCGGAAGTGAAAGGCGACGATGCTCACCCGCGGCGACCCCTCGAGCGTGTCGATCTGCGCGCCGCGCGGCAGGTGCGCGAGCAGCCGCGCCCCGTCGACGGCATACGTCACGCCGAGCACGTGCAGCCACTCGGCCGTGAGGAACGCCGGGGCGGGCCTGCGCACGCTCACCCCCCGCCCAGCCAGCGATCGAAGGGCAGCGTCGCGCCCGCAGCAGACAGGTCCGCGGCGGCCGGCGTCGTCGCGGGCAACCCCGCCACCTCGATCTCGCCCAGCCGCTCGATCGTCGTGCGGTTGGACTGCTGCATCACCGTCGGCTCGTCCGGCCACGGCGTCAGCACGACAGCGCGGACGTCCAGGCCCGCCGCCCGCGCCGCCGCGATCGTCAGCAGCGAGTGGTTGATCGTGCCCAGCCCCGGCCGCGCGGCCACCACGACCGGCAGGCCGAGCGCGACGGCGAGATCGCGCACGCTGAAGTCGCCGAACGGCACGAGCAGGCCGCCGACGCCTTCGGCCACCAGCACGTCCGCGCTCTCGGCCGCCGTCCGGGCGGCGGCCACGAACGCATCGAGGTCGAGCATCACGCCCGCCAGCTCGGCGGCGAGATGGGGGGAGACGGCGGGGCCGAACGTGGCGGTCGTCACGTCGCGGGCGTTCCCGCCGACGGCGCCCGCCAGCAGCTCGTGATCGGGCGGCCACCCGCCGCGGTCCTCGTCGGACTCGTCGAGGCCCGTCACGACCGGCTTCCAGACCGCCACCCGGTCGCCGCGCGCGTGCAGCGCGGCGGCGATCGCGGCCGCGACGACGGTCTTGCCGGCGCCCGTGTCGGTGCCGGTGACGAAGCAGCCGCGGAGGGGCACGCGCGAGCGCGCAGCTAGGCCGCGCCGGCCCGGTGCGCGAAGTCGTCGACCTCGTGCGCAAAATCCGCGATGCCCTGGGAGCGCACGGACTCCTGCGCGACCGCGACCGGCATCGCCGTCGCCGGGCGCAAGCCGGCCTGCAACGCCGCGCGGCCGAGCACCCGCGCCGCCTCGCGCAGCTCGTCCTTCGTGTGGGTCGCCATCACCGCCAGGCGCAGGCGCGACGTGCCCGCCGGCACCGTCGGCGGGCGGATCGCCTGGGCGAACACGCCGCGCTCCAGCGCCGCCTCGCAGACGCGCAGCGCGGTCCCGGCGTCGCCGACGATCAACGGGATGATCTGCGTCTCGGAGCCCGCGACGTCGAAGCCCTCGCGGGCCAGCTCCCCGCGGAGCACCGCCGCATTCGCCTCCAGCCGTTCGACGCGCCTCGGCGACTGCTCGAGCAACTCGAGCGCCGCCAGGGCGCCGGCGACGGCCGGCGGGGGCGGGGCAGTCGAGAAGATCAGCGACCGCGCGGTGTTCGTCAGCAGCGCGGCCATCTCCTCGTCGCACGCCGCGAACGCGCCGTAGGCGCCGAGCGCCTTGCCGAGCGTGCCGATGACGACGTCGATCTCGCCCTCCAGCCCCGCCTCGGCGACCGCGCCGCGCCCGCCGGGACCGATGCAGCCCGTCGCGTGGGCCTCGTCGACGACGACGCGCACGCCGCGGTGGCGGCGCGCGAGCTCGGCGATCTCCTCCAGCGGCGCGACGTCGCCGTCCATCGAGAAGACCGACTCGGTGACGATCAGCGACGCCCGCGGCCCGGCCTGCGCGAGCCCCCAGGCGAGATGCTCGACGTCGTTGTGGGCGTACACGAACGTCTCCGCGCGCGACAGCCGGCAGCCGTCGATGATCGACGCGTGGTTGAGCTCGTCGGAGAAGACGACCTCGCCTGCGCCGCACAGCGCCGAGACGACGCCGAGGTTCGCCAGATAGCCCGAGCCGAACAGCAGCGCCGCCTCGGTCCCCTTGAAGGCGGCGAGACGCTGCTCGAGCCGGCGGTGGATCGTCATCGTGCCGCTGACGAGGCGCGAGGACCCGGCGCCCACGCCCCAGCGCAGCGCCGCGTCGGCCGCCGCCTCCTGCACCCTCGTGTGGTCGGCGAGACCGAGGTAGTTGTTGGAGCACAGCAGCAGGACGGGCTTGCCGTCGAGCAGGACGTGGGGACCCTGCGGCCCGCTGACGAGGCGCGTGCGGCGATACAGGCCGAGCTGCTTGAGCTCTGCCAGTCGCGCCGCGATCTCGCTCATCTGCGTCAGCCCCGCGCGGAGGCGACGTCGGGCGCGGGGGCGGGGCGCGGCGGGATCGGCCCGCGCTTGCGCGCGAAGCGCAGCTGCGTCGACGGATCCCACAACCGCACCTCCAGGCCGGCGAACTCGTCGGCGAGATCGCGGGCGGGCCCATCCGCCGGCGGCGTGTCGCCCTCCAGCCACCCGCTGCGGTTGTCCGGGCGCGGGTTGGCGGCGTTGTCGGGCTGGCGGGCGACGTTCAGGCCGAGGTTCTCGAACATCGCCCGGTCCTCGTCGGGCGTGTTGCCCAGCGTCGTCAGGAAGTTGCCCATCATCACGCCGTTGATCCCGGCGCGGACCGCGAGCTGCTGCAACTCGCCGATGTTCTCGACCCGCCCGCCGCAGAGCCGGAAGAGCGCGTCGGGCAGGATCAGGCGGAAGATCGCGATCCACTTGATCGCCTCCCACGGGTCCATGAACTCGCGGTCGCCGAACTTCGTGCCGGGGCGCGGGTTGAGCAGGTTGATCGGCACCGATGTCGGATCGATCGCCGCCAGCTCGAACGCCATCTCCACGCGCTGCTCGCGCGTCTCGCCGAGGTTCAGGATCCCGCCGACGCAGGTCTCCAGGCCCGCCTCGCGCACCGCGTCGATCGTCCGCAGGCGACCCTCGTAGCGGACGGTCTCGGAGACCTCGGGGTAGTAGGACTCGGCGGTCTCGACGTTGTGGTGCACGCGCTGCACCCCGGCGTCCTTCAGCGCCTGGGCGCGCGCCGCCGACATGTGCCCGATCGAGGCGCAGCGCTTGAGGTTGGTGTGCTGCGCGACGAGGCGCGTGCCCTCGAGCACCTTCTGAAAGTCGCGCTTGGAGAGGCCCTGGCCCTGGGTGACCATGCAGAAGCGGTGCGCGCCCGCGGCCTCGGCGGCGCGCGCGTGCTCGAGGATCTGCTCGGGCTCCATCATCGCGTGCATGGGCGTCTGCGCCTCCGCGAAGCGCGATTGGGCGCAGAAGCCGCAGTCCTGCGCGCAGCCGCCGGACTTCGCGTTGACGAGCGAGCACATGTCGGTTGCGTCGTCGAAGCGCTCGACGCGGGCCTGCCAGGCGCGCTCGATCAGCGCCTCGATCGCCGCGCGATCCTCGAGCTCGCCGAGCTCGAGCGCCTCTGCGCGGCTGATGAGTGGTGCCATTGCGCGGCAGAGTGCCAGCCGCGCCGGACGGTTCAGCGGGGTGGCTAGGCTGGCCTCGCATGCGGGACGCGATCCGCACCCTCCTGCAGGACACGGTGACGTGGGCCGTCGTCGGCCTGTCGCCCGATCCCGCGCGCGACAGCCACCGCATCGCCACGCTGCTGCAGAGCCGGGGCAAGCGCGTGATCCCCGTCAACCCGCACGTCGACGCGGTCCTCGGCGAGCGCGCGTACGCGCGCCTGGGCGACCTGCCGGCCGCGTTGGCGGTCGAGGTCGTCGACATCTTCCGCCGCCCCGACGAGGCCGGCACGCACGTCGACGAGGCGATCGCCGCCGGCGCCCGTGGGGTCTGGATGCAGCTCGGCGTCGTCGACGAGGCGGCGGCCCGACGTGCCCGCGACGCCGGGCTGCTCGTGGTCATGGATCGCTGCCCGGCGATCGAGTGGCCGCGCCTGGGCTCAGCCGCCTAGTCACCGGCGTTGGTGGACGCACGCATTCCAGCCCGCGGGCGCCGACCCTGCGCCACATTGCGCTAGGCGCGGATGATCACCGGCGTTCCCGCGCCCACGTGGCGCGCGAGGCGGACGACATCGGCGTCGAGCATCCGAAAGCAGCCGCCGCTGCTCGCGGTGCCCATGCGCCATCCGCCCGAGCCGCCGTGGAAGGCCATGACGCCGCCGTGCGGCATACCGGGGCTCGGATGCTGCTGCCACAGGTGCAGCGCGATCACGACCGGCCCGTAGCCGCTGCGCGACAGGCCGCTGCTCGGCGTCACCGCAATGCGCGCCGAGACGCTCGTCATGGCGATCGGCGACGGTGAGGCGGACGCGCCGATGCTGACCGGCGCGCTCATCACCAGCCACCCACCGAGACGCACGCGCACACGGCGCTCGGAGAGGTCGACGACGACGAGCCGGCGCGTCGTCGTCATCTGATCGTGCGGGAGTCGGCGGATCCAGCCCAGCGCGCCGCCGCTGCGCGCGACCGTCGGGATGCCGAGCCAGTCGCCGCTGCGGCGAATCACCCAGAACGTCCCGCGCTCACTCACCCGCCCGCCACCGTTCGACAGCGGCGGGCCACCGGGGGCGCTGTGCAGCGGCGCGTCGTCGAGGATCCGCACGAGCGTGCGCGCAGCCTGCGACTCGCGGGCGCAAAGGCTGAGAACGCCGCCGACGGCGAGGACGACGACGAGGGTGCAGCGCATGCCCACGGGCGGCAACGTAGAGCGTCAACGCGCCAACTGTCCGCCGAGCACACGTTAAGTGGAGTCTGCCGATTTCCAGGGATCCGAAAGCTCCTGGCTACGGTCCGCTTCCGGTGTTTCAGCGCCCCTTCCAGCTCGGCGAGCGCTTTTCGGTGAACGCCGAGACGCCCTCGATGAGGTCCTCCGTGTGAAAGCTCGACTCGCGCAGGGCCAGCAGCTCGCGCTCGATATCGGGATCCACCGCGCCCTCGGCAGCGAGCAGCTCGCGGAGCACGCGCTTGTTGCCGGCCATCGACAGCGGCGCGTTGGCGGCGAGCTGCATCGCGATCGCCAGCGCGGACTCCTCGATGTCGTCCTCGTCGACGACCCAGTTGACGAGGCCCCAGGCCTCCGCGGTCAGCGCGTCGATGTAGCGCCCGAGGAGAAACAGCTCGCGGGTCCGCGGCGCGCCGATCGTGTCGACGAAGCGCCGCAGGCCGCTGTGCGAGTAGATCAGGCCGAGCTTCGCCGGCGGCATGCCAAGCTTGATGTGGCTGCCGGCGAGGCGCAGGTCACAGGCGACGGCGAGCTCGAGTCCGCCGCCGATCGCCGAGCCGGGCAGCACTGCGAGCGTCGGGATGTCGACCGCGCTTAGCGCGGTCAGGCCGCGGCAGAACGGGTGGGCGACGAGCTTCTCGGCCTGCACGGCGAAGTCATCGCGCCGGGATATCGGAGATGTCATAGCCCGAGGAGAACATCCCGTGCTCTCCGGTGACCATCACGCAGCGGACGTCGTCGCCGACGATCGGCCAGCGCGTCGGAGATCGCGCCGAGGATCGCGTGGTCGAGCGCGTTGCGCTTGGCGGGGTTGGAAATCGCCAGCCGAAGTACGCCCTCAGCGGGTCGATCGACAATCAAGGACCCAGGCATTCGCGACAGAAGGTACCGCCGCGCGGCGTAGTTAACACAAGCTCTATGCGGCCTCGCGCCGCCTCGATGCTTTTCCCCTATTCGAGGATGACGAGGGTGTCGCCCTCGTCGACCGGCTGGCCCTCCTCACAGAGGATCTCCTTGACGACACCGGGGTCCTCGGCCTCGACGGGCATCTCCATCTTCATCGACTCCAGCGTGATGACGGTGTCGCCCTCTTCGACGTGGTCGCCCACCTTGCACTCGATCTTCCAGACGATGCCCGTGATGTGGGCCTCAACCTCAACCATGGTGTCTCCTTGTTCCGGGCACGACCGCGTGTGGCAGAGTAGCCGCCGGTATGGACGCCGACACGATCGTGATCGTCACCGCGCACGACGAGGCGGACCGGCTCGGCGAAACGCTCGCCGCGTTGCGCGGGGCGTTCCCGGGCGCGCGTGTGATCGTCGCCGACGACGGCTCGACCGACGGCAGCGCGAAGGTCGCCGAGCACGCCGGCGCCGAGGTCGTCCGCAGCGTGAAGGTCATCGGCAAGGGCGGGATCGCCACGCTCGCCGCGCGCCGCGTCCTCAGCCGCGCGCTGGAGCCCGATCCGCCGGTCTTCGTGCTGGTCGACGGCGACCTCGCCGAGAGCGCGGCGCAGCTCACCGCGCTGGCCGACGCCGTCCGCGCCGGCCGCTGCGATCTCGCCGTCGCGGTCTTCGCCTCGAAGGTCGGCGGCGGCTTCGGCTTCGCGATCGGCTTCGCCCACAGGGCGATCCGCAAGTTGACCGGGCTGGACACGCAGGCGCCGATCTCCGGCCAGCGCGCGCTCAGCGGCCCGGCCTTCGCCACCGTCGTGCCGTTCGCGCCGCGCTTCGGCATGGAGATCGGCATGACCGTCGATGCGGTCCGCGCCGGCTTTCGCCTCCAGGAGATCCCGCTCGATCTCGCCCACCGCGCGACCGGGCGCACGTGGCGCGGCTTCGTGCACCGCGGCCGCCAGCTGGTCGACTTCCTCGCGGTCTACGCGAGCCGTCGCTGACCCGGTACGCGGAGAATCTGAGCCGCCCGCCCATGGAGAGCGCCCAGTCGATCGAGGAGCTCTACGCCGAGCACACGCAGGGTGGCGCGCCGGCCGACGAGCACGTCGCGCAGCTGCTCGATCTGCTCGAGCCGGGGGAGGCGGTGCTGTTCACGTGCGGCTGGACGGAGATGAGCGAGAAGTGGGGCCCGCCGGCCCAGCTCACCGTCACGTCGCGCCGGATCGTCGACCAGCGCTGGGCCGGGGTGGGCGGGGACGGTCTCCCGCCGCCACGTTCGATCGCCTTGCGCGATGTCCGCGCGGTCCTCGACCGGCCCCGCGGCGAGGCGGATCTCTTCAGCACCCACGCGCTCGTCGTCGCGCTCGCCGACGGCACCACCTGCGTGTGGGAGTACCTCACCAACCACCAGATCGAGCCGGCGGCCGCTGCCATCGAAGCGGCGCTCGAGGACGCTGACTGACGCAAGCCATGACCGAGCCGGACTCCCATGCCAAGACGGCGAGGCAGCGGCGCCCACGGGCTCGTCTTCTTCTTCGGGGCGACGCGCGGCGTGGGCGTGGATCCGCTGGCCGACGAGTACGCGACGCTGTTCCCGCCTGGCAGCACCGCGTCCGCACGGTCGTTGCCGCAGGCGAGCACCTGCCCTTCGCCGACGCCTCGTTCGACGTGGTGCTTTAAGACAACGTCGAAATCGGCCCCTTCGCCGACAGCGCGCGGCGCGGCCGCGTACCCACGCGCCAGCGACCGCCTGACGCGAATCTTCTTCAAGAACGCCCTCTACGAGCTCATCGCCGAGCGCAGTCCCCGAGCGACGTGCGAGTCGAAGACCTCTGACCGCGCACCAGAGCTCGGCGATGACGCTGGCGCTGTTGATCGCGTCCGAGCGCCGGCGGGGCCGCTCGACCTCGACGGGGAGGCCGCGCGCGATCGAGGGCGATGCACTAGCCGCGGTCCCGTTCAGGTGATGCTGTCCCGGTCAGTGCGTCGGGGAGCTGTTGACGTGAGCTGATGTCGAGCTTCATGTAGGCGTTGGTCAGGTGGCCCTCGACGGTGCGGGCGGTGACGAACAGCGACTGGGCGATCTCGCGGTTGCCGAGGCCGTCGGCGGCGAGCTGGACGACGCGAAGCTCGCTCGGGGTCAGCGCGTCGCGTCCGCGCAGTGCGCGACGACGCGGGCGCGCACCGGTCGCGACGAGTTCGTCATGCGCTCGACGGACGAGGCGCAGCGCTCCGCAGCGGTCGGCGAGGTCGAGGCCTTCGCGCAGCGTTTCGCGTGCGACGCGGCGATGGCCGGCGCGGCGCTGGGCGGCGCCGAGCTCGGTCGTCGAGCATGCATGCTCATAGCGTGCCGGAGAGCGTTCGACGGTCGCGACCGCCTCGCCCAGCAGCTCGAGGCCTTCGGCTCCGCCCTCGACGAGTCCCGCTGCCCGCAGGGCGTACGCGAGTCCGGCCGGCGTGTTCCACTGCCGCGCCTGCTCAACCCCCTCGGTCGCACAGGCGCGGGCGGCATTGCGTTGACCGAGCTGCAGGTGCGCCAGCGCTTGGGGCACGAGCGACGGCAACGCAGGGGTGTGTTGACCGGACATCTCGTCGCGGCGCCACAGCGTCTCGAAGTCCGCGAGTGCGGGACCCGGCTTCCCGGCGGCGAGCCATACGTGTCCGCGCGCGTAGAGCAGCATGCTGCCCATGACCCGGCCGCCGAGGTCGCCCTCGATGTCATGCGCGGCGAGAAACGGCTCCCAGGTCGTGGGGTCGGAGCGCTCGATCATCGTCTGCATGAGGCACGCCAGCAGCAGGGAGCGGGCGATGGCGTGCGGGTTCAGGGTGGTGAGCACGCTCATCGCCTCGGCCTCGGCCTCGGCGAGCCGCCCTTGGCGCAGAAGCACGTGGCTCAGGCTGCCCCAGACGCCGCTGAACTCGCCTTCCCAGCCGCGCCTGCGCGCGAGCGCGAGCACCGCCTCGAAATGGCGCTCGGCCTCGTCGAGCTGATCTGCGTAGATGAGCGCCCAGACGGCGAGATAGGGCGCCGCCGATCCCGGCCGGTGTTGGTCGACGAGCCGGCCGCCGTCCAGTGCTCGCCGGGCGAGATCCGCCGTCTGCGCGGCCGAACCCGCGCCGTGGGCGGCGTCGAAGGCCAGACACGCGAGGATCAGGCACTCGCCGTGAGATCGTCCCGTCAACGTGCTCCTGTAGGGAGCGAGCGCCTCACGTTCGGCCTTCGCGAAGCTCGGCGCGAACTGCGCGATGAGTGCGAGCTCGCCGTGGAGGCGCAGGCGGAGCTCGTCGTCCGCGGCCGCCGTCTGCCGGAGCAGCTCATGGCCGACCTCCATCGCCTCCGGCAGGCGGCCGCTGTGCGTGAGCGACCCGACGAGCAGGCGCGTCGCCTCGTAGCGCTGCTCCGCGTCGGTCGTGTGGTCGAGCACTTCACGCAGGGGGCCGACGGCGCAGAGCCTGCCCGCATTGAACTGCGCGCTGCCGAGAGAGAGCAACACCGACAAGCGATCGCCGGACGCCGGCGGCTCGCGCTGCGCGCGCTCCAGGTACGTGGCGGCCGCGGCGGGCGCCTGCTCGGTCACATCGCCTGCCGCGGCGCGCAGGCGGGCGACGACCCAGCCATCACCGCTGGGCTCCGTCGCGAGAAGATGGGGCGCGATCGCGGCGTCGAGGGCGCCGTCGCGCGCAAGCATCCGGGCCGCGCGCTTATGGCTCGACGCGCGTCGGCCCGGAGCCAGCTCGGCGTAGACCGTGGTCCGGACGATCGGGTGGATGAACTCCAGCGGTCGCCCATCGCGCAGGATCGCCGCCGTGGTGAGTGCGTCGGCGGCGTCACCGGCAGATTCAGGGTCGAGGTCCGCGAGCTCGGCAGCGTGTCGCAGCTCGCCGCTCGCGCCGAGCACCGCGACGGCGAACGCCAGCTCCCCCGCTTCGGGACCGAGCCGTCGCAGCCGCGCCAGCGTGGCGCGCGCAATCGACTGCGGCGCGATCTGGGCAATGCCGGTGGTGGTCATGTCGTCGGGGGCGATGCCGTCTGCGTCCAGCGCGCGGAGGAGCTCTCCGAGCAGGAACGGGTTGCCGCCTGTCGCGCGATGGCATGCGCGCGTGAAGCCATTCGAGCCGGCTGCGCCGAGATGCTGCGCGATCAGCCGCGCCGTCGCCTCGAGGCTGAGCGCCTGAGGGCGCACCACGCCGGCGCCGAGCGCGGGCTCGGCGACCGCCGGCAGCGCATCGCTCGCGCCCTCACCCACACGAGATGCGTAGACGATCGCGACCGCGAGCTCGTCGACGCGGCGACTCAGATACGCCAGGAACGCCAGCGACGCCTCGTCCACCCAATGCGCATCGTCCACGGCGATCAGGACCGGCGCCTCGATCGAGAGGTTCGCGGTCAGCCAGTACAGGCCGTGTAGCACCGCACCCAAATTGGGACTTGACTCGAGCCCCGGCGTGACCGACGACACGACCGGCGCCGCGAGCCCCGCTGCGCCCGCCAGCCAGCGCCCGCGATCGGCGGGCTCGGCCAACGCGAGCGGCGCCTCGAAAAGCTGACGCACCGCGCCATAGGCGAACTCGGACTCGAGCTCGCCACCGCGCGCGAGCAGCACGCGCATCCCCCGGCTTCGACCCAAGCCGCTGGCGTGTTCGAGCAGCGCGGTCTTGCCGATTCCCGCCTCGCCCTCGAGCGCGATGATCGCGCCGGCTCCTGCGGCCGCACTCGCGATCGCCGATTCGAGCTGTTCGATCTCGCGATCGCGCTCCAGGAGCCCCGCGGCCACTGGCGCTGAATGGGCCTCCATCGCCGGATTCTCCTTGGTCGTCCGCACAAAAGTCCAGGGGTGCTCCCACGGTGCGAAACGCATCACGGCGGTGCACGATCGTCGTGTTCAAACACAACGAATGAGGAGCAGACGATGCGACGCAGACTCACCATTACCACCGCCCTCGCCGCGCTCGCCGCGCTCGGGGTCACCAGTGCCAACGGCGCCGCGGCAAAGGGCGAACGTGTGACGCAGTTGCGCTGCGCGTTCGAACTCTTTGCACAAGGTCCGCCCCAAGGCGTGCCGCCGAGCGCCAACAGCTTCGGGCTCGTGTCGTGCCCGCGCCCATTCGGTCACGGTCTGCACTACAGCTCCGCGGTCGCCACGCCTACCGGTCCCGGCACGGGAAGGGTCGCAGTCAGCTTCAAGAAGTTTTTCGACAGGGGCACGATCCGCGGTACGGTGGCCGGGACATTCACCGCCTCCAGCCAGACGAACGTCACGTACGCGGGACGCGCCACCGTGACCGGCGGTACCGGCCGGTACAAGCACGTCACCGGAAACGGCAAGCTCGCGTGCACGTCGGTGGACCAAGGCGTACACAAGTCCTGCACGGTCACGTTCCGGCTCAAGGGGATCTGAGCGAATGGTGAGCCCGCGCAAGCGGCGCGTGTGCGTACCAGGGCCGCTCGTCGTCCTTGCGTCGACCTTCGCGCTGACGTCGTGTGGCGGGAGCGAGGAAGACCTCAAGGCCGGAGCCGATCGCCCCGCCTACGATGCCGAAAAGCTGACCAAGAAGGCCTCCGGACCCAACGCCGCGGCGAGATCGGGGAGGGTCGATGGCTCGGTGCAGATCATGCTGAAGGGTCTCCCGGAGTTTTCCCAGCCGTTCTCATCATCGGTCAGCGGCCCATTTCAGTACCGCAAGGGCGCTGCGCTACCCGACTACGAGCTCGAGATGGGAGTTCGCGACTACGGCGTCGAGCTTTCGTCGGTGCGCGGCAGGTCGTATGTCAGCCTGGGTGAGGCCGGCTATGCCATGCCGCCGGCCGTGCGCCGGCAGCTCGTGCGGTCGTCAGCCAGAGGCAAGAACGGACTGACACGAACCCTGGAGCAGTTCGGGATCGCTCCATGGCGCTGGGAGACCGAAAAGCGAGCCACGACGACCGAGACGATCGACGGCGTGCGGGCCGTCCGCATCAACACGAGCTTCAACGCCGGGCGGATCCTCAAGGACGCGAACACGTTGATGGGCGTGCTGAGCTCGCTGGGCATCATGCGAGCCGTCGGCCTGCCGCCGCAGATCACACGACATGCGCGCAAGCTGGTCGTCAAGTCGGTCACCTCGAAGGTCGGCGCGTCCTGGATCGCTCTCTCCGACAACGTCATCCGCCAGGCCGGCTTCACGATGCGCTTTACGGTGGCCAAGGGCGACCGGGCAGGCCTGGGCGGCATCACCGGTGGAACGGTCGTCGGCAAGCTCACGGTGACTGACGTCGGCGAGCCGCAGCAGATCAAGCCGCCCGAGACGGTTTCTCCCTACTCGGACTTTGCGCTGGCGCTCGATGCGCTCGCCGAGGCAAACAACTAACGCGTGATCGGACTGCACATGGCACACGACGTCAAGCTGTACATGTTCAACGGATCCGCCCCCTCCCAGACGGCGCGCCTGATGCTCGAGCACAAAGGAATGGATCACCGCTGCAAGCATCTGATGGTCGGGCCGCACGCGTTTGCGATGCCGCCGCGCGGCTTCGAGATGATGACCGTGCCGGCGATGAGGATCGACGGTCGCTGCGTCCAGGGCTCACGTCTCATCGCACGGACGCTGGACGAGCTCCAGCCCGAGCCCCAGCTCTTCCCGGCTGACCCGCAGCAGCGCGAGACGGTTGTCGAGGCCGAGCGCCGCGGCGAGGAGCTGCAGGACGCTGCGCGACGGATCGTGCTGTGCGCTGCACGCCGCGACCCCAGCGTGTTCCTCAGCGTCTACGGCCACGCCAACCGCATGATGCGTCCGGCCCAGCGCCTCACGCGCGGGCTCGTCATCCGACTTGCCGGCGCGGGACATCATGCATCGGATTTCGCCGGTGAAGAGGACCTCGCCGGCCTCCCCGCCCGCTTGGAGCAGATCGACGCATGGATCGGCCATGGGCTTCTCGATGGGCCACAGCTCAACGCCGCCGACTTTCAGATCGCCCCCAACATCGCGCTGCTGCTGCGCTTCGATGATCTCGCGCCGTACATCGAGAACCGCCCTGCCGCCGACCTGGCCCGCAGGCTCGTTCCCGACTGTCCGGCGCGGATCCCCGCCGTCCTGCCGGCGCCATGGCTTGCCCCGCTCGAGACAAGCTCGAGCGATCATGCCCGCTGAGGAGTGCGATCCGTCCGACCGCCCGCGCCCCGCGGACGGCACCGCCGGCATTCAGCTACACGTTGCGCTCGCCAGGGAGGGCGATCCCATACGCGGGACCGTGGACGACGGCGCAGGCACCCAGATCGACTTCACCGGCTGGCTGGAGCTGATGTCGGCGTTCGACAGAGCGCGGAACGGGTGAACGTTCCCGCCGCTCAGCTCGCGCGCCGGCTCAGCGGCTTCTCGTATACGGCGATTTCGCAGGGGTGGCCGGCAGCGGCGTGAGGTGCGGATGGGTCTCGGCGATGCTGCCGGTGCGTACGTGCCCAGAGCCTATCCGGCCGTACCAGGCCTTGAGGGACCTTGCTCGGATGCCCGAACTCGCTCGTGTCATCCGAGACGTCGTGAGCCGGAGGCAGCCGATGCTGTGGCCGTGCCGGGCGGCAGCCGCGATCTGTTCGGCGCCGAAGAGCCCGGCGACCTCGGACGGGGTCGTGGGTGCTCACAAGCAGTCGGGTCAGAGGCGTCGCAGGTGCAGTCCGACGGCCCGTGTTCCAGGGCCGTGACGCCCGCCGCCTGGAAGCGGGCGGCAACCCCGTCGGGGAACAGGCGCAGGCCGCCGCCGACGAGCACCGGGACGACCGCGAGCGCGCAGGTCGTCGATGAGGTCCAGCCGCAGGAGTTCGGCGATGACGCTCTCGTAGAGCCAGGTGTCGCCGGCGGGGCCGTCCGGTCCGCTGGTGTAGCCGTCGAGGGTCAGGCTGGTCCAGGCGATGATGCGACGAGTTGCGGTCATGTTCTGAAGACCGTCGCGAGGCGCGGAAGCCATCGCTCGGGACGCCGATGAGCTCTTCCCCGCCGAGGGGTCCTAGGGGCATTCACACGACGTTCGAGGCCCCACCGGCCAGGAGGAGTGAGACATGATCGGACATCTGACTCGCGGGGTTGGGCACGATTCGCAGCGCGACCGCCGCCGCATGACCGCGCCCGGATCCCGGAGCCCGTCGCGAGCAGCCTGACGTGGACCGTGACAACGAAGGACGTGTGCGCGCGTTCTGGGAGCAGGCCTTCAACGGTCGCGACCTCGACGTGATCGACGCCATCACGGCGCCGGAGTTCGTCAACCACAACGCGCTACCGGGCACGCCTCCCGGCCCGGAGGGTCATCGCCTGGTCGTGCAGCGCCTCTGGGAGGCGATCGCCGGCGCCCACTTCGAGATCCAGCACCTCGCGAGCGATGGCGACACGGTCATCTGCATCGGAACGATGTCCGGCTCCCACGCGGGCACGCTGCTCGGGGTGCCCGCCACCGGCCAAACGGTCCAGTGGCGCCAGTGCCACATGTACCGCTTCGACGAGCACGGCCGCACGATCGAGCATGACGCGGTCCGTGACGACGCGGGCCTGCTGCACGGGTTTGCCCTCAAGGCGCGCCCGTCGGCATGAGCTGACGGAGACGATGCAGAGGGGCGCGCAACCACAGGGATCGCAGAGATGCCAGACGCCGGGCTCCCCGAAGGGCTGAGCTCGACCCGGCCGTAGCGGCTCGTCCGCGTGGGTCGCCGCGTAGCTCTCGCGCTCGCGCCGGCGCCGTCTCGCAGGGTTAGCGGGCTGCTCCGGACGGGAATAGCACGCGTCGTCAAGAGCAGCGTCTCCCTGCCCCGGGTGGCGTTGGCCGTCCTCGCGGGCAATGGGCCGCGAGGACGGCGCTCTACCGTCGCGCCGAGCCTGCAATGCCGTTCGCCGTGGCGCAGGGGCTGCGTTTACATCACCGTCGCGCGCGGAAAGATTCTCGCTGTGCAAGTGGGGCACGCGGAACGCGGCAAAGTCGCGTAGCGACGCGGCTGGGGCTTCATCCGTTTGCCGACCAACGTGAGGGACGCGACCGGGCTGGCGTCGGCTGGCGAGTCAGGTGCGTGGACCGTCGCGGGCTGCGTGTCCCACATGCCGGTCGACCGGCCCTCAGAGCACAAGGGCAGACCGGACAGAGGACCCGGTGCCAGCCGTGCAGACGACCCCGCGTTCAATGTCGATGTGCTCCTTGGAGCAGGACACCGCGTCCATCCGCGCGAGCCAAGACGGCTGGCGCCCACGACCACGACGCGGTAGGGTCGGCCATGAGGGCACGACGTTCGCAGCGCGGACGCCTCGCTCACGCTTCAGACGAGGGGCACAGCGGACCTGAGAGGGTCATCTGGACCATCGCCGCACTCCGCGCGTCTATGGCCGATCTCCCCTCTTCCGGGTCGCGAGCAGAGCTTCTACGAAAGCTCCGTCCCTTCACGCTGCGCTCTGTGCGCCGCGGCGGCACGCATACGATCTCGCCGTCCGGCGAACTCGATGTAGCGACCAGCCCAAAGCTCCAAGCCGAGCTCCTGCGTGTCGAAGCGACTGATGCCACGTCGATCGTGCTCGACCTGTCGGGGTTGGACTTCATCGGCTCGACGGGCGTCAAGGTGATCGTCGACGCCGACGCGCGCTCGCGCGCGGACTCCAACCGCCTGGTGCTCCTGCGGCCAAGCGAGATCGTCTCGCGCATGTTCACGCTCTGCGGCATCGACGACCGGCCGACGTTCACCGATTGACAGAGCCTCGGTCCGTTGTGCCGCCCGTCCGCTGCTGAGGGTCGTTCATGGTGTCGCGAGAGGTTTCGAATCCTCTGCGGAGCGTTTTCACAGAAACCCAGCCGGGTCGGCGGGGCGGAGACCGAACGTAGGATCGTGATCGTGATCGTGATCGTGATCGTGATCGTGCCGTTCACGCTCGGTAAAGTCGAGGAGGATCCGGAGGCACTCCAAGCCGAGCTGGCGAGCGATTCGCCGCACACCGGCGCGCGCTGACGCGCGGCTGCGTGATGGCTCGCTGCTACGTCACTCGGTCGCTGCCCGGCGACGCACTTCAGCGCCTCGCCGCGGCGCACGACGTCGTGCTCCATCCACCCGGCGCTCCGGCCACGCGGGCGCAATTGCTCGCCGGCGTCGTCGCGGCCGAGGGGGTGCTCTGCACCCTGTCAGACCAGATCGACGTCGCGCTGCTGGACGCGGCGCCCAGGCTTCGCGTCGTCTCGAACTACGCCGTCGGCACCGACAACATCGACCTCACCGCAACGCGTGAGCGGGGCATCCCCGTCGGCCACACGCCGGGCGTGCTGACCGAGGCGACCGCAGACCTCGCTTTCGCGCTGATCCTCGCCGCGGCGCGCCGCATCCCCGAGAGCGCCTGCGATGTCCGCGCGGGGCGCTGGGGCGCGTGGAGTCCCACCGGGTGGCTCGGAGTCGACGTCTACGGCCAGACGCTCGCGATCATCGGGGCGGGCCGTATCGGCGACGCGCTCGCGCGCCGCGCGGCCGGCTTCGCGATGAGCGTGCTGCGCGTCGGGCGCAACGACGATCTGCACGCCGCGCTCGCGCAGGCCGACGTCGTCTCATTGCATGTCCCACTCACCCCCGCGACACGCCACCTGATCGACGCTTGCGCTCTCGCCGCGATGAAGCGCACCGCAATCCTCGTGAACACATCCCGGGGTGATGTCGTCGACCAGGCGGCGCTGCGGGAGGCGCTCGTCCAGGGGCGCCTCGGCGCCGCCGCTCTGGACGTAACGACGCCCGAGCCGCTCCCGCCCGACGACCCGCTGCTGCAGGCGCCCAACCTGATCGTGGTTCCTCACATCGGCTCGGCCACTCACGCGACGCGTGCTCGCATGGCCGACCTCGCAGTCGACAATCTGCTCGCCGGCCTGGCTGGGCGCCCGCTGCCGCATCAGGTCCATTAGACGCCGCCCGATGCGGGCCGGCTCGCAGCGTCGCATGTGTCTTGCAACGGTACGCTCAACGGCGGCGACGAATTCGACATCATCTCCGCGGCCAACGGCGTGGCCGACACCATCGACTGCGGGCCGGGAAACGATCTCGCGACCGTGGATCCGGGACTCGACTCCGTGGTCAACTGCGAGATCGTCGCGCCGTAGGCGGTCGGCCGGCGCCCTGTGGCGCGGGCCCGACCGTCACGCGCTCGACCCCGGGGACGCGGCGGCCCGCGCGCGGGCGGCCTGGCGGATCAGGTGGTCGCGCTCGGCGACGTTCGTGGCCCGGCGGGCGGCCTCGGCGTACGCCGAGGCCGCAGCGGGCAGATCGCCGCCCAGCTCGTGCAGGTGCCCGCGCACGGCGTGCCAGCGGTGCCGCTCGCCGATCACGTCTTGCAGCCGGTCGGTCTCGCGCAGCCCGGCGGCCGCGCCGAGGACGTGGCCGACCGCGACCGCGCGCCCGAGCATCGCGGCGGGGTCCCGGCGCACGGGGTCCTCGGTGAGCGCGACAAGGTCGTCGTACCAGGCGAGGATCTGCGCCCAGTCGGTCTCCTCGGCGCTCGCGGCGTCGTCGTGCAGGGCGGCGATCGCGGCCTCGACCTGGTAGCGACCCGGACGCCGGTCCTCGGTCTGCATGGCGAGCGCCGATTGCAGGACGCGCACGCCCTCGGCGATCTCGCGCGTGTCCCACAGCCCGCGGTCCTGCCGGTCGAGCGTGACGATCCGGCCCTCTGCGTCGAGCCGCGCCTCACGGCGGGCGTGGTTGAGGAGCATGAGCGCGAGCAACCCGCGCGCCTCGGGCTCCTCGGTGGCGAGGGTGAGCTGGCGGGCGAGCCGGGTCGCCTCGCCGGCGAGGTCGGGGCGGGTGGGATGGCTTCCGTGACCGGCCGTGTAGACGAGGTAGAGCACGCGCAGCACGACGGCGAGATCGCCGGGCCGGTCCAGCCGGCGGCCGTGCAGCGTGCGTTTGGCACGGCTGATCCGCTGCGCCATCGTCGCCTCCGGGACGTAGAAGGCGTCGGCGATCTCGCGGGTGGTGAGGCCGCCGACGGCGCGCAGGGTCAGCGCCACCTGGGACGCGGGCGCGAGGTCGGGGTGACAGCAGCAGAACAGCAGAAAGAGGGTGTCGTCGCCCTCCTCGCTCACAGCAGGCGGCGACGGCTCGAGATCTCCGGCGCCCGTCTCTTCGCGCCGCCGACGGGCGGCCTCGCTGCGGCGAGCGTCGACGAGCCGCCGTGTCGCGACCGTGGCCAGCCACGCCTGCGGGTCGCGCGGCGCGGCTTCAGGCCAGACCCGGAGCGCCTCCAGCAGCGCCTCCTGCAGCGCGTCCTCGGCGGCGTCGAAGTCCTCGCCCCGGCGGACCAAGCCTGCGAGCACCCGCGGAACGAGAGCGCGCAGCGCGCTCTCGTCCAGCGGTCCCACGGGCTTGCCGGTCACGGCGGGTCAGTCCTCCGAGGGCGCCCCGGACATGATCTCCCGAACGTCGATCCACTCACACAGCGGATCGCCGCCGGGACCGGGCTCGGAGGAGATGTACGCCGCGATCTCGACCGCACGTTCATAGGACTCGACGTCGACCATGTACCAGCCCGCGACCAGGTCGCTGGTCTCGGGCAGCGGGCCGTCGGTGGTGACGGGCGCCGCGTCATCGCCGCCGTAGCGCACCCAGGTCTGCGCCGGCGTGAGGCCCTGCATGTCGACGAACTCGCCGCTGGCCTCGAGCGTCTCGCCGACGTTCCTCAGGAAGGCGAAGTGCGCCTCCACGTCCTCGGGCGCCCACTGGTCCATCGGCGGGAAGGGGTGGTGCGGCTCCGGGCCGCCGCTGTAGTGCTTGAGCAGCAGGTACTTGGGCATGGAGGTCTCCTGGTGTCGTTGGGCCGGGGCTGTCGTGGTCCTTTACCTGTTGAGCGGAGCCGGTCAGAGCTTCTCGACATGCAATCACGCATGGCGCGCAGGGCGCGGTATTCGCACTCGGCGCGCCCCGATTCTCAACACGGATGGTCCGCGGTGACGCCCGGGCTCTCGAGTCACCCCCGCGTGAGCCGCTCAGCGCGGTGGGCCGCAGTTGGTCCTACAGGCTGCCGCGCCGCGACTCGACGCAGCGTCCAGTTCCGGCGCCGTGAGTTTGTACGTGCGTCGATGGGTGGCCGCCGGGGGCGTCCGTACCTTGGACGCATCACCTCCGGCGAGCACGCCAGTCTCCGGAGGCGAGCAACACGGCAGCGTTTTGATCGCCAAGCAATCGCCGCCGAGCCGAGGACAAGGCCGGGACCGCTCCATCCTCCCGGTCCCGGCCGGTCCTCGGCGCAACCACGCCACACGGGGCGCACAGACGGCGTAGCGTCCCGGTCGTGATCCTCGCGATCGACCAGGGCACGACCGGCACGACCTGCCTCGTCTTCGACGAGTCCGCCGAGCCCGTCGGGCGCGCGTACCGCGAGTTTCAGCAGCACTTCCCGAAGCCCGGCTGGGTCGAGCACGACGCCGCCGAGATCTGGGACGTCACGCAGGCGGTCGCGCGCGAGGCGCTCGAGGACGCGGGCGTCAAGGACGGCGACCTGCAGGCGATCGGGATCACCAACCAGCGCGAGACGGTCTGCGTCTGGGATCCGAAGACCGGCGAGCCGCTGCACCACGCGCTGGTCTGGCAGGACCGCCGCACCGCCGAGCGCTGCGACGAGCTGCGCAGCGCCGGCCACGAGCACCTCGTCCGCCGGCACAGCGGCCTCGTTCTCGACCCGTACTTCAGCGCGACGAAGATCGAGTGGCTGCTCGAGAACGTCGACGGCCTGCGCGAGAAGGCGCAGGACGGCAAAGCCGTGTTCGGCACGATCGACGCCTGGCTCGTCTTCAGGCTCACCGGCGAGCACCGCACGGACGTCACGAACGCCTCGCGGACGATGCTCTACGACATCCACCGCGGCGTCTGGGACGACGAGCTGCTCGGGCTCTTCGGCGACGTCCCCGAGGCCGCGCTGCCCGAGGTCCTGCCGAGCATCGGCGAGTTCGGCACCGTGCGCGACGGCGCGCTCGGCGCCGGCCACGACGGCGTGCCGGTCTGCGGGATCGCCGGCGACCAGCAGGCCTCGCTCTACGGCCAGGGCTGCCTCGAGCCGGGCCTGGGCAAGAACACGTACGGCACCGGCTCGTTCGTGCTCATGAACTCCGGCGAGAAGGTGCCGACGGCGCCGTCGGGCGTGCTCGCAACCGTCGCGTGGGGCATCGGCGAGCGCACGATCTACGCGCTGGAGGCCTCGATCTTCATCACCGGCGCCGGCGTGCAGTGGCTGCGCGACGGCCTCGGGATCATCGAGGCCGCCGCCGAGACCGAGGAGCTGGCGGGCTCGCTGGACTCCAACGACGGCGTCTACTTCGTGCCGGCGCTGACGGGCCTCGGCTCACCGCATTGGGACCCCTACGCGCGCGGAACGATCGTCGGCCTCACGCGCGGCAGCACGCGCGCCCACATCGCCCGCGCCACGCTCGAGGCGATCGCGTTTCAGACCGTCGACGCCGTGCAGGCGATGGAGGCGGCCTCGGGCCGCGAGCTCGAGGAGCTGCGCGCCGACGGCGGCGCGACCGTCAACCGCTGGCTCATGCAGTTTCAGGCCGACATGCTCGGCGTCCCGATCGCGGTGGCCGAACTGGCCGAGACGACGGCGCTCGGCGCGGCGCTGCTCGCGGGGGTCGCCGCGGGCGCCTGGACGCAGGATGACATCGCCTCGCGCGACGGCGAGCGCGCGCGCTATGAACCGGGTATGAATGAGGACGAACGCGACACTCTGATCTCAGACTGGCGGCGCGCCGTAGAACGTGCCGAGGGATGGGCTCGAGGAAGGTGACGACATGTCGAGGATGAAGCGCAGCGAGCAGCTCGCGGCGATGGGCAGCGGCGGTCGCGACGAGCGCCCGTCGGAGTTCTTCGAGCCGTTTCACGAGCGCTCGCGCACGAAGGAACCGGACTTCGCCTACGAGGTCGTGCGCGTTCTCACGGGCCTGTGGGCGCTGTCGTTCTTTCGCACGCGCACGATCTCCAGCGAGAAGGTCCCGCAGAGCGGCGCCGTCATCCTCGCGCCCAACCACGGCTCCTTCATGGACCACTTCTTCCTCGCGGCGTTCATCCGCCGCAAGGTCCAGTTCATGGCGAAGTCCCAGCTCTTTCAGCCGCCGCTGCAGTACGTCTACTCGCACGGCGGCGTGTTCCCGCTGCGCCGCGGCCATCGCGACGAGGAGGCGTTCGTCACCGCCCGCGCGATCCTCGAGCGCGGCGGCGCCGTGGCGATGTACTGCGAGGGCGCGCGCTCGCGCGACGGCAAGCTCTCCGAGCGCCCCAAGCCCGGCATCGGCAAGCTCGCTCTCGAGACCGGCGCCCCGATCGTGCCGGTCGCGATCCATGGCTCGGCGAAGGTGCGCAACTGGCGCAAGGGCGAGTTTCCGAAGGTCACCGTCCAGTACGGCGACCCGATCCGCTTCGAAGCGATCGAGAACCCCTCCCGCGACCGGCAGATGGCCGTGGCCGAAGAGATCTTCGGTGAGATCCGGGTGCTCTACTCGGGCCTGGAGACACTCGGTCGCAAGGGCGTGCTGCAGCGCGTGCGCGAGCAGCGCCGGCTCGAGCGCCGCGGCAAGAAGCGGACCGCGACGGCGTAGCGGGTCCCGCGGACACGTCCGCGGGAAACCCGCTAGCCGGAGAACGGGCCGGGCGCTCGAGTCGCTCGAGCATCCGCGTCTCGCGCGGCATCAGCCCGAGCGCGAACGCGACGAACGCGATCACCGCGCCGCCGAACAGCACCTCGCTCGCGCCGAACACGTCCGCCACCGGACCGGCGAGCACGTAGCCCAACGGCAGGAGCCCGAGCGAGAACATCCAGTCGTAGGACGTCACGCGCGAGAGCTTGTCGGGCGGGATCCGCTCGGCCAGCGCCGTCAGCCACCACACGTCGAACGGCGCCAGGGCGCCGCCCGCCAGCACCATCGCGGGCAGGACGACGGCGAGCGGGGCGCCCAGCGCGAACAACGCCATCGCCACCGGCCAGACCATCACGAACGTCATCCCGCGGCGCAGCGGGTAGCGCGGCCGCCAGCGGATCGCGGCGAGCGAGCCCACGATCGTGCCGGCGCCGAACGCGGCGAACACGTAGCCGTAGACGGCGATCGCGCCGTACTGCTCGCGGGCGACGAGCGGGCCCAGCACGAGCAGCGGCGCGAGCGCCACGAACAGCGCCACGGAGAACGCCGCGAGCGTCGCCCAGACCCACGACCGCGAGCGCACCTCGGCGAAGCCCGCGCGCATGTCGGCACGGATCGAAGGACGCTCGACCTGCCGGGCAACGAGCGCCGCGCCCGCGCCCGCGCCCGCGCCGGCGCCGGCGCCGGCGTCGGCGTCGGCGCGCTCCCGCGGGCGGACGCGCACCAGCAGCGCGGCGCTCACGAGGAACGTCGCCGCGTCGATCGCGAACGCCGCCGCCGCGCCCAGCCCGAGCACGAGCACCGTCGCGAGCGCGGGGCCGGCGAACTGCGCGACGTTCATGGACATGCCGGTCAGGGCGTTCGCCTCGTGGATCTCGTCCTCGGGCACCGTCTGGGGCAGCAGGCCGCTCGCCGCCGGGCGGTAGAACGCCTCGGCCGCGCCGAACACCACGCCGATCGCGACGAGATGCCAGATGCGGACCTCGCCGGTCACGATCAGCAGCGCGAGCAGCGCGTGCAGCGCGAAGCGCACGAGGTCGGTCACGACCACGAGCAGGTGGCGCGGCAGGCGGTCGGCGACGACGCCGCCGACGAGCACGAAGCCGATCAGCGGCAGGCTGTAGGCGGCCAGCACGAGGCCGAGGTCGGTCGCGCTTGCGGTCAGGTCGACGACGAACAGCGCGAGCGCGACCCGCACGACGTCGTCGCCGAGCGTGCTCGCCGAGTTGGCGAGCCACAACAGGCGAAAGTCGCGATGGCGAAGGACACGGAGAAGTTCACGCAGGCCGGGCATGGTCCTACGAGGCTGACAGCGCCACGTTTCACCCGCGAGCGGATTCGAACCCCGCCCGTGGCCCGGCGGACCCCGATGGTGACTTGACCCCGCATAGAGGGGTCAAGTCACCACGCGCGCTTGCACGTTGGGCTACGTCTCGCCGTGGAAGTAGCCCACCCCGGCCGCGCGCGGCACGATGACGTCGTCGTCGGAGTTGCCCGTCCAGATCGCGATCTTGTCGCTGTCGGGATAGACGGTCGCGGCGGGGTGCACGACCGCCGACCACATGAGCACGTGCGCGGGCGCGTCGCTGTCGTTGCGGATCTGGTGCGCCCCCGCGGGCCCGCGCGGGAAGAAGACGACGTCGCCCTGCGCGAGCTCGTGCGCGCCGTCGGCGTCGCGCAGCGTGGGCGTGCCGTCGACGACGAGCAGCCACTCCTCCTCGCCGTACTCGTAGTGATACGGGCACAGCGCCACGCCCGGCGGCAGGTCGTAGAAGCTCGTGCCGGTCTGCTCGGCGCCGGCCTGCCTGCCGAAGCGGTGCATCCCCGCGCGCATGGCGGGCGGGTCGTCGTGGTCGTATTCGAACGCGGGGCGGTTGAGGCTGAAGCGATGCATGACGCTGTGTCTAGCAGGCGCGCGCGGCGTTTCGTCAGGCGCTGGATTGCCGCTTGCGTTCGCCGCTGACCCCGATCTAAGATCGCCATGCAGCGATGCTTCAACAGGCCCCTCCTGTAGCCGCCCCGCCCTCGCCGGCACGGACGCCGCGCCTTCCGCCCGCACCCGCGCCCGACCTCGCGCCGGCCCCGCCGTCCGCCGCCGTCGCGACCGACGTGCGCGCCGACCCGCTGGCCGACGTGCTCGCGGCCAGCGTCATCCAGCGCAAGAAGACGGCCAACACGGTCGCCGAGCAGGCCAAGGCGGACCTGAAGGCGTCGATCGGCGCCAAGACCGCGGCGGAGTGCAAGAAGAAGCTGGAGAAGCGCTTCCCCAAGGGACCGCTGTTCCTCGATGCGGACCTCGTCAGCATCCAGGCGCTGGAAACGACGAAGGACGCCAAGAAGTGGCTCGAGGAGATCGGGATCGGCACGTGGACGGAGGCCAACGACTACCTCACCGCGGCGGACTACAAGGAGTGGCTCAAGCAACTCCCCGGCAAGCGCCTGCTCATCGCCACGATCGCGTGGAAGAACAAGATCGGCGCCAACGACGAGAACCCGCCGCCGTCCTTCACGCTCGGGCGCGCCATGGCAATCCAGACGGGCGACCACACCGGCGCGCTCGACGACCAGGCCAAGCAACAGGCCGAGAAGGAGCGCGACGACCAGATCCGCAACGCGTTCATCAACACGCTGATGCCCGTCGGCGCGAAGGAGCTGCTCGAGGTGCAGCTCAACGCGCCCAACGAGGCCGACGAGATGATCGCCGCCAACGCGGAGGCTCAGAAGATCCTCGCTCGGATCCTGCTGCTCCTCCAGGTCGGCCTGCAGGTCTACGACCCCAAGCTGGCCAAGCACGTCGACTTCAAGACGGGCGACGTGGTGCGCGCACTGGCTCACGGCGGTCGCGTGAACATCCGCATCCCGGCCCTCAGCGGGGACAACAAGAACGACGGCGCGTACGCGCTCACCGACTGGATCGGAATCACCGACCAGGGCAAGGCGGTCGACTCCGTCAAGGCCCGCGGCTTCGGCACGCATCACATGAATATCGGCGAGAACAAGAAGGGCGTCGCGGGCACGGGCAGCTTCGTCGAGGAGGGCGGCAAGGGCGCCTCGATGTCCAACAAGACCTCGAAGGGCGTCAAGCTCTTCGGCCTGGACCTCGCGGCCGGCGGCCTGGGCAAGCGCGACTTCAACGGCGACGTCATCCTCCCCGACGGCGGCCACGGGCACATGTTCATCGGCTTCACCAAGCCCACGAAGAAGAAGGACGGGGCGCTGCAGATCGGGATCGAGACGACGGGCCCGGGTGCCGACAGCCTCGTCGGCTACAAGCACGACTGGAACTCGACCGAGGCCACGGCCAACCCGGAGTCGAGCCTGTACGGCCACAAGATGCAGAAGATCGGCGGCGGCAAGCTCGGGACCAACCAGCGTCTCGTCGACCTCAACAAGCTGCAGGCCGACGAGGGCAAGAAGTGGACCGAGTACCTCGACGAGCTCGGGACCGCGCTGGATGACGCGCTCGTGAACATGGCCGACCAGGAGCGCCCGGTCTACGAGCTCATCACCGGTCCGCGCCAGTGAGCCGCACGCTGCGCTGAAGCCGTCCGCCGAACGGCAGCCGCGCAACGACGAACAGCCGGGGGTAGGGCTGACGCAGCCGCGCCACGCTCACCCAGACGCCGCGCCGGCGCAGCGCGGCACGCGCGAGCAGGATCTCGACGCGCACATCGTCGTCGAGCGGCGTCCCGGCGGCACGCAGCCAGCGCGCGAAGCTCAGCCCGTCGCGCAGCGGGTCGCCCGAGACCTCGCCGCCCGCGCTCGCGGTGCGGGTGAACGCGTCGAAGCGGGCGTCGAACGCCTTGCCCAGGCTCAGCGCCAGGGCCGGCCAGGCGTGCGCGACCGCCCGCCCGCGCTTGCACCGCAGCGCGCTGCCGGCCGCGTCGGCCTGCGCGGCGACGAACCCGGGGGGAACGTCGCCGCCGCGCAGGAGCGCGTCGAGCAGCTGCGCCTGACGCACGGCGTAGGCGCTGCGGTCAGGCGCGGACACGGCGCTCGCTGCCCCAGCGCACGGCGTCGGCGATCGCCGCCAGCTCGGCGATCAGCTCGCCGGACGGCGGGAAGTCGTCGTCGCGCTCGAGCATGACGCCCGGCGGGTCGGTGATCGAGCACAGCTCCTCGACGAGGTGCAGCACGCCGGGCACGACCGGGTGCGCGTGGGTGTCGTGGTAGACGCCGTCGCGCAGCACGCCGCCGCCGACGTGCACGTAGGCGATCCGCTCCAGCGGGAAGCGCTCGAGCGCCTCGAGCGCGTCGTAGCCGTGGTTGAAGGCGTTGGCGTACAGGTTGGAGATGTCGAGCAGCAGGAACGCGCCCGTGCGCTCGATCAGCTCGCGCACGAACGTCGCCTCGTCCATCTCGGCGCCCGGCCACTGCACGAGCGCGGCGACGTGCTCGAGCGCGAGCGGCACCGCCAGCGCCTCCTGTGCGATCGCGACGTTCTCGCAGAGGATCTCCAGCGCCTCGCGGGTGCGCGGCACCGGCAGCAGGTGCCCGGCCTCGTGCCCGCCGGCGCGCACGAAGGCGATGTGCTCGCTGACGAGCGGCGCGCCGACGCGCTCGGCGACCGACGCGAGGTGCTCCAGCCGCGCCGGCTCCGGCCGCTCGGCGCCGCCGAGCGACAGGCCGATGCCGTGCGGCACGACCTGCAGCCCGCGCTCGCGCGCCGCCACGATGCCGGCCGGCAGCGGCCCGGCGCCGATCGACTCGGCGATGATCTCGATGAAGCCCAGCGCCTCGACCTGCGCCAGCGCGCCGTCGATCTGCGGGCGCCAGCCGGCGCCCGCGCCGAGCGTTCTCGTGACGGGGGAGAGGCGCATCGTCAGTTGCCTCCGCCGCAGCCGCCGCCACCACAGCCGCTGCTGCCGCCGCCATCACCCCAGCCTGCGCCCACGCTGCCGACGCCACCCGCGCCGCACGCGCTCACGCCGAAGCCCCCGAGGCGCGCGTCCTCGCGCGGCACGCGCAGCGCCGCGGCGGTGACGGGGTCGGCGAGCCACAGTGCGCCGCCGCCGTAGAGCGCCGTCATCAGCCCGGCCTCGCCCGCGACCGGATGACGTCGCTTGGAGGCGTTGACCCTGCGCTGGCGGTCGAGCAGGCCCTGGCCGCGGTTCGTCGCCAGCGGCCGGACGCGGACGAGGCGGACCGTCGCCACGACCGCGGCGGCCACGATCGCGAGCAGCACATACGCCGAACCCGCGTTGTCGTCCGCTCCGCCGAGCAGGCCGGCGACGCCGATCGCCGCAAGCAGGGCCGGGACGATCCACAGCAGGCGCAGGCGCCTGGCCTGCGCCGGCTCCAGCAGCAACCCGGTGCGTGTCATCTGTTCGGTCATGGCGGCCATCGCCTCGCTGTCGCGCACGCGGGCGTGGAGCAGCTCGATCGACAGGCCGGGCTCTCTCGCCACCGCCTCGAGCACCTCGCGTTCGAGCGCGTCGTCCGTCAAGGCCGGCGCGCTGGTCGTGGTCAGCGTGCCGCCGCTGGCCTGCAGGCGGCCGTCGCGACACAGCTGCGCCGCGGCGGCGGTGGTCGCGCGGTCCGCGCCTGCGCCCATGATGGCGAGCCGGTACGGGCCGAGCTCCGGCTGCGGGTCGCGGCGCGTGGTCGCCGGGCCGAGCACGCGCCGGCGCTCCTGCCAGACGCCGATCGCGCCGATCGCGCAGAGGGTGCCGTAGCCCCACAGAAACTGTGCGTCGGTGAAGCCCAAGGTGCCTACGGTCGTTGTGACGAGCATCGCTCACTCACTCTCGGGAGGATCGGAATGGGTACGCGGCAGGGACACGGCTACCGCGTCTTCGTGAAGCGGATCTGGGCACCGCCGCCCGCGAGGACGGCGGCCGTCACCCGGCCGCCCCGGTCGAGCTCGAAGGTGACGAGCGCGTTGTCGGTTCTGATGAAGAAGGTCGTGGCGTCGATCGCCGTCAGGCGCAGCGGCGCCAGGCCGGGTGAATCCGCCGACAGGCCGCCGCCGCAGCTGGTGAGCGTCACGGGCCCGTCGGGTCCCGCGTACTCGCCGGCGTAGCGCTCGAGCACCTCGGCGGGGAGCACGACCGGCGTGTGCAGCGTGGCCGGCTGCATGCGCTCGTCGAGCGCATGCATGCCGATGTCGTCGAAGCTGCCGAAGGAGTTGGCGAGCACGACGACCGCCGTCCGGCGCAGGCGATCGATCCCGAGGAAGCTCGCAAAGCCCGCGGTGGCGCCGTTGTGCCAGACGATGTCGTGGCCGTGCCGGCGGTCGGTGAGCCAGTGCAGGCCGATGGCGCTGTAGACGTCGATCTGAAAGCGCGGTGCCTGGGCGGTGCGGATCGCGCGGCCCAGGTCGCCCTCGCCGAGGCCGGCCGCGGCGAACGTGAGCATGTCGGCGGCGGTCGAGCGCAGCCCGCCCGCGCCCGCCAGCGTCGTGAAGTTCCAGTGCGCGACCGCACGGCCCTGTTCGTCGTGACCCTGCACGAAGCGCTCGCGCATCTGCCCGGTCACCTCCAGCGCGGTGCTCGTCATGCCCAGCGGCGCGAGGATGCGCTCCCGCACGAGCGCTGCGTAGCTCTGCCCGGCCCGCAGCGCGAGCAGGTGGCCGAGCAGCCCGGCGCCCTCGTTGGAGTACTCGAACTCCGCGCCGACGTCGCGCGTTGGCGTGAAGCTCGACAGAACGTCGTAGAGCTGTTGCGGGGTGTAGTCGACGTACGGGTCGTCCACGTCGCCCGGGGTGAAGTTCGCCGGCAGGCACGGCAGCCCCGACGTGTGCGTCGCCAGGTCGGCGAGCGTGATGCGGCGCCCGTCGCGGCCCGGCACGGCGACGCCGGCCGGCACGAGCGTGTCGAGCGGATCGTCGAGCGCGACCTCGCCGCGATGCGCCATCGCGGCCAGCAGGGTGCCGGTGAACACCTTCGTGATCGAGCCGATCTCGAAGACGTCGTCGCCGTCCAGGCGCCGGCCCAGCCCGGAGTCGCCGTAGGCGACGATCTCCACGCCGCCGTCGGGCGAGCGCAGGCCGGCCACGAGCCCGCGGCTGTAGCCGCTGTCGACGCGCTCGCGGATGATGCGCTCGAGGTGCGCCGTCGTGGGACGAGACGAGCTCATCATCCCCCGCATCCGCAGCCGCCACAGCCACCGCCACCGCAGCCGCCACCGCAGCCGCCGCCGCCGGTGCCGACCGAGGGATCCTCCTCGCGGGGGACGCCGAGCGCCGAGGCGATCGCCGACTCGGCGAGCCAGAGCGTCCCGACCCCGAACAGGGCGGCGGTCAGCGCGATCTGGCTCGCGCTCGCCCGGCCGGGCAGGGGATCGTGTACGCGGCGCAGGCGCTCGATCGCGTCGTTGCCGCGCCGCGTCCCCGTCGGCCGAAGGACGAGCAGCCACGCCGCCGCCGCGCCGGCGATCGCGGTCATGATGCACAGCACGAGAACGGGCCGGCCTTCGGCGAGGCCGGTGAGGATCCGCAGGACGCCGAGCGCGCTGAGCAGCGCGGGAGCGATCCAGAGCCTGCGCACGCGGCGCGCCTGCGACTCCTCCAGCAGCAGCCCGGTGCGCCGCAGCGGCTCGCTGAGTGCCTGCATCGTGGCGCTCTCGCGTACGCGTTCGCGGATCTGCTCGACTGAGAGCCCGGGCTCCCGGCGGACGGTCTCGAAGACCTCGCGCTCGACCGGTTCGGCATCCGCCTCGAGTTCGCCCGTCGCGGCGAGCGTGCCGTCGTCCGTGCCCCGCACGATCCCGTCGTAGTACAGGCGCGCGGCGGCGGCGGTGGTCGCGGCGTCGGGGCCCTCGTTGATCAGCGCGATCTGTGCGACCGCGAGGTCGGGCAGCGGCTCCAGCGGCCCCGCCGGCGGGCCGAGCGCCCGGCGGTAGGCCGTCCAGACGCCAGCGCCGGCCGCGGCGCACAGCGCGCCGTAGCCGAGGAGAAACTGCTCGCCGGTGATGCCCCAGCCGCCGGCCGCTGTGGTGAGGAGCATCACAGCCCCCAGGGGACCCATGGTCCGCCGACGTTCTGCCAGTGGGCGGGGCGCGGGTCGTCGGCCATCGGCGGCCGCGGCTTGGCCTCGGTCGTCGTCTTCATGGCGCCGGTCAGGGCGGCCGGCAGCCCGGCCACCTTCACGAGGGCCCAGCCGTCGGCGCCGGCGCCGGTGCTGCGTGCGAACCAGCGGTGGGTGGCGAGCTTCAGCTCGGCGTTGCGGCGATGTGCTTCGCGTTGTGCGGCTTCACGAGTCATCTGACCACCTGTCGGTGAAGTGACGGTTTTTCGTTCACATCCGCTTACGAGAATGCGGGACGGTCAGGGTTGTGACCACGCCACGCTCCCGGCGCTGTCACGACCCCTGCACGACGTGATCGCAGTCCGCGAGTGCGCTCGCCGTCACTCCCGACGTTGTGCCGACGCAACTCCGACGCTACGGTCCAGCCGGTGAGTACACGCTCCCGTGCCATCGCCGAGGAGCTCAAGCAGGTGATCCGGCTGGCCGGGCGCGACCCGGAGGCGCTCGAGGGCGGCCTGCCCGAGTTGTCGGCGCTGCATCGCGTCTGCGCCGCCGGAGAGCTCGACGAGCCCGCCCGCGTGCACTTCATCCTGCACCGGCTGATCCCCGACTATCTCGAGCGCCTGCCCGCCGGCCGCGACTGCCGCGCGATCCGCGAGCTCATGACGTGGGAGGACGCCGACGGGGATTTTCAGTCGCTGACGACGCGCTACCACCGGGCCGCGGCCCACCTCGTCAACGCCGCCAGCGACTTCGGCCGCCGTCAGGAGCCGCGCCTGCTCGCCGAGTGCGCGCGGCGCTTCATCGCCTTCGACCATGAGGACCGCCTCGCCGCAGGCCCGCAAACGGACACGGCCGTCGCCGAGTCCGCCGAGTCCGCCGGATCCGCATCCGCGTCCGCCTCCGCCGCCGACGCGGCCGGCCTGGCCGAGGTCGGGGCGCCCGCCGCCGGTCTCGCGGTCCCCGCCGCCCCGGCCTCGCCCGTCGGTCTCGCGGCGCTCTCCGCCACCGCGGCGCTGCCCGCCGACGATCCCCACGCGGGCATCGTGCGCGTGCACCGCAACCTCGACTACCACCTGCTCGTCGACCTCATGGCCGACGCCGACGAGATCGTGATCCTCAACACGTGGATCCCCGAGCTGAACATCCTCGCCGACGCGCTCGTGGAGGCGCTGGAGCGCGGCACGTACGTCTCGATCCTCATGCTCTATCCCGATTCACACGTCGCGCGGCTGCGCAGCCAGGCGCTGCAGAGCTCGACGAAGGAGCGCTTTCGCGAGGATCGCGTGAACCCGGGGGTGAGGCACTGCCTCGAGGTGCTGGCGTCGATCGCGCGCTCGGTCGACGAGGACACGCGCCGTCACCTGCGCGTCAGGCTCTACCATTCACTCCCGTCGCTCTCGATCTATGGCGTCGACGATCGAGCCTTCGTCAGCGTGTTCCTGCACGGACAGCTTGCCGTGAAATCCGTGCAGATCGAGGTGCTGGGTCAGGATTCGGTGATGGGCCGGCTCGCCTTCGGAGAGCTGGAGGCACTGTGGGAGATCGGTCAGGAGTTCGGAGACGTCACGCAATGGGAGACGGAGATGGTCGGCATGGGACAGCACTTCGGCCTCGCTCCGTGAGCGCCGACGCCGCCGAGGACGAGCTGCTCGGGCGGTTCACCGCGCATCGCGTCTTCGCCCGGGTCGAGGAGCTCGGCCAGGACGCCTTCCTCGAGATCCTGTTGCAGCGCCGGTTTCTGTCGCTGATGTTCCCCGTGATGTACGACATCGGCATCGACGGGCTCACCGACCCGGCCGCGATCAAGGTCGTGCGCGAGATCCTGCGCGAGGAGTATCCGGATCCGTCGGGTGACACGCCCTCGCACCGTGAGGACCTCGTCGCGGACCTCGTCACGCTGGGCGCCACCCGCGCGCAGGTGCTGGCGGCGCGGCCGACGCCGGTCACGCAGTCGGTGATCGAGCGCAGCTTCGCGCTCATCGCCGAGACCACCGAGCGCGAGACCGACCTCGAGCTCATGACGATCATCCGCTTCTGGGGCGAGGTGCTCGTCTCGGTCGAGTACGGCGAGTTCTGGCGCCGCATGGAGGCGCAGTTCGTCTCCGCAGGCGCCGAGTCGCGCTTCTATCACCCCCACCACCATCACGACGGGCGCGATCCGCTTGCCGCCGCCACCGCGGACGCGGCGACGCACTCCGGCCGCCTCGGCGCGTGCCTCGTGCGCCTGCTCGACGGCGACGGCGGCGAGGAGCGGTTCGCGCAGACCGAGGCCCGCGTGCTCGCGCTGCGCCTCGAGTTCTACGACCAGTTCTGACCGCGCGCGATGGCGCGGATAGCCTCACGGCCATGACCGCGTTCACGCTGCTCAGGCCCGGCGCGCTGGACGGACGCGCGGTCGTCGCCGGCGGCGTGTACGCGGCGGCCTGCGCCGGCGCCGGCGCGACGATCGCGGATGCGGGCAGCGAGCGCGTCGACGTGCTCGTCGTCGATGCCGCCGTGCTGTTCGGCGACGGTGGCCTGGCCGGCGTGCGGGCGGCGCTCGATGGTGCGTGGAGCGAGGTGCGCGCGGTTGCCGCCACCGGATGGCTTGTGGAGGACGGCGCCGCCGGCGGCAAGCTCGTGCTCGTCGCGCCGCGGTCGGGCGCCGGCGCCGGCGAGCACGCCGCGGCCGCGGCGGCCGGGCTGGAGAACCTCGCGCGGACGCTCGCCGTGGAATGGGCGCGCTTCGGCGTGCGGGCGACGGCCGTCGTGCCGGGGCCGCACACGTCCGACGACGACGTCGCGCAGCTCGTGGCGTTCCTCGCCTCCGCCGGGGGCGAGTACTTCAGCGGTTGTCGCTTCGACCTGCGATGAGCGTCGCGGTCCGCGCGGCGCTCGTCGTATTCGTGCTGGGCGCGCTCGGCGTCTGGCTCGTCAAGCCGATCGGGGACGCCTGCTCGGATCTGGCCAAGCTGCCGGCCGGGAGCACGGGTTCGTCCTCGCCGTCGTTCGCGCCGCCGCTGACGCGGACCTGCACGTACACGACGGCCGATGTGACGAGGACGACGAAGCGCTATGTCCCCGTCGTCGACTGGCTCGTGCTGGCGGTGGTGGCCGGCGTCGTGGGGGCGGGGGTCGGGTTGCTGGGGCCGGGGACGCCGCGACCGCAGCGTGAGCCCAAGCCCGAGCGCGCGCCGCGACCTGAGCGCAGGGCGCCGCGTGCGCCCCGCGCGCCGCGTGCGCCCCGTCCGCCGCGTGCGGCGAAGCAGCAGCGCACACGGTCCGCGGCCGCTGCGCCGGCGCCGGAACCCGCGCCGGCGCCGCCGCCCCAGACCGCGGAGGACCGCGCCGCCGAACGCGAGCGCGAGCGCGAGGAGCGCGCGCGGCGGCGGGGGCGGAGATGAACGGCGAGGGGCGCGCTCAGCCGGCCCAGGGCACTTCGACGGAGTCCTCCTGGGGGGCGTCGCGGGCCACGACGTACTCCGCGGCCTCGGTCTCGGAGGGGTTCTCCAGCAGATGCGTCTCGCGCGGCGGGACGTAGACCATGTCGCCCGGCTCCAGCGATACGCCGTGCTCGAGCTCCTCGCCCCAGCGCACGTTCAGGCGCCCGGCGAGCATGTAGACGGCCGACTCGCAGTCGGCATGGAAGTGCGGCCGCGACTGTGCGCCGGCCGGCACGCGGAAGACGCCCATGTAGATGTTCGTCGCCCCGGTGGTGACCTGCGAGACCTCGGCGCCGCCCACGACCCCGCGCGGGACGAGCCGGTCTGCTCCAGGCTTGACGATCTGCACGACCAGGAGACTACTCCCAGACCCGATTGTCGGAAACCCGCAGAACGGAAGTTCGACGTTCTGACGTGCGCGTGTCCAGTCGGACGTGGTGGCGGCGCCAACCGCGCCCATGTCGCCGCTATGTCGTCATGCCGGTGAACTGCCCGCCGGTGACGTTCAGCACCTGGCCGTGCACGTAGTTCGACCACGGCGAGCAGAGAAAGAAGACGCCGCCGGCGGCCTCCTGCGGCGTGCCGGCGCGGCCCAGCGGGATGACGTAGTTGGACATCGCGCGCATCTGCTCGGGGATGCCGAGCTGGACGGTCTCGCCGCCGATCTGCATGGTGTTGTCGTCGACCTTCGCCTGCGTCAGGCGCGTGTCGATGAAGCCGAACGCCACCGCGTTGCAGTTGATCTTGAACTGGCCCCACTCCTTGGCCAGCGTCTTCGTCATGCCGACGACGGCGGCCTTGCCGGCTGCGTAGTTGGCCTGGCCGGCGTTGCCCATCGTGCCCGAGATCGAGGAGACGTTGACGATCTTGCGAAACACCTCGACGCCGTCCTGGCGTTCCGTCTTGGCCGGCTCGCGCAGGTGCGGCGCGGCGGCGCGGATGACGCGAAACGGGACGATCGTGTGGATGTCGAGCATCCGCTGGAACTGGTCGTCGGTCATCTTGTGGATCGCGCCGTCGATCGTGTAGCCGGCGTTGTTGACGATGATGTCGATCTTGCCCCAGGCGTCGATCGCGGTCTGGACGAGCTCGTCGCAGGCGCCGCTCGCGGTCAGGTCGCCGCCGTGGACGACGGTCTCGCCGGCGATCTCCGACGCGGTCTGCTCGGCGACGTCGGCGTCGAGGTCGTTGATCAGGACCTTCGCGCCGTGCTCTGAGAGCAGCTCCGCGGTCGCGCGGCCGATGCCCCGCGCCGAGCCGGTGACGATCGCGACCTTGTCGTCCAGAACTCCCATTGTCATGCGCTCCTTCGTCCGAATCCGTGCCCGACGGCCGCCACGATAGCGACTGGTTGACTGGCCAGTCGGTTGCGCTCGGGCTCAGGCGGGCGGCGCGGCCGGCGTCAAGCCGTGGCGACGCATGACCGCGCCGATGGCCGCGCGGTCGGGCGGCTGACCGGTGTTCACGACCTCGGCCATGTCGCGGAAGAACTGCGGGCCGATCGCCGCCGGGGTGATGACGCCGAGCTGCTTGGCGAACTCGCCGCTCTCGTTGCTGAATGCGTGCACCTCGCCGCGCTTGATGCACACGTGCTGGCCGGGACCGACCGGTCGCGGTGCTCCCTCGACGATCCAGGTCACGGTGCCCTCGAGCCCGTACATCGTTTCCTCGTAGGCGTCATGGCTATGGGGAGCGGGCACGTTCGCGCCCGCCGGCACCTCCACTTCGAAGATCGCGGAGCTGCCGTTGGAGTCCTCGCCCTCGACGAGGAAGCGAATCGTGAGCGAGCCGACGTAGATGTCCTCGGAGGCCATGGCACCAGTATTTCCGAGGCGGGGACTTACGGCAAGTCGCAGCCCCACGGCAGCAACCCGTAGCCTGCATCGCGTGATCGCCCTCATCACCGGCGCCTCGAGCGGGATCGGCGAGGCGACCGCGCGGCGGCTCGCGTCCGAGCCGGGCGACGTGACGCTCATCCTCGTCGCGCGCCGCGAGGACCGGCTGCGGGCGCTCGCCGACGAGCTGGGGGCCGCGGCCGGCGTGCACGTCAGCGTCGTCGCCGCCGACCTCACGGAGCCCGGCGCGCCGGCGCGCATCGCGGCGCACGTCGAGCAGGAGCACGACGGCCGCCTCGATCTGCTCGTCAACAACGCCGGCGCCGCCTGGCGCGCGCGCTTCGCCGACGGCGGCTGGGAGAACGTCCAGCGCCACATGGAGCTGAACTTCGACGCCCAGGTGCGCGTCACCGAGGCGCTGCTGCCGCTTCTGCGCGCGAGGGCGCCGAGCGCGATCGTCAACGTCTCGAGCACGGCCGGCCGAGTCGGCCGCGGCGGCACCGGCGCCTATTCGGCCGCGAAGTTCGCGTTCGCCGGCTGGACGGACTCGCTGCATCTCGAGGAGGCGCGCCACGGCGTCCACGTCGGCCTCGTCCTGCCGGGCTTCGTCGCCACCGAGGGCTTTCCGCAGAAGCAGCTCGTCGACGACTGGAAGACGCGCTGGATCGTCTCGACGCCCGAGAAGGTCGCCGCGGCGATCGTCGACGCCGGGCCGGGCGGGCGCGCCGAGCGCTACGTGCCGCGCGTGTACTGGCTCGGGGCGGTGGCGAGGATCGTCCTGCCGCGGCTCACGCGCAAGGCGCTCATGGGCGGCAAGCTCACCCCGGCCACGAAGCCCGGCACCGAACGCGGCGGCTGACAGGAGCCGCGTGGAGGACGGCGTGCGTGCGCGTCGCCGCCCTCCACGACCGGCGAGCTGCGCGGTCAGGGCTCGACCATCACCACCAGGGTCTCCGGGTGGACGCCGTCGGCGGCCATCGCCTCGCCCGCCTCCGGGCCCTCCAGCGCGGCCTGTAGCGCGGCCGGATCGGGGACCTCGAGGATGAGCCCAACACGGCCAGACCCGTCCTTGTCGCGGAACTCGCGCACGGTGATGCCCAGCGAGTCGAAGAATTCCCCGCGCCGGGTCGAGGCGAGCCAGTGATCGACGTCGTCGACCTCGTGAATTGCCAGCATTGTTGCCATCTTGCCTGTCCTTTCACAGCACGAAAGGCTGTCTGTCGGGGTTGGTGTGACTGGGTCGACGCCGAGCGGAGCCACACATACGCTGGGGCCGCCACCGATCGCTCACGCTCCTCCGCCGTGGTGGGGTACGGGCTCGTGGTTGCGCCTTGGCTGCGGTCCGATGCGGACAATACGGCTCGTCGCGAGGGTCGTGACGCCGTCGGCGAGCGTATAGCGCACACGCGCGCGCAGGCGCCGCCGAGAGCTCAGCGTGAAGCCGGCCTGCGAGTGCTTGCCGAGCGTTGCGCTGCGGACGGGCCACCAGCCGAAGCGCTCCGGCAGATACAGCTGCAGCACGATCCGCCCACCGCGCGAGGGCGGCGTCACAATCGCCCCGAGGTGCGCCCGTCCGCCGCGGCGGTGCACGCGCAACGAGATGCGCCGGTCGAGGACCGGCAGGTGCGCAGCGGGGCTCGTCGCCGCCGCGACGACCGCGCGGTAGACCGCGGACGACACCGGCACGATGCGGGCGCCGAACCGCCCGTCGGCGCCGACCTGCGCGACGCCACCGGGGCGAAGCCGGTGCCGTCGTCGCGCTCGATCGCCACCAGCGTGCCCGCCGCGAAGGCCGCGCGACCCGTCAGCGGGAAGGGGCGGCCGGGCGCGGCCGCCAGCGCGGGCGTCTCGAGCAGGATGTCGTGACCCACACTTCGCCCTGGATCAGCGGGTGCAGGGTGCAGCGGTACGGCGTCACACCCGCGACGGGGAAGCGATGGGCGAACGTGGCGGCGGCGCTCATCCGGCCCGAATCGAAGCTGCCGTCGTCGGCGGTCACGGTGTGCACCCGGGCGCTGTCGTTGCTCCAGCGCACCGCCTCGCCCGCGACGATGTCCAGATCGGCGGGGACCATCGCCGCGAACCCGACCCGCGCGTCGTTCGTCGCGACGGAGCCGGCCGCCGCCCCCGCGCCGCCCGCGGACCCGTGTGCGCCGCCGGCGTGCTCCTGCGCGGCCGCGGGCCCGCCCAGCACAACCGCTGCGATGAGCGACACGAGCAGGGCGGCTCGCCTCATCGCCGTGACACGCGGTAGGTGCCGATCATGCCGGCCGCCATGTGCTGCTCGACGTGGCAGTGATACAGCCACACGCCGTGATCGCGCTCACGCCAGCGGCGAGTTGGCCAGCGGCCGGCGCCAGCCGCGGGAGTAGCGCCGGTACACCGTGGTCGGCACGACGATGCGGGCGGGGTCCAGGCGCGCGCCCGTGATGTGGTCGCGCTCGTTGGGCGCCATGTTCCAGATCACGGGGGTCGCGGCAACCCACACCTCGCGGGTCGCGGCTCCCGCGGCCGACGCGGCGACGAGAGCCGCGCCGGTCACGAGCAGTGCCGCAGTCGCGGCCCGTCCGCGGTTCACTGGACCGTGACGCAGCCCTGCATGAACGGGTGGATCAGGCACACGTACGGATAGACGCCCGGGGTCGAAAACGTCACGTCGCTGGCCCGCGGAAGCGGGCCGCCGCGACAGCGTCGAGCCCGCCGCTGTTCCAGAAGCCGTTGCCATGCGGTGTCGGCGACAACGCGACCGGGGAGCCCGGGAGGTCACTCGGGTACAGCGCCCGGCCGTCCGTTGCGGGCGCTTCCAGGGACGCCGCGATCTTGCCGACGTACGATCCCGGGAACGACGCCTGATCGGTGCCCATGGGCCCTGCCGTCGCCGTGTGGACCGCGTCGGCATCGCGAACCGCACCGTCGTGCCCGCCGGCACCGTCAGATTCGCCGGCAGGAAGCCCAGGTAGTGCACGCCGCCCTTGCCGTCCGCGCCGAGGCTGACCGTGTTGGCCGCCGGCTTCACGAGCTCCTTCGCGACGCGCAGCGCAGACACGACCTGCTTCTTGACGCGTGCAGCGTCAGCCCGCTTGGAAGGAACCGGCGAGCGCCCGCTCACCACGCGGACCGTGCCCTTCTGGCCGGCGTGCAGGTTGCAGTAGTACGTGAACAGGCCGGCCCGAGGGAAGCGGACCCTCAGCGGCTTGAGCTTGGGGCCGAGCGGCAGGCCGCTCGTGAGCCGCGCGGTGCGCTTGACGAGCGTCCTGCCGAAGCTGGGCGTAGGAGCGGCGCCGCAAAGCCGAGCTCGTCCCGGCCGTTGAACCAGAACGGGGCCCCGGCCTCGTCGACGAGGCCCGCGAGCTTCTTGCCTGTCGGCGGGAAGGGTTCCAGCGGCCGGCCGCCGGCGCGGGGAAGTCGACGGTATGGAAGCCGGCCACTGAAAATGCCACCGAGTCCCCGGTGCGAATGCGCACGTCGGTCGGGAAGAACGCGTTGACGTCGCTGCCGGTCTTCTCGAACGACTTCGCCGACGCGGGCGGGGCGCCCATCGAGACGGTCTTCGTCGCCGCCTGGGCGGCGGCGGGCGCCGCGAGCGTCAGCGCTACCGCGGGTAGCAGTGCCCAAATCCTGGCTCGGTTCATCGTCGCCCCCTCTTGGATGGTCGGCAAGCCAGACCTGCGACCAGGGCCCGCGCATCGGCACCGATACCTGATCGGTTCCCTAACTTGTGCCGCGGCGGGGCTGCGGTTCCGACGCCTCCTGGTGGCTACAGCCAGTGCTCGTGCGCCCAGCGCACGGCGGCCACGCGTGAGCCCACGCCGAGCTTGCGGTAGATCGACCGCAGGTGCGCGTGCACGGTGCGCCGGCTGACCACGAGCTCTTGCGCGATCGCGGCGTCGGTCAGCTCGCGTGTCAACAGGTGCAGCACCTCGAGCTCGCGCGACGTGAGTGCTCGCAGCGGCTCGTCCTCGACCACGTCGTGCGCGCTGTCGGTACGGGCAGTGGCGGCCAGCGCCTGCTCGACGGTGAGCGGCTCGGCAGCAGCGGCCGCGAGCCACGGGTCGGCCAGCGCGGCCCGCGTCGCGTCGATCGCGCCAAGGTCGTCGGCCAGCATGAACGGCGGGATCGACGTCCCGAAGTTCGCGAGCGCGCGGTCCGCCGCCGCGAGCAACCGGGCCGCAGCGTCCGGACGGCCGGCGAGGAGGTGCACCCGGGCGAGGCTCGGCACGCAGACCGTGGTCATGAATCCCAGATGGCCGTACTCGCTGAGCACCGCGCAGGCCTCCTCCATCAGGGCGCGCGCGCGTTCGTAGTCGCCCCCGCGCAGCGCGATCAGGCCCTGGACATACGTCCCCCGCGAGCTGTAGCGACCCGCGCCGACCGCGCGGTGAGTCTCGAGCATGTCGGCGATGGCGGCCGCCGACTGCTGCTCGCCGGCGAACACCCGCGCGAGGGCCAGCACGCTGTTCGCGAACAGCCAGGCCTCGGTGTCGCCTGCCTCACGGCTGAGGTCGACCGCCTCTGCGGCAAGCCTCGCGCTGGCGGTGGGGTCCGCGTGCCAGAGCAGCCCGCCCGCATAGCGGGTGAGGGCGTCCGCCAGGCGGGCGCGGAGGCCGAGCGCGCGCAGGATCGCCGTCGCCTCCTCGAAGCATGCCTTCGCCAGTTCCTGGTCGCCGGTGTAGCCAGCGGCCGGCCCCAGCACGGACAAGGCCCGCGCGAGCGCCTCCGGCGCACCGCAGGCGCGAGCGGGCTCGAGTGCCTCTCGCGCGAGAATGGCGGCGCGGCCGAGTTCGCCCGCGGACAACGCCATCGTGGCGGCCACGCTGAGACGCCGCGCCCGCTCGCAGGGCGTCCCACGTTCGCCCGTCAGCGACGCTCCGATCCACCGGCGGCCCTCCGCGATGTGGCCGCGCACCATCCAGAATCGCTCCAGCCCAGCGGCAAGATCGCCGGCCTCGTCCTCTCGGCCGCCATCGAGCAGTCGCCCGAACGCGAGCCGCAGGTTCGGCAACTCGCGTTCGACGCGATCCAGCCACGCCCGTTGCTCGGGACCCCACAGCGCCTGCTCGGCGCAGCGGGCGAGGTCCAGGCACCAATCGGCATGCGCCTGCTCCGCCGCGGCCCGCTCTCCCGCCGTCTCCAGCGCCTCCGACGCGTATTCGCGGAGCGTCTCGAGCATGTCGACGCGCGCCTCGTGGCCGCTCTGGCTCAGGATCATGCTCTGTGCCCGCAGCGACTCCAGCCCGTCGAGCACGCTGTCGCGGCCCGCACCGGTCCCCGCCGCGACGAACTCCGCCGCCTCGAGCGTGCATCCGCCGGCGAAGACCGACAAGAGCCGGAACAGCCGCTGCTGGGCCGGCTCGAGCAGGTCATAGCTCCACGCGACCGTTGCCCGCATCGTCTGCTGGCGCCGGGGCGCGTCGCGGCGGCCGCCCGTGAGCAGCTCCAGCCGGTGGTCCATCCGCACGACGATCGCTTCGGGCGACAGCAGCCCGACCCGCGCGGCGGCGAGCTCGATCGCCAGCGGCAGTCCGTCCAGTCGACGGCAGATCTCGGCGACCGCGCGGGCGCGCTGCGGCGTGAGGACGAAGTCCTGCTCGGCGTCCTGCGCGCGCTGCACGAACAGCTCCACGGCAGGGAACCGCGACAGCGCCTGGTGATCGGCTGGATCCTCGCCTGCCGGCGGCGGCGTGAGGGGCGGAACGCGGAACTGTCGTTCGCCGGCGATCTGCAGCGTGGCGCGGCTCGTGACGAGCAGCTTCAGCTGCGGGCACGCCGACAGCAGGTCCGCCAGCAGCGGGGCGGCGCCGAGCACCTGCTCGAAGCAGTCGAGCAGCAGCAGCGTCTGCCGCTCCGCCAGATGCAGGCGCACCTGATCGACAGGTGTCCGATCGCCGCCGTCCCCGAGTCCGAGAACCCCGGCGATCGCGGGCGCGACCAGCGACGGGTCGCTCACCGCGCCGAGCGATACGAACCCGACCCCGTCGACGAACTCTGCGCGAACCATCGCCGCTGCGCGCAATCCGAGCCGGGACTTCCCGACTCCACCCGGGCCGGTCAGGGTGAGCAAGCGGACATCGTCGCGGCGCAGGAGCTCGCCGATCCGCTCGACCTCCTTCTCGCGCCCCAGGAGCGCGGTCGGCTCCACCGGGAGTCCTACCGCGTCCGGCCCGCCTGCCGCCTGCTGGGGTGGGAGCTGGGACACGAAGCTCGCGGCGAGCATACGCCTAGGTACCCGCGTCGCGAGATTAAGCTCGGATCGGCAACCCGGACGGCAGCGCTGCCGATGCGCGAGTGCACCCGCCGGCCGTACAGTCGAACCTGCATGCTCAACGAGGATGAGACCGCGACCGATCCGCTGATCGTTCGCGGAACCGCCGCCGGCCCCGGCACATACACCGGGACTGCCCGCGTGATCGGCGGACCGGAGGACCTGCCCCGTCTGCGTCCGGGCGACGTCCTGGTGACGAGCTCGACGAGTGCGACCTACGACGCGGTCCTGCCGTTGCTCGGCGCGCTGGTCACCGACGACGGCGGACCGCGCTCACATGCGGTGCGCGCCAGCCGTGAGCACGGGATCCCCGGCGTCGTCGACACCGGCGACGCCACCGCGCGCATCGCCGACGGCACGCTGATCCGCGTGCTCGGCGATACCGGCGAAGTCGAGATCCTGGGATGAGCCGACGCGATCGCCGCGGAGCTCAGAGCCCGTAGCTGCGGCCGATCACGTCGAGCATGATCTCGTCGGTCCCGGCGCCGATCCGGTTCAGGCGCAGGTCGCGCCAGACGCGCTCGATGCCGTACTCCTTCATGTAGCCCGCGCCGCCGTGGATCTGGATGCACTCGTCGGCCACCTCGACGGCGATCCGCGAGGCGTGCAGCTTGGCCATCGAGATCTCGCGCACCGGGTACTCGCCGTTGGCGTGACGCCAGGCGGTCGTGTAGACCATCTGGCGCGCCGACTCGATCTTCGTCGCCATCTCGGCGAACTTGTGGCGGGTGACCTGGAAGTGGCCGATCCGGCGGCCGAACGCGCGGCGCTCGAGCGCGTAGGCGAGGGTGCGGTCGAAGCAGTGCTGGGCCGCCGCGACGGCGCCCGCGGCGCCGATCAGGCGCTCGCCCTGCAGCTCCCACATGATGTGGTAGAAGCCCTTGCCGACCTCGCCGAGGACCGCGGTCGCCGGCACGCGGACGTCGTCGAAAGCCAGCAGCGCGGTGTCGGAGGCGTGCATGCCGAGCTTCTCCAGGCGCTGCTCGCGGACCACCCCCGGCAGGTCCATCGGCACGATGAAGAGCGTGAATCCCGACCCACGGCCACCGGGTTCGTTGGCTTCGCCCGACGCCGTGCGGCCGTGTGTGCCCGAATCAGCCTGCGGGTCGGTCTTCGTCACGAGGATGATCGCGTCGGCGCGGTGGCCGTTGGTGATGTACGTCTTCGAGCCGTTGATGACGTACTCGCCGGAGCCGTCGTCGGCGCGCACGGCGCGCGTCTTGATCGCCGCTACGTCGGAGCCCGCGTCGGGCTCGGTGATGCCGAGGCAGAGGATCTTCGTGCCGGCGATCGCCGGGACCAGCCACTCCTGCTTCTGCTCCTCGGTGCCGAACGCGAGGATCGGCGGCATCGTCATGTCGGTGTGGACGGCGATCCCCATCGCCATGCCGCCCGAGCGGGCGTGGACGAGCTCCTCGGCAAGCACGAGCGAGCAGAAGTAGTCGCCGCCCTGGCCGCCGTACTCCTCGGGCTTGTCGAGGCCCAGGAAGCCGAGCTCGCCCATGCGCCGGAAGACCCAGTCGGGGAAGGTCGTCTGCTCCCACTCGTCCGCGTGCGGGGCGAGCTCCTTGAGCACGAAGGCGCGGATCGACTCGCGCAGCGCCGCGTGCTCCTCGGTGAAGATGAAGTGCCCGCGCCGCGCGGCGTGGTCGGGCCTGCGGACGTCGTCGGCCGTCGCCATGCGCGCACGCTACCGCGTGGCTACTTCGCCCCGTCGAAGGGGACGGTCATGAGCGAGATCGAGCGGATCGGGTTCTGGCCGAAGCCGAGGTAGCGGCGCGGCGCGATCCGCGCACGGCAGGCCGGGAAGGTGACGTACTCGGTGCCCTGGTTGACGACGTCGCAGCGCAGCTGCGGGTAGCGCCGGCGCGCGTACGCCAGCGTGTCGCCGATGCCGACGCCGCGCGCGGTCTCGGCGCGGCGGTCGGTGACGATGAAGCCATAGACCGGGCGGTCGCCGCGGCCGTCGGCGACGAGGTAGGCGCGGCCGCGGTAGCTCAGGTCGCGGCCGGCGACCGGCGAGCGGCCCGGCGGCGACCAGTTGCTCGGCGTCCCGTCCTCGTAGAAGTCCGATCCGACCGGGCCGCTGCCCTCGTCGGTCTTCGCCGCGGGCGGCGTGCCCTGGCGCCGCAGCGCCGCCGATCGGCGGTCGCCGAGCGCCGTCCCGCGGTAGCGACCGCGGGTCTCGTCGAGCACCTTGGGCCGCGGGCGATTCGCCTGGCCCGGCGGCAGCAGCTCGGGATAGCAGCCGATCACGTCGCAGGGCAGGACGACGCGCCAGCGGCCCGCGCGGCGGACCAGCACCGCGCCCGACTGATAGGTCTTCTTCGGGTTCGCCGGGACCTTCGCGCGAAAGCGCACCTCGGCGCGATCGCCCTTGACGTCGATGCGCCCGATCGAGGCCAGCTCCGTGAAGCCCAGCACCTTGGCGTTCTCGTGGTCGTCGACGCCCTCGTGGCAGGTCGCTCGCGGTGGGATCGGGAGGCGCGGGAGCTCGCTCGGCGCGACGCGCGGGTCGCCGGTGTAGACGACGAGCGCGTCGCAGAACGCCTCGCGGGCCTGCGCGAACTCCTTGCGCGTGACCCCCTCGGCGACGAGCAGCGGCGCGGCGCCGTAGACCGCTCGCACCGCGCTGCGGATCTGCTCCTCGGTGGACGGGTCGTCGCCTCCACAGCTCGCGAGCCCGGCGGCGGCCGCGGCCAGGGCGGCGGCGAGCGCGCGTGCGGCCATGGCCGCACGCTACCCCCGCGCGCGCGACCGTGCGGCGGCTGCGACGATCGCGGGTAGATTGCGCGCGTGCCGTTTCAGACGCTGCGCTACGACGTGGCCGACGCGATCGCGACGATCGCGCTCGACCAGCCCGACACGCGCAACGCGCTCTCCGAGCCGCTGCTCGACGAGCTGCTGGCGGCGCTCGTCCGCGGCGCGCGACGACGACGCCGTGCGCGTCGTGGTGCTCGCCTCGACGCACCCGACGGTGTTCTCCAGCGGCGGCGACCTCGCCGGCTTCGCGGCCGAGATGTCGCCCGCCGAGCGCCACGCTGCCAACGGCCGCTTCCCGCGCCTGTTCACGCTCATCGGCGAGCTCGGCAAGCCGGTCATCTGCGCCGCGGGCGGGCACGTCCTCGCCGGCGCGCTCGGCCTCGCGCTGGCCTGCGACCTCGTCATCGCGAGCGAGCGCGCGACGTTCGGCACGCCGGAGATCAACGTCGGCCTGTTTCCGTTCATGATCGCCGCGCTGATCGGCCGCAACGTCGGGCGCAAGCCGATGACCGAGCTGCTGCTGCTCGGCGAGCGCATCGACGCCGCCGAGGCGCTGCGGCTGGGGATCGTCAACCGCGTCGTGGCCCCCGAGGAGCTCGACGCGACCGTCGCGGAGTGGGCGGCCAAGCTCGCCGCGAAGTCACCGCTGCTCGTCAAGCTCGGCAAGGACGCGCTGTTCGCGCAGCAGGACATGGCGCTGCGCGACGCGCTCGCCCACGCGCAGGCGCAGCTCGTGCTCGCGCAGACCTCGCAGGACGCGCACGAGGGGATCGCGGCGTTCCTGCAGCGGCGGGAGCCAGAGTGGAAAGGCAGATAGCCGCGCTGCTGTGCCGCACGTCCGAGCGCGGCGCCGACGCCGCGGCGGGCACGCGCGAGCTGGCGCAGCTGCTCGACGCGCGGATCATCGGCTCGCCGGGCGAGCCGCACGCCGGCAACCACATCGATGATCTGCGCGACGCGCACGGCTGCCTGCTCGAGGCCGGCGGCCAGATCGACGACGCGCTCGAGGCCGGGCGCATACCGATCCTGCTCGCTGCGGAGTGCTCGGTCTGCGTCTCGACGCTGCCGGTCGTCGTCGGTCGCCGGCCCGACGTGCGCGTCCTGTGGCTCGACGCGCACCCGGACTTCAACACGCCGGAGACGAGCGCGAGCGGCTACCTCGCCGGCATGTGCCTGGCCGGCGCCTGCGGGCTGTGGGACACGGGCTTCGGCGCGGGCCTGGACCCGGCCCGGGTGATCATGTTCGGCGTGCGCGACGTCGATGGTCCCGAACGCGTCGCGCTGGATCGCAACGGCGTGCACCGCCTCGGCGAGCCGGCGCAGCTGCAGGGCATGGAGCTCTTCGTGCACGTCGACCTCGACGTGCTCGACCCGCAGTTTCACCCTGCGAAGTTCCCGGCGCCGCAGGGTCTGGCGCCGGAGGCGCTGTTCGAGGTCCTCTCCTACGTCGCGGACGAGGCGACGCTGGTCGGCGCGCAGATCACCGCGGCGGCACCGGGCTACGCGCAAGTCGCCGCGGACGCGCTCGCGCCGCTGCTCAGCCCAGGCGGCGCAGGGCGATGAACTCGCCGGCCTCGCCGAGCCCGGCGCCCTCGCCGAAGGCAAAGCCCGAGATGAACAGCGTCGTCTCGCCCTGCGCATCGGTGAACGCTCTCACCGACGGGTTGCCGAGCGCGTAGGAGCCGGCGGGACCGCGGATGGCCAGCATGCGTGCCTCGTTGCGGTCGCGGTCGTAGAGGTACCAGCGCCACGTCCCGAAGTCGCCGCGGACCGACTGCGCCTCGAGCACGGCGAAACGGCGGCCCTCGAAGAGCACGTCGGCGCGGTCGCCGAGGTTGCCGCGGGTTCCGAGCGCGATGAACAGGTCGTTGACGAGCGGGGTGACCTGCGGCGCCCACGTCGCCGGGTCGAAGTTCGTCAGCGTTCCGGCCGCCTGGCGGTCGGCGAGGACGCTCTTGAAGTAGTGCATCGTGATCTCGATCTGCGAGCTCGCCGGCGTGCCGCCCCAGCTCAGGACGCGCAGCTCGGGCGTGCCCTCGGCCGTCGGTGCGAGCGAGCGCGGCAGGTTCGCCTCGGCGCTGTACGTGCCGGCGACGAGCGCGGCCCAGCTTGCGTAGTGGCGCACGACGACGTTCGAGACGCTGACCCACTGGGCGTCGGGCGTGTCGCGCTCGACGGCGAGCAGGAAGCCGCCGCCCGGCACCGCGACGAGCGAGGGCTGCGAGGCGTGCGTGTCGAGGTCGGCGCGGTGCGTCCACGCGCGCAGGTTGTCGGAGGTCGCCACCTGCGTGGCGAAGACCCCGTTGATGAGCGAGTGGTAGACGCCGACGTAGCGGCCGGGCACGCCGAGGCCGGGCGGCGCGTCGATGACCTCCAGGCCGTCGAGCGGGCGACCGAGGCTGTCGCGGACGTTGGCGTCGAAGCTGTCGGCGGTCCCGACGTCGAGCAGGCCCGCGAGGCGGACGCCGGCGTCGTCGTCGGGCGTGACGACGAGCTGCGGCGCGAACGCGCCCTCCCGCGAGGAGAAGCTCGCGGGGTCGAGCAGCGGGCCGCTGACCTGCAGGTTGACGTCGCCGTTGCCGCCGACCGCGCTCGTGACGTCCCACTGCGCCCAGGTGCCGGCCTTCGCCGCGGTGGTCCTCGCGACCGCGAACAGGCTCGGCAGCAGGATCGCCGGGGTGGCGGCGTCCTCGGCGAACGCCGGCACCGTGCGGACCTGCACGCCCTCGAACGTCGGGTCGGTGACGCGCAGGCGCAGCACCGCGCGCGCCGGCCGGGCGCTCAGCCCCGCGACGCGGAAGCGCAGCAGCGTGCGGTCCAGGCCGCCCGCGACGAGGGTCGGGCTGCGTCCGGCGCTCAGCGCGTCGCGCAGCGGGGCGCGGGTCGTGTCGGCGGCGATCGTGGAGACCGCGTGCGCCGGGGCGGCCGCCGTCAGCGCGCCGAGCATCATCGTGACACCGAGGAGGCTGCGACGGATTGGCTTCCTGCCGGGCACTGCGCGATGTCGCAAGGTGGCTCACCATCGCACACTCACGGTCACCCGTGGCGTTAATCGGGTCTGGGCCCTACCGTCACCGTTTCACCGTGAGCACCGACACGACGCCCGCCTCGATCCTGCGCCCGCTCGCCGACGACCTGCGCGAGCGCCGCGCCGCCGCGCGCCTCGGCGGCGGCGAGGAGCGCATCGCGCGCCAGCACGCGGCCGGCAAGCTCACCGCGCGCGAGCGGATCGCGCTGCTCGTCGACGACGGCACGTTCACCGAGCTCGGCATCCACGCCGGCGTGCACCACTCCGTCCGCGGCCTGGAGGGCCGTGAGGCGCCGGCCGACGGCGTCATCACCGGCTACGGCCTCGTCGACGGGCGTCACGTCGCCGTCTGCGCCTACGACTTCACGGTCATGGCCGGGTCGATGGGCACGACCGGCGAGTGAAGGTCGCCCGCCTGCGCTCGCTGGCGCTGACGAAGCGGATGCCGTTCGTCTGGCTGCTCGACAGCGCCGGCGCGCGCATCCAGGAGGCGGTCGGATCGCTGTTCGCCGGCACCGGCGACCTGTTTCGCGACGAGGTGCACGCCAGCGGGGTGATCCCGCAGGTCGCGGCGCTGATGGGGCCGTGCGCGGCGGGCACGGCGTACATCCCCGGCCTGGCGGACTTCGTCCCGATGGTCAAGGGACGCGGCTCGATGGCGCTCGCCGGCCCGCACCTCGTGCGCGCCGCGGTCGGGGAGGACGTCACGCAGGAGCAGCTCGGCGGCTCGCGCGTGCACTGCCGCGTCTCCGGCGTCGGCGATCTCGAGGTCGCCGACGACGATGCCTGCATCGCCGCGATCAAGCGGTACCTGAGCTTCTTTCCCGCGCACTGCGAGGAGGCGCCGCCGCTGCGCGTGGACGCGCCGGATCCTCCCGATCGGATGGACGAGGGGCTGCTCGACGTCCTGCCGTCCTCCAACCGCCAGCCCTACGACATGTACGACGTCATCCGTCCGATCGTCGACGACGGCGATTGGATGGACCTCAAGCCGCAGTTCGCGCGTTCGATCATCACGTGCCTGGCGCGGATGGGCGGCCGGCCGGTGGGGATCGTCGCCAACCAGCCGCGCCACCTCGGCGGCATCCTCGACAACGACGCCGCCGACAAGGCCGCGCGCTTCGTCTCGCTCTGCGACGCGTTCGCGATCCCGCTCGTGTTCCTCGTCGACGTTCCCGGCTTCATGGTCGGCACGAAGGTCGAGGCGGCCGGGATCATCCGCCACGGCGCGAAGCTGCTGCACGCCGTCGCGGCGGCGACGGTGCCGAAGGTCACGGTCGTGATCCGCAAGGCCTACGGCGCGGGCTACTACGTCATGAACGGGCGCGCCTACGAGCCGGACCTGCTCGTCGCGTGGCCGACGGCCGAGATCAGCGTCATGGGCGCCGAGGGCGCGGTCGAGATCGTCTTTCGCAAGGAGGTCGAGGAGGCCGAGGACCCGGCGGCGAAGAAGGCCGAGCTGATCGCCGCCTACCGCGGCCTGATCGACGTGTACGTCGCGGCGCGCAACGCGATGATCGACGACGTCATCGACCCGCGCGAGACGCGCCCGGTGGTGATCGGGGCGCTGGAGATGGCGGCGGGCAAGCGCGTCGAGCGGCCGTGGAAGCGCCACGGCGTCATGCCGGTGTGACGGCGCCGCGCGACACGATCCACCCGGCGGCGGCGGGCGGCTTCGGCCGCGGCGCGGACGCCTACGAACGCGGCCGGCCGGGCTATCCCGATGCCGCGGTCGACCGGCTCGTCGCGGCGCTGCCCGGCCGGCAGGTGATCGACCTGGCGGCGGGCACCGGCAAGCTCACGCGCGCGCTCGTCGCGCGCGGCTGCGACGTCGTGGCCGTCGAGCCCGTGGCCGAGATGCGCGCGCTGATCGCGCCGCCGGCGCGGGCCGTCGAGGGCGTCGCGGAGGCGACCGGCCTGCCCGACGCGTGCGCCGACGCGGTCACGGTCGCGCAGGCGTTTCACTGGTTCGACGGCGCGCGAGCGCCGGCGGAGATCTACCGCGTTCTGCGCCCCGGCGGCGTGCTGGCATTGCTCTGGAACCGGCGCGACACCGGCGATCCGCTGCAGCGGCGGATCACCGACCTGCTCGAGCCGTACCGCGGCGGCGTGCCGGCGCACCGCGACGGCGCGTGGCGCGCCGCGCTGCAGGAGAGCCCGCTGTTCGGGCCGCTGCGCGAGGGGACGTTCGCCAACGAGCAGGTCGTCGACGCCGCCGGCCTCGCCGACCGGGTCGGCTCGATCAGCTTCGTCGCGGCAATGGGGGAGGCCGAGCGGGCGGCGCTGCTGGAGGAGGTGCGCAGCCTGGCCGGCGGCGGCACCGTCACGCTGCGCTATGTCGTCGAGCTCCAGCTCGCCGTGCGGATTACGTGATGGCGGTCGGCACCCCGCATGAGCAACCGGAGCGGGACGTGGCCCATGAGAACAACCCTTCGGGATGCCACCGACGGGTTCTGCTAGGTCCTGCGGCCGACGCGAGGACGTCTCAGATACAAGGATGCGAGACGGTCAAGATCCACCACGCCGGCTGCGGGGTCGCCGCGGCCCCGACGCGTCCCGCTGACGAACGGTCAGCGGGGACAGGCAGCGGGGCACGGCCCCGTTGCTCTTCGGACGCGGTGTGGCGAATGGCTCGTGTCCAGCGCGAGTTGTTCGCCGCACCGATGCGCCAGTGTCTGGTGGCGACCTCACGCGCAGCGGTTCTGGCGCGCCCGGTGCGATATCCGCACTCGGCGCGCCACGATCAACATGCGCCACACGCTGGTCCCTCAGCGGGACTCGGGACGCTGCCGCCGACAGCGGCCGCGGCGGCCCCACATCCGAACCCTTACCCGGCAACCGGGCTGGCACGGGCCCGGCGCCTCGGAGGAGCGGTTGCCGTCGAGCCGCCGATCGAAGCTGCTTCTCGTCCAAAGCGAAAGCAGCATTGGATCCGCGAAAGATGCAGCGTGACGAGAGCGCGACGAGCTTAGTCAGCGGCGCACCCGATAGCGCAGGTGAAGTACCCGCTTGCTCGGGATCACCACGACGGGATCTTCGAGCAGGTGCTGTGCGGCAACCGATCCGAAGAAGCGCTTGCCTGTCCCGAGGACCACGGGCGCGACGTCCATGGCGACCTCGTCTACGAGCCCGGCGGCCAGCATCTGACCGCCGACGTCGCCGGCAGCGACCTCGACCGTGCGGTCGCCCGCGAGCTCATGTGCCTTGGCCACGGCCGCCTCGACGCCGTCGACGAAGTGAAACGGGGCCTCGGGATACCAGCCCTCGGGCGCCGGCCGGTGCGACACGACGACGACGTGGTCGATCCCGCTGGGTGGCGTGCCGCCCCAGCCGTCGGTCAGGTCGAAGACGTGGCGGCCGACGACCGTCACGCCGACCTCGTCCCAGTACGCACGGGTGTGCTCATAGGACGCCTGCGACACCTTCAGTTGCCCGGACTCGTCCAACGGCACGTCACCGCTGGTCAGCCAGTCGAACAGCGGGCCCGGCTGGTCGTCGTCGTCCGCGATGAACCCGTCGACCGACACCGTGCTGTACAGAACCACCTTGCCCATGGAACCTCCTCTGATCGGGGGGTGCCCATGCTGCCGTCTGCGACGACGCAAGTCTTGGAGAAATTCACGCGGCGGGCAGCAGCGGGCCGACATCGAGCACGTGATCTGGATGCTCGCGCAGGAACCGCCGGCGGAGCTCGAGGTATCGCGTCGGCGTCAGACCCGTGAACGCCCGGAACTCGTTGATGAAGTGCGCTTGATCGTAGTAGCCGGCGCTGGCGGCGAGGTCCAGCCAGTCGACCGGCCCGGCGGGGTCGATCGACAGCACGGCGGCGGTGAGGCGGTAGGTGCGGGCGAACCGCTTGGGCGTGGTGCCGACGACCTCCTTGAACCGCTGAGCCAGATGGGTGCTGCTGACGCCGGCCGCCGCGCTGAGGTCGCCGATCGCCACGGCTCCTGTAGCCGCCGCGATGACGCTGCTCGTGTGGCGGACCAGTCCCAGGCCGGCGGTCTCGCAGACCCGTTGCATCAGCTGCTCCTCGAGCAGCGTCAGCATCTCGCACGGCCCGGGGGCCGTGGCCAGCCGATGTCGCAGCTCCTCGGCGGCAGGGCGACCCCAGACCTCCTCCACCGTCACGGGCCGGTGGCGCAGCTCGACCGCCGGAATCGCCAAGAACGGCGCCAGGCCCCACGGCTTGAAGTGCACGCCGACCGACCGCGTCCCTGCCGGGTAGCCGAACTGCACCGCGTGCGCGAGCGCGGCGATGACGACCCCGTCGGCGTAGTCGGCGGGCTCGAGATCACTGCGAGCGCGAATGCGAAACGGCGGTCCGAGGTTGACTATCAACACCGCCGCCGGCGCCGGCGGCAGCGTCAGCCAGGGATACGGCGGCGTGCCGCCCAGGTAGTAGAGATCCTCGATCAGCTCGTCCAGCGGCGGTCGCGGGACTCTGAACACGTATTCCACGCCTCACAGCATCGCTGAGACACCGCAGATGCGGGCTCGAGACTTCTTCCGATCAACGTCTCCATGCGAGACGACTCACTCCCGCTTTCCTAGGGCCGTCCGAAACAGAATCCCGCAGGGGGCGCCATGCGGGCGCTCCGATTGGCGTGGCGCGCCGAAGGGTCGCGGCCACTGTCGGCGCCAACGAGCGCCGAATCGATCGCGGCCACCCGCACGCCCGTCGCTCCTTCACGCAGGCGATGAACGAGCGACGAGTCCCATCCTTCAGCCCAGCCATTCGGCGCTCCTTCACGCCCGCCGGCGACCGCGCGACGTCACCGCCCGCGCTCCCGCGAACCCAGCCGCGAAGCGTGCGCGCGACCTAACCATTCGGGCTCTCTAGGCTGGACTGATGAGCATCGTCACCCGCCCGCTGTTTGCCTTCGACAACACCTACGTTCGTGAACTGGAGGGCCTCTACGAGCCGTGGCGCGGCGAGTCGGCGCCCGCCGCCGCGGCTGCTGGCGCTCAACGAGGAACTGGTGGCGGAGCTCGGCGCCGATGCGGAGGCGCTGCGGGCGCCCGCCGGCGTCGCCGTCCTCGCCGGCAGCGCCTCGCCCGATGGCGCCGCGTCTGTCGCTCAGGCTTACGCGGGCCATCAGTTCGGACAACTTCCAGCCACGTCTCGGCGACGGCCGCGCGCTGCTGCTGGGCGAGGTGCTCGACGTCCACGGGCGCCGGCGCGACCTGCATCTGAAGGGCTCCGGCCGGACGCCGTTCGCGCGCGGCGGCGACGGCAAAGCCGCGGTCGGCCCGATGCTGCGCGAGTACGTGATCGGCGAGGCGATGCACGCACTCGGAATCCCGACGACACGTGCGCTCGCGGTCGTCGCCACCGGCGAGGACGTCGTGCGCGAGACGATGCTGCCCGGCGCGGTCCTGACCCGGGTCGCGGCGAGCCATCTGCGCGTCGGGACGTTTCAGTACGCGGCGATCAACGGCGGCGCCCCGCTCGTGCGGCGCCTGGCCGACTACGCGATCGCGCGCCACCACCCGCAGGCGGCCGGCGCCGAGAACCCGTACCTCGCGTTCTTCGAGGCGGTCGTCGACGCGCAGGCGTCGCTCATCGCGCGCTGGATGAACGTCGGCTTCATCCACGGCGTCATGAACACCGACAACATGGCGATCTCCGGCGAGACGATCGACTACGGCCCGTGCGCCTTCATGGACGCCTACGACCCGGCCACCGTCTACAGCTCGATCGATCGCGGCGGGCGCTATGCGTTCGGCAACCAGCCGCCCATGGCGCAGTGGAACCTGGCCCGGCTGGCCGAGTCGCTGCTCGCGCTGCTGGACGCCGATCAGGACGCGGCGATCGCGACGGCGACCGCCGTGCTGGAGTCCTTTCCCGACCGCTACGAGCGCTATCGCCTGGACGGGATGCGGGCGAAGCTCGGGCTGACGGACGCCGCGCCCGAGGACGGCGAGCTCGTCGATGACCTGCTCAGGCTGCTGCAGGCGCAGCGGATCGACTTCACCTCGTTCTTCCGCGCACTGTCGTCAGCGGTGCGCGGGGATGCGGACGCGGTGCGCGCGCTGTTCGGCGAGCCGGCGGCGTTCGACGCGTGGTCTGAGCGCTGGCGCGAGCGCCTGGCGTACGGGTCGGCCGCAGCGGATTCGGCCGCGGTCGCCGACGCGATGGACGCGATCAACCCGCTCTACATCCCGCGCAACCACCTCGTCGAGGAGGCGCTGGAGGCGGCCACCGACGGCGATCTCGCGCCGTTCGAGCGGCTCGTCGCCGTGCTCCGGCGTCCATTCGACGAGCGTCCCGGGCTCGAGGCGTACGTCGCGCCGGCGCCGAGGGGCTTCGGCGAGTGCTACCAGACGTTCTGCGGGACCTAGCCAACCGGCAGTCGTTCACCGTCGGCGCTCGAGCGGCGACCACTCGAGCACCACCGACGTCGCGATCTGTCGCTCGGGGATCGTCCAGTACTCCTTCAGCAGCGCGGCGGTGCGCTCGGCGCCCACCGGTGCGAAGCCGTGGCGCTCGTAGAAGCGGATCGCCCATTCGGCGGCGGCCCAGGTGCCGACGAGCGTGCGCCGCGTGCGCGTCCGCAGCAGATGCTCGAGCAGCGCGCCGCCGATACCGCCGCCCTGCCGGTCGGGCGCGTAGCTCATGCGGTTCATGTCGGCGAGCGGCTGCTCGTCGAGGAGCCAGACGCAATCTCGTGGCCGTCGCGCCGCGAGCTCAGGGCGCGAGCAGGCGTGCCATCACCGCTACGAGCTCGTCAGACGTCAGCGTGACGCCACGGCGAGCCAGCTCCGACGTCAGCGCCGCGACGCTCGGCGACGAGGGGTCGCCGAGGATCGCGAGCAGTGCCTCGCGCAACCGCGGATCCAGGCCCGACCCCGGCCCCGCCCCGGCGGCCGGCAGCATCGCGTCGAGCGTCTGCACGGTCCGCGGGCCGACGTCGTCGATGACCGACTCCGCCGGCACGCCGAGGATCTCGACCTTGAAGCGCACGACCGCGCGCGCCGTCTCGTCGTCGTAGGTGCCGTCGGCGCCGTTGACCGGCAGGCACGCCGGATCCCAGAAGAGCAGCGCCGTCTGCACCTTGCGCACGGCGGGATCGGTCGGGTGCTGAAACCGAGAGATGCGGTCCTGATCGGCGGCGATCGCCTCCAGCAGCGGATCCCCGGCGAACAGCTCCGACCTCAGCATGGCGCGATCCTAATCCTGCGACGCGCGGGGTGCCGGGTTGCGCCGCCGTAGTCTCTGCGGCGCGTCCATGAGCCTCGACGACCCGGTCATCATCACCTGCGCGATCTCGGGAGCGCTCGCCGACCGCGAGCAGTGCCCGGCGATCCCGTACACACCGCAGGAGTACGCCGCCGAGGCGCGCCGGATCGTCGACGAGGGCGGCGCGATGATCCACATCCACGCGCGTCGGCCCGACGGGACGCCGTCCTACGAGGTCGAGGACTTCGCGGCGATCGTCGGCGCGATCCGCGACGAGCTCGGGGGCGACGACGTCATCGTGAACCTCTCGACGGGCGCCGTCGGCGTGCCCGTCGCCAAGCGGATCGCCTACCTGCGCGCGCTGCGTCCCGACGTGGCGGCGCTGAACATGGGGTCGATGAACTACGCGAAGTACTCCCCCAAGCGCAAGGCGTTCGTGTTCTCGGCCGTCTTCGCCAACCCCTTCGAGGAGATCGTCGAGCTGCTGCAGGCGATGAACGAGCTCGGCATCCGGCCCGAGCACGAGTGCTTCGACGTCGGTCATGTCGGCTCGCTGGCGCCCCTGCTGGACATGGGCGTCCTCGCCCCGCCGCTGCACGTCGACTGCGTCATGGGCGTCACCGGCGGGATCCCGCCGACCGCGCGCAACCTGGCGGCGATGGTCGACAACATCCCGGCCGGCGCGCACTGGGGCGTCGTCGGCGTCTCGCGCGTGCAGTGGACGCTGCTGACCGCGGCGCTCGCGCTCGGCGGATCGATCCGCGTCGGCCTCGAGGACAACCTCTACCTGCCCGACGGGACGATGGCGCGCTCCAACGGCGAGCTCGTCGCGCGGGCGCGGCGGATGACGCAGGACGCGGGCCGCCGGCCGGCCACGGTCGCCGAGGCGCGCACGATGCTGGGGACGCCGCGGCGATGACCGCCGCCGGTGGTCCGCTGGCCGGCGTGCGCGTGCTGGACCTCAGCCGCCTGCTGCCCGGCGGCTTCTGCTCGCTGCTGCTCGCCGACTACGGCGCGGACGTGCTGAAGGTCGAGGACATGGGCATGGGCGACTACATCCGCTGGTCGCCGCCGTACGTCGACGGCGCGGCGCAGAGCGCGCGCTCGGCGCTCTTCCTGGCGCTGAACCGCAACAAGCGCTCGATCCGGATCGACCTCAAGCAGGAGGCGGGCCGCGAGGTCCTGCTCGCGCTCGTGCGCGACCACGACGTCGTGCTCGAGTCCTTCCGTCCGGGCGTGCTCGACCGGCTGGGCGTGGGCTATGCCGCCATGCGCGCCGTGAACCCGAAGCTCGTGCTGTGCTCGATCACCGGCTACGGGCAGGAGGGCCCGCTGCGCGACCGCGCCGGCCACGACATGAACTACCTGGCGCTGACCGGCGTGCTCGGCTTGACCGGCGAGCCGGGCGGTCCGCCGGTGCAGGCCGCGGGCCAGATCGCCGACCTCGGCGGCGGCGCGCTGATGGCGGCGTTCGGGATCCTCGCGGCGCTGCGGGCGGCCGAGCGCACGGGGGAGGGGCAGGTCGTCGACGTGGCGATGGCCGACGGCGCCCTGTCGTGGCTGGCGCTCGTCGCGGCGCGCGTCCTCAACGAGGCGGGCGCCGGCCCGCCGGCGCGGGGGATGCTCGAGCTGGCCGGCGGCCTCGCCTGCTACCGGCCGTACGCCTGCGCCGACGGCGGCTGGGTGGCGATGGGGGCGCTGGAGCCGAAGTTCTGGGCGACGTGGTGTCGCGGCGTCGGACGCGAGGATCTGATTGCCGAGCAGTTCGCCGCGCCCGGCAGCGCGGGGCACGCCGCGGTGGAGGCGGTGTTCGCGGGGCGCACGCGCGCCGAGTGGGAGGCGTTCGCCGCCGAGCACGAATGCTGCCTGGAGCCGGTGCTCGACCTCGGCGAGGCGCTGGCGTCCGAGCACGTGCGGGCGCGCGAGATGGTCGTCGGGCTCGACCAGCCCGGGGCCGCGCGGCCGGTGTCGCTGCTCGGCGCGCCGGTCAGGCTGTCGGGCACGCCCGCGCACTGCAATCGCCTGCCCGGACCCGAGCTCGGCGAGCACACCGAGGCCGTGCTGCGCGCGGCCGGCTACGACGGGGAGCGGATCGCGCGCCTGCTCGCCGACGGCGCGGTCGCCGGCCCGCCGGACGCGGCACAGGGCGACGCCGGCTCGTTCCTCGCGTAGGCGCCGATCGACTGCACGACCTGCGCCCGCGCGGGGTACAAGCGTCTCTCTCCGCTGAACCCACCCCTGAACGGAGGTCGCATGAGCGATCCAGACGACGGTCTCGAGACCCTGACCGACGACGAGATGCAGACGCAGCGCTTCGACAGCGCGACGGTCGCGACGACCGACGACGCCGCGGACGCGACCGACACGACCGACGACGCGGGCGACGTCGCCGACACGACCGACACGGGCGACGACTCCGGCGACACCACCGATGTCAGCGACGACTCCACCGACGCCACTGACGGCAGCTGACGTGGCGGTTGCGGCGCTCGCGACAACGCGGGCGCCGTCGGCGCTCGACCTCACGCTCGACCCGGTCGGCGCCGCGGCGTTCCTCGACGAGTACCGCGACCGCCGCCCGCTCGTCGTCGCGCGCGGCGAGCCTGGCCGCTTCGACGACGTGCTGTCCGACGCCGACGTCGAGCGCCTCGTCTGCGAGACCGCGATCCGCTCGCCGGCGTTCCGGCTCGTGCGTGACGGCGCGCAGCTGCCCCTGTCGGGCTACACGAAGGACATCCCCTGGCGGCCCGGCAGCTTCACGGGCACCGCGCGCGTCGACCGCGTCGCCGAGGAGCATGCGGGCGGCGCGACGCTCGTCCTGCAGGCGCTGCACCTGCACCACCACCCGGCGGCGGTCTACTGCCGCGGCCTGGAGATCGCGCTCGGCTACCCGGTGCAGGCCAACGCCTACTGCACGCCCGCCGGATCGCAGGGCTTCGCGGTGCACCACGACACCCACGACGTCTTCGTGCTGCAGGTCTCAGGCCACAAGCACTGGCGCATCTACGCGCCGGTCGTCGAGCTGCCGGGCAAGGACCAGCGCTGGAAGCCCGAGCTGGCCGACGCCGTCGGCCCGCCCGTCCACGACCTCACCCTGCGCGCCGGCGACACGCTCTACATCCCGCGCGGCTGGCCCCACGAGGCCGCCGCCGCGGACGCCGCGTCGCTGCACGTCACCGTCGGCCTGCATCCGCCGACGCGCCTGGACGCGATGCGCGCCGCGCTCGCCGACTGCGCCGACGACGTCGAGCTGCGCCGCGCGCTCGACGCCGACGGGGCGCTGCCGGCCGATCTGATCGAGCGCCTCGCGGCCCGCCTGTCGGCCGGCGAGGTCGCCCGCCGCGCCCGGCGCCACTTCGTCGACACGCGCCGCCCGATCCTCGACGGCCAGCTCACGCAGGTGCGCGCGCTCGACACGCTCACGACCGACACGCTGCTCGAGCGCCGTCCGACGGTGATCGCCGACCTCGAGCCGCTGCCCGGCGGCGGCGTCGCGCTGCGCTTCGAGGGCAAGCAGGTCGGCTTCCCGCAGCAAGGCGGCCGAGGCCGTCGCGGCGGTGCATGAGGCATCTGAGCCCTTCAGCGCCGGGCAGCTGCCCGGGCGGCTGGACCCGGCCGGCCGGCTCGTGCTCCTCAGGCGCCTCGTACGCGAAGGGTTCCTGCTCCAGCCCGTAGTGAAGCGCGACGTCACCCGCCCGTAGCCTCCGTCAGAACCGCGTCTGGCTCTGATGCGGCGCGGCGTTCGCGGGCAGGGGCGGTGCTCAGTCGAGAATCCGACCGGCGAGCACGTCCACCAGGCCGTGGTCGGTGAGCTTGAGCTCGGGGATCACCTCGAGGCCGAGGAACGACAGCGCCATCAGTGGGTCGCGGGCGACGCAGCCGAGCGCCCGCGCCTCCCGCCGGGCGTGCTCGTAGCGGCGCGCGACGTCGCGCGCCGGCAGCGTGGACATGAGGCCGCCGAGGTCGAGCGGGAGGTGCGCGCGTGAGACGCCGTCGGCGACGACCTGCATGCCCCCGCGGGTTCCGCGCATGAGCTCGATCGCGTGGGCCATGTCCTCGCGGTCGGTGCCGATCACCATCAGGTTGTGGTGATCGTGCGCGACCGTCGTGGCCAGCGCGCCGCGGGTGATGCCGAAGCCGCGGACGCGGGCGGCCGCGTGGCGGGCGCCGTTGTAGCGGTCGACGGCGAGCAGCAGCGCGTCCTGCTCGTCGGGGTCGTCGTGGCGGCGGGTGAGCAGGCTCTCGGGGATGAAGCCGATGGCAGGCCCGCGCGGCTCGGCGTGCAGGTCGACGTGGGCGGGCAGGTTGAGCGGGAGCCCGATCGGCTGCGGCGTCCCGGCCGGCGCCCAGTCCGCCAGGGCGATGCCCACATGCCAGACGGCGGCGACGGCGAACGCGGTGAGGTCCTCGAAGGCGACGATGTCGGCGCGGCGCCCGGGCGCGATCGCCCCGCGATCGGCCAGGTTGAAGTGCTCGGCGGCGTTGAGCGTCACCGTGCGCAGGGCGGCGACGGGGTCCAGGCCGGCGCCGACGACGCGCCGCAGATGCTCGGTCAGGTGGCCGCGCTCGAGGAGGTCGACGACCGTGACGTCGTCGTTGACGAGCAGGATGCGGCGGCCGTGCTGGGCGAGGATCAGCGGCATCAGCGCGTCGAGGTCCTCGGCCGTCGATCCCGACCGGGCCATCACGGACAGTCCCGCCGCGAGCTTCTCGCGCGCCTCCTGCTCGGTCGTGCACTCGTGGTCTGACGAGATGCCGAGCGCCACGTAGGCCTGCAGCCGGCGCCCGGTCAAGCTCGGGCAGTGTCCGTCGATCGGCCTGCCCGCCGCGGCGACGATCTTGTCGAGCAGGTGCTCGTCGCCGCCGATCGCGCCCGGGAAGTCCATCACCTCGGCCAGGCCGAGCGCGTTGGGGTGAGCGAGCAGGTGGGCGACGTCGTCGGGCGCCAGGCGTCCGCCGGTGGTGGCCAGCGGGCTGGCGGGAACGCACGGGGAGGCCTGCAGGCGGACGTCCGCCGGGCTGCCGGCGAGCTCGGCGCGCATCCACTCGACGCCGCTCGGTCCGCACACGTTGGCGATCTCGTGCGGGTCGGCGACCACGGTCCCGGTGCCGGCGGCCGCGATGGTGTGCGCGAACTCGGCGGGGGACAGCAGCGAGCTCTCGACGTGGATGTGGGAGTCGATCAGCGCCGGCGCGAGGATCAGCCCGTCCACGTCGACGATCGTCCTGGCGTCGCGGTAGTCGCCGACTCCCGCGATCACCCCGTCGACGATCGCGACGGCCGCTTCGTGGACGTCGCCGGTGAACACGTTCGCGACGCGGCCGCCGGTGAGCACGAGGTCGGCCGGCTCGTCGCCGAGCGCCACGGCGACCCGGCGGGCGAGCTGTTCGCGCGAGGCCATCGGGCGATTCTGCCTGAAGGCGCCGGTGCTCATCTGTCGGTGTGCCGGTCGCGGATGGCGGCGAGCAGCCGGTGCAGGATCGCCCAGGTGTCGGTGTTCAGCCGCGACCCCTCGAAGAACGGGCCCATGCGCGCCAGGCTCTCGTCGGGGTTGTGCTCGGCGCCCAAGGGGTCGTCGGAGTGCGTGTAGCACGGGGTGAACGTGACCGGCAGGCCGGTCGCGCGCAGGTCCTCGACCGCCCGCGCGATCGCCGCCCCCTCGACGTCGATGCTGGCCTTGCCGCGGGCCAGGAAGGAACGGATCAGGTCGAACGTCTCGATCGCCGGCGCCGCCACAGCGACGTGGTCGTCGGTGACGTGCAGTCCCATGCCGACGAGCTCGCGCAGAAGGTCGTCGTTCGCGCCATCGGCGAAGAACGTGTGCAGCGCGATCGGGGACCCGCCGGGGTACGGCTCGATGGAGCGCGCCGGCATGAGCAGCCCGCCGGGGCGGATGTCGGGAAGGCCGCGAACGCCCGCCCGTACGAACGGCTCGGTTCCCTCGGTCCCCGCGAACCCGCCGGCCGTGCCGTTGAAGACGACATCGGGCGAGAGCCCCGCGACCCCGGCGGTGAAGACGGCGGTGACGAAGTCGCCCGCGGTGTCGCCGTAGAGGCCCCGGCCGCCGACCTTGGGGATGACATAGCGCCGGCGGCGTCCGTCCGGGTCGTCGGCGAGGGCCACGTAGAACTCCCAGACCGAGTCCGCGGCGTAGCGCATCTGCACCGCACCGGGCGGCTGGGAGGCCGCGAACGCCCGCGGGTTCTGCAGGATCAGCAGCTGGGTGAGCGCGCCCGGCTCGTCGCGAGCGAGCTCGTGCCGGAGGTCGCGGCGCATCTCGGCCACGTGGTCGCGCCCCTCGCTGGCCAGGATCAGCCCGTCGGCCGGGATGCGACGTCCGCCGGCGTCGGTGTACACCAGGATCGAGCCGGCATTGTGGATCTGCCGTGAGGTTCCGAGCCCGGACAGGACGAGGACCTGGCGTCCGTCTCGGAACGTCACCAGCGATCGGCCGCCGGAGCCATCGAGGCCCTGCACCTCGGTGGTGAGGGTCTGGGCGAGCGCGCCGGTGAGCGCGGAGCCGGCCCCGTATCGGACATATCGCACCGCCGCCTCGCGAGAGCCGTTGAAGACCACCACCGGGACGTCTCCCCGGACGATCGTGTCGAGCACGAGCAGCGGGAACCGCTGCGTGGCGTAGTCGGGCCCTCCGATGGCCGACCGCTCACCACGCTCGAGGCGCAACCGCGCCTCGGCCAACGCGCGCCTGGCCCCATCGTCCGCCGAAAGCTCGTGGCCGGCGTGGATCGTGTCGGTGATCTCGGCCTGCAGCTCCTCGAAGCGGATCGTCCGCAGCTGGGCCAGGACCCGCGGCGAGCCGTAGGTCAGCCCCTGCGTCATGAGCTGCTCGAAGCGCTCGTCGAGCAGCGCCAGGCGTGCGTCCGCCGAGGCGGTGGCGTCGAGCACCGCTCGCAGGGCGTCCAGGTTGGAGCCTGCCTCGCCGCGATCCGCCGGATCCAGCGCGTCGTCGCGCAGCAGCAGCCCCCTGAGCCACCACCAACGCTCGAACCGCCGGACGAACGCCGACAGCCCGTCCTGGGCGGGGTCGGCAGGGGTGAGCTCCAGGGCGGCATCGTCCCACCGCTGCACGGCGCGCTCGGCTGCGTCGGCGAACCTCGTCAGGCGTGACGCCGTCGTGCCATGGGCCTCGGCGGCCACGCTCTGCGCGAGACCCTCCACGTCCGGGCGCTCCATCCCGCTTGCCAGGAGCCGCTCCACGGCCGCGATCAGCTGGTACTTCTGCCCGATCGTCCCGCCGGTGCCGGGCCCCAGCTCGTCGGCGGGACTGAGCATGCCGAAGATGCCGGTGTTGCAGTGGACGATGTCGAGGGCCTCGCGCAGGCGCAGGGCGTCGGCGTTCTGGTCGCGGATCGTGCGGAGGCTCTCGCGGGCCTGCACCGGGAGCCGGCGGGCGTAGGTGCGGTGCAGCCGCTCGGTCGCCAGGCGACGCACGGCGGCCCCGGCACAGGCGGCGAACGCGGCGCGGGGCACCGTGATCACCTCCACGGGCGCGGTGTCGACATACACCGAGGCGGTGGCCCGCGGCACCGCTGAGAGGGCGGCGATCTCCCCCAGCGGGCTGCCCGGACCGGCCGTCGCGGTGACCCCCGTGGGCAACGGCACGCGGACCGTCCCCGCGAGGATCACCATGACCTCGTCGAGCTGCTGGCCCTCCGCGATCACCCGGTCGTCCTGCGCCGGGTAGGTGCGGCGCCCGAGGTCCCCGGCTCCCGTGCGCTCGAGACGGTCCACCAGCAGGCGGAGCATCTCGCCGTGCTCGCCGGTGGCCGCCAGCCTGAGCGCCTCGAGGTGGGCGCGTCGCTCAGCGCCTCCATGGGCCACGCGGCTGTGCTCGTCACCGAGCAGCCGGCGGGCCGCCATCGCGGCGTACCCCCGGGCGAACACGGGGTCCTCGCAGACCTGCCGGAAGGTCGGTCCGCCCAGGCATACGAGCGTGGCGCCGTGCGGGCCGCCGTGGAGGTCGGCCGTGCGATGTCCGGTGAGCGCCGACAGCTCGCCGACCAGGTCCGGAGCGGTCACGAGGCGCTCGGTCGTCCCGCCGTCGGCATGCGGCAGCGTGGCGACGAGCTGGCCTTCGACGAGCACGAAGGCTGTGTCATCCGGCTCGCCGCGGACCGCCAGCAAGCCACCGGCAGGCGCGTCGAGGCGGGCGACGTCATCGAGCGCCGGGTGGCTGCGCAGGTACGCCCGCACCCGCTCGAGCATCGTTGCGAGATCACCCGTCGCTGCGATGGCCGCCCGCTCCAGCAGGCCCTCGGGGGTGTCGGCGGCGGAGGTCAACGAACGCCGGGGATTGCCTTTAGACGGCCGAGCCGGAGGCGTGGGTGGCGTCGGCCGCGAGCCGTTCGCCGGCAACGGTCTCGGCGGCGTCGGAACTGCGCGCGTGCGCGCCGACGCCTGCCAGGAACTGCTCGCGTTCGATGACCAGCGCCGTCACCGTGCCGACCGCGGTCACGCTCGCCGTCCGCGGCACGTCACGCAGCAGCGCGATCTCGCCGAAGAACTCGCCCGGGCCCTCACGGCGGCGGAACGCGCCGTCGACCTCCACGTCGACCTCGCCCTCGGCGATCACGAAGAACGAGTCGCCGGTCTCGCCCTGGCGCACGATCGGCGCGCCGGCGCGGTAGCTGCGCTCCTCGAGTCGCAGCGCGAGGTTCTCCAGCGTGGCCACCGGCAGCGGCGCGAACAGCGGCAGGCTGCGAATGAGCCCGAACGTGCGCTCGGGTACCGCCGCGCCCGCGACCCAGCCGCTCACCCGGCGGACGATCAGCACCGCGCAGAGCGGCAGCACCAGCCCGGCGGCGATCGCCGCGCCGCGGATGCCCAGCAGCCCGACCAGCACGCTGGCCACGATCGACCCGAGCGCGAGCGTGATCACCTGGAGCGTCTCCTGCACGCCGAATACCCGCCCCAGAACGTCGTCGGCGGCGAGCCGCTGGGTGAGCGTCAGCAGCGCCGCCGCGACCACGGCGAGGCCCAGGCCCATCGCGACGAGCGCCGGGAACGCCGCCGCGGCCTCGGGCCAGACGCCGATCACCGCGAACGACAGGCCGCCGAGCGCCATGCCTCCCGCCAGGCCGGCGGCGATCCGACCGCGCCCCAGCAGCCCGAGCGCGGCGATCCCGCCCAGCACGCCGCCCACGCCCCAGGCGGAGCTGAGCCAGCCGGCTCCGCTCTCGCCGAGGCCGAGCAGCTCGATCGCGGTCACCACGATGAGGACGTCGAACACGCCCATGGTGAGCGAGGTGATCGCGAAGAGGCCGACCAGCAGCCGGATCTCGGGATGCGCGGCGACGGTGCGGATGCCCTGTGAGAGCTCGGCGAGGCCGCGGGCCTGCGCGTCGAGCGGCTGGGGCCGTGGATCGCGCGGCAGGCCACGCACGACGAGCGCGGTGAGCGCCATCGCCGTGGCACAGATCGTGAAGCACAGGGCGATCCCGATGACCGAGACGAGCGCGCCGACGAACAGGCTCCCGAGCAGGAAGCCGGCGTAGTCGATCGCGCTCCAGCAGACGTTGCCCGCCGCGAGTTCGGCCGGCGTCCGTGCCACCGCCGGCATCAGCGCGGCCTGCGCCGGCCGGTGCGCCGTGTTCGCGATCGTGAACAGCGTGGCGAACACCACCACCACGCCCAGCGGCATGCCGCTCGCCACCGCGGCGGCCGCGCCGAGCAGGCAGACGGCGCGGATCACCGAGCTCCACAGCAGGATCGACCGACGCGAGTGCCGGTCGACCAGCATCGCCGCGTATGGAGCCGCCACCGCGGAGGGCAGCATGCGCACGACGACCACGAGGGCCACCGCTTCGGTGCCGCCCTTGCGGTACGCGTACAGGGCCAGCAGGATCGCGAACGACCAGCTTCCCAGCGACGCCGTCGCCCACGCGAGCTCGATCCGCGCGAGATCGCGATTGCCGAGCATCGTCCGTAACAGCTTCATCGCGTCCCCCTTGCCGCACGACCACCCCTTGGGCGATGCTCTCACTCCGACACGGGAATTCCTAGGCGGAACGGAGAGCCCGGAGGCTAGCCTGGGTGTATGACCGCGAAGCCGGAATCCTCGCTACCGCAGAGCCTGTACGACGCCGTCGGCGGCGAGCCGACGTTTCGACGGATCGTCGCGCGCTTCTACGCGCTCGTCGCGGTCGACGACGTCCTGCGCCCGCTGTATCCCGAGGCCGATCTCGGGCCGGCCGAGGAGCGCTTGCGGCTCTACCTCATCGAGCATTGGGGAGGCCCGGCGGCCTACACGCAGCTGCGCGGCCCCGCGCGGCTGGCGGCGCGCCACATGCCGTTTCGGATCACGAACGCGCATCGCGACGCCTGGCTGCGAGCGATGCGCACCGCCATCGACGAGGCCGGCGTCGCGCCGGCGCACCGCGATCGCCTCTGGGGCCACCTCGAGACCGTGGCGTCGAACCTGACGACCCACGCCACCGCCTCGACGCTGCGGATCCGCTAGTCGCCCTCGCGCTCCGGCGGATCGCCCTCCGGGTCGCGCTCGAGCACGAAGAACAGCTGCTCGGCGCCCCACACGTGGCGCACGCCCTCCATCCGGAAGCCGAGCTTCGCCAGCACGCGGCGCGAGCCGAGGTTCGCCTCGCGGGTGATCGCCACGAGGCGGTCCATGCCCAGCGGCCCGAAGGCCTCGTCGACGACGCCCCGCGCGGCCTCGGTCGCGTAGCCGCGCCCCCACCAGCGCGCGCCGAACGCGTAGCCCAGCGCGACGTCGGGACCGTCGGGCGACAGCGGAAAGAGGCCGGCCTCGCCGACGAGCAGGCCCGTCTCGCGCTCCATCACCGGCCAGAACGAGAACCCCGTGATCTCCTGCTGGGTCATCGAGCGCTCCAGGGCGAAGCGCGTGCCGGCCAGGTCGCGCGGCCCGCCGAGCAGCCGCATCGAGCTGACGTCGCTGTAGAGGACGGCGTGCAGCTGCTGGAGGTCGTCGGGCTCGTAGGGGCGCAGGACGAGTCGCTCGGTGTAGATCGGCAGCGCCATCGCGGACGATGGTGACGGGTCGGGCCCTCACCCTGCGCTACGGTCCCCGCCGAGAGTGAGCGCGACCACGCAACCCGCGTCCGATGTCGCGCCGGCGAAGGCGCGCCTCACCGACCCGGCGAACGGCCGGCTGTGGTGGATCGGCCTCGTCGTCCTCTTGGCGGGCACCGCCGTGACGATGTTCTGGCTCACGCGCGGGCTGACGTTCAACCTCGACGAGTGGACGGTCATCACGCAGCGCCGCGGGCCGGGCGCGCCGTCGCTGCTGGAGCCCCACAACGAGCACCTCACGCTGTTGTTCTTCGCGATCTTCCTGCCGCTGCTGAAGATCGGCGGCCTCGAAGCCTTCGCGCTCATGATGGTGCCGCTCGTCGCGCTGCAGCTCGCGCTGGGCTGGCTGATCTTCGACATCGCGCGGCGCCGCGTCGGCGCCGGCGTCGCGCTCGGCGTCGCGGCGTTCGCGCTGCTGTCGGGCTTCGCCTACGAGAACTTCCTCATCCCCGGCCAGTGCGCGCAGATGCTCTCGATCGTCGCGGGCGTCGGCGCCTTCGCGCTGCTGGACCGGCCGCGCACGCAGGGCAGCGACCGCGCGCTCGCCGCGCTCATGGTCGTGGCGCTCGCCTCGTCGGGCCTGGGGATCCCGGTCCTGCTCGGCATCGCCGTCGAGCTCGCGCTGACGCCGCAGGGGCGCGCCCGCTTGTGGGTCGTCGCCGCGCCGTTCGCGCTGTATCTGCTCTGGTACGTCGCCTACGGCACGAACCGCGCCGCCTTCGAGGAGCTCTCGCTCAGCGCGCTGTGGGCCTGGACCGCCGCCAACCACGCGGCCGGCGCGATCATCGGCGAGCGCCAGATCGAGCCCGGCCAGCAGATGCTGGTCCTCATCCTCGTCGTGCTCGCCTACCGCACGTTCCGGGTCGACCGCGCCGGGCGCATCCGACTGCTGGCGCTCGCGATCGTCCTGCTGACGTTCTACGGGCTGACCGCGATCTCGCGCCACGACATCGCGCCGCCGTCATCCTCGCGCTACCTGACCGTCGGGGTCGTCTTCCTGCTGCTCATGCTCGTCGAGGCGGCGCGCGGCTGGAAGATCCGCACCTGGGTCCCGTTCGTCGTGCTGCTGCTCGCCTGGGTCTCGTTCGGCAAGGCCGACGGCGGCAGCGAGGCGCTGCGCGACGGGCGCACGCTCTTCCTGCAGCGCTCCGATCGCGTGCGCGCGTCGCTCGGCGCGGTCGAGCTGCTCGGGCGCGAGCGCGTCGCGCCGACGTTCGAGATCGCCCCGCTGGCGGCGCCGTTCCTCGAGGCCGGTCCATGGTTCGACACGCTCGACGGCCTGCGCGGCGATCCCGGCTACAGCGTCGCGCAGATCATGCGCGCGCCGGACGACGTGCGGGCGTTCGCCGACGACACGCTCGTGCGCGGCGGCGGGCTGGCAGCTCCGGCCCGGGGGAGCGGTCACGGCGGCGACGCGGGCGCTGCCGTGCGCCAGGCCGGCGGGGGCGACCGTGCCGCCCGAGGGGATCCGCGTCGAGGCCGGCCCGGCGAAGCCGATGCGCGTGCGCGCGCGGCGCTTCGGCAGCGACTGGGTGCTGGTCGGCGTGCTGCCGATCCCGGCCGGGCGGGCGATCGAGCTGCACCCGCTGCCCGACAGCGCGCAGGTCCCCTATGCCGTGCAGGCGCAGGGGGCGGCGCGGATCTGCCGCCTCGGCTCCTGACGGAGCCGAGGGCGGCAGGGCGCTTCAGCTCAGCCTCAACCGGTCACTTCCGTCAGCGTGACGCTGTTGACCTTCGTGGCGATGATCGACGTCTCCGACGCGCGCCACGGCGCGGTGGACGAGCAGTTCAGCGTGAAGTCGGTCGGTGCGCCGATCGTCCGCGTGAGCTGCATCGACAGCGTCGTCGGCGTCTGGCGATCGTTGACGACGATCGTGCTCGTCGACGAATGCGTCGGGCCGCCCGCGTCGAGCGTGCAGGTGCCCCCGAGCGAGCCGTTGGCGCCGAGCAGGGCCTCGAGCGGGTTGGTCTTGCCTGCATCGGCCGTCATGACCATGTTCGCCTGCACGGAGTAGGCGCCGGCCGGGACGGTCAGGGTGGCGACGCGCGTGATGACGTTGGCGGGGACGCCCTCGGGACCGGCCTTGCGGATCGCCTCATGGGCGGTGAGGCCGGTCGAGCCCTTGCGGATGAGGTTCTGGGTCCCCGGCGAGAGCTCCTTGGAGAGCAGGCTGCCGTCCTTGATGTCGGCGCCGCTCACGGTGCCGTTGCGGATCTGCTTGCCGGTGATCAACGTGGCCGCGACAGCACTGCCGGTGCATGCGATGACTACTGCCACGATCGAGACGGCGAGCGCCGGGCTGGGCGGTCGAAGCTTCATACGGTTCCCCCTGATGTTGTGCCGATCGGCTGACCATAGTCGCTGACAGCGACGATCTGAAGGCCCCACGGCAGATCTACCAGCGTGCGACGTGGTGCTCCATGACCCCGAGCCCGCCGTTCACCGGCCCGACGCCGGGCACGGAACCCGCGAACGAGCCGAACGGCTGGCGGTAGTCGCTGCGCACGACGATGAGGTTGTCGTGGCGCTCGCGCACGGCTTCGGCGGCGAACTGCAGGCGGTCGCCCTCGGCGAAATCGACCGCCGACAGGTCCGGCGCGAAGACGACCGGGCCGACCTCGTGCGCGCCGCCAGGGACCCAGACGGAGCGCTCGCTGGCACGCGGGCCGTCGTTGACCCCGGCAACGACGTTCCAGCCGACCGGCGCGCCGTCGGCGCCGTGGCCGACGCCCGCCGACCACCACCATTCGGTGACGCGCGCGTGGTAGCCGGCGGTGTCGTCGACGACGGCCAGCCCGTCGAGCCGGTGCACCCGACCGGCCACGACGACGCGTCCGCGCACGGGGCGCGCGGCCTGCTTGCGGGTCCATACATAGCCGTCGCCGTGGGCGTTGAGCGACTCCACCGCAGCGCCCTCGTCGACGACGAGGTCGATCGCGACACCGCGGTCGCGCACGCGCACGCGACCGCCGTGGTCAAAGCGCGCGAGCGCCGGGCCGGCCAGCCGCGTGCGCTCGTGCAGCGTCCCGCGGCGGCGATCCCAGACCGCCCACCACGAGCTGCGCGCCGCCCCGATCGTCACGGTGGCCGCGCACAGCATGAGCTCCTCGGAGAACGCGCCGACGAAGCGCCAGCGCTTCAGCGGACGCGTGCCGTGCAGCGGCGCCATCCGCGCCGGCGGCACCGCGACGGTCAGCGTGTCGGGCGGCGTCGCGCTCTCCCAGCGCAACGGGAGCGAGAGCGGGCGCCGCATGGCGGGTACCATCCTCGCTATTGACTGACCAGTCAATCCGGAGCCTTTCGTGAGATCCCCATGCGCGTCGCCGCCGTTCAACTGACCTCCACCGAGGACTTCGACGCGAACCTCGAGCGCGCCGATCGGCTCACGCGCGCGGCCGCCGCCGACGGCGCCCGGCTCGTCGTGCTGCCCGAGAAGTGGAGCGCGCTGGGACGCGGCGAGGCGCTGGTCGCCGGCGCGCAGGCGATCGACGGGCCGGCGATCAGCTGGGCTCGCGCCGCCGCGCGGGAGCTGGGCATCGACCTCGTCGCGGGCTCGATCTCCGAACGGGAAACCGGTCCCGCCCGCCCCGAGCAGCGGCTGCGCAACACGTCGGTGCACATCGGCCCCGACGGCGCGCTGCAGGCGAGCTATCGCAAGGTGCACATGTTCGACGTCGTCGTCGACGGCACCGTCTACCACGAGTCCGAGCACGAGGACGCCGGCGAGGAGCTCGTCGTCAGCCCCACCGCCGGAGGCGTCGAGCTGGGCCTGAGCATCTGCTACGACATCCGCTTCCCCGAGCTGTACCGGATCCTGGCGATCCGCGGCGCGCGCATCTTCACGGTCCCCGCGGCGTTCACCGTGCCCACGACGCGCGACCACTGGGAGATCCTCCTGCGCGCCCGCGCGATCGAGGATCAGGCCTTCGTCGTCGCCGCCAACCAGATCGGCGAGCATCACCGCGGCCCGCCCGCCCTGCGCTCGGGCGGACGCTCGATGATCGTCGACCCGTGGGGCCTCGTGCTCGCGCACGCGCCCGACCGGGAGTGCCACATCGTCGCCGACCTCGACCTCGAGGCGCAGGCGCGCATCCGGCGCGACCTGCCGGCGCTCGCCAACCGCCGGCCCGGCGCGTACCGCTGGCCCGCGGAGGTGCGTGCCTGATGGCGGCCGCGCGCGGCGGCGAGCCCGAGCCGGCCCGGCCCGGCCCGCTCGACAAGCGGCGGATGATCCTCGACGCGGCCGTGGTGGCGTTCGCCACGCGCGGCTTCCACGCCTGCCGCGTGTCGGACATCGCCGACGAGGCGAACGTCGCCTACGGCCTCGTCTATCACTACTTCCGCTCCAAGGACGAGGTGCTCGACACGCTGTTCCTCGAGCGTTGGAACGTCCTGCTGGAGGTCATCGCCGAGATCGACGCCCAGCCCCTGCCCGCGCGCGAGAAGCTGCACGCGATCGCGTCGTTCATCATCGAGTCCTATCGCCACGACCCCGACCTCATGAAGGTCATCATCGTCGAGGTCACGCGGGCGGCGAACTCCTTCGGGCGCACCCACCTGGGCAAGATCCGCGAGGCCTACGCGCTCATCGCCGACATCGTCGCCAAGGCCCAGGCGGACGGCTCCTTTCGCACCGCGGTGACGCCGGCCTTCGCGGCGCTCGCGTTCTACGGCGCCATCGAGCAGGTCCTGACCGGCTGGATCTTCGACGCGCTGCCGCAGGGCGGATCGGAGTTCGACGAGGCGAAGGCGTTCATCGTCGAGACGATCTGCGGCGGGCTCGACGCCGCGCGGGCCGGGGCGGGTACGGATACCAGTTCCGCCACCCACGTCTGATCCGCCCGCCCCGTCTGAGAGGATGCACGCGATGCCCACGAACGAAATGGCCAAGCGCCTGATCTGGTCGGGCCTGCTCGCCGGTCTCGGCGCGCTCGCCTCGATTGCCACCAGCAAGGCCGCCGCGATGATTTGGCGGCGCATCTACGGGGAAGACCCGCCCGAATGAAGTTCGGGAAGCGAAGCGACAGCGACGCCGCCGGTACCCCCGGCGCATCCGTCGGCGGCTCCTTCGCATCCCCGCCGGACCCGCCGTTGCCCCCGGTCCCGGAGAGTCCGCCGCCGGTGGCCGAGCACGAGGTGCCCGGCGCTCCCGCGGGCGCCGATCCTGCCGGCGCGGAGGAGCTGCCCGTCGTGCACGCCGAGCCGGTCGTCGAGGGCGAGGCCTTCGAGCTCTTCGCCGACGAGCCGACCAATCCGGCCGAGACGCTGACCGTCCACCAGCACGAGCCGGCCGCGGCGCCGATGTCGTTCGCGGCGGGCGAGCAACCCGTGTCGGTCGTCACGCCGGGGCCCGGTCCCGCGCCGGTGACGACGCTCGCCGACGCCGGCGACGCGTTCGCCTCCGGCCACGCGGCCGCCCCGCACGCGGCGGGTCCGCCGCCGGCCTGGCAGGAGCCGATGAAGGAGCTCGCCGACGAGCGTCCCGAGCTCGTCGTCCTCGCCGCATTCGCCGGTGGCCTGCTGGCCGCCATGATCCTTCGGCGCCTTGGCCACTGAGAGCCCCACACACGACCTGTCCCAGACGGTCCAGGAGATCAGCGAGCGCGCGTCGCTGCTCGTCCGCGAGGAGATCGAGCTCGCCAAGGCCGAGGTCACCGAGAAGGTCACCAAGCTGCTGCGCGGGATCGTCATCGGCCTCGCCGCCGGATTCTTCGTCTCGATCGGCCTGCTGTTCCTGCTGCACGGGATGGCCTGGCTGGCCTGGTACCTGCTGCCGACCGGCAACAACCTGTCGTTCTTCTGGGGCTTCTTCGTCGTCGCGGCCCTGCTGTTCCTCGCCGGCGGCTTCGCCGGCTACCTCGCGGCGAAGTTCTTCAAGGGAGGCGCGCCGCCCGTGCCCACGATGGCGATCGACGAGGCCGGCAAGATCAAGCGCACCTTCATGAAGAAGAAGCGGAAGCCATAGTGGTCTCTGCTTGTCGGAGAGACCACTAGTGCCGGCCCGCACGCCGGAGCAGATCCGGGCCTCGATCGAGGCCAATCGCAAGGAGCTCGGCACGTCGATGGAGCGCCTGCACGCGGAGATCGAGGTGCTCACCGACTGGCGCGGCCAGATCGTCAAGCACCAGAAGAACCTCGTCATCGGCGCCGCCGTCGCGGGGTTCGTCATCGGCGGCGGAATCGCCGCCTTCGGCGGGCTCTTGCGCCGCAAGCGTTAGCGGGGCCGCGCAACGCGAGACCCACGAGCCGTCCGAGACGCACCCTAGATTCACCGGGGTGTCCGTCTGGGACGCCCTGACCACGCGCCAGATCGCGCGCATCCTGTTCACCGTCGCGGCGCTCTCGGCCCTGCTGTATCTGCTGGTGCAGGTGCGCAGCACGCTGCTGCTGCTGGGCATCGCGGTCTTCCTGGCCGTGGCGCTGGGCCCGGCGGTCGACCTCTTCGTGCGCCGCGGGTGGCCGCGGGCGGCGGCGATCCTCCTGGTCTACGTGATCATCTTCATGGTGTTCGGCGGGGTGCTGTCGCTCGTCGTGCCGCCGGTGGTCAACGGCGCGACGGACCTCTCGCGGGACATCCCCGGCTACGTCAGCGATCTGCGCGACAGCAAGACGATCCGCGACTTCGACAACAAGTACGACATCACGTCGAAGCTGCAGGAGGAGGCCAACAAGCTGCCCGACAAGCTCGGTGATGCGGCGGGCGCGCTGCAGAGCATCGCGGCGGGCGTCGTCAACGCCGCCTTCCAGTTGCTGACGATCCTCACGATGACGTTCTTCCTGCTGCTCGACGGCAAGCGCATGGCGAACTTCCTCATCACGCGCTTCGGCCGCCACCGCGAGGACCGGCTGCGCGATGTCGCCGAGCGCATCTACAAGTCGACCTCCGGCTACGTCGCGGGGGCCCTGACGATCACGTCGATCAACGGGATCCTCACGTTCATCGTGCTCACGATCCTCGGCGTGCCGTTCGCGGTCCCGCTCGCCGTGCTCATGTCCTTCTTCGGCCTGATCCCGCTCGTCGGCGCGACGATCGGCGGCGTGATCATCCTGATCGTGACGCTGTTCGCGGGCGACTTCCCGACCACGACGCTGATCTACGGGGCCTTTCTCATCCTCTACCAGCAGGTCGAGAACAACGTCCTGCAGCCGTTCATCTTCAAGCGCACGGTCAACGTGCATCCGCTCGCGGTGATCGTCGCGATCCTCGCCGGCTCGTCGGTGCTCGGCGTCGTCGGCGCGCTCGTCGCGATCCCGATCGCCGCCTCGTTGCAGATCGTGCTCAAGGAGTACTTCGCCGACAAGACGCTCACGTCCGGCACGGTGATCCTGCCCGAGGACGTCCCGCCGCCCGACGCTCCCCCGCCGGACCCGCCGCCACCGCCTCCGCCCGCCTCCCCGCGACGGGGGCGGCGCGGTCCGAAGCCCAAGCCCAAGCCGGTCTAGACCCTCGCACAAGACGATGACGCGTCGTCGCCGATCCCGGGTAACGCGGCGGGCATGGAAGTGCAGGACGAGCAGGACAGAGCGAAGGACGACGGTCGCGGGGAGAACATCCTCAGCGCGATCTCCAACGAGATGGTGCGCCTCTACAAGGACCAGTTCGGGCGCGGACCGACGAAGACCCGCACGCACTGGGCCGGGCCGGACACGCTCGTCGTGATGCTCGAGCAGACGTTCACGCCCGCCGAGCGCAGGCTGCAGGACCTCGGCGAGCACCAGCGCCTGCGCGATCTGCGCCTCCTCTTTCAGTACGCCGAGATCGACGCGTTCTGCGAGCCCGTCGAGCGGCTCGTCGGACGCAAGGTCCGCGCGTTCATCAGCGGCATCGACACGCGGGCCGACATCGCGACCGAGATGTACGTCCTGCACCCGCGCGGCTATGACGGCCCGAGCCGCACCGAGATAGGCGGCTAGCCCAGCGCGGCCGCCGGCAGGCCGCCGACGCCGATCAGCCCCGGCCCGGCGTGCGCGCCGATGACCGGGCCCACCTCGCCGACGAAGCGCGGCTCACAGCCGAAGACGTCGATGCCGCGCTCGACGAGCCGCTGCGCCTCGACGGGCGCCTGGGTGTGCTGCACGCACCAGGCGTCGGCGCCGTCGGCGTGCAGCGTGCGCATGTACTCGACCATCCGCTCGAACGCGCGGCCCGCGGTGCGCACGCGCTCGACGGGCTCGATCGTGGACTCCAGCGAGAGGATCGGCTTGATCTTCAGGGCCCCGCCGATCCACGCCTGGGCGCCGCCGACGCGGCCGCCGCGACGCAGGTACTCCAGGGTGTCGAGCACGAACCAGATGCGCAGTTGCTCGCGTGCCCCCGCCGCGTGCTCGGCGACCTCCTGCAGCCGGCCGCCGGCGCGCGCCCGGGTGGCGGCGGCGATCAGCATCAGCCCGGTGCCGCCGCAGACCGTGCGTGAGTCGAGCACCTCGATGCGCCCGTCGAAGCCACGCTCGCCGAGCTGGGCGCGCGCCTGCAGCGCGGAGTCGTAGGTCCCCGAGATCCCGGCCGAGAGGTGGATCGAGACGATGTCGTGGCCGGCCTGCAGCAGCGGCTCGTAGCACTCGAGGAAGTCGCCGATCGACGGCTGCGAGGTCGTCGGCAGGACCGAGCCGCTGCGCATCTGCTCCCAGAACGCCGGCAGATCGGTCATGTCGCTCTCGCGCTGCAGGCGCTCGCCGAGCTTGACGTAGAGCGATACCTCGTGCAGGCCGAGCCGCGCGACGAGGTCGCGGGGTAGGTAGTGCGTGCTGTCGGTGACGACGACGACCGGCATCAGCCGCGGCAGGTTAGCGAGAGGGGCCGGGCTAGCGGCGCGGGTCGACGACGAGCTTGCGGGCCTCGCCGGTGGTGGGTCGCCGCAGGGCGTCGCCGAGCTCGTCGAGGCTGATCGCGGGGCCGACCATCGCGCGCCAGTCGACGTCGCCCTCGGCCAGCAGCGCCAGCGCATGATCGACCTCGGCCGGCGTGTGGTGAAAGGCGCCGCGGACGTCGAGCTCGGCGTAGTGCAGCGGGCCGGAGGGCAGCGTCACCTCGCTGCCGGCGGGGCAGCCGCCGACGAGCACGACCGTCGCGCCGCCCGCGGCGGCGTCGAGCGCGGCGCGCCACGCCGCCGGGCGGCCGACGGCCTCCATGACGAGCTCGTAGCCGGACGGCGCGAGCTCGGCGACGGGGTGCGCGCCGAGCGCCGCCGCCTGCGCGCGACGCTCCTCGTGGCGGTCGGCGAGCGTCACCTCGCAGCCCTGCAGGTGCAGCAGCCGCGCGAGCATGAGGCCCATCGTCCCGCCGCCGAGAACGGCCGCGCGCGCACCCGCGCGGGCCGCGGCGCCCGCGCGCGCCACGGCGTGCACGGCGGCGGCGAGCGGCTCGGCGATCGCGGCGCCGACGGCATCGAGGCCGACGGGCACGGCGTGCAGCGCGCCGGCCGGGGCGGCGATCTGCTCGGCGAAGCCGCCGAGGACCCAGGTCATCCGCTCGCAGAGCTGCGTGCGGCCCGCCGTGCACTGGCGGCAGGCGCCGCAGGCGACGGAGTCGCCGACGAGGACGCGGGCGCCGGTGTCCTCGCGCCGGCCGACGGTCTCGTGGCCGAAGCGCGCCGGGTACGGGCCGAGGATGCGATGCCCGTAGAGCAGGCACTTGACGTCCGTCGCGCAGGACGTCGCGGCCTCGACGGTGACGATCACCTCGCCGTCGGGTTCGGCGACCTCCTCGACGCGCAGGTCGCCGGGTCCGTGCAGCAGCGCCGCTCTCACGGGACGACCACGACCTTGATCGCCTCACCGCGGCGCTGCAGGTCCAGCGCGCGCGCCGTCTCGTCGAGGCCGAGGCGGTGCGTGACGAGCGCGAGCGGGTCGATCGTCGCGTCGGCGATGAGATCGTGGGCGGCGCGCATGTCGCGCGGGCCCGCCGACCAGCTCGAGCAGATCGTCAGCTCGCGCAGGAAGAGCTGCTCGCCGTCGACGCCGAGCGGCGCGCCGGCCTTCGTCGTCGCGTACAGGCACAGCACGCCGCCCGCGCCGAGCGCCGCGGCCGCGCCCGCGATCGCCGCCTCGTCGGCGGTCGTCAGGAACGCGACGTCGACGGGCTCGTCGGTGTGGGCGCGGGCGCCCCAGGCCTCGGCGAGCGCACGGCGGTCCTCGCGCGGCTCGCGGATCCACACCTGCCCGACGCCGCGCGCGCGGGCCGCGGCGATCGCCAGCAGCCCGTTGGACCCCGCGCCGACGACGAGCAGCTCGTCGCCTGCGCCCAGGCGCGTGCGATCCAGCGCGCGCAGGACGCAGCCCAGCGGCTCGACGAACGTACCGGCGACCGGGTCGAGCGGGCCGAGCGACAGCAGCTCGGGCACGAGCGCGGCCTCGACGCGGACCTGCTCGGCGAAGCCGCCGGGGTCAAGCGCCGTCGAGCGGAACTGGTCGCAGAGCGTCTCGTGTCCGCGCCGGCAGCGCCGGCAGTCGCCGCACGGGGCGTGGTGGTGCACGACGACACGGTCGCCGGCGGCGACGTCGCTGACGCCCTCGCCGGTGCGCAGGACCTCGCCGACGACCTCGTGGCCGAGCACGGCGGGCAGCTTGCGGGCGACGTAGCCATCGCTGACGTCCGAGCCGCAGACGCCGCACGCGAGCACGCGGCAGACGACCTCGCCCGGCCCGGGAGACGGGTCGTCGCACTCCTCGACGACCACGTCGCGCGTCGTGGTGGACCGCGCGACGCGCACCTGCCGGCTCCTCAGCCCCGCTCGGCCGGGACCGCGGCGGCGGTGAGCGCCAGCACGGACTCGCGCGTCACCGGCGAGGCGATCCCACGCTCGGTGACGAGCGCGGTGACGAGCTCGGCGGGCGTGACGTCGAAGGCGGGGTTGCGACAGGGCGTGTCGGCGCCGGTCAGCAGCGCGCCGCCGGCGTGGCGCACCTCGTCCATGTCGCGCTCCTCGATGACGATCTCCTCGCCGCTGTCGATCGACGTGTCGATCGTCGACGTGGGGCCGGCCACGATGAACGGGATCCCCGCGGCGCGCGCGGCGAGCGCGTGGGCGTAGGTGCCGACCTTGTTGGCGACGTCGCCGTTGGCGGCGACGCGATCGCAGCCGACGATCACCGCGTCGACCTCGCCGCGGCGCATGAGGCCGGCGGCAGCGCCGTCGACGAGCAGCTCGTGGGCGATCCCCGCGCGGCGCAGCTCCCAGATCGTCAGCCGCGCGCCCTGCAACAGCGGGCGCGTCTCGCACGACAGCACGCTCACCCGCTCGTCGCGTGCGGCCAGCTCGATCGCCACGGCGAGCGCCGAGCCGGTCCCGCCGCAGGCCAGCGCGCCGGTGTTGCAGTGCGTGAGGATCCGCCGGGAGCCGGCGAGCAGGTCCGCGCCGGCGAGCGCGATGGCGAGGCTGGCGGCGTCCTCGGAGGCGTGGATCGCCTCGGCCTCGGCGCGCGCGACGGCGCCTCGCTCGCTCGGCGCCACGGCGAGCGTCGCCGCCTGCACGCGGTCGACCGCCCAGGAGAGGTTCACCGCGGTCGGCCGCGCCTCGCGCAGCACGCACGCGGCGGCGCGCAGCTCGTCGTCGCCCGGGGTGTGCTCGATCTGCATCGCCAGGCCGTACGCGGCGGCGATGCCGATGTTCGGCGCGCCGCGCACCGCCAGGCGGGCGATCGCCGCGGCCGTGTCGTCGGCGCCCGCGAGGTCGATCCAGGTCTCCTCGGCCGGCAGCAGGGTCTGGTCGAGCAGCCGCAGGGTGCGACCGTCCCAGGTCAGACCGGTATTCGGCGTGACGGCGTCTGATGCCATGGCGCGATGCTAGTGCGCCCGGGGGCGGCGATGGTGGCCCGGAACGCTGCTAGCGTGGCCCGTCGGATGCGCCGCCTGCTTCTCGCCGCTCTCGCGTTCGCGCTCGTGGCGCCGGCCGCCGCGCGTGCGTCCGATCCGATCCTGGCGCTGAGCGAGGTGCAGGCCGGGATGCGCTGCACCGGCCTGACCGTCGTGCGCGGCCTGGAGATCTCGCCGTTCGACGTCGAGGTCGTCGACGTGATCGATCGCGCCCGCGCCGGCGCAGCGCGCATCCTCGTCCGCGTCTCGGGTTCCGCCGTCGACCCGACCGGCCTGGGGCCGGGCTTCTCGGGCTCGCCGATCCTCTGCACCGGCGCCGACGGGATCGCCCGCAACATCGGTGCGATCTCCGAGACCCTCGGCGAGTACGGCGGGCGCACGGCGCTCGCGACGCCGATCGAGTTCGTCCTCGCCCAGCCTCCCGTGGCGCCGGGCGCGACGCGCAGCGTGATCGGCGCCCGCAGCCTCGCCGGGCCGCTGACGATCGCCGGCCTGCGGCCGTCGCTGGCACGGGCGTTCGTGCGCGCCGCGCGCAAGGCCGGCCGCACGCTCATCGCCGCGCCGGCCGGCACGACCGCCGCCTTCGCGCCCCAGCCGCTCGTGCCCGGAGCCTCGGTCTCGGTCGGGCTGACCGCCGGCGACATCGTGCTCGGCGCGATCGGCACCGTCGCCTACGCCGAGGGCCCGGCCGTGTGGATCTTCGGCCATGAGATGGACGGCGCCGGCCGCCGCTCGCTCTTCTTGCAGGACGCCTTCGTCCACACCGTCATCAACAACCCGATCGCCGCTCCCGAGATCGCCACGTACAAGCTCGGCTCGCCCGGCAACGACCTCGGCACGATCACCTCCGACGGTCCCAACGGCGTGGCCGGGATCCTCGGCGAGCCGCCGCCGAGCTTTCCGCTGCGGGTCACCGCCAAGGACCTCGACAGCGGCCGGACACGCAGCGCGGTCACGCACATCGCCGACGAGAGCGACGTCGGCCAGCCCACCGGCGCGTCGCCGCTGGGCATCACCGCGGCGGCGGCCGTCGCCGAGGCGTCGACCGCGATCCTCGACGGCGCTCCGGCCCGACAGTCAGGCGAGCTGTGCGTGAAGGCGACGCTGCGCGAGCTGCGCGCGCCGCTGCGCGTCTGCAACTCCTACGCGATCGACGGGATGATGCCCAACGCGCTCGCCGGGGCCGCCGCCACCGACGTCGCCGCCGCCGTGGCCGTGCTGGAGAGCTACCGTTTCGGCACGCTGCACCCGACCGCGTTCGAGGTCGCCATCCGCGTGCGCCGCGGGATGCGTCAGGCGTACATCACCGGCGTGAGCGCCCCGCGGGTGGCGCGCCGCGGCAGCACGATCGCGCTGCGCCTGTCGCTGCGCCAGACCCGCACGGGGCGCCGCTGGAGCCGCACGGTGCGCATGCGCGTGCCGCTCGACACGGCGCGCGGCCCGCGCACGCTGCGGGTGATCGGCACGCCGGCCGACGCCGGCAGCGATCCCAGCCAGGACGACGGCGGCGACCTGAGCCTCGTCTTCGAGGAGGACGGCGACGGGGCCGACACCGGCGGCCCGCAGTCCGTGCGGGAGGTTCGCGATGCGTTCCTCGGCCTCGCTCGCTACGACGGCGTCATCGCGCGCCTGGCGGGCGAGGAGCACGAGCTGCTGCGCGACCCGAAGCTGCGCATCAGCGGCGAGGCGCGCGTGCAGCTGCGGGTCCGCTAGCCGCCGACGGCTCTCAGCCGAGGCGATTCTCGATGCCCAGCGGGGCGGCCGGTGCGGACGCCGCGCCTGCGGGCGCCTCCGCGGGGCCGGCCTGGGCCGGCGCGCCGAGCGCCTCGCCGAGCTCGCCGTTCTCGTACATCTCGGTGACGATGTCGCAGCCGCCGATGAGCTCGCCCTTGTGGAAGAGCTGGGGGATCGTGGGCCAGTTGGAGATCGCCGAGAGCTCCTGGCGAATGCGCGGGTCGGGCAGGATGTCGACCGCGGCGAAGGGCTTCTCGAGCTGCTGCAGCATCGCGACGGTCCGCGCCGAGAACCCGCACGCGGGGGCGTCGGGCGACCCCTTCATGAAGAGGATCGTGTCGTTCTCCTCGATCGCCTGGGCGATCAGGGTGCGAATCTCGTTGTCGCTCATGTCGGGACCTCCGTCTTCAGGGCAAGGGCATGGATCGCGCCGCCGAGCTCGCCAGCGAATATGTCCATCACGAGCCGGTGCTGCTTCACGCGCGAGAGGCCCTCGAAGGCGTCGGCTCGAACGACCACATCGAAGTGCACCTCGTCGTACGTCTGCACCTCTGCCGCGGCACCGGGAATCCCGGTCTCGATCCGGTTCTTGACCTCGTCTGCGCTGGGCATATGCTCGAAGCGTAGCGATCTGCAAAAGGTTGACCAGCACGGCCTCGGGGCCGCTACACTTCCTGAAGTATTGCGGATGCGCTTGAAACGACGTTGGGAGATGCGCACATGATCACGATCACCGACAAGGGTGCACAGAAGGTCCACGACTTCCTCGCAGGCCAGGGCGCCAACGTCGCTGAGGCGGGACTGCGCGTCGGTGTCAAGGGCGGCGGCTGCTCGGGCTTTCAGTACAACCTCGCCTTCGACGAGCAGCGCGACGGCGACGAGGTCTTCGAGTTCGCCGGCCTGAAGGTCTACGTCGACCAGCCCAGCCTGCCCTACGTGCGCGGCTCCGTCATCGACTACGTCGAGTCGCTCCAGGGCGCCGGCTTCCAGGTCAACAACCCCAACGTCGTCGCCGCCTGCGGCTGCGGCTCCTCGTTCCGGGTCGCCGACGAAGAGGAGTGCTCGGCGGTCTAACCGCCCGGCTCGCCGGCCTTGAGCTGGGCGAGTCGCTGCTGGGCCGCGATGCGGTGCGGGTGGTCCTCGGTCACCGCGCCGTCGAGGACGTCCGCCGCGCGCTGCGCGAACGCGCGCGCCTCTGACGCGTCGCCGCGCTGCTCGCACAGCGCCGAGAGGTTCAGCAGCGTGGGGGCGAGCATCGGATGCTCCGCGCCCTGCGTGCGCTCGCGCGCGGCCAGGCCGGCGCGGTACTCCGCGTCGGCCTCGTCGAGGCGGCCCGTGCGATGCAGCGCCGCCCCGAGCGCGGTGCGGGCGATCGCGACCTCCACGTGGTCGGGCCCGTAGCGGTCGGCGAAGTCCTCGGCGGTGCGCCGCAGCTCGCGCTCGGCCTCATCGTGGCGCCCGAGCTCGGACAGGATCGCGGCGAGCTGCCCGCGGTCGCCGGCGGTGTCGGGATGTGCGGCGCCGTGTGACTCGGTGTGCAGCTCCAGCGCGCGGCGCGTCTCGCGCTCGGCGGTGACGAGGTCGCCGCGGCTGTGGGCCAGGCCGCCGAGGTTGTGGTGCAGCGTCGCGATGACGCCCGGCCCCGCGCCGACCGTCTCGTAGATCTCCAGGGCGCGGGCGTAGTGCGCGGCGGCGTCGTCGAACGTGCCCGTGAACTTGCCGACGATCCCGAGCATGTTGTGCACGCCGGCGGCGTCGGGATCGTCGGGGCCGAGCGACTGCTCGCAGAGGTCGAGCGTGGTCTCGAGCACCGCGCGCGCGCCCGGCCGGTCGCCGCCGTCGAGCCGGGCGACGCCGCGCAGGCGGCCGAGCTGCACGCGGAGGCGGTCGAAGGGGTCGCCGGTCGGGAGTTTCGCGGCAAAGGCGTCCGCCCGGTCGAGCGTCTGCGCGGCGGCGGCATGGTCGCCGAGGGTGAGCAGCGCGTCGGCGCGCAGGCGCAGCATGTTCGGCGCATCGAAGTTCGGCTCCCCCTGCTCGGCGAGGAACGTCGCCGCGGCCTCGTCGGCCAGCGCGGCGCCGCGCGCGAGCTCGCCGCCGCCGAGGGCGGTGGAGGTCGCGGCGGCGAGCTGGAGGCCGGTCTGCGGAGGGTCCGCGCTCATGGTCGGCGTAGCGCGACGCTAGCGCAGGACGAGGCCCTCGGCGTGGTTGGGGTCCGAGCAGTTGCCGGTGGTGCAGCCGTCGAGGCGCCGGCTGTGATCGCGGTGGAGACGGCGATGCCCTCGGCGTGGTTGGTGGCGAGCCGGTCGGCGAGGCCGGCCGTGAGCGCCGTCGAGACGACGACGCCCTCGGCGTGGCTGAGCTCGCCGTCGAGGCCGGCGGTGATCGCGGTGGCGACGACGATGCCGGGCTGCGGGGAAATGGTCTGCGTCGGGGTCATGCGCGGCTCCGTTCGGTGAAGGGACGTGGTCGTTGAGGGCAGTCTGCGCGAGCGCCCCGAAGCGGCCCATGGGGGCAGCCCCGCAGCGTTGGTGGGGCCAGCCGCACTACTGGACACGCTCGTTCATCTGTAAGGGCGAGCGATCCGGCGGCTGCCGGCGGACGCTGATAGCGTCGGCGCGTGGGCACGGGTCCGGCACGCCGGTTGGCGGCATGCGGCATCGCGGCGGCGCTCGTCGCGGGCCTCGCGCTCGCGTTCGTCCCGGGCTCGCCGCTGCGCGACGCGGACCTGGCGACGGTCCCCGTCGCGAAGGCGTCCTTCGACTCCGAGGCTCCGGCCAAGGCGCCCGCGCACTGGCTGCCGCCCGAGGACTGGGTCTACAACCACTGGCTGCCCTACGACGAGGGGCGCCTGCACGCGCTGCTCGGCGTGACGCGCGGGGACATCTGGCGCCAGCTGCGCGACGACCGCCGCAACCTCGCTCAGCTCGCCGCGGCGCACGGCTGGCCGGACCCCGGCAAGCTCGCCGCCGCGCTCGTCGGCCCACGCGCCGGGACCGTCACACCCGGCGTGCTGGCGATGCTGCGCCGGCGCGCCGAGCGGACGATCACGCAGGGCCATCTCTCGCAGCATCTGTTCTTCCACTCGCTGCACCAGTTCGCGATTCCCAGCGCGGCGCCCGAGATCTTCGGCGTCACCGACGCGGAGTTCCGGCAGTTGCGGCGCGGCGAGCAGAGCCCGCTGGAGATCGGCCGGCTGCACGGTCGCTCGCCGGGCCGCATTCAATCGCTCGCCGCCGGCGTCCTGCGCGAGCGCGTGCGCTTCGGTGTCTCCAGCGGCGCGATGAGCGAGCGCCAGGGCCGCCTGCTGCTGCGTCGCCAGCTCAGCCAGCTGCCCCGCTGGCTCGCGCAGGTGCGCTACAACGGGCCACCGCCGACGCACGCCGGCAAGCTGACGGGCAAGCCCCGCGACTTCGCCGCCAACCCCGCGCTGTCGAGCGACGGTGCGCGGGTCGTCTTCGAGTCCTACCTGCAGAAGCTGCCGCTCGCGCTGCGCAGCGGCGAGATCAGCGTGCTGTCTGCGCCGGTCGGCGGCGGCCGGACGCGCAACGCGTCGTTCAGCGCCACGCGGCGCACCCCACGCTCGGCCTACAACCCCACGGTCTCGGACGACGGGCGCGTCGTCGCGTTCGAGTCGGCCGAGGGCAACCTGAACTTCGCCAAGCGCTACGGGCAGATCGGGGTGTTCGTCCACGACGCCCGCACCGGCCGCACGCGGGCGCTGCCGCAGCCGCCGCAGGAGCCGGGCGTCTCGCGCTCGGAGTACAACCCGGTGATCTCGGCCGACGGCCGCCGCGTGGCCTACCAGGCGCAGCGCCGCGCTGGGCAGAGCGCGATCTACGTCACCGACCTGCGCGACGGCCGCACCGAACTGGCCAGCCGCGGTCCGCGCTCGGCGCCGCGCGCCGACGACGGCGTCTACGACCCGGCGATCTCCGGCGACGGGACGAAGGTCGCGTTCACGACGGCCGCGTCGAACCTGGGGGCGGGCGACCTGCGCGGGCGCACGCAGGTCTTCGTGCGCGACCTGGCCGCCCGCACGACGACGCTCGTCAGCCGCGCGAGCGGTGCCCGCGGCGCGATCGCCGACGAGTACTCGGCCGACCCCGCGATCTCGCGCGACGGGCGCTTCGTGGCGTTCGCCTCCTCGGCGGGCAACCTCGGTGGCCCCGGCGGGCGAAGCCGCTCGCGCATCTACGTCCGCGACCTGCGCACGCAGCGCACGACGGCGGTGAGCGGCGTGCGCCGCTTCGCCCTGGAGCCGTCGATCAGCGCGGACGGGCGTCGCATGGCATACACGGTGATCGATCGCGGCCGGTCGCTCGTCTACGCCCGCGACGCCCGCGGCCGCGGGCCCGAGCAGCTCGTCTCGCGCGCGTCCGGCCGTGGCGGCGCGCCGGCGGACGGCGCCTCGACGGATGCGACGATCTCCGGCGACGGGCGCCGCGTGGCGTTCACGTCGGCGGCGGCGAACCTCTCTGCGGACAAGCCCGACGACCGGCGTGGCGTCTTCGTGCGCGACCTGCGCTCGCACGCCACGCGGCTCGTCAGCGCGCCGGTGCCGAAGGCGGCCGTGGCGGCGTCGGCCGAGCCGGCGGTCGGGCCGGTCGCCGCGCCCGCCGCCGTATCCGCGTCCGACACCGCCGGCGCGGCGCGCCGTCGGGCGGTCGTCTCCATCTTCGACAACGCCTTCCACCTCGGCCGCGAGCGACCGGCGGTGCGGCTGCGCGCGGGCGGCGAGCTGACGTGGCGCTGGCGCGCGCAGCAGTCCCATCAGGTCACGTTGCGCTCCGGCCCCGAGCCGCTCACGTCGCCGACGAAGACGGCCGGCACGTACGCGGTTGCGCTCGACCGGCCGGGCCGCTACACGTTCGTCTGCTCGATCCACGCGCCGGGGATGCGGATGTCGGCGATCGTGCGCTGAGCCGCGGCGCGCTGGCGCCGGCGCTGGCGCGAAGTCAGCCGTCGGCCGCGCGCGGCGCGACCGTGGCCCACCCGTGTCGGCTCTCGCCCTCTTTGCGGGGCGCTCGCCGCGGGCGGGACGCAGGTTGCCCGTGCGCGTCTGCGCGAACGTCTGCACCACGCCGTCGCGCGCCTCGTACTGCGGCGTGTTGAAGTCGCCGCACAGGACCGCGGCGGCGCCGTCGTCGAGTGCGGCAAGGCTCGCGTGCACCGCCTCGAGCGTGCGGACCTTCACCTCGCCCTCGCGCTGGGACAGCGGTGCGTGATCTCCGCCCGCGACCGCCGCGCCCGGACCGGCGAACAGGATCGGGTGACGGCTGGCGACGAGCACGCCGAGGCGGTGCACGCGCGGCGCGTCGGGCGCCACCGCGCTTGCCGCGACCGCGTAGCCGGCGGCCGCCAGGCGCTCGGTCCAGCGCGCCAGCGCATTCGGGATCACCTCCTGCAGGCAGACCACCTCGGCGTCGTGGGCGAGGACGCGGTCGACCTGTTCGTCGAGGCGCGACAGGCGTCCCGCGACGTTCCAGGTCAGCAGCTTCAGCGGGCCGGTCAAGGCGACGAGTATCGCTTCTCGTCTCACGCACCCGCCCGGCGTGGGAGCCTACGCGGCATGCGCAAGCTCCAGACCCAGGGTTGTCATCACATCACGCTCGTCGGGGCCGACCGGCAGACCTCGATCGACTTCTGGGAGGGGGTGCTCGGGATGCCGTTCGTCTTCGAGCAGCCCAACCTCGACCGGCCCGCCGAGAGCCACCTGTACTTCGATCCCGGCGACGGGCGTCTCATCACGATCTTCACCAACGACGAGCGCGAGCCGGAGCCCGGTCGCACGCCGACCGATCCCGGCTGCGTGCACCACATCGCGTTCGCCGTCTCGCAGGCGACGTTCTTCCAGGCGGTCGAGCGCCTCGACGAGCGCGGCATCGAGCACAGCGGCGTCAAGGACCGCGGCTTCATGGACTCGATCTACTTCACCGACCCGCTCGGCCTGCTCATCGAGCTGGCCTCCTACCGCTTCGAGCCGCCCACCGGCCACACCCACGCCGGCGTCCTGCTCGAGGCGCACCGCATCCGCGTCGAGCGCGACGACTACAACATCGATCGCGTGCACCTCGCCGACGCGATCGAGGCGCTCGTCGCGCGCACGCAGGACTCGCTGTCAGACGATCGCGGGCCGAAGGCCGCCTACCGCTGATGGCGACCATCGATCGCGATGCGCTGCGCGCGCTGCAGGCGCCGCTGAAGGAGCGCTACAAGGAGGAGCCGGACGCCGCGCTCGTCACGCTCACGGCGACCGGCACGCTCGACGACGAGCTGGCCTGCAACGTGCAGACCGGGCGCGCGCTCGCGAAGGCCGGCCTGCATCCGGCGACCGGCGGGGACGGCAGCCTGCTGTGCTCGGGCGACATGCTGCTCGAGGCGCTCGTCGCCTGCGCCGGCGTGACGCTGAAGGCCGTCGCCACGGCGCTCGAGATCGACGTGCGGGCGGCCACGATCAGCGCCGAGGGCGACCTCGACTTCCGCGGCACGCTCGGCGTCGACCGCGCCGCGCCGGTCGGCTTCGCCGACATCCGCCTGCGCTTCGAGCTCGAAGCGCCGGGCGCCGTCGACGACCAGCTCGCGACGCTGCTGAAGCTCACCGAGCGCTACTGCGTGGTCCTGCAGACGCTGCGCGCCCCACCGGCGGTCACGGCGACGCTGGAGCGCGTCGCGGCGCCATAGCGCGGAGCGCGCGCGAGGTTCAGTGCGAGCGCCGATAGGGATCGGTGCTGGCCCTGATGAGAGCATGCTGGATGCGGGGGTAGGGTCGCGAACGCGGATCGAAGACCATTCTGCGTCGCCTCTGAAAGGAAGAATCATGAAACCGCGCCTCACGCGTAGGACGAACATCGTCGCGCTCGCCAGCGTGGGCGTGCTCGCCACGGTCGGGGTCGGCTACGCCGCCATTCCCGGAGCCGACGGGACGATCAAGGGCTGCTATGCGACCACGAACGGACTGCTCGGCATCTCGCACTCCAAGGGCGATACGCGCATCGTCGACGCGGGCGAATCGTGCCGCAGCTACGAGAAGCCGGTCACCTGGAGCCAGCGCGGTCTCACCGGCGAGCGGGGGCTGCCGGGCGCAACGGGTGCCCCCGGCGCCCCGGGCGCCCCCGGCGCACCCGGTGCGCCCGGCGAGACGGCGGACCCGGTCCGCGAGGGCCCGCCGGGATCAGCGGCCACGAGATCGTCTACGACGACGAGGTGTACCGCGGCGGGCAGGCGAACGACTCGGTGGTCCTGGGCACCATCACGTGCCCGGCCGGCAAGGTCGTCCTCAGCGGCGGCGCCACAAAGCTCACGCTCTCTTCCGGCAGGGCCGAGATCCTGGACAGTGCGCCATACCAACCCTCCTCCGACGCCGACATGGGATGGCGGGTCGCCCTGGGCAAGCAGGACGGCAGTGCGTTCGTCGGCGGAGACGTGCTGGGCTACACCATGTTCGCGATCTGCGCGACCGCGGGCTAGCGGACTGCTGGTGCGCGCGGACGGCGAGCCGGCCGTCCGCGCGGCCCTACGGCTGGCCCCCCGCCCCGCCCGGCACGCCGGTGTTCGTCGAGTACTTCGGCTGGATCTTCATCTCCGGCCGGAAGGAGTGCACCGCCTGCGCGACGGCGATCGCGGACTCGGCGAAGCCGGTCGCGATGAGCTTGAGCTTGCCGTCGAACGTCGTGATGTCACCACACGCCCACACCTTGTCCAGGTTCGTCTTCATGACCTGATCGACGACCAGCGCGCCCTTGGAGATCTCCAGCCCCCAGTTCTTCAGCGGGCCGAGCGCGGTCTTGAAGCCGAGCTGCAGGAGGATCGCGTCGACCTCGATCTCGATCTCGTGCGACTCGTCCTCGGAATGGAAGAGCCGCACGCGCTCGATCGCGCCGTTGCCGATGACCTCGCGCACCTGGAAGGGGATGTGCAGGTCGACCTGGCCGGCGTCGGCGGCGGTCATGACCTGGCTGACCGTCAGCTCGTGGGCGCGGAAGCCCACGCGGCGGTGGCACAGCGCGAGCGAATCGGCGGTGTGCAGGAGGTTGATGACCCAGTCGCAGGCCGAGTCGCCGCCGCCGATGATCAGCACCTTCTTGCCGGCGAACTCGTTCTTGGAGCCGACGAGGTAGTGCGCGCCGCGGCCCTCCCACGGCGTCATGTCGTAGCCGGGCAGCTTCTTGGGCTCGAAGGCGCCGTGGCCGCCGGCGATGATCACCGCGCGGCTGCGCAGCTGCGGGTGGTCGGGGTTGTTCGTGTTCAGGACGACGAGGTCGTCCTCCCACTCGATCGTCTCGATCGTCGTCTCGAGGTGGACCGGCACGTCGAACTGCTCGAGCGCCTGCCGGCGCAGCTCCTCGACGAGGTCCTTCGCCAGCACCTTCGTGTGGCCGGGCACGTCGAAGATCCACTTCTCCGGATACAGCGCCGTCAGCTGGCCGCCGATCTGCGGCAGCGAGTCGACGACGCGCGACGTCGCCTCGCGCATCCCCGCCCAGAACGCCGTCGCCAGCCCGACCGGGCCGGCGCCGATGACCGTGATGTCGCGGATCTCTCCAGGGGCCTCGTGCACGGCTACCCCACCTTCGCGGCGAGCGTCTCGCCGTCGAGCGCCGCCAGCGCGCGCTGCACCGACGCGCTGATGCACGTGAAGGTCGGCGTGTCGCGCAGCGTGAACGACGAGGACTCGGTCGTGCGCAGGCGCTGGACGAGGTCCAGGAACGAGCCCGGATCGTCGGTCTCGAAGGCGACGACGAACTCCTGGTCGTCCAGGCCGAAGGAGTACGACGTGTTCAGGTCGATGTCCGGATACTCGCGCCCGAGCGCGATGTGCTCCTGCATGATCCGGTAGCGCTCCTTGGCATCGAGCGCGTACCAGGCCCGCGTCTTGACGAACGGATACACGAAGAGGTACTTCGCATGCGCGGGGCGAACTTCGAGGCGTGACTCCTCGGAGTACTCCGAGACCTTCGTCATCGCGAGAAACGAATACGGGATCGTCGCCCACTTCATGAGCCCGCTCTGGCCGAGGACGACGTGGAACTCGTGGATACGATCGAGGTTCTGCGCCTGCGTGAGCACCATGAGATCGGTGTCTCCGCGCGTGCCGATCGTCGAGAAGGCCCGCAGGAGGTGGCCGTCGGCGAAGTCCGCACAGGCTGCCGCGAACTCCCGCTTGCCGGCCTCGCGCTCCTCGGCGTCGAGACGCCGCCAGGCGGGATCCATCTTCAGGAAGGTGTACTTGACGAAATGACGCTGCGGCACGGATTGACAGGATAGAACGGGCGATGGCCCGTCTTGTCCCTGTCGTGGTTGCGCTGGCCCTCGCGCTGGCCGTGCCCGCGCACGCCCACGCGGCCTCCGCCGGCCGCGGGTGAGCCGCGGGCGGTGCTCGCCTTCCTGCCCTCCGGCGGCGACGACAACCCCAAGCCGGTCCTCGAGCGCCTCGACGAGCGCACGCCGCTTGCGCTCGGGCTCGTCAGCGCGACCCAGGGGCGTTTCTCGGCGGCCCAGATGGTGCTCGACATCTCCGCCGGTTCGCGGACCTCGCGGGCGGTCTACTCACCGCCGGCGCCACCGGTGCTCGAGCTCGTGCGCGGCGGCGACGGGAGCGGCTTCATCTTCGGCTGGAGCAGGGCGCTCGAGCGCGCCGCCACGCCGCCCGCCGAGGTGCTCCCCGGGATGCTGGCCGGCCAGCTGCCCGACCGCGCGGCCTACGCCGGCGTCGCGGGGCGCACCCACATCGTCGCGGTCGTCGCGGCCGATCGCCGAGGCGACGTCGCCGCCGTCTCGCTCGGCACCGCGGCCACGCTGGCCGAGCGCGCGACGACGCTGCTCGAGCGCCACCGCCTCGTCGTCGTCGGCCTGCCGACCGCCGCCAAGGGCGACGCGGCGCTCGACGACCTGATGCGCGCCCGCCGCGCCGGCGACCTGCTCATCGTCACCCAGGCGCCGCCGCGGGCGACCGTGCCCGTGCTGCTGCCGATCGGCATCGTCGGCCTGGGCTCCAACGGGTCGCTGACGTCGCCGACGACGCACCTCGACGGCGTCGTGGCCGGCATCGACATCCCGGTGACGATCCTGCGCCACCTCGGCCACCCCGTGCCCGACGGCGTGCGCGGGCAGCGCATCCGCGCCGAGGGCGAGCGCAACGCGGCCGCGCTGAAGAACACCGAGAAGCGCCTGCGCGTCGTCAGCGGGCGCCGCACGGCGACGCTCGGCGCGCTGCTGTTCACGTGGCTGGCGCTCGTGCTCGCGCTCGGCATCGCCCGCGACCGCCGCGGCGTGCGCGCCGGCCTGCGGATCGGCGCGCTCGCGTTTCTCCACGTGCCGCTGCTGCTGCTCTTCACGGGCTGGCTGGCCCCGACGCGCACGGTCGAGGTCGCGATCGTCGTGGTCGGCAGCTTCGCGCTGGCGGCGCTGACCGACCGCTTCGTGCGCTGGCCGCGCGGGCCGCTCGTGCCGGTCGCCGTCACGATCGCCGCGTACGCCGTCGACCTCGCCTTCGGATCGCAGCTCATCGTCCGCTCGCTGCTGGGCGCCAACCCGCGCTCCGGCGTGCGCTTCTACGGGCTGGGCAACGAGCTCGAGTCGACGCTCACGCTCATGCTGCTCGTCGGCCTGGGGGCGCTGCTGTGGGGCCGGCCGCGCTCGCGCCGCAACGCGGCGATCATCGCGGGCGTCGGCGCGGTCTTCGCGGTGTTCGTCGGGTCGGGTCGGCTCGGCGCGGACGTCGGCGGCGTCATCACGGTCGGGGCCGGGATCGCGGCGGCGACCGTCCTCATGCTGCCCGGCACGCCGACCCGGCGCGCCGTGCTGCTCGCCGCGGCGGTGCCGATCGCGGCGCTCGTCGCGCTCGCGGCGCTGGACCTCGTCTCCGGCGGCAACGGGCACTTCACGCGCACGATCCTGCAGGCCGACAGCGCCGGCTCGCTGTGGGACGTCGTCACGCGCCGCTACACGCTGGCCCTCAACGTCCTCAAGACCGGAGCGATGCCGTTCATCACCCTGATCGCCGTGCTCGGCGTCGATCTACGCCGTGCGCTACCGCCAGCGCATCTTCGCGCCGCTGGCCGACTCGCCCTCGTGGCGCGCGACCCTCATCGGCGGCCTGACCGCCTCGGTCGTCGGCGCACTGTCCAACGACTCGGGCCCGATGCTGCTGGCCTTCGGCGTGTTCGTGCTCGCCTGCGCGACCGCGTACGTTCGCGGCGACCCGCGGCTGGCGGCAGAGGACGAGCGCGCCGCGAGCGGCGCGTGAGCGGCCGTCATCCGCACAGAACATTCACACGCGCGTTTCGATCCCGGGGGTGCGGGGGTTAGGATGCGACGGATGCGGATCGCGTTGGTATCTCCGTATTCGTGGACGTACCCAGGGGGAGTGACGCGCCACATCGAGGCGCTGGCGGAGCAGTACCTGGCTGCGGGTCATGAGGTGCGTGTGCTGTCGCCGGTGGACCCGGACGATCGCTTCACGCTGCGCCTGCACCGTGGCGCGCGCCCGTCGCAGCGCCCGCTGCCCGGCTACCTCGTGTCGCTGGGCCGCACGGTCGGCTTTCCGGCCAACGGCGCGGTCTCGAACGTCTCCTACGGGGTCTCGACGCTCGTCGCCCTGCGCCGCGAGCTCGAGCGCGGCTACGACGTGGTGCACCTGCACGAGCCGATCGCCCCGATCCCGGGCTGGGACTCGCTGATGGCCGTCGACGCGCCGCTCGTCGCGACGTTTCACTGCTACTCGGAGAACGGCTTCTCCAACAACCTCGCGAACTTCTTCGGCGCCTGGCGGCGGCTGAACCGCCTGCACGTGCGCATCGCGGTCTCGCAGGCGGCGGCCTGGACCGGCCGGCGCTACTTCGGCGGCACGTACCGGGTGATCCCCAACGGCGTCGACGTTCCCGACGAGGCGCCCCCGGCGCGCTCGGCCGAGGCCGTGCACGAGGGACGGCCGCTGAACATCGCCTTCATCGGCCAGGCCGTGGAGCGCAAGGGGCTGCCGGTGCTGCTGCGCGCGTTCGAGGCGCTGCGCGAGCACGTCCCCGCGAGGCTGCACGTCGTCGGCGTCAGCGACGAGGAGCTCGCGCCGCTCATGCTCGACACGCGCGACGTCGTCGCACACGGCAAGTGCAGCGACGAGGAGAAGACCGCGGTCCTGCGCGAGGCCGACGTGCTCTGCGCGCCGTCGCTCGGCGGCGAGAGCTTCGGCATGGTCCTGACCGAGGCGTTCGCGGCCGGTGCGCCGGTCGTCGCCTCGGACATCGCCGGCTACCGCGACGTGGTCTCGCACGACGTCAACGGCGTCCTCGTGCCGCGCGGCGATCCGACCGCGCTCGCCGAGGCGCTGCGCGACCTCGCGCTCGACCCGCCGCGCCGTGCCGCGCTGGCCGCAGCCGCGGCCGAGGCGGCGCCGCGCTATGCCTGGTCGAACGTCGCCGCGGAGGTCCTCGGCGCCTACGAGGACGCGATCACGCTGCACGCCAGGGCGCCGCAGACGCTGGCCGCGCGGCATGGTCTCGCGCCGGCGGACGGCGAGCGGGTGCGCGCGCAGCGGCTGCCCACGCTCGAGCCCGCGCTCGCCGCCGGGGGAGCGACGGACGCCTCACGGCCCGGCGCCCGGATGGCGCGGCGGCTGGCGATCGGCGCGGTCGGCATCTTCGCGGCCGTGCTGGCGGTCATCGCGGTCCAGCGGATCGGCACCGACCGCGTCAGCCACGCGCTCGTCAACGCCGCCCCGCCTCTGGTGCTGCTCGGCCTCGGCCTCATGTGCTTCTCGATGGTGCTGCGCGCGTTCGCCTGGCACGCGATCCTGCGCGCCGCGCTGCCGCGCGCCCGCGTGCGATTGCGCGACGCGCTGCAGGGGACCTTCATCGGCGTGCTCATGTCGGCGACGCTGCCGGCGCGGCTCGGCGAGCCGTCGCGCGCGTTCGTCGTCGCGCGGCGGATCGGCAGTCCGCGGCTGCACCTGCCGGTCGTGCTGGGCACGATCGTCTCGCAGACGCTGCTGAACATCCTCGCGCTGATCGTGCTGGGGATCGTGATGTTCTCGACCGTCGACCTGTTCACGCACCACACGGCGCTGCTCGTCGTGGCGATCGCGCCGGTGGCGATCGTCGCCTCGCTGCTGCTGGCGCCCGCGCTGCTGCGCTCCGGCAAGCCTTCGCGATACGCGCGGGCCGCGGCGCTCGTCACGCAGGCGCGCGCCGCGCTCGTGGCGCTGCGCGACGGCCTGACGGTCTTTCGCCGCCCGCGCCTGGGCGCCGTCGCCGCGTGCGCGCAGCTGTCGGCGTGGGTCGTGCAGTGGCTGTCGTGCTACGTCCTGCTCGTCGCGCTCGGCCTCGACGGGCAGGCCGGGCTCGGCGCCGCGGCCGCGGTGCTGTTCGCCGTGAACGTCACGGCGGTCCTGCCGGCGACCCCGTCGAACGTCGGCATCTTCCAGGCGGCCTGCGTCGCGGTGCTCGCCGCCTACGGCGTCGGCTACGCCGACGCGCTGGCCTACGGGATCATCCTGCAGGCCGTCGAGATCGCGACCGCGGTCGTCATGGGCGCCCCGGCACTCGTCAAGGAGGGCCTGTCCTGGCGCGAGGTGCGCCTGCGGGCGATGCACAGCTCGCCCGTCGAGCTCGCGCCCGCGCCGCACTTCGGCCGGGGCGACGCGCGCGAGCTCGCCTGATCGGCCGTCGGTGGCCGCGCTCACGCTCCGGCGCGTGGTCATCGTCGTCGTCGTCCAGGCGGCGCGCGTCGCGCCGGACGCTGGCGCACGCCGGTGGACGTGTCGGCGAGCGGTCGCTTCGTAGGCGCCGCGCAGGTCGGGTTCGGCGCGCGCGGCGTGGCGCTGGCGCTCTGGCAGTGACGCCGCGCGCGGCCGGTGGCCAGACCGCGATCGTGCAGAGCGCCGACCGGACGCCCGCCGGTGGCTGGCGCCGGGCCGTCGACTCTCGGCCGCCGACCTCGCCGTCGACGACCGCGGCAACGCCGTCGCCGCGTGCGGCGCGCCCGCGAGGCGTGGCAGCGGCGCTCGCTGCCCGGAGCGGACGCGCTCAGGGGCACGGTGCGCGTCGCCATCGATCCGCGCGGTGAGCTCGCCGCGATCTGGCCGCGGCTCGGCCCCGGCGGCTACCTCGTCGCGCGCACGCTCGTGCCGTGACGGCGGGGCGTCACTTCCAGAAGTACGGGTCCTTCGTGACGTCGCCCTGGAAGCGCACGCGCTCGTAGGTCTTGCCCTGGGGCAGCAGGAACGGCGCGCAGAGCGTGAAGCTCTGGCCGCCCTGCAGCCGTGACTTGCTCGGCTGCGGGCACGTCTTGAACGTGCCGCTGAGGACGATCAGGTTCAGCGGCTTGTACTCGTTGCCCTCGGTGTCCTCGATCGCCGGGTCCATCAGGAAGCGCTGCAGCTTGAGTTCGCCGAGGTTCTCGTACTTGACCTCGACGTAGTGGGGGACGGTGTTCTTCTCGTCGGCGTCGAGGTTGAAGTCCTTGAAGTCCGAGATCTTGCCCTTGCGCACCCGCAGCACCGTCACGCCCAGGGTCGTGTTCTGCCTCGTCGCCGCGTTCGCGCCGGTTCCGTACACGACGTAGGGCGCCACGACGCGCTCGCCGAGCGGGCGCGTCTCGCCGGCCTCGCTGACGTCGGCGCTGTCGGTGGCGTCCGACGTCGCGCTCGGCGCCGTCGGCGTGCTGGCTGCGGGTGGGGGCGTGGCGTCAGCCGCACCGTTTGAGCCGTTGTCGTCCGAATCGCCCCCGCAACCGATGAACGCCAGCGCGCCGACCAGCAGCATCGCCCCGATGAAAGAACGTGCGAACAGCATCTGTCGCCCCCCGTGTCCATGACGCACCGAGCGTCGTTTGGCGTGGCCTGGCCCCTGAGCGCAGCCTATTTCGAGGACCTACGACGATGCAACCGGCGCCGCCGCGTTCAGCTGTCCTTCGCGCAGCCCAGCGCCTCCATCGTGTGCGCCTTCCACTCGGCCGGGTCGTGCCCGTCGATGACGATCCACTCCTCGTGCGTCTGGCCGTCGTGGGTGAACAGCTGGCCCTGGCCGGCGTCGACGAGCTCGGCGCAGCGGATGGGATGCAGGCGCACGACGAGCTGGTCGTGGTAGAGCATCGCGAAGCTCTCGCCGGAGGCCTTCAGCAGCGGCGCGTCGTCGGGGCCCCTCGTCAGCTTGACGTCGAGGCGGCCGCTGAAGCGGCTGGTGAGCGACTTGAAGATCGCGTCGGGTTCGTCGGCTTCGGCCATTGGCGCGATCCTACCCAGCCCGCGGGTGCACGCTCACCGCGCGCGCGCCAACCATCGCCGGCCGGCCGCAGCCCGCATCTGCACACGATCTCCACACCCACCGCCTACGGTTGGCGCCGATGACGTCCCCGGCCGATCGCTCGCCGTACGCACGCTGGCTCGAGTACTTCGAGGCCCGGCGCGGGGAGGAACTCGACGCTCCGTTGCAAGCACCGTTCCAACCGCTGCCGGGGCGTGCCGCGGTCGCCCGCTCGCTCGCGCGCTTCGAGCTCGGCGAGTCCGGCGACGGCGAGCGCATCGGACGCCTGGCACGGGCCACCGGTGACGCCGCCTACGCGCGCTCGATCGAGCTCTTCGTGCGCGAGGAGCAGGCGCACGCGCGCTGGCTCGGCAGACTCCGCGAGCGATTCGGCGGGACACGGCTGCAGTCGCACTGGTCCGACACGGTCTTCGTCGTGCTCCGCCACCTCGGTGGCCTGCGCCGCGAGATCTGCGTGCTGCTGGCGGCCGAGCTCATCGCGCTGAGCTACTACCGGGTGCTCGCGCTCGCCTGCGACGACCCGCTGCTCGATGCCACCTGCCGGCGCATCCTGCTCGACGAGCGCGGGCACGTCGCCTTTCACCGGGCGACCCTCGGCCACGAGTTCGCGAGCATGCCCGCGCCCGCGCGCTCCGCGGCGATCCTCAGCTGGCGCGCGTTCGTCGCCGTCTGCGCCGCGGTCGTCGCCTGGGATCATCGTGCCGTGCTCGAGCTGGCGGGCGTCAGCCGGCGGGACTTCGCCCGCGACGTCCGCGCCCGGGCAGCCCGGCTCGCCGTTGCCGTGCGCTCCCCGCACCCGATCGCCGAACCGCGCCCCGCGCTCGGCGGCGGGTGCGACCTGTGAAAGGACACCATGAAACCCGTTCTCGTCCTCCTTGCCGCCCTGCTTGCCACCGCGATCGGCGTCGCCGCGATCGTGCTGGGGGAGGGCGATGACTCGCCCGGCCTGCAGGGCCTGGGCGTGCTCATCATCATCGGCACGGTCGCGCTCGGGGCGAGGCGGGCCCGGCGCCGCCAGTAGCTGCGCTGCAGCCTCAACCGCCGGGATCGTCCGGATCGACGCGTGACGGCTCGCGCGCCGCGTGGATCGCGGCAAGCCATCCCTCGAGGTCGCGCAGCTGCCAGGCCATCGCGTCCTCGCTGCCGTCCGGGGTGCGCCAGCGCACGCAGAGCAGGGTCGCTCCCACCCACTTGCCCAGCCACGTCCGCTCGGTCCCGACCGAGGTGATCGCCGCGAGCGGGATCGTCGTCTCGCGCTGCGGCACCCACTGGCTGAAGCGCAGCTCGTCGGACGTCAACGCCAGCCGTCCGTTGCCGCGCACCTGTCCGCGGCCGCGGGACTGCAGCCCCAGGCCGTTGACGGTGGCGCTGCGCGTGAGCGAGTCGCCGAGCGCTTCCTCGACCTCCGTGTCGACCCGCTTCGCGCGCCGGGACAACGGGACGAGCACGACCGCGCCGGCGAGGCCGACGAAGAGGAGGATCGCCAGCACGAGCGCGACGATGGCGAGCGGATCGGACATGCCCAGGATTGAAGCGGGTCGAGCTGCGTTGCGACAGGGTTCGGGCCCTCCACCCAAGGGTGGGTATCGACGGCGATCGGGGGCCCGTAGCTTGCGCCCATGATCACTCCCATCGTCAGAGAGATACGGCGCGTCTCCCCTCACGCGACGGCGCTCGTCGCACCGATGGCGCCGGCGCGGCACCCGGTGACGTCGGCCCCCCGGCCGGCCACGGGCGCCGTTGACAGCCGGGCCGCCCGGCGTACTCGCGCCGGCTAGCGGGGTCTGGCCCGACCGGTGTGTCGAATCATGCACGCGGAGCGATACGCATTCGACGCACCGTCTGCCACGAAGCGGTGAGCGGCGTAGCTCGTCCGCCGCGCCAACGCCCGCCGGCGCTCAGCAGGGGTTGTCGGGCAGCGTCCGCGGGCTGCCGGCGAAGGCGTACCACGCGCGGTAGGAGCGGTAGGTCTCAAACAGCGACGCGCTCACGAGCCCGACCGGATAGTCGCGCGACTCGCGGAACGTGAACTGGAAGGCCGCGTCGACGCGCTCGTTGACCGCCCACGAGCGCAGCGCCGCCGACATCGCCGGACAGCGGTGGTCGAACGTGCCGGTCTCCGCGATCCACAGCGGCGTGCGATGGCCGCAGCGGTGCGAGTCCAGGGCGGCGATGACCGTGTCGAGCAGCTCGCCGCGCGACGCGAGTCGGACGTTGGCCGCGCGCGGCAGGCCGCCGTCGCGCGGGCGCACGCCGATGTACGCGTGCTGGGCGAACGGCGCCTCCAGGCAGGCGACGTCGCGCGGCAGGCCGCGGATGAACTCCGACGCGCCGGCCCCGTAGATGCGCGGGCGCTGCAGCCCCGCGAGGCTGCCGAGCACGATCTGCTGCCCGTAGCGCAGCTCCAGCCGTGCCGCGCGCACGAGCCGCGCGTAGGCCATCGGCGAGACGGCCTTGGCGCCGGCGACGCAGCGCGCGCGCTGCGGCTGCAGGAAGCCGGGGTGGTTGGGCTCGTTCCAGGGCGTGATGAAGTCGATCGTGACGCCGACCTTGTCGGCGAGCGCGTTGAACGCCCGCAGGAATTGGCGGTAGGCGGCGATGCGCGGCATCTGCGCGCGGGCGTGGCGGTTGCGCAGCTTCTGGCAGCCGCTCGGCGGCTTCGCCATCGCCCACAGCGGCGTGAAGTACGGCACGGCGAGGATCCGCCAGCCGCCGTCCTCGAGCTGGCGTTGCTTGATCGCGGCCAGCAGCCCGCGCATCCCGCGCTCGCTGCGACAGCCGGGGTTGATCGGCGGGCAGCCGCTGAAGGGCGCGTCCCAGTTGGGCTTGCTGGAGGCGCGCGGCTGCAGGCGCTCCCACGGGATCAGGACGCGCACGTAGGCCGGCTTGAGCGCGACGACCTTGGCCGCCGCGCGCCAGGTGGGCCCGACCGGGATGAGCAGGCGGGGATCGTTCTCGGTCAGGCCGATCGACAGCGGCGGCGTGGTGGGCGTCTGCGCGCCGGCCGCCGGCGCCAGGAGCACGGCGAGGAGCGCCGTGGCGGCGAGGCTGATCGTGACGAGAGCTCGCAGGTGGCGCACGGGCGCGCCGATCATAGTCTCGCCCTCGTCGCAGCCGGACCGACGTCCGTGTAAGGTCGCGCGCTTCGTGAGGCGGACGTCTGTCCGCCGCCGTCGATCTCGGGGAAGTGGAACGGTTCGCATGAGGGAATGGCTGTCGACCGGCGCCGCACGCGCGTGGTTCGGGGTCGCACTGGCCGGGTTCGTCGTCGTCGTGCTCGTCTTCGCGCTGATGCTGATCCCGCGGCTGGGCTCGGGTCAGAAGCTGCTCGACGCGGCCGAGCCGGCGTTCACCGACGCGCGCTCGGACGGCACGAAGGCGGGCGTCTTCACGCTCTCGCAGTACGTCGACGTCGTCGATCCGCTGCTGACGCGGCGCGGGGGCGGCGCGGCGGAGGTCGAGCAGTTCAGCGGTTACCTGCAGCGCAAGCTCGGGCTCTCGGCCGAACAGGTGCGCAAGATCCTGCGCCGCGAGGCGCCGCACACCGAGGCGCTCATGCGGGCGCTGCCGCTGGACGGCGTCGTCGCCGAGGTGCCGCGGCTGACGGGCTACCTCGCCACGATCATGGGCCTGCCCGTGGAGGAGCTCGCGGCGATCCTCGAGCGCGACTTCCCGCGCATCTCGCAGTCGCTGACCGCCCTCTCGAACACCGCGGAGGGCTGGTACGACGTGCCGGGGATCGACGGGCTGACGCGCCTGCGCGCCGACAAGCCCGTGCGCACGCTGCCGGGCCTGCGCAAGTACCTGCGCGACGACGTCGTCCCACTGACCGTGGCCCAGCGCGAGAACGTCCAGAACCTCGCCGGCTACGGCGGCATCGGCTACATCCCGTTCATGCTGCTCGTCTTCGGGGCGGGCCTGCTGGCGTTCGGCCTGTACGGCGTCCGGCGCGCGCGCAGGCTGGCGCCCGGCAAGCTGTCGTGGAGCGTGGTCGTGGCGGCCGGGGTCCTGTTGATGATCATCGTCGTCGGCGGCCAGTACCTCCCGCGGCTGGGCGGCGGGCAGGAGGCGATCGAGGCCCTCGAGCCCGTCTTCGACCAGGACCGCGTGCGCGCCACCGCCAACGGCGCCGACACGATCCGCGAGGCGGTCTCGCTCGGCGCCCCGATCATGACGCCGCGCGGCGGCGCCGCCCGCGAGGCGCCGCGCCTGTACCGGCTCGTCGCGCAGCGCACCGGGCGCAAGACCGACGACGTGCGCGACGCGGTTCGCCGCCGCGCGCCGCAGACGGCCGCGCTGCTCAGCGCGATCCCGCTGACCGAGGTCGGCAAGGAGGTCCCGCGGCTGCGCGCCTACCTGCGCAAGGCGCTGCGCATGTCCGACCGGCAGGTCGAGGCGGCGCTGCGCAAGCGCGTGCCCCGTCTGGCGCAGGCGCTGCTGACCACGCCCGCCGTCGCCCGCGGCTGGAACGCGATCCCCGGGACCGCGGAGCTGACGCGCTTTGACGCCATCACCCCGGTGCGGACGATGCCCGAGTTCGACGCCTACCTGCGCGAGGACCTCGTGCGGGTGCTCCCCGCCGAACGCGAGCACTTCGAGACGCTCGCGGACGGCCGCCCGCGCGTCGACGAGATGGCGCCGCTCATGCTCACCATCGCGGCCTTCGTGGTGCTCTACGCCGGGCTGATGATGCAGTTCGTCGCACGCCGTTACTGACGGCCGCGCCGGTGCGATCAGGCGACGGGCGCGCCGAGCGCCTCGACGAGCGAGCCCGCGTCGAAGCTGCCCTCGTGCAATACGCCGTTGACGAAGAACGCCGGCGTGCCGCTGACGCCGGCGGCGCGGGCGCTGCGCTCGTCGCGTGCGACCCGCTCGGCGTGAACGCCCTCCAGCACCTCGCGGCGCACGCGTTCGCCGTCGAGCCCGAGCGCCGCGGCGTGACGGGCGAGGTCGTCGAGCGACAGGCGCCCGCGCGCGGCGAACAGCGCGTCGTACATCGGCCAGAATGCGCCCTGCGCGGCGGCCGCCTCGGCGGCCTGTGCGGCGTTGTCGGCGTCGGGGTGCGTCGGCAGCGGCATGTGGCGAAACGCGAAGCGCAGGCGCCCGTCGAGCCGCTCGCGCACGCGACGCAGGATCGAGATCGACGCGACGCAGTACGGGCACTGGAAGTCGCCGTACATGACGAGCTCGAAGGGGGCGTCGGCGGGGCCGGTGACGTGGTCGTCGGGCCCGAGCGGCGGGTCGAGGATCGCGGGCATCGCCTCTGACGTTAGTGGGCCCCGTCCGACTCGTAGACTGCCGCCCGACGTGGGCGACATCGAGTTTCTCATCGCGGTCCTCTTCGCCGCGGCGGTGCTCGTGCGCCTCGCCGATCTCATCGCGATCCCGTATCCGATCGTGCTCGTCATCGGCGGCGTAGCGATCGGGTTCGTCCCGGGCCTGCCCGACATCGAGCTCGCGCCGGAGGCGATCTTCCTCGTCTTCCTGCCGCCGCTGCTGCACGCCGCGGGCTTCGCCGCCTCCCCGCAGGAGCTGCGCGCCGCGACGGTGCAGCTCATCTCGCTGACCTTCGCGCTCGTGCTCGTGACGATGTGCGCGGTCGCGGTGGTCGCGCACGAGGCGATCGGGCTGAGCTGGCCGGCGGCGTTCATCCTCGGGGCGATCCTCGGCCCCACCGATCCGGTCTCGGCCGCCGCGACGTTCAGTCGCCTCGGCGTGCCCGAGCGCGTCGCGCTCGCCGTCGAGACCGAGGCGATGCTCAACGACGCCGCGGCGCTCGTCGCCTATCGCGTCGCGGTCGGCGCGGCGGTGGCCGGATCGTTCGCGCTCGACGAGGCGGCGTGGGAGTTCGTGCTGGCGGCCGCCGGCGGCGTCGCCATCGGGCTCGCGGTCGGCTGGACCGGGGAGCGTCTGCAGCGCCATCTCAACGATGTCCCGCTCGCGATCTTCCTCTCGGTGCTGTTCGCCTACGGCTCCTACATCGGGGCCGAGGAGCTCGGCGTGTCGGGCGTGCTGGCGACCGTCGTGTGCGGCATCTGGTTCGGCTGGCACTCGCACGCGATGTTCGACGCCGACACCCGGCTGAGCGCGATCGCGTTCTGGCAGGCGCTCGTGTTCGGCCTCAACACCACGCTGTTCGTCCTGCTCGGGCTGCAGTTCGAGGGGATCCTCGAGAGCGTGCGCGAGACCGGCGAGACCGGGGCCCTGCTCGCCGACGTGGCGATCGTCAGCGCGGTCGTGATCGGCGTGCGGCTGGCCTGGATCGCCGCGACGCCGCTGCTGGCCCGGGTCGTGCCGGCCGTGGCCGGCGCCGACCCCGGCGAGAACTGGCGCGAACGGCTCGTCGTCGGCTGGTCGGGCATGCGCGGCGCGATCTCGCTGGCGGCGGCGCTGGCGCTGACCGAGGAGATCGCCGAGCGCGAGCTGCTGATCTTCATCACGGTCGGGGTCATCGCCGTGACGCTCGTCGGGCAGGGGCTCACGCTGGCGCCGCTGCTGCGCCTGCTGGGCATCGAGCGCGAGCGCGAGTGGAGCCCCGACGAGGCGATCGCCCGGCTCGAGGCGGCGCAGGCGGCGCTCGACCGCCTCGACGAGCTCGAGCGCGAGGAGCGCATCAGCGAGGAGCGCCTGCGCCGCATGCGCGAGCTGTACCGCGCGCGCTTCCGGCGCTGCATGGCGATCATCGGCGGCGACGCCGACGAGGCGCACGGGACGGTGCAGACCTCCGCCCAGGACACGATCGAGCGCTACAGCGCTCTGCGCCGTGAGCTGATCGGCGTCGAGCGCGACGCCATCCTCGGGCTGCGCAACGAGGGCCGCCTGCGCCTGGACACGATGCGCCTGATCGAGCGCGACCTCGATCTCGAGGAGGCGCGGCTGCCCGCCTGAGGGCACCCGTCCCGCCGTGGGACGCCCGTTAACCACGCCGTGGCGACCGACCCGGAACACGGGTGCAGCCGCCACGTGCGCGCTAGCGCTCCTTCGCTACATGCCGCGAGGCCCTCTCGGGCCTCGCAACAAGAGGTCTAGATCCTGCGGTCGCGATACACGACCGGCTCGTCCACGACGCGGTCTCGAGTGCCGAGCGTGCGGGCCTGGAGCATTTCGACGACGAGCCAGATGGCGCCGGCGACAAACAGGATCATGCCGATCGTCTGGATCGAGATACCAGCCACGGTGGCCGTGACGGCGAGCCAGAGAACGAGGCCGAGGGCCATGAGGAAGATGGGGGGTCCTGCGTCGGCAACCATTGCGATGTGACCTCCGTGTGTAGTGAGGAACGTTGCTCTTGTTTTCCCCCCGTCCAGCGCACCGGAAATCCGGGTCTCAGAGGAATCTCATAGACCCCACGTTCGCTTCAGTGCTAGCGCGGTTGTCGTGAGACCGCGCGGCAGAGATGATCGGCGCGTGCGCATGCGACGGATCGCCCTCGGGGTGCTGCTCGGCCTCATCGTGGCGGCGGCCGGCGCCCTGGTCGCGCTCGAGGTCTCCAACAGCCGCAACATCGACCCGGCGTGGGTCGACTACGTGTTCGTGGCGATCCTCTGCATGTCCACCGGCGTGGGGACCGTGCTCGTGACGCGCCGGGGCGAGAACCCGATCGGCTGGCTGCTGCTCGTCAACGGGCTCGTCATCGCCCTCAGCGGCGTCGCGTCGGAGGGGGCGATCTACGCCGTGCTCGAACACCCCGGGACGTCGGGCGGAGCCCTGGCCGCGCTGGTGAGCCAGACGAGCTGGCCGCTGCTGTTCGCGCCGTTCGTGGCGATCGCGTTCGTCTTTCCCGACGGACGACTGCCCTCCGCGCGCTGGCGGCCGGTCGCGTGGGGCGCCGCCATCTCGCTCCTGCTCACGCTGATGCTGCTGCTGTTCGCGCCGCGCGAGCTCGAGGAGCCGTTCGACACGGTCGCGAGCCCTCTCCCTCAGCTCCCGGACACGATCTTCAACGTGCTCTTCCCGGTCTCCGCGATCGGGATGGTCGCGGCGCTCGTCGCCTGCGCCCTCGCGGTGCGCACGCGCATGCGGCGCGCCACGGGCCTGGAACGCCAGCAGGTCAAGCTGCTCGCCTACGCGGCTGCGCTGATCCCGATCGCCGTCGCCGTCGGCTGGACGGAGAGCCTCCTCGCCGGCAGCTCCGGCGAGGCCGCGGTCGCCTCGCTCGTGCTCGCGCTGGTCGCGATCCCGCTGGCGATCGGGATCGCGGTCATGCGCTACCGCCTCTACGAGATCGAGCGGATCGTCAACCGCACGCTCGTCTACGCGACGCTCACGATGCTCCTGGCCGCGACGTACGGGGCGGTCTCGCTGGCGCTCGGCGTCGCGCTGGGGTCCGGCTCGACGCTCGCGACGGCGGCGGCGACGCTGACGGTCGCGCTCGTGTTCGGGCAGCTTCGCGGGCGCGTCCAGCGCCTCGTCGACCGGCGCTTGAACCGGCCCCGCTACGAGGGCCTGCGGCGCGTCGAGCGCCACCTCGGCGACCTGCGCGCCGGCCGCGCCACGCCCGAGCAGACGGGCAGCGTGCTCGCCGAGGCGCTCGGCGATCCCGACCTCGAGCTCGTCTACGCGCTGCCCGGCGAGGAGGGCTACGTCGACGCGAGCGGGCGCCGGGCGGAGGTGGCGCCCGACGAGACGCACGACGTGACGCTCGTGCGCCGCGGCGACCTCGCGCTCGGCGCCGTCCGCCACGACCGCGCGCTCAACGAACATCCCGACGTCCTCGACAGCGTCGTCAACGCGGCCGGGCTGGCGATCGAGATCGCGCGGCTGGGCACCGAGGTGCGCCGCCGCCTGGCCGAGGTCGAGGAGTCGCGCGCGCGGATCGTCACCGCCGGCTACGAGGAGCGCCGGCGCCTGGAGCGCGACCTGCACGACGGCGCGCAGCAGCGGCTCGTCTCGATCGGCCTGGCGATCCGCCACATCCAGGGCCGCCTCGGCGACGGCGCCGGCGAGATCACCGGCCAGCTCGACGAGACCGTCGCCGAGATCACGCGCGCGATCGAGGAGCTGCGTGAGCTCGCGCGCGGCGTGCGCCCCGCCTGCCTCGACGACGGCCTGGCGCCGGCGCTGCGTGACCTGGCCGCCCGCGCGCCGCTGCGCACCGAGGTGGCGGCCACGACCGAGCGCTTCGCCGAGCCGATCGAGGCGGCGGCGTTCTTCGTCGCCAGCGAGGCGCTGACGAACTCCGTCAAGCACGCGCGCGCCTCGCTCGTGACGGTCAGCGCCCAGCGCGCCAACGGCAGCCTCGTGCTGCGGATCACCGACGACGGCATCGGCGGTGCGATCGCCAGCGAGCGCTCCGGGCTGGCAGGCATCACCGACCGCGTCGCCGCGCTCGGCGGCAGCGTGAGCGTCTCCAGCCCGCGCGGCGAGGGAACCGCCGTCGTCGCGGAGCTGCCGTGCGCGTCGTGATCGCCGAGGACCAGGCGCTCCTGCGCGAGGGCCTGCGGCGGCTGTTCGAGGACGCCGGCCACGAGGTCGTCGCGGCCGTCGACGACGCCGACCGCCTGCGCGGCGCGGTCAGCGAGCACGCGCCCGATCTCGCCGTCGTCGACGTGCGGATGCCGCCGACGCACACCGACGAGGGCATCCGCGCGGCGCGCTGGATCCGCGACGCCCATCCGGAGGTCGGCGTATTCGTGCTCTCCCAGCACATCGAGACCAGCGGGGCCGTCGGGCTCGTCTCGCAGGGCGGCTTCGGCTACTTCCTCAAGGACCGCGTGCTCGACGTCGGCGAGTTCCTCGAGGCGGCGCAGCGCGTCGCCCGCGGCGGCTCGGCGCTGGATCCGCGCGTCGTCGCCTCGCTCGTCGGTGGGCAGGCCTCCGATGGCCTGGGGGAGCTGAGCGAGCGCGAGCGCGAGGTGCTCTCGCTCATGGCCGAGGGCCTGACGAACCAGGCGATCGCCGCGCGGCTCGTGCTGACCGAGCGGACGGTCGAGAGCCACGTGCGCAGCGTCCTGATGAAGCTCGACCTGCCCGAGGGCGAGGGTGGCCACCGTCGGGTCCTCGCCGTGCTGGCGTACCTGCGCGCCGCCGACGCTCGGTAGTAGCACGGAGGCGCAGAGTGGTGGGGGCACCGGATCGATCCGGTGGCCGCGCGGATGGCAGGGCGGCGGATCGAAATTAGCTTCGGGCCATGGCTGCAACCGACCCGAGAGGAGTCCCCATGGACACCACGATGAACCGCTCCGTCGACGTTGGCGAGACCCGGGCCCGCCCCGGTCTGGCCCTGCTTCTCGCCCTGCTCGCCGTGCCCGGCACGACGCTGGTCTGGGACCTCGACGTCCCGCTGCCCGGCTTCTGGATCGGCCTTCCGCTCGGCGTGGCGGCGATCGTCCTGGCGCTGCGCGCCCGCCGCGAGCCGATCTCCAAGGCCGGCCGGGGGATGTCGCTCGGGGCGATCGTGCTCGCGACGCTCGCGATCGGTCAGATGCTCATCTGGACCGCCGTCGAGGCGGCCTCCGCCGAGGCGCCGGCCGGCACGACCCTCACGTTCACCGAGCTCGACAAGGGCTCGACGTTCAAGCACATCCGCAACACGAAGACGCGCAACCAGCGCTCGAACCTGATGGGCGACCTCATCGTGTTCACGAGCCCGCTCACCGACAGCGCGGGCAAGCGGGTCGGCCGGATGCACGTCTCGTGCGTCACGACGGTCGGATCGAGCAACTTCGAGAAGTCCGACGCGGCGTGCTCGGGCTCGATGCTCACCAACCAGGGCACGCTGACCCTGCAGGCGATGACCAGGCCCGGGGTCCCGACGACGACCGGCGCCGTCACCGGGGGCACCGGCGCCTACGCCAACGCCCGCGGGACCTTCACCTCCGTGGAGGCACGCAGCGGCAACTCGGCCACCACGATCACGCTCGTCCCGTAGGGACGTTGCGCCGGGCGTGACGGTCGGTCCGAGGATCAGCTCCGCGCGTCGCCGACCAGCGCGGGCTCGTCCTCGGGCGGGCCCTCGCGCGGATCGGTGTCGCCGCGGCGCACGGTGGCGTCGCGATCGGAGCCGGCGATGATGTCGTCGGGCGCCTTGTCCTTGGGCAGGCGCCCGGACTTCATGCCGAAGTAGACGGCCTGCGGGTGGTGGGCGACGATCGCCAGCGTGGACTGCTCGGGCTCGACGGCGAAGCCCCCGGTGAGCGACAGGCCGATCGACGGGCAGTCGAGCAGGCGGTAGATCTTCTCGTGCTCGGACTGCTCCGGGCATGCCGGGTAGCCCCACGAGTAGCGCCGGCCCTCGGTGGGGCCGATGCCGAGCTCGGCACGGACGCGCGAGTGCAGCCACTCGGCGGTGCCCTCGGCCGACTGCACGCCCAGGCCGTGGGTGAAGAGCTGCTCGGCGAACTCGCCCTCCTGCTCCAGGGCGGTGATGACCTCGGTGACCTGCGGCCCGACCGTCACCGCCTGCAGCGCGACGACGTCGAGCTCGGCGCCGTCCTTCGGGCGGAAGAAGTCGGCCAGGCAGATGCGGTCATGGCCGGGCTGGCGCGGGAAGACGAGGCGCTCGAGCACCGTCTCGCGGTCGCCGGGATCGAGCACGACGACCTCGTTGCCCTCGCTGTAGCAGGGGAAGTAGCCCAGCAGCGCGCGCGGGTGCAGGTAGTCCTGCTCGCGCCACATGCGCTCCAGGCGCGGCTGGAAGTCCTCGTCGACGAGCTCGCGCCACGCGTCGCCCTTCACGCCGCGCCCGCCCCAGTGCAGCTTGAACAGGACGTGGGTGTCGAGGTGGGGAAAGATGTCGTCGAGCGGCACGTCGATCTCGCGCGCGCCCCAGAACGGCGGCTCCGGGATCGCCACATCGGTCTTCGCGGCGGAGCGCACCGTGTCGTCGTCGGTGACGAGCGCCTCGGGCTCCTTGCCGTGCAGGCGGAAGTTCAGGGCGGCCTCGCGCGTCTTGGCCAGCAGCGCCTCGCGGCCCTCGGGCTCGATGAGCTGGTCCATCTTGTTGAGGCCCTCGAAGGCGTCCTTGCAGTAGAAGACGCCCGGCTCGTAGATCTCGTCGGACTCGCGCTTGAACGGATACAGCGCGCGCAGGCCGAAGTCGCGGTTGATCGCCGCGCCGCCGATCAGCACGGGGTAGTCCAGGCCCTTGGTGTGCAGCTCCTCGATGGCCAGCGGCATCTGCTTGGACGTCGAGACGAGCAGCGCACTCAGCCCGATCGCGGTCGCCTCGTGCTCCTGGGCGGCCTCGAGGATCGTGGAGATCGGGACCTGCTTGCCGAGGTCGACGACCGTGTAGCCGTTGTTGGTGAGGATCGTGTTGACGAGCGACTTGCCGATGTCGTGCACGTCGCCGAACACCGTCGCGAGCACGACGGTGCCCTTCGTGTAGCCCGCGACCTTGTCGAGGTACTTCTCCAGCTGCGCCACCGCGCGCTTCATGACGGTCGCCGACTGCAGCACGAAGGGCAGGATCAGCTCGCCGGCGCCGAACTTGTCGCCGACCTCCTTCATCGCCGGCAGCAGCACGTCGTTGAGCGTCGGGACGGCGCCGATCTTCTCGACGCACTGGTCGATCCACTCCTCGACGCCCTCCTTCTTGCGGCGCAGGATGTGGAAGTGCAGCGCCTCCTCGGGCTCCATCCCCTCGGTCGGGTTGGCCGCCTCCGCCTCGGCGACCTCGCCCTGGGAGTCGAAGTGCGCGATGAAGACCTCCAGCGCGTCCTCGCGGGTGTTGAGCACGAGGTCGTCGGCGAGCTTGCGCTCCTCCTCGTTGATCTCGCCGTA
>CAVUND010000024.1:0-27000 GCA_963742745.1 uncultured Actinomycetes bacterium
ACGCCCTGCGGTCGCGCACGAAGTTCACGCGCGTGGTCTGGTTTCCCTCCGGGCGCGAGGCGCAGACCACCGTGCAGTGCGTGCTCGTGCGCCGCGACGGCAACGTGTTCGCCGGGATGACCGTTAGCCTGCTGCGCGTCACAGCCCCGATCGGCCGCGAGTCGAGCTGCCCAACCGGTTGACGGGCGGGCGCCGCAGCACAACTCGCGACAACAGGTGGTGTTGTGCGCCGTCGAACCGATGCCCTCCCGCCGCCTGCCCGCACCCGTCCTCGTCCTCGTCCTGACGGCCGCGGTTCTCTGCGCGCCCACCCCGGCGCTCGCCGCCGCGGACGGCGTCACGCGCGGGACGATCTACCAGGACGGACCGGACAACCGCTATCTGCTCGGCGGCGAGTGGCTCTTTCGCCGCGACGACGCCGGCGTCGGCCTGCGCCAGTCCTTCCAGCGCCGGCCCGGCCGCGACGGCTGGGCGGCGGTGACCGTCCCCAACGCCTGGAACGTGGGCGACAACTCCGTCGCGTCGATGACCGGGACGGTCGCCTGGTATCGCAAGGACTTCCGCCTGCCCGACGCTCGCGCGCGGCTGGACTGGCTGCTGCGCTTCGAGTCGGTCAACTACCGCTCGCGGATGTGGCTCAACGGCATCCCGATCGGCCGCAACACCGGTGCCTACCTGCCCTTCGACCTGCGCCTGCCGCACCGCGCGCTCAAGCGCACGGGCACCAACCGCCTCGTCATCCGCGTCGACAACCGGCGCCTGCGCACCGACTTCCCGCCCTCGGGCCTGACCGGCTCGGGCGATCCGGCCGGCGGCTGGTGGAACTACGGCGGCCTGCTGCGCGAGGTCTACCTGCAGCGCGTGGATCGCATCGACATCACGAACGTCGTGGTGCGACCGGAGCTGCCCTGCGCGACCTGCGCGGCGAGCGTCCTCGCGCGCGTCGTCGTGCGCAACTACGGCAACCGCACCGCGAGCGTCCGCGTCACCGGCAGCTTCGGCGGGCGGCCGCTGCGGCTCGGCCGCAAGCGCGTCGGCGCGCGCAGGTTCGCGAGCTTTCAGACGCGCCTGCGCGTGGCGCGGCCACGGCTGTGGTCGCCGGCGAGCCCGTACCTGTACCCGGCGCGCTTCACGGTGCGCGATGGCGGACGGCGCGCGCTCGGCTACAAGCTCAACAGCGGGATCCGCTCGATCACGATCGCCGGCGGGCATCTCATGCTCAACGGCCGCCCGGTCAGCCTGCGCGGCGTCGGCCTGCACGAGGACGACCCGGCGAAGGGCTTTGCCATCGACAGCGCGCGGCGGGCGCAGATCATCGCCCAGGCCAAGGAGCTCGGCGCGACCGTGATCCGCTCGCACTACCCGCTGCATCCGGAGATGCATGAGCTGGCCGACCGTCTCGGGCTGCTCGTCTGGTCGGAGATCCCGGTGTACGCCGTCAAGACGCAGTTCCTCAAACGCGAGACCGTCCGCAAGCTCGCCGCGCGCGAGCTCGAGGACAACATCATCGCCAACCAGAACCATCCCTCGATCATGCTGTGGTCGATCGGCAACGAGCTGTCGGCGCGGCCGGGCCCGGTGCAGCAGTTCTACATCGAGCGCGCGGTGCGCCAGGCCAAGGCGCTGGACCCCTCGCGACCGGTCGGGCTCGCCGTCGCCGGCTATCCGTCGGCCGGCTGCCGGGCGCAGTACGCGGCGCTCGACGTCATCGGCATCAACGACTACTTCGGCTGGTATCCCGGGCCCAACGGCCAGATCGCCGACCGCGACGCGCTGCCCGACTACCTCGACGCGGTGCGCGCCTGCTATCCGAGCAAGGCGATCTTCGTCTCGGAGTTCGGCGCGGAGGCCAACCGCGACGGTCCGGTGGAGGAGAAGGGCACCTACGCCTACCAGCAGGACTTCTTCAACTACCACCTCGGCGTGCACGGCGCGCGGTCGTGGCTGAGCGGGTCGATGTACTGGGCCCTGCAGGAGTTCCGCGTGCGGCCCAACTGGGACGGCGGCAACCCTCGGCCCAACCCGCCGATCCACGAGAAGGGCCTGCTGCGCTTCGACGGTTCCAAGAAGCCGGCCTGGTTCGACGCGCAGCGGCTGTTCGCCGCCACCGACCAGCTCGGAGCCCAGCAGCCCGCCCGGCGCACCAATCGCAAGTAGACGCCGACGCCGGTTCGGGGTCCGCTACCCTTCCCGATCGCCATGGCCTCCCAGACGACGAAGCTCTCCATCTCCCCTCGCGAGCCCGAAGGCTCGCGCTCCACACGCCGGCTGCGCCGCAGCGGCCGCGTCCCCGGCATCCTCTACGGCGGCGACGGCGAGCCGCTCACATTCAGCGCCGACGCCCGCGAGCTGCGCCACGCGCTCGCTGCATCCGGCGCCGTGCTCGAGGTCACCGACGGCGACCACGCCACCCCCGCGATCCTCAAGAGCGCCCAGTACCACCCTGTGCGCGGCGAGACGATGCACGTCGACCTGCTGCGCGTCGACCTCAACGTCGCGATCCACGCGATCGTGCCGCTCGAGCTGACCGGCGGCGAGGAGGCGCCCGGCGTCAAGGAGGGCGGCGTGCTCGAGCAGATCACCCGCGAGCTCAACATCGAGGCGCTGCCGAACGCGATCCCCGAGGCGATCTTCCACGACGTGTCGGCGATGGACATCAACGACACGATCACGCTCGCCGATGTCGCCATCCCCGACGGGGTCACGCTGCTCGACGACGCCGAGGAGACGACGATCGCGACGCTCACCCCGCCGCGCATCGCCACCGACGAGGACGAGATCGAAGAAGAGACCGAGCTCGTCGGCGACGCGCCGGCAGGCGACGCCGGCACCGGCGACGCCCCGACCGACACGTAGGCGGTTGTCATGCGGCTCCCCGGCCGCGCAGGCTCGGGCGCACCGATCGACTGGCTCGTCGTCGGCCTCGGCAACCCGGGCGCCAAGTACGCCGGCACGCCGCACAACATCGGCTTCGAGGTCGCCAACCGGCTCGCCGCGCAATGGGAGCTGCCGCGCGCGAAGACGAAGTTCGCCGGCCTGCTGACCGAGGGCCGGACCGGCCCCGGCGGGCCGCGCGTCGCGGTGCTGCTGCCGCAGACGTACATGAACGACGCCGGCCGCTCCGTCGGCCCGGCGCGCGGCGCCTACAAGCTCGCGCTCGAGCGGGTGCTCGTCATCCATGACGAGATCGACCTGCCCTTCGGCGACGTGCGCGCGCGCATCGGCGGCGGCCTGGCCGGCCACAACGGCCTGAAGTCGCTGAAGGCCGAGCTCGGCAGCGCGGACTTCGCGCGGGTGCGCATCGGCGTCGGCCGGCCGGACTCGACCGATCCCGAGATCGTCTCGGCGCACGTGCTGGGCGCGTTTCGCCAGTCCAAGGCCGAGGTCGCGGCGCTCGTCGATGACGCGGCGCGGGTGGCCGAGCAGATCGTCCTCGGCGAGCGCGAGCTCCAAGCCTGAATCTCGGTGAGATTCAGGCCAAGCGCCGACCGCCGGGGGGTCCCCGAAGAAACGTCCCACATATGGACGGTTTCTTGAGGACCCCCGCGTCGACGCGTTGAGGAGCCGTCGGCGGCGGGTAGTTTGCCGCCCATGGCCTCTCACGTCATCCTCCGCCCGATCGGCGGTTCCCCCGACGCCCTCCGGATCCTCGACGAGTTCGAGAGCCGCACGGGCTTGATCTCCGAAGCGCGCGGCGACGACCGGCTCTACGGGCTGCACGGCCCGGATCACCGCAAGGACATCATCCAGACGCTGACCGAGATCGACCGCGCCTGGACCGAGCACGTCGGGCTCCGGTTTCCCGAGTAACGCTGCCCGGTCAGACGCGCGCCATAGGCTGGCGCCATGGACCGACGCTATGACGTGCTCACCGACGCCGCCCGCCTCGCGCGCGACTACGTCGACGGCCTCGCGGAGCGGCCGGTCGGCGCCCACGCCGGGATCGCCGAGCTGCGCGAACGGCTCGCGCGCCCGCTGACCGCGGCCGGCGAGGACCCCCGCACGGTCATCGCCGAGCTCGTCGCCGACGTCGAGCCGGGGCTGGTCGCCTCGGCCGGGCCGCGCTACTTCGGCTTCGTCGTGGGCGGGGCGCTGCCGGCCGCCGTCGCCGCCGACTGGCTGACGGCGGCCTGGGACCAGAACGGCGGCGGCTCGATCACCTCACCCGGCCTGGCGGTCGTCGAGGCGGTCGCGGCCGGCTGGGTGCGCGAGCTGCTCGGCCTGCCCGCCGGCTGCGGCGTGGGCTTCGTCACCGGCTGTCAGATGGCCCACGTCACGTGCCTGGCCGCCGCGCGCCATGCGGTGCTCGCCGACGCCGGCTGGAACGTCGAGGCCGACGGCCTGCAGGGCGCGCCGGCGCTGCGCGTCGTCGCCGGCGCCAACGCGCACGTCACGATCGCCCGCGCCTGCCGGATCCTCGGCCTCGGCGCCGGCACGGTGCGGATCGTGCCGGCCGACGGCGAGGGACGGATGCTCGCCGTCGAGCTCGCCGCGGCGCTGGGCGAGCACGACGGCCCGCAGATCGTCTGCGCGCAGGCGGGCGAGGTCAACAGCGGCGCGTTCGACCCGCTCGTCGAGATCATCGGGCTGTGCCGCGCGCACGGCGCGTGGTGCCACGTCGACGGCGCGTTCGGGCTGTGGGCGGCGGTCAGCCCGAGCCGGAGCCACCTGCTCGCCGGCTTCGAGGGCGCCGACTCCTGGGCGACCGACGCGCACAAGTGGCTCAACGTCCCCTATGACTGCGGCATCGCGCTCGTCGCCGACGCGACGCGCCAGCGCGGCGCGATGGCCTCGACCGCCGACTACATCCCCGCCAACGACAGCGACGTGCCGTGGGGCGTCGAGTCGACACCGGAGTTCTCACGCCGGGCGCGTGCCGTGCCGCTGTACGCGGCGCTGCGCTCGCTGGGGCGCGACGGCGTGCGCGACCTCGTCGAGCGCTGCTGCGAGCACGCCGAGCAGATCGCCGCGCGTCTCGACGCGCACGCCGATGTCGAGATCCTCAACGACGTCGTGCTCAACCAGGTCCTCGTCCGCTTCGCCGGCAGCGACGACGTGACCAACCATGTGCTCGATCGCGTGCAGCAGGACGGCACGTGCTGGGCCAGCGGCAGCCGCTGGCACGGCGGCGTCACCGTGATGCGGATCTCGGTCAGCGGCTGGCAGACGACGGCGGCTGACGCCGAGCGCTCCGCCGACGCGATCCTCGCCGCGCTGCGCGCCACGACGGCGCGCTGACGCCAGCAGGTCGGCCGGCCCGGTGTCAGAAAAGCGCGACCTACACTGAAGATCCGCCACGCCCGCCGCCGCCGAGCGGTCGCTTCGCCTGCCCATGTCACTGCGCCCGCTCCTCGCTCACCTCACCGACTCCGCCGACGGCGCGACGCTGGCCCGCGACGGCGGCACGGCGCTGGTGTCGACCTCGCTGCGCCCCTACGTGCTCGCCGCGCTGGCCGACGAGGACCGCGCTCGCCCCGCGCTCGTCGTCGCCGGCGACGACCGCCAGGCCCGCGACCTCGCCGCCGACCTGCGCGCCTGGCTGCACCCGCGGCCGGTGCGCTTCTATCCCAGCCGCGGCGTCGCCTACGAGTCGCACCTGGCGCCGCCACCGCACCTCGTGGGCCTGCGCGTCGCGGCGCTCGACGCGCTGCTCGACGCGGAACCTCGCGCCACGGACCACGGCGCCCCCGTGGTCGTCGTCTCCGCGGTCGCGCTCAGCGAGAAGGTGCCCGACCCCGCGCTGCGCCCGCGTTCCTTCAAGCTGCGCGTCGGCGAGCTGCTCGATCTCGGCGAGTGCGTGGCCGAGCTCGTCGCGGCCGGCTACGAGCGCGTCGACCAGGTCGAGGACCGCGGCCAGTTCGCCGCCCGCGGCGGCATCCTGGACATCTACCCGGCGACCGAGGACCGCGCGGTGCGCGTCGACCTCTTCGACATCGAGATCGAGTCGCTGCGCTGGTTCTCGACGTTCACCCAGCGCTCGCTGGGCGACACGCAGGAGGTCGAGATCGCGCCCGCCGCCGAGCTGGCCGCCGAGCACCGCGAGCTCGCCGAGATGGCGTCGCTGGAATCGGAGGACGACCGCCCCGACATCGCGGAGCTGCTGCCGGTCGAGCGCTTCGGCGCCTTTCTGGACCTGACGCCCGACGCCGCCGTCCTCATCGCCGCCGAGGAGGAGATCGGGCCGGCGCTGGCCGATCACTGGCAGGACGTCTGCGCGGCGTTTCACGACGCCGACGCACATCACCTCTACGTCGGGCCCGAGCAGATCACGGTGGCGCTCGACGCCCGCGCCCACGTGCGGCTGTCCTCCTACGACTCCGACCAGCCGCTGCAGTTCCGCGCGCAGGCGCCCGACCTCGCGGCACGCTCGCTGAAGGAGGCCGAGCCCGAGCTCGAGAAGCTCGTGCGCTCGGGCTACCGCACCGTCGTGACATGGCCGCAGCGCAGCGAGGGTGAGCGCGCGGCCTACAACCTCGCGCGCGTGCGCAGCTCGTGGCTGGGCGAGGGCGATCCGGCCGGGGTGGAAAACCCGCTGCGCTTCGCCCACGTCAACCTGCGCGACGGGTTCATCGCCGCCGGCCTGAAGCTCGCCGTGCTGCCCGAGCACCGGCTGTTTCGCCGCCGGCGCCAGGAGCGCGCGCCGGGACGCGACTTCGGGGCCGGCCGGCGCGGCGCGCTGCGCTCGTTCGCCGACCTGCGCACCGGCGACATCGTCGTGCACGAGGACCACGGCATCGCCCGCTTCGCGGGCTTCGAGACGAAGACCGTCGCCGGCGTCACGCGCGACTACCTCTACCTCGAGTACCAGGGCGACGACCGCGTCTTCGTCCCGTCGGACCAGCTCGCGAAGATCTCGCGCTACGTCGGCGCGGGCGGCGCGCACCCGCCGCTCTCCAAGCTCGGCGGCAAGGCCTGGGACCGCCTCAAGGCGCGCGCCCGCCGTGCCGCGCAGGAGCTCGCCGGCGAGCTGCTGAACCTCTACGCCGAGCGCCGCCGGCGCACCGGCCTGTCCTATCCGCCCGACAGCGACTGGCTGCGCGAGTTCGAGGCCGCCTTCCCCTACAACGAGACCGCCGACCAGGCCGAGGCGATCGAGCTCGTCAAGGCCGACATGGAGTCCGAGCGCCCGATGGACCGGCTCATCTGCGGCGATGTCGGCTTCGGCAAGACCGAGGTCGCCCTGCGCGCCGCGTTCAAGGCCGCCGAGAACGGCAAGCAGGTGCTCATGCTCGTGCCGACGACGATCCTCGCCCAGCAGCACTACGGCACGTTCGCCGAGCGCCTGAAGGACTACCCCTTCACGATCGAGCACGTCAGCCGCTTTCGCAGCCCCGCGCAGCAGAAGGAGGCGATCGCCGGCTTTCAGAGCGGCGCCGTGGACATCCTCGTCGGCACCCACCGGGTGCTCTCGCGCGACGTGCGCGCGAAGGACCTCGGCCTGATCATCGTCGACGAGGAGCAGCGCTTCGGCGTCAAGCAGAAGGAGCTGCTGCGCCAGCTCAAGCTGCGCGTCGACGTCCTGTCGATGAGCGCGACGCCGATCCCGCGCACGCTGCAGATGTCGCTCGCCGGCCTGCGCGACATCTCCGTCATCAACACGCCGCCCGAGGGCCGGCGGCCGATCAAGACCTACGTCGGCGAGTACGACGAGGAGGTCGTCAGGCAGGCGCTGCTGCGCGAGCACGCGCGCAAGGGCCAGGCCTTCTTCCTGCACAACCGCGTCGAGACGATCGACGAGACCGCCGAACGCCTGCGCGGGCTGTGCCCGGGGATGCGCTTCGAGGTCGCCCACGGGCAGATGGACGAGCACGAGCTCGAGGAGCGGATGATGACCTTCCTGCGCGGCGAGGCCGACGTGCTCGTCTGCACGAGCATCATCGAGTCGGGCATCGACATCCCGCAGGCGAACACGCTCGTCGTCGACCGCGCCGACGTCTTCGGCCTGTCGCAGCTCTACCAGATCCGCGGCCGCGTCGGGCGCTCACGCGAGCGGGCCTATGCCTACCTGCTCTACGCCAGCGCGGCGGCGCTGACCGTCGAGGCCTCCCACCGCCTCGCCGCGCTGAGCGACTACACCGAGCTCGGGGCGGGCTTCAAGATCGCGATGCGCGACCTCGAGCTGCGCGGTGCGGGCAACCTGCTCGGCGACGAGCAGTCCGGCCACGTCGCCGCGCTGGGCTTCGAGCTGTACATGCAGATGCTCGACGAGGCGGTGGCGGCGGCCGAGCTGGCGGACTCCGAGCGCGAGGGGCGAGCGGTCGTCGAGATGGCCGAGCCGGTGCGCCTGGACGTCAACGTCGACGCCTACGTGCCCGCCGACTACATCCCCTACGAGCAGGCGAAGATCGACGTGCACCGGCGGATCGCGGGCGCCGTCGACGTTGCCGACCTCGAGCTGCTGCGCGAGGAGCTGGCCGACCGCTTCGGCGATCTGCCCCAGCCGATGTCGAACCTCATCGATCTGCAGCGCGCGCGGATCAAGCTCGGACAGGCCGGCGCGACCACGGTTTCCTTCCGCGGCGGCCGGCTCGCCGTCACCCCGATCGAGCTCGACTCGGTCCGCGCCAAGAAGCTGCGCGCGCAGATCCCCGGCGTGCTCTACGAGGCCGGCAAGAGCCAGATGTCGCTGCGCGTTCCCGACGATCCCGAGCAGCGATTCCCGGCGGTCGTCCGGGCCGCCGACGCGCTGCTCGCCGTGACGCGCGAAGCGGCCTGAGAAATTGCCTGCAGATGAAGCTCGCGTGAAGCCGCTCGCACCAGCGTGGTGGCGCGCCATCGTTCGCTAGCATCGGCCCGACTGTGACTCGTTATCTTCGTTCGCTGGCGGCGCTTGGCGCCTTTTTTGTGGTCATGATCGCCCTCTCCGGGTGCGGCGACTCCGTGCCGGACAACGCCGTCGCCAGCGTCGACGGCGAGACCGTCTCGCGCGACCAGTTCCGCAAGTGGCTCGGCATCGCCGCGTCGACGAGCCAGCCTCAGGGCGCAAGCAAGGTCGCCTACACGCCGCCCGACTACGCCAGCTGCGTCGCGACGAAGAAGAAGACCGCGCCCAAGCCGGCCAAGGGCCAGCCGTCGCAGACCGACGCGCAGTTCAAGACGCAGTGCAAGCAGGAATACGAGGGTCTGCGCGATCAGGTCATGCAGTTCCTCATCCTCGAGAAGTGGGTCACGGGCGAGGCCGACGACCAGGGCGTCAACGTGACGACGGCGCAGGCCGACAAGGAGTTCGAGACGACCAAGAAGGCCTCGTTCCCCAAGGAGGCCGACTTCCAGACCTTCCTCAAGGGCTCCGGGATGACGCTCGCCGACGCGAAGTTCCAGGTGCGCTTCAACACCGTCTACACGAAGCTGCGCGAGAAGGCCGTCAAGAACGCCGACAAGGTCACCGACAAGGCCATCACGAACTTCTACAACAAGAACAAGGCCCGTTTCGCCACGCCCGCCACGCGCGACCTGCGCGTGATCCTGACGAAGACCGAGGCGCGCGCCAACGCGGCCAAGCAGGCGCTGGAGCGCGGCGGGAGCTGGAGCTCCGTGGCCAAGCGCTTCTCGATCGACGCGGCCTCCAAGGACCAGGGCGGTTCGCTGCTGGGCATCGCCAAGGGCACCCAGGAGGCGTCCTTCGACACCGCGATCTTCTCCGCGCAGAAGGGCAAGCTGACCGGACCGATCAAGACGCAGTTCGGCTATTACGTCTTCCAGGTCCAGAAGATCACGGCCGCCAAGCAGCAGACGCTGAAGGACGCGAAGGCGGCCATCAAGGCGCAGCTCGACGCGCAGAACAAGCAGAAGGCGGACGACGAGTTCAACACGGCGCTGCGCAAGAAGTGGAAGGAACGGACCAACTGCGCCGACGCCTACGTCATGACGCAGTGCAAGAACGCGCCGACGCCGAAGACGAACACCGCCGCTCCCGGCGCGGTCACGCAGCCCGCCACGGGCTGAGCCGCGCCGAGACGCCGTCCAGCACCCGGCCGACTCTAGGCTTCGAGCCCGTGTCCGCCTCCTCTGAGATCAGCGACGCTCTTGCGCGCCTGGACGAGCTGACGCGGCGGCTGCGGGCGCAGTGCCCGTGGGATCGCGAGCAGGACGAGCGCTCGATCGTGCCCCACACCGTCGAGGAGGCCTACGAACTCGCCGACGCCGCCAACAACGGCGACGACGCCAAGCTGCTCGACGAGCTCGGCGACGTGCTCTTTCAGGTCCACTTCCTCGCGCTGCTGCTCGAGGAGCGCGGCGCGGGCGATCTCGCCGCCGTCGCCGAGCACTGCCGCCAGAAGCTCATCCGCCGCCACCCGCACGTGTTCGGGGACGTGCAGGCCGAGAGCGCCGGGGAAGTCCTCGAGAACTGGGACCAGATCAAGTCGACCGAGGCCGGCCGGCAGCCCGGCATCTTCGGCGAGGTCCCCGAGAACCTGCCGGCGCTGCTGTACGCCCGCAAGGTCCAGCGCCGCGCCGCCACGGCCGGCCTGCTGGAACGGGCGCCCGACCCGGACCCCGTCGCCGAGCGCGGACGGGCGTTCGAGGAGGTCGGCGAGCGGCTCTTCGCCGCCGTCGACGAGGCGCGCCGCCTGCGCGTCGATCCCGAGCTGGCCCTGCGCGCCGCCGCGCAGCGCTTCCGCGACCGACTTGACCCGGAAGATGTTCTAGGAGACACATGAGCACGATTCAGAGCGTCCACGCCCGCCAGATCCTCGACAGCCGCGGCAACCCGACCGTCGAGGTCGACATCGCGCTGAGCTCCGGCGCGACGGGCCGCGCGGCCGTTCCCTCGGGCGCCTCCACGGGTGAGTTCGAGGCCATCGAGCTGCGCGACGGCGGCGCCGCCTACGGCGGCAAGGGCGTCGCGACCGCCGTCGCCAACGTCAACGGCGAGATCGCCGAGGCCGTGAGCGGCCGCGACGGCGCCGACCAGGCCGGCCTCGACGATGCGCTCATCGCGCTCGACGGCACCCCGAACAAGTCGCGCCTGGGCGCCAACGCGATCCTCGGCGTGTCGCTGGCCTTCGCGCACGCCGCGGCCGCCGACGCCGGCGTCGCGCTGTGGCGCCATCTCGGCGGGCCGGAGGCCGGCGTCCTGCCCGTGCCGATGATGAACGTCCTCAACGGCGGCGCGCACGCCGACAACAAGGTCGACTTCCAGGAGTTCATGGTCGTGCCGGCCGGCGCGGGCTCGTTCTCGGAGTGCCTGCGGATGGGCGCCGAGGTCTTCCACGCGCTGAAGAAGACCCTGCACGATGCCGGCCTCGGCACCGCGGGCGGCGACGAAGGCGGCTTCGCGCCGGACCTCGGCTCCAACGAGCAGGCGCTGCAGATGCTCGTGCGCGGCATCGAATCCGCCGGCTACGCGCCGGGCGAGGATGTCTTCATCGCGCTGGACCCGGCCACGAGCGAGATCTACGAGGACGGCGCGTACCTGCTCGAGCACGAGGGCCGCTCGCTGGCCTCCGGCGAGATGGCCGCCTACTGGGCCGACCTCTGCGCGCGCTACCCGATCGTCTCGATCGAGGACGGCATGGACGAGAACGACTGGGACGGCTGGAAGACGCTCACCGACGCGACCGGCGATCGCGTCCAGCTCGTCGGCGACGACCTCTTCGTCACGAACACCGAGCGCCTGCAGCAGGGCATCGACACCGGCGTGGCCAACTCGATCCTCGTCAAGGTCAACCAGATCGGCACGCTGACCGAGACGCTGGACGCGATCGCAACGGCGACCGCGGCGGGCTACACCGCCGTCATGTCGCATCGCTCGGGCGAGACCGAGGACACGACGATCGCCGACCTCGCCGTCGCCACCGGCTGCGGCCAGATCAAGACCGGCGCGCCGTCGCGCTCCGATCGCGTCGCGAAGTACAACCAGCTGCTGCGCATCGAGGAGGCGCTGGGCGACGCCGCGCGGTTCCCCGGGCGCAGCGTCCTGCGCGGACGCTGATAGCAGCCGCTGGGCCGCCGCGCCCGGCGGCAGGAGTCGGCGCGCGTGGATCGAACGATCCAGTCATGAGCGAGTTCGCGCCGCGCGTGCGCTGGGATCGGATCGGACGGCTGGCGCTGCTGTTCGTCGGCCTGCTGCTGATCTACCTGTACATCAACCCGCTGCGCACGTGGGTCTCGACGTGGCAGGAAGCACAGACCAAGCGCGAGCAGGTCACCCAGCTCGAGCAAGAGCACGCCACGCTCGTCAAGCGCGCGCGGGCGCTGCGCAGCCCCGGCAGCATCGAGGTCGAGGCGCGCCGTCTGGGGATGGTCAAGCCCGACGAGCGCGCCTATGTCATCCGCGGCCTGGACGCGAGCCGGTAACGGCGCCAGGCCTCCGGGCGGGTGGGTAGCCTGCCGCGGCGATGACGACGAGCTTCGAGACCGCGCTGGGCCAGTGGCGCGAGGGCGAGCGGCGGATGGCGGGCGCCCCGCCCGAGCAGCGCCGCGCGCTGGAGCTCGTCGTGAGCCGGATCGAGGCCGAGCTGCGTCGCCGCCTGGGCGGCACGTTCACGACCGACGAGCTGGCCGAGCTCTACGCCCAGGGGACCGACTGGTGCACCGACCTCGCCGCCACGGTCGCCCCCGACGCGCCGTGGGCGTGGGACGCGCGGACCGTCGCCGACGCCGCGTTCCTGCGCTACCTGCGTGACGCGCGCGACTTCGCGGGCGGACGGCGCACCGAGGCCTGATGTCGTGATTCGACACTCAGTGGCCGTCGAGGAGGCGCTCAGGCCTGTGTGGCCGCGCGTGGGTCCTCCGGCGGGGGGCGCAGGAACCCGCGGATGCGGCCGGCGGCTACGAAGCCGAGGCGGCCGTAGAGCTCCTTGGGCCAGTCCTCCTCGTCGGCGACGATGAACAGCAGCTCCGGCTCGAGCGCGAGGCCGGCGGCGAGCGCGGCTGACGTCACGAGGCGCCCCAGCCCGGCGCCGCGATGCTCCGGGGACACCGCCACGTCCTCGACCTGCGCGACGCCGTCGCGGTGGCGCAGCTTGGCGTAGGCGCAGACCGCGTCGCCGTCGTAGGCGGCGAAGCAGCGCTCGCCGAGCAGCTCGCCGATGCGGCGGTTGTGCTGCATGACCTGGCGGCGCGCCTCGGGTGTGGTCGTGCCCGGCTCGTCGCGCAGGAAGCGCTCCTCCGCGGCGTGGACCTCGTCGTGGGAGACCGCACGGACGGCGGCGACGTCGACCATGCGGTCCGCCGGCCGCTCGTGGGTCATGTAGACGACCGCATCGCGGGTCCAGCCGGCCGCGGCGAAATCGTCCTCGAGGGTGCGCCACAGCGATTCGTGCTCGACGACGACCTGGCGGTGGGCGAAGCCGCCCAGGATCCGGTCGGCGTCGGCGATCAGCTCGCCGGCGCCGACGCCGTCGCGCGCGGAGACCCAGAGCATGTTCGCCCAGTAGACGTGCGGCAGGCGCTCCTGGAGGAACGCCTGGCCGTAGCGCAGCGTCTCGATGCGCCCCGCGGCCCGCGTGTGCGCGTCAAGCTCGAAGGCCAGGGCGCGCGCGAAGCGTTCGTCAGTCGTCGCCGTCTCCGCCGGCACGGCGGATCACGATCTGGTCTTCCTCGACGATGACCTCGACGGGGCGGTGGCCCGCCCAGTGCTCGGCGTAGATCGGGTTGTCGCTGACCGCCGGGTCGAGCCACAGGCCGTAGCCCTCCTCGCCGTGGTCGAACGTGCCCTCCAGGGCGCCTGCGACGGCGCGTGCGCGCCCGCGACCGCCGCGGCGGCCGCGCCGGCGGGGGGCCGGCTTGGCGTCGGCGTCGGTGTCCGCATCGGCGCCGTCGGCGTCCTCGCCGGCGGCCGCCTTGCGGGCGGCCTCCTCGGCCTCCTCGAGCGCCCGGGCGGCCTCCTCCTCGAGTCGGCGCGCCTCGGCGGCCTCCAGCTCGGCGGCGACGAGCGCGTCGTCCTCGGCGCGCAGGTCGATCTCGTCGCCGAAGTCCGCGCCGGCGGCGTCACCGGAGTCCGGTTCGGCGGGCGCAAGGTCGTTGTCCTTCTTGAAGGTCTCGATCTGCTGAACCGTCGCTTCGAGCTGGTGGGCGATCCAGGCGTCGGTGCGACCCTGGCGGACCCAGCCGCGAATCTGGTTGAGATGAGGGCGCAAAGAGCGTCGTGCCATGGGCGCTGACCTTACAAGAAGCGGGCGCGACGCCCGATCCGGCGCGTCGCGAACGCCGGCGTTTATGCCTGCGTCCGGTTTACATTGTCAAGGGGACGTGATTGAGTTGTTCGCGGCGACAAGGAGGGGTGGCCGTTCAATGCTGGTCCTGACACGTAAGTCCAACCAGAGCATCATGATCGGGGACGACATCGAGATCTCCGTCCTGTCGATCATGGGCGAGAAGGTCCGGATCGGCATCCAGGCGCCCCGGGAGATCCCGGTGTTCCGCAAGGAGGTCTATCTCGAGATCCAGGCCGAGCGCGGCCAGGTCACCGCAGGCGGCGACGTCGAGGCCGCGCTGCGCAAGCTCAGCACGTAGCGCACCGCCGGCCGGCGGGCGCCGAACCGCGCTGAGGGCCTCAGCCCATCACGTACGCGAGCGTCTGGAACATCGCGATCGTCACGATGATCGCCGTCGCGATGAGCACGAGCACGAGCATGATGAAGCGCGCCGTGCCGCGCTTGTGGATCTTCTCGATGTGGCGCTGGCGCGAGCGCAGGACGGCCTTGCGCCGCAGCGACTCGCGACGCGCGCGGTCTACGTGGGTCTCCTCGACGAATGCCCGCTCGAACTCGTCGATGGACTGGCGCATCTTGGTTGCCATCCGTTACGGCAGGTTAGCCGAGATCGCGGTCGTTCAACAGGCCGACCACAGCCCGCGGCCCGCCGCGCGGGCCTCCCGCGCGAGCGCCGCGAAGCGGTCGGCGTAGCGCACGTCGGGCGGAATCGACAGCGGTCTGGCGAAGCCCTGGCGGGCCAGCTCGGCGTTGACGAACAGCCCGTCGCGAGCGCGGTAGACGTAGGCCAGCAGGCGCCCGTAGCGGTCGCGCTGCTCGACGTCGCGCACGAGCCGGACGCGCTCGCCGCCGACGAGGCCCGCGTTGTACGCCGCGGCCTTGCGGCCGAAGCATTGCACCGGCCTGCGCGGGTCCTTCGTCTCGGGTGTGTCGACGCCGATGTAGCGCACCTTCTCGCGCACGGCGCCGAGCTGCACGTGGATCGTGTCGCCGTCGACGACCTTCACGACGCGGCCGACGGCGCCGGCGCCGCCGGCCCCGTCGCCGGCCGTCGCCGGCGTCGCCACCGTCGAGCATGCCGCCGGCGCCCGCGCCGCCGGCCGCCACGACCAGGGCGAGGAGGGCGAGCAGGAGGCGGCGCGCGGACACTGGCGCACACCGTAGGCGCGCGGGCGGCGCCGTGAACGCCCCGTTGCAGATCCGCCACGCGTTCGCGCGCGATCGGACGCATTCGTCACCACGCCGGGTGCGACGGGTACGCTCCCGCCCGTGCGGGAGAACTTCACCGGGCCGAGCTACACGGTCGGCGTCGAGGAGGAGCTGATGATCGTCGATGCGTCGAGCTACGCGCTCGTCAACGCGATCGAGTCGCTGCTCGAGGACGCCGGCGCCGCCAACGTCGAGCGCAAGGACGGCGAGATCAAGCCCGAGCTCATGGAGTCCGTGCTGGAGATCGCGACGAAGCCCTGCCGGGACGTCAGCGAGGCCGGCGACCAGCTGCGCTCGCTGCGCCACAACGTGCGCCAGACGGCCGCCGCCCGCGACCTGACGATCGGCTCGGCCGGCACGCACCCGTTCGCGATGTGGGAGGACCAGCGGATCGTCGCGCGGCCGCGCTACCGCGACCTCATCTCGGCGCTGCGCTTCGTCGCGCGCCAGGAGCTCATCTTCGGCATGCACGTCCACGTCGGCCTCAACGACGCCGACAAGGCGATCCACGTCGCCAACGGGATGCGCGTCCACATCCCGGTGCTGCTCGCGCTGAGCGCCAACTCGCCGTTCTGGCGTGGCGACCGCACCGGCCTGCTGTCGACGCGCACGCCGATCTTCCGCCAGTTCCCGCGGGTCGGCATGCCGCCCGCCTACGGCGACTGGGAGGACTGGGAGCGCCAGGTCGCGTTCATGGTCTCCAGCGGCGTGATGGAGGACTACACCTACCTGTGGTACGACGTGCGCCCGCACCCGAACCTCGGCACCGTCGAGATCCGCATCTGCGACTCGCAGACGCGCCTGGAGCACTCGGTCGCGCTCACCGCGCTCATCCAGGCCATGGTGCACGAGCTCGCCGAGCACTTCGACGCCGGCACGCCGCTGGCCGAGTACCCCTGGCAGATGCTCGACGAGAACAAGTGGTTGGCCGCCCGGCACGGGCTCGACGGTGAGATCGTCGACCTGCCGACCAACGAGCGGGTCACGACGAAGGCGCTCACGAAGCGCCTGCTCGAGCGCCTGACGCCCCATGCCCAGCAGCTCGGCGGAGACGGCGCGCTGGACGGGATCCGCGACCTGCTGGAGCGCGGCAACGGCGCCTCGCGCCAGATCGTCGTCTACGAAGCCAACGGGGACCTCAACGAGGTCATGGCCGAGATCGTCGCCGCGACGGCGCTGTGACGCGAGAACGTCCGCAGTTGCCTGTGGCCGGTCCCTAGAATCGACTGGCATGTCGTCACCTGACCTCTTCGTGGTCTGCAAGAACTGCCAGGCGGAGGTCAGCCCGTACATCACCGAGTGCCCGTACTGCGGCACGCGGCTGCGCAAGCGCGCACCGAAGATCGAGCGTCCCGACGCCCCGGCCAAGCCGCCGCAGCGCGAGGGCAGGCTCGGCGTGCGCGGCACGCGCCGCGACGCCGGCGGGCGGTCGGCGAAGGCGCCCAAGGCGAAGCCGAAGGCCAGGCGCGACAGCTCCGCGGCCCAGCGCCTGGGCAAGCTGCGCAGCGGCGAGATCCCCGGCATCCGCGGCGACGAGCTCGCGCGGCCGTACGCGACGATGGTGCTCGTCGCGCTGTCCTTCGGGCTCTGGCTGTCGCTGGCCTTCTACGTGCGCTCGGACTTCGCCGTCGTCGCCTTCGGCGGCGACCCCTGGCGCTTCTTCACCGCCTCGCTGCTCAACGAGGGCACCGCCGCGCAGTTCGCCGCGGTCGTCGGCGTCGGCCTGTTCGGCTGGCTCATCGAGCGCCGTCACGGGCCGATCGCGGTCGTGTTGCTCTTCCTGCTCTGCGGGCCCGGCGGCCTCGCCGCGGCCGCCGCGGTGGAGCCGACCTCGGTCGTCTTCGGCACGCACGGCGCGGGCCTCGGGCTGCTGTGCGCGTGGCTCGTCCCGGTGCTGCTCGCGCGCAGCCGCGGCGAGGACGACGACGCCGACCTGCTCGGCGTGGCCGTCATCGCGGCGGTGCTGCTGCTCGTGCCGCTGCTGTCGCAGGGCAGCGCGCTGGCCGGCCTGTTCGGCGGCGCGTTCGGTGCGCTGGCCGGGCTCGGCTACGCCGCCGTCCGGCGCTCGACCGCATGACGCAGGAGCGCTACACCGCGGAGGAGGTGGATGCCGCCGTCGCGGCGCTGTCGGACCCCGAGCGCCTGGGCCATGCCCAGGAGATCGTCACGCACGCCGCCCCGGGCCTGCAGGCGGTGCTCGGCAACGCGCTCGCCCAGGGCGGCTGGTTCGACCAGGCGCACGAGGCGCAGCTCGCGAGCGCCGCCGGCACCGAGGACCCGGCCGCCCGCGTCGTCGCGATCCAGACGCTCGTCGAGGAGGAGACTCGGCTGGGCATGCTCGTCGGCGTCTCCGTCGGCTTCGAGCTCGCGCGGGAGCTCGCCGCGCGGCGCAACGACAACGAACGAGGTGGCGAGGGATGACGCACGCAATCGTGCTCGTCGAGGCAGAGCGTGACGTGATGTCGACGCTCGGCGGATCACTGGCGGAGGTCGAAGGGGTGCGGGAGGCCTATTCGGTCACCGGCGAATGGGACTTCGTCTGCATCGTCCACGTCAAGCAGCACGAGGATCTCGCGAGCGTCGTGACGAGCCAGATCTCGTCGATGAACGGCGTCGCGCGCACCCACACGATGGTCGCCTTCGAGGCGTTCTCCCGCCACGACCTGGAGACGATGTTCTCGATCGGCGGCTAGGCCTCCGACGTCAGCCCAAGGTCCGCACGAGGCCGGGTGAGGAGCAGGGCCGAGTGGTGTGTCGAATGAGTATCGCTCCGCGTGCACGATTCGACGCACCATCGCCCTCGGACCCCACCTGGCGCGTGCGGGTGGCGCAGAGGCGGCGTCAGTCGTCCTGCCAGCCGCGCGCGAACCACACGGAGCGGTCCTTCCAGTCGTGCGCCATGAGCGCGATGCCGACCGCGCCCCAGAAGGTCAGGATCATGCCCGTCGCCCCGTGGTGGCAGCGCTGGCCGCAGATCCACAAGCGCCGGCGGACGCGGTCGTAGTAGATCGGCTTGCGCTCGTATGGGGTGGTCGTGATCGCCATGTCGTCTCGCCGCTCGGGTTATCGGCGCGTGGCTTGTGTGGACTGGCACATTCGGGCGGCGAACTCGATCAGGCGTCCACCGCGTCAGAATGGCCCGGTGCCCGTGATGAAGGCCGAGTACGGCCCAACGCTGCTGCAGCTGCTCGCCCCGCGTCCGCCCGTGGTGCGGCTGGCAGCGGCCGGGGTCGCGCTGGCGATCGTGCTCGCCGCGGTCGCGATCGCGATCGCGTCGCGGCCGCAGGAGACGACGGTGCTCGTTCGCGAGCCGGTCACCTTCAACTTCGTCTACGGACCGCAGTTTCGCGCCGTCGAGAAGACCGGCACGCTCGTCGCCCTGCGCCACGTGTCGCCGCGCGGCCTCTTCCTCGATGCCTACGCCGTACGGTCGCTGACGCTGCCGCCCTACCGCGGGGTGGTGACGGGCATGCTGCCGGTCTACGCCAACCGCTACATGCGCACGCTGCCGGGGCGCTACCCGGACTATGAGCTCGTCGGCGAGGGCCGAGCGCGCATCAACAACGCGATCGGCTACGCGGTGACCTTCCGCGCGCGCAGCGGCGGGCGGCGCCTGTACGGCCGCCACTACCTGCTCGTCGAGGAGGAGCCCGACGGGCGCCGCCGCGGTGTCGTCCTGGAGATCGAGTCCACGCCGGCGGCGGGCACGCCGAACGCCGACGAGGTCGGCAACCACGGCGCGCTGAAGACGCCGCTGCGCTCGTTTCGCTTCGGCGCGGACCGCAAGGGCGGCACGTCGTGATCGCGTGGGAGGACTTCGAGAAGGTCGACATGCGCGTGGGGCGGATCGTCGCGGTCGACGACTTCCCGCAGGCGCGCAAGCCGGCCTGGAAGCTGCGCATCGACTTCGGGGCGCAGATCGGCGAGAAGCGCTCCTCCGCGCAGATCAAGAACTACACGCGTGAGGAGCTCGAGGGGCGGCTCGTCGTCGCGGTCGTGAACTTCCCGCCCCGCCAGATCGGGCCGGTGCGCTCGGAGGTGCTCGTGCTCGGCGCGGTCTCCGACGACCACCCCGTCCTGCTGCTCGAGCCCGACGCGGGCTCGCAGCCGGGCGACCGCATCGCCTGAGCGCCGGCGAACGACCGGCCGCGCGATCTTACGGCTACGGCGCCTTGATGCCGCCCGAGCCCGGCGCGGCGAGCGTCGCGTCCGGGTTGGGCTCGAGGTCCGCCGGGGGCGGCGAGGCCGAGACCGGTGGGGCGGCCGGCGGCGCCGGCGGGTTCGTCACGACCGGCGCCACGGCCGGCTCGGACGGCGCGGCCGCGCCGCCCGTCTGGGCGGGCGGGCCGGCGGCGTGGCTCAGCGTCGTCGTCTCGGTGACGCCCTGCACGGGGGCGGTGGGCGTCGTCGGCGTGGTCGGGGCGACGCCCGCGACCGGAGCTCCGGAGGCCGTGGCGAGATCGGCGCCCGGCTTGGGGTCGGCGGCCGTGGTGGCGGCTGCGGCGGTCGCCTTCGGTGCCGGCTTGGCGCGCGCCGCTGCGGCGATCGCGGTGCGCGGGCGCGCCGGCTGCGTCGGCTGCTGAACGGCCGCGACGACCTCGGGCGCGACGCGCGCGGCCTGCACCGGCTGCGGCGTCGCGGCGACGGCGGGCGCGGGCACCTTCGTCTGCACGTGCTTGACCTCGGCAACGCCCGCGGTGACGATCGCGGCGGCCGCCAGCGTGGCGGCGGTCTTCGTCGCGATCGTGCTGATGCCGGCCGAGATCGCCGACGTGCCGCCGGTGGCCGCGACCGTGGCGGCCGCCGCGCCGGCGGCGCCGCCGGCGCCGGCCGAGGCGGTCATGCCGAACTGGGTGAGCATGGCCTTCTTGAGCAGCAGCAGCGGCGCGACCGGGAAGACGACGGCGAGCGCCTTGTTCGTGCTGCGCAGCTGCGCCTTGAAGCCCTGGCAGCGATCGCAGCCGCGCACGTGGCGGCGCACCGGCGCGGTCGACCGGCGCAGGCCCTCGGCGACCTCGCCGAGCTCCTCGCGAACCTGCTCGCAGGTCAGCGTGCGCGCCTCGGCGCACTCGGCGAGCGAGACGCGGGCACGCACGAGCAGCGACTTGACCGACGGGATCGTCGTCTCCATCGCCTCGGCGATCTGCTCGTAGGACAGCGCGTCGATCTCGCGCAGCAGCAGGGCTGTCTTCTGGGTCTCGGGCAGCTCCTGGACGTCGGCGACGAGCAGCCGGAAGTCCTCGCGCTTGTGCACCTTGTCGGCGGTCGTCTGACCGGCGTCGGAGATGTGGATGTCCATCGAGTCCACGCCGATCGGCTGGACGCGGCGCAGGTGGTTCAGCGAACGGTTGCGCGCGATGCGGTACAGCCAGGGACGCACGTGGATCGGCCGGTCGTCGGCGACGATCGCGTTGAAGGAGGCCGCGAAGACCTCCTGCAGGACATCCTCGGCGTCCTCGCGCGAGCCCAGCATGTGCCGGCAGAAGGCCAGCAGGCGCGACTGGTAGCGCGCCACGAGGGTCTCGAACGCCGCGTTGTTGCCGCGGCGCACGAGCACGATGAGTCGCTCGTCCGACTGCAGGCGCAGCAGCGGACTGGGGCCCCGCATGCCGACCGGGACGGAGTGCTTGAGTGCTGTGGCTTCCACGGGAGGTGACGCTGGGCGTTCGTGCCGCTGCTCGGATACAACTCCGCAGCGGTTGCGAAGTTCCGAGGTTGATCATCAGCGTAGCGGTGAAGGGCCCCGCGGTTCGTGAGGAGACCGTGAGATGCCCGGGGCGGGATTCGAACCCGCACGCTCTCGCGAGCAGCGGTTTTTAAGACCGCCCGCCTATGCCATTCGGCTACCCGGGCGCGCGCCGCAGATCCTACGCGCGCGCCCGGCCCAGCCGTGTCGACGATCTACCTCTGCGTGTTCTTCAGCTGGCTCTTGAACGTCTTGTAGGCGGCTCGCGGCGTGCCGTTCTCGTCCACGATCCCACCGTCGAACGCGGGCGTGCAGCCGTTGCCGAAGTAGTTGTAGCTGTACAGGCGCTCGATGTTGCGGTCGTACTTCTTGATGAGGTCGAACATGTACTTCGTGCGATTTGACTGACGCTTCGTGTCGCACTTGAAGTTGCTGCCGAAGCTGGCCAGCCCGCCGGTCTCGGTCAGCCAGAGCTTGGCCACCTTGTTGCGCTTGCGGATCGCCTTGAGGATCCGCGCGACGCCGGGGTAGCGGTTGGACGCGTTCTTCTCGGTGATCCGGCGGTTGACCTGGGAGTAGTTGTGGACCCCGACGATCCTCGCCTTCTTGCCGAGCGAGCCGGCAGCCTTGATCCAGCTGCCGATGTACTTCTCGACGCCGGCCTGATCGAGCACGTCGAGCGCGACGATCTTGCAGTCCTTGCACTTGAACTTGCGGAAGGTCTTGTAGAAGTCCGCGGCGCGCTTGGGGTTCTTCGCCGTGGGCTGCGACTTGTGGTTGGCCTCGTTCCAGACGCCCCAGTCCTTGACGCCCAGCGCCCGGTACTTGGCGACGAGCGCGCCGACCTTGGACTTGTAGGCGGAGTTGCTCGGCAGGGGCCTGCGCGGCGTCGAGTTGATGTCGTCGGTCGAGATGTGCATCAGCACCGAGACCTTGGCGGAACGTGCGGCGGCGACGAAGTCGTCGGCCTTCTGAATCTCACCGGGCTGGTCGATCGCGTTCCACTCGATGAAGTAGCGCGTCTTCTTGAGGTTCAACGCCTTCCAGTTGGCGTCGGCGAACATCCTCGGACTCTGGTCGCCGATTCCGACGGCGACGTTGGTCTTCGCCGACGCGCCGGCCGGGACGGTGAGCAGGAGTCCGGCAACGAGCAGCGAGGGCAGCAGGCGGCGATTCACGACGGATTGCATCCTTTCGGCAGGGTCTTGAAACACCACATCGGCACGGACGGGCGCATCCATGAGCCTAACCCGCCTACGGGGCGGTGGTCGCGCTTACGTGTGAGGAAACCGTGTGACTACGCCGCGCGGGTGGCGCGCTCGGCGCCCGCGCTGATGGCGTCGAGCACGACGGCGGCCAGCCGATCGTCGCCGCTGATGTCCAGGCCGCTGCGATCGGCCGGTGGTCCGAACGCCTCGATCCAGTCGCCCTCCGCGCCGGCCACGCGAGCATCGGCATCGGCGGCCGGGCGCTCGGCGAGCGTCACCGCGCCGCGGGCGACGGTGATTGCGTAGTGAGAGCTCGTGGTGTCGCCGGCCACGGTGAGCTGGACCGTCCCGGTGAGCCCGGCCGGCGCGGCGACGAGAGCGGGGGCGACGCGCAGGATCGCGCCGATGTCGATCGCCTCGCTCTCGCGCGGGGCGCTCCAGGCCCATTCCATGCCCCAGCGCGCCAGCGCGCCCAGCACCGGCAGCAGCTCGCGCGACCGCGGGGTCAGCTCGTAGTCGACCCGCGGCGGCACCTCGCGGTAGCGCTGGCGGGTCAGCAGGCCGTCGGCGACCATGCGGTTCAGGCGCGAGCGCAGCTGCTCGGTCGAGATCCCCGGCAGTACCCGCTGCAGCTCGACGAAGCGGCGCGGACCGGCCACGAGGTCGCGCACGATGAGCAGCGTCCACTTGTCGCCGACGAGGTCCAGCGCGCGCGCGTCGGGCGCCCATTGGGCGTACGGATGGCGCTTCGGGGGTGGGGTGGAAGGCGTCACGACTGTGGGGTGGCGGGCGGCCTTGGGAATGCCGTCTCTGTCCTGCACCTTAGTGGCCGATCGAAACACCGGAAAGGGTGGTTTCCGGTTGCGTGTGCTTTGTACCCCCAAACCTGTGCGAAGTTGCCGCGAACTCGCGCGGTATTGCCGCAAGGTTGTGCCCGGCCGCGCGTTATGGACGTTCGTGGGCACGGTCACGTCACTTCATGCGCACCGCCTGGCGCGCCGCGAACGCGGGCGGGCGCGGCAGGCGCCGCCGCGCGCCACCCTCTTCTTCGACCTCTCGTCGCCGTACACGTACCTCGCCGTCGAGCGTGCCGAGCGGCTCTTCGCCGGCCTCGAGTGGCAGCCCGCGTACGCCGCCGTCCTGCCCGCCAGCGAGCTCTCCGGCGAGTCGATGCGCGCGGCGAGTCAGCGGGCGGCGCTGCTCGGTCTGCCGCTGATGTGGCCCGAGGATCACCCGCGCCCGGTCCGCGGGGCGATGCGCGTGGCGTCGCTGGCGAACGAGCTGGGGTGCGCCGCGGCCTTCGTGCTGGCGGCCTCGCGGCTGGCGTTCTGCGGCGGCTTCGACATCGACGAGCCCGACATCCTCGCGGAGGCCGCCGCCGCTGCGGGCATCGGGCTCGGCGCGGCGCTGTCGGCGGCCGGCGACCTCGGCCGCGACGGCGCGATCGAGGCCGCGGGCCTGTCGCTGCTGGCGGGCGGCGCGCTGGCGCTGCCGGTGATGCGCGTCGGCCGGCTGATCTTCAGCGGCGAGGATCGCCTGCACGAGGCGGCGGCGGCACGCGCCGCCGTATAGGCCTGCGCGCCCCCGGCGCGGCGCCCGACAGCTGAACGGCGCTGTTCATTGTTGCTAGGGTCGCCGCGCGATGGCGACCGATCCGTCGACTTCCAACGAGGCGCAGGTCGTCGGCGGCCATCTCGTCGCGCGGCGGCTGCGAGCGCACGGCATCACGAAGCTCTTCACGCTCTCCGGCGGGCATCTGTTCTCGATCTACGACGGCTGCCGGGCCGAGGGCATCGACATCGTCGACGTGCGCCATGAGCAGACGGCGGCGTTCGCCGCCGAGGGCTGGGCGAAGGTCACGCGCCGGCCGGGCGCGGCCGCGCTGACGGCGGGCCCCGGCGTCACGAACGCGATCAGCGCGATCGCCTCCGCCCAGGCCAACCACTCCCCGATGCTCGTGCTCGGTGGCCGCGCCCCGGCGACGCGCTGGGGCCAGGGCTCGCTGCAGGAGATCGACCACATCCCGCTCGTCGCGTCGCTGACGAAGCTGGCGGCGACCGCCGGCCGCACCGCCGACATGCCGGCCCTCGTCGATGCCGCGCTGGCCGCGGCGATGACGCCGCACGGCGGGCCCGCCTTCCTCGACTTCCCGCTGGACCACGTGTTCTCCACGGCGCCGGACGAGGGCGGCTTCGTGCCGATGCCCAGCGTGCGCGGCGTGGCCGGGCTCGGCCTCGAGAACGGCGTCGAGCCCGACGGCGCCGCGATGGACGCGGCGCTGGCCCTGCTGCGCGGGGCGCAGCGGCCGGTGATCATGGCGGGCACCGACCTGTACTGGGGCCACGCCGAGGAGGCGCTGCGAGCGCTCGTCGACGAGCTGCGCATCCCCGTCTTCCTCAACGGCCTGGCGCGCGGCTGCGTGCCGGCCGACCATGAGCTGTTCTTCTCGCGGGCGCGCTCGGCGGGACTGCGCGGCGCCGACGTCGCGCTGTTGATCGGCGTGCCGATGGACTTCCGGCTCGGCTTCGGCGGCGCGTTCGGCGACGAGACGGCGATCGTGGCGATCGACCGCGTGGCGCCGCCGCAGCCCTATCCGCGCGCGGTGGCCGCGGAGCTGTTCGGCGACATGAGCGACGTGATGGACGTGCTGCGTGTCGCCCTCGGCGGTGAGCCGTCGCTCGAACGGTCGCGCGCGCCGTGGATCGCGTCGCTGCGCGAGGCCGAGGACGGTCTGCGCGGCGAGGAGCGCGCGCTGCTCGCCGACGAGCGCGCGCCGCTGCATCCGATGCGCATCTACGGCGAGCTCGGCACGCTGCTCGATCGCGACGCGATCGTCATCGGCGACGGCGGCGACTTCGTGTCCTACGCCGGTCGCATGATCGATTCCTACGCGCCCGGCTGCTGGGTGGATCCGGGCCCGTTCGGCTGCCTGGGGTCCGGTCCCGGCTACGCGCTGGCGGCCAAGCTCGCCCATCCCCGCCGGCAGGTCGTGCTGCTGCTCGGCGACGGCGCCTTCGGCTTTGCCGGAATGGAGTTCGACACGCTCGCGCGCCACGGCGTCGATGTCGTCGGCGTGATGGGCAACAACGGCATCTGGGGTCTGGAGAAGCATCCGATGGAGTTCATCTACGGCTACTCCGTCGCGGCCGAGCTGCGCCCCGAGACACGCTACGACGTGGTCGTCGAGGCGCTGGGCGGCCACGGCGAGCTGGTCCGCACGCCCGCGGAGCTGCGGCCGGCGCTGGAGCGCGCGTTCGCCGCCGGCGCGCCGGCGCTCGTCAACGTGCTGACCGATCCGTCGGTCGCCTATCCACGGCGCTCGAGCCTGGCGTAGCCGGATAGGTCAACGCAGGAAGCCGCCCCCAGGGGAAAGGGCGGCTTCCTTCATGCTGGCCCCGCAGGACGGGCAGGGGTACGTGCCGTGCTGGGCCGTATGAGGTGGTCCGGGCGGTGGGAGGTGCCGATGAACGGCTCGCCCGGACCTATGTCCGGCTCGGTTTCCCATCGATGCTTCGGCTGGGTCCCTCTGCCGGTAGACCGGGTATCGGCAGGGCGCGGCGAAGACTTGACTCGGACGTTCGTCCGTCTTTGCCGCCGTTTGTTGTATTAGCCGACGCCGGTGCCGGTGGGCGCCCCGGCCAGCCGCAGCGCCGCGCCGCGCAGGATGTCGTGCTCGGAGACCTCGATCGCGTCCAGGCCGAACGCCGCGAGGACCTCGAGCAGCATCGCGACGCCGGCGACGATCGTCGGGGCGCGGTCGGGCTGCAGGCCGGTCACCTCGCGCCGCTCGTCGTCGGCCAGCCGCGCGAGCCGGTCGAGGATGTCCGCGATGACGGGCCGGCGAAGACGTGGCCGTGCACGAGGGCGCGGTCGTAGGGATCCAGGCCGAGCTCGATCGCCGCACACGAGGTGGGGGTGCCGGCGACCGCGATGGCGTGCTGCACGCTCGCCGCGCTGCCTCGGGGAACGTGGCGCGCAGAGACCTGCGCGACCTCGTCGGCAGGCTGCACCTCCTCGGCGTGGGCGGGTCGCGTCGGATGTGGCGCTCGGTGTGGCGGACGACGCCGGCCTGGGTTGAGACGTGGAAGTCGACGTCGCCGGGCGCGGCCCACGACGAACTCGGTCGAGCCGCCGCCTATGTCCACGACGAGCGGCCGCGGCCGTTGTCGGCGCGCTCGCTGGTCGCGCCGGCGAAGGTCAGCGCGGCCTCCTCGTCGCCGCTGATCGTGCGCGCGTCGAGCCCGTAGTGCGCGCGCACCCTCTCGTGAACTCCGCGCCGTTGGCGGCGTCGCGCACCGCGCTGGTCAGGACCGCAGTCGTCGCCGTGGCCTCGTGGGCGTCGATGAGCTTGCGGTAGCCGGCGAGGGTGTCAAAGACGCGCTGCATGGCGTCGTCCTGCAGGCGGCCGGTGGCGTCGACGCGCGCGCCCAGCCGCGTGACGATCGACTCGCGATGGAGCTCCGCCAGAGCACCGTCGGCGGCCACGTCGGCAATCAGCAGGCGCGTCGAGTTGGTCCCGATGTCGACGACGGCCACGCGCACGTCGCACCGAGGCTAGTGGGCCGTGATGGTCGGTTGGCGCACCGCGCGATCGGGCCCGCGGCGGCCTCGGCAGGGGTTGAACGGGGCGTTTTGGCGTTGCTACACTGGCTCGTCCACGCCGCGGGGTGGAGCAGTCTGGTAGCTCGTCGGGCTCATAACCCGAAGGTCGCAGGTTCGAATCCTGCCCCCGCTACTA
>CAVUND010000025.1:0-17461 GCA_963742745.1 uncultured Actinomycetes bacterium
CGCACCTCAACTCGCCGCCGCCGAGCGAGTCGGTGCCGCCGGACTTCGAGGGGGTCATCGCCCGCGCCCTCGCCAAGGACCCGTCGGACCGCTACCTCTCGGCCGGCGACCTCGGCCGCGCCGCGCTGCGCGCGGCCGGCCGCAGCGCGACGTCTGTCCCGGAGCGCTACGTCGGCCGCGGCCTGGCGGCGCCGGCGACCGACGACACGGCGCCCACCGCCCTGCGCGGCGCGGCGGCGCCCGTCGCCGCCGACCCCGAGGGCGAGACGCGCCTGTCGCCGGCCGAGGGCGGCGGCGGCGCGCCGCCGACCGCGCGGCGCCCGGCGACGCGCTGGACTCCCCCGGCCGGCGGGGGACGCCGCACCGCGCTGATCGCCGGCGTCGTCGCGCTCGTCGCGATCGCCGCCGCGCTGGCGCTGCTGACCGGCGGCGGCGACGACGGCGACGAAGGGGCCAAGACAGCCACCGTCGCCGAGCCCGACGGCGCGAGGCGCGCCGTCGCCGACCCCCCGATGACCGGCATCCTGACGCGCCCCAACGCGCTCACGATCGCCGACGGCCACGTCTGGGCGATGAGCTTCCAGGACGGCGCGATCGCCCTGCGCAACGCCGAGACGGGCGAGGCCGGCGGCCCGCGCTCGCGCATCAACGTCGGGCCCGGCGGCAGCTCGCTCGCGGCGGGCTTCAACTCGGTCTGGGTGGCCAAGCAGTCGACGCCGACCGTGCTGCGGATCAACGCCAGGACGCGCCGCCGCGTGGCGGGCGGGGCCGTCGAGATCGCCCGCCCCGGGCGCAACATGGCGATCGCCACCGGGCGCGGGCGCGGTCTGGGTCGCGGTGCGCAACGCGTCCGACGAGGACCACAGCCCGGAATCGATCGTGCGGATCGACCCGAGCACGGGCTCGCAGCAGACGATCCAGGTGGACGCCGGCGTGCAGGACCTCGCGGTGGGCGAGGGCGCCGTCTGGGTGACCAACCGCTTCGCGGCGACGGTGACGCGCATCCGCGTCAGCGACAGCCAGCAGCGGCGCGTCCGCGTCGGCGAGAAGCCCAAGGGCATCGCGGTCGGCGAGAACGCGGTGTGGGTCGCCTCGTCGGCCGACGACGAGATCACGCGGATCAACCCACGTAGCCTGCAGACTCGCCACATCCCGCTGCAGGCGATTCCCGAGCGGGTGACGGTCGGCGGCGGCTCGGTGTGGGCGACGGCGAAGGAGGCCGGGCGCCTGATCCGCATCGACGCCAAGACGCGCAAGGTGCTCGAGCGCATCGACACCGGCCCGCGGCCGTTCGCGCTGGACGTCACGCGCGGGCGTGCGGTCTGGCTGACGCTGATCGACGACGGCGGCCTGCAGCGGGTGCGGTTCTACCGCTGACCCGGGGCCGGTGGTGCCAGGCGCGGTCCTACAGGTCGCGCCGCGACACGACGCCGTCCTGCAGCGCGCGCATCGCGAGGTAGGAGCGCTTCTGGTTCTGCGGCAGGTGCTGGACGCCGAAGTAGCCAAACAGCGTGCGCAGGTGCGCCTTGACCGCGTCGACGGAGAGGAAGAGCTCCTCGGCGATCTGCTGGTTGGTCGCGGGCGTCGCCAGCTCGGTGTCCTTGTAGGGGCGGCACAACGCGGCGAGCACCGACCGCTGGGTGGCGCTCAGCTCGGGCAGCTCGGGACGGCTGCCGGCCGCGACGGTCGGGCTGTCCTCGGCCGTCTCGGGCACGCGGTAGGCGATGCTCGTGCGGCCGACGCGCAGCACGTCGCCGTCGCGCAGCCGGTGGCGCCCGGAGATCCGCTGCCCGTTGAGAAACGAGCCGTTGCGCGACAGGCCGTCGTCGGCGACCGTCCACTCGCCGCCGAGGCATTCCAGCTCGGCGTGCAACCGCGAGACCTCGGTGTCCCACTCCAGCGCGACGTCGTTGGCCGTGCCGCGCCCGATCGTGACCCGCTGGGCGTCGTTGTCGAGCACGAGCAGGCGCTGGTCGCCGGCGCCGTCGCGCAGGACGAGGAACGGGGTCCCCGCGCGCTCGGCCTCGATGCGCTCGCGCAGCTCGGCGGGGGTGGCGGCGTGGGCCGCGAGGGGGGACTGATCGACATGCCTGGGCACGACCTGAGCTTGGCATATCCGCAGGTCGCCTCACGCGACGCGGAGCGACGCCACACCCCGCGGCGCAGGGTCGCGGCACCCTGGGTGGCGCAACGTCACACCTGAGGGTGTCAGGTGTGACCCCGGGGGTGCCCGCGGCAACGGGGAGCTGCGTGATCTTGCTCACAACGCCCATCTGGCAAGGAGCCCCCGATGACCGCCTCCCCCCTCTGCACCCTCGCCGACGACGAGCTCGTCGCGCGTTTTCGCTCCGGCGACGACGCGCCGTTCGCCGAGATCCACCGCCGCTACGCCGGCGCGCTGATCGCCTTCGCGCGGCGCATGCTCAACGCCAGCGGCCACGACGCCGAGGACGTCGTGCAGGACGCGTTCATCCGCGCCTACCGCGGCCTGCGCGTCACCGACCGCCCGATGGCCCTGCGGCCGTGGCTGTACATGATCGTCCGCAACCGCGCGCTCGACGAGCTGCGCGGCCCGCAGCGCTCCGCCTACGACGACGACTTCGCGCTCAACGCCGTGCCCGCCGCCGACGCCGCGCAGTGCGTGCAGCAGCGCGACGAGATGCGCCGGCTCGTCGCCGAGATCGCGCGCCTGCCCGAGCGCCAGCGGCTGGCGCTCGTGCTGCGCGAGTTCGACGGCTGCTCGCACGTCGAGACCGCCGCGCGCCTGCAGACGACGGTCCCGGCGACGAAGTCGCTGATCATCCGCGCGCGCTCGAACCTGCATGCCGCGGTCGATGCCGCCTGACGCCGTAGAGGGTAGGCTCGCCGCACGATGGACGTCACGCAGATCGAGGAAGCGCTCGCGCGGCTGGAGGAGGGCATCTCGGAGGCCCGCATGGCCACCGACGTGATGCGCGAGGGCGACATCAGCGCCGTCGGCGACCTCAACGCGGTGATCGACGCCATGGCGCTGGAGATCGCCGAGCTGAAGGGGCGCACGAGCGGCGGAATCGGGTAAGCCCGGTCTTTGGCGAGTAGCGACATGCGGCGGCTAGGCTGGGTCGTCTCGGAGAACTGCGGAAGCCAAGGGTCGGGTTGCCGCACGACACGAAAGGAACCTGATGGAGAGCGCCGTGTGCGCACAGGACATCGAGCCGTGCGCGAACGAGCGCCTCGATCGCATCATCACCGGGTTCGTCACGGTGGTCCCCTTCCTCCTGCTCGGTGTCGTGGCCTGGCAGGCGTGGCAGAGCCTGTTGCACTGGCACGACCTCGTCGTCTTCGCCGTCCTCTACGTGCTGACCGGGCTGGGCATCACGGTCGGCTTTCACCGCCACTTCACGCACCGCGCCTTCGCGACGAGCAAGCCCGTGCGGGCGACGCTCGCCGTGCTCGGCACCGCGGCGATCGAGGGGCCGATCACGGCCTGGGTCGCCGATCACCGCAAGCACCACGCGTTCTCCGATCAGTTCGGCGATCCGCACAGCCCGCACGTCGACCACGGCAAGGGCGTGCGCGGCGCGCTGCGCGGCCTCGCCCACGCGCATGTCGGCTGGCTGTTTCTGCACACGCAGCGCGGCAACAAGAAGCGTTACGCGCCCGACCTCGTCGCCGACCCGCTGATCAGCTTCATCGACCGCACGACCCTCTGGTGGATCGCGCTCGGGCTGGCGGCGCCGTTCGGCCTCGGCTACGCGCTCGGCGGCACGCTGACCGCCGCGCTGACCGGCCTGCTGTGGGGCGGCGCGGTGCGCATCCTGCTGCTGCACCACGTGACGTACTCGATCAACTCGCTGTGTCACTTCTTCGGGCGCAAGCGCTTCGACAGCGGCGACGAGTCGCGCAACCTCGCCTGGCTGGCGCCGCTGTCCTTCGGCGAGGCGTGGCACAACAACCACCACGCCTTCCCGACCTCGGCCGCGCACGGGCTGCGCTGGTATGAGCGGATGCTCGACCCCAGCGCGATCGTGATCGGCACGATGGAGCGCCTCGGCCTGGTGTGGGACGTCGTGAAGATCAGCCCGGAGCGCCAGGCCGCGAAGGCGGCCGCCGCCGCGGCCCCCGGCTGAGCCTCACGCCACCGACCACACGACGACCGGCTCGTCCTTGCCGCGCACCCGCATCGCATCGACGCGCACGAGGTCGTCGCGGGAGCGGGTGAGCATCTGGCGGACGGAGTCGGCGAGGAAGATCGTGTGCTCGCTGCCCTTCGTCATCGACTCCAGGCGCGACGCGGTGTTCGTCGTGTCGCCGACCGTCGCGTACTCCATGCGCCGCTCGCTGCCGACGTTGCCGGCCATCACCGGCCCCGAGTTCAGCCCGACGCCGATCTTGAAGTCCGCGCCGCCGCGCTCGCGCAGCCAGGCGTTGACCTCCTCCAGCGCGGGGCCGGCCATCACCTGCGCCGCCGCCAGCGCACGGTCGGCGTGGTCGGCCTGCTCGGTCGGCGCGCCGAACGTCGCCATGATCCCGTCGCCCATGTAGGCGATCAGCGTCCCGCCGTGGTCGAGGATGACGTCGCTCATGATCGTGAGGTAGCGGTTGAGGAACTCGATGACCTCCTCGGGCGTGCGTTCCTCGGCGTAGCTCGTGAAGCCGCGGATGTCGCTGAAGAGAACGGTCACGACGCGCCGCTGTCCGCCGAGGCGCAGATCGTCGTCGGCGCCCGCCAGGACGTCGTCGACGACCGCCTCGGGCACGAAGCGGGCGAACATCTCGCGCACCCGCTCGCGCTCGAACGCGCCGACGGCGACCGAGACGCCGAGCGCGCCGACGACGCCCAGCACGAGCGCCGCGAGCGGATAGAGCACGGAGACGATCAGCCCGGCCTCGAACAGCAGCTGCGCGGCGACGAGGAACAGCCCGGTGGCGACGAGCCCGGAGATCGCGCCGCGCAGCGGGCTCAGCCGCGCGGTCGCCAGCGCGCCCGCGAGGCCCAGGGCGACGATCAGCAGTCCGTCGATCCAGCCGGGCGCTCCGCGCAGGGGGAAGTCGTCGAGCACCGTCTGGATCGCCGCGGCCTGCACCTCGGGTCCGGCCATGAGGTCCTCGCTCGCCGTCGAGGTCGGGAAGACGTCCTTGAGGACCGGCGCCGTCGCGCCGACGACGACGACCTTGTCGCGCAGCGTCGCGGCCGGCACGCGGCCTTCGAGGACGTCGCCGAACGACACCGTGCGGACGGTGCGCGGCGGCCCCGGGAAGTCGATCCAGGCGGTGCCGTCGTCGGCGAAGCGATCGCGCGCCACCGGCCGCCCCTGCGCGAGCTCGGCCGCGACGACGGGCAGCCCGAGCAGCCCGAGGTCGTCGTAGGCGAACCGCCGCAGCACGCCGCCCGGGTCGTTGGGCACGTTGCCGCTGCCCGCGCGCGCGCCGATCTCGCGCAGGACCTCGTCGCCGCCGAAGATGTTCGTCGCGCCGCCGTCGCCGATCTCGGTCGTGCTCAGCGCGATCCGGGGCGCGCGGTCGACGGCGCGGATGAGCGCGTTGTCGGCGGCGTCGTCGCCGCTGGGCGCGGTGAACTCGACGTCGTAGACGATCACCTTGGCGCCGGCGCGGCGCAGGCGGTCGATCACCCGCGCGTGGAAGGTCCGCGGGAAGGGGAACTGCGCGACGACCGAGTTCGTCCGCGCGTCGATCCCCACGACGACGACGTCCGGCGCCGGGTGCTCGTCTGGACCGCGGATCGCGAAGCGCGCATCGACGGTGCGCAGATCGCTCGAGCGCAGCACGTCGCCCGACCACAGCGCGAGCACCGCGCCGGTGGTCGCGAGCGCGACCGACGCGTAGAGCGTGACGGCGAGCCTCCTGCGGCGTCTGCGCACGCCGCGAAGTCTGGCGGCTGACGGGCGCGGCCGTACCGCACGAGGATAGTGGGGGCCCACTAGCATGCGGTCATGCGACGTGGGCGACGCGCATGGATCTCGGTGTGCGTGGCGCTCGCCGCCGCGCTCGCCGCTGCGCCCGCCATGGCGATCACCGGCGTCTACGCCCCGCAGGCGAACCTCGCCCCGCCCGGCGGCTCGCTCATGCAGTACACGGCGGGGCCCGGCGGGACGCTCACGGCGCTCACCCCGGACAGCCCGCTCGCCGCCACGCCGCGTGACATCGCGATCACGCCCGACGGGCGCTTCGCCTACGTCCTGGCGGTCGACTCGGCCGGTTCGGCGGTGATCGCCCAGTTCGCCCGCGTGGCCGCCAATGGCCGCCTCGAGCCCAACGCGCCGGCCACCGTGTCGAGCCCCGGGCCCGCGGACGCGATCATCGTCGACCCGCAGGGCACGCGCGTCCTCTACGGGCAGAACGGCAACATCGTCACGCGCCCGATCAACGCCGACGGGACGCTCGGCGCGCCGGCGCCGACCACGATCCCGACGGGGACGCCGCCGGCCGACGTCCGCTCGCTCGCGATGACCGCCGACGGGCGCAACCTGTACGCGACCGACACGAGCGTGGGCAGCGTGCGGATCTGGCAGTTCGACGTCGATCCTGCCTCGGGCGCGATGGGGTCCAAGAGCCCGCCGGTCGTGCCGTGGCCCGGTCCGGCCGGCGGGCCGACGGTCGGCGCGGGCCGCATGGCGATCACGCCGTCGGGCGGCCGGCTCTACCTCGCGACCGACACGGCGGTGACCGGGATCGGCAGCTGGGCGATCGACCCGGCCTCCGGCGCGCTGATCGATGGCAGCGTCCAAGCGCCGCCGCCGGACACCTACACCGAGGCCGCCGTCGCCACCTCGGTGGCCGGCGACGCGCTGTGGGCGCCGAGCGGAGGCGGCACGTCCGGCTCGCCCGAGCGCGTCCGCCAGCTCGCGATCGGCGCGGCCGGCGCGCTCACGCCGCTCGCGCCGGCCACGGTCAGCTACGTCGTGGCGGGGCCGGCGCGCGACCTCGTGCCCGGCCCCGACGGCCAGACGCTCTACCTCGGCCAGCCCGGCACCGTCGGCGAGTGGCTCGTCGCGCCGGGCGGCACGCTGAGCCACCGCGCCAACGTGCCGGGCTCGGCGAACGGCGGCGTGGCGAATGCCGGCATCGCGCTGTCGCCGTCGCAGGCGCCGGTCGCCGGATTCGCGGTGACCCCCGCGCCGGCCGGCCAGGCGACCGCCTTCGACGCGACGGCCTCCGGCGATCCCGACGGCACGATCGTGCGCTACGACTGGGACTTCGGCGACGGCACGACCGCGCCGAACGGCGGCCCGACACCCACTCACGTCTACGCGACGCCCGGCGCCCGCACCGCGACGCTCGCGGTGACCGACGCTGACGGGACGTCGACGACGCGCCTCTGGACCGGCACGCAGATGCTGCGCAACGGCGGCCTCGGGGCGCTGGCCGCGCGCAGCTTCACCGTCGCCGCCCCGGCGGCGGCCCCGCCGGGCGCGGCGGTGTCGGCGCGTCCGCACAAGGGCCGCTCGGTGACCGTCGTCGCCGAGCGCGGGAAGCTCCTCGTCCGGGTGCCCGGCAGCCGCCGCTACGTGCCGATCGGCAGCCTCACCGAGATCCCGCTGGGCTCGATCATCGACGCGCGCAAGGGCCGCGCGCGGATCACCGCCGAGGTCGATGCGAAGACCGGCAAGACGCAGTCCGCGGTCTTCTACGACTGGTTCTTCCGGGTCCTGCAGACCAAGGGCGCCAAGCCGATCACCGAGGCGCGCCTCGTGAAGGGCTCGTTCCGCAACTGCTTGGCGCCCCGCGCGCGCACGCGCGCCGCGTCGAGCGCCGCGCCCGCCTCGATCGCGGCGGTCGCCGCCGCTGCCGGGCAACTGCGGGCACAGTCGGCGGCCACGCGCAAGAAGAGCAAGCGCAAGGTGCGCCAGCTCTGGGGCCGCGGCACCGGCAGCTTCCGCACGGGCGCCAAGCGCTCGGCCGCCACCGTGCGCGGGACGACGTGGCTCGTGCAGGACCGCTGCGATGCGACGATCACGCGGGTGAAGGTCGGCCGCGTCGACGTCCGCGACGTTCGCCTGAAGAAGACCATCCGCCTGCGCGCCAAGACGCGCCGCACGATCTACTTCGCCAGGTAGCGCGGCCCTCGAGGCGCAACAAAAGGGCGGCCGCTTGCGCGACCGCCCCGATGGTTCAGAAGGCGCGTTCGCCTAGATCGGCTGAACGTTGACCGCCTTGGGACCCTTGTCGCCTGCCTCGGCGTCGTAGCTCACCTTCGAGCCCTCGGCGAGGGAGCGATAGCCCTCGCCAACGATGCCGGTGTGATGGACGAACAGATCCTTCTGACCGTCGTCGGGGCTGATGAAGCCAAACCCCTTGTCGTCGCTGAACCACTTCACGGTGCCGGTAGGCATACCGATTCTCCTCGAGATGTTGTGCTGCATACCCCGAGGATGCTGTTCAGGCAACGACACTGGGCGCTGGCACTTCTTGCGCCGGATCCTTCTGGTTCCGGCCTTTCAAATCGGGAATGTAGCGGGTCACTACCCTGGTGCGCCATGCCCGTGCTCAGAGAAGACCTGCGCAACGTCGCGATCGTCGCCCATGTCGACCATGGCAAGACGACCCTCGTCGACGCGATGCTGTGGCAATCCGGAGCGTTTCGGGTCGGCCAGGACGTCAACGATCGCGTCATGGATTCGATGGATCTCGAGCGCGAGAAGGGCATCACGATCCTCGCGAAGAACACGTCGGTGCGCCACAAGCCGACCGGTTCCGAGACCGACGTCAAGCTGAACATCATCGACACGCCCGGCCACGCGGACTTCGGCGGCGAGGTCGAGCGCGGGCTGTTCATGGTCGACGGCATCCTGCTGCTCGTCGACGCCAGCGAGGGCCCGCTGCCGCAGACGCGCTTCGTCCTGCGCAAGGCGCTCGAGGCGCGGCTGCCGGTCATCCTCGTCGTCAACAAGGTCGATCGCCCGGACGCGCGCATCGCCGAGGTCGTCGACGAGGTCTACGAGCTGTTCCTCGACCTCGACGCCGACGAGGAGCAGATCGAGTTTCCGATCGTCTACTGCAACGCGCGGGCCGGCCACGCCTCGCTCGAGGATCCCGACGACCTCACCGACAGCCTGCGCCCGCTCATGGACCTGCTCGTCGAGCGGATCCCCGCGCCCGCGCACGAGCCGGGCCATCCGCTTCAGGCGCAGGTCACGAACCTCGACGCGTCGCCGTACGTCGGGCGCCTCGCCCTGTGCCGCGTGCGCCAGGGCACGATCAAGCGCGGCCAGACGGTCGCCTGGTGTCGTCGCGACGGCACGATCGAGAACGCGAAGATCTCCGAGCTCTACGTCACCGACAACCTCGACCGCGTCGACACCGACGAGGCCGGCCCGGGCGAGATCATCGCCATCGCCGGCATCCCGGAGATCACGATCGGCGAGACGCTGGCCGATCCCGACGACCCGCGCCCGCTGCCGGTCATCTCCGTCGACGAGCCGTCGCTGTCGGTCACGATCGGCATCAACACCTCGCCGCTGGCGGGCCACGACGGCTCGAAGGTCACCGCGCGCCAGCTGCAGAACCGCCTCGCCGCCGAGCTGATCGGCAACGTCGCCCTGCGCGTGCTCGAGACCGAGCGGCCGGACACGTGGGAGGTGCAGGGCCGCGGCGAGCTGCAGCTGGCCGTCCTGGTCGAGATCATGCGCCGCGAGGGCTACGAGCTGACGGTCGGCAAGCCGCAGGTGCTCACGCAGGAGATCGACGGCAAGCTGCACGAGCCCGTCGAGCGCGTCGCGATCGACGTGCCCGAGGAGTACGTCGGCGTCGTCACCCAGCTGCTGGCCCTGCGCAAGGGCCGCATGGAGTCGCTCGTCAACCACGGCACCGGCTGGGTGCGGATGGAGCAGATCGTGCCCGCCCGCGGGCTGATCGGCTTTCGCACGGAGTTTCTCACCGAGACCCGCGGCACGGGCCTGCTGCACCACGTCTTCGAGGGCTGGGAGCCGTGGTTCGGCGAGCTGCGCACCCGCCCGACAGGCGCGCTCGTCGCCGACCGCCGCGGCAAGGTCGCGTCGTTCGCCCTCTTCAACCTGCAGGAGCGCGGAACGATGTTCGTCGCGCCCGGCGAAGAGGTCTACGAGGGCATGATCGTCGGCGAGAATGCCCGCTCGGACGATCTCGACGTCAACGCCGTCAAGGAGAAGCACCTGACCAACCACCGCTCGTCGACCGCCGACGAGCTCGTCCGGCTCGTCCCGCCGCGCAGGCTGTCGCTCGACCAGGCGCTCGAGTTCCTGCGCGAGGACGAGTGCATCGAGGTCACGCCGAACGTCGTGCGCCTGCGCAAGGTCGCGCTGGACCAGACGAGCCGCGTGAAGGCGATGCGGGCGTCCAAGCGCGAGGCCGTCGCCAAGTAGCGGCGGGGCCGTTGACCGGCCCCGCGCCGTGCGACGATTGAGCACGTGCCCGCAGCGGACGTGACCGTCGAGGTGCGCCTCGCAGGCCGGCTCGGCCCGGGCCGGCGCAGCATCGGGCTGCCCGCCGGCGCGACGGTCGCCGACCTGCTCGCGGCGCTGGCGCCCGACCTCGGGCGCGCACCGGGCGCGCTGGCCGGCGTCGCCGTCGCCGTCGACGGAGAGATCGTGGGTCGCGAGCGCGCCCTGCGCGACGGGGAGACGCTGGCGCTGATCCTCCCCGTCGCCGGCGGTTAGGTGCCCAAGTGCTCCGTCACGAGGCGGCGGCGCCGTACTGCTCGCGCGCGAGCCCGTCCAGACCGCGCTCGGCCAGCGCCCGCAGCGGCGCCCGCAGCGTGACCTGCACGACGCCGGGCGCGCGGCCGATCTCGATCGCGCCGCTGATCGTCGCGCGGTTCATCACCTCGGGGACCTCCATCGCGAGCACGGCCGCGGCGCGCCGCAGGCCGTTGTCGACCGCGCTGTTGAGGTCCGGCCCGGTGCCGACGAACGAGACCGGCAGGCTCTCCTCGATCGTGCCGCCGTAGCGCTGGGCGAGCGTCTCGGCGCCGGCGCGCTCGGCGGCCGTCAGCGGCCGGGCGAGGAACGGCAGATCCTCCTCGACGGGGAACAGCACCGGCCCGTCGATGTCCAGCCCCTTGACGACCGACACCTGCAGCGTGACGGTCCCGGCGACGTCGGCCGTGTGGCCGGCGATCTCGCCGTCGCCCTGCATCGCGTGCATGTCGCCGAGGTAGACCCCGCCGCCGGGCACCTTCACCGGGCAGACGAGGATCGCCCCCGCGCGGACGGCGTCGATGTCGAGGTGGCCGTCGGTGCGCGCGGCGAGCTGCTCGGCGGTCACCGCGTGGCGATGCGGCGCGCCGACGAGGAACGCGCCGAAGTCGCCCGCGTTGTGGGAGTCGGGCAGGTCGATCGCCGGCATCGTTCCGAGCTGGCCCATGAACGGGCGCATCCGCGCGACGACGCCGACGAGATCCGCGGGCGCGAACAGCAGGATCGGGTTCTGGATGGAGTGCGCGGGCAGCGCGGCCGCGTGCGCGGCGTCGCGCGCGAAGGCCTCGGCCTGCTCGGGGGTGACCGTCACGCCGAGCCGGCGGACGTCGTCGAAGGCCATCGTGTAGCCGTTGGTGAACGCAAACGGCGCCGCGGGAGCGCCGCATTCGGCGCAGCGCACGGCATCCTCGCCGATCCCCTCGACGACCGTGGCCTCGTCCTCGGCGCCGCACTGCGAGCACACCTTCGCGCAGTACGGATCGCCGTTGAAGCGGCCTTCGATCGTGCGGTCGTTGCCCGACGACGTGGCCACCGACGTCACGTCGATCGAGCGGATCCGGATGGCGATCGCGTCGCCCACCTCGGCGCCCTCGACGTTCACCGGCAGCGTCACCTCGTGGCCGCCCTGGATGGCCGGGGTGATCATCGGCCCCCAGCACCCGGGCGCCGTGTTCGCGACGATCGTGCCCCCGTCGCGGACGGTCCCCAGCACCTCGGCGCTCGGCCCGATGATGCCTCCGCAGAAGCGATCGACGTAGACGGTCTCGACAGCGTCCGCTCCAACGGCCGGACGCGACTCGGTCGTGGCCATGAGTGGCTCCTTTTCAGCTCGTGACGACGAGCCGAGCCTACGCCTCCGGCCGCGCGAACGGGGAGATTGCGCGACCGAGCCGTCGCTATCCCTCGTGTCGCAGCCGCTCGCGGGTGCGGTGGCGCGACTCGCCGTAGGCGTGCGTCTCGATCACGATCAGCAGTGCCAGGGCCAGCGCGAGCACGCTGACCGAGACGAGTGCCGGGATCTCGACGGCCACCGGGATGAACGCGACCAGCAGGACCGAGAGCGCCAGCCGGCGGGTGTTGAACGTGTGGATGTGGCGATAGCGGAAGGCGACGTGGGCGAGCAGGTACATGGCCGATCCGCCGAGCAGCGCGGCCGCCGGCACGAGCTTCAAGCGGGTCCTCGACGTGGCCGAGCGTCTTCTTCATCCCGAGCGCGACGAGCACGATCCCCGCGACCATCGGGAAGTGCAGGATCGAGTAGGAGTCGCGCGCCATCTCGTTCTGCTCGCGCCCGACCTCCGCGTCGGCCAGCCGGCGCGCCGCCACGAGCGCGACGACGTCGAAGTACAGCCACCACAGCGCCGCCGCGATGCCGACGCCGACGACGGCCGCGACGACGATCCCGAAGTCGACCTTCTCCTCGGCGCCCACGCCGATCGCGACGATCGACTCGCCGAGCGCGATGATGAGGATCAGCCCGTGACGCTCGCTGAAGTGATGCGGCGCGATCTTCCAGCCCGCGGCGCCGAAGAAGTACGGCCCGGCGACGTCGAGCGCGAGGGCGAGCGCCCACAGCCCGCCCTGCAGGCCGCCGTCGGTGAACGACGCGCCGATCAGCAGCCCGCTGGCGATCGCGGTGGAGATCCCGAGGCCGATGACCGACTGGCGCAGGTTGGGCTCGTCGCGGCTGGCGAGCATGAACAGCGCGATGTGCGCGATCCGCACGACCGCGTAGGCGAGCGCGAAGATGAGCCCCGCCTCGCCGAACGCCTCCGGCACGCAGAGCCCGGCGACGAGCAGCGCCGCCATCGCGGCGAAGATGACGATCCGCACGGCGTCGTCCTCGGGGTCGACGACGCTCGTCAGCCAGGCGTAGCCGACCCACGACCACCACAGCACGCCGAGCACGAGCAGCCCCTTCGCCAGCCCCTCCCAGCTGGGATCGTCGGCCATGAGCGCGGTGCACTGCGTCAGCGCGAGCACGAAGACGAGGTCGAAGAACAGCTCCAGCGGCGAGACCCTGTCCCCCGCGCGCATGCTCGGCGTCAGGCGGCGCCCCCGGCCGGTGCTCGCCTCGGTGCTCATCGTCGCGGATGGTCGCAGACGGGCCGGCACGGTCGGGGGGCGGACTCTGCGGGCCAGTCGTCCTCGCCGATCTCCCGGATGAGCACGGCCGCCGGCTCTCACCCCGCGGCGAGCAATCCCAGCTCGCCGGCGCGGTGGGTCGCCTCGACGCGTGACCGGCAGCCGAGCTTGCGCAGGATGTTGCGCACGTGCATGTCGACCGTGCGGCGGCTGAGAAACAGCTCCTGCGCGATCTCGGCGTTGGTGCGCCCGACGCCGACGAGGCGCATCACCTCCAGCTCGCGGCGTGAGAGCCCCGCTCCGTCGGCGTCGGCGGCGGCGCGCGCGCCGAGCCGCGCGCGATCGACTCGCCCAGCGCGCGACTCGCGCCGGTCGCCAGCGGGCGCGCGCCGAGCTTGCGCGCCGTGCGGTAGGCGCCGGACAGCCGCTCGAGCGCCGCCTCCCGCTCGCCGGTCGCGGCGAGCGCGACACCGGCGCGGGCCTCGATCTGCGCGCGCTCGAAGGGCATGTCCAGACCACGGTGCAGCTCCACGGCCCGGGCCGTCTGCTCGGCCGCGGTCTCGGCGTCGCCGTCGAGCAGCGCCGTCTCGGCGATGGCGCACCCGAGCGCCGCCAGCGCGTCCGCGTGCCCGGTCTGCGAAGCGATGCGGCTGAGCGCCTCCGCGCAGGCGTGCGCGCCCGCCGCGTCGCCGCGGCGCGCAAAGTAGCTCGCGCCCCAGCGCAATGGGACCACGGCGTAATGGTGGTCGTCGCTGTCGGCCCAGCGCGCGAGGATCGCCCGGCAGTGCTCGGCCGCCTCGTCGTGGGCGCCCTCGGCATCAGCGATCCGCGCCAGCGCCGCCGTCGAGTCAACGGCCATGTTGTAGTGCCCCACCCGGGCGGATACGGCGAGCGACGCGGTAAGCAGCCGCCGCGCTGAGCTGATGCGTCCCTCCCAACAGTGGATGGCTCCGAGCAGCCCCTCCGCCACCCAGGCGGCGGTGTCGGACGCGATCAGCTCGCGGCTCATCTGCGCGGCGCGCGGCCAGTCGCCGCGCTCGCGCAGGACGTAGGCCATGCACGTCACGCACGCCACCTCGACGCCGCTGTCACCGCTCGTCTGGCAGAGGTCGAGCGCCGTGTCGAGCGCCTGCTCGGCGCGCGGGAGGTCGGCCGAGTCGTACAGCGTGACGCTCAGCCGCTGGTAGAGGTCGGCCGCGACGGCGGTCAGGTCGTGCTCGAGCGCGACCGCCAGCGCGCCGCGGACCGTCTCCAGGCCCGCGTCATACTCGCCATGCTTGGCCCGCGCCATGCCCTCCAGGCCCAGCGCGCGCAGGCGCAGATCGAGGCGACCGGCGCGGTCGGCCTCCTCGCGCGAGCAGCGGGCGAGCGCGATCGCCTCCGTGTGTTGCGCCGCGATGCGGCGCTGGTTGGCCATGGCGAGGTGCTCGATCGACGCCTCGGCGGGCGCACCGTGCAGGGCGAGCGTCTCGGCCGCACGGCGGCGCGCCGCGAACGCCGCCTCGCGGTCGCCGCGCAGCTCGAGCACGGCGGCGAGCCGGCGCTGGGACAGCGCCTGGTCGATCCCCACGAGCACGGACGCGAGCTCCCGCCACGCCCGCGTCGCCTCGGCGAGCTGGCCCGACAGCTCCGCGCAGCGCGCGTAGCGCTCGAGCGACTGCAGGCGCAGCGCGTCGTCCACGTCCTCGGGCCACAGATCGAGCGCCTGACGCCCGGCCTCGGCCGCGTCGCGAAACGCGTGGACGGTCTCGGACTCGGCGGCGGCGCGCAGTAGCGCAGCGCGCGCCCGCACGCCGTCGCGGGCACCGAGCCAGTGCGCGGCGGTGACCCGGCTGGGCGCGCCGGCGGTCTCCAGCGCCTCCGCCAGCGCGCGGTGCAGCGTGCGCCGCCGCATCCACGGGACGTCGGCGTACAGCGCGTCGCGGGTCAGCCCGTGCCGGAACACCGCGCTGCCCGGATCCTGCTCGCGCGCCAGCCCCCGCTCGATCAGCTCGGCCACGCCGTGCAAGCTCGACAGCGACGCGACGAGGTCCAGATCGAAGGCCTCGCCCGCGACGGCGGCGGCCTCGGCCGCCGCCCGTCCCTCGTCGGACAGCTCCGACGCGCGGATCAGCACCGCGTCGCGGACCGTGTCGGGCAGCGGGATCTCGCCGTGGTGGGCGAGCTCGAGCCCGTGGCGCCCGGCCTGCAGGGCCCCGCTCAGCCGCAGCGCCCCGGCGAGCTCCTCCACGAAGAACGGCGTCCCCTGCGTCAGGTCGTACACGGCGCGCACCAGCGACGGCGATGGCGCGCCGCCGAACGTCGCGGCGAGCAGCTGCGCCACCTCGTCGGGCGCGAGCGGCCCCAGGACGAGCTCGTCGAACCGGCGCGCGCGGCGCAGCTCGTGGCGCAGGCGCCGCATCCCGTTGTCACGCGCGAGCCCGTCGGAGCGATAGGCGGCGAGGACGAGGACCGAGAGGCCGGCGAGCGGGGCGGCGAGGGCGGACAGCAGCTCGAGCGTCGCTTCGTCTGACCAGTGCAGGTCGTCGAGAATCACGAGCACGGGTTGGTCCTCGGCGAGGCGGGCCAGCGCGCAGCAGATCGCCTCGAACAACGTCAGCCGGTCGGTCGCCGGCGCGGCCTCGCCGAGCTCGGGCAGGATCAACGCCAGGTGCGCGCCCAGCGGTCCGCAGCCGGCGAGCGCGCCCGGCCGGCTGCGCAGAAGGCCGCGCAGCGCGGCGACGACCGGGCCGTAGGCGACGGCGCCGCTGTGGCTCGCCGAGCCGCTCAGCACGAGCGCGTCGTGGCAGGACCGGGCGAGCTCGCCGGCCAGCCGCGTCTTGCCCATGCCCGCCTCGCCCGTGAGCAGCACGACCCCGCCGCTGCCGGCCCGGGCCCGGTCGACCGCCTCCACGAGCCGCTCCAGCTCCGTACCGCGCCCGATCAACGCCGTCATGCCGTTGATCCTAAGTACGGCATACGGCAAGCGAAAGTACGGCCATCTGACGTTGGCGAAGGGGCGCGGCGCACTTACGGTCTTCCCATCAATCAACCGGGGCCAAGGGCCCCGAAGGGAGACCGCGATGAACCTCTACGTGATCGTCCGCCGCAACGGCTTCGCCTCGGCACAGGACCTCGAGGCCGCGGCCGCCCGCTCGACGACCGTGGGCGACCAGCCCGACTCGGGCGTCCGCTGGATCCGCAGCTACGTCACGGCCGAGGACAGCGGCGAGCTGGGCACCTTCTGCATCTACGAGGCCGACAGCCCCGAGGCGATCCGCGCGCACGCCGACGCCGCCGACCTGCCGGTCGACGAGATCGTCCCGATCGCCGACACCGTCGTCGTGCGTCCGGACCCGGCGCCGGTTGCTGCCTGATCAGCCGGTGTCGCGCACGGCACGGGCCGCGCTACGGACCTCGCGGACGCCGTAGGGGCGCCGCGAGGTCCGTCGTTTCGGCGCTCGAGCCGTCGTGCCCCTACGGGCCGCCGGTGAACTCGCCCTCGACCTGGATCTCGTTCTCGCACGTGCCGGGGAACGCCGCATCCTGTCCGCGCTGCCCGATGCAGAGATCGTGTGAGCCGGCATCCGGCGGGCCGAATGCGTCGCCGTTGAGCACGTCGTCGCCGTCGCCCCCGAGCAGGAGGTCATTGCCGAAGTTGCCGACGAGGAAGTCGTTGCCGTCGCCGCCGAGCACGAGGTCGCGGCCGGGGCCGCCGAACAGCTCGTCGTCGCCGTCGTCGCCGCGGACCAGGTCATCGCCCATCTGACCGGTCGCGAAGTCGTTGCCGTCCTCGCCGCGGATGTTGTCGCTGCCGCCCTCGCCACCGATCAAGTCATCGCCGTCGCCGCCGTCCAGCCGGTCGGCGCCACCGGGGACGTCCATCCCGGCGGGGTTGCCCAGCAGGAAGGACTCGCCGGTGTCGCCGAGGATCGAGTCAGCGCCGTCGCCGCCGTTGACGCGGTCGCTGCCCTCACCGCCGCAGATCACGTCGTCGCCGCCGAGACCGTAGATGCGGTCGTTGCCACCGAGGCCGACGATCACGTCGGTGCCCGCGGTGCCGCGCAGGACGTCGCGGCCGGACGTGCCGACGATCGTCGCGGCGATCGGGGCGCCCGAGGTCCCGGGCTCGAAGGTCGCGAGGTTCAGGCATGTCGGCGCCGGGGCCTGCGCGCCGGCCGCCGGCGCTGTGATGAGTCCGGCCGCCACGAGGGCGACGGCGA
>CAVUND010000026.1:0-154227 GCA_963742745.1 uncultured Actinomycetes bacterium
CGCCGATGACGAGGACGCGTGTGTCAGTGAGATCGGACATGGGGCGCCAAAGTAGCACCGCCGCGAACACAGCCGCTCGCTATCGTGCCGCGCCCAGTGGCCAAGAGCGCGCTCATCACGGGGATCACCGGCCAGGACGGCTCGTATCTCGCCGAGCTGCTGCTCGAGCGCGGCTACGAGGTCCACGGCATGGTGCGACGCGCCTCGACGGAGAAGTTCGACCGCATCGAGCACCTGCGCGACCGCATCACCCTGCACCAGGGCGACCTGCTCGACCAGCGCTCGCTCGTCGACACGCTGCGCGCCGCCAAGCCCGACGAGGTCTACAACCTCGCCGCCATGAGCTTCGTCGCCGTCTCCTGGATCCAGCCGACGCTGACGGCCGAGTTCACCGGCGTCGGCGTGACGCGGATGCTCGAGGCCGTCCGCGAGGCCTGCCCCGGCACGCGCTTCTACCAGGCCTCCAGCTCGGAGATGTTCGGCAAGGTGCTCGAGGTCCCGCAGACCGAGACGACGCCGTTCTACCCGCGCTCGCCGTACGGCGTCGCGAAGGTCTACGGCCACTTCATCACGGTCAACTACCGCGAGTCCTACGACCTCTTCGCCTGCTCGGGGATCCTGTTCAACCACGAGAGCGAACGGCGCGGGCTGGAGTTCGTCACGCGCAAGATCACGTGGCACGCGGCGGCCATCAAGCACGGACTGCGCGACGAGCTGGCCCTGGGCAACCTCGACGCGCAGCGCGACTGGGGCTACGCCAAGGACTACGTCGAGGCGATGCACCTCATGCTCCAGCAGGACACGCCCGAGGACTACGTCATCGCCACCAACCAGATCCACACGGTGCGCGACTGCGTGGAGATCGCCTTCGACGAGGCGGGGCTCGGCGACTGGGAGCAGTACGTGCGCCTGGACCCGGCGTTCCTGCGCCCGGCCGAGGTCGATCAGCTCCGGGGCGACTCCACGAAGGCCAAGGAACGCCTCGGCTGGGAGCCGCGGACGAGCTTCGAGGAGCTCATCCGGCTCATGACGCGCGCGGACCTCGCGCTGCTGACGACGTAGGGACGCGGCCGGCGTCTCAGCGACGTACGTGCTCGCCGTCACGCGTGGCTGAAGACGATCAGGCCGGGACCGGCCGCCGCGAGCGCTCGAGCTCGGTCTGCAGCTGCTCGAGCACGCGTACGACGCGCAGCCCGCTCTCGCCGTCCGATTCGGGCGTGCGCCCCTCGCGGACGCAGTCGACGAAGTGGGCGACCTCGAGGCGCAGCGGCTCGGCGTTGGAGATCCGCGGGCTGTAGATGTCCCCGGCGCGGGTGATGTACTCGCCGTAGGAGTCGGCCTTCTGATCGAAGCCCTTGTCGTAGACGGTGACCTTGCGCTCGAGGTCCATGTCGTCGAACGTCGCCATCCGCTGCGAACCGACGACGGTGAAGCGGCGCTCCTTGTGCGGGTCCAGCCAGGACAGGTGCAGGTGCGCGGCGAGGCCGCTGGGGAAGCGCAGGAAGGCGAACACGACGTCCTCGACGCCGGGGCGCATGTAGGACTCGCCGCGCGCGCTGACCTCGATCGGGTCCTCCTCGGCGAGGTGCAGGATGACCGAGATGTCGTGCGCGCCCAGCGACCACAGCGCGTTCTCGTCGGCGCGCAGCTGGCCGAGGTTCAGCCGGTTGGAGTAGATGTAGTGGATGTCGCCGAGCTCGCCGGAGTCGGCGATCTCCTTGAGCTTGCGCACGCCCGGGTGGTACTGCAGCAGGTGGCCGACCATGAGCAGCCGGCCGCTCGCGGCCGCCGCGGCGACGGCCCGCTCGGCATCGGCCGCGGACTGCGCAAGCGGCTTCTCGACGAAGCAGTGCTTGCCGGCCTCCAGCACGCGCACGGCGAGGTCGGCGTGCGTGGGGACGGGCGTCGCGACGACGACCGCGTCGAGGTCGTCGTCGGCGAGCAGGTCGTCGAGGTCGGGCGTGAAGCGCGCGTTGCGGTGCACGAGCGCCAGGCGCTCGCGGACGGCCTCGCGCCCGTCGCAGCACCACGCCAGCTCCGCGCCCTCCAGGCCGTCGATGTTGCGCGCGAGGTTCGGGCCCCAGTAGCCCAGCCCGACCACGCCGACCCGCACAAGCCGGTCACTCACAGCAGCACGGCCTTGCCGCGCGCGCTGCGGCGCGTCACGCCGCGCAGGTCGAGTGCCAGCGCGGCCTGCTCGACGGCGGCGTCGTGGTCGACGTCGGGGTGCGCGGTGACGACGAGCACGAGGTCGCTGTCGGCGAGCACTTCGTCGAGTGGACCGCTGCTGAGGCCGAGCTCCGGCAGGTGGGCTACGAACGGGTCGTGGTAGTGCAGGTCGGCGCCGAGCGCGGCCAGCAGCGCGAGGATCTTCAGGGCCGGCGACTCGCGCACGTCGCCGACGCCGGCCTTGTAGCTGACGCCCAGCACCGAGACCTTCGACCCGCGCACCGGCTTGCCGGCGTCGTTGAGCAGCCGCTCGGCCTTGGACACGCAGTGGTAGGGCATCTGCTGGTTGACCTTGCCGGCGAGCTCGATGAACTCCGTCGACATGTCGAACTCACGCGCCCTCCAGGACAGGTAGAACGGGTCCACGGGCAGGCAGTGGCCGCCCATGCCCGGACCCGGCTCGAAGCGCATGAAGCCATACGGCTTGGTCGCCGCCGCGTCGACGACCTCCCAGATGTCGATCTGCATGCGGTCGCAGAGCATGGCCAGCTCGTTGACGAGCGCGATGTTCACCGAGCGGAAGATGTTCTCCAGCAGCTTCGTCAACTCCGCCGCCTCCGGCGTCATGACGCGGATGACCGTGTCGCAGACCTCGCCGTAGAGCGCCTCGGCGCGGTCGCCGCACGCGTCCGTCAGCCCGCCGACGACCTTCGGGGTCGTGCGCAGGGTGAAATCCGTGCGGCCGGGGTCGACGCGCTCGGGTGAGAAGGCGAGGTTGAAGTCCTCACCGGGCGTCAGGCCGGACTCGGCGAGGATCGGCGCCAGGCGGTCGCGTGTCGTGCCCGGATAGGTCGTCGACTCGAGGACCACGAGCTGCCCCGTCCGCAGGATGCCGGCGATCGTGTTCGCGGCCGCCAGCAGCGGTCCCAGATCCGGCTCGCGGTTGACCGTCAGCGGCGTGGGGACGCAGATCAGCAGCGCGTCGCAGTCGGCCAGCGCCGCCGGGTGCGGCGTGGGCGTGATGCGCTCGGCGACGCCGGCGAGGACCTCGTCGGAGACGTCCTCGATGTACGAGCGTCCTTCGGCGAGCGCAGCGAGCTTGCCCGGATCGACGTCGAAGGCAACGATGTCGTGCCCCTCGCCCGCGAACGCGACTGCGAGCGGGAGGCCGACGTATCCCATCCCGATGACTCCGACGGCCATAGTCGGCGCGAGTGTAGTGGTCGGTCGCGCTGCGCCGCCTGCGCGCCGCGGGCGCGGGGCAGCGAGCGCACGGCCGGCCGGCCGCGCGCTCACACCACGCGCTCAGACCGGCGGAATGATGTTGACCGTCTCGCAGTCCTCGACGTAGTCGCCCGCGTCCACGTTGGCGGTGTCGTTGCCGTCGCCGCAATCCACGAGATCGCTCGAGCCGTCGCCGGAGGAGTTCAGCGTGTCGGCGCCGTCGCCGCCGTCGATGCTGTCGAAACCGAGGCCACCGGTGATCGTGTCACCGCCGCCCTCGCCCTTGAGCAGGTCCGTGCCGGCGCCGCCGTCGATGACGTCGGCGCCGCCACCGCCCGATACCTTGTCGGTGCCGCCGAAGGCGTTGATCGTGTCGGCGCCGTTCGTGCCGACGAGCTTGTTCGCGCTGTCGTTACCGTTGATGATGGCCGCCATCGCAACGCTTGTGAAGGTGCCCGCCGCGAGGATCGCGAGCAAGGCGATGCCGGCTCGAAGATGTGTGCGCGTCAAGGGGTCTCCCTACCTATTGCGGGCGCGCCTGCCGCACCCGATTGGGCGCGAGCGTACAGATGCCCACTCACACAAATCAACTATGGCACCACATTTCTGCCTGATGCCGGCGCGGCGCCCGGCCGGGACCTCCCGTCAGCGCCACGCCGGCATCATCGCGATCCACCGCTAGAGGACGTTCTCGCAGTCGCGATCGACGATGTCGTTGTTGCCGGCGAAGACGATGTCCTTGCCGGAGCCGCACTTGACGAAGTCCTGGCCACCGCCATCGACGTTGATGATGTCGTTGCCGGCGCCGCCGTCGATCGTGTCGATGCCGCCCCCGCCCTGGATCTGGTCGTTGCCGCCGTTGCCCTTGATGGTGTCGTCACCGCCCCTGCCGTCGATGATGTCGGCATTGCTGGTGCCGTTCAGCGTGTCGTTGTTGGGTGTGCCGTCGATGAAGGCGGCATAGGCGACGCTGCTGAACGCGCCGACGATGAGAATGGCGAGCAGAGCGGATATCCGTCCCGCCCGAAGCCGTACTCGCGTCATGTGTTTCTCCCTATTTTCCGTTAGGGGCACGCCTGCCGCACCCTGGATGGGCGCGAGCGTACAGAGAGCTACGCCGGTAAAGCAACTGCGCCAACTCTGAATTGCATTTGTGAACTCACATCCGCAACAAGGCGTATTCATGTGAAGAAGCTCGCGCCATCACGACGGCGCGGTCATTCGGCCTCGAGCGCCGACAGGTCGGCGCGCACCATCTCCTCGATCATCGCCGCGAAGCTCGTCTCCGGCTCCCACCCCAGGCGCTCGCGGGCGAGCGTGATGTCGCCGACCGGCGGCGTGCGCTCCGACGGGCGCACGAGCAGCTCGTCGACCTGCACGTGCTCGGCGGGGTCAAGGCCGACGACGGCGAACGCCGCGGCGACGAGGTCGCCGACCGTGCGACCGACGCCGCTGGCGAGCACGTAGTCGCCGGGCTCGTCCTGCTGGAGCATGAGGTGGTAGCCGCGCACGACGTCGCGGGCGTGCGACCAGTCGCGCACGGCGCCCATGTCGCCGAGCACGAGCTCGTCCTGCAGGCCGAGCTTGATGGCAGCCGCCCCCTTGGCGACCTTGCGTGGGAGGAAGCGCTCGGGCCGCCGCGGCGACTCGTGGTTGTAGGCGATCGCCGTCGACGCATGCAGGCCGTGCTTGGAGCGCAGCGTGTCGACGAGCCCGAACGCCGCGACCTTGGCGACCCCGTAGGGCGAGCGCGGGCGCATCGGCGTGGCCTCGTTCTGCGGCGAGACGTTCGCCGCGCCGAAGACCTCGCCGGAGCCGGCGACGAGCACGCGGGCGCCGGCGACCTCGCGCGCGGCCTGCAGCAGCGTCGCCGTCGCGCCGGCGACGAGCGCGAGCGTGCCCGCGGGGTCCTTCCAGGACGCGGGCACGAACGTCGGCGCAGCGAGGTGGTAGAGCTCGTCCGGAGCGGTCTCGAGCACCGCCGCCCGCAGCGACGCCGGATCGGCCAGATCGCCGCGGACCGTCGCGGCGCCGGGCGGCGCCTGCGATCCCTCGCGCACGAGCCCGACGACCTCGTAGCCGCGCGCCTGCAACAGCTCGTTCAGATACGACCCGTCCTGCCCCGTGATCCCGGTGATGAGCGCGCGGGGCATGGCGGCAGGGTAACGGCCCCGTTTCCCCGAACTGTCGGTGGGTATGGCAACAGCAACGGGCTATGCAAGAACGCAACCTTTCAAGCCCACGAGCGTTCTCACTCGTACCCTGAGCACAGCGCTTCAGTGTCGAATCCCTCGATGACCCTCTCCCGCCCCCTCCCCAGCGGGCCGCCCCTCTCCCAAGAGCCGGCGCCCGCCCCGGTCGCGCCCGATGCCGTCAGCATCCTCGGCATCCCGCTCGCGATGACGGACTACGAGGCGACGATCGACTGGATGGACGCGACGATCGCGCACCGCGAGAAGGGCTACATCTGCGTCGCCGCGACCCACACCGTGATGGTCTGCGACGAGGATCCCGAGCTGCGCGAGGCGGTCCTGAACTCCTCGCTGACGGTGCCCGACGGCCAGCCGCTCGTCTGGGCGATGAACGCCCTCGGCGGCGACCTCGAGGATCGCGTCTACGGCCCGGAGCTGATGGCCCGCTACTGCGAGCGTGCGACGACGACCGGCACGCGCATGTATCTCTACGGCGGCCGCAACCAGGGCGCGCTCGTCCAGCTCGCGCTGAACCTGCGCCAGCGCTTCCCGGGCGTGAAGATCGTCGGCGGCTACTCGCCGCCCTTCCGCGATCTGTCCGAGGAGGAGGAGGACGCGATCGTCGCCGAGATGAACGGCTCCAAGGCCGACGTCATCTGGGTCGGCGTGGGCGCCCCCAAGCAGGAGAAGTGGATGGCCGCGATGCGCGACCGTCTCGACGCTCCGGTGCTCGTCGGCGTCGGTGCAGCCTTCGACTTCCATGCCGGTCTCGTCCCGCAGGCACCCGAGTGGATGCAGTCCGCCGGGCTGGAGTGGTTGTTTCGGATGGCGCAGGAGCCGCGTCGCCTGGCGCCGCGCTACGTGCGCTACAACCCCCGCTTCATCACCGGCTTCGCGCGACAGTACGCGCGGCACCGCCTGATGGGCGACACCGGCGAACGGTAGCCTCCACGCCTCAATGCCGTCGGTCGCTGTCATCGGGCTCGGCCGGATCGGTCTGCCGCTCGCCATCTCGTTCGCTGATCGCGGTCTCACCGTGCTCGGCGTCGACAAGGACGCCGACCGCCTCGACGCGGTCCGCGAGGGTCGGATGCCCTTCGAGGAGCCCGGCGCGCAGGAAGCCCTTGACCGCGTTCACGCCGCCGGCACGCTGACGGTGTCAGATCGCGTCGCGGACGCGACGCGCGCCGAGCACATCGTCATCACGCTCGGCACGCCGTCGTTCTCGCACATCGAGATCGACATCTCCGACATCCGCTCGGCACTCGACGACCTGCTCGGCCACCTGCACGACGGGCACACGATCGTCCTGCGCTCGACGATCGCGCCCGGCACGACGGACTTCGTCGCCGGCTATCTCTCCAAGCACCGCGGCTTTCGGATCGGCGAGGACGTCTTCGTGGCGCACGCCCCCGAGCGGATCGCCGCGGGCCGCTTCTTCGAGGAGATCGACACGCTGCCGTGCATCATCGGCGGCGTCGGGGCCGAGTCGGGCGAGCGCGTCGGCGCGCTGTTCTCGATCTTCGACGCGAAGATCGTGCAGACGACGCCGGTGCAGGCCGAGCTGGCGAAGATCTGGACGAACATCTTCCGCTACGCGAACTTCGCGCTGCCCAACCTGCTGATGATGGACTGCGAGCAGCACGGCGCGAACGTGTTCGACGTCATCGACCTCATCAACCGCGACTATCCGCGTGGCGGCATCGCCAAGCCGGGCCTGACCGCCGGCACCTGCCTGCGCAAGGACTTCGCGTTCAGCGAGGAGCGCTCCAACGCCCCCGGCATGCTGCTCGCGGTCTCGCGCGTCAACGAGTCCGTCCCGCTGTTTCTCGTCGAGGGGATGAAGCGCCGCCTCGGCTCGCTGAACGGGCGCAAGATCGCCGTGCTCGGCCTCGCCTTCAAGGGCAACACCGACGACGAGCGCGACTCGCTGGCGCACAAGCTCGTGCGCCTGCTCGAGCGCGAGCTCGCCGACGTCGCCGTGCACGATCCACGCGTCGCGACGCCGACGCCGCCGTTCGAGGAGACCGTGGCCGGCGCCGACGCGGTCGTCGTCGCGGCCAACCACGAGGAGTTCGCGGGGCCCGACGTGCTGCACGCGGTCGGCGCGCTGGCCGGCGGCGCGTCGCTGATCGTCGACCCCTGGAACTGCTTCGGCGCGGGCCAGGTGTTCGGCTACGTCACCGAGCTCAGCGCCATGACCAACGGGCGGGTGGCGCTGCCTTGAGCCGGGTGCTCGTGACGGGCGGTGCCGGCACGATCGGCGCCGCGGTCGTCCGGCGCCTGCTGCGCGACCCCGACTACGAGGTGCGGGTGTCCGACCAGCGCGAGGCGCCGCAGTGGATCCGCGAGGGTTGCGAGGTCCACACCGGCGACCTGCGCGACCACGTCCAGGCACTCGAGGCGATGGAGGGCTGCACGCACGTCATCCACCTCGCCGCGATCGTCGGCGGCATCGCGAACTTCCACAAGCTCCCGCACACGCTGACGTCGGTCAACAACGCGCTCTACGACGCGATCATCCAGGCCGCGCTCGACCACGGCGTGGAGCGCTTCGTCTACGTGTCCTCGTCGATGGTCTTCGAGCGCGCGACGCAGTACCCGACGACCGAGGAGCACGTCTGGGAGACGCCGATGCCGCGCTCGGCCTACGGGTTCTCGAAGATGGCCGGCGAGGTCTGGTGCCGCGCCGCGCACGACGAGCACGGTCTGCCCTACACGATCTGCCGCCCGTTCAACGCCTACGGCCCGGGCGAGATGCCCGACGACGAGCCGGGCATCGCCCACGCCGTGCCCGACCTCATCCGCAAGGCGCTCTCCGGCCAGCACCCGCTGCAGATCTTCGGCTCGGGCGAGCAGACGCGCACGCTCACGCACATCGACGACATCGCCGACGGCGTCGTCGCCGCGATGTCCTCACCGGCGGGACTGCACGAGGACTTCAACATCTCGGCGTCCGACGAGCTGCCCGTCGCCGAGATCGCCCGGATCATCTGGGCGGCCTGCGACCGTGACCCGGACACGTTCGCGCTCGAGCACCTGCCGACGTTCACCGTCGACGTGCAACGCCGCTGGCCCGACGTGAGCAAGGCCAAGCGGATGCTCGGCTGGGAGTCGCAGATCGGCGTGCACGAGGGCGTCGCGCAGACCGTGCAATGGCTGCGCGAGCGGCTCGCCGCGACCTGACGACCTCCGGCCCGGCCCGACCCGCACGCACGGACGGGCCGCTGATTGGGCGGCCGGCCGCCGTGAGGTGGACAGCGCCGGTGCGTTGCGCAGAGAATGGCGGCGCGATGCAAGCGCACACCCCTGCCGACGACCGCGTGCTGCCCGCGACCCGCGCCGCCGCCGTCGTCGTGGTGGCTGTCCTGGTGCCGGCGCTCATCATCCTCTGGGGCCTGCCGACGCGGACCGACGAGCTGTGGTCCTGGACGATCAAGGCGCCGCTGACGCCGATCTTCATGGGCGCGGGCTACGGCGCCGGGGCGTACTTCTTCGTGCGCGTCTGGCAGAGCCGGCGCTGGCACGAGGTGTCGGTCGGGGTGCTGTCGGCGGCGGCGTTCGCGCTGCTGATGCTGATCACGACGCTGTTGCACTTCGACAAGTTCAACCAGGGCCGCGCGCACGACGGCCTGCCCGACCCGCCGACGCTCGCCACGCTCGCCTTCTACGGCTGGACGATCGTCTACGTGCTGTCGCCGTTTGTCGTCGCCTGGCTGTGGTGGCGCAACCAGCGCACCGACCCGCGCACGCCCGAGCTTGGCGAGCCGCTCGTGCCTCAGACGACCCGTCTGATCGCCCGCGTCGTGGCGGTCGGGGCGCTGCTGGGCGCGGCCACGGTGCTCGTGGCACCGAGCGTGATGATCGACAGCTGGGGCTGGACGCACACCGAGCTGACCGCGCGCGTGATCGCCTGCTTCACGGCCCAGGTCGGCACCGGCTTCCTGCTGCTGTCCTTCGACGCGCGCTGGAGCAGCTGGCGCATCCTCGTGCAGACGTTTCTCATCGCGGTCGCGCTGCTGCTCGTCGGCGCGATCCGCGAGTGGGACACGTTCCTGGACGACCGGCCGATGAAGTGGGTCTACCTGGCCGGTCTGGTCGGCGGCGCGCTCGCGCTGGCCGGGCTGTATCGCTCGATGCAGCGCGCAGAGCCGGTCGACACCGCCTGACGGTCAGCGGACCGGACGCGTGGGGCGCCGGGCGCGTATACCGCGCCACGGCGCCCGCAGCACCGCGCCTCTCCCCCAGCCAAGGTCGTGGACCCTAGCGCGACATAACGCCTGCGCGCAAGCAGGTTTAAGAACGGGCCGCGGGGGCGGCGGCGAGCGCCTCGTACGTCAGCCTCAGCCCCTGCTCGATCGACGTGCGCGACTGCCACCCCAGCAGCTCGCGCGCCCGCCCGGCGTCGAGGCAGGAGCGCTCGACCTCGCCCAGCCGCGCGGGCGCGAACTCGGGCTCCGGCGCGCCCGGGCCGTGCAGCTCGGCGAGCACGCGGACGATCTCGAGCACCGAGGTCTCGTCCTCGGTGCCGACGTTCATCACGCCGCCGGCGCACCGGTCGCCGCCGAGCACGAGCGCCTCGACGAGATCGCCGACGTAGACGTAGTCGCGCGTCTGCGTGCCGTCGCCGTAGATCCGCGGCCGGTCGCCCGCCCGCAGCCGGCCGCAGAAGATCGCGATGACGCCCGCCTCGCCGTGCGGGTCCTGGCGCGGGCCGTAGACGTTGCCGAAGCGCAGCGCAAGCGTCGACATGCCGTAGACGCGCTCGTAGAGGCCCAGGTACAGCTCCGCGGCGCGCTTGCTCTGGCCGTAGGCGGCCATCGGCAGGGCGGGCTCGGTCTCGGGCGTGGGCAGGACGCCGGTCTCGCCGTAGATCGCGCCGCCGGTCGACGAGAAGACCACGCGCTCGCTGCCGGCGGCGCGCGCCGCCTCGAGCACGTTGATCGTGCCCTCGACGTTCGTGCGCGCGTCGAAGCCCGGATCGGCGAGCGAGCGGCGCACGTCGACCTGGGCGGCGAGGTGGAAGATCGTCTGCGGCCGCGCGGCCTCGACGATCTGCGCCAGGGCCGCGCCGTCGCGGATGTCGGCGCGCTCGAGCCGCGCGCCGGCGGCCCGCGCCGCGACGACGTTGGACTCGCGCCCGCCGGAGAGGTCGTCGACGATCGTGACGTCGTCGCCGCGGGCGAGGAGGGCGTCGGCGAGATGCGAGCCGATGAAGCCGGCGCCACCGGTGACGAGCGTCCGCATGCGGTCGCGGAGTCTAGTGGTCGACCGCCGCGGCCCGGCTCGCCCGGACGGCCGTGGGCTACGCTCGTTTGACGGCCGGGGGACGGAGGGTAGGCGCGACTTGGTGGGTCCTCCCGGGACGCCAGGGCCCAATACGACAGGAGCACTCATGAAACTGACGCGCCAGAACAAGAAACGCGATCAGGCGCTCGACGCCTTCGCCTCCGTGGCGAAGACATGGTCGGAATGGCGGCTTGGCGAGAAGGCCACGAAGACCGTCGCCAAGGGCACGAAGAAGGCGTCCAAGGGCGCGGCCAAGGCGCGCAAGAAGGCCGCCAAGGCGACGGGCAACGCCGACGCCTCGAGCGTCGCCAACGCCGTCAAGGGCACGCCGCTGAAGATCGCCGGCGCGGTCGCGCTGGTCGCCGGCGTCGGCGCCGCGGTCGCGAAGAAGCTCAAGGGCGGCGGCACCGCCGAGCCGCTCTACACACCGCCGCCGGCGCCCGCGCCGATGCCGGCGCCGCCCGACATGGAGGACGTCCCGCCGGCGCCCAAGACGGCCGTCGTGGTCGGCGACCTGGCGTCGGACTCCGAGCCCGACCCCGTCGACGCCGCTCCGGCGCAGGACGAGGACGGGGACCCCGTCGACGCCGCTCCGGCGCAGGACGAGAACGGGAACCACGACGACTCCGCCACGGCGGCCAGCGAGGAGGCCGTCGCGACCGCGAGCGAGGGCGCGTCCGAGGACGTCGCCGCGCCGACGGTTCCCGACACCGAACCCGACGCCGACGCCGACGCCGACGCCGACGCCGACGGCAGCGACGCCGGCGAGGCGGACGCGGCCGAGGACACCGCCGTCACCGCCGCCGCGGACCCGGCCGGGCTCGAGGACGCACCGGCCGACGACGGCTCCGACGACGACGAGGCCGCCGCCAAGAGCTAGTGGACTGCGTGGTGACTTGACCCCGTATTGCGGGGTCAACTCACCACGGGTGCCCGCGGTCAGCCGCGCAGCACGCCGTCGTAGACCGCCCGCAGGGCGGGCGCTATGGCCGCGGGCGCGGCGAGCTCGGCGATCCGCCGGCGCCCATGGTCGCCGGCCGCGGCGTCGCCGAAGCGCGCCCGCACGGCGACGGCGAGCGCCGCCGCGTCGCCGGGCGCGACGAGCCCGTCGGGGTCGCAGATCTCGGGCAGCGCGCCGATCGCGCTCGCCACCACCGGCAGCCCCGCGGCCATCGCCTCGGCCGCCGCGAGGCCGAACGTCTCGGCCGAGCGCGACGGCACGATCGCCAGGCCCGCCGTCGCGCGCAGGCGGGCGAGCTCCGCCGCGCCGACGCGGCCGGCGAACGTCGTGCGCGTGCCGGCCGCGCGCGCCTCGAGCGCCGCCCGCTGCGGCCCGTCGCCGGCGATCACGAGCGGTACCCCGGCCGCCGCGCAGGCGGCGATCGCCACGTCGACGCCCTTCTCGGCGGCCAGCCGCGACACGACGAGCGCGTGCTCACCGCTCGCGGCGGTGGAGGCCGCGGCAAACGCCCGCACGGGATGACCGACGACGTGGACCGTCACGCCGTCCAGCGGCGCGCCGAGCGCGCGCAGGCGCGCGAGCGCGGCATGGCTCGGCACGACGACGGCGTCGGCCTCCGCGACGAGGCGCCGCTGCCACAGCGCGAGCGACGCGCCGTAGACGGCCGCCTCCGCGCCCGTACCGCGGCAATTCAGGCGCACGCCGGGCAGCGTGTCGCGCCCGTGGCAGCGGGTGCAGTCCGCGCCGCGCTGAAAGCACGTGCCGACCGCGCAGACGAGCCGGTAGTTGTGCAGATGCAGCACGGTGCGCGCGCCGGCGGCGCGCGCCGCGGCGAGCGCGCGCCAGCCGAGCGAGGGAAGCAGGTTGTGGGCGTGCACGATGCGCGCGCCACCGTCGCGCACCGCGGCGGCGACCTGCCCGGGCGCGAGGCCGCCGCCGAGCAGCCCGGCGGCCGCGCGCGCGTGGCCGATCCGCGCGCTGTCGCGGGCCAGCAGGCGCGCCTCCTCGCCGAGATGCTCGCGCGCGAGCCACAGCAGATCGTCGACGACGCGCTCCTCCCCGCCCGTCGTGCGGTAGCGGTTGTGCAGGAAGAGGATCACGTCGGGGTCCCCATGCGCGCCAGAGTGTCCCGCAAACCTAGACTCTTGCCGCGACATGGAGCCGACGGCGACCATCATCGTGCCGACGCGCCGGCGCGCGGGGTACCTCGACGTCGCGCTGGCCTCGATCGCGCCGCAGGCGGCCGCCGCCGGCGCCGAGCTGCTCGTCGTCGACGACGGGCCCGACGAGGCGACCGCCGCGGCCGCGCGCCGCCACGGCGCGCGCTACGTCGCCCATCCCGCCTCGCGCGGCCTGAACGCCGCGCGCAACAGCGGCATCGACGCCGCCGCCGCCGACCTGCTCGTGTTCGTCGACGACGACGTCGAGGTGCGCCCCGGCTGGCTCGACGCCCTGCTCGCCGCCGACGCCGCGGCCGAGCCCGCGGTCGGCGTGCTCACCGGCCCGATCCACGCCCGCTTGGAGGACCATCGCCTGCGCTCGTGCGGCCGCGAGCGCGCGCCGATCACGACGCAGGACCACGGCACCCGCGACCGCGACGTCGCCAGCGCCTGGGGAGCGAACATGACCGTGCGCCGCGCGGCGCTCGCGCGGGCCGGGCGCTTCGACGAGTCGCGCGAGCTCTACGGCGACGAACAGGAGTGGCAGCAGCGCCTGCGCGACGCCGGCGGGCGGATCCGCTACGTGGCGGCCGCCGCGCTCGACCACCGGCGCGCCGGCGACGACGCGCGGCTGCGCGCGCTCGCCGCCGCCGCCTACCGGCGCGGCGCCGCGAGCCGGCGCTTCGACGTCTTCAAGCACCGCGCGCCGTCGCTGCGGCGCGAAGTGCGCGTGCTCGCCGGCTGCGCCGTGCACACCGTGCGCTACGCCTGTCCCAGCGGGATCGTGCAGACCGCGCACTCGCTGGGGCGCCTGCGGGTCGCGCTCGCGTCGCTCGTGGCGCGGGCGGGACGGGACGACCGGCGAGCGCGTGACCCCGCCCGCGTGCCGGCGTCGGACCCCGACTTCCTCTCCGGCGAGAGCGGCACCGTGCGCGGGCTGCGCCGTCCGCCCCTGCGCGTGCTCGACGCGCTGCTCGACCTCGAGGCGCGCCCGCGCCTGCGGCGGATCGACCGCGCGACGCGGGACCGCGCACAGCGGCGCAGCGTGCTCGTGCTCGGCGTCGAGCGCCCGGGCAGGCTCATGGACGCGGCGCGCGCCGAGCTTCACCGCACCCGCCACGAGGTCCACGTGCACACGGTCGCGATGGGCGAGGCGGGCAAGTTCGAGCACCTCAACGCGCTGCTCGCCGAGCACCCGGCGGCCGGTCACGACTGGGTGCTGCTCGTCGACGACGACGTCGTCCTGCCGGCGCGCTTCCTCGACCGTTTCCTGTTCTGCGCCGAGGACGCCGGGCTGCTGCTCGCCCAGCCTGCCCACCGGCGCCACTCGCACGCCGCCTGGACGGCGACGCGGCGGCTGCCCGGCGGCGCGGTGCGCGAGTCGCGCTTCGTCGAGATCGGACCCGTGACGGCGTTCGCGGCGCCGGTGTTCGACGTGCTGCTGCCGTTTCCGGCGCAGCTGCGGATGGGCTGGGGGCTGGACGCGCACTGGGGCGCGCTCGCGCAGGAGCGCGGCTGGCGCGCGGGGATCGTCGACGCCACGCCGATCCTGCACACGGCGCCGGTCGGCGGCGGCTACGGCCGCGACGCCGCCGTCGCCGAGGCGCACGCGTTTCTCGCCGACCGGCCCTACGTCACGCGCGCGCAGGCACGCTGGTCGCGGCGGATCTCGTGAGGGTCGCGGTCGTCGCGGAGTTCTATCCGCGTGCGGCGGATCCGGTCCTCGGCCTGTGGGCGCACCGCCAGGCGATCGCGGCGCGCGACGCCGGCGCCGACGTGCGCGTGCTCGTCCTCTACCGCCCGCTGCCGTCGCTCGCCGCCGCGCGCTCCGGCGCGGCCGCCGCCGCCCGTGCCACCGCGCGCGCGCTCGCCCAGCCGGCGCACGCGACGCTCGACGGCATCGACGTCACGTACGTGCCGTTCCTCGCGCCGCCGCGGCCGGCGACGTACGGCAGCTGGGGGCGCTGGGCGGCCGCCCCGCTGGCGGTCGCGCTGCGTTCCCTGCGCCGGCGCTTTGCCTTCGACCTCGTGCACGCCCACAACGCGGTGCCCGCGGGAGAGGCGGTGCGCCGCGCCGGGCTGCGCGCGCCGTTCGTCGTCTCCGTCCACGGCGGCGACCTTTTCCACACCGCGCCGGGCTCGGCGGCGGGCGGCGAGGCCGTGCGCGCGGCGCTCGCGCACGCGCGGCTCGTCATCGCCAACAGCGGCGGGATCGAGCAGCGCTGCCGCGTGCTCGGCGCGCGGGCGACGTGCGTCGTGCGGCTGGGCAGCGACCTGCCCGCCGGGCGCGCGGCGCCCTACGCGGTCCCGACCGTCGTCACGACCGGGCACGTGATCGCCCGCAAGCGCCACGCCGACGTGCTGCGCGCGGTCGCGCTGCTCGCCGACCGCCACCCGGCGCTGCGCTACCTCGTCGTCGGCGACGGGCCGCAGCTGCCGGCGCTGCGCGCGCTGGCGGATGAGCTCGGCGTCGCCGACCGCCTCGAGCTCGCCGGCCAGTTGCCCGGCGAGGAGGCGCTCGCGCGCACGCGGCGGGCGACGCTGTTCGCGATGCCGTCGACCGACGAGGCGTTCGGCGTCGCCTACGTCGAGGCGATGGCCGGCTGGCTGCCCGCGATCGCGGCCGCCGGCGAGCCGGGGCCGCAGGAGATCGTGGACGCCGGCGCCGGCGCGGGCATGCCGCTCGTCGCGCCCGGCGACGCGCCCGCGCTCGCCGCCGTGATCGACGGGCTGCTGTCCGACGGCGCCGCGCTGCGCGCCGCCGGCGGGCAGGCCCGCGCGACGGTCGAGCGGGCGTTCTCCTGGAGCGCCTGCGGCGCGGCGACCGTCGCCGCCTACGAGGCCGCGCTGGCATGAAGCCCGTCCTCTTCGTCACCAACCACGTCCCGCCCGAGCGGGTCGGCGCGTTCGCCGCGCTGCACCGGCGCGTGCCGCTCGAGCTCGCGCTCTTCGGCGGGCGCTCGATCCACGCGACGGCCGGCGTCGCCGACCCCGGCGTCCCGCATCGCTTCGTGCAGCAGCGCGACATCGCCGGGCTGGCGGCGTCGCGGCGCTACAGCGCCGTCGTCTGCGGAACGGCCGGCCGCGTCGCACTGCCGGCGGCGTTCGCGGGGGCCCGCGCGCGCGGCACGCCGTTCGTGCTGTGGAGCGCGCTGTGGGCGCATCCGCGCACGCCGGCGCACCTCGTGGCGGGCGCGCCGCTCATGGCGACGCTGTACCGCGCGGCCGACGCGGTCGTCGCCTACGGGCCGCACGTCGCCGCGTTCGCGCGCGCTCGCGGGGCGCGCAACGTGCACCTCGCGCCGCAGGCCGTCGACAACGCGTTCTGGGGCGCGCAGGTCTCCCCCGAGCGCAGATCTTCCTTCCTCGCGGTGTTTCTCGGACGGCCAACCCGGGCAAAAGGCGCATCGGTGCTGCTCGATGCCTGGCGTCAGTCAGGCACCGACGCATCAGCCGCCGCGCTCGTCCTCGTCGGTGCGGGAACCGGGCCCCCTCGGATCCCCACCGGCGGCGCGGTGGCCTTCGTCGGGCCGCAGCCGCCCGACCAGGTCCGCAACTTCCTGGCCGCCGCAGACGTTTGCGTCATACCGTCCCTCCGGACCCGCGGCTTCCGCGAGCCCTGGGGGCTCGTCGCCAACGAAGCCATGAACCAGTCGACTCCCGTCATCGCCAGCGAGGAGGTCGGGGCCGTCGCCGGCGGCCTCGTCCGCCACGAGCGCAACGGCCTCGTCGTGCCGGCCGGCGACGTGCCCGCGCTGGCCGCCGCGCTGCGCCGCCTGCACGACGATCCGGGCCTGCGCGCCGCGCTCGGCGCCAACGCCCGCCGCGACGTCGCCGCCTACACGTTACGACGCCTGGGCAGCGGGCTTTCAGGGCGCCCTGGCCTCGTTGGCGCCGCCCGCGTCCTCGCTACGGTGAGCGCATGCTCGGCCGGCTGATCCTCCTCTTCGTACTCGTGCTGCTGGCCGCCGCCGCGCCGGCGTCCGCGTCGGGCCTGGACGTCATCCGCGACTGCACCGACGACGAGGTCATGTCGAAGACCTACACCCAGAAGGAGTACCGCGACGCGCTGCGCCAGTTCGCCGCCGACGGCGACCAGTACGGCAACTGCCGCGACGTCATCCGCCGCGCCCAGGCCGCGGCCGCGGCCGCCAAGAAGAAGCCCGGCGGGGCCGACACGGGCGCCGGCGCGGTGGCCGGCGGCAGCCCGCCGAGCGGCGGGGCCGGCGCGATCGGCAGCGCGCCGGCCGCCGAGCAGCTGCAGGAGGCCAGCGCGGCCGAGCGCCAGGCGGTCGAGGCCGCGCGCACCGCCGAGCCCGGCTCCGTCGCGGTCGACAACGCCATGCTCGACCCCGGCGAGATCGGCACGGCGCCCGCCGCCAACGCCGCCGCCGACCTGCCCACCCCGCTGCTGCTCATCCTCGCGCTGCTGCTCGCCGGGGCGCTCGCCGTCGCCGGCCTTCGCGTCCGACGCCTTGTCAACGCACGCCGCGCTTGAGGACAGCGGCCGCGTCGGCGCGCTGAGCGTCCCGACGCCCGCCGCGCAGACGTTTCTGACGGCAGGCCTTGCGGCGATCCTCTGCGCGGTCGCGTTCACGGCTGACGGCGGGCTGAACGTCGGTCGCACGACGCCCGCCGAGATCGGGCTCGTGCTCGGCGGCGGGATCGCCGTCGCCGGCGCGCTGCTGCTGGCGCCGCGCCGTGCCCGCCTGTGGGGCGCCGGACCGCTGACGGCGCTGCTCGCGCTCACCGTCCTGACGGCGCTGTCGATCACCTGGGCGGCGAGCCCGTCGGAGGCGTGGGTGGAGACCAACCGCACGCTCGCGTACACCGCCGTGTTCGCCGCCGCGATCGCGCTGGCTCACAGCGTCCCGGGCCGCTGGAGCGCACTGCTCGGCGCGATCACGCTGTCGGCGATCGCGATCAGCGCCTACGCCGTGCTGACGAAGGTCTTCCCCGGCGCGCTGAACCCCGACGAGATCTACGCCCGTCTGCGCGAGCCCTTCGGCTACTGGAACAGCATCGGCCTGGCGGCCGCGCTCGGCGTGCCCGGCTGCCTGTGGCTCGGCACGCGGCGCTCCGGTCACCAGGCGCTCAACGCGCTCGCCTACCCGGCGTTCGGGCTGCTCGTGCTGACGATGGCGCTGTCGTTCTCGCGCGGCGCGGTGCTCGCCGCCGTGCTCGGCGCGGCGTTCTGGTTCGCCACCGTGCCGCGGCGCCTGCGCGGCGCGGCGGTGCTCATCGCCGGCACTGCGGGCGGAGGGCTGATCGCGCTGTGGGCGTTCTCCCAGGAGGCGCTGACCAACGACCGCGTGCCGGTCGACCTGCGCAACCAGGCCGGCCTCCAGCTCGGCCTGCTGCTCGTCGTCATGCTGGTCCTGCTCGCCGCCGCCGGCCTGGCGATCGGCTTCGCGCGCGCGGCGCACACGCCGACCGTGCACCAGCGCGACCGCGCCGGCGTCGCGCTGCTCGCCGGCCTCGCGTTGATCCCGGTCGCCATCACGATCGCGCTCGCCGCGGGCGACCGCGGCCTGACGGGCTCGGTATCGGCGCGCTGGAACCAGCTCACGAAGGTCTCCGCGCCGCTGCCGCGCAACGACAACACCCGCTTCACCGCGGTCGGCAGCGTGCGCGCGCGCTACTGGGACGAGGCGCTGCGGATCTTCAAGGACAACCCGGGCATCGGCGTCGGCGCCGGCAGCTACGCGATCGTGCGCAAGCGCTACCGCACCGACGACCCGGCGGTCCGCCACGCCCACGGCTACGTCGTGCAGACGCTCGCCGACCTCGGCCTCGCCGGCCTCGCCGTCAGCCTCGCGCTGCTCGCCGCCTGGCTGGCGAGCGCAGCGCGCGCGACCGGCCTGCGCAAGCGCGATCGCGGCAGGCCGTTCACCTCCGAGCGGATCGGCCTGCTCACGCTCGTCGCGACGGTGATCGTCTTCGGCGTGAACTCGCTCGTCGACTGGACGTGGTTCGTGCCGGCCAACGCGGCCGTCGCGCTGCTCGCCGCCGGCTGGGTCGCGGGCCGGGGGCCGCTGGGCGCCGAGCGCGAAGGCGCGGTCGCCGAGGCCGGCGCGAGCGCGGGGGCGCTGGTGGCGCGCCTGCGGGCGGGAGCGCGCGAGCGGATGCGCGCCATCTGCGCCGCCGGCGTGCTGGCGCTCGCGCTCGCCGCGGCGTGGGCGATCTGGCAGCCGATGCGCGCCGACACGCTGACCCAGAACGCCCTGGACGCGCTGGACCGCGGCAACGCCGACAGCGCGCGCACGCAGGTCCAGCGCGCCCACGAGATCGACCCCCTGGCGCTGGATCCCCTGTTCACGCTGGCGACGATCGAGACCGCGGCCGACCGCAACACTGCGGCCCGGCGCGCGTTGGCAGACGCGGTGCGCCTGCAGCCCGACAACGCGGTCACGTGGCTGCGCCTTGCCGAATTCGAGTTGAATACGCTGCGGCGGCCGGCGGCAGCCATGACGGCGATTCGCCCGGCGCTGTACCTCGACCCCCGATCTTCTGACGCGGTCGCTGTGTTCCTTGCAGCGCAACGCCAGTCCACCGCACCGTGAATCCCATCCGTCCACTTCGCCTCCTCGTCGCCGCCGCCCTCGTGCTCGCGGCCCTTCCCTCGTCCGCGCTCGCCTCCAAGACGCAGGAGTCGACGTTCCAGGACGACCCGCTGCTCGTCTACGCCCCGGCCGAGCGGCAGATCGCGACGCTCGACACGCTGAAGTCCTTCGGCGTCGACCGCATCCGGGTCTCGGTCTTCTGGAAGCTGCTGGCACCCGCCAACGGCGAGCCGCAGAAGCCGAACTTCGACGCGACGGATCCGGCGGGGTACCAGACGTTGGTCTGGGATCGCTACGACACCCTCATCCGCGAAGCGCAGGCGCGCGGCATCCTCGTGAACCTGAACTTCACCTCGCCGGTGCCGCGCTGGGCCTCGACGGAGTCGCCGCGGGCCGATCTGCAGGAGACGTTCAACCCCAACCCCGAGGAGTTCGGCCAATTCGTGCGGGCCGTCGGCACGCGCTACAGCGGCAACTACAACGGCCTGCCGCGGGTCGACTACTGGTCGATCTGGAACGAGCCCAACCAGGCGGGCTGGCTCACGCCGCAGTGGAGCCCGGACCCGCGCAACGCCAAGAGCCAGATCGACGCGGCGCCGTCGATCTACCGCAACCTCGTCGCCAGCGCCTGGCGGGCGCTCGCCGACACCGGCCACGGCACCGGCAGCGACACGATCCTCATCGGCGAGACCGCGCCGCAGGGGCAGGGCACCGCGAAGGCGATCGCACAGTCGATCGACGCGCTGAAGTTCGTCCGCCGCCTGTACTGCGTCGACAACAACCTCAACGTGCTCAAGGGCGGGCAGGCGTCGCTGCGCAACTGCCCGGGCGACGTCGCGACCTTCGTCGCGCAGAACCCGGCCCTCTTCCAGGCGACCGGCTACGCGCATCATCCGTACGCGCTGCTCACGCCCCCGAGCCGGCCCCAGAAGAACCCCGACCACGTGTCGATGTCCGATCTGCGCGACCTGAGCCGCGAGCTCATGCGCATCTACCGGCGCTACGGCCAGAAGACGCAGAGCAGGCGCGGCGTGCCGCTGTACCTCACGGAGTTCGGCTACCAGACGGCGCCCGACCCGATCACGAAGGTCTCCTTCAACAAGCAGGCCGCCTGGATCAACGAGGCGGAGTACATCGCCTTCAAGAACCCCAACGTGCGGGCGGTCAACCAGTTCCTGCTCACCGACGACGGGCCGGTCGCCGGTGTCGACGCGAAGAAGAACCCGAGCCTGGCATGGCGGACGTTCCAGAGCGGGCTGCAGTCGCTGGCCGGCAAGCGCAAGCCGTCCTACAAGGCCTACATGACGCCGCTGTTCGTCAAGCAGACGCGCGTCCGGCGCGGCCGCTCGACCGGCGTCTGGGGCATGCTGCGCCCGGCCGAGGCGACCGCGCGCGTGCGGGCACGCATCCAGTTCCGGGTTCGCGGCGGCAAGCGCTGGAGGACGCGCAAGACGGTCACCGTCAGCGGCCCGCGCCACTACTTCGAGACGCGCGTCACGGTGCCGGCCACCGGCTATCTGCGGGTCCGCTGGACCAACGGCTCGCGGACGCTGACCAGCCGCTCCGCGAACGTCACCGCCACTCGCTAGAGCGACGGCGCTCTGCGCTCAGCGCGTGCCGGCGAGCGGCTGCGCGCCGTCGCCGGCGGCGCTCGCGCCCGCCCCGTCGACGAGCTCGGCGGGCAGGCCGCCCGGCCCGCCCATCTGGCGCACGCTGACGAGCAGCTGCTCGTACTCGTCGGTGACCGCGTCCCACGAGTAGCGGCGCGCGCGCTCGCGAGCCCGGGCGCGGTAGTGGTCGATGAGCTCGGGCTCGTCGAAGAGGCGCTCGAGCTGCGCGGTCAGCGACGGCACGCCGACCTTGCCCTCGAACGTCAGGCCGGCGTCGCCGACCGTCTCGACGTTCGGAGCGTGGTCGTTGACGAGCACGCAGTTGCCGGCCGCCAGCGCCTCGAGGATGACCGGGTGGGTGCCGCCGACCTCGGTCGGCGCGCAGAAGACGTAGGCGTGGTGCTGCAGCTCCCAGTAGCCGCGGCCGAAGACGTAGCCGGGGAAGACGACGCGCGGATCGCCCGCGCGCTGGACCTGCTTGATGTAGTCGTGGGCGTACGGCGCGCCGCCGACGACGACGAGCTTCATCCCCTTCGCGCGCTCGGCCGAGATGCGGCTGAACGCCTCGACGAGCACGTGCGGGTTGTTCTCGGGCTCCAGGCGGCCGACGAAGAGCACGTACTTGCCGGACTCGAGGCCGAGGCGGTCGAGCGTCTCGGTGCCGGTGTGGCCCGGATCCTCGACGCCGTAGGGCACGACGCCGATGCGACGGCCGTAGCGCTGCTCGAAGATCTCCGCCACCGCATGCGAGTCGGTGATCGCCGTGTCCGACCAGCGCGGCGAGTTGCGCTCCGCGAAGCGCAGGTAGGCCTTCGCCAGCGCGGGCCACTTCGAGCGGTCGGAGTCCAGCCCGTCGACGTTGATGACCGTCGGGATCCCGGCCCCGCGCGTGACGAGGCACATCGGGCTGTTGCCGGCGATGAAGAACAGCGCGACGTCGGGGCGCAGCCGGCGCGCGCAGTGCAGCGAGGACAGAAACGTGTGGGTGAACGTGTCGAGGTACTTGTTGCGCACCGCGGGGATGTGCACGAGGCGCGCGCCCTTGTGCTCCTTCAGGCGGCGGTCGACGACGTGCGGGCGGCAGTAGACGATGACCTCGTGGCCGCGCTGGGTCAGGCGGCTGGCGAGCTGCTCGGCGGCCGTCTCGAACCCGCTGTAGGACGCGGGGATGCCGCGCGTGCCGAGGATCGCGATCTTCACGGGGCGCCGTCGGCGGCGGTCGTCGAAGGTGTCGCGCGGGCGCTCATGCTCGCGGCCAGGGTATAAGCCTCGATGTGGGCGCGCGCCGAGGCGCGCCACGAGAACGCCGCGGCGCGCTCGAGGCCGGCGGCGGCGAGCGTCGCGCGCAGCGCCGGGTCGGCGGCGACGCGCGCGAGCGCGTGGGCGAGGCCCTCGGCGTCATGGGGCTCGACGTACAGCGGCGCCTCGCCGGCGGTCTCGGAGAGGCCCGGCGAGCGCGCGGCGACGACCGGCACTCCGGCGTGCATCGCCTCCAGCACGGTCAGGCCGAAACCCTCGTGCAGCGCCGGGTGCACGAGCGCCGCCGCCTGCGCGAGCAGCGCGGCGAGGTCGGGCTCGGCGACGGCGCGCACCCCCGCCTGCGCGGGGGGCTGGGCGCGGCCGGCGAGGACGAGGTCCAGCGCCGCCTCGCCGACGGCGGCCCGGTAGCGGCCGTGCGCGGCGAGCGCCAACGCGAGGTTCTTGCGCGGCTCGTCGTCGCCGACGTAGAGGAAGTGGGCCGGCGCCGCGGGCGGTCCTGTCTTCGCCGGCGGCGGCGCCTGGCCCGGCCCGTGCAGCGCCACGACGATCCGATCCCCGTCCACGCCCCAGCGCGCCATCGCGTCGCGGCGCGTGGTCTGCGACACGCAGACCACGGCGTCCGCCGCGCGCGCGGCGCGGCGGTGCGCGAGCGACGCCCAGCGCCGGAAGCCGGGGTCGAAGCACTCGGGCAGCCGCTCGAAGGCGAGGTCGTGCAGCGTCACGACCTGCGGGCACGGCGCCTGCCTGGCGTGGGCGGGCAGCGGGTGGTGGATGACCTCGGCGCCGGCCGCCCGCGCCCGGCGCGGCAGCGCGACCTGCGTCCACCAGCGGTCGCGGGCAAGGTTGCGCGCGCTGCCGACCCCGCCGCCGGCAGGCGGCGGGCGGCCCGTGTCCGCGGCCGCGACGACGTCGACGCCCGCCTCGCGCAGCGCCGCCGACAGGCGCTCGATGTAGATCCCCGTGCCGCTCGGCCCGCGCAGGGCGTAGGTCGTGTCGAGCAGGACACGCATCAGGCGGCGCCCCTCTCGCAGCGTGGCGAATTGACCCCGATATACGGGGTCAACTCAACACGCGTGCTCTGCGAACGCGTCATCACGCCCGTACCGCGCGCGCGAAGATCGTCGCGTGGCGCACGCGCAGGTGCGTCACGTCGAAGCCGAGGTCGTCGAGCAGGCCGCGCAGCGTGCGCGGCGAGAAGAAGCGCACGTGGTCTGAGCGCGGCTCGAAGTGCGCGGCGAAGCGGCGCGGGCTGAGCGCCAGGCGCGCCAGCGTCAGCGGTCCGTGGTGGGGCGTCGTGAGCAGCAGCGTCCCATGCGGGCGCAGCACGCGGCGCACCTCCGACAGCCAGGGCGCGAGGTCGACGACGTGCTCGACGACCTCGCCCGCCCAGACGGTGTCGACGCTGCCGTCGTGCAGCGGCAGCGGCGCGCCGTCGCGCCACAGGCGCAGGTCCAGGCCGGGCGCGCGGCCGCCTGCGCGCCGCAGCGCCTCGGCGGCGACGTCGACGCCGATCGGCAGCGCGCCGGCGGCGAGGAGCGCTTCGCTGAACTCGCCCGCGCCGCAACCGAGGTCGAGCACGCGCTCGCCGGCGGCGACGTGCGCGAGCAGGAACGCCCGCCGCTCGCGCAGCCGCTCGGGCGCCGCGTCGGCGGGCAGCGCCTCCCAGGTCGCGTCGGCGAGGGCGTGGGGCACCGCCCAAGTCTCGCAGCGGCCCGCTCCCTGCAAGGATCGACCGGTGAGGATCCTTGCCGTATGTGCGGTCGCCCACCCCGGCGGCGCCGAGATCGGGCTGCTGCGGCTGGCCAAGCGGCTGCTGGCCCGCGGCCACGTGCTGACGCTCGCCACGCCGGTGGCCGGGCCGCTCGACGACGCCGGCCTGCCGGTCGTGCGGCTCGCGCTGGGCGGCCTGGAACGTGGCGCCGGCGCCCGCGCGGCCGCGAGCTTCCCGCGCGCCCGCCGGCTGGCCGCCGCGCACGACCTCGTCTACCTCAACGGCACCGTCAGCGGCCGCCTGCTGCCCGGCCTCGCCGGCCGGCGCACGATCCTGCACGTCCACGACATCGTCGAGCGCGTGCCGCGCTTCTGGTCGCGCGCCGACGCGGTGCTGGCCGACTCCGGCGCGGTGGCCGCGGCGCTGCCCGGCCTGCACGCCCACGTCGTCTACTGCCCGGTCGAGCTCGACGTGCCCGACGCGCCGGCGCCGTGGCCGGCCGACGACGGTGCCGGCCCCGCCCGCCCGGTCGTCGGCTTCGTCGGGCGCATCGAGCCGCGCAAGGGCCCGCTGGACCTCGTCCGGGCCGCCCCGCTGATCCGCGCCGCGCAGCCCGACGTGCGGATCGTCCTCGTCGGCGACGACCCCTACGACAGCGCGCCCGCCTATTCCCGCCAGGTGCGCGCCGCCGAGGACGTCGAGCACATTCCCTGGGTGGCCGACGGCGCGGCCGTGATGCGCCACCTCGACGTGCTCGTCGCGCCCTCGCGCCAGGAGCCGTTCGGGACCGTCCTGGCGGAGGCGATGGCGGCCGGCACACCGGTCGTCGCGACGCGCGTCGGCGGCCTCGCCGAGGTCGTGGCCGACGGCGTCACCGGCCGGCTCGTGGAGCCCGGCGACCCGGCCGAGCTCGCCGCCGCCGTGCTCGAGGTGCTCGCCGACCGCGAGCGGATGGGCGCCGCCGCGCGCGAGCACGCCCGGCAGTTCGGCGCCGACGCCTACGCCGACCGCGTCGAGGCGATCCTGCTCGAGGCCGCGGGCGGGGAGACGCCGCGGTGAGGGTCGTGTTCGACAGCCGCCCGGCGCTCGACCCGCGCGGGATCGGCCGCTACGCGAGCTGCCTGCTGACCGCGCTCTACGAGAGCGCGACCGCCGACGAGGAGATCGTCCAGGGCCACCGCCCCCGCCGCGGCGACGTCTACCACGCGCCGTGGATCGACGGCGCCCTGCTGCGCCCGCCGTGCCCGCAGGTCGTGACCCTGCACGACGTCGTCCCGCTCAAGCGCCGCAGCGAGTACCTGCGCACGGGGATCCGCTTTCGCATGCGCTATCTCGCCGTCGAGCGCTCGGCGCGGCTGATCGTGCCGACGGCCGTCGTCGCCGAGGAGGTCGTCGAGCACCTGCGCATCGAACCCGAGCAGATCGTCGTCGTCCACGAGGCGGTCGCGCCGAAGCTGTCGCGGCGCAGCCCGCAGGAGGTCGCCGCCACGCGCAAGCGCTACGGGCTGCCGGGGGAGTACCTGCTCTGGGTCGGGGGCCTGGAGACGCCCGACCCGCGCAAGCGCATCGCGGCGCTGGCGCGCGCGCCGCGCGAGCTGCCGCTCGTGCTCGTCGGCGCGACGAAGCCGTGGGCGCACGAGCTGCCCGACGTCACGCTGACGGGCCGGGTCTCCGACGACGACCTCGCCGCGATCTACACCGGCGCGCACGCGCTCGTCTTTCCCTCCGACGACGAGGGCTTCGGCCTGCCGACGGTCGAGGCGCTGGCGTGCGGCACGCCGGTCGTCGCGTCCGACATCCCGGTCCTGCGCGAGGTGCTCGGCGACCGCGCGACGTTCGTCGACGGCGCCGACCTCGAGGGCCTGCTCGCCGCCGGGGTGGCCGCGACGCGGCCGGCCCCGCCCCCGCCGGCGTGGACCTGGGAGGACGCGGCGCGCGCGACCTGGCCGGTCTACGCCGACGCCCTCGCCAACCGCTGAGGGAGCCCTGAGAACGACGAAGCCCGCGCCTCCGGCCTGGACTGCGGGCCGGATGACGCGGGCGACGTGCGGTACTGCGCTACTGCTCAGCCGGCGGGAACCAGCTCACGCTGCGGGACCCGTTCGGGCTGCGGCGTGACCGGCTTGGGCGTGACCTCACGCTCCCACTCGCGACGGGCGCGATCGAACGCGTCCCAATCGATGTCGGACTCGGGCTTGGGCTTCTCCCAGTCGTACTCGTCGACACGCTGGGCCCAGTCGGGGATCTCGACCTCGTTGTCGGGGCCGGGCTCGGGCTCGACGGGCTCCTCCTCGGCATCGCCGTCGGAGTCATCGGCCTCGGTGGCCCAGAACCAATAGCCGAGCGAACCCAGCGCAAGCACGCTGACCGCTCCGAAGATGAGCGCGGCGGGAGCAAGGCCGATGCCGAAGCACAGCCCCGCGATCGGGCACGTGACGGCCCAGGTGACCCCGGCGCGACGTGGATAGGGGTCCTCGAACGAACCCCGGATGACCTCCACGAGCAGCCACATGATCCCTGCCGTGAAGGCGACGAACGGTATTGCAAAGGCATCCATAGGCGAATGTCCTGTTGGTTGTTGGGTGGTTCCCCCCGTTATCGCCAATTCTGCCAGGGCCTAGACCTCGGCGGTGCAGGGAACGGACGGATGTCCCACAACCGGGCGCCGCTGGTGCTAGTGGCTAGTCCTCCCCCAGCAGCGCGCGGGCCGCGTCGCCGCCGAGCCTGACGCTGTAGTTCGTCCCGCGGTCCTCGGGATAGATCTGCGTCGTGTTGGCGAGCACGAGCCCCGGGACGCCGGTGCGCAGCGGCGGGATGCGGCGGTGGTAGCCGACGGTGACGATCGGCTGCGCGGCCGGCTCGCGGTGCAGCCAGCGCGCGACGATCCAGTCCTCGGAGAACTCCGGCTGCACGCGGCGCAGGCCCGGCAGGTAGGCGGCCAGCAGCTCCGGCTCGCTGAGCACGAGCAGCGGGTCGCCCGGCGCGAGGTAGTTGGCGACGTAGAGGAAGCGCCGCCCGCCGTAGCGCTGCGGCGAGATGAAGTTCGTGTGCTCGACGAGGCCGACGAACGGCACCGCGGGATCGGCGATGTTCGTCCAGTAGAACGGGGAGAAGCGGCGGTCGAGCTCGAGCAGCAGGCACAGCGCGGTGTGGTACTCCGTCGCGGCCAGCCGCTGGAGGTACTCGGGCCCGACGGCGGCGCGCAGGTCGTCGTCGAGCAGCGCGGTGAAGACGTCGCTGGGGACGGTCGCGACGACCGCGTCGTAGCGCTCCTCGGCCCCCGGGCCGGCGGCCCGCGTGAAGGCGCGCGGGTCGTGGCCCGCGCGAAACGAGCCGCCCGCGCCCGCCGTGACGACGAAGCCGTCGCCCTCCGGGCCACGGCGCAGCGCCGCCGCCGGGCGGTCGACGAGCACGCGCCCGCCTCCGGCGACGATCGCGTCGCGCAGCGCGGCGAAGAGCAGCTCCCAGGAATGGGCGGGATAGCCGAGCAGCTCCTGCTTGGCCTCGTCGCCCTCGAGCTGGCGGCGCAGCGTGAGCTTGCTCCACAGCCAGGCCATCGAGATGTCCTCGGCGCGCGCGCCGAACTTGCCGCGCAGCAGCGGCCCCCAGACCTTGCGCCACGGCCCGCGGCCCATCCGCTTCTCGATCCAGTCGCGCGCCGTGATCGACTCAAACGGCGCGACGTCCTTGGCGCGCTTCTGCAGCGCCAGCACCGCTAGGCCCATCCGCAGGCGCGCGGGCGGCGAGAGGGGGCCGAAGCGCAGGAGGTCCAGCGGCCCGTTGAAGGCCCACTGGCGTCCCTCGAGGAAGAACGCCATCGAGGACGGCTTCCACTCCAGCTCGTCGCCCATCCCGAGCTCCTCGTAGAGCGCGACGATGTGGCGGTCGCTCGTGAAGAGGTGGTGGTAGTAGCGCTCCAGCAGCTCGCCGCCGCCGACGTCGAGCGTCGCCGCCTGGCCGCCGAGCCCAGGCCAGCGCTCGTAGACGTCGCAGACGTGACCCGCCTGCGTGAGGCGGTAGGCGGCGACGAGGCCGGCCACGCCCGCGCCGAGCACCGCGACCCTCACGCCCGCACCAGCGCCCGCATCCGGCTCACGCCGCCGTAGCGCGCGACGAGCACGACCAGGCCGATCAGCGTGATCGGCACCGTCACGACGAAGCGCAGCAGCAGCAGGTAGGAGAGCGCCTGCGCGCCGGTGTGGCCGATCGCCCGCACGCCGAAGACGATCGCCGCGTCGAACGTGCCGACGTAGCCGGGGCCGCTGGGCACGAGCGCGAAGACCGAGGCCAGGCCCATGAGGTAGCCGACCTCGAGCACGGCGAGATCCAGCCCGGCGGCGCGTGCCGCCAGCCACCACGCGACCCACTCCAGCGCCCACACGGCGAACGTCAGCCCCAGCAGGCGCAGGCCGTGGTCCGAGCGCAGATTGCGGGTCGCGTCGGCCATCGGCGCCAGCCACGCGAGCACCCGCTTGAGGTGCCCCTGACGGTGCAGCACCCACGCCGCGATCACGGTCGCCGCGATCAGCCCGGCGACGAGCAGCGCCGCGAACAGCAGGCGCCCGGCCGACGGCATCTCGATCCCGCCGAGCACGCCGTAGGCGAGCACGACGAACAGGCCGACGAGCACGACGACGTCGAGCACGCGCTCGGCGACGATCGTGCCGATCGCCGTGCGCGCGTCGGTCTTCGCGCGCGGCACGATCATCACGACGCGCAGCGCGTCGCCGGCGCGCGCGGGCAGGATGTTGTTGCCGGCGTTGCCGACCGCGAGCAGCCCGTAGGCGTCGGCTCGCCGCGGCTGCGCGCCGTTGTAGCGCAGCAGCTCATACCAGCGCTCCGCGCGCACGGCGCAGCCCACGAGGTAGAACGCGACGGCGGCGCCGAGCTCGGCCAGCGGGCCGGGCTCGCGGGGCAGCGTCGGCGCCTCCTGGTGCAGCGCCCACAGCACGAGCGCGACGAGGCACGCGATCGAGAGGACGGCTCCCAGCACCGTCAGCATCCGTTGGCGGCCGAGGCCGTCGGGGGCGTTGCTAGACGGAGGTGCGCTCGCGCTCATCCTCGGCCGTGACCACGTTGGTCCTCTCGCGCACGATGTACAGCGGCCGGCGCTTGACCTCGTCGTAGATGCGGCCGACGTACTCGCCGATCATCCCGATCGCCATGAGCTGGATGCCGCCGAGCAGCAGCACGGCGACGACGGTCGTCGTGACGCCCGGGACGAACTCGCCGAAGATGCGAAAGACGATCGCGACCGGGATCGCCAGGAAGGCCAGCATCGCGCAGACGAAGCCGGCGACGGTGGCGATCTGCAGCGGGACGTTGGAGAACGAGGCGATCGCGTCCAGCGCGAAGCGCAGCATCTTGCGGATCGGGTACTTCGTCGTGCCGGCGTGGCGGGCGGCGCGGCTGTAGGGCAGCGCGGTCTGCGTGAAGCCGACCCACGAGGTCATGCCGCGCAGGTAGCGGTTGCGCTCGCGCATCGTCAGCAGCGCGTCGAGCGCGCGCCGGTCCAGCAGCCGGAAGTCGCCGGCGTTCGCGGCGAGCGGGACGTCGGAGAGGCGCCCCATGATGCGGTAGAACCACTCCGCGGTCTTGAGCTTGAACTTCGACTCGCCGATGCGGTCGGTGCGCGTCGCGTAGACGACGTCCGAGCCGGCGCGCCAGTGGTCGAGCATCGACGTGATGAGCTCCGGCGGATCCTGCAGGTCGGCGTCGATCATCACCACGACGTTGCCCTGCGCATGATCCAGGCCGGCCGTGATCGCCGTCTGGTGGCCGAAGTTGCGCGACAGCGAGATGACCCGCACGTGGCTGTCCTCGCCGGCGATCTCGGCGAGGATCCGCGGCGTGTCGTCGGTCGAGCCGTCGTCGACGACGACGAGCTCCCACGGCAGCCCGTCGACCGCCGCGCGCACGCGCTCGTAGAAGACGCGCGCCGTGCCCTCCTCGTCGAGCATCGGCGCGACGATGCTCAGCAGGGCCAGTTCCCGTTCGGCCACGCGGTGATCGTAACCTCCCCCGCCGTTGGGTTACGTTCCTGTCCAGGCAGGTCCCGCGATACCTTCCGCCGCGTGACCTGCTGCGCAGCATGCGGGGCCTCCGGGCTCGTCCCGCACCTCAAGGTGGCCGGCGACGCGGGCCCCGAGGGCCTCATCCCGACGACCGACAGGTTCGGCACCGCCCTCGCCGACATCGTCCGCTGCCCCTCCTGCGGGCACCGCCAGACCGACCCGATGCCCGCCGACGCCGTGCTCGAGAGCGCCTACGCCGACGCCACCTCGGAGGACTACGTCGCCGAGGAGGCCGGCCAGCGCGAGACCGCGCGGCGCGCCCTGGAGCACATCGAGGCGAACCTGACGCCCGTGCCGATCCCGCCGACGAACGGCGGCCCCCGCCACCGCACGCTGCTGGACCTCGGCTGCTGGGTGGGCTTCCTGCTCTCCGAGGCCGAGGGCCGCGGCTGGGCCGTCACCGGCGTCGAGCCGTCGGCGTTCGCCTCGGCGTTCGCGCGCGACCGGCTCGGCCTCGACGTCCGCACGGGCGATCTCTTCGAGACCGACCTGCCGCGCGACCACTTCGACGCGATCGTCATGGGCGACGTCATCGAGCACCTGCCGCGCCCCGGCGAGGCGCTGGACCGTATGGCCGAGCTGCTGCGCCCCGGCGGGATCGCCTGGATGGCGCTGCCCGACGCCGGCAGCCTCGTCGCGCGGGGGATGCGCGCGCGCTGGTGGTCGGTGATCCCGACCCACGTGCAGTTCTTCACCCGCCGCTCGCTGCGCACCCTGCTGGAGCGCCACGGCTGGACGGTGCTCGAGATCGAGACGGCGCCGAAGGCCTTCAGCGTGCGCTACTACCTCGAGCGCGTCGGCGGCTACTCACCGCCGCTCGCGCGGCTGCTCGTCCGCGGCGCGCGGGCGGTGCGGCTCGTCGACCGCATGTGGGCGCCGGACTTCCGCGACCGCATGGCGGTCATCGCGCGCGCGCCGTCGCCGATCGGCGACGAGGAGGACTAGGGCGTGGACCTGGGCCTCGACGGCCGCGTCGCGCTCGTCACGGGCGTGGCGGAGCATGGAGGCCGCGCAGGAGGCGGCGCGCGAGCAGGTCGCGGCGGGGCGGCTGGGGTCGGCCGAGGAGGCGCCGCGGCGGCGGTCTTCGTCTGCTCGGCGGCGGCGAGCTACGTGACGGGGCAGCGGCTGCTCGTCGACGGCGGGCTCACCCACTCCTGGTGAAGAGCTCGAGCGTCGCGTCCTCGAACGCGCGCGACCGGCTGGAGCGCATGAGCTCCAGCACGCCGCACTCCCGCATCGCGAGGACGCTCATCCAGATTGCTCCTGTGTGGGTGTTTACTTAAGTATTTTACTTGTGTATGCTGGTCTCATAAGTACACGCAGACAGAGAGGGGACCCGACCATGACCGTCGAGCCCACCACGCAGGACAAGCAGATCACGATCGCGGTTCCCGAGGAGCGGGTCGCCGAGTTCTACGCGTTCTACGGACGCTTCCTCGCCGGCTCCACCGGACGTCGCGGAGGCCGCCGAGGCGGCCCGCACCACCACCACCGCTGCGGCGGCCGCCACGGCCACGCCGACGAGACCACCACGACGGCTGCGCCGAGCGAGACGCAGACGGCGTAGATGGCAGACAAGCAGATCACCGTCGCCGTGCCGGAGGAGCGCGTACCGGAGTTCTACGTCTGGTTCGCGAGCTTCCTGGCGGCGGAGCGCGGGGCCGGTCCCGGGCCGCCGTGGGCCGGTCGCCGCGGCGGCGCTCGCGGCGGCCCGCATCACGGCTTCCGCGCGCCGGCGCCATGGTCGGCCGACGACGGCGAGCAGGCGGCGTGGCTCTACGGCAAGCTCGCGCCGCCGGCGCGGGCGCTGTTCGACGAGCTCATCGACGCGCGCGGCGAGCGCCGCGCAGGCAACGAGCTCGCCGCGCGCCTGGGCCTGGACAAGGGCGCGCACGGCGTGGCGGGCGTCCTCGCCTGGCCGGGCCGCTACTCGCGCAAGATCGCCCGCGAGCTGCCGATCGCCACCGAGGGCCGCCCCGACGGCGGCACCGACTACTACATGGACCCCGCGGTGTCGACCCTCTTCGAGGCGGCGCGCGCGGCCAACCGGTCGTAAGGGGGAGGGGGTCCTCAAGAAATCGTCCATATGTGGGACGTTTCCTGGGGGACCCCACGCCTGCCCCGGAACGACAGACCGACACCCACACCGACCGACTCCCTCAATGATGCAGTTGACCAACGCCGGCGCCCGCAGAACGACGAGCACTCAAACGTCACCCCACGGGGCAGACACCACCGCATGACCGACGAACTGAACGCAACGGTGGCGCTCGTCACGGGCGCCAGCAGCGGCATCGGCGAGGCGACCGCGCGCGAGCTCGCGCGGCGCGGTGCGGCGGTGGCGCTCGGCGCGCGCCGCAAGCCGCGCCTCGACGCGCTGGCGCAGGAGATCGAGGACGCCGGCGGCCGCGCGCTCGCGATCGAGGCCGACATCACCGATCAGGACCAGGCGCGGCGGCTCGTCGCCTACACCGCCGAGCACTTCGGCCGCCTGGACACCGTCGTCAACAACGCCGGCGTCATGCTGATCGGGCCGACCGTCGACGCCCCCGTCGAGGAGTGGGACCGGATGATCGCGCTCAACCTCCAGGGGCTGCTGTACGTCGCCCATGCCGCGCTCCCCCACCTGCTCGCCGCCGCCCAGTCCGAGCCGCGCCGCGTCGCCGACCTCGTGAACATCAGCTCGGTGGCGGGACGGATCGCGCGGCAGGGCGCGGCGGTCTACAACCTCACCAAGCACGGCGTCGGCGCCTTCAGCGAGGCGCTGCGCCAGGAGGTGACCGGCCGTCACGTGCGCGTGTCGCTCGTCGAGCCCGGCGCGGTCGACACCGAGCTGACCGATCACATCCGCGACGCAGACGGCCTCCGCGACCGCGCCAGGCGCGGCGTGACCTCGATCGAGAGCCTGGATTGCGCCGATGTCGCCGACGCGATCGCCTACATCGTCAGCCGCCCGCGCCACGTCGCCGTCAACGAGCTGCTGATCCGCCCGACCGAGCAGGAGGGCTGACCCGGCCGTCCCGGCGCCCGCGCCCGAGGCCCTCAGCGCGGCGCGCGCAGCCCGAACGGCGGCCGCGCGCCCGCGGCGCGCTTGGCCTGCACGACACGGCGCCGGCGCCGCGCCGCCGGCAGCGCCCGCAGCGCCTGGCCGTAGGCGCGCAGCAGGTGGCGCTCGCGCAGCATGACGTGGCCGAGCGCCAGCATCTCGTAGAACGCGATCCGGTGCAGGTCGCCGCGCACGTCGGCCCACGAGTCGTTCTTGACCATCATCAGCAGGCGGTTGCGAAACTGCAGCCGGCGGTGCGCCTCGGGCAGCCCCGAGCGCGTCGTCGGCGAGTAGAAGCGCATGTGCCACGCGACCGCCCTTGGCTCATAGATACAGCGCCAGCCGAGCAGCCGGGCCCGCCAGGCCACGTCGACGTCGGAGGCCCACAGCTCGAGGTCCTCGTCGAACACCTCACCGCCGACCGCGCACGCCTCGAGCACCGCGCGGCGGTACAGCACGCACGCGCCGTCGCCGCCGAAGACCTCGGCGGCCTGCAGGTACCCCGTCGCCGGCTCGTCGTGGCCGACGAGCGTGTTCTTGCGCCGCCGGTCGATCACCATCCCGGCCGCGTCGAGGCGATCGAGCCGATCGGCCTCCCGCATTCCCGTCGCGCGGACGAGGCGCGGCGCGACGGAGCCCACCCCGCGCTGCTCCAGGCGCGGACGGGCGGCGGCGAGGAAGCCCGCGTCGAGCACGCAGTCGGCGTTGAGCAGCAGGACGGCGTCGCCCTCCGTCGCCACGATCCCCGCGTTGATCGCCGCCGCGTAGGACTGGCGCTCGCGCAGGCTGATCAGCCGCGCGCCGAAGCGCTCGGCGACCGACCGTGTCGTGTCGGTGCAGGCGTTGTCGATGACGACGAGGTCGGCGTCCGGCTGGGCGGCGGCCGCGGGCAGCGAGTGTTCGAGCAGCGGCGCCTCGTCAACGCTGAGGACGAGGATCGTCGTCCGTGCGCTCACAGCATCTCTTCGTAGACCGCCGCCGTCAGCGCCGCGGTCGATGCCCACGACAGGCCCCGCGCCCGGTCGCGCCCGCGCCGCACGAGCTCCGCGTGGCGCGCGCGGTCGCCGACGACACGGCGGATCGCGGCCGCGATGTCGCCCACGTCGAGCGGGTCGAAGTACTCCGCGGCGTCGCCGCCGGTCTCCGGCAGCGCGGTCGCGCGCGCCGCGACGACCGGCACGCCGCGCGCCATCGCCTCGACGAGGACGAGCCCGAAGCCCTCGTACAGCGACGGGTGCACGAGCGCGTCGGCGCCGCGCATGAGCGCGTCCAGGCGCACGTCGGAGAGGTAGCCGGTCAGGCGCACGGGCGCGCCGCCGGCGGCGGCGCGGACGCGCGCGGCCTCGGGGCCGCTGTCGATTCCCGCGAGCACGAGACGGTGCGGCAGGCCCTCCTTGCGCAGCTGGGCGAACGCCTCCACCAGGCGCAGCAGGTTCTTCTTCGGGCGCAGGTCGCCGACGGCGAGCACGTAGGGGCCGTCATCGGGCACGCGCTCGTTGCCGATCGGCAGCGACGGCGCGTTGGGGATGATCCGCACGCGCGCCTCGTCGACGTCGTAGCGGCGCACGACGTCGGCCGCCGTGTAGCCCGACACGCAGATCACGCGCTGCGCCGAGCGCGCCGCGCGGCGCGCGAACGTGCGGTACTTCCAGCCCGTGCGCTTGGAGAAGTCGTCGGGGAAGACCTCGAAGGCGAGGTCGTGGATCGTCACGACGCCCAGGCAGGGCCGCGCGAGCGGCAGAAAGCAGTTGGGCGCATGGACGAGGTCGGCCGCCTCGCGGCGCAGCAGCCGCGGCAGCTCGACCTGCTCGAAGAGCACCTCGGGCCCGCGCCCGCTGCCCTCCTTGATGATCCGGTACTCGAGGTTGGGCCGCTCGGGCAGGGCGTCGACGAGCTCGCGCACGTAGCGCCCCCAGCCCCGCAGCTGCGGGTCGAAGGCGTCGCGGGCATCGATGGCGACGAGCGGCACGCCCGAACCATCTCACGCGAAGGTCGCCGGACACCGCCTCGGGCCCGAAGCCGGACGCATGTACCCCGTTCAGCCACTAGGTTCCGGCGCATGGGCCGCCCCCGTCCGCACCTCTTTCGCTCCGACGACGACCGCTCGCCCGTGGAGCGCGCGCGCCGCCTCGCGCTGCAGTCGGCGAGCCTCGCGCGGCTGCCGCGGCCCGTCGCCGCCTTCTGGGTGCGGGCGATGCGCCGCGCGCAGAAGGAGCGCGACACGTGGAGCATCGACGTCGCCTGTCGCCCGGCCGAGCTGCGCGTGCTGCTCGACGCGCTCGCGGGCGCGCCGCGCATCGCCGAGGTCGGCACCGCGGCGGCCTGGACGACGTGCTGCCTGGCCCTCGCCCGGCCCGGCCGCGAGGTCCACTCCTGGGACGTCGAGGCGCACCCCGAGCGCGACCGCTACCTCGCGCTGCTGTCGCCCGCCGATCGTGCCCGCGTGCACCTGCACGACCGGCCCGGCGGCCTGGGCCCGGCCGACCCGCCGCCGGTGGACGCGGTCTTCATCGACTCCTCGCACGAGCTCGACGAGACGGTCGCGACGTTCCGCACGTGGGAGCCGGCGCTGGCCGCCGGCGGCGTGATCGCCTTGCACGACTACGCCGACGACGCCTACCCCGGGGTCACCGAGGCGGTCCGCGTCCTCGGCCTGCAGGGCGAGGCGCGCGGGCACCTGTTCGTCTGGCGCAAGCCGCGCTGACCACCTCAGTGCATCGTCCCGTAAGTCCGTTCGCCCTCGGGCGGTCGCTGGCGCCGGCTGGCAAGGACGCAGGAGCCGCAGCGTGCATCTGGCACGTAAGGCTTCGAGGACGCCGCCAGCCGGTGATCAGCGGCCGATCCGAGGGTGAAGGGACTTGGGGGACGGTGCACTCCGTCCTCTACGATCCTCGGGCCGTGCTGCAGCCGACCCAGGACCTCTCCGAGCCCGCTCCCCCGACCCAGTCGCGGATCTTCGAGCTGCCGATCGAGCTCGGCCACCCCGACGAGCTGCTGCAGCGGATCGTCGGCTGGGTGGGCGGCGACGAGCCGACCAAGCGCGTCATGTACGTCAACGCGCACGTGCTCAACCAGTCGCGCGAGGACCCGGCGCTGCGCGAGGCGCTCGAGGGCGCCGACCTCGTCTACTGCGACGGCTACGGCGTGCGGCTCGCCGCCAAGGCGCTCAGCGCCGAGATCCCGCACCGGATGACCGGCGCCGACTGGATCTGGGACCTCGCCGCGCTCTGCGAGCAGCAGGACCGCTCGGTGTACCTGCTGGGCTGCGATCCCGGCGTCGCCGCGCAGGCCGGCCAGCGGCTGCGCCGCGCGCACCCCGGGCTGCGCGTCGTCGGCACGCACCACGGCTACTTCCAGATCGGCTCCGGGCACGACGAGCGCGTCATCGAGGACATCAACGCGCGCAAGCCCGACATCCTGCTCGTCGGCATGGGAACGCCAAAGCAGGAGATCTGGGCACAGCGCACGGTCCACCGCCTGAACTGCGACGTCCTCTGGAGCGTGGGGGCGCTGTTCGACTTCGTCTCGGGACGCGTACCGCGCGCGCCGGCCTCCTTGTCGGACAATGGCCTGGAATGGATCTTCCGACTGGCGATCGAGCCGAAGCGGATGTGGCGCCGCTATCTGGTGGGCAACCCGGTGTTCCTGCACCGGGTGATGGCGCAGGCGCGCCGCCGCCACGACGAGCCCCGCTGACCCGGCGCATTCATCTGACGCTCGTCGCGGTGGCGCTGTTCGGCGCGGCCTCGGTGGCGCTCGGGCTGGCGACGTACGCGGGCGTCCAGGGCCGTGGCGGCGTCGCCGACGCGATGCGCGTCGGCGCCGCCTGCGCCGGGCTGTTCGCGATCGTCGGCTTCGCGCCGGCGCGCCTGTTCCTGCCCGCCGGCCTGCGCCGCCACGAGCTGTTGTGGGTCCTGCCGGTCGGCGCCGTCGGCGCGGCGCTGGAGCTCGCGCTGCTCGTGTACGCCTTCGTGCCCTTCGACGCCGCACTGGCGATCGTGCTGCTCGGCGGCGTCGGGGCGGGGATCTACGCGTGGCGACGCGACCCCGGGCTGCCGCTCGCGCGCTCGGCGCGCGAGGCCGGCATGCACGTGTCGTGGGGCGCGCTGCTCGTGCCGCTGTACCTCGCGGTGCTGATCGGCGCGGTGATGCTCGTGCCGATGTTCCGCGGCGGCTTCGTGACCGTGATCGGCAACGGCTCGGACGCCCATCTGGCGGTCGGCACGGCGGAGTTCCTGCAGCACCATCACCCCAACGCCGCCGACCCCGACGAACCGGTCGACCGCGTGCCGCTCGTGTGGCGCTCCAAGCCGCCGATCTACCTCGCGTTCGGCGCCGTCGCGCGCGTCGCCGGCATGGAGCCATACGCGGTCATCGCGACGCTGCAGGCGGCGCTGGTGGCGCTCGGCGCGCTCGGCTTCTGGCTGCTCGTGCGCGAGCTGCTGGGCTCCGGGCTGTGGGCGGCGGGCGCGGCGATGGGCCTCGTGGGCCTGAACCGGATGACGCTCTTCACGGGGATGCACCCGTACTTCAACCAGACGTGGGGCTACATGGCGCTGCCGTTCGCGATCGTGCTGGCGTGGTACGTCGTGCGAAGACGCTCGCGCGGCGGCCTGCTGCTGTTCATGTCGTTTCTCGGCGTGCTCGTGTTCGCCTATCCGCTGGCGATGCCGATCCCGCTCATCGCCGCGATCGTCTTCTGGGCGTTCGAGCGCCGCCGGCAGGGGCGCTCGCTGCTGCGCATCCCGCGGCTGCGCAACAAGCGCAACCTGCTGTGGATCATCCCGCTGTTCTTCCTGCTCCTGCTGCCGCTGCAGGGGGTGCTGGAGAAGGTGTCGGTGTCCACGCGCGTGCTCGCGCCGGGCTACTCGCTCGTCAACTGGGGCGGCGACCTGCGGGGCTTCTTCCCCGAGCGCTACTTCCTCGGCTTCGACGAGGCCGGCTTCGGCCTGGCCGGGATGCTGCTGCTCATCGGCGGCCTGCTGCTCGCCCTGCGCGCGGCGCCGCGCGACATCCGCTGGGGCCTCGGCGGGATCGTCGCGTTCGGCGTGCTCGCCGCGCTGTACTTCCGCCCGCGTGAGTACGGCTGGTACTTCCACTACAAGGCGCTGGCCTTCGCCGCGCCGCTCGGCGTCGCCGTCGGGGTGGCCGGCCTCTCGCGGCTGAGATGGCCGTGGGTGAGCGCGATCTTGGTGATCTTCCTCGTGGGGGCGACGCGCGACGGCGCCGCGCGCGAGATCGGCTCGACGTTCGACCAGCTGCCCAAGAGCCTGCTCGAGCTCGAGCGCGTCGACGCGCGGCTGCCCGCCGACCAGTCGGTGCGCCTGGACATGCCCGCCGACGGCCGCCAGCTGTGGGCGGGGATCATCCTGTCGGGCCAGCCGCTGTGCTCGCAGCGGCCGGTGCTGGAGACGAGCTACCCGCACGTCCCGGTCTCGCGCAAGGCCGACTACGTGCTCGTCGACGACGACTGGCGCAAGCCGTTTGACGCCGTCGGCCCGCCCGTCCTCACGCTCGACCGCTACGTGCTGTACCGCATGCGCGCCGACGTGCCGGGCCCCAGCCTCTGCTCGCGCAAGATGACGCTGACGGTGAAGAAGCTCTACGCCGGCGGCACGGACGTCGAGTAGCGCGCCCGCAGGGACCCGGCCGCCGCTCAGACGATCGGCGGGCGGTGCGGGTTGACGAGGTTGGCCTCGCTGCGCTGCATCAGCTCCTCGAACTTCTGGACGCCGTGCAGGCGCACGAAGCGCGCCTCCGACGACGTGATCGGCACGAGCCACAGCACGACGATCCGGCGCTCGTCGTCCACGTAGACCTCGAAGCCCGGACCGAAGACGTACGGCGGCAGGACGAGCAGGTTCTCGGCCGCCGAGCCCTGCGTCCACGGGCGCTTCAGGGCGAGGATGCTGCCGACGCCGAGGCGCTGGTCGGGATCGGCGTTGACCGTCGCCAGCGCGGCGAGCATCTCGACGAGCACCGGGTCGGCGGCGGGCGCCAGGAGGACGTACTCGGCGCCGTCCTCGTCCTCGCCCATCGCAGACGAGGCGCCGACCGTCGCGTAGACCCACGGCTCATCGGAGACGGCGGGCGCGATCCGGCGCACGCGAAAGCCGGGCAGCACGTCGTTCACGGCATCGCGCGCGGATGCGAAGTCCTCGTGCACGTTGTCGGGATAGGCGCGCTGGAGATGATCGCGGGCGAAGGTCATCGCCGAGGCATCGTCACACACGCGCCGCCCGTGCCGCACTTCGTAGCCTCTTATGCGGGCGTGCTGAGCTGTGACGAAGGGAATGTGAGATGAAGGTCCTCGTGGTCGACGACGAACCCAGCGTGCGCGCCGCGCTGCAGCGCGCGCTGACGCTCGAACGCCACGACGTGCACCTCGCCGAGGACGGCCAGCAGGCGCTCGACACGCTCGCCGAGGGCACCGTGGACGCGATCGTGCTCGACGTCATGATGCCGCGCGTCGACGGCCTGGAGGTCTGCCGGCGGCTGCGCGCCGCCGGCGACCGCACGCCGGTGCTCATGCTCACCGCGCGCGACGCCGTCGACGACCGCGTCGACGGCCTCGACGCGGGCGCCGACGACTACCTCGTCAAGCCGTTCGCCCTGCGCGAGCTCAACGCGCGGCTGCGTGCGCTGCTGCGCCGCGTCGATCCCGGCGGCCCGACGCTCGCGTTCGCCGACCTCGTGCTCGACCGCTCCGCACACGAGGTCCGCCGCGGCCAGCGGCCGATCGAGCTCTCCAAGACCGAGTTCGCGCTGCTGGAGACCTTCCTCGAGCACCCGCGCCAGGTGCTCACGCGCTCCGTGCTGTTCGAGCGCGTCTGGGGCTATGACTTCGGCGCCACGTCCAACGCGCTGGGCGTCTACATCGGCTACCTGCGGCGCAAGACCGAGGAGGGCGGCGAGCGGCGCCTGCTGCACACGGTCCGCGGCGTCGGCTACGTCCTGCGCGACCCATGATGGCGCTGCGCCACCGGCTGACGCTGCTCGCCGCCGCGACGGTCGGCGTGACGGTCGTGCTCGTCGCGATCGTCGCCTACGCCGTCCTGCGCAGCGAGCTGCGCGGCCAGGTCGACGAGGCGCTGACGACACAGTACGTGCAGGTCCAGCGCAGCGTTCGCGGCGAGCGCCTGCGCCGGTCGCTGGGCTACGACATCCCGGTCCCGTCCGTGCGCGCCGGGAACCCGAGCGGCCCCGTCCAGCTCATCGACCCGGAAGGCGCCGTCGTCTACCGCACCCCCGGCGACCTCACCGTGCCGGTCGACGAGGCCGACCGGGCGATCGCCAACGGCGCCGGCGACCGGCTGGTCCTGCGCGACCTGCGCAGCGCCGACGGCGTGCACCTGCGCGTGCTCACGGTGGCGTTCTCCGACGGCGGCGCGATCCAGGTCGCGCGCAGCCTGACCAACGTCGACGCGACGCTCGGGCGCCTGCAGCTCGTCCTCGTCCTGCTGTGCGCCGGCGCCACGCTGCTGGCGGCGTTCTTCGGGCGCCTGTTCGGCCGCCAGGTCATCCAGCCCGTCAGCGAGCTCACCGCCGCGGCCGAGCACATCACCCAGACCGACGACCTCGGCCGGCGCATCGAGGTGCGCAGCGACGACGAGGTCGGCCGGATGGCGCAGCGCTTCAACGACATGCTCGACGCGCTCGAGCGCTCGCGTCGCGCCCTCGACGACTCCGTGCATTCCCAGCGCCAGCTCGTCGCCGACGCCTCGCACGAGCTGCGCACGCCGGTGACGTCGCTGCGCACGAACATCGAGGTCCTGCTGTCGGAGGGCGGCGAGCTGCCCGCCGACGACCGCACCCGCCTGCTCGAGGACGTCCGCGCCGAGACCGAGGAGCTGACCGCGCTCATCACCGACGTCATCGAGCTCGCCCGAGGCGACGAGCCGCTGCAGGGCGTCGACGACGTGCAGCTCGACGACCTCGTGGGCGAGGCGGTCGCGCGGGCCCGGCGGCGGCGGCCGCGCACGACGTTCGCGACCGACCTCGAGCCGACGGTCGTCGAGGGGCTCTCAGAACGTCTCGGACGCGCCGTCGACAACCTGCTCGACAACGCCGCCAAGCACGCGCCGGACGACAGCGTCGTCGACGTCGTGCTGCGCGACGGCGAACTGACCGTGCGCGACCGCGGACCGGGCATCCCCGAGGCCGAGCGCGCGCACGTCTTCGATCGCTTCTACCGCGGCGCCGCCGCCCGCGGGCGGCCCGGCTCGGGCCTGGGCCTGGCGATCGTCCGCCAGGTCGCCGAGACGCACGGCGGCTCGATCGCGGTGGAGGAGGCGCGGGGCGGCGGGGCGCTGTTCCGGTTGCGCCTGGCGACCGCCGGCGGCGGTGGGGCTGCGCCCGCGGACGGGTCCGCCGGGCGCGAGCCCGCGGCCACGCCAGAGCAACGTCTCTGAGGAAGTCGGCCGCCCGGGCGTAGCGGAGGCGAACCGGAGATTCCTTACCGGTTTCTTCGCAGATCCTCCGGTTGGTCTTGGGCGTGTCCGGCTTGATGAAGCGCCATGAGCCATCTGTGCAGGACCATCCCGGCGCTCGCGGCCACCGCCCTGACGCTCGCGTCGTGCGGCGGGGGCACGGAGGACCCGACCGCGACGACGAGCGCCGCCGACCGCGAGGCCGCGCGCATCCGCTTCCAGCAGTGCCTGCGCCAGAACGGCGTCGACGTGGCGCCGACCACGAGCCAGGGCGGCGGCGCGTCCGGTCCGTCGACCCGGACCGAGGCGACGCGACAAGATGCGCGAGGCGGTGCGCACGTGCGACAAGTACCGCAAGGACGCGTTCGGCGAGCTCACGTCCGAGCAGCGCCAGGAGTTCCAGGACGCGTTCGCCAAGTTCTCGTCCTGCATGCGCAAGGAGGGCGTCGAGGTGCCGGCGCCGCCGACGCCGGGCGGTGGCGGCGGCGGTCGCGGGGCGATCGTGCGCCAGCGCATCGACGCCAGCCCGAAGGCGCGGGCGGCGATGGAGGCCTGCCGCAAGAACCTGCCGCAGGGCGCCGACCAGGGCGGCGGCCGCATCCTCGTCGGTCCGGGTCCCGGCGCCGGCGCGGACGAGGCGGGCCGGTGACCGCGCGCGGACGGGCGCGACCGCGCCGGCGGGCCACCGTCGCCGGTGCGGTCGGGCTCGTCGCCGCGGCCGGCGCCGCCGCGCTCCTGACGACCGGCTCCTCCGGCGGCCCCGCCGCGGCCGCCGGCGAGGCGACCGCGACGACCGCGATCGACCGCCGCGACCTCGTCGAGGTGCAGACCGAGGACGGCACGCTGGGCTACTCCGACAGCCGGCCGGTCGCCGGCAACCTGGCCGGGACGATCACGTGGCTGCCCCGCGAGGGCGCCGTCGTGCGCACGAACACGCGCCTGTACGAGGTCGACGAGTCGCGCGTCTACCTGCTCGACGGCGCGATCCCCGCCTACCGCGCGCTCGAGCCCGGCACGGAGGGCGGCGACGTGCACGCGCTGGAGCGCAACCTGCGCAAGCTCGGTCTCGACAGCGCCGGCGCGATGACCGTCGACGGGACGTGGGACGCCGGCACGACGGCGGCGGTGAAGGCCTGGCAGGACAGCCACGGCCTGGAGCAGACCGGCTCGATCGAGCTCGGCCGCGTCGTCTTCGCGCCCGCAACCGGCCACCGGCGCGTCTCCGAGCTCGCCGTGGACGTGGGGGCGAGCACGGGCTCCGCGGGCGGCGGCGGCAGCGGCACGGACGCGGAGGACGGCGGCGGCGGCGGCGGCGGCGGCGGAGGAGCGGACGTCATGACGACCACGTCGACGCAGCGCATCGTCACCGTCGCGCTGGACACGACGAAGAGCTCGGTGGCCAAGCGCAACGCCCGCGTGTCCGTCGAGCTGCCCTCCGGAGCGATCGCCCACGGGCGCATCGTGCGCGTCGCCAAGACCGCGCAGCAGGCGACGAGCGCCGACGGGCAGCCGGAGGGGTCGCCGACGATCCGCCTGACGATCAAGCTCTCCGGGCGGGCGGCGGCGATCGACCAGGCGCCGGTGACGGTCCGCCTCGAGGTCAGCCGGGCGAAGGACGTCCTCGCGATCCCGGTCACGGCGCTGCTCGCCCGCAGCGGCGGGCGCTTCGCCGTCGAGGTCGTCGACGGCGACCGGCGGCGCATCGTGGCGGTGACGCCCGGGCTGTTCACGAGCGGCTACGTGGCGATCGAGGGCAGCGGCCTGCGCGCGGGGATGCGCGTCGCGAACGCCGCGGTCTGATGGCCGTCCTGCGCCTGCGCGGCGTCGTCAAGGAGTACCCCGGCGGCGTCCGTGCGCTGGCCGGCGTCGACCTCACGATCGACCCCGGCGAGCTCGTCGCGATCCTCGGCCCGTCGGGCTCCGGCAAGACGACGCTGCTGCAGATCATGGGCACGCTGGATCGCCCGACGACCGGGGCGGTCGTCGTCGACGGCGTCGACGCCGCCGCGGCCTCCGACAACACGCTGTCGGCGCTGCGCGCACGACGCATGGGCTTCGTCTTTCAGCAGTTCTACCTGCTCGACGGACTGCCGGCGCTCGACAACGTGGCCGGCGGGCTGCTGTACGCCGGCGTGGCGCCGCAGGAGCGCCGCGAGCGGGCGCGAGCGGCGCTCGAGCGCGTCGGCCTCGGCCACCGCGTCGATCATCGCCCGGCGGAGTTGTCGGGCGGCGAGCGTCAGCGCACGGCGATCGCCCGCGCGCTCGTCGGCGAGCCGCAGATCGTCTTCGCCGACGAGCCGACGGGCTCGCTGGACACGCGCACCGGTGCCGGGATCGTCGCGCTGCTGGGCGAGCTCAACGCGGCGGGCACGACGCTCGTCGTGATCACCCACGACGCGCAGGTCGCCGCGGCGTTCCCGCGCCGCGTCGAGTTGCGCGACGGCACGATCGTCAGCGACGCGGGGCGGGCATGACGACCACCGCCCCGCAGACGCCGCCGCCACCACCCGCACCCGCGCGGGCACCCGCCCCGCCGGCGCCGAGCCGCCTGCTGGCGCGCGACGTCCTCGCCGTCGGCGCGATCGGGCTGCGCACCCGCCGCCTGCGCGCCGCGCTGTCGGCCGTCGGCATCGCGATCGGGATCGCGTCGATGGTCTCGGTGCTCGGCATCTCCGCGTCCAGCCAGGCCGACCTGCTGGCCCAGATCGATCGCCTCGGCACGAACCTGCTCACCGCCGGGCCGGGACAGTCGTTCTTCGGCGCCGACGCCATGCTGCCCAAGAGCTCGCCGGCGCACGTCCGCGGCCTGGCCGGCGTCGACCTGGCCGCCGCGACGTACGCCGTCGATGCCGCGACCGTGCGGCGCAACAGCCACGTCGACGCGGCCGAGACGAGCGGGCTCAGCGTGCAGGCGGCCGACCCGGGCCTGCCGCGGACGCTCGGCGCGAGCGTGGCGTCGGGGCGCTTCCTCGACGCGGCGACCGAGCGCTTCCCGACCGTCGTGCTCGGTGCGGTCGCCGCCCGCCGGCTCGGCCTGAGCAGCGTGCGCGGTGAGCCGCAGGTCTGGATCGGCGACCGCTACTGGACGGTGGTCGGGATCCTCGCGCCCGTCACGCTCGACGGCGGCATCGATCGCGCCGCGCTCGTCGGCCTGCCGGTCGCCCAGCGCCTGTTCGGCATCGAGCGCAACCCGTCGAAGCTCTACCTGCGCGCCGACGGAGACCGGCTCGCCGCCACGCGCGCGCTCGTCGCGCCGACGATCAACCCCGAGCATCCCGAGGAGGTGCAGGTCAGCCGCCCGTCCGACGCGCTCGAGGCCAAGGCCGCGGCGGAGGGCGCGTTCACCTCGCTGCTGCTCGGGCTCGGCGCCGTCGCGCTGCTCGTCGGCGGCGTCGGCATCGCCAACGTCATGGTCATCTCCGTCCTGGAGCGCCGCTCGGAGATCGGGCTGCGCCGCGCCCTCGGCGCGACCCGGCGCCACATCGGCGCGCAGTTCATCACCGAGTCGCTGCTGCTCGGCGCCGCGGGCGGCGTCGCCGGCGCGCTGCTCGGAGCGGCCGTCACGGGCGGCTACGCCGCGACCCAGGGCCTGCCGGCGGTGGTCCCGCCGCTCGCCCTCGCGGGCGGGCTGGGCGCCGCGATCGCCATCGGCGCGGTCGCCGGCCTGTACCCGGCGCTGCGCGCGGCGCGGCTGTCGCCGACGGAGGCGCTGCGCTCGGTGTAGCGCGGGCGACTCGGTCACCCGTGCCGTCGCCGGGAGCCGGTGCTGACGCACGGGGCCGGCCCCCGCGCCCGACCGGCAGACCGCGCGCGGCTGCGAGCTCCACGAAGCCGGCGCTGACCGGCACGCCGCCGAGCGCACGCTGACCGCGGTCAGCAGCGCGAGCCAGTCCGAGACGACCCCGAGGCGGCTAGCCCGCGGCGGCCTCGGCGGGCACGACGGCCGGTACCACGACCGGCACGACGACCGGCTCGTCGGCGGCGACGGTGAAGCTCTCGCCGTCGCTGGCGAGCGTCAGCGGCGAGCCGTCGAGCAGCGTGAACGTCGTCGCGTCCTGCGTCATCTCGACCTCGAGGCGGCTGCCGCGGAAGATGAGCCGGAAGCGCATCCGGCTCCAGTCGGCGGGCAGGCGCGGCGTGAAGCGCAGGTCGTAGCCGTCGATGTCGCGCAGCCCGGCGAAGCCGTTGACGAGCGCCATCCAGACGCCGCCGCAGGAGGCGACGTGGATGCCGTCGGACACGTTGCCGGCGAGGTTCGCGAGGTCGACGGCGGCGCTCAGCAGGAAGTAGTCGTACGCCGCCCCCACGTCGCCGACCTCCGCCGCCATGACGCTCTGCACGCACGACGACAGCGACGAGTCGCCGGTCGTCAGGGGGTCGTAGTACTCGAAGACGCGGCGCTTCTCGTCCAGCGAGAAGCGGTCGCCGGCGAGGAACGTCGCGAGCACGACGTCGGTCTGCTTGATGACCTGATGGCGGTAGATGTTCAGCGGGTGGTAGTGCAGCAGCAGCGGATAGTGGTCCAGCGGCGTGTGCTCGAAGTCCCACGGCTTGCGGTTGAGGAAGTGCTCGTCCTGCAGCAGCACGCCGTCGCGGTCGTCGTGCGGGATGAACATCCGCTCGGCGGCGCGGCACCAGTCGTCGGGCTCGTGGGGCTCGATGCGCAGCCGCGTGACGAGCCGGTCGTAGGCCTCGGGGTCGGTGTCGCGCAGCATCTGCAGGCCCTCGGCGGCGGCGGACAGGTTCTCGCGCGCCATGAGGTTCGTGTAGGCGTTGTTGTCGACGACCGCCGAGTACTCGTCGGGGCCGGTCACGCCCTGGATGCAGAACTGCCCGTCGCGGCGCTTGGAGAAGAAGCCCAGGTCGGCCCACAGGCGCGCCGTCTCGACGAGGATCTCCACGCCCTCGCGGGCGATGAACTCCTCGTCGCCGGTGACGCGCACGAACTGGCGCACGGCGTAGGAGATCGCGGCGTTGATGTGGTACTGCGCCGTGCCGGCGGCGTAGTACGCCGAGGCCTCCTCGCCGGAGATCGTGCGCCAGGGAAACAGCGCGCCGCGGTGACCGAGCTGGCGCGCGCGCCGGCGCGCCGCCTCGAGCATCTCGTAGCGGAAGTGCAGCAGCCGCCGGGCGACGTGCGGCTGGGTGTACGTCAGCACGGGCAGGACGTAGATCTCGGTGTCCCAGAAGTACTGGCCCTCGTAGCCGCGTCCGGTCAGGCCCTTGGCGGCGATGCCGTGGCCCTCGACGCGGGCCGACGCCTGGCGGATCTGAAAGAGGTTGAAGCGCACGGCCTGCTGGATGTCCTCGGGGCCGTCGATCTCGATGTCGGAGTGCTCCCAGAACGCGTCCAGGCGCTCGCGCTGGACCTCGGCGATGCGCGCGAAGCCGTCGCTGGCGGCGCGGTCCAGCGTGCGGTTCACGCGCCGCACGAGGTCGCCGGGCGGCGCGTTGTCGGCGTGGTGGTAGCCCAGCAGCTTCGTCACGCGCGCCGGCACCCCGGGCTCGGCGTCGAGGAAGAACACGACGCGGCCCTCGTCGGACTGCACGCTGGACTCGATGCTGTGGCGCAGCTCGGTCTCGATGTGGTGCTCCATCCCGCAGGCCAGGCCGATCGCGCTCGAGCGCGTGCGCAGCTCCAGCAGCACGCGTGTCTCGTCGCAGAACTGGTCGACCGAGGCCAGCGCCGATTCGTCCATCCGCACGCCGATGCGCGGGTCGTCGTCGCCCTTGGGCTGCGGCAGGTGCGTGACGAGCTCGGAGGCGATCGCCAGCTCCGCCTGGCCGCTGAGGAGCGTCACCTCGTAGGAGATCGCGGCGAGGTGGCGCCAGTGCAGCGAGGCGAGGCGCTGGGAGTGCAGCTGCACGACGGCGCCGCGCGACGTGCGAAAGCGCGCGGTGCGCTCGAGGACCCCGGTGCGCATGTCCAGGACCCGCTCGTAGTGCAGCAGCTTGGACTCGCCGAGGACGAGCGGCTCCTCGTCGACGTACAGGCGCATGACCGAGCCGTCGGGCGCGCTGACGATCGTCTGGCCCGTCGTCGCGAAGCCGAACGCGGCCTCGCCGTAGGGAATCGGCCACGTCTCGTGCAGGCCGTTGAGGAAGAAGCCCGGGTCGTTGGAGGGCAGGCCCTCGTCGTGCGCGCCGCGGATGCCCATGTAGCCGTTGGCGATCGCGAACAGCGTCTCGGCCTCGGCGGGGCTCTCCAGCGAGAAGCGCCGCGAGACCAGCCGCCACGGGTCGATCGGCATCGCCCGGCTCAGCGCGGGCGTCATGCGGGCGTCGCGGATGCGCGACAGCGCCGCGAGACGGGAGGAGCGCAGGCTCATCGGTTGGTCATCTTACGCAGCGTCCGCGCCGTTCGTCGCCGGAATTTCGATGTGTGCGTCGCGCGCGAGCACGGCGAGCGCCGCCTCGACGACGACGGGGTCGAACTGGCTGCCGGCGTGCTGGCGCAGCTCGCCCATCGCCTTGCCCGGCGTCATCGGCTCGCGGTAGGTGCGCCGCGTCGTCATCGCGCTGTAGGCGTCGGCGACCGAGACGACGCGCGCGGCGAGCGGGATCGCGTCGGCGCGCAGCCCGTCCGGGTAGCCGCCGCCGTCGTAGTGCTCGTGCGATGAGCGCACGACCTCGCCGACGTCGTGCAGCGTGCCGCCGACCTGGTCGAGCATGCGCTGGCCGTCGATCGTGTGCCTGCGCATCGTCTCCCACTCATCGTCGTCGAGCGGGCCGGGCTTGTGCAGGATCTCCTTCGGCGTCGTCATCTTTCCGATGTCGTGCAGCAGCGCGCCGAACTCGACGAGCCGGCGCTCGTCCTCCTCCATGCCCAGCTCGTCGGCGATCTCCAGCGCGAACGTGACCACGCCCTTGCTGTGTGAGCCGGTGTACTCGTCGTCCTCGGAGAGCACGTCGCCGAGCAGCAGCGCCGTGCCGCGATAGGCCGAGCGCCATGCGCGGCGACGACACGTGGGCCCCGAGCGAGATCCTGCCGATGCGCGTCAACGAGCTGGCCGAGGACGGCGCCGGGCTGTCGGTCTCGCTGCGCTTCACCGCCAAGGGCAAGTCCACCTGGACGATCGACGACGTCTACGTCGATCCCTACAAGATGAAGTAGTCGCCGCGACTCGCCTCCCAGCGGCGTCCGGCAGGCGACATCGTCGAAGGTGCGTCGGGCGGTGCGGTGCGCGTCGGCGAGAGTGCACGACTGCCGATTCGCCTGGGCCGTCGCACATGCCCGGCAGTTGTGCACGACATGCGTATTCCGAATTGAGCGACCGCCTCCGAGGCACGCGCCGGAGCACGGGGGGCGGTGTGTCGAATGGGTATCGCTCCGCGTGCAGGATTCGACACACCATCACCCGGACGCAGTGGGGGTCCCATGAGGGAGCGATCGGTCAACCGGAACCCACGCCCCCACACCGCACCAACCGACACCCCTCCTCGGAGATTCCGTTGACGGAGGCCCGGCACCCGGCCACGGCCGCGCAAGAGGTGCGCCGGTCGGGCGCGCGGGCGCAGGCGCCCACCGCCCGGCTGCGATCATCCGCCGATGCCCGCCCCGCTGCGAGACCTGCGCCATGAGCTGACCGGGCGCCTGCGCAACGGGGCGACGCACCTCATCACCGGGATGCCCGAGGACCGCCGCGCCGAGCTGGCCGAACGCGTGCGTGCCGGCCGCGCGTCGCGGGCGCTGTTGCGCAAGGCGTCGGGCTGGTACGGCCGCGCGCCGGTCCCCGTCGCCGGCGGCCTCGCGCACCTGCTCTACGTCTCGACGGCCGACCTGCCGCTCGACCACGCCCACGCCGGCCTGATCGTGCGCGGCACGCTCGAGCCGCCGGTCCAGGAGGCGCTGCGGCGGCTCATCGCGCCGGGCGCCGTGTTCTACGACGTGGGCGCAAACGTCGGCTTCTTCACGATCCTCGGCGCGCGCCTCGTCGGCCCGCAGGGCCGCGTCGTCGCCTTCGAGCCGGTGCCGGCCTGCGCGCGCGCGGTCGCCAACAACATCGCGCTCAACGGCTTCGCGCACGCCGAGATCCGCGAGGCGGCGGTCGGCGCGGCCAACGGTCGCGACCGCCTGCTCGTCGTCGGCGAGGCGAGCTGGTCGCACCTCGCCTCGACCGGCCGGCACGCCGACGTGCGCGACGAGATCGACGTCGCGGTCGTCTCGATCGACGCGCTCGTCGCCGCCGGCGAGATCCCGCCACCCGACGTCGTGAAGATCGACACCGAGGGCGCCGAGCTGCAGGCGATTGCCGGCATGCGCACGACGATCGAGCGCCACCGTCCCGCGATCGTCTGCGAGCTGCACGACACCAACGAGGCGTTCTGCGCGGTCATGCACGAGCTCGGCTACGTCACGACGAACCTCGACGGGCCCGAGCCCGTCGCCGGCGCCGGGCCGGTCCACGCGCTCGCACAGCCGCGCGGGTAGCCCGCGGCAGGGGTCCGGGATCCGGGCGCATCGACGCTCGCGATCTGAACCGCGCCCGGCAACCGCGGCGTAGGTCATGCCATGCGCGCCGCGACACGAGCCGGCCGCGAGACCCTTTCCGACAGGAGAACCCGATGACGAAGATCTCGGCCGGCGCCACCACGCTCGCCACGCTTGCGATGACGGCGGCGCTCGCCGCGCCCGCGAGCGCCCAGTCCTCGCCCAACACCGCCCGCGTCGGCGACGGGCAGACGATGCTGCGCCTCGACCCGGCCACCGGTCGCGCCCTGGCGGCCAACGGCGTCAAGGTCGCTCCCGTCGCGCCCGCGCGCGCCGGCTCCAGCGGCCTGACCTTCCCGGTGACGGGCGGCAGCGTGAACCCCGCCAACCTGCGCGGCGCGGTCTCACACAGCGGCGGCATTCGCTTCCGCGCCCATGGCCGCAGCGTCGTGCTGCGCTCCCCGCGCTACACGATCCGCGCGGGTCTCGCGACGCTCTCGGCACGCGTCGGCTCGGAGCGCCTCACCGTCCTGCGCCTCGATCTCTCGAAGGCCTCGATCACGGCCGGCGGACCGCTGACGAAGACCGCGGCGAACATCCGCGCGACGCTGACCGCGATGGCGGCCCGCGCCCTCAACAGCACGTTCGGCACGCGCCTGTTCAAGCGCGGCCTGGCGATCGGAACGGTGCGCACGAGCATCGCGCTGCGCGACGCCGTGTTCGCCGGCGGCGTCACGACGCTCGCGCCCGACGCCGGCGCGGCGGCAGCGCTCGCGTCGCTGCACATCACGCTGGGGACGGTCGGCGCGGCGACGTCGGGTCCCGACGGGATCGGCTTTCCGATCAGCGCGCCCTACAGCAAGGTCGACGCGGGCACGCTGGCGGGCGCGGTCAACCACTACGGCAGCGGGCTCGCGCTCACGCGCGGCGCCACGCACGTCGCGCTGACGGACTTCATCATCGGCATCGACGAGACGCCCGCGCTGTCGGCGCGGCTGGGCACGGAGCGAGTCGAGATCCTCACGCTCGACGCGTCTGCCGCGCAGACCAGCGTCGACGGCGGCGCCGTCGTCGTGGCGAACGTCGGCGCCAGCCTGACGGCGGCCGCCGCGGGCGCGCTCAACGGCGCGTTCGGGACGACGGCGTTCGTGGAGGGGCTGAAGCTCGGCACCGCCACGGTCCGCGGCGTCACGCGCTGATTGCGCGGCGGCTCAACTCGCCAGCGACTCGAGCACGTCGCGCAGCTTCTGCGCGGTCTGCTCGGGCGCGAACGCGGCGACCCGCGCGGCGCCGCGCTCGCGCAGCCCCGCGCGCAGCTCGCCGTCGCCGACCGCGAGCGCCAGCAGCTCGGCGGCGACGCTCTCGTCGTCGCCGTCGCCGAGCAGCAGCGCCGCGTCCCCGGCCACCTCGGGCACCCCGCCGATCGCCCGCGCGACGACCGGCACGCCGAAGTGGAAGGCCTCCAGGAGCGGGATGCAGAAGCCCTCGTGCTCGGACAGGCAGAGAAACGCGTGCGCCGAGCGCCAGCGCGCGGCGAGCTGCTCGTTCGTCAGCCCGGACTCGATCGTCACGCGACCGGGCGAGAGCTCCTCGGCGAGCTCGCGCATCGCCGCGTCGTAGGGCCAGTTGATCGGGGCGCCGACGAGGACGAGCCGCGCGTCGGGCGCGTGGCGGCGGCGGTACAGCTCGAAGGCACGGATGACCGCGTCCTGGCGCTTGTGCGGAGCGAGGCGCCCGACGAAGAGGATCGTCGGCGCTTCGGCGCCCGGCGGATCGGGCTCGCTCGCCGGCCGCGGCGCGCCGAGCCCGGCGGGGTCGAAGAGGATCGGGATGACGACGTCGGAGCCGAACTCCTGCGCGTTGTAGAGCGACACGCCGGCGGCGACGTCGGCCGCGGCGGCGAACTGGGGCAGCTGCTTGCGCCCCAGCGCGCAGACGACGCCGGCCTGCGGGTCGTGGTCCCAGAACCAGCGCGCGGGCGTGATGTTGTGGGAGATCAGCAGCGTGCGCTGCGGCATCTCGAGCACGCGGCGCAGCTTCGGCGCGTAGGCCGAGTAGTGCACGAGCAGCACGTCGCGGTCGCGCGCGTCCAGGGTGCGCAGCGGCGCGATCTTGTCGCCGATGCGCGGATCGATCTCCGCGGCGACGTCGCGTCCGCCCCAGCCCCAGGCGCGGAAGCGCTCGCGGAAGGCGATCGCCTGCGTCGTCACCGCGTCGTAGGGACCGGCGCCGCTGAGGACCTGGTGGACGTTCACGGGTCGGTCGGCTCGGGCGGCGCGGCGGGCGGAGGCGCCGGCCCGCCGCCATCCGGCGCCCGCGCCTCTTCCAGGCGCGCGACGCGGTCCTCGAGCTCGGCGAGGCGGATGATCATGTTCAGGTTGAAGCGCGTCTGCTGGGACTGCAGCTCGCGCAGGTACTGGCGCAGGACGTGGACGAGCTGGCGCTTGGCCCACGTGATCGGGGCGCCGAGCTTGCGCGTCGAGCGCATGAGGTCGACGTCGGGCTCGATGTTCGCCCACTCCATGAGCTGCTCGATCGAGACGCGCTCGGTCGGCTCGATCGACCGGCTCGGCGGCAGCGGGTCGTCGCGCTCGGCGGCCGCGGCGCGCGCCGCCGCGAGGGCCTCCTCGGGCTTCATGGCGACGTCACCGCGTCGGCACCCTCGGCCGTGCCCATGAGCCGGTGGTAGAACGGCATGCCCTCGCGCACCGGTCCGTCGAAGGCGACCTCGCCGCCGTCGAGCACGATGACGCGCTCGCACGTGCGCTCGATCAGCGCCGCGTCGTGGGAGACGAGCACGAGCGTCGCCCCGGCCGCGATCTGCGAGGCGATGCGCGCCTCGCACTTGCGCTGGAAGGCCTCGTCGCCGACGGCCAGCACCTCGTCGATGAGCAGCACGTCGGCATCGAGGTGCGCGGCGATCGAGAAGCCCAGGCGCAGGAACATGCCCGACGAGTACGTCGCGACCGGTGCGTCGATGAAGTCGCCGAGCTCCGAGAACGCGACGATCGCCTCCAGGCGCTCCTCGATCTGCTCCTTGACGAGGCCGTGCAGCGCGCCGTTGAGGAAGATGTTCTCGCGCCCGGAGAAGTCGCGGCCGAAGCCGGCGCCGAGCTCGAGCTGGGCGACGACCTGGCCGCCGCAGGCGACGCGGCCGGAGTTCAGCGGCACGATCCCCGACAGCACGCGCAGCGTCGAGGACTTGCCCGCGCCGTTGCGGCCGACCATGCCGACGGTCTCGCCCGGCTCGATGCGCAGCGAGACGTCGCGCAGCGCCTGCACGGGCGCCGGGCCGCCCGCCCGCTGCTTGCCGATCAGCATCTCCTTCAGCGTCCGGCCGCGGTCGGCCTTGACGCTGAACGCCCGCGAGGCGTGCTCGAGCACGATCTCGCCCGGCCGCACGCCGGCGTCGAGCGCGGCCCGCCGGCGCGGCGTCACACGACCACCGCCAGCTCGTCCTGCATGCGATCGAACAGCCACTTGCCGCCCAGCAGCATCGCCACCGCGGCCACCGCCACGTAGGCAAGCACGTCGGTCTGCGGCACGACGCCGGCGTAGATGACGTCGCGGATCGCCGTGATGAACGGCGCGATCGGGTTGCCCCACTCGAGCAGGTGGCGGTAGGCGTCGTTGCGCGTGATCGAGTCGATCTGAAAGAAGATCGGCGAGACGAAGAACCACGGCAGCAGCGCCGCCGAGAGGATCGGGGCGACGTCGCGAAAGTAGGCGTGCAGGATGCTCACCGCCAGCGCGAAGCCGAGCGTGAACGCGTACAGGCACGCGAGGATGAGGGGCAGCAGCAGGATCGCGACGTCGAGCGTGCCGCGGATCGCGATCGTCACGATCGCGACGAGCGCGAGGATCACGAGGAACGTCACGAGCTGGACGCTCACGACCGCTCCGGGGATCGTCGCGCGCGGAAAGCGCGCCTTGCGGATGAGCGCGCCCTGCTCGAGCAGCGAGGGGGCCGCGGTCAGCACCGACTGGCTGAAGAAGATCCACACGACGAGCCCGACCATGAGAAACAGCGGGTAGTCGTCGATCGTGTCGAGCTTGAAGATCAGCCCGAACATGAGGTAGTAGGCGCCCATCAGCACGAGCGGGTTGATGAGGTACCACAGCACCCCGAGCGCGGAGCCCTTGTACTTCTGGCGCAGCTCGCGGCGGACGAGCTGCTCGAAGAGGTAGCGGTAGGCCACGGGCCGATTATGGCCGTCGGGCGCGGGGCGCAGCGCGCTCCGGGCTCAGCCGCCGAGCGCGCGCTGCACCGCGAGGAACGCGGGCTTGGGCGCGAGCTTGTCGTCGAGCAGCGTCGCCGCGCCCATGCCGGCCTGCGTCTCGGAGATCCACGAGCGGCTGTCGGTGAAGCCCCAGAACGTCAGCGACGTGCACCCGACGGTCAGACAGGCCCTGACGATCTGCTCGTAGATCCGGGCCTGGCGCTCGACCTTCGGCCCGTCCGGCGGCAGCGGGATGCCGACGTCGGCCTCGGTGATCGCGATCTCCAGCCCGAGCGCCTTGAAGCGCTGCATGTTGGCGACGAAGTCCCCCGGCAGGCCGTCGAGGTTCGCGTGGACCTGGAAGCCGACGCCGTCGATCGGCACGCCGTCGCGCTTGAGGCCGGAGACGATGTCGTAGAGGCGGTTGGACTTCGCGTTGATCCCCTCGGCGCCGATCTCGTTGAGGTAGAGCTTGGCGTCCCCGTCGGCCGTGCGCGCCGTGCGAAACGCGTCGGCGATGAAGCCCGGGCCGAGCCGCCGCGCGAACGCCGACGGGCGCAGGCCGCCGCGGTCGGAGACGGGCTCGTTGACGACGTCCCAGACGCTGACGTCGTCCTTGTAGTGATCCATCACGCGGCGGATGTGCTCGCGCGTCGCCTGGCGCAGGTCGTCGGCGCCCAGCTCGCGCACCCAGCCCGGCAGCTGGAAGTGCCAGACGAGCGTGTGGCCGCGGATCTTCTGGCCGGCCTCGCGGGCGCGGTCGACGATCTCGTCGGCGGGGCCGAACTCGAACTCGCCGCGGTCGGGCTCGATCTGCTCCCACTTCATCTCGTTCTCGGGCGTCACCGTCGAGAACTGCGCGGCGATCACCTGGCGGTAGGCGCGGTTCTTGCGGGCCTGGTCGCCGCGCACCGCGGTGCCGACCTCCAGCCCCTTCGCCTTGGCGAGCGCCCGCAGGGGCTCGCCGGGCAGCGGCTTGGCGTCGGCGCCGCCGCGCACGAGGTAGATCGCGCACAGCAGCGCGATGAGGAAGACGACGCCGAGCGCCACCCGGCGGCCGAGGCCGCCCACTAGACGCTCCTCACTCAGAAGGCGCCGCGGCGCGTGAGCACCGCCGGCACGGTCTTGACGAGGATGCTCAGGTCCAGGAAGACCGACCAGCGCTCGAGGTAGAGGAAGTCCAGCCGCACGAGATCGTCGAAGTCCAGCTCCGAGCGCCCCGAGACCTGCCACAGGCCGGTGATCCCGGGGGTCACGAGGTAGCGCTTCTTGTGCCATTCCTCGAGGCGCTGGAAGTCGCGCTCGGGCAGCGGCCGCGGGCCGACGAGCGACATCTCGCCGCGCACGACGTTGAACAGCTGCGGCAGCTCGTCGAGCGAGTAGCGCCGCAGGAAGCGCCCGACCGGCGTCATGCGCGGGTCGTCGCGCATCTTGAACAGCGCGCCCGTCGCCTCGTTGAGCGACTCGAGGTCGGCCTGGCGCTGGTCGGCGTCGCGATACATCGTGCGGAACTTCAGGCAGGCGAACGGCGTCCCGCCGATGCCCGGGCGCATCGAGCGGTAGATGACCGGCCCGCGCGAGCTGAAGCGCACGGCGAGCGCGCTCACCGCGAGGATCGGGCTCAGCAGCACGAGCAGCAGCAGCGAGCCGGCGAGGTCGAACGTCCGCTTGACGAAGAAGTCAAAGCCCTCGAAGACCGGCGGCTTGAGCTCGAACAGCGGCACGGCCTCGCCGGGCACGAACTCCGCGCGGTGCACGAGCAGCTCCATCGTCGACGGCGCGATCCGCACCCGCACGCCCGCGGCGTGCGCGACGTCGACGAGCACCACCGCGCGCTCCTGCGGGAAGTCGGGGTCGGCGATGATCACCTCGTCGATGCGGTAGCGATGGATGACCTGGGCGAGCTCGTCGAGCGTGCCGAGCGAGAGCAGCCCGTTGTCGGGCCGCGGCGTCAGGGAGATGAAGCCGACGACGTTGACCGTCGGGTGCGCGGCGTCACGCAGCGCGTGGCCGACGGCCTCGATGTGCTGGCCGCTGCCGACGAGCACCGCGCGGCGCTGGTAGCCCGCCGCGCGCAGGAGCCCGCCCGTCGCCTTCTCGTAGCCCAGGCGCAGCAGCGAGACGTAGATGACGGCGAAGAACAGCGAGCCGTAGAAGATGTAGAACGACGTGAACTGATGGCCGCTCGCCACCGCGTACACGAGCGCGACGAGCGCGACCTGCGCCAGCGAGGAGACGATCCGCGACATGCCGGGGCGCTCGCCGCGGGCCGCGTACAGGCCCGAGCGCGCGAACAGCAGCACGGTCAGCAGGCAGGCGAAGTCGAACAGCTCGTCGGTCGCAGCGGCCTGCGCGCGCACCTGCCAGACGCCCGTGAGGATCCCGGCCTTCAGCCACAGCGACGTGAGGATCGCCATGTAGACGCCGATCGCGTCGAGCATGAACAGCGTGCCCACGCGCACGACGCTGCGCAGCGTGTCGAGGCGCAGCAGGAAGGACAGGACCGGCGGGCGCTTGCGCCGGACGTCGCGATCCGACAGCGCAAACCCGGACGCCGGCGTGTCCGCCGTCGCCTTGGATACGCCTTCCCGTGGCTTCTCCGTCGTAGGCATCCCCTGCTCTAACGCCTCACGATTGCAGATGTTCCGTCGCCGCGCCAGCACTGGACGGAGAACCTTTTCGGGCCGCTGCGTCCAGGGTCCGGATCAGGCGCCTCCGCGTCCCACGAGCGCCGCCGCACCCGACGCTTCGAGGGTCCGCGCGAGGCCGTCGTGCAGCTCGATCTCGGGCTCCCAGTGCAGCAGCTCGCGCGCCAGCGTGATGTCCGGCTGGCGCACCTGCGGGTCGTCGGTGGGCAGCGCCTCGAAGACGATTTCCGAGCTGGACCCGGTGACGTCGATGACCTGCTGGGCGAGCTCGAGCAGCGTGAACTCGTTGGGGTTGCCGACGTTGATCGGCCCCGCCTCGCCGGACTCCGCCAGCGCGATCATGCCGCGGACGAGGTCGTCGACGTAGCAGAACGAGCGCGTCTGGCTGCCGTCGCCGAACACCGTGAGCGGCCGGTTCTGCAGCGCCTGGCGCATGAACGTCGGGATCGCGCGGCCGTCGTAGGGGCGCATCCGGCTGCCGTAGGTGTTGAAGATGCGGATGATCGACGTGTCGACGCCCTGCTGGCGGTGGTAGGCCATCGTCAGCGCCTCGGCGTAGCGCTTGGCCTCGTCGTAGACGCCGCGCGGGCCGATCGGGTTGACGTGGCCCCAGTAGGTCTCCTTCTGCGGATGGACCTGGGGGTCGCCGTAGACCTCGCTCGTCGAGGCCAGCAGGAAGCGCGCGCGGTGCTTCTTGGCCAGCCCGAGCGTGTGGTGCGTGCCGTGCGAGCCGACCTTCAGCGTGTGCAGCGGCAGGCGCAGGTAGTCGATCGGCGAGGCCGGCGACGCGAGGTGGTAGACGAAGTCGACGGGGCGCTCGACGAAGTACGGCTGGACGATGTCCTTCATCAGGAACTCGAACTCCGGCACGCGGATGTGCTCGATGTTGCGCAGCGAGCCCGTCTCGAGGTTGTCGACGCAGACGACGTGGTGGCCGCGGCGCAGCAGCTCGTCGCACAGATGCGAGCCGAGGAACCCCGCGCCACCGGTGACAAGGCAGGTGGCCATTGGCCCTCACTCTACCCGCGAAGGGCGTACGGACGGGGCTCTGGGCCGGCGCTTGCGGGTCGCGGCTAGCGCTTGCGCGCTGCGCGCATGTGCTTCTTCTTGAGGTCGGGCGTGATCACGACGAGCCCGTCGGGGCGCTTGTACGCATAGCCTCGGACGATCAGCCGCTTCGTCACCACCGGGCAGCGCTTGCAACGCGGGTTGCTCTTGCAGCAGCGCTTCTTGGGCTTGACGAGCAACTTCATTAGGGGAGCCTAACGGGTCGTACCAAACGCGGGTACAGTTTCGGCCATGCCCGCCCAACCTTTCGTCGATCTGCTCAACCAGCAGATCGGCCACGAGTTCGCCGCATCGCAGCAGTACCTCGCGATCGCCTCCTACTACGACGACGAAACGCTACCGCGACTGGCCGCATTCTTCTACGCCCAGGCGCTGGAGGAGCGCAATCACGCGCTCATGATGGTCCAGTACCTGCTCGATGCCGGCGCGCAGGCCCCGATTCCCGGTGTCGACGCCCCGCACAACGGATTCGGCGACGTCGTCGAGCCCGTCGCCCTCGCGCTCGACCAGGAGAAGCGCGTCACCGAGCAGATCAACACGCTGGCCGCGACCGCGCGCCAGGAGGGCGACTACTCCAGCGAGCAGTTCATGCAGTGGTTCATCAAGGAGCAGATCGAGGAGGTCGCCTCGATGAACGACCTGCTCAAGGTCGTCGAGCGCGCCCGCGAGAACCCGCTGCTCGCCGAGGAGTACCTCGCCCGCGAGTCGCCCGGCGAGGAGGGCGCCGATCCGACGGCCCCGCCCGTCGCCGGCGGGGCCCTGTAGCGAGCGAGCAGGGCGCAGGGCCGCCGGCGGCGCGCGCACGCCATACTCGGCGCGACCGTGCTCGGCCGCACCCTCACCGCCGCCGCGCGCGTGCGCGCCCGCCTCGGCTCGGCGTCGCCGCCGCGCGAGGAGCTCATCGCCCGCCATGCGGCGGGTCGCTCGTTCGTCGACGTCGGCTGCATGTGGACGATCCACGGCGCCCTCTGCTTCGCCGCCGAGGACGCCGGCGCCGCGAGCGTCACCGGCGTCGACGTCATGGGCGCGACCGACCGCTTCCGCGCCGAGGTCGCGCGGCGCGACTCGCAGGTGCGCTTCGTGCAGGGCGACCTGCACGAGCCCGCGACGATCGCCGCGGTCGGCCCGCACGAGGTCGTGTGGTGCTCGGGCGTGCTCTACCACGCGCCGCATCCGCTGCTCACGCTGCAGCGCCTGCGCGAGCTGACGAGCGGGATGCTGCTGCTCGCCACCGAGACCGTCGCCGAGACGCCCGGACGGCGCGACACGCTCGTCATCGCGCCGGGCCCGGAGGAACACCCCAACGCCGAGCCGGCGCGCGGTCCCGACGAGGGCTACGGCCCGTGGTACTGGGGCATCTCGCCCTCCGCGCTGCGCACGATGCTCGCGCTGGCGGGCTTCGCGGTCGACGAAGAGCACCGCACGCCGTTTCACGTCACCGTCGTGGCACACTGACGTCGGCCACCGCGAAGGTATCTTCCGCCGATGGGCCGCGCCTCGATCAGCACCACCGTCACCGAGCTTCCGGAGAGCCGCGTCCGCGTCGCGGCCGAGGTCGCGCCGGATGAGGTCCAGCGCTCCATCGAGCGCGCGGCACGCCAGCTGGGGCGCAACCTGCGCGTCGCCGGCTTTCGCAAGGGCAAGGTGCCGCCGCCGGTCGTGATGCAGCGCCTGGGGCGCGCGACGGTCGTCGACAAGGCCGTCCAGGACGGGCTCAAGCGCTGGTGGCGCGCCGCGCTCGACGACGCCGAGATCGCCTTCGTCGGCCAGCCCAAGCTCGACGTGACGAGTTCGCCGGCCGACGGCGCGCCGCTGGAGTTCTCGATCGAGATCGGCGTGCGACCGCCCGCCGAGCTCGGCGAGTACAAGGGCATGGAGGTCGGCCGCCGCGAGCCCGAGGTCGAGCCCGACGCGGTGGACGCCGAGCTGCAGACGCTGCGCGAGCGGCTCGCGCGGCCCGAGCCCGTCCAGCGCCCGGCCGTCCGCGGGGACCTGCTCGTCATCGACTTCGAGGGGCTCGTCGACGGCGAGCCGTTCGACGGCGGCCAGGGCCGCGACCAGATGGTCGAGCTCGGCAGCGGGATGCTGATCGCCGGCTTCGAGGAGCAGCTCGAGGGTGCGACGGCGGGCGAGACGCGCACCGTCGTCATCGAGTTTCCCCGGGTCGACTCGCCCAAGGACCATCGCGCCGAGGACGTGGCCGGCAGCCGCGCGACCTTCGAGGTCAAGGTCAAGGAGGTGCTGGCCAAGCGCCTGCCCGACGTCGACGACGCGCTGGCGCAGCAGGCCGCGGGCTTCGACACGCTCGACGAGCTGCGCGAGGACATCGCCGCCGGGCTGCTCGCGGGCGACGAGGGCCGCATCGCGGAGGAGTTCGCCGAGACGGTGCTCGACGCCGTCGCGACGCAGGCGACGATCGAGCTGCCGAGCACGCTGGTCGTGGCGCGCGCGCGGGAGATCTGGGAGGACACGCTGCGCGCCCTGGACTTCGACGGCGTGTCCAAGGACGTCTACCTGCAGATCTCCGGCAAGACCGAGGAGCAGGCGCTCGCCGAGCTGCGCCCGCGGGCGGCCCGCGAGCTGCGCCGGGAGGCCGCGGTCGTCGCGATCGCCGCGGCCGAGGGCATCGTCGTCAGCGAGAAGGACCTGCGCGAGGCCGGGACGCCGCCGGATCCACAGGAGGGCGCGCCCGCCCCGCGCAGCCTGGTCGACCGCCGCGAGGAGCTGCTGCGCGAGCGCGTCCTGGAGCTGCTGTCGCGGGCGGCCGTGCCGATCTCCATCGAGGACGCGCAGGCGCGCGGCAAGCCGTGGCCGCTGGACCACGAGCAGGTCGAGCCCGAGTTGCCCGAGCCGGAGCTCCCGCCGCAGAGCGACGCGGCCGGCCTGTAGACGGTCGGCGCGGCGCGCCGAGCGCTACTGGCGTCCGCCGGCGGGCGGTGCCTGAGCGCCGGGCGTCCGGGCCGCCTGCTGTGCCGCCGCGCGCCGGCGGCTGGCGTGCAGCGCGTGCTCGAGATGCTTCACGCTGGCATGGATCTCGCGCTGGGTGTCCTGCAACTCGGCGAGCACGCTGATGAGCTTCTCCGAGGACGCGATCGAGATCTCTCGCTCGTAGGCATCCTCGAGGAACTCGGGCGGCCGGAGGATCATGTAGATGACCACGCCGACGAGCGGCAGCACCGCGAGCGCCGTGGCGCCGCGGATGAGCTGGCGGCTGCGCAGCCGCCGCCGCGCGTCGTTGTACGTCCACCGGATCAGCGCCAGCCACACGGCCACGCCGAAGAGGACCAGCATGATGATGACGCCGTTGGGGATGTCGGCAGCGATCATGTGGCCGAAGGCTAGTCGACAGCGTGAAACGATCCGAGCGCGGAGAGCGCTCTTGCGCCTGCGTGCTCGCCGGAGCCCGGGCCGCGCGACCTTCCGGGCGTCGCCGGAACCCGGTGACCAGCGCAGATCTTTGCTCTATGCTCCCTCGCGATGCCGGATCGTGGTATGTGCGTGATCACGGTTGCGCCCGGGGCTAACGGAGAGGGCGGACGATCGTGAACATCAGGGAACTGGACGAGGAATCCCGGCGGACCGGGGTCTGGCCCCCGCGTCGGATCATCCTGCGCGTCGATCGCGAGGAGCAGTCCGACGACGGCGCCGCGCCGGTCAAGGTGGGCGAGGTCGACCTCAACGCGCCGCGTGACGCCGCTGCGCCGCCGAAGCCGCGGGCCGTCCCGCCGCCGTTGCCGGCCCCCTCCCTCTCGCCGTCCGTGACGCCCTCGCGCCGGCCCGGCCTGCCCGGCTCTCGCGGTGTGACGCCGGCCCCGGCCGTGTCGGCCGAGGACGAGGAGTTCGCGAAGTGGCTGGACGCGGACATCGCGGGCGCCGCTGCCGAGCCCGAGTTCCAGGCCCCGCCCGTATGGCTGCCCGACGACGTCCGCGTGCGCGCCGCGCGCCGCCACCGGCGCGTCTCGCGCAAGGCTCGCTCGCAGCTGTTCGGCGCGAGCGCGGCGACCACCCTGGCCGTCGGCGGCGTCGCCGCCGTGCTGGTGCTCGCCGGCCTGTCGCAGACGGAGTCCGTGGGCGGCTCGATCGGAGCGCCCTCGATCGGCCTGTTCGGCAACCCGCCGCCGCAGCCGGCGAGCGACGAGCCGGCGCAGCCCGCGACGCAGACGCCCACGCCCGCCGCGAAGACGCCGGCCAAGAAGCCGAGCCGCCGCTCCGCCAGCCGGCGTCCGCGGCGCTCGACGCCGGCGCCCACGCCGTCCGGGTCGGCGAACCGCAGCTCCGGCGCGACGTCTTCGCCGCGTGCGTCGTCACCCGCGCCTTCGACCGCGCGGGCACCGACCCAGGCGAGCAACCCGCCGCCGCCGCCGGTCCGGCGTGCGCCGTCCAACCCGCCACCGCCGCCTCCGCCGCCGGCGAGCCCGCCGGCGTCCAACGAACCCGCCGTGGTCTGGGAGCGTCCGTCGGCGCCCACCGGGTCGGGCACCACCGCACCTTCGCGTCCGGCGACCACCGCGCCGTCGCGGCCGGCCACGTCCGTTCCCAGCTCGCCGGCCCCGTAGCCGGGTGGCCGGCCGTCGCGATGGCGCGATCAGGGCGAGCGTCGCACCCGCGCCTCGGACCGCTCAATGTTGCGCTCGCGCAGCCCTAGCTGACAGGATCCCCCGACCCATGCGGACCACTGCTCTCATACGCGCAAGCGGACTCACCGCCCTGCTCGCCTCGCTGGGCGTCGCCGCCCCGGCACAGGCCGCGACGACCGTCGGCAACAACCTCGCGACTGCGCCGGTCGCCGGCCTGTCGCTGTGCGACGGCAACAACCTGACGACGTGCACGATCGCGCCCGCTTCGCTGGTGGCCGAGCACCAGGCCGCCGGCGGGTTTGCGGCGGTTCCGGGCGTCGTGGTGCGCTGGCGCGTCAGGGCCGCAGCGCCCGGTGGTCTCCTCCGATCGCGCTCAGCGTCGTCCGGGGCGCCGCCCCCGGCCCGGCCACCGAGATCGCCCGCGCGGCCTTCCAGTCGCTGTCCGCCGGGCAGGACCGGTCTACACCTTCGGCACGCGCATCTCGGTCGCCGCCGGCGATCGGATCGGCGTCTCGCTGGTCGTCCGCAACGGCCTGACATCCCGCGGATCTCCGCGCCCGGCGCGCTCAGCCGCGCTGTGGGACCGCTGGGAGCCCGCGCTGGGCATCGGTGAGACGCGCGCGCCCAGCGACGCGGGCGAGCCGTACGAGCTCTGCTCAACGCCGACATCGAGGCGGATGGGGACGCCGACGGTTGGGGCGACGAGACCCAGGACAGTGCGTCGGGACGGCCGGGATCGGAAGCGGGCTGCCCGCCACCGCCACCGCCACCGCCACCGCCACCGCCACCGCCGCCGCCGCCACCGCCACCGCCACCACCGCCCGCGGGGACCGGCGGCACCGGCGGCGCGACCGGCACCACGCCGGGCACGGGCACGACACCCGGCACGCAGACGGGCACGACCACGCCCGGCCCGATCGTCGGCAGCGCCGTCATCAGCGCCCTGCAGTTCAGCGGGACGCGCGTGCGCTTCCGCATCTCGGAGGCCGCGGCGGTCACGCTGACGGTGCACAAGGTGCTGCCCGGACGCAAGGCGGGCTCACGCTGCGTCAAGCCGACACGGCGCAACCGGCGGGCCAAGAGCTGCGTGCGGCTCGTGCGCAAGGTGCTGGGCCAGACCAACGTCCCGAGGGGCCTCAACAGCGCGCGGCTGCGACAGCTGCCGGTCGGCCGCTACCGCGTCCGTATCGTCTCCACCGACCGTCTCGGCCGCACCCGCACGGTCACCCGCTACTACCGGCTCGTTCCCTAGCGGCCCACGAGTCCCGTGAGGCGCTAGGCCTCGCTATCGTGCCGCCGATGGAAGGTGGCCCCCCGCTCCCCGGCGCCGATGACGAGAACGTCGTCGTCACATCGGGCGACGTGACGTCGATCAGCGCCGCCGGCACCGGAGCGGACCCGGTGGCGGCGGGCGGGACGGCGATCGCCACGAGCCTGAGCCCCGAGGGCAACGTTCTGAACATCGCGTTCGTCACCGGCGGCGGCGACGTGCAGATCGTGCAGATCCGCCTCGCCGACCTCATGCAGGGCGACGCCATCGCCAGCGGGGACGTGGTCGTCCAGGCCGAGCTCACGCAGCTCAGCGGTGACGTCATACGCGCGGGCAGCGGCGCCGCGACACCCGTCGGTACCGTCGCGGTCGCGGCGACGCTCGGCGAGGACGGCGATCTGAACCTCTCGTTCGCCGACGGCAACGGTGACATGCAGATGATCGAGGCGAACATCGCCGAGGTCCTGCGCGGCGCGGACGCCGCCGCCGGCGGCAGCACCCCCGCTTCTTAGCCCGCCCGGCGGCATCACCCCGCACCGAAGCCCGGCCGGCCGCGACGCCGGGCTGCGCCGGCGCTCGCGCGGACTCCCCCAGGAGCAGGCGCGATCGTCTGACTACCAACGGCGACCGGGGCGCCAATGGCGCCCCGGTCGGTCCTGCATGCTGTCTACGCGCTTGCCGGTGCTCAGTCGATGCGACGGCGCAGCGCGGCTCCGCTCGCCGCGAGCAGCGCTCCGAGCAGCCCGAGCAGGCCGAGCGGCAACCCGGTGAACGGCAGCTCACCCTCGTGCAACTCGGGGACGGCCGGAGGCGTCGGCTCCGGAACGTCGTCCGGCGTCGGCTCGTCGTCGTCCGGCGGGCTCGTGTCGGGCGGCGTCACCACCGGCGGAGCCGGAGCCGGCGGCACCGGTGCCGCCACCAACGGCGGCGCGGGCGGAGCCGGGGCCACGACCGGCGGCGTCACAACCGGCGGGTTCGACGTCGTCGGCGGCGTCACCACCGGCGGCTTCGGCTTGCCGGGGATGATGATCGGCGGCTTCTGCGGGATCTGGATGTCGATCGGGCCGCCAACCTGCGTGTTGCCGCTGTTGGCGTCGCCACCGGCACCGCCGGTCCCCGTCGCGTCGCCGCCCCGGGAGGTGTTGTTGCCCTGGGTGAGGCTCGCATCGTTGGTCTGCGTGAGCGCGTTGTCCTCGTCGGCGTCGATGTCAGCCACGTTGATCGGCGCCTGGATTGCGGTGTTGACCGCGACCCCGTCTCCCGCCTCGACATCGGCGTCGCCGCCCTCGCCGCCCTCGGCGTCGCCGCTCTCAGCCTCGGTGTCGCCGGCCGAAGAGGAGGACGTTGTCGCCGTCGCCCTCGTACACCTGGTTGCTGTTGGCGACCTGGGTGTTGCCGCTGTCGGCGTCGCCGCCGTCACCGCCGGTGCCGTCGGCGTCGCCGCCGGAGGCGTCGTTGTCACCCTGCTCGAGTTCGGCCTCGTTGTCCTGGATCAGCCCGGTGTCGCCACCGTCGTCGATCACGATCAGACCGACGTCGCCGACGTCGCCGTCGTTGACCGCGATCTGGATGCCGATGTTGCCGGCCACCGCGTCGCCGCCATCCGCATCGGCGTCGCCACCGTCGCCGCCCTCGGCCTCGCCGCTCTCGGCCTCGGTGTCGCCACCGAAGACCTGGACGTTCTCGCCGTCCGCGTCGGCCACCGCGTTGCTGTTGGTGTCCTGGGTGTTGCCGCTGTCGGCGTCGCCGCCGTCACCGCCGGTTGCTCGCGCGTCGCCGCCGGTCGCGTCGTTGTCACCCTGCTCGAGGCTGGCCTCGTTGGACTGGGTGACTGCCGTGTCGCCACCCAGGTCGACGACGAGCAGCCGGCGTTGCCGACCTCCGCGTCGTTGAGCGCGACCTGGACGCCGATGTTGCCGGCGAGGGCGTCGCCACCCTCGGCCTCGGCGTCGCCGCCGTCGCCGCCCTCGGCCTCGTCGCTCTCGGCCTCGGTGTCGCCACCGAAGACCTGGATGTTCTCGCCGTCGCCTTCGGCGATCGCGTTGCCGTTGGTGTCCTGGTCGTTGCCGGAGTCGGCGTCGCCGCCGTCACCGCCGGTCGCATCCGCGGCGCGCCGCCCGTGGCGGAGTTGTCGCCCTGCTCGAGCTCGGCCTCGTTGTCCTGGATGACGCCGGTGTCGCCGGCGGCGTCGATGACGATGAGGCCCACGTTGCCGACGTCGGCGTCGTTGCCCGCGATCTGAACGCCGATGTTGCCGGCGACCGCGTCGCCGCCGTCAGCGTCGCCATCGCCGCCGTCGCCGCCTTCGGCCTCGCCGCTCTCGGCCTCGGTGTCGCCACCGAAGACCTGGACGTTCTCGCCGTCGCCCTCGTAGGAGGCGTTGCCGTTGCCGTTCTGCTCGTTGCCGGAGTCGGCGTCGCCGCCCTCACCGCCGGTGCCCGTGCCGGCGCCGCCCGTGGCGTGTTGCTGCCCTGGGAACCCTCGAGCGCGTTGGTCTGCGTGACGGCGGTGTCGCCGCTGGCGTCGATGACGAGGAGCCCGGCGTTGCCGACCTCGGCGCGTTGTCGGCGAGCTGAACGCCGACGTTGCCGGCGAGCGCGTCGCCGCCGTCGCCGTCGCCGTCGCCGCCGTCGCCACCGTCGGCCTCGCCGCTCTCGGCCTCGGTGTCGCCGGCCATGATCTGGACGTTGGAGGCGTCCCCGTCGACGAGCGCGTTGCCGTTGGCTTCCTGCTCGATTGCCGGTGTCGGCATCGCCACCGTCGCCGCCCGTGCCCGTGCCGTCACCGCCGGTCGCGGTGTTGCCGCCTTGGTCGAGGCTGGCCTCGTTGTCCTGGATGACGCCAGTGTCGCCCGCGTCGACCACGATGAGGCCCACGTCGTCGAGATCGGCGTCGTTGTTGGCGAGCTGGATGCCGACGTTGCCGGCGAGCGCGTCGCCGCCGTCGCCCTCACCGTCGCCGCCATCGCCGCCGTCGGCATCGCCGCTGTCGGCGTCGGTGTCACCCGCGAAGACCTGCACGTTATCGCCACCCGAGGGGTCGACGCCATTGTTGTTCTGCTCGTTGCCGGTGTCGGCGTCGCCGCCGTCACCGCCGGTGCCCGTGCCGGCGCCACCGGTCGCCCGGTTGCCGCCCTGGCTCAGCTCCGCCTCGTTGCTCTGGATGAGGCCGACGTCGCCGTCGCCGTCGGTCTCGACCTCTGCGTCGTTGTCGACGACCTGGATGCCGATGTTGCCCGCGACCGCGTCGCCGCCGTCACCGTCGCCGTCACCGCCGTCGCCACCGTCGGCGTCATCGCTCTCCGCGTCGTCGTGCCGGCGAAGACCTGGATGTTCTCGCCGTCACCGTCGACCTGGACGTTGCCGTTCATGTCCTGGTCGTTGCCGGTGTTGGCGTCGCCGCCGTCACCGCCGGTGCCCGTGCCGGCGCCGCCGGTCGCGGTATTGCCACCCTGCTCGCCGGAGAGCTCGTTGTCCTGGATGACGCCGAGGTCGCCGTCGCCGTCGTTCTCGACGTCGCCGTCGTTGACAGCGACCTGGACGCCGATGTTGCCGGCGAGCGCGTCGCCGCCGTCGCCGTCGCCGTCGCCGCCGTCGCCGCCCTCAGCCTCGCCACTCTCGGCATCGGCGTCGCCGCCGAAGATCTGGATGTTCTCGCCGTCGGCATCGACCACGACGTTGCCGTTGCCCGTCTGCGTGTTGCCGGTGTCGGCGTCGCCGCCGTCACCGCCGGTGCCCGTGCCGGCGCCGCCGGTCGCGGTATTGCCGCCCTGCTCGAGCTCGGCCTCGTTGTCCTGCGTCAGCGCCAGGTCGGCGTCGTCGGCATCCGCGTCGGCCGCGTTGACCACGACCTGCACGCCGATGTTGCCGGCCGTCGGCGTCGCCGCCGTCACCGTCGCCGTCGCCGCCGTCGCCGCCCTCAGCCTCGCCGCTCTCGGCCTCGGGGTCGCCGCCGAACACCTGGATGTTCTCGCCCTCGCCGTCGACGCCGACGTTGCCGTTGCCGGTTTGCTCGTTGCCGGAGTCGGCGTCGCCGCCGTCACCGCCGGTGCCCGTGCCGGCGCCGCCGGTCGCGGTGTTGCCACCCTGCTCGAGCGCGGCCTCGTTGCTCTGGATGACGCCGAGGTTGCCCTCGTCGTCGACCTCCGCGTCCCCGCCGTTGATCGCGACCTGCAGGCCGACGTTGCCGGCGTCGGCGTCGCCGCCGTCACCGTCGCCGTCGCCGCCGTCGCCGCCCTCGGCCTCGCCGCTCTCGGCGGTGGGATCGCCGCCGAACACCTGGATGTTCTCGCCGTCGCCATCGATGACGACGTTGCCGTTGTTCGTCTGGTCGTTGCCGGAGTCGGCGTCGCCGCCGTCACCGCCGGTGCCCGTGCCGGCGCCGCCGGTCGCGGTGTTGCCACCCTGGTCGAGCGAGGCCTCGTTGTCCTGCGTGAGGGCGACGTCGCCTTCGTCGTCGCTGTCGACGTCGGCCGCGTTGGCGACGACCTGGATGGCGGTATTGCCGGCGTCGGCGTCGCCGCCGTCACCGTCGCCGTCGCCGCCGTCGCCGCCCTCGGCCTCGTCGCTCTCGGCCTCGGTGTCGCCCGCGAAGACCTGGATGTTCTCGCCGGTGGAGGGGTCGATCCCGTTCTCGGTCTGCGTGTTGCCCGAGTCGGCGTCGCCGCCGTCACCGCCGGTGCCCGTGCCGGCGCCGCCGGTCGCCCGGTTGCCGCCCTGCTCGAGCTCGGCTTCGTTGGACTGGATCAGGCCGACGTCGCCGTCGTCCTCGCTCTCGACGTCGGCCAAGGTTCGCGGCGACCTGGACGGCGGTGTTGCCCGCATCCGCGTCGCCGCCATCGGCATCGCCGTCGCCGCCGTCGCCGCCCTCGGCCTCGCCGCTCTCCGCGGTCGTGTCGCCGGCGAAGACCTGCACGTTGGTGGCGTCGCCGTCGACGAGCGCGTTGCCGTTGCCGGTCTGCGTGTTGCCGCTGTCGGCGTCGCCGCCGTCTCCGCCGGTCGCTACCGCGGCGCCGCCCGTGGCAGTGTTGCCGCCCTGCTCGATCGAGGCCTCGTTGTCCTGGATGACGCCGACGTCGCCCTCGTCGTCGTGATCGACGTCCGCGAGGTTGACCGAGACCTGGGTCGCTTCGTTGCCGGCATCGGCGTCGCCGCCGTCGGCGTCGGCGTCGCCGCCGTTGCCGCCCTCGGCCTCGCCGCTCTCCGCCGTCGTGTCGCCGCCGAACAGCTGCGCCGGTCCGCCGTCGCCGTCGTACTCGACGTTGCCGTTGTTGGTCTGCGTGTTGCCGCTGTCGGCATCGCCGCCGTCACCGCCGGTCGCCGCCGCGGCGCCGCCCGTGGCGGTGTTGCCGCCCTGCTCGATCTCGGCGTCGTTGTCCTGGACGAGGCCGAGGTCGCCGTCGTCGTCGGCCTCGACGTCGGCGAGGTTGACCGCGACCTGCGTCGCGTCGTTCTCCGCCTCTGCGTCGCCACCGTCGGCGTCGGCGTCGCCGCCGTTGCCGCCCTCGGCATCGCCGCTCTCCGCCGTCGTGTCGCCGCCGAACAGCTGGGCGTCGTCGCCTTCCTCGTTGCCGTTGTCGGTCTGCGTGTTGCCGGAGTCGGCGTCGCCGCCGTCGCCGCCGGTCGCCTTCGCGGCGCCGCCGGTCGCGGTGTTGCCGCCCTGGGTGATCGAGGCGTCGTTGTCCTGGATGACGCCGATGTCGCCATCGCCGTCGGCCTCGATGTCGGCCAGGTTGAGCGTGACCTGCGTGGCCTCGTTCTCGGCCTCGGCGTCGCCGCCGTCGGCATCCGCGTCGCCGCCGTTGCCGCCCTCGGCATCGCCGCTCTCGACGTCGTCGCCGTCGCCGCCGGACTTGGCGTCGCCGCCGTCACCGCCCGTTGCGGTGGCCGCGCCGCCGGTCGCCGTGTTGCCGCCCTGCTCGATCTAGGCGTCGTTGTCCTGGATGAGGCCGATGTCGCCATCGCCGTCCGCGTCGATGTCGGCCAGGTTGACCGCGATCTGCGTGGCCTCGTTCTCGGCCTCGGCGTCGCCGCCGTCGGCATCCGCGTCGCCGCCGTTGCCGCCCTCGGCCTCGCCGCCGTCGCCGGACTCGGCGTCGCCGCCGTCACCGCCGGTCGCGACCGCTGCGCCGCCGACGGCGGTGTTGCCGCGCTGGGTGATCGAAGCGTCGTTGTCCTGGATGACGCCGATGTCGCCATCGCCGTCGCCGTCGATGTCGACCAAGTTGGCCGAGATCTGCACGGCCTCGTTGCCGGCCTCGGCGTCGCCGCCCTCGGCCTCCGCGTCGCCGCCGTTGCCGCCCTCGGCGTCGCCGCCGCCGGCGCCGGAGGTCGCGTTGCCGCCGTTGCCGCCGGTGCCGGTCGCGGCGCCGCCCGTGGCGGTGTTGCCGCCCTGGGTGATCTCGACGTCGTTGTCCTGGATGACGCCGATGTCGCCGTCGCCATCGTGATCGATGTCGACCAGGTTGGCCGAGATCTGCACGGCCTCGTTCTCGGCCTCGGCGTCGCCGCCGTCGGCATCCGCATCGCCGCCGCTGCCGCCCTCGGCCTCGCCGCTCGTCGCGGACTGACGTCGCCGCCGAAGGCGATCGGACCGTCGTCGTCGCCCGCCAGCGCGTTGCCGTTGTCGGACTGGGTGTTGCCGCTGTTGGCGTTGCCGCCGTTGCCGCCGGTTCCGGTCGCGGAGCCGCCCGTCGCGGTGTTGCCGCCCTGGTCGATCGAAGCGTCGTTGTCCTGGATGACGCCGATGTCGCCGTCGTCGTCGATGCCGACGATCGTGCCGCCGTTGATCGTGCCCTGCGCGGCCGTGTTGCCGGCCGTCGCGTCGCCGCCCTCGACGTCGGCGTCGCCGCCGTTGCCGCCCTCGGCCTCGCCGCTCTCGGCCTCGACGTCGCCGCCGAAGGCGATCCGGCTGCCGGCGTCGTCGTCGTCGGCGCGTGCCGCGGTGTCGTCGGTCGTGGCGCGAGCGTTGCCGTTGTTGGTCTGGGTGTTGCCGCTGTTGGCGTTGCCGCCGTTGCCACCCGTGCCGTCGGCGTCGCCGCCGGTCGCGTCGTTGCCGCCCTGCTCGATCTCCGCCTCGTTGCTCTGCGTGAGCGCGAGGTCGTCGAAGAAGTCGTCGTCGGCGAGGTTCACGGCGACCTGCACGGCGACGTTGCCCGCGTCGGCGTCGCCGCCGTCGGAGTCGGCGTCGCCGCCGCTACCGCCCTCGGCCTCGCCGCTCTCGGCCTCGACGTCGCCGCCGAACGCCTGCGCGTGGCCCGATCCGGCCGTCGCGACCGCGTTGCTGTTGTCGCGCTGGACGTTGCCGGTGTCGGCGTTGCCGCCGTGGCCGCCGGTGGCCGTCGAGTCGCCGCCCGTGGCGTCGTTGCCGCCCTGCACGAGCGTGGCTTCGTTGTCCTGGATGTGCCCGGCGTTGCCGTCGGTCTCGACGTCGCCGATGTTCAGCGTGACCTGTGCGGCCGCGTTGAAGGCGTCCGCGTCGCCGCCCTCGGCCGTCGCGTCGCCGCCGTTGCCGCCCTCGGCGTCGCCGCTCTCGGCCTCGGTGTCGCCACCGAAGGCGAGCGCGTGGCCCTCGCCGGAGGCGTGCGCCTCGGCGTTGGAGTTGTTGATCTGCGTGTTGCCGGTGCTGGCGTTGCCGCCGTTGCCGCCGATCGCGGTCCCGTTGCCGCCGATCGCCGTGTTGCCGCCCTGGTTGAGCTCGGCCTCGTTGGACTGGATCGTGCCAGCGTCGCCGTCGGCGTCGATGTCGGCCAGGTTGAGGGAGATCTGCAGCGCGGTGTTCGAAGCCGTCGCGTCGCCGCCCTCGGCCTCGGCGTCACCGCCGCTGCCGCCCTCGGCGTCGCCGCTCTCGGCCTCGGTGTCGCCACCGAAGGCGATGGCGTGACCCTCGTCACCGGAGGCGGTCGCGTTCGCGTTGCCCAGGCCGGTCTGCGTGTTGCCGGTGTTGGCGTGGCCGCCGTGGCCGCCGTTGGCCGTGGCGTTGCCGCCCGTCGCGTTGTTGTTGCCCTGGTTGACCGAGCCGTTGTTGCTCTGGATCGTCCCGCCGCCGTTGGTGGCCGCGCCGTTGACGAGGGCCTGGCCGGCGTTGTTGGTCGCGGTCGCACTACCCCCGTCGGCGTCAGCGTCGCCGCCGTTGCCACCGGTGGCGTTGCCGCTCGTGGCGGAGCTGTCGCCGCCGAAGCTGATGACGTGCCCGTCGCCGGACGAGACGTTATGGGGGGCCTTCGGAGCCGCCTGCGCGTTCGCAGTGGTGGCGTTGCCGCCGTTGCCGGCGGTACCGGCAGCGCCGCCGCCCGTGCCGGTCTGGTCAGCTTGCGTGACGCCCGCCGTGTTGTCCTGACCGGCGGCCTCCGCCTGCGCGACGGCGACCGTGGGGGCCCACGCCGCGGCGAAGATCAATGCTCCTGTAGCGATGTTCCGCTTCTTGCCCATAATTCCTTGGCTGCTCCTAGTCGATGTCCGCCGGCAAGGTCACTTGTACGCCGGGTTCTTGAAGGCCCCCGGCAGGACCTGTTCGCGAATGGCGGAGAGATTCGTCAGTCCGTATCGATCGCCCTGCTTCCGCAGCGCGACTGGTGGGTGATGAAGCAGCGCTTCCTCCCGGGCCGATACTCCCGATACCCCCGATACCCCGCATTGGCCGCTATCTAGCCACAATCAAAGGCCGCTGTCAACAGGGGGGAACAGCGGCACGCGACGGAAGTTGCGCGTCGTGCGGATCAGCCTGACGGCGATCGGTGGGCCCGCGTTGTCGGTCTGAGAAGGACGGGCCTCAAGGCGCTGCTACCCGAATCGCACGAATCTACGCATGTGTTGTCGCAAGCCGTCGCGCGCGTGCGAGACCGCGGCGGCTGCGCGCCCGGGGCCACGGGGTGTGCGGCATGTCACAGACGCCCGGTGGCGCCCACGCCGCGGGCGTCCCCGCGCGCGCCGGGATTGGTCCGTACCCTTGCGGTCATGTCCACACGCGAGCGCTTGACCGTCGCCCCGATCGTCGGCCCGGACGATCCGCGGCGCTTCACCGATTCAGGCATCGAGATCCAGCCGCTCTACACCGACGCGGACCTGCGCGACGACCTCGATCTGGGGACCCCAGGGGAATTCCCCTACACCCGCGGCGTGCATCCCGAGATGTACCGCAAGCGTCCCTGGACGATGCGCCAGTACGCCGGATACGCCTCGTCGACGGAGTCCAACGAGCGCTACAAGTACCTGCTCGCGCACGGGTCGACCGGGCTCTCGATGGCCTTCGACCTGCCGACCCAGCTGGGCCTGGACTCCGACGACCAGCGCTGCCTCGGGGAGGTCGGCCGCACCGGCGTCTCGATCGACACGATCGACGACATGCGGACGGTCTTCGACGGCATCCCGCTCGACGCGATCTCGACCTCGATGACGATCAACGCGCCGGCGACCGTGCTGCTGGCGCTGTACTCGCTCGTCGGCGAGGAGCAGGGCTGCCCGCTGGAGGAGCTGCGCGGCACGACCCAGAACGACGTGCTCAAGGAGTACATCGCACGCGGAAACTTCATCTATCCGCCCGAAGGAACGATGCGCCTGACGACGGATCTCTTCGCATACTGCAAAGAGTTCGTCCCGAAGTGGAACACCATCTCGATTTCGGGTTATCACTTCCGTGAGAAGGGGTGCTCGGCAGTCCAGGAGGTCGCGTTCACGCTGTGCAGCGCGATCGCCTACGTCCAGGCCGCGCTCGACACGGGGCTGGAGGTCGACGAGTTCGCGCCGCGCCTGGCGTTCTTCTTCAACGGCCACAACAACGTCTTTCAGGAGGTCGCGAAGTTCCGCGCGGTCCGGCGCATGTGGTCGCACATCATGCGCGACCGCTTCGGCGCGAAGGACCCCCGCTCGCTCAAGCTGCGCTTCCACACCCAGACCGGCGGCGTCACCCTCACCGCGCAGCAGCCGCAGAACAACGTGGTGCGGGTCGCGCTGCAGGGCTTCGCCGCCGTCTGCGGCGGCACGCAGTCGCTGCACACCAACGGCTTCGACGAGGCCCTCGCACTGCCCTCCGAGCGGGCGGCGAAGATCGCGCTGCGCACCCAGCAGATCATCGCCCACGAGTCCGGCGCGACCGACACCGTCGACCCGTTCGCGGGCTCCTACTACGTCGAGGCGCTGACCGACGAGATCGAGGCGGGCGCCTACGAGCTCATCGCCAAGGTCGACGAGATGGGCGGCTCGGTCAACGCGATCGAGTTCATCACGAACGAGATCGACGAATCGGCCTGGGGTTACCAGGAGCGCTACCGCCTCAAGCAGGACATCGTCGTCGGCGTCAACAAATACGAGGACGAGGGCATCGAGATCGAGGACATCCTGCGCGTGGATCCGGCGACCGAGCAGGCCCAGCTCGACCGCCTCGCGGAGTTCAAGGCCAACCGCGACCACGCGCTCGTCGCGCAGCGTCTCGAGGAGCTGCGCAGCGCCGCGCGCGGGCCGGACAACCTCATGCACCCGATCCGCCGGGCGCTCAAGGACCGCTGCTCGATGGGCGAGGTCTGCGCCGCGATGAAGGACGTCTTCGGCGCGTACCGCCCGCGCGCCTGAGACCGGCGCGGCCGGCGAGAGACCTTCCCTAGCGGCGGACGATCCGCTCGCAGCCGTCGGCGCGATCTTCGCCGTCGACGTAGGCGGTGTCGAGACCGGGGCCGCAGTCGATCGTCGTGGCGCCCTTGGCGTAGGCGTGCACGACGTCGTTGCCGGGCCCGGCGTCGACGCTGTTGGCCCGTTGCCGCGCAGGCAGATCTCGTCGTCGCCGTTGCCGCCGTGGCGCGCCGGGCCCCGAGTCGGCGCTGGACGTCGCGCCCGGTCCGCCGACCGCGGATCGGCGTCGGGCGCCGTGCCGGCCGACGGCGCCGGTCGCCGAGCTGCGTCGTCGCCCGAGGGCCGTCGCGCGAGTCGGGAGGGCGGACATGTTCGGCGGGCTGGCGCTGGTGCTCGTCGTCGTGGCGATCTTCCTCATGGTCGCCAAGCCCGGCGTGTAATCTCGCGCCAGTGGCAGGACTCGGCAGGCCGCGCGCGAACTCCGTCACATGGAGCAGTCCACGTCGACGGCGCAGCGCCGGCTCGTGAAGTCCCCGCCCGAGCTGTGGGCGGAGATCAGCGACGAGGACGCGCTGGGCCGCCGGCTGGCGCCGTTCGGCGAGATCCGCATCACCCGCGTCGATCCCGAGACCACCGTCGCCTGGGAGGGCGATCGCGCAAGCGGCACGGTGCAGCTCGAGGCGACCGGGTGGGGCACGGAGGTGACCCTCACCGCGACGAGCGCCGCAGCGCTCCCACAGGACGACGAGCCCGAGCTCGAGCGCGAGCGCGAGCGCGACGAAACCGCGCTCGAGGTCGAGCTCCATCCGCGACCCGCCGGCCCGGAGCCCGACGTGGCGGCACGTGGGGGCGGCTTTCTCGCCCGCCTCTTTCGCCGCCGCGCCAGACCGGTCGATCCCGGGCCGCCGGCGCCCACCCCCAACCCGGCCGCACCCGCCACCGCGCCGCCTGTCCGCGCCGCGCCCGCGGCTCCCGCCCTCGGAGCCGACCGGACCGCGGCGATCCTCGGCGAGATGCTCGACGAGCTCGGCGCCGCGCACCACCGCCCCTTCTCGCGCGACTGACCTTCCCCTCGTGGCCAGAGCCTTGCCCCGGGCACGATGCCCGGGGTGAGGCGCGCGCCCGCCGCGAATAACCTTCGCTCACGATGTCCAAGCGCCAGAAGGCTCCGGCCACGTACGAGAAGAAGCTCGCTCAGTTGCAGGAGCTGCGCGAGGCGACCGGCCGCACGAAGCGCGAGGCCGAGCGCAAGCAGCACGACCGCGGGCGCCTCAGCGCGCGCGAGCGCATCGAGAAGCTGTTGGACCCGGGCTCCTTCCAGGAGCTCGACACGTTCACGCGCCACCGCACGCACGACTTCGACATGCAGAAGAAGCGTCCGTGGGGCGACGCCGTCGTGACCGGTCACGGCACGGTCGACGGGCGCCGCGTGTGCGTCTTCTCGCAGGACTTCTCGGTGTTCGGCGGCTCGCTGGGCGAGGTCATGGCGGAGAAGATGTGCAAGGTCATGGACCTGGCCGCGAAGATCGGCTGCCCGGTCGTCGGCATCAACGACTCCGGCGGCGCGCGGATCCAGGAGGGCGTCGTCTCGCTCGGCGGCTACGGCGAGGTCTTCATGCGCAACGTCAACTGCTCGGGCGTGATCCCGCAGATCAGCCTCGTCATGGGGCCGTGCGCCGGTGGTGCTGTCTACTCGCCCGCGATCACAGATTTCGTCTTCATGGTCAAGGGCATCTCGCACATGTTCATCACCGGGCCCGAGGTCATCCGCACGGTGACCGGCGAGCAGGTCGAGTTCGAGGAGCTCGGCGGGGCCAACGCGCACAGCTCGCGCTCGGGCGTGGCGCACTTCGCCTGCGAGGACGAGGAGGCCTGCCTGCAGGACGCGCGCTACCTGCTGAGCTTCCTGCCCTCCAACAACCTCGAGCCGACGCCGCGGGTGCTGCCGACCGACGACCCGCTGCGGATGGACCCCGAGCTCGACGAGGTCGTGCCGGCCAACCCGAACAAGCCCTACGACGTGCGGCTCGTCGTGCGGATGGTCGTGGACGACGGCGAGTTCTACGAGGTCCACGAGGACTTCGCGCGCAACATCGTGTGCGGCTTCGCGCGCCTGGACGGCAACGCCGTCGGCGTCGTCGCCAACCAGCCCGCGAGCAACGCCGGCGTGCTCGACATCGACGCCAGCGTCAAGGCGGCGCGCTTCGTGCGCACCTGCGACGCGTTCAACATCCCGCTCGTGGTGTTCTGCGACGTACCCGGCTTCCTGCCCGGCGTGACGCAGGAGTGGGACGGGATCATCCGCCACGGCGCCAAGCTCATGTACGCGTTCGCCGAGGCGACCGTGCCGAAGATCACGATCGTCACGCGCAAGGCCTACGGGGGCGCCTACGTCGTCATGGCCTCCAAGCACATCGGCGCCGACCTCAACCTCGCGTGGCCGACGGCCGAGGTCGCGGTCATGGGACCCGAGGGCGCGGTGAACATCATCTACCGGCGCGACATCGCGGGCTCGCCGACGCCGGAGGAGCGCCGCGAGCGCCTCATGGACGACTACCGCGCGCGCTTCGCCAACCCATACTCCGCGGCCGAGCGCGGCTTCGTCGACGACGTGATCATCCCCCACGAGACGCGGCCCAAGCTCATCGCCGCGCTCGCGGCCCTGCAGACCAAGCGCGTCGAGCGCCCCAAGCGCAAGCACGGCAACATCCCGCTGTGAGCACCCGCGGCGCGTGGCCGGCGCTCGCGCTCGTGTTCGTCGCCGGCGCGGCCCTGCGGTTCGCCACGCTCGACGCCCAGAGCCTGTGGTACGACGAGGCGGTCACGGCTCAGCTGCTGCGGATGGACCTCGGCGGGATGCTGCGCGCGATCCCCGACAGCGAGTCCACGCCGCCGCTGTACTACGTGCTCAATTGGCTGTGGACACAGTTGGCCGGCACCGGCGAGGCCGGCCTGCGCTCGCTGTCGGCGCTGCTCGGCACGGCGACGATCGCCGTCGCGTGGGCGCTGGGGCGCCGCCTCGGCGGCGATCGGGCGGGGCTCGCCGCGGCGGCTCTCGTCGCGTTCAACCCGATGCTCGTCTGGTTCAGCCAGGAGGCGCGCGCCTACGCGCTGCTGGCGCTGCTCGGAGCGCTGTCGGCGCTGCTGTGGCTGCGCGCGTTGGAAGGTTTCGTCCTCCGGTCGTCGAACCCGCCGGATTTGAGCGACGACCCGACGGCGGAACCGCCGACCTCCGGACGACGTCACACGCGCCTGCTCGCCTGGGGCGCCGTCGCCGCCCTGGCCCTGGCGACGCACTACTACGCGATCTTCCTCGTCGGCCCGCAGGCGCTGTGGCTGGCGCTGCGCGCGCCGGGCCTGCGCGAACGCGCGGCCGCCCTCGTCCTGCCGCTGGCGGCCGGCGCCGCGCTGGCGCCGCTCGCGCTGGGCCAGCGCGCCAACGACAGCGCGGCGTTCATCGGCGACAGCTCGCTGCTGACCCGCCTGGCGCAGGTCCCCAAGCAGTTTCTCGTCGGCTACGACGCCCCGCTGGAGCCCGGGCTGATCGCGCTCACCGCGGTCGCGGTGCTGATCGGGCTCGCGGGCCTCACGCGGCTGCGAGCGGGCCGTGCCATGAGCGGTGACATCGTCTCCTCGCGTGCGCGTAACGAGATCGCCCTGCTCGGAGGCCTCGCCGCAGCCGCCCTGCTGCTGCCCGTGCTCGCCGCGCTCGGCGGCGAGGATCACCTCATCACGCGCAACGTCGTCGCCGTCCTCGGGCCGGCCTGCGCGCTCGTCGCCGCCGGGCTCGCAGTGGCCGCGCGCCGCGCTCCGCGCGCCGCCGTGGCGGGCCTCGCCGTCGCCTGCCTGGCCGGTGCGGTCACGGTCGCCGGCGTCGCCCGCGACCCCGAACTGCAGCGCGACGACTGGCGCGCCGCCGTCCGCTCGCTCGGCCCGATCGAGGCTCCGCGGCTCATCGTCGCCACGCCGCTCTCCGCATTCACCCCGCTGCGCTACTACCTGCCGCGGCTGCGGCGCGCGGCGCCGCCGTTCTTCACGACGGCGGAGATCGACTACCTCGCGCTGCCCGTGCGGCTGCCCGGCGAGCGGCCGCGGCCCCCGCGGCCGGCGCGGCCGGTAGCGCCCGCGCCGGGCTACGTGCTCGCGGGCCGCACCGACGGCGAGACGTTCACCGTCCTGCGCTGGCAGGTCCCGGGCCCGCGGCCGGAGCCGATCGCCCCCTCGCCCGGGCTCGACGGCGAGCCGGCGGCGCTGCTCGCCGTCGCCGGCCCGTGACCGGCGTATCGGGTTGCGCGCGTAAAGTTGACGCCCCCGTCATGTTCTCGCTAGGCTGCCCCGGCCATGGCTTCGCCCGCACGCACCCGCGACGATGACTACGACTTCGACTGGGTCGTCGTCGGCTCCGGATTCGGCGGCAGCGTCGCTGCCCACCGCCTGACCGAGAAGGGCTACCGCGTCGCGGTCCTCGAGTCGGGCAGGCGCTTCGCCGACGACGAGTTCCCGCGCTCGACCTGGGACCTGCGGCGCTACTTCTTCGCGCCCCGCCTCGGCCTGCGCGGGATCTTCCGCCTGTCGCTGTTCAAGGACGTGTCGATCGTCAGCGGCGCCGGCGTCGGCGGTGGCAGCCTCGGCTACGCCAACACGCTGTACCGCGCACGGCCGCGCTTCTACACCGACCGGCAGTGGGCGGGCCTGGAGCCCGACTGGGAGGCGGCGCTCGCGCCGCACTTCGACGAGGCCGAGCGGATGCTCGGCGTCACGACGGTGCGCACCGACGACCCCGCCGACGAGCTGCTGCGCGAGTTCGGCCGCCACATCGACGCCGAGAAGACGTACGCCAAGACGCGTGTCGGGGTCTTCTTCGGCACCCCCGGCGAGACCGTCGAGGACCCGTTCTTCGGCGGCGCGGGACCCGCCCGGACGGGCTGCATCGCCTGCGGGCGCTGCATGGTCGGCTGCCCGGTGGGCGCGAAGAACACGCTCGTCAAGAACTACCTCTGGCTCGCCGAGCACGCCGGTTGCCGGATCGTCGCCGAGCGCGAGGTCGTCGACATCCGCCCGCTCGGCGCCCGCGACGGCTCCGACGGCTACGCCGTGACGACCGAGCGCACCGGGGCGCTGCTGCGCAAGCGCCGGCGCACGATCAGGGCACGCAACGTCGTCCTGGCGGCGGGTCCGCTCGGGACGAACAAGCTGCTGCAGCGCTGCCGCCACAACGGTTCGCTGCCGAATGTCTCCCATCGCCTCGGCGAGCTCGTGCGCACCAACAGCGAGGCGATCCTCGCCGTGACCGCGCCCGACGACAGCGTCGACTACACCAAGCGCGTCGCGATCTCGGGCTCGATCTATCCCGACGCGGACACGCACATCGAGACCGTCAGCTACGGCCACGCCGGCGACTCGATGAGCCTGCTGCACACGCTGCTGATCGGCGACGGCACGAAGCTCACGCGCCCGTTGAAGTTCCTCATCGCGATGCTGCGCCACCCCGTGCGGTTCGCCAAGCTGCAGAACCCGCGCGCCTGGTCGCGGCGGACGATCATCCTGCTCGTCATGCAGACGCTCGACAACGCGATCGCGCTGCGCCCGCGGCCGGGCCGGCGCGGCGGGATGCGCCTGCAGACCGAGCAGGACCCCAACAAGCCCACCCCGACGTTCATCCCGGTCGCCAACGAGGCCGCGGAGTGGATGGCCAAGCGCATCGGCGGCGTGCCGCAGAGCTCGGTCATGGAGGCGCTGGCGAGCATCCCGTCGACGGCGCACGTCCTCGGCGGTGCGGTCATCGCGCGCTCGCGCGACGAGGGCGTCGTCGACGCCCGCCACCGCGTGTTCGGCTACGAGAACCTGCTCGTCTGCGACGGCTCGGTCATCCCCGCGAACGTCGGCGTCAACCCGAGCCTGACGATCACCGCGCTGGCCGAGCGCGCGATGAGCTTCGTCGCGCCGGCCGGCGCCGCCACGGAGGCCGCAAGCGCGGGCGACGACGAGGCGCAGCCCGTTCTCGCCGGGTGATCGGCGCCCGCGCCGCCGCCGTACCAGCGAGATGCACTCGATCAGAGCACTAGTCTGAGATGGCTGTGGCCACGGCCGACGAATCCCCGAAGCCCCGGATCGTCCAGCGCCTCGAAGCGCAGCGCGAGCGCCACCGCCAGCGCGGCTTCGTCGTGCGCATGCTCTACACGATCGTCGGCTTCGCGGTCCTCATCACGGGCCTGCTGATGCTCGTCCTGCCGGGCCCGGCCCTGATCGTCATCCCGATCGGGCTCGCGCTGCTGTCGCTGGAGTTCGTGTGGGCCGAGGGCCTGCTCGAGCGCTGCCTCGTCCATGCCGACAACGCCAAGCGCAAGGCGCAGGAGACCACGACGACCCAGCGGGTGGGCAGCGCGGTCCTGTTCGCGCTCGCGGCGGCCGGCTTCGCCGTCTGGGCGATCCTCGGCGACATCCCGCTGCTGCCGTTCTGATAGCGGTCAACGAGCAGGAGCTCGGGCACCGGCGGCCGTCGTTCGATCTCGTCGTCGAACGGTGTCGATGAGGGTGTGAGTTCGCTCGGGCGCCGCCTTGCGCCAGGGCAAGCGGTCCGTGGCAGGGGTGCGTCGAATACCTCGCGGCCCGCGCGACGTAATCGACACACCACCGGCGGATAGCCCGCATCGGGGCGCGCGCGGTGCGATATCCGCACTCGGCGCGCCCCGACAGGGGTCACGGTCACCATGGTGGCGCGCCCGGCGAACGCCGGCGTCCGTCAACGGACGCGCTGACCGTGCTCGGGGCACGGCGTCCGTCGAACCGCATCCCTCGAGGGCGTCGAGCTGGTGGGATTGGAAGCGTTCGCTGCGGGGCCGGCGTGCTCAACTGCCGGATCGATGCGCGCCTCGGAGATCTCCGGCAGTTGCGCACGATGTCGTGCACTACTGCCGGGCATGCGCGAGAGCCGAAGCGAACCGGCGGTTGTGCACCCTCTCGGACGCCCATCACACCGCCCTGACGCACCTTCAAAGCCTGCCGTTTGACGGACGCCGGTGATGCGGCGGGCGAGATTCGGTCGGCTGCGCCCTCGTCGGGGTTGTGGTTGAGGACGATGAGGCTCGCGCACCCACCGGTAAGGTCCCGCCGGCGCCACGAGCACCGCGGTCTGTCGCGCGCCATGCGTCGATCGATACTCCTCACCACACTGGCCGTAACGCTCGCCTGGCTGGCGGCCGGCTCGACGCCGGCGGGCGCGTGGGGCCCGCCGCGCACCAACGGGCTCGGCACCCAGGCGCTGCGCGGCGGCGCGGGGCCCGACTACCTGCGCGGCGCCGAGGGCCCCGACTCGCTGCGTGGCAACGGCGGCGCCGACCTGCTGACCGGCGACACCGGGCCCGACCGGGTCAGCGGCGGCAGCGGCAGCGACACGATGACCGGCAACGCCGGCAACGACGCCATGCGCGGCGGGGCCGGCAACGACATCGTCTTCGGCGGCTTCGGCGCCGACACGATCCGGGGCGACGGCGGCCACGACGCGCTCGACGGCAACAACGACAACGACACGCTGCTCGGCGGCGACGGCAACGACGTGCTGCACGGAGGCTCGGGCATCGACCTCATCGGCGGCGGCGCGGGCGACGACCGGCTGTTCGCCGACTCCGGCGGCGACACCCTGAACGGCGGCAGCGGCGACGACGTCATCGTCGTCGACGGCGCGTCGCGCTACTCGGCCGACTGTGGTCCCGGGCGCGACACCCTCTACATCTCCACCGACGCGGACGCCACGAGCGACTATGCCGGACGCGGCGCGCTGGCCCGGCAGGTACGCGAGTGCGAGACGATCTGGTTGACCGACGCGCTGCGCGACCCCAACCGGGGAGTGACGTACCTCGCCGGCGACCGCGGCGGCGAGCGCAGCGGCACCGCCCGCGACGACACACTGCTCGGCGGCCCGGGGGGCGACACCCTGCACGGCGCCAACGGCAACGACGTTCTTTGGGGCCTGCGCCAGCCGGGCGTGAGCTCCAGCGCCCGCGACGTGCTCGACGCGGGACCGGGCGACGACACCGTCTACGGCGGCCCCGGCCCGCAGCTCATCGCCGGCGGGGCCGGCGACGACTTCCTCGAAAGCGGCATCGGCGACGGCACGATCACCGGCGGCACCGGCGACGACACGATCCGCCTGCGCGGCATCGGCCTGACGAAGATCGACGCGGGCACCGGCAACGACACGATCTACGCACGCGGCACCGCCCGCGCGCAGATCCGCTGTGGGCGCGGTCGCGACGTCGCGCACGTGGACGCCGGCGACCGCGTGGCGCGCGACTGCGAGCGGCTCGTCGGCAGCTCGGCGCCGCGGCGCAGCACGTTCACGCGCTCGACCTACGCCGACAGCGTCGGCGCGACCCCCGGGCTCCTGCACCACTGGCGCCTGGGCGAGGCGCCGCAGCCGGGGTATCTCGGCGGCAGCGCGCAGGACCACGTCGGCTTCGTGTACGCCTCGATCAACGGCGAGCTCGGGGCCCCCGGGATCGACGACGACGCCAACACGGCGATGCAGAGCGGCGACGCCGCGCTCGGCTACACGGGAATCGGCCTGAGCATGCCCAACACCGTGTTTCACCGCGCGTTCACCTTCGAGGGCTGGTTTCGGCCCGACGACAGCGACGTGGCGAGCGTCCTGCTGACGGACGCCTACCAAGCGATCGACGGCGTCGCGCTCGTGCGCGAGGGCGACGGCGCGCTGCGAGCGATCGTCGCCACCGGCGCCGCGCCCGCCGCACCGGTCGACGTCCGCACGCCGGCGCTGCGGCTCGCGCCCTACAGCTGGCACCACGTTGCGCTCACGCGCGCAGCGGACCGCGTCGCGATCTACGTCGACGGCGTCCTGCGCGCGGAGTCGCCCGCACCGCCGCCGGAGCTCGAGAAGGTCTCCTACACGGTCGGCGTGGGCGCGCACTTCGGCAGCTACCGCAGCTGGAAGGGCGGGATCGACGAGATCGCGATCTACGACCGCGCGCTCGACGCCCAGACCGTCGACGCACACGCCCACGCCGGCGACGACGGCGCGCCGCCCGTCGCCCGCGCCGACCCGCCCCCCGCGCCGCTGGAATCCGCCTCCGGCTTCGTGCACCTGCGGACCGACAAGGCAGGGTCGAGCTTTCACTGCTCGCTCGACGGTGCGCGCTACACGCCATGCCGGGCGGAGTACTCGCTGGCGAAGGTCGGCGACGGCGACCACGTCCTGTACGTGCTCGCGACGAGCCGCACCGGGGTCCTCCAGGTGACGCCGACGGCCGTCGCGCTGCGCGTCGACAGCAGCCTGCCGGAGACGCTGCTGGCGGTCCGCGTGTCGCCCGAGGGCGACGGCCGGACGATCGCGAGCTTCGGCTCGGACTCCGCCGTCGCGTTCGAATGCCAGCGCGGCGGCGGGGCGAGCGCCTTCCAGCCGTGCCGCGCGCCGCTGGACATCGAGGGCGGCGAGAACTTCCAGGTGCGCGCGGTCGACGTCGCCGGCAACCGCGACCCGTCGCCGGCGGTCATCAACGTTCCGCGGGCCGGCGGCAATTTCGGCTACGGCGCGCAGGTGCCCACGTTCGCGGGCGCGCGCGCCGAGGTCGCCAGCTACGGCGTGCCGGGGCGCCCCCGCCAGTGCCGGCTCGACGGCGGCGACTGGTCGGCGTGCGCCGAGATCACGCGGCTGCCGATCCTCGATGCGGGCGCGCACGTCCTGCAGGTCCGCGAAGCGACCCCCGGGCAGGCGACGCCCACGACGACGGCGCCCATCGTCTGGACTGTCTCCCCGCGGCCCGGCGACGTCGCGATCGCCGGCCTGCAGATGCAGCTCGTCGTCGAGCGCGGCGCGCGGCTGCTGCGGCGAGCGCCGCGGGTGCGCTTCGCCCTCAGCCATCCGGCGGTGGTCGTCGTCGACGTCCTGGCCCGCGGTGGGCGCAGCGCGATCCGCGTGACGGCGACGGGCAGGACCGGTCCCAACCTCGTGAAGATCTCGGCGCGCAGGCTCAACGCGCTGCGCGCCGGCCGCTACACCGTGCGCGTCGCGGCGCGGGGCGCGACCGGGGCGACGGCGGTGCAGACGCTGCCGCTGGCGATCGTGCCGCCGCTGCGCTGAGCGCGGCAGCCGGGGGGTTTCGAGAAGACGTCTGGCATGTCGACGAAATCTCCGACCGTCCCGCCGCCGGCCCGACTACAGCGTGATGCGGCCGGCCTGCACCTCGCCTGACCGCGCGGCGCCCAGCGCCGCCGCCGCGACCGCGAGGTCCTGGATCGCCAGGCCGGTGGAGTCGAAGAGCGTCGTGGCGTCCGGCCCGCGGCGGCCGGCCGCCGCGCCGGCGAGCACGGCGCCGAGCGGGGTGACCTGCTCGCGCGCGACCCGGCCGGCGGCGACCGCGCCGGCGAGCTCGCCGCCGTGGGAGGCCTGCTCCCACTCGTCGCAGAACAGGTCGCAGGCGACGACGGCATCGATGCTCGCCTCGGCCTTGCCCGACCCGTCGGCGCCGAGCATGTTCAGGTGCTGGCCGGGCCGCAGGTCCTCGCGCTCGACGACGATCGCCGAGCCCGGCGTGATGCAGTTGACGATGTCGCAGGCGAGCGCCGCCGGCAGGTCGCCCACGGACCAGCCGAGCTCCTCGGCGAGGGCGGCCGCCGCCTCGGGGCGCGGGTCGCAGCAGATCCCCTCGTCGTAGCCGGCGGCGGCGAGACAGCGCGCGGTCCACGCGCCGTGCAGGCCGCAGCCGATGATCCCCACGCTGCGCGCGTCCTCACGCGCCAGGACGAGCGCGGCCACGGCGGCGACCGCGCCGGTGCGCAGAGCGGTCACGGCGCGCCCGTCGAGGATCGCCAGGGGCACGCCGGTCCGCGCGTCGGAGAGGCAGACGACGCCGCTGACCGTCGGCAGGCCCTGCGCGAGGTTGCCGGGAAACGACGTGACCCACTTCAGCAGCGCGAGGTCGCCCCCGCGCGCCGGCATGGCGCGAAAGTCGCCGTACGGCGGGCTCTCGAGGTAGACCTTCGCCGGCATGACCCACTCACCGGAGTGGTGGCGCAGGAACGCCTCGCGCGTGGCGTCGATCGCCGCGGCGGGCGAGACGGCGGCGAGCACGGTGTCGTGGTCCAGCAGCGCGAGCTCGGGCATCGGCTCAGGCTACTGCCGGCCCGCACGCCGCCGCGCCGGGATACCACCCCGGTCGCTCCTGCCGGCATGATCCGCTGCGCCCCGGCGGGCTGCCATGATCTGCGCAGTGGTCAACCGCCGGCCGAAGCTCGAGATCATCGCCCCCGCCGCCTCGCCCGAGGAGGCCGCGGCGGTCGTCGCCGCGCTCGAGCGCTTCATGCGCGACACAGCCCCGACGCCGGCACCGGAGCCGGCCGCCGGGCAGGGCTCGGCCTGGGCGCGGGCGTCGCTGCTGGAGGCCACCGGGCAGCGCCCCGGCGAGCCGGTCGCGTGGGGCCGGCGGACGAGCCGCCGGTTGCTCTGAGCATCGCAGCGGACGAACCGCAACCCCTTCTGGGTCTAAGCCTCCGCCCCGAAACGGCCGATAACCCTTCGGCATGAATGCTCCCCCGCACCGCCGCGGCGCGGTCGTCGACGCACGCCTGGCTCCGACCGGGCTGACGCGGCTGTTCGGAAGCTCTGGCGCGGGTCGGGTGTCGGTGCTGATCATGGCCGGCATGCTCGCGGCGGGCGCCTGCGTCGGCAGCGCGCTGACCGGCGCGCCGCCCGTGGCGGCCGGCCTGGCGCTCACCGTCGCGGTGACGCTCGTCGCCGCGGAGTTCGGCATCCACGCGGGAACGCGCTGCGCGGCCGTCGCCGTCGTCGCGATGACCACGCTCGCCGGCCTCGGCGGGACCGCCGAGAGCATGACGACGATCGCCGGCCGTGCCGTCGTGCTCGTCTTCCTGGCGATCCTCGTCGGGGGCGTCACGGAGCGCGCGGCGCGCAGCCGCAGCCTGCTCGAGCAGGTGCTCGAGGCGACGACGGACTCGATCTACGTCAAGGACCTCGACGGCCGCTACCTCATCATCAACAGCGCGACCGCGCAGCTCATCGGCCGCCCGGGCGAGGAGATCATCGGCCGCACGAACGCCGAACTGCTGCCCGACGTCGCCGCCGACGTCGCCGCGCGCGACCACGCCGTGCTCGACAGCGACACTTCGGCCGGATACGAGATCGCGGGACGCTTCGGCGACCGCCGCTCCGTCCTGTCGGTGACCAAGAGCCCGTTTCGCGACGGGACCGGCAAGGCGATCGGCTCGCTCGGCATCGCGCGCGACATCACCGAGCAGCGCCGCCTGCAGGAGGAAGGCAGGGAGGCGCACGAGCTCTTCCGGCGCGCCTTCGAGAACGCGCCCATCGGCATGGCCGTGGCCGCGCTCGACGGGCACTTCCTCGAGGTCAACGGGGCGCTGTGCGCGATCACCGGCTATACGGCCGAACAGCTGACCGACGCCACGTTCGCGAGCATCACCCATCCCGACGACGTCGCCGCCGACCTCGAGGTCATGCGCGCGATGATCGCGGGCGAGCTGAGCTCGTCGGTCGACGAGAAGCGCTACCTGCGCCCCGACGGCTCGATCGTCTGGGTCGCGCGCAGCGTCACGCTCGTGCGCGACGCCGACGGCCGCCCGCTGCACCTGCTCGACCAGATCCAGGACATCACCGAGCGCCGGCGCTTCGAGCACGAGTTGCGCCGCCTCGCCGATCACGACCCGCTGACCGGGCTGCTCAACCGCCGGCGCTTCGAGCAGGAGCTCGACCGCCACGTCGCGGAGGTCGCCCGCTACGGCGCGCGCGGGGCCCTGCTCGTGCTCGACCTCGACCACTTCAAGTACGTCAACGACGCGCTCGGCCACCACGCCGGCGACGAGCTGATCGTCGTCGTGGGCGCGCTGCTGCAGAATCGCCTGCGCGCCAGCGACACGCTCGCCCGGCTCGGCGGCGACGAGTTCGCCGTGCTGCTGCCGCACGCCGACGCGAAGGAGGCCGAGCACGTCGCCCAGGCGCTCGCGGCGGCGGTGCGCGAGCAGGCGAGCGTGACCGCGCCAGGGCGACCGCGGCGCATGACGGCGAGCATCGGGATCGCCCCGTTCGGCCGGCCGGGCGCCAGCGGCGAGGAGCTGATGATCGAGGCCGACCTGGCGATGTACGAGGCCAAGCAGGCGGGCCGCGACCGCTACGTCGTCGCATCGACCGGCGCCGAGGCGCCGCGCAGCGGCCGGCGCGTCGCCTGACGCCTCGGGAGGCTCAGGCCGGCCTGGGCGAGCGGACCCTGAAACGCGCCCCGGCCCCCGTATCCTGAACGGGCGCGCCCGCCCATCCGGACGCTTCTACGCATGTTCTCGAAGATCCTCATTGCCAACCGCGGCGAGATCGCCGTCCGGATCATCCGGGCGGCCGACGAGCTGGGCATCGCCTCCGTCGCCGTCTACTCCGAGCTGGACCGCGACGCGCCGCACGTCGCGCGCGCCGGCGAGGCGTACCTGCTCGGGTCGGCCGAGGCCGCCAACAGCTACCTGAACGTCGAGCGGATCCTCGAGGTCGTGCGCGAGTCCGGCGCCGAGGCCGTCCATCCGGGCTACGGGTTCCTCGCCGAGAACGCCGCCTTCGCGCGCGCCTGCGAGGAGGCCGGGGTCGTGTTCATCGGCCCGCCGGCGAGCGCGATCGACGCGATGGGATCCAAGACACGCGCCCGCGAGCTCATGCGCGACGCCGGGGTGCCGATCGTGCCCGGCACGGTCGAGGCGGTCGCCACGCTCGAGGACGCCGAGCGGATCATCGCCGACGAGATCGGCTATCCCGTCGCCGTCAAGGCGGCCGGCGGCGGCGGCGGCAAGGGCTTTCGCGTCGCGCTGAAGGCCGCGGAGCTGAAGGCCGCCTTCGAGGGCGCCGCGCGCGAGGGCGAGAGGTTCTTCTCCGACGCGACGGTCTACCTCGAGCGCTACCTGCCCGACCCGCGTCACGTCGAGGTCCAGGTGCTCGCCGACGGGCACGGCAACACGATCCACCTCGGCGAGCGCGACTGCTCGATCCAGCGCCGCCACCAGAAGCTCGTCGAGGAGTCGCCGGCGCCGGAGTGGGTCGTCGACGATGCGCTGCGCGAGCGAATCGGCGCGATCGCCGTCGAGGCCGCGCAAGCGCCGTCGACTACCGCGGCGCGGGAACCGTCGAGGGGCTGTTGGTGCACTCCGAGCGCGAGCGTGCGAGCGAGTACTACTTCCTGGAGATGAACACCCGCGTGCAGGTCGAGCACTGCGTGACGGAGATGACGACCGGCATCGACATCGTCAAGGCGGGCATCCGCGTCGCCGCCGGCGAGGCATTGCCGTTCACGCAGGACGACGTCGTGCTGCGCGGCCACGCGATCGAGTGCCGCATCAACGCCGAGGACGCTTCGCGGAAGTTCGCGCCTGCACCCGGGCGCATCGGCGCGTACGTCGAGCCCAGCGGTCCGGGGGTGCGGGTCGACTCCGGGGTGCGCGCCGGCAGCGAGATCTCGCCGATGTATGACCCCATGGTCGCCAAGCTCATCGTCTGGGACGCCGACCGCGAGCAGGCCACCGCGCGCATGCTGCGCGCCCTCTCGGAGTACGAGATCGAGGGCCTCAAGACGCTGATCCCGTTTCACCGCGCGCTGCTGGCGACCGAGCAGTGGGCGCGCGGCGAGACGTGCCGGGACCTGCTCGAGGACGACGCCTGGCTCAAGTCGCTGGCGTTCGAGAAGCCGGCCGCGAGCGGCACGGACGGCGACGACGGCGAGTCCGTCGAGCAGACCTACACGGTCGAGGTCTCCGGCCGCAAGTTCGACGTGCGCGTGATCGGGCCGCCGCCGCACGGCGCGACGGCCGGCGCCAACGGCGCGATGGCCGTGCCGAAACCCAAGCGCGCGGCACGCGAGAAGCGCGCCGAGGCCACCGGCGGCGCCGACGGCGACACCCTGGCCTCGCCGATGCAGGGCAACGTCTGGAAGGTCCCGGTGCGCGCCGGCCAGGAGGTCGTCGAGGGCGAGATCGTCACGATCATCGAGGCGATGAAGATGGAGAACGAGATCACCGCCCACAAGGCGGGCGTCATCGCCGAGCTGCCGATCTCCGAGGGCGACGCGGTACGCAGCGGCGACGTCCTCGCGGTCATCCGCGACGCATGAGCACCGCCGCACGCGCCTGGCTGGCCGGCCCCGACGAGGCCGAGACCGTGGCCGAGCTGCTCGTCGCCTTCCGCGACCACATGGGCGTCGACTGGCCGTCGGAGAACGCCTTCCTGGCGTCGGTCGAGCGTCTCATGGAGGACATCGATACGGACTTCCTGCTCGGCGCCGCCGATGCCGACTCGCCGCCGGCCGGCGTGCTGCAGCTGCGCTTTCGCCTCAGCGTCTGGAAGGCGGCGCCGGATGCCTGGATCGAGGATGTGTACGTCGCACCGGGCGCCCGGCGGGCGGGCGTCGGCGATGCGCTCGTCGCGCGGGCGATCGAGCGGGCCGCCGAGCGCGGCGCGCGCCGCGTGGAGCTGGACTGCAACGAGGACAACGCCGGCGCGCAGGCGCTGTACGCGCGCCACGGCTTCTCGGCGCGCTCGAAAGGCTCCGCGGGGCGCGACCTGTTCCTCGGGCGCGCGGTCAGCTGATATCGCGCCGCTTCGCGCGCCCGGCGCCTACGGCAGGCGGCCGGCCAGCGCCAGCGAGCTGACGAGCGCGCCGCCGAGCAGCAGCAACGCTCCACCTGCGAACAGCGCGGTGATCTCCTGGCGCTCGGGCTTCGTGCCGATCTGCGAGCCGAGCTTCTCGTAGACGGCGTCGAGCTGGTCTGAGTCCTCCGCACGGAAGGCCTCGCCGCCGGACTCCGCCGCGATCCGCTTGAGCGCCTCGGTGTCGGGCGGGACGTTGAGCGTCCGCCCGTGCAGCGTGATCGTCCCGTCCGGCGTTCCCAGCGCGACGGTGTAGATCGGCACGCGCAACCGCTTGGCCTCCGCCGCGACGATGTCGGCGGCGGCGCCGTCGGTCGCCGATCCGTCGGACAGCAGCACGAGCGCGGCCGGCGGGCGGCTGCGCCTGCGGGCCGCGGATCTTCAGGTCGTCCAGCGCGGTGCGCAGGCCCGCGCCGGTCGCCGTTCCGGAGATCGGCTGCAGCGTGTCCAGCGCGTCGGAGACGGCCTCGTGATCCGACGTCGGCGTCTGCAGGGTCTGTGCGACGTCGGAGAACGTCACGAGGCCGACACGCAGCTCGCTGGGGACCTTGTCGAGGAAGCTCTGCGCCGCCTGCCGCGCGGCCGCCAGCCGGGTCGGGCTGACGTCGGTCGCCGACATCGAGCGCGAGACGTCGGTGACGAGCACGACCGAGGCGCGCTGGACGGCGACCTGGACCGTGCGCTCCGGCCGGGCGAGCGAGAGCGCCAGCGCGGCGAGCGCGAGGGCGAAGAGGGCGAGCGGCACGTGGCGGCGCCACTGCGGCTCCTGGCCGGCGACGGCGGCGAGCGTCGAGAGCGCGGTGAAGCGCACCGGATAGCGCCGGCGGCGGCGCTGCGCGCTGACGTGCGCGAGCACGGCGAGCGGCACCGCGAACAGGCACAGCAGCGCGAGCGGAGAGGCGAAGCTCACCTCAGCGACCTCCCCAGGGCCTTGAGCCAGTCGCCGCTCGTCGACAGCACGACGTGCTGGGCGGCGGCCTTGCGCACCTCCGCGGCGACGCCGGCGCGCTCCCCGGCCGCCGCGGCGGCGAAGCGCTCGCGCAGGCCCTGGCGCGACGTGTCGACCTCGATGAGCCGCCCGCTCTCCGGGTCGACGAGGGCCAGCCGGCCGACCGGCTCCAGACGCTCCTCGCGCGGGTCGCGGATCTCGACGGCGAGCACGCGATGGCGGGCGCCGAGCGCGCGCAGCGGCTTGTGCCAGTTCAGCTCGCCGCGGAAGTCCGACACGACGACGACGAGGCCGGGCTGGCGCGCCAGCCGCCCGGTCCGGTGCAGCACGGGCGCGAGGCCGCGATCGGCCGCGCCGTCGACGGCGACGCCCTCCTCCAGCAGCCGCTTGAGGCCGATCTTCGCGTGCGGTCCGCCGCGCGGCGGCAGCACCTTCTCGGGCCCGCCCGCGGTGAGCACGGCAAGCCGGCCGCCGTGGCGCGTCGCCGCGCGGCCGACGACGTGGGCGACGCCCTCGGCGACGTCGGACTTCAGCCGGTCGGCGGTCCCGAACGCCATCGACGCCGACAGGTCGAGCACGAGCCAGGTCGTGAGGATCCGCTCGGGCACCTGCAGGCGCACGTGCGCCTGGCCGGTCCGCGCGCTCGCCGCCGCGTCGAGCTGGCGCACGTCGTCACCGAGCTGGTAGGGGCGCAGCTGCGCGAGCTCGGTGCCGCTGCCGACGCCGGGCGCCATCCGGTCGCCGGGCAGCGAGCCGGCGCCGCGGCGCGCGAGCGACAGCGCGAGCGCGTCGACGAGCGCCGACGGGATCGGCCCCGGGCCCTGGCGCGCGGGCGGGACCCGCAGCGTGGCGTGCGGCGCAGGCATCGCTCGCTATGCCGCGTCGTACTCCGTCGGGGGTTCGGCCGGCATGCCGGACTGGGCGGGCCCGCTGCTCAACGTGGCCAGCAGCCGGTTGAGGATGTCGTCGGCGCTGACGCCGTCCGACAGCGCGTCGTAGGAGAGCACGAGCCGGTGGCGCAGCACGTCGGCCGCGAGGTCGCGGACGTCCTCGACGAGCACGTGACGCCGTCCGCGCAGCAGCGCGAGCGCCTGGCCCGCCTGCACCATGCCGATCGCCCCGCGCGGGCTCGAGCCGTACTGGATGAGGTGCGAGAGGTCGGCCAGCCCGTAGCGGTCGGGGTGGCGCGTGCCGTCGACGAGCTGCACGGCGTAGGCGACGACCTCGCGGTCGACGAAGATCTCGCGCACCGCGCGCTGGAAGCGCTCGAGCTCGGGCATCGACAGGCGCACCGCGACCTGCTCGGCGGGACGCAGCGAGCGCCCGACGACCGAGGCCTCCTCGCCGAGCGTCGGGTAGTCGACGAGGACCTTGAAGAGGAAGCGGTCGATCTGCGCCTCGGGCAGCGGGTAGGTGCCCTCGGACTCGATCGGATTCTGCGTGGCGAGCACGAGGAACGGATGCGGCACCGGGAAGCTCTCGGTCCCGATCGTGACCTGGTGCTCCTGCATGACCTCCAGCAACGCCGACTGGACCTTGGCGGGCGCGCGGTTGATCTCGTCGGCGAGCAGGAAGTTGCCGAAGACCGGCCCCAGCTCGGTGTCGAAGCGCCCGGTGTCGGGGCGGTAGATGCGCGTGCCGACGAGGTCGGCGGGGACGAGGTCGGGGGTGAACTGGATGCGCCGGAACGTGCCGCCCATGACGTCGGCCAGCGTGCGCACGGTCAGCGTCTTGGCCAGGCCGGGGACGCCCTCGAGCAGCACGTGGCCGCCCGTCAGCAGCGCGACGAGCAGGCGCTCGAGCATCGCGTCCTGGCCGACGATGACGCGCTTGACCTCGTAGAGGACCTCCTCGAGGACCTTGCGCGGCTGGCGCCCCGGTTCCTCGCCGGGCTGCGGCGAGCGCGGGGGCTCGGAGTAGTTGGAGAAGCTCATGGGTGGGTCCTGGGGTCCTTTCCTTCAGTCCACGTGTCAGACAAGCCTGCGAAACCAGTACAGCGACAGCAGCGCGCCGCCGGCGAGCAGCGCGAGCGCGCCGCCGCTGAACGCCGCCGTGATCTCCCGCTTCTCGTCGCGAAAGCCGATGCGCGAGCCGAGCGTGTCGTAGACGGCGCTCAGGTCCTTCGCGGTCTCGGCGGTGTACGCCCGCCCACCGGCGATCCGCGCGACCTCGCGGCTCTCGACCGGGTCGGGTGGCACGGGACGGGTCACGGTCGTGCCGTCGCTGCGGCGGACGTCGATCGTGCCGGCGGGGGTGCCGAGGGTGACGGTGTAGATGGGGATCTTCAGGTCCTTGGCGCGCTGGGCGATCTGCGTGGGCGGGCGGCCGCGAACGGACTTGCCGTCCGACAGGAGGATGATCGCCGACGGCACGCGCCGGCCCGTCTCGTCCTTCTGCGCCGCGAGCACGCCGAGCGACAGGGCGAGCGCCTCGCCGGTCGCGGTCCCGCCACTGGGCCGCAGCGCGCGGATCGCCGTGCGGAGCGCATCACGATCGGTCGTCGGGCTCTCCGCCAGCCGCGCGTTCTGGTTGAACGCCACGAGCCCGACGCGAACCGCGTCGGGGACCTGCGCGAGGAAGCGCTCGGCGGCCGCGCGCGCGGCCCGCAGGCGGCTCGGCGGCACGTCGGTCGCCTGCATCGAGCCGGAGTAGTCCGTCGTGAGCATGATCGAGGCGCGCTCGACCGGGACCGCGACGGTCGTCTGCGGCTTGGCCAGCGCGAGGATCAGGACCGTCAGCGCGAGCGCGTAGGCGAGCAGCGGGACATGACGCCGCCAGCCCGGCGTGCGCGGCACGATGGAGGCCTGCAGCGCGGGCATGACGAACGCGGCAGCCGCCGCCCGGCGCCGGCCCTCGTGGCGCAGATAGGCCACGAGCGCGAACGGCACGAGCGCCAGCGCGAGGAGAAAGAGCGGCTGACCGAAGCTCATGCGTAGCGAAAAGCCACCGCGCTACGGCCCGGCGGGGTCCGGGACCGCCCCGGACGCGCTCTCCGGCCGCGTTCCGAGCGTCACCTGCACCGTCCGCTGGTCCCCTGCCCGGATCAGCTCGATCTCGATCTTGTCGCCGGGGTTGCGGTTCTCGATGCCGGCGCTGATGTCCTCGGGCTGGCGGACGGTCTGTCCGCTCACGCGCGTGATCGTGTCGCCGGTCTGCACGCCGCCCTGCTCCGCCGGCGCGCCGGCGACGACGTCGGCGACCTGCGCGCCCTGGCCGGTCGTGCTGGGAACCGTCGAGATGCCGAGATACGCGCGCTTGATCGACGTGCCCGCGCGCAGCCGCGGGACGACCTGGCGCACGGTGTTGGACGGCACCGCGAAGCCGATGCCGACGCTGCCACCGCCGGCGCCGGTGGTGGCGATCTGCGAGTTGATCCCGATCACGCGGCCGGCGCCGTCGAGCAGCGGGCCGCCCGAGTTGCCCGGGTTGATCGGCGCGTCGGTCTGGATGACCTTGTCGATCGAGAAGCCGTTGGGCGCCTTGATGTCGCGGCCGAGGCCGGAGACGATCCCGACGGTCGCCGTGCGGTCCAGCCCGAGCGGGTAGCCGATCGCGACCGCGAGGTCGCCGACCTGGACGCGGTTGGAGTCCGCGAGGGCGAGCGGCTTGACACCGCCGGTGTCCGACGGGTCCACGCGCAACACCGCGATGTCCGAGGAGGCGTCGGTGCCGAGCACCTCGGCGTCGACGCCCGCGCCGTTGTCCTCGAAGCGCACCGAGACGTTGCTGGCGCCGGCGACGACATGGGCGTTGGTGACGATCGTGCCGTCGGAGTCGACGACGAAGCCGGTGCCGCTCGCGCTGCCGCCTGCGCTGCCCGATTCCCCGCTCTTGACGAACACGACGCTCGGGCTCGCGGCGGCGTAGACCTGGCGCACGGTGCGCGAGCGCGCGTCGGGCGTGACCGCGCCGGGCGCGGCGGGCAGGGCCGCGGTCGAGCCGGCGGTCACGTCGTCGTCGAGCAGGACCTTGGCGCCGAGGATGCCGGCGCCGAAGAGCAGGCAGGCCAGCAGCGCGCCGAGCAGCATGAGCGGCGCGAGGCGGCGCTCGGGGGCGCGCTCAGCGGGCTCGGGCGACTCGAACGGGAATTCCGGCGGGGGCTGGACGGCGGTCCGCGGCGCGAGCCATTGCGTGTGCTCGTCCTCCTCGCGCGGATCGGTCCACAACCGGCCGGACCCCGGGCTCTGGCCGCGGATTTCGTCGTCGTGCATGGGATTCAAGGTAGGAGCAGGATGTCAACGCTGCGTAAGTTGAGCGCCGTATTGCGTAAGACGGGCGTAAGACTGTTTCAAGCTGGCGCGAAGGCCATCAGCTCGACCCGATGGCCGGCCGGACAGCGGACGAACGACCGAGGCGAGCCCCAGTACTCCCGGCGCTGATCGGGCTCGAAACCCGCGCTTCGCAGAGCCTCGAGGGTAGCCGCGAAATCGCCGACCACGACGGCGATGTGCCCTTCGGGGGCGACGACCGGCTCGCGCGCGTGCAGCAGGTGGACCTGGGTGGGGCCGGCCTGGACCCACGTCGAGCGGGCGGCGAGGGCGGGCGGCGCATCGACCTGATCGAAGCCGAGCAGCGCCCAGAAGCGCACGCAGGCGTCGACGTCCTCCTGGCGGATCTCGATGGCGACATGCTGGATCACGAGCGGCTCACCTCCCGCGGGTGCGTTTGACGTTCTCGGCATGGATCGCGCGCTGCGCGGCGCCCCGGCGCGCCATCGGCAGCTCGGCGTCGGGCAGCTTGGCGAGGTAGTTGACGTCCTCGCGCAGGATCGCCGCGGCGCGCGCGCCGTCGATCACCTCGCCGTGACCGGGCACGACGTGGGCGGCGGCATCGACGAGCGGCTCCAGCCGGCGCAGCGTCGCGAGGTACGCGTCGCGCGAGCCGCCGGGCGAGATCATCGGAACCTCGATGGGCGAGACGTAGTCGCCGGCGACGAGCACGCGCGCCCAGCCGATCCAGATCGCCATGCCGTCGGCGGTGTGGCCGTCGGCGGGATGCAGCTCCAGCTCGGTGTCGCCGATCTCGCAGTGGCCGGGCACCGGCAGCGCCTGCACCTGCCCGAGCGAGAGCGGGTCGGGGCGCTCGACGTAGTTGGCGTCGTCGAAGGCGCGCAGCTCGCGCGCGGCGGCGCCGGGCTCGGCGGTGAGGCGGGCGGCGGTCGTCTCGGCGACGCCGAGCGCCGCGGTCGGGAAGGCCAGCCGGCCGAGCAGGTGGTCCCAGTCGGCGTGCGTCGCGAGCAGGCCGCTGAGGTCGAAGCCCGCGTGCTCGAGCACGGCGGGCAGGATCTCCAGCTCGTCGGGGAAGACGGGCGAGTCGATGACGAAGCACTCCCCAGCGCTGCGCACGATCGTGCACGTCGTCTGCCACATGCGGCTCGTGGCGACCAGCACGTCGGAGTGCAGGCCGACGACGCGCATCGGCGGGCGGGCCGTCCCTAGATGTCTGAGCCGGTGGCCCGCTTCGTCAGATAGCCGTGTATCGCGGATGCAGGGCGCCGCGGGGCGAAGGTGGACAGTGCCGGCGACACGGACCCCTTCGTACCGTGGCGATCCTGCGCCGCGAGACGCGGGTAGCTGGCGGCGTGGGTCGCCGGCTCAGACATCCCTACAGGCCGAGGAGCTTGACCGCTTCGAGGAGGTTCTTGACCTCGGCGGTCGGCTTCTTCTGACCCGGCTCGAGCGCCTCCTTCGTGCGGTTGACCCAGATCACGGGGATCTTGTTGGCCACGCAGGGGGCGATGTCGTGGTAGTAGCTCGACGAGACGTGGACCCAGCCCTTCTTGGTCCCCATGCGCCGCGCGCACTCCGTGAAGTGCGCCATGTCGGGCTTGTAGGAGCGCACCTGCTGGGCGGTGACGACGAGGTCGAAGTCGTGCGGGATGTGGCGCCGCGTCTGGCCGAGCAGCTTGTCGTCGATGTTCGAGATGAGCCCGCTCTTGTGCTTGGCCGTGACCTTCTTGAGCTGCGTGTTGGTCTCCTTGAAGGCCGGCCAGCGCTGCACGCTGTCGGGCAGGAAGCCCGAGCGCGAGGGCTCCAGCGGCCAGTCCAGGCGCTTGGAGATCTCGATCGCCGTGCGCCGCAGGACCTCGGCGTAGAGCTCGTAGGAGCCGCCCTCGATCTCGCGCTCGATCTCGTGGAAGTTGCGGATCAGCTCTTCCTTGTCGATCGTGAAGCCGTCGCGTGCGGCCTCGCGCTGAAACGCGTCGTAGACGCCCTGCTCCCAATCGATGAGGGTGCCGTATACATCGAACGTGACCAGCGAGATCTGCTTGGGAAGGGCCATTGGGCCGCCATGATAGGAAGTCCTCGGATCCGGCCGGGCTGAGATGGCGCCGCGGGCGTCGCCCGCACGTTGCGGTCAACTATTGTCAGGCCGTCGATGGACCTTCTCGAATACAAGGGCAAGCAGGTCCTGAAGCGCTACGACGTGCCGCTGGCGGCCGGCGAGCCGGCTCGCACCGTCGACGAGGCCGTCGCCGCGGCCGCGGGGGTCGGCTATCCGGTCGTCGTCAAGGCGCAGGTGAAGATCGGCGGCCGCGGGAAGGCCGGCGGGATCAAGCGCGCCGACGACACCGAGGCCGTGCGCGAGCACGCCGACGCGATCCTCGGGATGGACATCCGCGGCCACACCGTGCGCGAGCTGTGGATCGAGGCGGCCACCGACATCGCCAGCGAGTACTACGCCGCGGTCGTCTTCGACCGCTCGGCGAAGGCGCCGCTCGTGATGCTCTCCACCCAGGGCGGCATGGACATCGAGCAGGTCGCCGCCGAGACCCCGGAGGCGCTTGCGACGCTGCACGTCGACCCGCTCGTCGGCTTTCAGCCCTTCCACGGCCGCCGGCTGGCGTTCGAGGCCGGCGTCGACGCCGACGTCGTGCGCCCGGTCGGCGCGATGCTCGCCACGCTCTACGCGGCGTTCGAGGGCGAGGACGCGACGCTCGTGGAGATCAACCCGCTCATCATCACGCCCGACCGCCGCGTCATCGCGCTCGATGCGAAGGTCACGCTCGACGACAACGCCGCCTTCCGCCATCCCGACCACGCCACGCTCGACGACGCCGGCGACGCCGATCCGCAGGAGCAGATGGCGCGCGAGCGCGGGCTGACGTACGTCAAGCTCGACGGCGACATCGGCATCTTCGGCAACGGCGCCGGCCTCGTGATGTCGACGCTCGACGTCGTCGCGCACGCCGGCGGGGCGCCGGCGAACTTCCTCGACGCGGGCGGCGGCGCGAAGGCCGAGGCGATCGCCGCGTCGGTCGACGTGATCCTGTCCAACCCGAACGTCAAGGCCGTGCTCTTCAACGTCTTCGGCGGGATCACGCGCTGCGACGAGGTCGCGCGGGGCATCATCGACGCCTACGAGATCCTCTCGCCGACGGTGCCGTTCGTCGTGCGGCTGGACGGGACCAACGACGTCGAGGCGCGCAGGCTGCTGGCCGAGGCGAACCTGCCCAACGTGCACGCCGAGGCGACGATGGACGGCGCTGCCGCGCGGGTCGTCGAGCTGGCCCGCGGCGGGGGTTCGTCATGAGCATCATCGTCGGCGAGAACACCCGCCTGGTCGTTTCGGGGCTGACCGGCCGCGAGGGCACCTACCACGCGCTCAACAACCGCTCCTACGGCACGAACGTCGTCGCCGGCGTGACGCCGGGCAAGGGCGGCCAGGACGTCGAGGGCATCCCCGTCTTCAACACGTTGCGCGCGGCGGTCGCCGAGACCGACGCCAACACCGCGATGATCTTCGTGCCGGCGCGCTTCGCCGCCGATTCGATCCTCGAGGCCGAGGACGCGGGGATCGCGACGATCATCGCGATCACCGAGGGGATCCCCGCGCACGACGAGCTGAAGGTCTTCAACGTGCTCAAGCACAACCCGGACGTGCGCCTCGTCGGGCCGAACTGCCCGGGCGTCCTGTCGCCGGGCAAGGCGAACGTGGGGATCATCCCGGCGCAGTTCTTCAAGCCCGGCAACGTCGGCGTCGTCTCGCGGTCGGGCACGCTGACCTACCAGATCGGCAACGAGCTCGCGCGCAGCGGCTTCGGCAACTCGACGATCGTGGGAATCGGCGGCGACCCCGTGCCGGGCTCCTCGTTCGTGGACATCATCGCCTTGTTCGAAGCCGACGTCGAGACCGAGCTGATCGTCATGAGCGGCGAGATCGGCGGGTCGGCGGAGGAGGAGGCGGCGGCGTACATCGCCGAGAACGTGAGCAAGCCGGTCGTCGCCTACATCGCCGGGCTGACGGCGCCGCCCGGCAAGACGATGGGCCACGCCGGCGCGATCGTGTCGGGCTCCAGCGGCGGCGGCCAGGCGAAGATCGACGCGCTGGAGGGTGTCGGCGTGCGGGTCGGGCGAACGCCGACGCAGGTCGCGGAGATCGCGATGGAGATCCTCGGCGGCTGACGATTCGCGCGTGCGGCGCGGCGATCTCGTCGCCGCCCTCAGCGCCCGGCGAGGTGGTCGCGGGCCGACCGCGCGTCTACAGCACCTTGCGCATGTCGGGCGCGGCCGGCGCACCGGCGAGCGGCTGGAAGCCGCGGCGCTCGTACATCCCGCGGGCCGGGTTGTCGAGCTCGACGACGAGGTCGATGGCGGAGTGACCACCGGCCCGGGCCTGCTCGATCGCACGGTCGAGCAGCCGGCCGCCGATGCCGTGGGCGCGGTGGGCGGGCATGACGGCGAGCAGGAGCTCGGGCACCGGCCGGCCGTCATGCCGGCGGGCCGTCAGGTTGATCCGGTACCAGCACGCGCCGACCGGCTCGCCGTCGTAGGTGACGATCACCCCGCCGTCGCCGGGGCGGCCGAGGTCGTCGAAGGCGTACGGCGGCACGAGGACGGGCGGCGGCATGCCGTCGGCCGTCGGCACGATCTGCCACGCGACCGTGAGCCGCAGCATCTCCAGCAGGAACGGGGCGTCGGCGGGCTCGATGTCGCGGAAGGCGTAGGGGGTCACGGGCTCAATGGTGGCGGGTCGGGCGCTCTTGCCGCTGAAATGATCGAGTGACACTCCGAACACGTCACGCGGTCGGCATGTCGATGCTTCATGACACACATGAACGAGCGACAGCTGAAGCGGCCGCTGCGGTCCAGGTGTCACTCGATCATGTGCGGCCGCACCGGGGGGCGAGTTTCGGCCGGCTGCGACCTAGAGTGTTCAGATGCCCGCGACGACCGACCTCGCCGCCCGCGCCACCGAGCTCCTGCACGAGCTCGCCGGTCCCGACGCGGTCTTTCGCGAGCACCAGCTCGAGGCGATCGCCGACCTCGTCGAGGACCGCGCCCGCGTGCTGTGCGTGCAGCGCACCGGCTGGGGCAAGTCAGCGGTCTACTTCATCGCGACCGCGCTGCTGCGATCCGATCCCACCCACCCCGCGGGGCCCGCGCTCATCGTCTCGCCGCTGCTGGCGCTCATGCGCAACCAGATCGCCGCCGCGCAGCGGCTGGGGATCCGCGCGCACACGGTCAACTCGACCAACCGCGACGCGTGGGACGAGATCTCCGCGCTGCTGGACGCCGACGCCGTCGACCTGCTGCTGATCAGCCCCGAGCGGCTGAACAACCCGCAGTTCCGACAGCGGATGCTGCCGGTCTTCGCCGAGCGCGTGGGGCTGCTCGTCGTCGACGAGGCGCACTGCATCTCCGACTGGGGCCATGACTTCCGTCCCGACTACCGGCGCATCGCCGACATGCTCGAGCGCCTGCCCGAGGGCGTCGGCGTCCTGTGCACGACCGCGACCGCCAACGACCGCGTCGTCGCCGACGTCGAGGAGCAGCTGCGCACGGGCCACAGCGGCGCGCCGCTCGTCGCCTACCGCGGCCCGCTCGGGCGCACGAGCCTGCGCTTCGAGGTCGTCGAGCTGCCCGGTCAGGCCGACCGCCTCGCCTGGCTGGCGACCTATCTCGACGACATGCCGGGCTCGGGGATCGTCTACACGCTGACCAAGCGCGACGCCGAGCAGGTCGCGCAGTGGCTCACCGCCCACGGCATCGCCGCCGAGGCCTACACCGGCGAGATCGACACCGACCGGCGGATCGCCGTCGAGGACCGGCTGCTGTCCAACGAGCTGAAATGCGTCGTGGCCACGAGCGCGCTGGGGATGGGCTACGACAAGCCCGACCTCGGCTTCGTCGTGCACTACCAGGCGCCCGGCTCGGTCATCGCCTACTACCAGCAGGTCGGCCGCGCCGGCCGCGCGATCGAGCGCGCCGAGGTCGTCCTGCTGCGCGGCGCCGAGGACCGCCGCATCCAGGACTTCTTCATCGAGCAGGCGTTCCCGCGCCGCGAGCTCGTCGACCGCGTGCTCGGGCACCTCGACGAGGTCGGCGCCGAGGGCGCGTCCACGCCCGAGCTGACCGCGATGGTCAACCTCGGCAAGGCCCGCATCGACGCGATGCTGAAGGTGCTCGACGTGGAGGGCGCCGTCTCGCGCGACGGCAGCCGCTGGGTCCGCGAGCCCGGCAGCGACTGGGCCTACGACGCCGAGCGCTACGAGCACATCACCGCGCTGCGCCGCCGCGAGCAGGCGACGATGGCGAGCTTCGGCGCCGACGGACGCTGCCTCATGCGCGCGCTGCAGGAGGAGCTCGACGACCCCGACCCGCAGGACTGCGGGCGCTGCTCGGTGTGCACGCAGCCGCGCTACGACGGGCCGCTGGATCCGGGGCTCGTGCGCGAGGCGATCGACCACCTGCGCTCGCAGCCGCTCAAGCTCGAGACCAAGAAGATGGCGCCCGACCCCGAGGGCCGGATGAAGAAGATCCCCGCCGAGCTCGTCGTCGAGGAGGGCCGCGCGCTGGCGCGCCTGGGCGACGGCGGCTGGGCGCCGGTCGTGCAGGCGGGGCTGCGCGAGGGCCGCCTCTCCGACGAGCTGCTCGACGCGGTCGACCGGCTGGTCCGCGCCTGGAACCCGCCGGTGAGCTACATCACCGCGGTGCCGTCGGCGAGCCACCCGGGCGTCGTCGAGGACCTCGCCCGGCGCCTGTCCGGGACGCTCGGCATCCCGTTCGTCGCGCTGCTGGAGCGCACCGGCGAGCGCCCGCCGCAGCGCGAGATGGCCAACGCCGCCCTGCAGGCAGCCAACGTGCGCGGCGCGTTTCGCGTCATCGCCGACCCGCCACCGGAGAGCTGCCTGCTGCTCGACGACCGGCGGCTGAGCGGCTGGACGCTCGCGATGACCGGCGGCCAGCTGCTGCGCCGCGGCGCCGGCGCGGTCTACCCGCTGGTCCTCGCCACCGCGTTCTGAGCGGCGCAGCCGAGCGCACGCGCGGGCGGTGGGTAACCTCGAAACACCTATGGCCGACACCATCTCCTTCGCGCGCGGCGCGCCCTCGCTGGACATCGTCGATGTCGACGGGCTGCGCGACGCCGCCACCCGCGCCTTCACCAACGACCCGGGCGGCGCGACCGCCTACGGGACGAGCATCGGCTACGTGCCGCTGCGCCGCTGGATCGCCGAGCAGCACGGCGTCGACGAGGCCAACGTCCTCGTCACGAACGGCTCGATGCAGGCGGACGCGTTCCTGTTCGAGACGGTCGTCGGCGACGGTGACGTCGTCGTCGTCGAGAAGCCGACGTACGACCGCACGTTGCTGAACCTGCGCTCGCACGGCGCGGCGGTGCGGATGATCGAGCTCGAGACCGACGGCATCGACGTCGCCGGGCTGCGCAGCCTCATCGAGGGCGGCGTCACGCCGAAGCTCGCCCACGTCATCCCGAACTTCCAGAACCCGGCCGGCTACACGCTCTCGCAGGACAAGCGCGCCGAGCTGCTCGCGCTCGCCGCCGAGCACGACTTCATGATCTTCGAGGACGACCCCTACAAGCACATCCGCTTCAGCGGCGACGACCTGCCGACGATGCTCTCGATGGACGAGAACGACACCGTCGTCTACGCCTCCTCGTTCTCGAAGACCGTCTGCCCCGGCATCCGCGTCGGCTACCTCGTCGGTCCGAAGGAGCTCATCGCGAAGATCGCCAAGCTCGCGACGAACACGTACATCTCGCCGAACATGGTCGCCCAGGCGATCGTCTACGAGTTCTGCGTGTCGGGCGCGATCGACAGCGCCATCGCGACGGTCAAGACCGCGCTCGCCGAGCGCGTCGCGACGCTCGACGCCGCGCTGAAGGAACACCTCCCCGAGGCGCGCTACACGCTGCCCGAGGGCGGCTACTTCATGTGGGTGCAGCTGCCCGAGGGCACCGACGTCGCCGCCATGTTCAGCGCGGCCGCCGAACGCGGCGTGCAGTTCGTCAAGGGCACCGACTTCCTGCTCGAGGGCGGCGAGAACACGCTGCGCCTCGCCTACTCGGGCGTGACGGACGACCAGATCGACGAGGGCGTCAGGCGCCTCGCCGAGGCGTACCGGTCGGTGGCGGGCGCCCCCGCGGCCGCGTAGACGGTCGTCGCGCCGGACTACAGCACGAGGCTGAGCGCAAGCGCGAGGCTGAAGCCGATCGTCCCCAGCAGGGTCTCCATCACCGTCCACGTCTTCAGCGTCGTCTTCTCGTCCATCGCGAAGAAGCGGCTGACGAGCCAGAACCCCGAGTCGTTGACGTGTGAGAGCACGGTGGCGCCCCCGGCGATCGCGATGACGATCAGCGCGAGGTCCGGTTCGCTGAGGCCGTCCGTGGCCTCGATGACCGGCGCCATGATCCCGGCGGTCGTCGTCAGCGCGACCGTCGCCGAGCCCTGAGCCACCCGCAGCGCGACCGAGATCACGAACGCGGCGACGATCACCGGCAGGCCGATGTCCTCGAGCGTCGTGGAGAGCGCGGTGCCGACGCCGCCGGCGCGCAGGACGGCGCCGAGCATCCCGCCGGCGCCGGTGATGAGGATGATCGCGCACACGGGGCCGAGCGCGCTGTTGACGATCTCCTCGACGTCGGAGCCGCTGCGCCGCCGGCGCCAGCCGAGCAGGTACATCGCGGCGAGGAGCGCAATCAGCAGCGCGATCGGCGTCTGGCCGATCAGGACCGCCCACTCGACGAGCGCGGCCTCCTCGTCCACGGTGCCGGCGGTGGCGAGCGTGCTCAGGCCGGTGTTGAGGAAGATCAGCCCGAGCGGCAGCAGCAGGACGAAGAGCACCGTGCGAAGCGACGGCGGCGGCAGCCCGACCCCGCCAACCTCCTGATCGCCCGAGCCCTCGGCGCCCCGTCCGGGGCCGGCGGTCGTGCCCTCGACGGCCTCGTCGGCGGCGCGGTCGGTCGCCGCGCCCGCGCTCCCGGTGCCGAGCACGTCGGGCACGGGGACGTGGATCCGCGCTGCGATCCACGTGCCGAACAGGTACCCGCCGACGTACCAGGTCGGCAGCCCGATCAGCAGCCCGAAGACGAGCACGAGCCCGATGTTCGCCCCGATCAGCTCGGCCGCGGCGACCGGCCCGGGGTGCGGTGGCACGAACGCGTGCATGACCGCGAACGCGCCGGCCACCGGCAGCCCGAAGCGCAGCAGCGAACCACCCAGGCGGCGCGCCACGACGAACACGAGCGGCAGGAACACGACGAGCCCGGCATCGAAGAAGATCGGAAAGCCGAACAGCAGCGCGGCGATGCCCAGGCCCAGCGGGGCACGCTGCTCGCTGAAGCGTCGCAGCAGCGCGTCGGCGAGCACCTGCGCCCCGCCGGTCACCTCCAGCAGACGGCCGAGCATCGCGCCGAAGCCGACGAGCAGCGCGACGCTGCCGAGCGTCGTACCGAGCCCTTCGACGAGGGTGTCGACGATGTCGCCGGTCGGGATCCGCGTCGCGATCGCGACGAGCAGGCTGACGAGCACGAGCGCGACGAACGCGTGCAGCTTGAAGCGCATGATGAGAAACAGCAGAAGCAGCACCGCGCCGAGCGCGATCAGCAGCAGCGGGCCGGTCGACAGGACGGGTTCTGGGGCCTCGGACACGTCGCCTCCTCAGGTCTCGTGGGGTTGCGGCTGCGGGGCGACCGGGAGGACGTCCTGCAACTCGGTGAGCGCGGCCGACGTCGCGCTGACCGCGGCGTACGTCGATTCGAAGTGCGGCAGCAGGCGTGCGTAGGCCTCCGCCTCGTCGGCGTCGGGCCGCTCGACGTGCGTCACGGTCACGAGGTCGGCGGCGCGATCGAGCGACTCCAGCATCCCCAGCGACGTCATGCCCAGCAGCGCGGCGCCGAGCGACGAGCCCTCGGGCGAGGCCGCGAAGCCGATCGGCCGCCCGAAGACGCCGGCGAGCATCGAGCGCCACAGGGCGCTGCGCGCAAAGCCGCCGGTGGCGCGGATCTCGCGCACCTCGACGCCGGCCTCGCCGAGCGCGGCGAGCACGACGGCCAGCTGCATGCAGATTCCCTCGACCGCGGCGCGCAGCAGATGCTCGAGCCCGTGCGCGCGCGTCAGTCCCACCCACGCCCCGCGCGGGTCGCCCGCCCAGTGCGGCGCGCGCTCGCCGAGCAGCTGGGGCAGAAACAGCAGCCCGCCGCTGCCGGCAGCAGCGCGCCCGGCCTCCGCGAGAAGCGCCTCGGCCGCCGGCAGTCCCGCTCGCCGGGCCTCTTCGGCCAGCTGGCGCGCGACCGTCTCGGCCAGCCAGTCGAGCACGACGCCGCCGTTGTTGACCGCGCCGCCGATGACGTAGCGCCCCGGCGCGAGCACGTAGCAGAAGACCCTGCCGCGACCGTCGACGCGTGGCTGGTCGGCAACCACGCGCAGCGCGCCGCTCGTGCCGATCGAGCAGGCCACCGTTCCGTGCCGTACCGCTCCGAGGCCGAGGTTCGCCAGCGGACCATCGCTCGAGCCGGCGATGACCGGCGTCCCGGCCGGCAGGTCCAGCGCGCGCCCGCCCTGCGCGCTCAGGCGCAGCACCTCGGTCGTCGGGACGAGGCGCGCGAGCTGATCGCGGCGCACGCCGGCGTACTCGAGCGCCTCGTCGTCCCACGCCTCGTCGCCCAGGTTGAACATGCCGGTCGCCGAGGCGATGCCGTGATCGACGACGAGCTCACCGGTCAGGCGCTGCAGCACGAGCTCCTTGACGCCGACCCAGTACCGCGCGCGCCGGGCCAGCTCCGCGTCGTGCTCGCGGTACCAGCGCAGCTTGACGAGCGGCGACATCGGGTGAATCGGGGTGCCCGTGCGCCGGTGCAGCGCCAGCCCACGTGGTCCGCTGCGCAGCCGCCGCGCCTGGTCGGCGGCGCGCGCGTCGGCCCACGTGAGCACGGGCGCGATCGCGGTCGTGTCGCCGTCGAGCGCGATCAGCGAGTGCATCGCGGCGCTGAAGGCAAGTCCCTGCACTGCCAACCCCGCCTCCCGCGCGCCCTGCACAGCGTCGGCGGTCGCCTCCAGCGTCGCCGCCAGGACGGCCTCCGGATCCTGCTCGGCCCAGCCCGGATGGGGGTCGAGAAGCTCGTAGCCCGCCTGGCCGCCGGCGTGCGCGGCGCCGTCGATCGTGAACGCGACCGCCTTGGCGCTCGTGGTTCCGATGTCCACGCCGATGACTGCGTCGCGTCCCACTGACGGCATGCGCCACCCTCCTGTGCGCCGCCGCCTACCCACTGCTCATCAGGCGCGCACCTGCACCAGCCGACGGCGGATGTGTTTGACATCGCGTCGACCCGGACAGAGTGCGAGCGAAGCAGGTAGTCCGAACCACAAGGGGAATCGCATGCGTCGTCACATGCCGAGAGCGCTGCTCGCGCTCGCGCTCGTTCTGCTCGGGCCGGCCAGCGCCGCCGCCGCGCCGAACAACAACAACTCGGCCAAGCTCACCCAGGCCGTCACGGTCGCCGGGATCTACGAGCACCTCAACGCCTTCCAGGCGCAGGCCACCGCCAACGGCGGCAACCGCTTCGCCGGTCTACCCGGCCACGATGCGTCCGCCCAGTACGTCTACGACCGCGCCCGCGCCGCCGGCTACGACGTGCGCTTCCAGGAGTTCGAGTACGAGGCCTTCGAGGACCAGTCGGTCCTGACGCGGCTCGCGCCCGAGCCGCAGAAGTCGTACACGCGCGGCTTCTTCCAGGAGTTCGTGGGCAGCAACCAGGCGGCGGAGGGCTCGGTCACCAACACGGAGGTCTATGCCGTCGACATCTCAAACCCGCCGCTCGGCGGCTCGACCAGCGGCTGCGAGGACGAGGATTTCGACGACTTCGTCGCGGGCTCGATCGCCCTGGTGCAGCGCGGGACGTGCAACTTCGTCGTCAAGTCCGTCAACGCCCAGGAAGCCGGCGCGTCGGCGGTCATCATCATGAACGAGGGCAATGCCGGCCGGACCGCGCTGGACTTCAATCCCGGTGTCGCGGGCACGAACATCCCGGTGGTGGCCACGTCGTCCGCGGTCGGCTTCGAGCTGAGCAACGGCGTCAACGACGGGCCGACCGGCACGAGGCTGAACCTCACCGTCGACTTCTTCAGCGAGACGCTGACGACGCGCAACGTGATCGCCGAGAGCCCGCGTGGCGCCAGCGACAACGTCGTCGTCGTCGGCGCGCACCTCGACAGCGTGCTCGACGGGCCGGGGATCAACGACAACGGCTCCGGCTCGGGCACGATCCTCGAGATCGCCGAGCAGATGGCGAAGGTCAAGCCGCGCAACCAGGTGCGCTTCATCTGGTTCAGCGCCGAGGAGTCGGGCCTGATCGGCTCGAACTTCTACGTCGACAGCCTGTCGCAGGCGGAGCGCGATCGGATCGCGGCGATGATCAACTTCGACATGGTCGGCTCGCCGAACTTCGCGCGCTTCGTGTACGACGGCAGCGACCCCGCCGCGCCCGCCGGCTCGGCCGCGATCGAGGAGCTGTTCAACTCCTACTTCGCCAGCCGCGGCCTGGCGTTCGAGCCGACCCCGTTCAACGGCCGCTCCGACTACGGGCCGTTCATCGCCGCGGGCGTCGACATTCCGGCGGGCGGCCTGTTCACCGGCGCCGAGGGGATAAAGACGCCCGCGCAGGTCGGGCTGTACGGCGGGACGGCGGGCCTGCCGTACGACCCCTGCTACCACCAGGCCTGCGACACGATCGCGAACATCAACAACACCGCGCTGGACCAGATGTCCGACGCGGCGGCGCACGCCACGATCACGCTCGCGCAGAGCACGGCGGCCGTCAACGGCAAGCGCGGCAAGGGCAACTTCAAGCCCAAGCCCGACCCGGAGGAGACGCCGGTCGCGCTGTAGCGCCGACGCAGACACAGACGCAGACGAGGGCCGGGAGCGATCCCGGCCCTTCGTCTGCCGGCGCCGTGTCCATTTCCGCGCTCCCCGTTCGTCTTCGCTTCAAACGGAGAACAACGGGAAGGGACGCGCGATGCAGTACATGCTCCTCATCCGTCCAACTCGATCGCAGGGGTGCCAATCTCGCCAATTCGGCGGGTCCGGCGGCGACCGCGCGGGTACGACGAACGCTCCCCCCGAATACCCCGCTGCGCAGGCGGCGGAAAGGAGACGACATGAGCACGATCGAGCAGTCGATCGAGGTCAACGCGCCTCTCAGCATGGTCTACAACCAGTGGACGCAGTTCGAGGAGTTCCCGCAGTTCATGGACGGCATCGACGAGGTGCGCCAGCTCGACGACACGCACCTGCACTGGGTCGCGAGCTTCGGCGGGTCTCAGCACGAGTGGGACGCCGAGATCGTCGAGCAGGTTCCCGACGAGCGCATCGCCTGGGGCAACACCGACGGCAAGGACAACGCCGGCGTCGTGACGTTCCACCGGATCGATGACAACACGACCCGGATCATGGTCCAGATGGACTTCGTGCCCGAGGGCGTGAAGGAGAAGATCGGCGACGCGATCGGCGCACCCGAGCGCCGCATCAAGGGCGACCTCGAGCGCTTCAAGGAGCTCATCGAGTCGCGCGGCGCCGAGACGGGCGCCTGGCGCGGCGAGGTCTCGCACCGCTAGCGCGAACGCCTGAGCCTGCGCCTGACGCCAGCGCGCGTCAGGCGGCGGGCACAGGCGGCTTCGCGGGCGGCCTCGGTGCCGCATACGGGACGCGCTCAACGTAGCCGTTCGTCAGCAGGTAGGTGACGTTCACGCGTTCGCTCACGCCCGCGAACAGCGAGTTGCTCAGCACGTACTGCAGGCCGAACCCCGGCTGCCCGAGCGCCGGCGCGATCGGCCCGGAGTGGACGGAGAACGGCCGGAGCACGCGGTAGCGGTAGTAGTTGCACGGCTCGCCGCCGGGGAACGGGTTGAGGCTCTCGGGCGGGATGCCGCGGGCGGCGTACGGCGTGCCCGCCGGCGACAGGTACGTCCCGCCCTCGCTGCCGAAGCGGTCGATCAGCTGGCCCTCGATGAGCGAGACCGGGCCGACGACGGGGGCTCCGAGCGGTGTGAGCTGGTATCCGCCCTGCGGCGGATAGCGCCAGCTCTTGGCGACCTTGTCGTAGAAGAGCTTGAGGTACCCGCGCGGCGAGAACCCGGCGAGGCGCTGCCAGCCGCGCAGCAGCCGGGCGACCGGCCCGGCGTTGGGGACGCGCTTGGGGCCGAGCAGCGGGTTGCCGGCGTAGGAGACGGTCGAGCACGTCGTGCGCGCGACCGGCGCCGGCTTGGCCTTCGGCTTCGCCTCGGCGGGCGCGGAGACGTCGGCCGGCCGCTTGGCCTTCGTCGTGGCGGCCGCCGCGCCGGCGGCGCCCCATGCCGGCAGCAGCCCCGCGCAGATCGCCAGCACCAGCACGCGTCGCATCCCGTGAGACCGCATCCCAACCTCCGATCCGGACCGGCCCGCCGCCGGTCGATGCGCGGGGACTATCACGCCGGCGTGGTCGTGGCATCCGGAAATCCGACTTTGCGCCGCCTTCGCCCCGGCCGTCTGCGCGCTCGCTCAGCGCTGCGCGTTGCGCACGCCGCGGGGCGAGATGACCGTCACGCGGGCGACGGAGCCGCGCCCCGCGCCCCGGCAACCGCCCTCGGGGGGTGCTTCTGCGCCGGCGTACTCGGCGTGGCAGAGCCCCAGGCCCCGCGGACGTCACGTCGCCGTCAGCCCGCTGACGCCGATGCGAAACGACGTCGTGACGATCCCTTCGGCGTTCTCCCAGATCACCGTCACGTCCGGGAGGCCGCTCACCTCCGTCCGGACGAGGCGGCCGGCGGGATCGGCTTCCGGGATCGCGACGCGCATCAGCCTGCGCGCTCCCGCGAACAGATCGAGCGCGATCCGATCCTCGAGCGACACGAGCACGACCGTCCGTGTCCGGTCGCCGGCACTGACGACGTGTCGCGCGAGCACACGGCCCGCCGGCGCCCGCGCTGCTCTCTGACCGGCGAGCGCGCTCGGCCACGCAAGCCGCGCTCCCGGCGCGTAGTCGACACGCACGAGCAGCTCGTGGTCGAAGCGCGCCGGAAGGTCGGCGGTCGGGGTCATGGGGATCGCCCGCCGTGGTGCGATGAAGCGCATGGTGGCCGCGCCCGTCGCGCCGGGGCCGATGCCGATCGCCGCGCCCGGCGTGACCTCGACGGCGATCAGGTCGCCGCGCCGGACGGCCAGGCTGGCGGCCAGCGGGTGCGCGGCGGCGCCGTCGGGCACGCGCTGGAGCGCCGACCTCCCGACGCTGACGAACCGGCGGCCACGCGGGCGCAGCACGTGAAGCGCGACCTCGCCGACGGCGCCGCGCACGAACCAACCGCGGACGACGCCGTCCTGGGAGACCACGACGCGACGGCCCGGAAGGCGAGTCTGCATGACGATGCACGGCAGCGACGACCCGTTCACCGGCTCGCCGTCACACGTGACCGACCGCGCGGCAGGCGCAGCGAGCGAGCTGCCGAGGGCGACCACGCCCGCGGCCGGAGCCGGGGCGCCGACCGGAGCGGGCGCTGCCGGGGGCAACACCAGCAGCGCGCCGGCCACAACGCCGAGAGCGACGAACACGACGAGCGCCACGGCGGCGGCCGACCGTCGCGGAGCGCGGCGCGTCGTGCGCGCCGCGTGGCAGGCGTGCAAGCACCGCGCCCGCATTCGCGCGAGCGCGGCGTCGTCCTCCGCCGGCGCCGCGTCCCGCGCGGACACGAAGTCCGTCAGCAGCGCCCGGCCGTCGACGCCGACGTCGACGAACACGTTGCCGGCATGCACCGCGCCGTGCACGATGCCGGCGCCATGCGCCGCCGCCAGCGCGCGGCCCACCTCGTCGCACAGCTGCTCGACGCGCCCGGGCTCCAGGGTCCGCTGCTCGATGAGCTGCGCGAGCGTCGGTCCGCGGATCAGACGCGTCGCCGTGAAGAACCCGTGCTCGCACTCGCCCGCGGCGTAGAGGCTCGCGACGTGCGGGTGCTCGGGCCAGCGCAGCGCGTCGAACCGTGCGGCGAGGCCGGGCCGGCGCCGATAGACCTTCAGCGCGACCCGCCGCCGCAGCCCGGCCTGCGTCGCCTCGTAGACGATCCCCCGGGGGCCTTCGCCGAGCACGCGCTCGACGGTGAAGTCGGCGACCGCGGTGCCCGCCGCGAGCGCCGCGCCGCCGTCAGTCGATGAACTCGAACTCGCGGCCATAGGCGACGACGTGGTGGCTGAGGATCCTGGCGCTGTCCTCGTTGGCGTACTCGATCGTCGTGCCGACCTGCTCGGGCTCGGTCGGCTCGTCGGGCTCGACCTCGTAGGTGATCACCTGACCGCCGGGCCGGAAGTCGGCGGGAAGCTGCTGGCGCGCGAGGCGCCTGCCGCCGCGCCACAGGTCCAGGGCGAGGTGGCCGGGCAGCTCGACGAGCCTGATCTCGACCGGCCGGCCGTTGTTGTAGCGCAGCTTGCTCGTGCGCAGCGGGCGGCCCGCCGGGAGCGTGGCGGCGGCTCTGCCGCGCACCTGCGGCGGAGGCGACAACGCCCGGCCCGGCATGAGCTCGGCTCGCATCAGCACCTCCGCGGCGGGACCGGCCTGCGCCGGTATCTCGTTGCCCTTCAGGCGCGGGATCCAGCGGCTCGTCGCCGCCCCCGCCGCAGTCGGACGCATCCCGACGCCCGAGCCGCGCAGCACGCGCAGCGAGAGGACGTCGCCGCGCTCGACGGCGATCTGCGTGTCGAACAGGTGGGCGCCGTCGTTGCCGGCGAACTCGCTGCGCGAGAGGGCGATCTGAAAGTAGCCGCCGTCGCGCGGGCGCAGCGCGCTCAGCGCGAGCTCTCCGCGCGCCGAGCGGACCGCCCAGCGGCGCACCACGCCGTCCCGAGGCACGACGAGCGTCGCGCCGGGCAGCCTCGTCTGGAGGATCGTGCATCCGGCGGAGCCGTCGCTGACGGGGCTGCCACGGCAGTCCTGCGCGCGACCCGGCTCGGCGAGGTCGCTGCCGAGCGCGATCGCCCCGGCCAGCGTCGCCGGAGCTCCATCCGCGGCGCGGGTGGGCGCTGCGTCACCCTCCGCCAGCAGCGCCACGCCGACGGCGACGGCGGCGCCGGCCAGCGCGGCCGCGGCGAGCATCGCCGCCGTGCGCGCCTGCGAGCGCGCGGCAGGCGGCGGCGGCGGCACGGCGACGAGCGGCTCGATCGTCGTGTCCGCCGCCACCTCGGCGCGGGGATCGGGCGCGGGGGGCGGGCCCAGCCTCGCGAGATCCACTTCCGACATCGCCTCCGCCACCTCGTCGATGAGCCCGACCGCGGTCGCGGGACGCTCGGACGGATGCTTCGCCAGCGCCCGTTCGAGCACCGCGTCGAGCGCCGGCGGCAGGCCGGCGCGGCGCCGCGAGATGCGCGGCGGCGGCTCCATCATGTGCGCGTACAGCGTTGCCGCCTGCGTCGTACGCGGGAACACCGGCCCGCCGCCGAGGCACTCGAAGATCATCGCCGCGAAGGCGTAGACGTCCGAGGCGCGCGTCGCAGCCTCGCCGCGGATGATCTCCGGTGCGAGGTACGCGAGCGTGCCGACGAGCTGGCCGGTGACGGTCACGCCGGACTCGCCGCCGAGCTTCGTCAGGCCGAAGTCCGCGAGGTAGGCGTGGTCGTCCTCGCCGACGAGGACGTTCCTCGGCTTGACGTCGCGGTGCACGAGGCCACCGGCGGCAGCAGCGTCGAGCGCCTCGGCCACCTGGCGCAGCAGCGCCAGCGCGCGCTCGGCGGCCACGCCGCCGTCGTGGATCAGCCCCGCGAGCGTCGAGCCGCGGATGAGCGCCATCGCGATGTACAGCCCGTGCGCGGACTCTCCCGCCTCGTAGATCGTGACGATGTGCGGATGCTCGAGCGAGGCCTGCAGCTGGCCCTCGCGGCGGAAGCGCTCGACGAACTCCGGGTCCGAGCCGAGCTCGGCCGCCAGCACCTTCAGCGCCACCCGGCGCCCGAGCGCCTCGTGTGTCGCCTCGTAGACGATCGCCATGCCGCCGCGGCCGAGCGGGCCGTCGATGCGGTAGCGGCCCACGGCCGTCCCGCTGGCGAGTGGGCCGGTGCCGGCGGGCACTACTGCTCCCTCCGGTGGGTCCTCGCCGGAGAACCCGCTAGCAGTGGGCGACCACCTTCCAGACGGTCGTGCCGAGCTGGATGACGTCGCCCGCCCGCAGCGCGAGCGTCCGGCGGCAGCGATCGCCGTTGAGGAACAGCCCGTTGGCGGAGTCGAGATCCTCGATGAACGTATGCCCCGCGCGGGTCACGACGATCGCATGCCGGCGCGACACGAGCGGGTCGTCGAGCCGCACGTCGCAGCCGCCGTCCCGACCGATCACGGCCCCGGGCTCGAGCCCGCGCCGCAGGCCGCGGGCCGGATGCAGCTCGAGCACGGCGATCATGGGAGTGAGGTCCATCCGCCGGGCACGATGCCCGAACCGGGCTGCCCCGGCCAGAGACCAGAGGGCTGGCACCCGCCAGCCCTGCAGGCTCGAGCTCAGTCCTCCAGATCACGCGCGGACACCAGCCCCGATTCGATCGCCCGCCGTGCGAGCTCGGCGCGCTTTCGGTTCTGCGGCAGATCCTCGACACCGAGCTTGGCGAAGAGCGTGCGGATGTGCGTCTTCACGCCGCCGAGCGACAGGTGGACGCGCTCGCCGATCTGACGGTTGCTGGCGGGCGTGGCCGCCGTGCCGGGGCGCAGCAGCGGCTCGCACAGCACGACGAGCACGCGCCGCTCGGCGTCGGTGACACGCAAGGCCGCGATCGCGCTCGCGGCGACGGTGCTGTCGACCCCTTGGCCCGGGGACCGGAACAGGACCGGCGTCCCGCCGAAGCGCAGCATCGAGCCGTCGGCCAGGAGCGTGCGGCCGTTCACTCGCTCCCCGTCCACGAAGCACCCGTTGCGCGAGAGGCCGTCGTCGACGAGCAGCCACATCCCGCCGACGTGCTCGAGCTGCGCGTGGACCCGCGACACCTGCGGGTCCCAGCCGAGCACGACGTCGTTGGCGTCCGTGCGGCCGACGGTCAGATGCTGCCGGCCCGCGAGGGGTGAGAAGCGCAGGTCGCCGCTGCCCTCCCGAAACGCGAGAAACGCGTCGCCCTGGCCCTCGGCAGCGATGAGCGCCGCCAGCTCTGACGGGGTCAGCGAATGCGGCGCGAAACCCACGACGCCGATTATGGACCGAGGTTCCCGGCCCGGACAAGGGTCGGTCGATTCCAGCCCTCTGGATTCTGGTGCCCGGCGCTGCGGCGCGGGAGTCTGCCCCACAGGTTCGATGCTCAAACGGACGGGGTCGGTCGGAATGCAGGACACGCGGCGAAGGACCATGACCGCGCTCGCGCTCGTCGCGGCGGGCGCGGCGTTGGCGACGGCGGGCGCGACGGCGGGCGCCACCGCCCAGGCCGCGATCCCGGCGTCGAGCGGCACGATCATGGGCTGCTTCGCGAACGTCAGCAACCTGCTGCTCGGGGTCTCCAAGGGCGATGCGCGGATCGTCGACGACCAGGACCGCTGCCGCTCGATCGAGACGGCGCTGCCGTGGAACCGGGTCGGACCGCGCGGGCCCGCCGGCCCGCATGGTGCGCAGGGCGACGCCGGTGCCCAGGGACCCAGAGGCGATCAGGGCGCCCCGGGGACACAGGGCGACAGCGGGGCCACGGGTCCGCGCGGACCGCAGGGCGAGCAGGGGCCGCAGGGCGTCGCCGGCCCGCCCGGCGTGCCGGGACCGAAGGGCGATCCCGGCGCAGCGGGATTCCCGGCGGCCGACATCGCGTTCGGGAACTTCACCGTCGATCACACGCCGGCGAAGGTGCTCTCCAAGACGGTCCCCGCCGGCAGCTGGGTGGCGATCGCGAAGGTCAGCATCACCGTCGGCCAGGGTCTCGTGGTCGACAGCGACCGCATCCAGCGCTCGGCCTGCCAGCTGCGCCACGCCGCCGACGTCATCGGCGGTGCCGCTGACCGCAGCACCGTTGCACCCGGCCAGTTCGGGGAGACGGCCCTGGCGATGACAGGCGGCGCCCAGGTCCCGCCCGGCGGCGGCGAGGTGAGCCTGTGGTGCGACGCCGTGCTCGTCAGGCGCGATCTCAACGACGCGTTCCAGTTCTCCCAGGAGTCCGCCAGCGGGACGCTGACCTTGCTGCGCGTGGGCTCCTTCTCGTGAGGCCAGCCAACCCCCAAGCCATGAGGAACACCATGACCCGCACACGACGCACGACCGTGGCCGGACTCGCGCTCATCGCAGCGGGCGCGATACTCGCGGCGGCCGCGACCACTCCGGCGCACGCGGCGATCCCGGCGCCGGACGGGACGATCATCGGCTGCTTCGCGAACGTCAGCAACCTGTTGCTCGGAGTCTCCAAGGGCGATGCGCGGATCGTCGACGAGCCGGACGGCTGCCGCTCGTACGAGCGGGCGCTGTCATGGAAGCAGACCGGACCGCCCGGGCCCACCGGTCCGCAAGGCCCGGCGGGCCAGAGCGGGAGCACCGGCCCGCAGGGTCCGGCGGGGCTGCAGGGCGACCCGGGCCCGCAAGGTCCGGCGGGCGCCCCCGGGGAGCCCGGCCCCGAGGGCGACCCCGGCATCCAGGGCCCGCCTGGGCCTGCGGGCGTGAAGGGCGATCCGGGCGCAGCGGGGATCTCCACGGCCACGTTCGACTTCGGATCGTTCGAGATCTTCTCGGGCGAGTGGACCAAGACGCTCGCCAAGACCGTGCCCGCGGGCAGCTGGGTGGCCGTCGCCAACCTCCACATGAGCTTCGGTGACAGCTTCTTCGGCAACAGCGACGGCACGGTCACGAAGTACTGCGAGCTGCGCAACGGTGCCACGGTCATCGGCGGCGCGACCGACCGGCGCAACGTCGATGCGGGCCAGACCGAGGAGGCCACCCTGCCGATGACGGGCGGCGCTCAGGTTCCGGCCGGCGGCGGCGAGGTCGCGGTGTGGTGCAGAAACCAGGGCAACGCGTTCGCCGACGGCACCCTGCTGCTGATGCAGGTCGGCTCGTTCTCCTGATCGGATCACGGGGAACGGACGGGACAAGGGCAGGAGAGGGTCCGCCGGCGATGGCACCGGCCACGCGCACACCGCGCCACGAGCGAGCCCGGCTCGCCGCGGCGCGGAACGTACTGCCCGGCCTGCTGCTGGCCGGCGCCCTCGGCCTGACCGCGCACCTCGCCGCCAAGCTCGCGCTGCCCTACGCCCTGGCGGTGGGCTTCGAGGTCTCGCTCGCCATGCTCCTCGGGCTGCTCGTCGTCAACCTCGGCTGGGCGACGCCACGTGCTCTGCCCGGGATCCGGTTCGCGGTGAAATACGTGCTGGGCGCGGGCATCATCCTGCTCGGCCTGCGGCTCAACCTCGAGTCGATCGCGGCGATCGGCTCGGAGGCGTTCCTGCTCGTGCTCGCGACGATCGGCGCCACCTGCGGCTTCGCCGTTCTCGCGGGGCGGCGCCTCGGCGTGCAGGCGCGGCTTGCCGTGCTGATCGGGATCGGCGCCTCGGTCTGCGGCAACTCGGCGATTGCCGCGGCGGCGCCGGTCGTGCGGGCCGACGAGCGCGAGATGAGCTTCGCCGTGGCGACGATCACGATCTTCGGGACGGCGGCGGTCTTCCTCTTTCCGCTCATCGGCCACGCGCTCGACCTCGACGTGCTCGCCTTCGGACTCTGGGCGGGATCCGCGGTGCCCGACACCGCGCAGACGATCGCCTCGAGCGCCGCGTACTCGACGGTCGGCCGGGATGTGGCGGCCGTCGTCAAGCTCGTGCGCATCCTCCTGCTCGCCCCGCTGCTGCTGCTCGTCGCGTGGACGTGGAGCCGGTACGAGGCGGGCGCCTCCGCCTCGGCGAAGCGCAGCGCGCGCAAGGCCGTGCCGTTCTTCCTCGTCGGCTTCGTGCTCATGGCGGTCGTGCGCAGCGCGCGCGTCGTCGACCCGGCGCTCCTCGCGAACTTCGACGTGCTCACGCGGGCATGCTTCCTCGTCGCGCTGGCGGGGCTCGGTCTGCAGACGCGACTCGGGCACATCCGTGTGCTCGGGCCGCGGCCGTTCGTGCTCGGGCTGGGGACCTTCGGCGTGCTGGCCGCCGGGAGTCTGACGCTGATCCTCGCGCTCGGGCTCGGGCCGACGCGGACCTCGGTGGCGTCGCCCTCGGACCCGCGCGCCTGGACCGCGACGCCGGCTGCGACGAACGCCGCGACGGTGACGCTGACCGGACGGGTGCTCGCCACCGGCGTGCACGGGGCCGGCGCGCTCAGCCCCGTCGGGCGCTTCCATGCGGGCGGGCCGATGCACGACAAGCGCGACTTCGAGGCGAGGACGCGCCGCGGCGCGATCCTCGACCCGCGGCGGCTGCTCGTCGCGAGCACGTCGAACTTCGGAGCCCCGCGCGCACGCGCAGCGTGGGCGACGGGGTCGGTCCTCTCGGTCGCGACCGACGCGCCCGCGACGCTCGCGATCCCGCCCCGGTTCGCCGCCGACGGCGGCCAGGCGCGGGCGCTGGACGGCGCCGTCCAGGTGCTCACGGCGCAGTCGCCCGCGTTCGTCAACGGCCTGTCGAGCCCCGGCGCCGGCACGGCCGCGCTGCCCGCCGTGGCCGCGCCGACCGGGATCTCCGTCAACAACGCCTTCGGACGCCCGTGGATCTCCAACGCCGCCGGCGCGAGCGGCCTGGAGTCCGTCATCGATCCCGACGGGCGGCCGCTGGCGGACGCTCCCAGCGAGCGGGCGGGCGGCGTGTTCGCAGGATCGGCGACGGACCGGGCACCGCAGCGCCTGCGCGGCAGCCTCGCCACACCAGCGCTCGGGAACGCCCTGCTGGGGGCCTCGCCGGACGCCTCGGGCCGGGCCGTCTTCGCCGTGGCGACCGCCGATGGCGCGCTCGCGCAGGTGCACGTCGAGGATGGCGTCGACGGCCTCGCGCCACCACGGACGCTCACACCGGTCGGCGGCGGCGCCACGCGGATCGGGATGGCGTTCAACTGGGTGCCCGACCGCTTCCTGTACGTCACCGACCCGGGCGGCGACGCCGTCGTGCAGCTGCGCCTCGACGACGACTTCCACGTCTTCCGCGTCGTCGCCACCCGCCGTCTGTCGAGCCCGCTGCTCGCGGAACCGATCGACCTCGCGCCGGTGGTCCCGGAGATCGCCAACCCGGCGTTCTCGAGCAACACGACCCTTGCGGGCGGGTCGGATCTGTACGTCGCCAACCGCGGCACGGGCACGATCGTGCGCCTACGTCAGGACGGCCGCATCCGCGCCGTCGCCTCGATTGCCGTCCCAGGACGCGGGCGGCTGGGCGCGGGCGAGCTCAACGGTATCGCCGTCTCCCCCGACGCGGGCACGATCTGGCTGTCGGTCGCCGACGCGATCGTCGCGATCTCGGCATTCGGCGCCTGAGCGACCGCACCGTCAGCGGGTGCGCAGGAACGTCACCAGCGCGCGGCGCTGCGCGGGCGCAAGCCGCGCGTAGCGGCGAACTGCGGTCAGCGCCTCGCCGCCGTGGGCGGTGATCGCAGCCTCCAGGGTGTCGGCTCGCCCGTCGTGCAGGTAGCGCGTGCGATCCGACAGCCCCCACAGCGGCGCGGTGCGCCACTCCGCTCCGCGGGCGCCCGCCTGCACGACGCCGTCGTCGAGCGCGGGGCCCATGTCGTGCAAGAGCAGGTCGGAGTACAACGGCACGTCGCGCGACGCGCCTCGGAGGACCGGTGTGTGACAGGCGGCGCAGCCCGTCGCGTCGAACACCGCCTCGCCTTCGGCGACCGAACGGCGCGGCGCGGGGACGGGCAGGGACGCGAGGAATGCTGTCAGCGCCCGCACGACATCGGCGCTCGCCTCGGGCGCGGCCGACTCCCCGGGGCAGCGAGCGCTTCCCGCGGGCAGCGAGTCCTCGGCAGCGAGGGGGCTGATGACGCCGATCTCGTCGCGCAGCGCCTCCGCGACGAAGCGTTCCAGCGCCGGCGTGGCGGCCTTCCAGCCGAAGCGCCCGATCCGCGTGCGACCGCCGGGCTCGCGGACAAGGTTGGCCCGCCCGCTCACGCCGTCGCGTCGCGACGTGGCGCCCGCGCGGATCGTCGCGTCCGCGATCGTGTCGATCAGGCCGCTGCCGAACAGCGGCTGCGCGTTGCGCACCGACGTGACGTTGGCCCCGGCGGGGATCCCCGCCGCGCGAGCGCAGGCGACGCCGAGCTCGGACACCGAATGCGCTCGCGCGACCGGGCCCCCGCGCCCGATCATCGGATCGAACCCCGCGCCGGTGCGCCGCCCCACGCGCAATGCGGTGGCGAGCCCGTCGCGCCCGACCCCGCCGACCGCCGGCTCGAGATGGCAGTCCTTGCACGCGCGCTCGTTGAACAGCGGGCCCAGGCCCTGCTCGGGCGTGAAGACCATGCGAAACAGCGCCGCCCCGCGCGCGGCATCCGGCGGCGGCTCGGGAGCATCGCGGCGCAGGAGCGCGACCGCGGCGAAAGCCGCCCCCGCCACCACCAGCAGCGCCGCGGCGGCCCCGATCGACCGCGACCTACTCGTTGCGCATCCCGTCCGGCGAGATGACCTGCACGCCGACCTTCACCTCCGGCGCCCGCTTCGTGCGCGACGGACGCTCCGGGCGCCGGGTGAAGCGCCTCTGCCACAGGCCGACGAGGCCGACCTTCCAGGCGTAGTAGCCCGTCTTGCCGGGCGTGATCGAGAAGTCCATGACGCGCAGATGCGCCAGCACGCGCTTGGTGAGGTACGCGGTGCGCAGCACGAGGCCGAGGCGCGGATAGAGCTTCTGCGGCTCGCTCGACGCGCGCACGCGGCCCATGAGCCGGTTCCACAGCCACGGCGGCGGGCGCCAGATGGCGATGAGGTACAGCATGATGTTCGCCCAGCGCGGCGGGATCGCCAGATACGACTCGTCGATATCGTCGAGATCGACCCCGCGCTCCTCCATCGCCGCCGCGAGGCCCGTGTTCGGGATGACCTTCAGCGAGTAGATGAACAGCGTGTACGGGCGGTCCATCAGGTACAGCAGCTGCAGCGTCGACTTCACGTCGTCCCGAGTCTCGATCGGGTTGTCCATGATGATGTCGTAGGCCGACGGGATGTGGTACTTCGGCGCGAACGACGCGATCACCTCACCCGCCTTCAAGATCTTCTCCGGCGGCGTCGGGCGCTTGTAGAAGTCGAGCATGTTCTTCGAGCCCGACTGGATGCCCATCCGCACGCGGTTCATCCCGGCCCAGGACAGCAGCTCGAACTTGTCCTGGCGCACGTAGTTGGGGATCACGCCGTAGACGGCGAACGGCAGCTTCAGCTCGTCGTGCCACAGCTCGGCGAACTCCTCGAGCTGGCCGTAGGGGATCGCCATGAAGCTGTCGTCGTGGAAGGAGACCTGGCTGAGGTGCGGGAAGCGCGCCCGCGCGTCCTTGACCTGGTCGACCATGTAGCGCGCGCTCGGGTGGCGGATGCGCTTGTACTTCTTGTCGTTGGCGATGAACTTCGTGTTGCCGCAGTACGAGCAGTGAAACGGGCAGCCGATCGACCACAGCGTCGTGTAGCCCAGGCCGTCGTTGAGCAGATAGTCCTCGACGCCCATCTTCACGAAGCCCTGGCCGGGGAGGTAGATCTTCTCGGTCTCCGCGCCGTACTGCGGGAACGGCAGCGCCTCCATCTCGTTGGGCGACATGAGCGGCAGGAAGTGGTTCTTGATGAGCTGGTCGCCGTTGCCGTTGCCCGACCCGTGGCCGTTGGGCTTGAACCAGAAGTTCTTCGTGTTCGTGTAGTCGCGGTCTTCCTTGAAGGCCTGCAGGAACTCCTCGAAGGCGAACTCGCCCTCACCGGTGCAGATCGCGTTGACGTCGGCGAGGATCGCGTCCTCGGGCTGGATGATCGGATGGATGCCGCCCCAGATCATGTAGACGCCGGGATTGACCTCGCGGATGCGCTTGATGAGGCGGCGCGTCAGGTCGGCGTAGCCGGTCATCGAGGAGAAGCCGATGAGGTCCGAGTCGGCCAGGCCCTGGGCCATCTCGTCGACCTGCTCGTCGCCGATGACCGCCTTGTCGCCCATCCCGCGGACCGCGGTCTTCACGCTGCGGTAGCGCTCGGTCGAGATGTAGAAGGACTCGGTGCCGGGCTCGAGCTGGGCCACGTAGGCCGCCATCTTGCGAAAGCCGCAAGATGTGATGCCGTCCTCCAAGCAGACCATCCGTGTGCGCATATGGATCCCGTCTCTCCCGTGCTGACGAGAGGTCAGCGTACAACCAGCGTCAGCGGCCGTAGCGCTCGCGCGCCAGGACGAGCTGCTCGGGCAGCGCGATGCGCGAGGGCGGCGACGGGTCGGCGAGCACCGAGACCGTTTCGGCGACCGAGAACGTCAGCGTCCGCGGGTCGCCGTCCTCGCCGGTGACGGTCACCTCCTCGCTGGAGTGCGCCGTCAGCGTGCCCTTCATCCCCGGCTCGATGCCGGCGTCCTTGAGGTAGTGCAGCAGGTCCTCGGCCTCGTTCTCGAAGCGCAGGATCGTGACGCTCGCGCCCTCGACCACGTCGGCCAGGGGCACCCCGTCGATCCGATGGCCGGCGGCGATCGGATGACCGTGCGGGCAGGTCTTGGCGTTGCCGATCGCGGCGAGCATGCGCTCCTCGAGCACCGGGCTCATCGCGTGCTCGAGGCGCTCGGCCTCCTCGTGGACCTCGTCCCAGGGGATGCCGAGCACGTCGGTGAGGAAGCGCTCGATGAGGCGGTGGCGGCGCACGACGCCCTCGGCGTGCTCCAGGCCCGTCTCGGTGAAGCTGATGTGCTTGTCCTGGCCGCGCGTGATGTAGCCGTCGCGCTCGAGGCGGCCGATCATCTCGTGGACCGTCGGCGCCGAGAGCTGCATCGCGCGGGCGACGTTGGCGCCGGTCATCGGCAGCTTCGCCTCCTGCAACCAGAACAGCGTCTGCAGGTACTCCTCCTCGGCGACTGTGGCGTGCTCTGTGGCCATCGGCTGCGAGGATCCTACCGGGCTGCCCCGCCCCCGCCTAAAGGTCACGCCGGCGGTCCGCCACTAGAGTCGCGACCGATGCAGATCGGATCTGGCACGCGCGCGCTCGTGACCGGCGCCTCGCGCGGAATCGGCCGTGCCGTGGCCCACGCGCTCGCGGAGCGCGGCGCGACGGTCGGGCTCGCCGCGCGCTCGACGAGCGACCTGGAGGCGCTCGCGCTGGCGCTCCCCGGAGCGCACTATCCGCTGACGTGCGACGTCGCCCTGCCGGCATCGATCGCCACCGCCGTCGAGGACTTCGTGGCCGCGACGGGCGGCCTGGACCTGCTCGTCGCCAACGCCGGCATCGCCCATTACGAGCCGATCGCCGCACAGAGCCTCGAGTACATCGTCCAGATGACCGAGGTCAACTGGCTGGGCACGGTCTACACCGTGAAGGCCGCCCTGCCCTTCCTGCTGGCCGCCGGCGGCCCCGCGCACATCGTCGTCATGTCCTCCGGCGCGGGTCTGCGCGGCTTCCCCGGCGCCGCCGCCTACAGCGCGACGAAGGCCGCCCAGCGGATGTTCGGCGAGGCGCTGCGCCACGAGCTCGCCGGCACGGGCGTCTCGGTGACGATCGTCTTCCCGGGCGAGATCCAGACCTCGCTGCACGACCACGAGCGCTCACGGATGCCGCAGTGGTACCGCGGCGGACCGAAGGCCGCCACCGCCGAGGCGCTCGCCGTGCGGATCGTCAGCGCGATCGAGCGCGACGACCGCCATCTGCACTACCGCCCGCTCGTCAAGGGCATGGGCATCCTGCACGGCGTCTCGCCGGTGATCGCCGACCGGGTGCTGCGGCGCCTGCGCGGGCACACCGCCGCGCCGCGCCGCTGAGCGCCGGCACTACGCGCTCACGCAGACGCGATCGCGCCCGTCGCGCTTGGCCCGGTACAGCGCGCGATCGGCCTCGGCGACGACCTGCTCGCCGGTCATCGTGCCCGTCCAGGCGGTGATACCGGCGGATGCCGTCAGGCCCGGCGGCATCTCGGCGCGCAGGCGGTCTACGACGACGACGGCCTCCTCGGCGCTGCAGCCGGGCAGCAGCAGGCCGAACTCCTCGCCGCCGATCCGCGCCAGCAGGTCGATGTCGCGCGTCAGCGCGCGCCAGCGCTCGCCGAGCTCGCGCAGGGCGCCATCGCCGGCCGGATGGCCGTGGCGGTCGTTGAAGGACTTGAAGTAGTCGATGTCGATCAGCACGACGCTGAGCGTGTGCCCGAGGCGCTCGGCGCTGCGCAGGGCGCCGGGCAGCGTGGCGTCCCAGGCGCGGCGGTTGGCCATGCCGGTCAGGGCGTCGGTGCGGGCGTCGATCGCCAGGCGCCGCACGAGGTCGCGGCGCTCGAGCTCGCCGCCGACGAGCGCGGCGATGTCGGCGAGCGCCTCGAGCTGCTCGATCTGCCAGACGCGCGGCGTGGCGTCGATCGCACAGAGGCTGCCGAGCACGTGCCCGGTCGGCGCGAAGATCGGAAAGCCGGCGTAGGCGATGACGTCGAGGTCGCGGATCGCGAGGTTCGAGCACAGCACGGGGTCCTCGCGCGCGTCCTCGACGACGAGCGGCGCGCCGTTGGCCACGACGTGCTGGCAGAAGGAGTGCGACAGCGGCGTCTGGCGCGCGTCGGCCCAGGGCTGCGCGATCCCGCACAGGCCGGCGAAGTACTGGCGCTCCTCGGTGACGACGGACACGAGCGCGGTCGGCGCCTCGGCGACGCGGGCGGCCAGGCGCGCGAAGCGGTCGAAGATCGGCTCCGGCGCGCCGGCGTGCAGCCCCTCGACGTCGAGCGCCTGCAGGCGCTCGCCGTTGTGCACGGCCGCGCTGAGACGTGCGCTGGAGACGACCGGCGGCTCGGCGCGCAGGCTGGGAGGAAGCTCGAGGTCCATACACCTCACGTATCGGCGCGCACGGGGCCGGAGCTTGAGCGCGGCCGGCCGGCGCGCGAGCTACCCGCGCACGCGCCGGTCGCGCGCGGCCGGCGCCGCCTGCGGCGCGCGGCGCCGCGGCGGCTCGGTCCGCAGCACCTCGGCGAGCGCGTCCAGGCGTCGCTCGGCGAACGTCATGAACTCGCGCGTCGCGGGCGACAGCTGCGCCCCGCGGCGCCAGATGAAGGCGAACGTCTCGTAGATCGGCTCGGTGAACGGGACCCACCCCAGCGCGCGCGGCGCGAGGCGGTGCAGCATCCCGCGCGGCGCGATCGTGTCGCCGAGCCCGCGCGCCGCGAGCTCGAGCGCGACCTCGACGTCCTCGACGTCGATCTGCGGGTCGATCGTCACGCCGGCGCGCTGGGCGAGCTCGCGCAGCTGGCGGCGGGTCGGGTCCTCGGTGCCCCAGCTCGCCTCCGACAGGATCAACGGTGCCGCGGCGAGGCGCTCGATCGTCATCGCCTGCGCGAGGCGTGTGGTGTCGCTTGACACGTAGAGGATCTCGTCGCGCATCGCCGGCGCGATCTCCAGGCCGCGGCCGTCTACGGGCAGCACGACGAGGCCGGCCTCCAGCTCGCCTTCGCGGATCGCGACGACGGTCTCCGAGGAGTTCTGGCCGACGATCCGCACCCGCACCTCCGGATGGCTGCGGCGGAAGTCGTCGACGAGGTCGGTGCCGAGGTACATCCGCGCGGTCCCGAACGTCCCGAAGGCGGCCGTTCCCGCGCGCAGCTCGCGCACCGCGCCGACCGCCATCCGCGCCGACTCGAGCGCGGCCAGGGCGGCCTCGGCGTGCGGGCGCAGCGCGCGCCCGGCCTCGGTCGGGACGAGGCCGCGCCCGACGCGCTGAAACAGCGTCACTCCGAGTTCGGCCTCCAGGCGGCGGACCTGCTCGGAGAGCGACGGCTGCGCGAGGTGCAGCCTCTCCGCAGCGGCGCTGAACGAGCCGAGCTCGATCGCCGCGAGGACATACTGGAGCTGCTGAAGGGTCATAGGCTCTGCCTTGAGATGGTGAAGATAATCAAGGCTACCGCTGGAGCGCACAAAGGTCGATCATTCCACGCATGCTGACCCTCGTATCCATCGCCGCCGGCTTCGCGTTGTTCGAGGTGCTCGCCCTGCGCCATGGTGCGGAATCGCGCCCTGGCTTCGACGAACGCCCCCTGCGTGCGCCGCGCCGCAACATCTGAGTCCACCCGCCGAACCGGCGTCGCGCTGTGCCTCGTGTCGGCCTGCGGCTTCGGCCTCATGGCGATCTTCGCCAAGGAGGCCTATGCGGCCGGGCTCGGCGTCACGGCGCTGCTCGCCGCGCGCTTCGTCCTCGCCGCGTCCCTGCTGTGGGCGATCGTCGCCTTGCGCGCACGGCGCGCCGGCGCCGGCGCCGGTGCCGGCGCGCCCGCGCGCGCCGCGGCCCGCCCGACCCGGCGCGTGATCCTCGCCGGCCTCGGGCTGGGCGCGATCGGCTACGCCGCCCAGGCCGGCTTCTTCTTCTCGGCGCTGCGCCACATCGACGTGTCGCTGACCTCGCTGCTGCTCTACACGTATCCCGCGCTCGTGTTCTGCGGCGCGGTCGCGCTGCGCCGCGAGCACGTCACGCGCTGGAAGGCGCTCGCCCTCCTGCTCGCGAGCGGGGGCGCCGCGCTCGTGCTGCTCGGCGGCGGGACCGGCGGCCTCGAGGCGACCGGCGTCGCGCTGGCGCTCGCCGCGGGCGCGTCGTACGCGGCCTACATCCTCGTCGCCGAGGGCGTCGTCGCGCGAATCGACGCGTTCCTGCTCGCGGCGCTCGTCGCCACCGGCGCCGCGACGACGTTCCTCGTCGCGGGCCTGATCGGCGGCGCGCTGGCGTTCCCCGCGGGCGGCTGGATCTGGATCGGCGCGATCGCGCTGTTCTCGACCGTGCTGGCGATCGTCACGTTCATGCTCGGCATGGAGCGCGTCGGCGCCTCCACCGCGTCGATCCTCTCCACCGTCGAGCCGGTCGTGACCGTCGGTCTCGCCGTCGCGTTGTACGGCGAGGTGCTCGGCCCGCTGCAGATCCTCGGCGGCGTCCTCGTGCTCGCCGCCGTCGTCGCCCTGCAGGTGCGTGGCACGCGCGCGTTGCGCCCGGCGGTAGGTTCTGCCGGTGTCGCTGCCGCTCACCCCGCCGGTCCTGCCCCAGCTCGCCCGCCCGCGTGCGAGCCTGCCCGAGGGTGAGGGCTGGGCCTACGAGCCCAAGTGGGACGGCTTTCGCGCGATCGCCTTCGTCGACGGCGACACGAGCTTCATCCAGTCGCGCAACGGCAAGGACCTGTCGCGCTACTTCCCCGAGGTGAGCTTCCCCGGCGGGCGCTACGTCGTCGACGGCGAGCTCGTCGCGGCATCGTTCGGCACGCTCGGCCAGCGCATCCATCCGGCGGCGTCGCGGATCACGCGGCTGGCCGAGGAGACGCCGGCGCGCTTCGTCGCCTTCGACGTGCTGGCGGTCGAGGACGAGGTGCTCATGCAGTGCTCCTACGAGGAGCGCCGCTTGGTGCTCGAGGGCATCGCGGGGTTGGAGCTGACACCGGTCGAGCGCACCGCCGAGGGCGCGCAGCACTGGCTGCACGAGGAGGAGGGCGTGATCGCCAAGGAGCTTGCCGCGCCCTACCGGCCCGGCGAGCGCAAGGGGATGGTGAAGATCAAGCGCGTGCGGACGATCGACGCGGTCGTCATGGGCTGGCGGCCCGGCAAGCTCGAAGGCACGGTCGGCGCGATCATCCTCGGCCTCTACGACGAGTCCGGGCGGCTGCGCGAGATCGGCCATTCCAGCGGGTTCACCGCGAAGCGCAAGAAGGAGCTCGTCGCGGAGCTGGCGCCCTACGAGACCGGCGAGCGCGGCAGCGGCGAGGCCTCGCGCTGGACGCACGGCCGCGAGCTCGAGTGGGTCGCGCTGCGCCCCGAGCTCGTCGTCGAGGTGACGTTCGACCACGTCTCCGACGGGCGCATCCGCCACGGCACGAAGGTCCTGCGCTGGCGCGACGACAAGGCGCCGGCGGAGTGCCTCGTCGCGCAGCTCGAGCTGTAGCGGCCGGCGGCTGATGCAGCCGGCGCCGGCCGCCCCATAGCACCTTCATCCGGCGCGCTGACACATTCGTCCACGAACGCAAATGCCTGGGGACCTCCCTAGTGCGCGGGCGTCGCACCGGGCGCAGGATGGCGTTCTTCGTCTGAGCACATCCGCATCCCAGGGTGCTCATGCGATTCGGGGTGGTAGGCAAGGCGTAGTCGACCCCATCGCCGGCTCGGGCTGCGCGCCGGTGGTGGGGTCCTACGTCGTTCGCTCGCGCCCTGATCCGGCCGCGTCGTGTAGTCCTAGGCCCAATGGCGAGCCGCCCCCCGGTCCTGATCGCGCCCGAGGCATTCGGCGGGGAGTTGCGCGCGCCCGTCGTCGCCGCGGCGATCGCGCGCGGGCTGGAGCGCGCCGGCGTGACGCCGCCGCCCGAGCTGTGCGCGGTCTCCAGCGGCGGCCGCGGGACGATCGAGGCGCTGCTGCCCGCGCTCGGCGGCGAGACCGGTGACGGCTTCGCGCTCATCGAGGACGGCGGCACGGCACTCGTCGAGCTCGACCCCTCCGCGCCGCTCACCGCGCAGCGGATGGCCGCGGCGGCCGCCGCGGGCGCGCAGGTCGTGCTGCTCGCGGCGGCGGGTGGCGGGGCAACCGACGACCGCGAGCTGCTCGCCGCGCTGGCCGGGCACGGCGGCGTCGGCGGGGCGGCGCTCGTCGTGCTCTGCGACGTGCGCGACCCCGGCCCGCTGGCGGTCGCCCTGCGCGACGCGGCCGGGGCGAAGCTCGTGGCCGGCGCGCCGTTCGTGCTCGAGGCGCTGGGCTTCGACGCGCGCATGCGGGCGGCCCGCGCGGTCGTCGTCGGCGGCGAGCGCCTGGAGCGCGCGACGCTCCGCGGACCGGTCACGGGCGAGATCGCCACGCGCGCGCGCCAGTCCGGCGTTCCCTGCCACGCGGTCTGCGCGACCGACGCGATCGACCGCTTCGACGCGCGCATCCTCGACCTGCAGGCGATCCTCGAGGCGTCGACCGTGGCCGAGCTCGAGGCCGCCGGCGAGACCCTCGCGGGGTTCCTCTAACCGGCGGCGCGCCCGAAGCGAGCGGCAAGCTGCGCGCAGCGCTCGGCGAGCTCGGGCGGCTCGTGGACCTCGAAGTCGACGCCGAGCATGCCGATCCGCATCGCCAGCCAGTCCAGCGAGTCGTCGCTCGTGCGGTAGGTGCAGCGCTGCTCGTCGATCGCCTCGATCGTGCCCCACAGGTACGGGCGCCGCTCGAGCTCGGCGGCGGGCGCGTGCAGCGTGACGAGCGCCTGGTGGCGCGAGGGCGCGGCGCGCAGGCCCGCGGCGACGAACGCGGCCGGGTCCTTCGCGGGCAGCGTGCGCGGCTCGAAGCGCCCGCCGGCCGGCGCCGGGCGCTCGAGGCGATCGATGCGAAACGTCCGCCAGTCGTCGCGATCGCAGTCCCAGGCGACGAGGTACCAGCGCCGGCCGAGGTTGACGAGGCTGTGCGGCTCGACGACGCGGCGGCTCTCCTGGTCCTCGCGGCTGCGGTAGGCGAAGCGCAGCCGCTCGCGGTCGCGGCAGGCGCCGGCGATCGTCGTCAGCGCCTGCGGATCGACCATCGGCCCGCTGGCCGGCAGCGTGGCCAGCACCGACCCGATCGCGTTCACGCGCCGGCGCAGGTGCGACGGCAGCACCTGCTCGAGCTTGACGAGCGCGCGGATCGCGGTCTCCTCGATGCCCGTCACCGAGGCCCCGGCGGCGGTCCGCAACCCCACCGCGATCGCCACGGCCTCGTCGTCGTCGAGCAGCAGAGGAGGCATCGCCGTGCCGGCGTGCAGGCTGTAGCCTCCGGCCGGTCCGGTGGTCGCATCCACGGGATAGCCGAGGTCCCGCAGCCGCTCCACGTCGCGGCGGATCGTGCGGCCCGACACGCCGAGCCGCTGGGCGAGCTCGTTGCCGGGCCAGTCGCGGCGCGTCTGCAGCAGTGACAGCAGCTTCAGGAGTCGGCCCGATGTCTCGGTCATCGCGTCGGCAACTCTCGCAGAAGTTCAGGCCAGAACCTGGCCTAAACCACCCCTATGGTCCCCGCCATGCCGATGAGATTGGAAGAGCCGATGACGGAAGCGAGAACGCCGCCGAGCTCCGAGCCGGAGCTGGCGATCAGCGTGCGCGGCCTGCACAAGTCCTTTGGCGACGTGCACGCGCTCGACGGTGTCGACCTCGACGTCGCGACGGGAACGGTGCTCGGCCTGCTCGGGCCCAACGGCGCCGGCAAGACGACGGCGGTGCGCGTCATGGCGACCCTGCTGGCGCCCGACGCCGGCGAGGTCTGCGTCGCCGGCCTCGACGTCGTCAAGGACGCGGCGAAGGTGCGCGAGCGGATCGGCCTCGCCGGGCAGTACGCGGCGATCGACGAGAACCTCACGGGCCAGGAGAACCTCGTCATGGTCGGCCGGCTGTACGGGATGAGCCGCGCCGCGGCCAACGTGCGCGCCCGCGAGCTGCTGGAGCGCTTCGACCTCACCGAGGCGGCGGGACGCCCGGCGAAGACCTACTCGGGCGGCATGCGCCGCCGCCTCGACCTCGGCGCCGCGCTCGTCGCCAAGCCGCCGGTCCTGTTCCTCGACGAGCCGACGACCGGCCTGGATCCGCGCAGCCGCCTGGAGGTGTGGACGACGATCGAGGAGCTCGTCGGCGAAGGCCGCACGGTCCTGCTCACGACGCAGTACCTCGACGAGGCCGACCGCCTCGCCGACACGATCGCGGTGATCGACCGCGGCCGCGTCATCGCGCAGGGCACGCCCGACGAGCTGAAGGATCGCGTCGGCGGCGAGCGCCTGGAGGTGCGGCTGACGCCCGGCTCCGATGCCGGCGCGGCCGTGCGGGCGCTGCGCGCGATCTCCGACGAGCCGCCGCACGCCGATGGCGACAGCGTCGCGGTCGTCGTGCGCCGCCGCGCCGGCACGATCGTCGAAGCGGTGCGCCGCCTCGACGAGGCCGGGGTCGGCGTCGACGACATCTCGCTGCGCCGGCCGACGCTGGACGACGTGTTCCTCTCACTCACCGGCCACGTGGCCGAGACCGACGCAGACGACGAGCCCAAGGAGGCGGCCGCATGAGCCGACTCGTGACCGACACGATGATCGTCGCCGAGCGCAACCTCGTGCGCCTCACCCGCGCGCCCGACCTGCTGCTCGCGTTCACCGTCCAGCCGATCATGTTCGTGCTGCTGTTCGTCTACGTCTTCGGCGGCGCGATCGCCGTGCCCGATGTCTACGACGGCTACGCGGCGTTCCTGCTGCCCGGGATCATCGTCCAGAACATCGCCTTCGGCGGCTTCGTGACCGCGCTCGGCCTCAACGAGGACCTGCACAAGGGCCTCATCGACCGGTTCCGCTCGCTGCCGATGGCGCGCTCGGCGGTGCTCGCCGGGCGGACGCTGTCGGATGTCGTCACGAACGCGCTGTCGGTCACCGTCCTGCTCGTCACCGGCCTGATCATCGGCTTCTCGTTCGACGCGAGCCTCATCGAGATCATCGGCGGGTTCGGGCTGCTGCTGCTGTTCGGCTACGCGTTCTCGTGGATCTTCGCGCTGCTCGGGCTGATCGTCTCCTCGCCCGAGGCGGCGAACTCACTGGGCTTCATCGCGGTGTTCCCGCTGACGTTCATCTCCTCGGCCTTCGTCCCGGTCGAGTCGATGCCGGCGGGGCTGCAGTGGTTCGCGGAGATCAACCCGTTCACGATCGTCGTCGACGCGATGCGCTCGCTCTGGGTCGGCACTCCGGCCGGCAACAGCGTCTGGGGCGCGGTCGTGTGGTCGCTCGCGATCATCGCCGTGTTCGCGCCGCTGGCGGTCTCGCGCTACCGGCGGGCCGCTGGCAACTGAGCGCGAGCGCCCGGCGGGATTCGTCGAGCCGTTGGTGCCCTTCGCGTCGCGCTGGCGCGGCGGCAGCGTTGGTTGAAACTGCATCACTGTTATGGACGTTGGTTCGTCAAGTCGGCAGCACCGGGTGCCCGCGGCGGGGGCGGGCATCGGTGTCGGTCAAGGGGGGCGGCGGGTCCGGCGTGTGCGCGACGCGCGGTCAGACTGTTATGCCCGGATCCTTCCGTGGCCGCAGGACCGGGTTTCGTCGTGAGAGCCCGCTGTCTGAGATCGAGCGTGGCCCTGGTGGGGGTTGCTCACAGAGATGTCGCGGATGCTCTCGCGCGTGGTGCCGGCAGTGTCCCGCCGCCCTCGTTGACCGACGTGGTGCAGCCCGTTGGGTTAGTCGGCGTTGGCGGTCGCCCAGCAGAAGCCGGCGAGTTCGCGGGCGACGGCGACCGCGACGATCGTGCGGCGCTTGCCGCGCTGTGTGTCCAGGCGTTGCCAGGTGTGGTGCAGGCGCTGCTGCGCCGCCCAAGAGATCGCCAGGATGTGCGCGGGCCGGCCGGCTCGGCGGCGCTTGAGTGGCTGGCCCTTGGCCGGCGCTCGGCGGTAGTGCCAGGCCGCCTCGACGAGCAGTCGGCGGCCGTGCCCCGAGCCGGTCTTGGTGATCGCGCCTTGGCGGCGCGTCTGCCCGGAGGTGTTCTCCGACACGGTCAGGCCGAGGTAGCTCATCAACTGCCCGGCCTTGGGAAACCGCGTGAAGTCGCCGATCTCCGCGCACAAGCCGACCGCGGTCAGGGTGTCGATGCCGCGCAGGCAACGCAACCGGGCGATCGTGGTCGCCCACGGCGAGTCGGGCACGAGCTCGTCGATCGTCGCCTCCAACGTGTCGCGGCGCACCAGCAGCGCGTCGACCGCCCCGAGGAAGTCCATGAGCGTGACCTGCGCGCCACGGTCGCCGAGATCAACATTGCCCAGCCACCTGCGGTGATGCATGGTCCACGTCTGCGCGGTCCCGTCATAGCGCACGTCGTGGCGCAGCAGCAGCTTGCCCAGTCGGTGACGGGCGCGCATCAGGTCACCACGAAGGTCTTCGCGCGCGCGGACGAGATCACGCAGCGAGGGTGTGACGCGAGGGGTGTCGGCAGCGTGCCGGGTCCCGGCTGTGCACCAAATCCGCGGCCATGTCGAGTTGTGCCCCTATGCGGGTCATAACTCGACACAAGCTTCTGGATCGGCCCGGACCCGCGGCCGGCCCCGGGCAGAACACCGACACCGGCGCCAACTCACGCCCTAAGAGATGCAGTTGCGGCGCGAAGCGCCGCCACGCACGGGCGGCAAACGCCTGTCCGCAACAGGGGGAGCGCCTGAACTGGCGTACCCTCGCGGCCGATGCCGGACGGCCGCCACCTGCCCAGCCTGTCGCTGCCCTCGCCGGTCGCCCGGCGCGCGATCGTCGTCGGCGCGGGCTCCTTCGGGACCGCGGTCGCGGTGCTGCTCTCGCGCGGCGGGCTGCGCACGACGCTGCAGACGCGCACCACCGAGCAGGCGCGGCGCCTGCAGGAGGACCGCGAGAACCTCGTCTACCTGCCGGGCGTCGAGTTCCCGCGCGAGCTGCGCGTGGAGAGCGTCTCCGCCGGCCTGGGCCGGGCGGACTACGTCTTCCTCGGCGTCCCGTCCGACGGGCTCGGCGCGACGATCCGCGGGCTGAAGAAGACCGGCCTCGGCTCGCGCACGGCGGTCATCTCGCTGGCCAAGGGGCTCACGCCGCCCGATGGCACCGCCCCCACCGTGCTGCTGCGCGAGCGCTTCGGCGAGTCCCGCGTGGCCTGCGTCGGCGGACCGGCGCACGCTCGCGAGATGGTCAGCGAGGGCGCCGCGCTCGTCGCCGCCTCGACGAACGAGGAGCTGGCCAACACGATCGCCGGCGTCTTCATCCGCGCCGGCGTCGTCTGCGAGCGCTCCAACGACCCGATCGGCGTCGAGCTCGCCGGCGCCGCGAAGAACGCCGCCGGGCTGGCCGCCGGGGCGACCGAGGCGCAGGGGCTCAACGCCGCCGGCGCCGCGGCGGGCCACATCTTCGCCGAGGTCTGGCGCTACAGCGAGGCGCAGGGCGCGCGGCCGGAGTCGATGCTCGGCCTCGCCGGCACCGGCGACCTCGTCGCCACCGTGCTCGCGCCGCAGAGCCGCAACCGTCGCGCGGGCGAGCTGCTCGCGGCCGGGGTGCCCGCGGCGGAGATCCCCGAGCGCATCGGCCAGGCCGTCGAGGCGCTCGACACCGTGCCGCTGCTGGCGCGGGCGTTGCGCAATGCCGGGCTGGAGGCGACCGTCACCGATGGTCTCGCGCAGCTCATCTCCGGCGAGCTTCCGCTCGAGGACTGGATCGCCCTCGTGCGCACGACGGTGCCGCCCCCGGCGCGCTGGCGCCGGCGCCCGCCGCCGGGTCTGTGGGCGGGGCTGTGGTCGAAGGTGCGCGGCGTCAGCGCTCGGCCAGAGTCGTGACGACCGCTTCGTAGACGCCGGCCCCGTAGGAGGCGTCGGCGACGCGGACGTTCGTGCGATCGCCCGTGGCGGTGCGCAGGGTCGGGTCGCGTGCGACGGCGTTGGCGACGAACCAGAACGTGCCGACGTTCGCGGCGGTCTCCATGTCCTCGCGCGAGTCGCCGACGGCGATCACGTCCTGGGGGCCGAAGCCGCGGACGCGCATGTGGCGCGCGACCGCGCTGGCCTTCGACGCCCCGCGCGGGACGAGGTGGTAGGCGCGCACCTCCTCGAGCGCGACGAGGTCCGGCGAGCGGCGGTGCACGCCGCCGTTGTCGACGAGCCGCAGCCCGCCGTGGCCGTGCTCGGCGAGCAGCGCGTCGGCCTCGTGCGCGTCGACGAGGCCGCGGAAGAGGTGCGAGACCTCGCGGCCGCGATGCCAGGGGTCGTGGTACTCCAGGCGGCCCGCGTAGTGCGCGAGCAGCAGGGCGGGCGCGCCCGCCGCCTCGATCTGGTCGTGGATCGTGCCGGCGTCGCCGTGCGGCAGGTAGTCGCCGGTGAGCCACATCTCCTCGCCGTCGACGACGAGGCAGGAGCCGGCTTCGAAGATGTAGGCGGGCTGCGCGAACAGGCGCGCGTTCTCTTTGACGGTCGCCTCCCGCCGGCCGGACATGAGCACGACCTCGGCGCCCGCCCGGTCGCAGGCCTGCAGCGCGCGCACGCCCTGGAGCGTGAACTTCCTGTCGGCGTCGAGCAGCAGCGCGCCGCCCGGGCCGAGCAGGGTGCTGTCGAGATCGACGTAGAGGCAGCGCATCGCGACATCGTGGCGCATCCCCCGCCCCGTCCGGCGGATGAGGTCCGCTACGCCCCGCGCTCCTTCAGGCGTCGAGCACCGCGCCGGCGTCGAGGAGCTCGAGGACACGTGCGGCCGAGCGCTCGACGGACTCCTCCTCGGTCAGCAGGCGCAGGCTCGGACTGCGCGGTGGCTCGTAGACGTCGTCGACGCCCGTGAAGTGGGGAAGCTCTCCGCGCACCGCCAGTCGCCACTGTCCCTTCACGTCGCGGGCGGCGCATGTCGCGGCCGACGCGTGGACGTGCACCTCCAGGAAGCCTGGCGACAGCGTCCGGCGGGCGATCTCACGACACTCCACGTAGGGGGAGATCGTCGAGACGATGACGGTGCGGCCGCTCGCTCGACGCTCGTGAGCCATCTGCGAGGCCCGGCGGGCCTGCTCGATCCGGTCTGCTCGCGTGAACCCCAGATCCGCGCACGGCCCCATCCGAAGCTCGTCTCCGTCCAGGACGACGAACCGCGCGGGGTCGGCGGCGCGCAACGCCCGCGCGATCGTGGTCTTGCCCGAGCAGGGCAGCCCGGTGAGCCACACCACCTGCCGCCCCGCACCGTCCGCGTCAGGCACGCGCTCGTGGCCGGCGGACCAGCGCTCGGTGCCGTGGTCGTGTGCGTCCATGCTGCTCCGATTGTCGCGCGAGCGCGAATCCATCGCGGTCGGGGTCAGCCGGCGGCGCCCACCCGCCCTGCGCACGAGCCGATGCCCAGCCACGTGTGCGGGTTGCCGGCCCAGCACCAGCCGAGCTTCGGCGCGCCCTTGCTGAGCCACAGCGCGGTGACGCGGCGGTCGCCACAGCGCGAGCCCGCCAGCGAGATTCCGCCGTTCGTGGCCACCGCCTCGGGAAACTGCGTGATCAGCGCGATCCCCTCCTCGACGGTGAGCGGCGAACGGCCCGCAGCGAGGATCTGCGCCAGCCCGTCGTCGGGCGTCACGTTGCGGCTCGACCGGCCGCCGTCGACGTCGCACAGCAGGTAGGCGCTGCCGTCCGGGGGCGTGACCGGCTCGATCGGCGCGAACGCCGCCAGTTCGCCGGCCGTCAGCATGGACAGAACGCCGGCCCGCCCGCGCCGGCGCACGAGCTCGATCGCGCGAGCGCGCGGCAGCAGCCGGTCGCGCACGACGATCACGAAGCCGAAGCGGCAGCCCTCGATGTCGGCGTTTGCGTCCATGGTGCGGGCTTGCGCGCGCAGCGGCTCGAGCTGGGCGGCGAACGCGGATGCGCCCAGCCCGCACGCAGCCGGGTAGCCGCGGTGCGCGAGCGTCGCCACCTGACGGTCGAACTCCGCGCCGGCGGCGCCGGCGGCGCCGGCCGCGAGCACCGCGCGGCGCGCCTCGGTGTACCTCTCGCCCGTACGCGCGGCCCGTCCGCGGACCGCCTGCTTGAGTGCACGATCGCTGGTCACGTCGTCCTCTTCCCGGTCGCGGCCCCACGCGCCGGCGACCACAGATCGCGTTGGCGCACCAGCTTCGTCTCGAGACGACGTCCCTTGCTCTTCGTCACCGCTCGGGCGTGGGCCGCCGCGGCTCCGAGGACGCGCCGGAGACGGCGGCGCGTGCGAGCAGGCTAGCGACGCGCGGCGCGCTGCGCGGAGGGCTGGCCAGCGGCGCCGAGCGGATCGCGATCGGCCGCCGGCTCGGGCAGCTCGACATCCCCGGCGACAGCGACGGCGGCGGCGGCGGCGGCGAGGATCGTCACGAGCGCGGCCTTCCCGCCGGCTCCTACGCCTGACCCCGGGGCGGCTCAGGCGCGGATGTCGCGCAGCGCGCCCAGCTCGCTGAGCGCCGGGCGCTCGAGCAGGTCGACCTCGCCTGCGGCGTCCACGCCGATCAGCCGGCCCTCACGGCGCAGGCGGCTCGTCACCGCCGCGAGCACCGCGTCGGCCATCGGCGCGAGGTCGGCGATCGACTGGTGGCGGTTCTGGCGCACGTCGAGGTCGACCTGCGCCAGCGCGTCGACGCCGACCTCGTCGTGGACGTCGAGCAGCAGGCCCATCTCGACGGCATAGCCGGTGCAGAACGCCATCCGCTCCAGCAGCTCGCGGCGCGCGGCGAACTCCCCGGCCAGCGGCTGGCGAATCGCCGCCAGCTCCGGATAGAACGCCGCCAGCAGCGGCCGCGCCGTCAGCTCGGTGACACGGCCGCCACCGGTCGGCGCGACGTGCGCGCCGGCGCTCTTGAACGGCCGGCGGTAGAAGCCCTTGACGAACTGCACGCGGTCCTCGCAGACCAGCGGGCCGAGCAGGCCGGTGACGAAGTGCGCGCCGAAGTCCTCCGAATCGGCGTCGACGAAGCACACCAGATCGCCGCTCAACACGGTCAGCGCGCGCCACATCGCATCGCCCTTGCCGAGCACCGGCCCGAACCCGGCCAGCAGCGCCGCCGGCCGCACGACGTCCGCGCCCAGCGCCGTGGCGATCGCGCCCGTCCCGTCGCGCGAGTCGTCGTCGAGCACCACGACCTGATCGACCACCCCCGCCTCGCGCAACGCCACCAGCGGGCGCACGATCCCCGCGATCGTCGCCGCCTCCTCGCGCGCCGGCACGCACACCGAGACCGTCTGCACCCGCTCGGCACGCAGACGATCAGCCGGAAACTCCGCGTGATGGAAGCTGGCCACTGGCAAGGCGCTCGTACTATGGCAGCGGCGTGTCCGTCGCCCCGCAGACCCATCCCTGGAGCGCACTGCTCGACCTCGGCCGGGCCGACGGGCGGCTGGTCCGCGAGGCCTTCGAGGGCGCGCGCGAGGCGGTCACCGAGCCGCTGCCGGACGAGCTGCATCCGGCGCTGCGGGAGGCTCTGAGCGGCGCAGGGATCAAGACGCTGTGGTCACACCAGGCGCAGGCGCTGCACGCCGCGTGGGAGGGGCCGACGATCGTCACGACCGGCACCGCGTCGGGCAAGTCGCTGTGCTTCAACATGCCCGCGCTCGACGTGCTGTGCCGCGACGCCAAGGCGCGCGCGCTGTACCTGTATCCGACGAAGGCGCTCGCGCAGGACCAGGCGCGGGCGATCAACGCCTTCGGCCTGACCAAGCAGGTCCGGCCGGCGATCTACGACGGCGACACGCCGGGCGAGCAGCGCCGGCAGATCCGCCGCCGGGCGAACCTCATCCTCACCAACCCGGACATGCTGCACATGGGGATCCTGCCCCACCACCGCCAGTGGGGCGACTTCCTCTCCAACCTCGCCGTCGTCGTCGTCGACGAGGCGCACGTCTACCGCGGCGTGTTCGGCTCGCACGTGGCGAACGTGCTGCGGCGGCTGCGGCGGATCGCCAACGCCTACGGCACCGAGCCGCGCTTCCTGCTGGCCAGCGCGACGATCGCCAACCCCGTCGAGCTCGCCGAGAAGCTGACCGGCCTGGAGGAGATCACGCTCGTCGACCGCGACGGCGCGCCGGGCGCGCGGCGCGAGATCGCGATGTGGAACCCGCCGCTGACCGACGAGGCGCTCGGCACGCGTGCCTCGTCGCTCGGCGAAGCGGCCGAGATCGTCGGCGAGCTCGCGCGGCGCGGCGCGCGGACGATCTGCTTCATCAAGTCGCGCAAGGCGGTCGAGCTCGTCGCGCGGATGGTCGGCCTCGCCAACCCGAAGCTGAAGGACCTCGTCGTCCCCTACCGCGCGGGCTACACCCCCCAGCAGCGCCGCGAGCTCGAGGGTCGGCTCATGCGCGGCGAGCTGCTGGCGGTGATCACGACCGACGCGCTGGAGCTCGGCATCGACATCGGCGCGCTGGACGCCGCGGTCGTCGTGACGTTCCCGGGCACGGTCGCCTCGCTGCGCCAGATGTGGGGCCGGGCGGGCCGGCGCGGCCGCGGCCTGGCGGTCTACGTCGCCGGCGAGGACGCGCTGGACCAGTTCTTCTGCCGCCACCCCGACGAGTTCCTCGACCGGCCCGTCGAGGCGGCGATCCTCGACCACTGCAACGAGCCGATCCACCTCGCCCACCTGCTGTGCGCCGCGCACGAGGGACCGTTGGGCGCCGGCGACGCCGAGACGCTCGGGCCGCGCTGGGAGGCGCACGCGCAGGCGCTCGTGGCGATGGGCGAGCTCATCGAGCGCGACGGCACGTACCTGCTGCGCCACCCCGAGGACTATCCGGCCGCCCGCGTGTCGCTGCGCTCGGCGTCGCCGGACTCCTTTGCGATCGTCGACACGGTCAACGGCGAGCTGCTCGGCACCGTCGAGTCCGCGCGTGCCCACACGACCGTGCACGACGGCGCGATCTACCTGCACCAGGCGCGCACGTACGTCGTCGACTGCCTGCAGCTCGAGACGCAGCGCGCGCTCGTGCAGCCGTTCAGCGGCGACTTCTACACGCAGCCCAAGAAGGAGACGATGACCGAGATCGAGGCGCTGCTCGACCGCCGCGACACGTGCGGCGTGCAGCTCTCCTTCGGCCGCGTGAGCGTCACCGAGCAGGTGCTCGCCTACCAGCGCAAGAAGATCTCCGACCACTCGATCATCGACCTGCAGGGCCTCGATCTGCCGGAGACGACGTTTCAGGACGCAGGCGCTGTGGTTCGAGCTGCACGACGACCTGCTCGCCGAGGACTTCCCGCTCGAGGTCCTGCTCGGCTCGCTGCACGCCGCCGAGCACGCGCAGATCGCCGTGCTGCCGCTGCTGGCGATGTGCGACCGCTGGGACATCGGCGGCCTGTCGACGAACTACCACCCGCAGACCGGCCGGCCGACGATCTTCATCTACGACGGCCACCCCGGCGGCGTCGGGATCACGCGGCAGGGCTATGAGCGCTTCGAGACGCTCGTCGCCGACGCCCACCGGCTCATCTTCGAATGCCCGTGCCAGGACGGCTGCCCGTCGTGCGTGCAGTCACCGAAGTGCGGCAACCTCAACGAGCCGCTGGCCAAGGCGGGCGCGCGGGAGCTGCTGGCCCGGATGCTCGAACGATGAGGAGCACGTGACCGATCCGACACCGCTGCACCAGGCGACTCCGGTCGAGCTGAAGGCGCGCCTGGCGGCCGAGCGCGAGGGCCGCCCGTTCCTGCTCTACACCGACGACGCCGGGCGCCAGCAGATCGTCGTGCTCGACGCCGAGCGCCAGGGACGGGTCATCGTCGGGCGCGGCTCCGAGGTCGACGTGAACCTCGAGTGGGACACCGACGTGTCGCGCCTGCACGCCGAGATCGAGCACCTCGGCGGGCGCTGGACGGTCGCCGACGACGGCCTGTCGCGCAACGGCACGTACCTCAACGGCGAGCGCCTGCGCGGGCGCCGGCGCCTGGCCGAGCGCGATCGCCTGCGCTTCGGAGCGACGAACGTCGTGTACCGCGCCCCCGTCGCCGCGCGCCCGACGACGACGCAGGGCACGTCGATCGGCGTCGACGCGCCCGAGCTGGCGATCACCGCGGCGCAGCGGCGCGTCCTGCTCGCGCTGGCCCGCCCGGTCCTCGCCGCGGGCTCGTACGTCACGCCGGCGACGAACCGCCAGATCGCCGAGGAGCTCTTTCTCAGCGTCGACGCGGTGAAGACGCACCTGCGCGCGCTGACCGTGAAGTTCGGCATCGCCGACCTGCCGCAGAACGCCAAGCGCGCGCGGCTCGTCGAGCTCGCGCTGCAGAACGGCGAGATCTCCGAGCGCGACCTCGGCGCCGGCGCCTGAGCACGCTCGCGGGGCGCGGACCGGACCGCCTCTCCATCCGCCCGTCCACGCCCGCGCGATGTGGTCAAATGGCGTCGCGATGAAGCCCGGGGACCAGGTTGCGGGATACCGGATCGAATCCGTGCTCGGCCGCGGCGGGATGGGCGTCGTCTACGAGGCGAAGCAGCTGTCGCTCAACCGGACGGTCGCGCTGAAGGTCCTCTACCCGCACCTCAGCCAGGACCCGGTGTTCCGCGAGCGCTTCCGCCGCGAGGGCGAGCTGCAGGCGTCGATCGACCACCCGAACATCGTCACCGTCTACGAGGCCGGGGAGGCCGACGAGGGCCTGTTCATCGCGATGCGCCTCGTGCGGGGCAGCACGCTGAAGGACCTCATCGTCGAGGAGGACCTCGGCGGCGAGGACGCGGTGCGCCTGCTCAAGCCGATCGCCGACGCGCTGGACACCGCCCATGCCGCCGGCATGACGCACCGCGACATCAAGCCGCAGAACATCCTCGTCGGCGACCGCGGCCACGCCTACCTGGCGGACTTCGGCCTGACGCGCAGCGCCGCGGACCGCGCGCTGACGAAGACGGGCCAGTTCGTCGGCACGATCGACTACGTCTCGCCCGAGCAGATCCGCGGCGAGCCCGCCGGCACGGCGAGCGACGTCTACGCGCTGACGGCGGTGCTCTACGAGTGCCTGTGCGGGACGGTGCCGTTCCCTCAGCCGTCCGACGTGGCGGTGCTCAACGCCCACATGTCCAACCCGCCGCCGCGGGTGACGAGCAGTCGGCCCGAGCTGTCGCCGGCAGTCGACGACGTGATCGCGCGCGGCATGGCAAAGGAGCCGACCGAGCGCCAGACGAGCGCGACGGAGATGATCGTGCAGGCCGAGCGGGCGATCAGCACGCCCGCACGAGGGACCGCGACGCTCGACGACGAGGGCGTTCCGGAGACCGTCATCCGCGACACGACGGGCAGCCGGCAGCCGCCCGCCGCCGCCGCTCCTACGCCGGCGCCGGCTCCGCCTCCGGCGCCGGCGCCGGCGCCGGAGCCGACACCGCCACCGCGGAGTCACCGCGGCGCGGGGCTCACCGGCTGGAAGAAGCGCGTCGCCGTGGCCGCGGGGCTGCTGCTCGTCCTCGCCGCCGGTGCCGGTCTGGCGTCGCTCGGCGGCGATTCCGATCCACCCGGCAGCGCCGCCACGACGACCGACGATGATGGCGGGGAGCGCCAAGGCAACCAGATCACGATGCGCTCGGTGCCGGGCACGACGGCGGTCGCCAACGCCGGCCTCGTCGACTACGGCGAGTCGCCTCCGACGATCCGGATCGACCTGACCCCGGGCGGCCCGCGCTACCAGCTGCTGCTGTTTCAGACGCTCGACAGCGTGCGCAGCGTGGAGGGCATCCCGACGAGCGCGATGCTCCTCCTTGGGGGCGGCCCGCGCGGCGACCTGTCGACGGGCGAGGAGAAAGAGACGGGCTACAGCCGCGCCTACGGCGTCGCGATGCCCGCGAACTTCCGCCGGTTTCGCCACTTCGGGATCGTGCGCGTCACGGGCACGAAGCGCACGCTCGTCGTCTACGACGAGGTCAAGCGGCTGTCAGATCCGCGCTGACACGCGCGAAGGGCGGCCCACCGGCCGCCCTCCACCATGCTCGGCTTTGCCCCGCCGGTCACCCGCAGCGCGCGCGGCCTGACATGTACCACGAGGTCTTCGAGCTCGGGTTGAAGCGGTCGCGGCTCATGCCGTCCACGAACCCGTCGCCGTCGATCGTGCCGGTGTAGACACCGGCGGTGTCGTTGATCCAGGTGATGATGAACTTCACGAGCCGCGGCGTGAAGCTCGTGAACGCGACCTCGGTGGAGATCGAGGTGAGCTTGCCCCGGTTGTAGGCCTTCGCCTTCCAGGCGCGCGTGGTGCGGTTGTACGTGAGGTCGACGGTGTGGTTGTTGCCCTGGACGATGCGGGCGGACGACGGCATCCCCCACTTGCACGCGGCGGCTTCGGCCGACGCGGGCGAGATCGCCGACGAGCCTGCAGACAGCATCACGGCGGCGGTGGCGACGGCGAGGAGTGTGGCGATCTTGCGCATGAGGTGCTCCGTTCGGAGAGGGGGTGATGAGTACGAGGCGCATGCTCTCCGCGGCCCCGCCCGCCTCCCAGGTCCCCAAGGCATGGACCCCACCACCCCTGCGCTCGCGTAACGAACCGGGCGCGACGCGGACTGCGGCACATCAAGGTCCCAGCGAGGAGGAACCATGCTCTGCGCCCACACCGTTCGCCGCCTCAAGCCCGGCACGTACGACCAGTTCCGCGACGCGTTCATGCCCAGCGCGGAGGACGCGCCCGCCGGTTGGGTGCGCTTCCACATGCTGCGCGGACTCGGCGATCCCGACGAGGTCGTGACGTTCGGCTTCTTCGACGGGACGCTGGAGGAGCTCGAGCGCGGCCAGGCCGAGAGCGACTTCGAGGAGCGCCGCGACGCGATCGGCGAGTTCGTCGATGCCGTGATCGCCAACGGCGTCTACGAGGTCGCGGAGTCGCTCACCCTCGGGGAGTAGCCGGCCCGGCCAACGAGGGCGTCGTATTGCAGGGCTTGAGGGCGGGGTCGGGCTAGCCGACTCTGCCCTTCATGCGGTTCGTCCACCTCGCCGCCGGAGCACTGCTCGCGATCCTGGCGCTCGCCTCCCCGGCCCCCGCGACCGGCGGCGCCACGGCGGGTCCGTGGCGCAGCGGCGGAGCGGCCTTCGGCGACCCGCTGCCCGTACCCGACGCGCGCCCGATCGCGTCGCGCCTGACCGCCACGCCGCGCGAGATCACCGCCGGCGACGCCTCGCCGGTCCTGCGGCTGCGCGTGCGCCAGCGCGGCGTGACGCGCGTGCGCGCGCGGCTCGTCGTCGTGCGGTTGCCGGGCAGCCGCCCGGTGGCGCGGCGGTCGCTGGGCCGCCTGCCGACCGGCCGCACCGTGACCCTGCGGCTGCCGCGGACGCTGAAGCTGATGACCGGGCGCTACGTCGTGCGCCTGCACGTCAGGGACCCGCGCGGGAGGACGCTGCGACGCAGCGGCGCGCACCCGGGCCGCGTGCGGATCGTCGTGCACCGCCCGAAGGCGCTCGCGCCGCCGGCGCCGGCGCTGCCCTCGGTCCCGGCGCCGTTGTTGCCTGCCCCCGCTCCGTCGCCGGCCGGACCCGGCGTCTTCCCGGTCGCGGGTGCCTTTGACCTCGGTGGCGCGGGCGCGCGCTTCGGAGCCGGCCGCACCGGCCACACCCACGAGGGCCACGACATCATGGCCGCCGCGGGCACGCCGGTGGTGGCGCCCTACGCGGGCACGATCAGCAGTACGAGCTACCAGTCCGGCGGGGCCGGCGAGTACGTCGTGCTCGACGGCGCCGACGGCCGCGACTACTTCTTCGCGCACTGTCTGCGGCGCTCGACGATCGTCGCCGAGGGCGCGCCGGTGGCGGCGGGCGCACCGCTCTGCCAGGTCGGCGCGACCGGCACGGCGAGCGGCGCGCCGCACCTGCATTTCGAGATCTGGCTCGTCGGCTGGCGCGTGCCCGGCGGGTCGCCGATCGACCCCCTCCCCGAGCTGCTCGCCTGGTCACGTCGCTGACCGCATGCGCCGACGTTCTCGGGGCGCCGCGGCGACGGCGTTATCCTCCCCGACCGCGGCGAGATAGCTCAGTTGGTAGAGCACACGACTGAAAATCGTGGTGTCCCCGGTTCGAGTCCGGGTCTCGCCATCCCTGCACCTCGAGGGTTTTCTGGCTCACGCGCCGCTGGCCGCCGCGGGGCCGGCGTCCCCGAAGCGTCCCGGTAGGTGCCGGCGGGCCTGCTCGATCTGCTCCGCGGCGCAGCGGCTCGGCGAGATCGACCGCGACCGAGGGCGCATGCCTGGGCAGGCAGCGGCGCGGGTGACAGCCGCGGACCTTCTGGCCAACGATCCTCACGCGGTCACGCTGAGCCCCGCCCCGCTCAGCCGCGCCGCGGTCGCCACGCTCGTCGCGGCGGGGCTGGGCAAGGAGCCCGAGGCCCCTTCGCCGAGGCGTGCCACGTGGCGACGGGCGGCTCGCCGATTCTCCTGAGCGAGCTCATCCGGGAGGCGCGCGCCCGTGGCGTCGAGCCGGACGCGGCCTTCGGCGAGTCCTGCGGCGCGACGGCGTCACGCTCCAACACGGCGGCGCTGTGCCCCGCGCGGGCCACGGCCAGCGCGGCGGCCAGACCGGCGACACTGCCTCCGGCGACGACGAACCGCAGCCGAGCGGGTTCGCCTACGTGCCGCGCGGCACCGTCCACAACTTCCGCAACAGCGCCGACACGCCCAGCAGGATCCTGATCGGCTTTACCCCCAGCGGCATGGACGGCTGCTTCCGCCAGGCGGGACGCAGGGCGCTCGACGACGGGCCGCGCCGCCGATCGACGATGACGAGATCGCCCGCACGATGACCGCGGCGCCGCGCTACGGCGTCGAGCTGGTCGGCGTCGGGGACCGGTCGTAGGAGCCGGGCGACGGTCCCGCGCTTGGCGGCCTGGCGGGCGGGCCCGGTTGCCGACTCGCCCGCCTGGCGCCACATCCGATCTGAGACGACGACACACGCGTTCGTCTCCCAGATCGTCGCGTGGCCGAAACCCGGCGGCGACGCCGGAGGGCCGGCCACGGCCGCTATTGCCTGCGCGTGCCCGTGACGAGCAGGTAGGCGGCCGGAAGCGCCGCCTCGTCGTCGGTGCCGGTGTCCCAGCGCGCCGTGAGCTCGCGATATGCGGCGAGGAACTCTTCCCAGCGGCCGGCGGGTTCCAGCGCGCGGCGCGCCATCACCATCGGCCCGAAGCGCGGCATGGAGTAGTCGCTCATCTCCCGGACGCCCCCGGCGTAGCGCTGGTGCAGGTGCGCTCCTCGCAGTGGATCTCGAACGTGTCGTCGTCGCGCGCGCGTTCCGGTACGGATGCCACGGCGACGGTCGGCCACAGCGTGTCGGGCCGCCGACCTCCGACGTCCGGCGTCCGCGTCAGATGCGACGCCGTCGGCGCGGGCGCAGCCCGACCACAGACATGAACGCGACGAAGACGATCGCCAGCAGCAGATAGCTCAGCGGCGCGCCGCCGGAATCGCCGACGGTCGCCGACAGCGGTCTGACCTCGCCGTCGACGAGCTTCGCGTCGGCCGTGGCCTTGCTGCCGAAGTTGCCCTCCGCGCCGGACACGAGAATCGCGACGAGCGCCGCCTTGCCCGACGCGGTGTCGATGTCGTCGACGGTCGACACGCCGAGCGCGTCGAATGCCTTGACGAACGAGCGCTTGGCCGACGACATCTCGACGTACGCGCGCGGCACGGCGTCGGAACCCGCCACGACCCCCTTCTCGAAGGCGGCGACCTCCCCCGTCGCAGCGCGACCGCGGGTGAAGACGGCATGCGTGGCGTCGCCGAGGACCGGCGCGTAACCGATCAGCTCCTGCAGCACGGCCGCAGTCGCGGGGGCCGGGTCGACGATCAGCCGGCCGACGGCCCGCCCGACGTCCTCGGCGTCGCCGGAGGACAGCCGTCGCGCGATCGGTGAGTCCAGGAAGCGCTTGACGTCCTTGGTCACCACCGCGGCGGTGCCGCCTGGGACGATCCCGGCCTGGCGCAGCGCGAGGTCGATCTCGACCTGGACCTGCGCCGACACCGACGCCGGTCCGACCGAGAGGCGCAGGGTGAGTCCGGCGCTCAACCCGGGGCCGGTGTACTGGTCCACGGCGGGCGCCTGCGCGGCGGACGGCGCGGCGTGAAGCAGTGCTGCGATGAAGATCGGGCAGGCCAGTCGTGCGACACGCTGCATGTGCGCGGTCACCTCCGTTGGTCGTGCGGGCAGTCCGGTTCTAGCCCGCCGTCCTGCGCGCGCCGCGCGGCCTGTCGAGCGCGAGCCCAGGCGGCGACGTATCTGTGCGGAAACTCCACCTTGCACACGCCGGCGAGGGCGGACCCTACGTTGGCGTCTCGTGATCGCGCGAACGCCCACCGTCGCCGGCGCGCGCGCCGCGCCCACGCGCGCGCGCAGACCGGCGCCCGCGCGCACGCAGGGGCTGCCGGCCGCGGCCGCGGCGGTCGTGCTCGGCGGATTGCTGCTCGCACTCGCGTTCGATGACGGCGGCTACTTTCCGAGCGCGGTGACCGCGGCCGCGCTGGCCGCGGCCACCGCGCTCGTCCTGCTCCTCGCGATGCCGGCCGCGCGGATCGGACTCACCGCCTCGCCGGCGACCGCGGCGTTCGTCGCGCTGGCGGCGCTGGCCGTTTGGACGGGCGCGTCGGCGCGCTGGTCACCGAGCCCCGACGCCGCCCTCGTGGATCTGCGACGCGGCGTGCTCTACGCCGCGCTGTTCGGTCTCGCGCTCGTCGCGACGGCCGGTGCGCGGCCGGCCCACAGGGTCGTCGAGCTCGTGCTCGGCGTGATCGTGGTCGTCGCGGGCGCGGGCGTGCTCAGCCGCCTGCAGCCCGAGCTGCTCGGTGCGACGCGCGGCGCCTCGGCCGTCTTCGATGTGCGGCTGAGCTACCCGCTCGGGTACTGGAATGCGTTTGGAGCATCGTCGGCGATCGGGGTCGTCCTGGCGCTCGGGCTCGCGGCGGACATGCGCGCGCGGCCGGCCGTGCGCGTCGGCGCCGCCGCCGCGGGACCGCTGCTGATCGCGGCGATCTCCCTGTCGTTGTCGCGCGGCGCCTGGCCGTCGCTCGCGGCGGGCGTGCTCGCGCTGTTCGTTCTCTCTCCGTGGCGGCTGTCCGTCTCGCTCAGCGCGCTCGTGGCCGCCGTCGCCGGGGGGCTGGCGATCCTCGCCCTGCAGTCGCAGCCCGAGCTGCTCGATGGCACGAGCCGGGCCGGCCCTGGCGCGGAGCGGTTCACGATGCAGCTGACGCTGCTGATGTGCGCCGCGGGAGTCGCGCAGGCCCTGCTGACCGTGACCGACCTGCGCCGCCGCGTCGCCCGGCGGACGGTCGCGGCCGTCGTCGTGCTGCTGGCGGTCGGGCTCGTCGCCGCGCTCGCCCCGGCTGGAGGCGCGAGCTGGATCGCACAGCGTTACGAGGAGTTCCGTGCGCCGGCGCCCGCCATCGCCGCTAGCGGCCCGCAGCGGCTCCCGTCGGCCGGCGGTGCGCGCCGCGAGGTGTACGCGGCCGCGCTCGACGGCTTCCGCGCGCAGCCGTGGCGCGGCGAGGGCGCGGGGTCCTTCGAGCGGCGCTGGGCGCGCACCGGCAGCGGCGGCCCGTTCATGCGCGACGCCCACTCGCTCGTGCTCGGCACGATGGCCGAGCTCGGCGCGATCGGCCTGCTGCTGATCGCGCTGTTCCTCGGTTGCGTCGCGCGTGCGGTACGGAGCTGCCGGCGCGGTGGGGGCGCGCTGACGCGCTCCGCCGCGGCCGCCGCCGCCGCCGCGGTCGTCACGTGGCTCGTCCACGCGTGCGTCGACTGGGATTGGGAGATGCCGGCGCTGACCGGCTGCGCCCTCGTGCTCTGCGCGGCGCTGTTCGCGCGCAGGCCCGATCCGCTGCAGAAGCTGGCCGCGCGCGAATCCGCGGCGGCCGAGACCTAGCCTGGGCCGTCATCACCGCGCCTGCCGACAGCTCGACGTTCCTGCGGCCGCTTCTGCGGGTCGCGCGCGTACGCCGGTGGTGGATCGGGCTGATGGTGCTCGTCGGCGCCGCGGCGGCGGTGGCGCTGTCGTCGACGCAGCCGGCGCGCTACGAGGCGGCGTCGCAGGTCCTCATCAGCCGCACGAACCTCGGCAACGTGCTGACCGGCACGCCGGACCCGGCCGCGCAGGAGTTCGACTTCAACCGCATCGTCCAGACGCAGGCGAACCTCGCACGGGTACCGCGCGTCGCGCAGCGCACGCTCGACGCGTCGCGCCTGCGCGACCGCACGCCCGAGCAGTTCCTCGCGCAATCCGCGGTCACGACGGATCCCAACACCGACATCCTCACCTTGCGCGTCCAGGACGACGACCGTGCGATCGCCGCGCGACTGGCGAGCAACTACGCGCGCGAGTTCGTCGGCTACAAGCGCGACGCGACGGTCAACCGCCTGCTCGCGCTGCAGCGCGATCTGGAGAAGGAGCTCGCGCAGCTGTCGCCGCGCTCGGTGCTCGCCGATCTCGATCGTGTGCAGCTGCGGCGCATCCGCAACCTCATCTCGCTCGGCGACTCGTCGATCAGCGTCGTGCGCACGGCGCGCAGTGCCGAGCAGATCCAGCCCCGGCCGCTGCGCAACGCGCTGGTCGGCCTCCTCCTCGGCCTCGTCGCCGGGATCGCGCTCGCGTTCGCCATCGACGCGCTCGACACGCGCGTGCGCCGCGGCGAGGAGATCCAGGAGCTCTTCGGCATGCCGCTGCTCGCGCGCCTGCCGGCCCCGCCCCGGGCACTGCGCAAGGGCGATCGGATCGTGGCCCTCGAGCGACCCGAGAGCCCGGACGCCGACGGCTTCCGCATCCTGCGGACGGGTCTCGCCTTCGCCGACATCGACAGCCAGGCCCGATCGATCGTCGTCTCCAGCGCGATCCAGTCAGAGGGCAAGTCGACGACGGTGGCGAACCTCGCCGTGACGCTCGCGCGCGGCGGGCGGCGCGTCATCCTCGTCGACCTCGACTTCCGCCGGCCGTATCTCGAGCGCTTCTTCGACCTGCCGGCGACGCCCGGGGCGACGAACGTCGTGCTCGGCGAGACGTCGATCGACGCTGCCCTCAGCGCGATCGAGCTCGGCCCGCACCTCGACGCCGGCGCCGGCTCGAACGGACGCGCCAATGGGGCCCACGGCGCCAATGGCGCGATCCGCATGAACGGCATCCACCGCGCCAACGGCACCAACGGCCGTCCCGACGCAGCGGGCCCCGGCGCGCTGCAGGTCATGCCGGCGGGAACGCTGCCTCCGAACGTCGGCGAGTTCGTCGCGAGCGCCGCGCTGAGCGGTCTGCTCACGGCGCTGCGCGAGCGCTGCGACGTGCTGCTCATCGACACCCCGCCGCTGCTGCAGGTCGGCGACACGATGGCGCTCACGGCTCACGTCGACGCGCTCGTCGTCGTGACGCGGCTGGGCGTCGTGCGACGGCAGATGATCGAGGAGGTCAAGCGCCTGCTCACCGCGTCGCCGATCACCGTGCTCGGCGTCGTCATCACCGACGCCACGCTCGACGAGCCCGGCATGGGCTACGGCAACTACTACGACCTGCCGGCGAAGAGCAGCCGGCGGATCGCCCGACCGAGGAGCCGCGCATGACTACTCAACCCGTCGAGGCACCCGCGCCGCATCCGCGCAACGCCGCCGCGACGTTGCGCAAGCTGACGTCGTTCGGCCGCGACTTCGGCCCCGGCTATGCCGCGCTCGCGCTCGCCCGCAAGGCGGCCGGCTGGGTGCCGGATCGCATCGACGAGCGGATGCTCGCGATCGAGGGACGGCGGGGGTGCTCGGACCCGCGCACAGGCGCTGGACGCAACACTCCGTGACGACCAACCGCGATGTCTGGTCGGGGTGGGCGTGGGAGCAGGGCGGCGAGGAATGGACGGCATCGCAGGCCTGGAAGGAGAGCCTCGTCGAGCACGTGCTCGAACCCACGATGCCGCGCGGCGCGACGATCCTCGAGATCGGTCCCGGCGCCGGGCGCTGGACGCAGACGCTGCACGGGCGCGCCGCGCAGCTCATCCTCGCCGACATCACCGACACGACGCTCGAGCTGTGCCGCGAACGCCTCGGCGATCCGCCGGACGTCGCGTACGTGCGCACCGACGGCAGCGGCCTGGCCGGCGTTTCGGCAGACGCCGTCGACGCGGTCTGGGCCTTCGACACGTTCGTGCACATCGCGCCGCTGGACGTCGCGGGCTACCTCGCCGACATCCGGCGGGTGCTGCGCCCCGGCGGGATCGCCGTGATCCATCACAGCGGCCGGCGCGACCGCGAAGGCTGGCGCAGCCCGATGACCGGCGCACTGTTCGCTGCGCTCGCCGTCGAGCACGGCCTGGCCGTCGAGCGTCAGTTCGACACGTGGGGCGGCGGGCGCTTCGGCGTGCGCCGGCAGGGCGACGTCGTCACGCAGCTGCGCCGGCCGGCCTGACCGCGGCGATCGACACTAGGACCCGCGCAGCAGCGCGGGCAGCGTCAGCAGCACGATCTTCACGTCGAGCGCGAGCGACCAGTGCTCGATGTAGAAGTTGTCGAGCTCGACGCGCTCGGACAGCGGCGTCTGGCCGCGCAGGCCATGGACCTGCGCCCACCCCGTGATCCCCGCGCGCACGCGCTGACGCTCGCCGTAGCGGTCGACCTCGCGCACGAACAGCTCGGCGAACTCGGGACGCTCCGGACGCGGGCCGACGATGCTCATCTCGCCGCGCAGGACGTTGACCAGTTGCGGCAGCTCGTCGAGCGACGTGCCGCGCAGCACGCGTCCCACCCGCGTGCGGCGATCGGCGCCCTCGATGCCGCCCGGACCCAGGCCGCGTGGCACGAGCTCGGGATAGACGGGGCGGGTCGCGGTGTCGTCGGCGAGGCGCATCGTGCGGAACTTCAACAGCTCGAAGATCTGCCCGTCGCGGCCGATGCGCAGCTGGCGAAAGAGGATTGGTCCGGGCGACGACAGGCGCACGAGCCCCGTCAGCACCAGCAGCAGCGGCGCCAGCAGCGCGAGCGCGAGCGCGGACACCGCACGGTCGACCGCGTGCTTGACCAAGAAGCGCCAGCCCTCGCGATCGACGACGCGGACGCTGAGCAGCGGCTGTACGCCGAGGTACTCCAGGCGAGCGTGGGCGTTGACCGCCGCCGACAGCCGCGGCACGAGCCGCGTCTCGAGCCCGAGCGCGTCGCAGCGGGCGAGCAGCCCTAGCATCGCGTGATGCGACACCGCGGGAAAGCAGACGATGACGTCGCGCACGCCGTGCTGCGCGACGACCGCCTCGAGATCGTCGAGGTCGCCGAGCACCGGCGGAACGTCGCGCGGCTGCACGCGCCGCCCTGCGACGTCGAGGAAGCCGATCGGGCGCAACCCGTACTCGGGCAGGCGTCGCAGGCGAGCGGCCAGCGCCGCGGCGGTGGCATCGGCGCCGATGATGAGCGCGGGGCGCTGCGCATCGCCCCGCCGGCGTAGCGAACGCTGCAGCACGATCAGCGCCGTCGCGGTCGCCGTCACGCACAGCAGCGAGACGACCCATGTCCACACGACGAGCGGCCCGACCGCCGCCGGATCGCTGCCGAGCGCCAGCATCAGGCCGAAGACCGCCATCGCGCCGACGGAGATCGCGCCGGCGCCGGGCGCCGTGCGGTCCAGCACCGCGTCGTGCATGCGGCGGCGATAGCGCCCGCCGCAATCCAGCGTCACCAGCGTGAGCGCCGGAAACAGGGCCAGCGCCCACGGCGCGGGCCGGCCGACGGTCAGCTCGATGGCGATGGCGCAGCCGAGCGCGAGCATGAGCGCGTCGGTCGCGACCCGCAGGGCGATCCAGCGCGAGCCGTCAAACAGCGAGCGCCGGCTCGCGCGTGCCGGCGATGGTGCGACGGCGGCGGGATCGCGCAGCGGGGGAACGCGTCGCTGTACGGGCGCGCGCGGCGTCGCCCAGCGCGTCCGGGCGGGCGCTGCGCGACGCGGCCTCGAGGCCTGCGGCTGCTCGAATCCAAGCTGCTCACTCACTGTCGGCCGAGCAGACCACAACGACGCGCGCGGGCAGCGGGAATGGACGTTTTCCGCAGTTTTCGCCACGGCACGGCCTCGCCTCGATCCGTCCCTGCTCGTCAGCGCTCGGCGACGAGCAGGTAATGCGTGGCGAGGTTCGCGCGCCCACCACCGAACGCCCAGTTCTCGTACACGAGGTAGCCCGCGCGCAGCGGCAGCGCGAAGTTGAAGTACGCGGCGCCCTGGAAGATCGGGATGACCTCGGCGCGCGTCCAGCCGGCGAGCAGCCGTTGCAGGGCACCGGCGCGGCAGCGGTCGTAGTGGGCGGGAAACACGGACTCGCGATCACGCCGCAGCAGCCGCTCCATGAGCAGCGCGCCCAGCCGCGACGGGATCGCGGCGTTGAGGATCCCGGACGCGCTGAAGCGTCCCGACAGCAGCGCGACGAGCGACCCGCCCGGTCGCAGGTACTCGCGCATGTTCTCCAGCGCGCGCGCCGTGTCGCTGACGTGCTCGAGCACCTGAACGCTCACGACCAGGTCGAAGCGGCCGCAGAGCTCGGCGAGCGGCGTCGTCACATCCGCGGTCACGTGCGTGTCGTACGACCCCGCCGGCGCGAGCTCGAGCTCGCGCCGGCTGACGTCGAGGCCCGCATAACGCAGCCGGGCGGCCGCGCCGCCGGCTCGATCGCCGGGCGCCGTCCCGAGCCGATGTCGAGGATCGCGACGCCCGGCCGCAGCTGCGCGCTGACGGCCGACGCGAAGTGCTGCACGGGCGGCCGGTCGTAGCGGGGCGGGATCGCAGCCGCCATCACGTGGCTCGCGCCCGCAGCTCGAACATCGCGTAGGTTCCGAGCGCCAGCGCGCAGACGGTCGCCGCGTACACCCACGACGCCCCCAGCGCGCCCGCTCGCGGGACGACGAGCGCGGCCGCCGCGAGGCAGGCGGGCGCGCACGCGCCGGCGACGAGCAGCACGTCGCGCTCGCGGTCGTACGCGCACAGGCCGAACCACGAGATCCACAGCATCCCCATGAACGGCACGCTCAGCATGAGGACGGAGAGGACGGGGCCCGACGACGCGTATGGCGCGCCGAAGACGGCCGTCGTGATCGCCGTGCCGAACGGGATGCTGACGGCGGCCGCGATCGCGCCGCCTGTGGTCATGAGCGCGATCGTGCGCCGGGCCAGCCGGCGCGCCCGCCGCGGGTCGCTGCGGCGCACGGCGGCCATGCTCGGCAGCAGCGCCTGGCCCGCCGTGATCGCGAGCAGGTACGCCGTGTCCGCGAAGCGCAGGCCCGCCGACAGCGTCGCCACCGCGACGGCGGACCCCGCGATGCCGAGCGCCAGCAGCGGGCCGCGCGTCGCCAGCGCGATCGCCGCCGCGGCGAGCCCGAGCCGCAGCGCGCTGCGCACGAGCGCCATCCGGTAGCCGGGCGGCGCCGCGACCCGCCGCATGCCCGTGCCCAGCGCGATGCGACAGACGACCGTGACCGCGAGTGCGTGGATCGCGAAGACCGCCAGCACGCCGCTGACACCAAGCCCGGCGACAGCGGCCGTCGTGGCGGCGAGGACGAGCAGGACGGTGCCGCCGAGCTCGATCGCCGCCTCGGTTCCGAGGCGGCCGATCGCCCGCAGCATGTCGAGTCCCAGGCTCGCCAGGCGGTTGAAGACGATCCACAGCGCCGCGATCGCGAGCGCGCCGGTCCCGGCGCCGGGCCCGGCCACGAGCAGCCCAAAGGCGAGCATCGCCAGCCCCGCGATCGCGCCGCTGCCAAGCACGACCGGCAGAGCGGCCCAGTAGCCGGTGGCGACGTCGCGGCGGCCGGCGGAGACGTCGCGGCCGGCGAGCACCGTGACCTGCGGATCGGCCATCAGCGCGAACGTGCCGGCGAGCACGAGCACATAGGAGTAGACGCCGTACTCGGCTTTGGACAGCAACCGCGCCGCGACGACGAGGAAGACCGCCACCGCGAACTTCGAGCCGGCACGGCCGAGGAGCGTCAGCGACGAACCGGCCAGGATGCACACGTCCGTGCGGCCGTGGTCCAGGCGCCACGGCACTGCGAGCACGCGGTGGGCGGGTTCGGCAACCGGCTCTGGGGAGGGTGGCACTCGGTCGCAGATCTACCGAGCGGACGGCGTGGCGACGAGGCCGATGCGCGGGAAGTGGAGGATGGAGCGCGCGCCGCCCACCAAACCTGCGCCGCTCCGCGCTCACCGTCAGCCCGGCCTAGCGTGGCGACGCGGTGACGCTCGCCCTGCTGCTGATCGCGACGCTCGGCGCGATGGCGGCCGGGACGGTCGTCTGGGCGGTCCGCAACGACGCGCTGCTGGCCCCGCTCGGCGTGATCGCGCTGACGATGCTCCTGTACTTCGTCGTGCGGCCGCTGGAGCTGGTGCTGTCGGCCGGCACGCTCGTCCGCACGTCGTACGACCCGCACGCGACGGGCGCCGAGGCGCTGCAGCAGTTGTCCGCGCAGGAGATCTCGCTGTACGTCCACTCGCGCCTGATCGGCCCCCTCGACGGCGCG